>NZ_LXKA01000032.1 GCF_001645125.1 Paraburkholderia ginsengiterrae | reverse complement strand
AACGAGGACAGGAGGCACAGGGACAGAGGGGCGGACGAGGGGGGCACGGAGGACAGTCGTGAGGTTGCAGGCGGGCGGGGTGGGCGGAGTGAGTACGCTGCAGTGCATGGGGACGGTAGCAGGCGGGCTACAGTGACGCTCGGGGCGGTGCGTGGTCGGTCGCTCATGACCAACGGAAGCGAGGCTCAGGGTACGGCAAGGCGTGGTACGGGGCAAGGGACGGGTGAAGACGCGAACCGCGAGGGTCGCAGTGTGGAGGGTCGGGGGGGGGGGGGGTGAGAAGGGGCGCAGGTAGGTGGTGGGCGGCGGGGGCGCCGTGTCGGTGCGGGACGGGAGGGAGCGGCCGATGGAAGCGGAGGGGGAGGGCGAGGAGGGGCACAAACGGGGGATGTGGCGGTGCAAGCGAGGGGGCCGGCAAAGCGAGAGCGAGAGGCGGGTGGTGGACGAGGCGGGGGTAATCGCGGGGCGAGAGGGCGGGAGTGAGAGAGGGGGGGCGGGCGTGGAGATGGTGCGGGAAGCAGTTAACCGCGATCACCAGGGCGCAGGCGAGCGAGAGCAGGACCGGATGAAAGTCGGGCACGTCGGACGCTTCGATCGCGCCGTAGCGGCGAAGCGAAACGCAAGGTGCGGTAA
>NZ_LXKA01000031.1 GCF_001645125.1 Paraburkholderia ginsengiterrae | reverse complement strand
GGAGTGCAGGGATGTGGGTTCACGGAGCGCGGGCGGTAAGGGTAGGGAGACGAGGACGACTGCGGGGGCGGGCGTCTGGGGATGTGAGGGCGGTGGGAGCTGGGTGGGGGGGTTGGTGAGGGAGGTGGCCAGGAGGGGATGCGCGGCGGGGGCGCCGGGAACGAGGGGCGGGCCGAAGGCTGCGGGGCGGGGGAAGAGCGGTGGGGGGCGGGCGAAGAGCAGGGCGGGCGGGGGGAAGCGGCGGACGGACGAGAGGGGAGGGGGGTGGGGAGCCCAGCGGGGCAGGGAGTCGAGTGGGTGCGGGGGAAAGAGCTGGCAGTGGATGCACAGCGAGCAGTGGAAGGAAGGGAAGAGGGGGTGGCGGATGATGTCGGGGGTGGAGGGGGGAGGGGGGTTTGGGGGGGCGGAGGGTTTGGGCAGGCGGGCGGGGGGGGCGGGTGGAGAGGGGAAGGTTGAGGCGGCGAGTAGACGGGCGCGCGGATATCGGGGGGCGTAGTGGCTCGGACAGCGGCTGGGCGAGGAGGTGGCCCGGCGAGGCGGGCGCGGGCTGGAGATTGAAGCAAGCGGGAACATCGAGGGGCAGTCGCGGACCGTGGTGGAGGGGTAGGCGGGGGGTCGCGCGGCCTCAACGGCTTTAGCG
>NZ_LXKA01000030.1 GCF_001645125.1 Paraburkholderia ginsengiterrae | reverse complement strand
AAGTGGGAGGAGGCGGGTGGGAAGTGATAGGGAGAGGCAGAGGGCGGGTGCGGGCAGGTGAGAAGAGCGAGTGCGGGAGGAGGTGTGAAAGGGGGAGAGAGAGCGTGGCGGGGAGAGAGGGGGAGGGAAAAGAAGCGGGTGGGGGGAAAGGGAGGGAGGCGCGAAGGGGGGGGCAGGGTCGGACGGAGGGGTGGGGCGGGGGTGTGAGAATGGGTGGGGGGGGGAGCCTGCGGGAGAAGGCGGCGGGGGGAGCTGGGGGGGAGAGGTGGGCGGGGGACAGCGAAGGAGGCGGGGGACGCCGGGGGAACCGGGAGTTGCTGGGGCATCGTGGACGGGTTGGCGCGGTGGAGGGAGCTGTCCTTGATCCAGACGGCGGGGGGGGGAAGCGCGGGGGGCGGATCGAATGACGAGACACAGTGGACGGACATGATAGCCAGGACCGTAGGAGACGACAACAGGGCGTAAGGCGGGGCAGCGTAACGTGTCAACGTGCCGGCATAGGCAAGGGGCGTCTCGTTGATGGTGCGCTGTATCAAGCGAAAAGGGTCGGCCGGCACGCTCGCCGCACGCACTTCGACGCGGCCTGCCAGCGATGCGCGCGGGCGGCGCAGCGCCCCGCGCAGCGTGCCGTGCCGGTCGGCAAGCGGTTCGAGATCGCAGGCC
>NZ_LXKA01000029.1 GCF_001645125.1 Paraburkholderia ginsengiterrae | reverse complement strand
TCCCACAGCGGCTTGCCGGTTTCGCGGCCGATTGCTTCGGCCAGCGCTTCCTTGCGTTCAGTCCCGACCGCCGCGAATCGGCCCACCACGCCGCAACGCTCGTCGAGGCTCAACGCCGACCATCCCCCCAAGCCGCCGCGCGCGCTCCGCACCGCGCGGCCGACGTCGTCCGCCGCGGCGCTATCGCCCTCCCACACCCTCTCCCCCCTGCCCTCCTTCCCCGCCCCCAGCGCGCGCCCCTCCCCCCCCACGTCGCGACCCGCCTGGCCCTCCTGCCCCCGCAGTCCCCCCCGCGCGGTCCAACCCTACGCACGCCACTCCCCTCCCGCCCCCTTCTACCCCGCCTCCCCCCCGCCCGCCCGCTACCCCAGCTCTCGCGCTTTGACCCCCCCCCCCCTCGCCAACCCCTCGCCCCCCCCCTCCCCCCTCGCGACTCCGTGCTCTCTACCTCGTCCTATTCCTCCTTATCTGTCCCGCCCTTACGAACTCGTCCTATCTTTCACCCCCGCCTCACTCCTCCCATCCCCCCTCGAACCACCCGTCTCGTTCCTACCGGTGCTGCCCGTCCTCACTCGCTTCCCCAACTCCCCATCCCGCCTCTCCCTCTCTCCCCCCGCCGCTGCGTGCCCTGCTCCCGCCTCCCCCCACTCTTCCGCCCTAACCT
>NZ_LXKA01000028.1 GCF_001645125.1 Paraburkholderia ginsengiterrae | reverse complement strand
GCTCGACGGCTGGCAGCCCTATACCGCGACCGGCTGTCCGGCGTGCCACGGCATCGGCTACCGGCGCCGCGTCTGCGTTCATCAGGCGATGCCCGTGTCCGATGCCATGCGAGCCCTGATCGTCGCGAACGCCCGGACCCACGCACTCGCACGCCTCGCACAGACTGAGCCGGCGGCGACCTCCCGCGACGCGCCCTCGCCCCCGCTGCCCGCCGGCACCCCCACTCTCCTCGAACCGCCGCCTGCTCCCCGCTCCGCACGCCCCGCCCCACCCCCCCCCTCCCCGCCGCCCCACGCCCCCCCTGCGTACTCTACCCCTACTTTTCCCCCCCCCCCTTCTCCCCGCCCTGCCACCTCCCCCCTTCTCTTGTCTCCATCTCCCCCCTCCTCCCACCACTCTCCTGCACTCCCGTCCAGTCTTCCCCCACCTCCCCCTCACCCTCCCGGCCTCACCCCCGCTCCTCCGCCACGCCCCCCCCGTACCTCCGCCCTCGCCCCCCTCGCTCGTCCGCCTTCCGACGCACCAACCCGCCCACTCTAGCGCCAGTCGCCCGCCCCATGACCGTTGCGCATGCCAGTCCCCTGACTCCCCTGCCACCTATACCCAACCTGCTCCACATCCCACCGCACTACCCTACCGACCAACCACCCGCTCTCCCACTGCCACCATCAGTAT
>NZ_LXKA01000027.1 GCF_001645125.1 Paraburkholderia ginsengiterrae | reverse complement strand
AGCCGTGCCTGAGTTCTTTGCCTGACGTATCAGGTTCATCTGCGCCACTGTTCAAGCGGCGCGATGGTTCATCGGTCTGTACGTCCCTGAACGTGTGCTTCCGCCTGCGCGACTCCCACGCGTCCGCTGTCCGTGCCCGCTGTCTCCGCCCCCGCCCTCCCGCGCCCCGCGCCCGTCCCGCCGCTCACGATCGTCTCCACGCCCCCCTTCGCGCCCCCCCCCCCCGCCCCCCCCCCGCCCCCCGCCCCCTTCCCCCCCCCCCTCGCCCCCCCCCTCCCCCCCCCGCCCCACCCCCCCCCCACCTCCCACATCGGCCACCCCCCCCTCCTTCCCCCCCCCCCCCACACCCCCCCACTCCCCCCCCCCCCTCCCTCCCCGGCCCACCCCACCACCCACTCTACACACCACCCGCCCCACCCCTCCCACCCCTACCACTCACAACCAACCCCCCCCCCACGCCCACCCACCCTCTCTTCCCCCCCTACTCCCTCCTACCCTCCCCCCCCTCCCCCTCACCGGCTTCTTCCTCTCTCGCCCCCCTTCTTCCCCCCAACTCCACGCCTCCCCGCTCGCCTGCTGCCCGCCCCCTCGCCCTCCACCCCGGCCGCTCCGCTGCTTTGTCCGCCCGTCCTGACGGCTGGTCCCTTCCCCAGCGCCTCCGTCCCACCGTCCCGACATATCCCTCCTCCATCAGTCCGCTC
>NZ_LXKA01000026.1 GCF_001645125.1 Paraburkholderia ginsengiterrae | reverse complement strand
CAATCACCATACCTGCCCTGAGGAGTTCAGCATGAACAACGACCGACTTCCGCAATCCTGGATGCCCGTGTGCGCGCTCGACGACATCGTGCCGAATACCGGCGTGTGTGCGCTGGTCAATGGCGAGCAGGTCGCAGTATTTCATGTTGAGAATGGCGGCGGCAGCGTCTTCGCGATCGACAACTTCGATCCGGGTTCGCAAGCGGCGGTGCTCTCGCGCGGGCTGATCGGCAATCTCGGCGAGCGTATCGTGGTGGCCTCGCCGATCTACAAGCATCACTTCGATCTGCGCACCGGCGAGTGCCTCGAGGCGCCTGAGAATTCCGTCAACGCGTACCCGGTGCGCGTCGAGAGCGGTCAAGTCTGGGTTGCGGCGTGAGAGACGGCATGAGATACGAATATGCAGTGCAGAGCGCGGGAGGCGCATCGCTCGCCGCGCCTTCGCGTCCGCGGCTGGTGGTGATCGGCAACGGCATGGCCGGCATGCGCACCATCGAGGAGCTGCTCAAACTCGCACCGGATCTTTACGACATCACCGTATTCGGCGCTGAGCCGTACGGCAACTACAACCGCATACTGCTCTCGCCGGTGCTCGCGGGCGAGAAGAGTGTCGACGACATCATCCTCAACACGCGCGACTGGTATGACGAGAACGGTATCCGCCTGTACGCGGGCGACCCGGTTGCGGCAATCGATCGCAAACGCCGCGTCGTGCGCTCGCAAAGCGGCATCGAGGTG
>NZ_LXKA01000025.1 GCF_001645125.1 Paraburkholderia ginsengiterrae | reverse complement strand
ACATGTCGTCTATGGCGTTCACGAGCCGCGGAGCAAGCGGGTGTACGTCGCCTTCGCGGTCATGGCATTGCCAGGGCAAAGCAATAAAAATGTTCGTCTCCAGGCCGTCGGCGACCTGCCGCGGATTCCTCGCGTCTGGAAGGGCAGTCGAGTACGGGAGTCATGCAAGGTGCTTGCATTCGCGGCACTTGCCGCTGGCATCTGGACGTATTGCGGGCTGACTGACCCCCGCGGCGGCGTCGAGATGGCAATTGAAGCGGATGGGTTCGTGGCGCTGAGCTGCGCCATATACTTCGCCTTCGCTGCAAGTGCGGCCATTCGATGGCACTTTGGTTGGTTCACGCGGCGACAGCTGAATCTGCTCGCCGTATATGATGCGCTGGGTGTACCAGCGCGCGGGAAAGATCGCGCTGAAACTTCGCTGATCTGAGTGGCCCATCGGCGCCATTCGCCAAAGTGGTGGGTGCTCGTTCCGAGATGTAGGCCGATCGCGTCTGCCCGACGGTGAAAGTCCACTGGCCGCCCACGTCCACGGCTGTCTTATCCCATTGGTTTTACTTCGAAAGCTTCTGTCGAAGCGGCAGCGGGTGGAGACTTCGCATCAGCTGGCAGCGAAAACTGGCATGGGGTGAGGCGCTGGTCCGAACGGCAAAGAAGCAACCCGAAGCTTCCCTACAAGTGCCGACAGTCAAACGTCGGCTTAGGCCAACAACCGGTCAGCAGGGCCAGCAGCAAACGACCGCTGTGC
>NZ_LXKA01000024.1 GCF_001645125.1 Paraburkholderia ginsengiterrae | reverse complement strand
CTCCCTCAGGAGCGCCAAGCCGGATCCCGGCCAGCTCGAAAGCCATGTGGGTCACATAGCCTGTCGCAACTTCGGGCAAACCGGTTGCGTTGACACTGTCTGGTCTGAGAAACACGCACGCGTCGCCATGCGCATTTGCGACTTCTGGCGTGAGGGCATAAAGATTCTTCAGGGACAGCGCGAGTCTGACGTCCGTGAGCCGCGCGGCGTCAATACCCTCGATGAGGCCCTGCATGCTGCCTGCCGGCACATGGAACGACGCCCACCACTGGCCAGGTTCGTTGATTTCATGGTCAGCAGCGTTGTAGCCAAGTCTGGCCGTACCGAGAGGGACGTCTGAAAACGTGATGCCCAGGGCATCCTGCCATTCGCGAAGGCCCCGATGATCGCCGTCATTAAGTTCCTGCGCGGCAAACGTGACGCTGATGGCCTGCTGCCTGGTCGAGGGATCTCCAATCACACAAAGATATCCGTCGTCCAGATGCGCAGTGCCCTGAACGTACGTCGCCAGCATCGATGCTGCCTTCCCTGCTGCGGGTTCCGCCTGCCGCACGATCCGGAGGTCCTGAAGTGTCAGCCAGATCGATCGGGCTGTCGCGTACCGCAGGAGCACACCGCCGTCAGTTGTGCTTTCAAGCATATGCTGCCCGCATTCACGAATACTGCCCCTGTTGCCCGGTGTATCCCCGTCGCGAATTGAAGGTCCTGGTTGAGCATCGGCTCGCCGTTCGTCCTCTTGATACCGGACCGCGTCGCGTGACGGCAGCCGTTCCCGCCCGTTGAAACCGACGACAT
>NZ_LXKA01000023.1 GCF_001645125.1 Paraburkholderia ginsengiterrae | reverse complement strand
GTCGCGCGGACGTCGAGGCCGCGGCGCGCGGCGGCCTTGTCCGACAGCCAGCCACCCAGCGCACGGGCGAACAGGGCGAGCAGACCGAAGCTGCCGGCGGCAATGCCTGCCGCCTTGAGCGACAGATGAAAATGATCAACGTAATAGATCGCGGCAACGTTGTGAATAAACACCTCGACACCGAAACACGCCGCGTAAGTGACGAACAGCATCCAGACGCGATAGTTCGCACAGGCCGCGCGGAAGCTGGCCCAACCGCCCTTCTTGCCTCCGTCGATCGCGATTCCGGCTGCTCGCAGCTCAGCAAAGCTGCCTTGCGGGGAATCCTGCGTGAAGCGCCAGTAGAGCAACGCCATGACCGGCATCGCTAGGCCCGGCACCACCAGCGCGAGGCGCCACGCGGACGACTGTTCCACGCCGAGCGCCATGATCCCCGCCAGCAGCAGCGGCACGAGCGCCTGAGCGGCGCCGGCCCCGGTGTTGCCCCACCCGGCTGTCGCCGCGTTGGCGGTGCCGACCACGTTGGGCGCGAACATCATCGACGTGTGGTACTGGCTAATGACAAAGCAGGCGCCGATCGCGCCGATGCACAGGCGACACAGAAGGAAGCTCTCGTAGCCGGTGGAAAGCGCCGCGCCGAGCACCGGAAACACCCCTGCGAGCATCAAGCTGCAATACACCTTGCGCGGACCGTAGCGATCGCACAGTGGACCAATCACGAGGCGCACGAGGATCGTGACAGCGACCGCGGCGATATTGATATTGGCGACCTGATCGACGGTGAGGCCGAATTGGCTCTTGATCAGCGGCATCAACGGCGCACAGGCGAACCACGCGAAGAAGCAGACGAAGAACGCCATCCACGTCAGATGAAAAGCGCGCATCGGTACCGTGCGCACGCTGAAGAGGTCGATGCGGGTTGCTTTGTCTGTCATCGTCGTTCCAGAA
>NZ_LXKA01000033.1 GCF_001645125.1 Paraburkholderia ginsengiterrae | reverse complement strand
GCATGGGGTGAGGCGCTGGTCCGAACGGCAAAGAAGCAACCCGAAGCTTCCCTACAAGTGCCGACAGTCAAACGTCGGCTTAGGCCAACAACCGGTCAGCAGGGCCAGCAGCAAACGACCGCTGTGCCTCATGACGATACGTGGCGTCGGTCGCGTCGATCCTGCCTATGCTGTGATAAGCCGCATTATCACGGCAATAGTTTCTCGACGGTAATTTGGAGCAGGAGGCGAGGGGAGCCACCTGCCCGCAGATCGGCCACAGCCCACGGTCGTGCGTCGAACCGGATATGCCGGCTTACTGCGGCTCACCGGTCGTTCGTCCAGGGCCACCGGCGAACGACCGCTACCGAGTTCAATGAATGGGTAGTTCATCGACCCGTTTCGGTCAATCGCACTTCCGCAAAGCAGGCATCTATTCGTTGCAGGATTGTCCAAATCTTGTGCGAATGGCGACAACGCCGTCGTATCAAAAGGATTCCTATTAATGTCGCTTGGGGTTCCACGCTTTGTGTACGAACTCAAGACGGTTGCCGTCGAAGTCGGCAACGTTGGCGGCGTAGTAGCCGCGAGCGAAGTAGGTGCGATCCGCAGGCTTTCCCTCGTCGATACCGCCGGCTTTGATTGCAGCCGCGTAGGCGGCGTCGACCAGTTCATTGGTGTCGCAGACGATCCCGAGGTACAGCCCGGTCTCGCCGGGCTTGCGTTGACGTAGCCAGATGCTTGATCCAACCGCCTTTCCCTTGCCGTACGTGTCGTCACCGATGCCGTAAAGATCGGGGACGCCCTCGGGGCCCGAAGCGGAGTCGTAGTTACCGAAAATGCTCCAGCCGAGTGGCTTCAAGGCTTCGGAGTAGAAGGCCAGTGACTTGTCGATGTCGGTGACTGAGATGTAAACGTGGTCGATCATTTTGACGCCTTCGATGTGGATGAGTAGTGTTTGTTCATAACTATATTAGACAGCTGACTACATTGTGCTGGACCGGAGCTGCAGGCCCTCGCGGTGCTGCGGGCCGCGAGGCCCGTAGTCGAGCTCGGCGCCCAGGTTGCTGCTCCTTGTGATCGCGGCGGGTGCGTCGCAGGGGTCCATGATCGACTCGACGAAAACCAGCCTGTCGTTCGGCGTTCCGAGGGCATCTTGCAGATCCCCACAGGTCCTGACCACGAACGATTGCGCCGTGGTACCGGGATGGAGCGCTTTCGGCAGATCGGCGTAGGCCCAGTTGGCGATATCGTTGTACGGCTCGGTCTTGCCGAGGTAGCCGCGTTCGATGGTGTATCCGCCGTTGTTGATCAGGAGGATCACCGGCTTGTGATCGTGACGCAAGATGGTCGAAAGCTCCTGTGCCGTGACCTGGAAGGAGCCATCGCCCACGAGCAAAATGTGACGACGCTCTGGCGCCGCAGTCAGGGCGCCGAGGAGGGCGCCGACCGAATAGCCGATCGATCCCCAGTTGATCGACCCGATGAAGGTGCAGTTCGGCGGGAGCTTCAGGCCGAGAATGGAAAATGACGTGCCATTGTCGACGTACACGACGTCACCGGGCCGCAGGTAGTCCTGGATGGCCTGCCAGTAGGCTGCCTGAGTCAGCGTGGCGGAACTGTCGGCCTGCGTGCCAGGCATTGCTGCGGGCACAGACCGCGGAGCTCGGTTCGTCACCTGAGGGACCGCATCGATGACGCCGCGCAGCACTTCCTTGAGCGTCACCGCCTGATAGTTGTCTTGGCCGACGTCCACTGCGTGCCCGCGGGCGTGGATCGTGCCGGCGGGCAGCGTTGCCGTGAAGTCACCCGTGGTCACCTCGATCGGTCGATAGCCAATGGCGAGCAGGCAGTCACTGCTCTCGATCGTTTCACGTACGCCAGGCTCGCTGCCCCTGCCGGCGTAAATGCCAATGTACCGGGCGAACGACTCGTCGATTACGCTTTTGGCTGCATTGATCACAGCCACTGGAGCCTGCATCTTCTGAGCCAGTTCCATGAGCAGGGGGGCGACGTCAAACCGGTCCGCGTCAGCATCCACGAGGATCGCCGGCGAAGTGGCGGCCGCCAGCCGTTGCGCGACCGCGGCGATGCACGAGCTCAGTCGCTCTGGATCACTCGGGTGCTGCGTGAGGACGAGCGGCGTCGCGGGCACCTCAATCTCGAGATAAGCGATGTCCGACGGCAACTCCATGTACACCGGGAGCTTCTCGCGCCAGGCGGTGAGAATCAGGCGATCAATCTCGATAGCCGCGTTGCGCGGGGTGATCCTGACCTGCGCGGCGGTCACCGGCACATAGGCGCGAAGGAAGTGATCAAAGTTTCCGTCGGCCATGGTGTGGTGCATCCCCAGGCCGCGATCGATGGACCTGAGCGGTATCGAACCGCAGATGCAGATGGTCGGGACATGCTCGGCGTAGGAGCCGGCGACACCGTTGAGCGCGCTCAGGGCGCCAACCCCGTTCGTGACGAGCAGCGCGCCCAGGCCATTGAGCCGTGCATAACCGTCCGCCGCATAGGAGGAGGTCAGCTCGCCGGTATTGCCGACCCATTCCAGCGCACCGCCATCCTGGAGTTGCTGCAACAGCGCGAGGTTGTAGTCGCCGGGAACGCCGAACAGGTGCCGAATGCCGGCTTCCTCGAGACGGCGAAGCAGGAAGTCGCCGATCGTCATGCGTTGTGTGAGGCTGCCCGTTGTTTGCTTGCTTTCCATGATGGACTCCTAATCTGATGCGAATGCGAGGTAACGTGCTGGACCGAACGCCGCAGAGCTGTAGGCTTTTCGATGCCTTACAACCAGGGCAGGGTTTTCTACGCAGCGGATTCATAAATGGCACTGCGTCAAGCGATTTGCGGAACAGCATGACGGCAAGTCTAGGCACCTGGATCCCACGAGGAAGTGACCCAGTCATTACAAAATAATGTCAAGCGGGTGGGGATCAGTCGGTCGTCGCCGCGTCCGTCATTTACTTGTAATGATTGGGTAACGACCGTGTTCGAGCGCGCTTCGTAGACTGCTATTCCGCTGTAGCCAAACGCTTCTTCTCGATGCCCATCGAGGTGCATCATTCATGCAGGGCCCCATCGTGTTCTTGCTCTCTTGCCCGTTCGGTCGACATCGAAGGCGCAAGTCATTCTGTAGACGAATCGCATCCAAAGGAAGCCGAGGCTCTGATATTGCATGGATTGGACGATATGAGAATCCTGGTCATCGAAGACGAAACCAAGACGGGCGAGTACCTGCAGAACGGATTGACGGAAGCCGGATATGTGGTGGACGTGGCCGCGAACGGCATCGACGGGCTCCACCTCGCGCAGGAAATGCGCTACGACCTGATCCTGCTCGACGTAATGATGCCGGCGATGGATGGCTGGACCGTCATGCAGAAGCTCGGTGGCCGCAGCCAGACGCCAGTCCTGTTTCTGAGCGCGCGCGGCACGCTCGAGGACCGGCTGAAGGGACTCGATCTTGGCGCTGACGATTACCTTGTCAAACCTTTCTCGTTCGCCGAACTGCTGGCGCGCATCCGCATCATTTTGCGCCGCGGTCAGCCTCAGAAGCAGGAGGAAGAGGTTTTCGAAGTTGGGGACCTGCGTGTCGATGTGCCAAAGCGGCGAATCGAGCGGGCCGGCGTGCGCATTACGCTCACCAACAAGGAATTCAACCTGCTGCAATTCTTCGTGCAACATCAAGGGCAGGTGCTTTCCCGTGCCTTGATCGCCTCTCGCGTGTGGGATATGAATTTCGATAGCGACAGCAACGTCGTCGATGTCGCGGTGCGCCGGTTACGGCAGAAAATCGACGACCCTTTCCCCGTTCGCCTGATCCATACGGTTCACGGCGTGGGCTACCGATTCGAGCACGAAGCATGAAGCGCCTTTCGCTCACCACGCGCCTTGCATTGCTATACGCCCTGATCGTATTTACCTCGATGGCGCTGGTCGGCACGCTCCTGTATCGAGATCTGGAGCGGGAGCTGAGCGTGCGCGACGACGGCGCACTCGTGACCCGGGTCGATCAACTTCGCACGCTGATGAAAGATGTCGACGTGCGCAAGCTCATTCATGACAAACCTCGTCTATTCGGCAACATGCTCGGCAATACGGAATCCCTGCTGATCGTGCGTTTTCCAGGTGAAGCACCACTCATTACGGTCAACCCCGGCAACCGGGTAGTACCCAACATGACGCCCGTGCCGGCGGATGCCCCGCTCACGCTCGACACTGTTCGACACACCCGCATGGCCGACGGCACTGCGTTCATCTACGTCGTCGCTGCGGCACACGACATAACTGGGCCACATGACTTGCAGATCATCTCCGGCCGTTTGATGCTCGGGCGCACACAGTTGCTGCAGCAGTACCGGAGCCAGATACTGCTTTGGTCCTCTACGGTAGCAGTCGCCGTCGCATTGCTTGCCTTCGCTCTCGCGCGCCGCAGCCTGCGACCGTTGCGGCTGCTCGCCGCGAAAACCGGGGCTATCGGCATCAGCACCCTTTCGACCCGCATCGAACAGCGCGCCACACCGCCGGAGCTCGACGCGCTGATCGCGGCATTCAACGGCATGCTCGATCGTCTCGAACGCGGCTTCACGCAATTGAAGCAGGTGTCAGCCGACATGGCCCATGACCTGCGCACGCCCATTGGCAACCTGTTAGGGCAGACCGAAGTCGGCTTGAGCCAGACGCGCGACGTCGCGTACTACCAGCGCCTTCTCGGCTCGAATTACGAGGAGCTGCAACGCATGTCGAAGATGATCGACAACATGCTGTTTCTGGCACGCACCGAACAGGCCGACAATGCCATCGAGCGCAAGGACGTGCTGCTTGCCGACGAGTTCGAACTCCTGCAGGAGTATTTCGAGGGCATAGCGGACGAGCGCAACGTCAGGCTTGAGTGGCGCGGCGAAGGCTGTGTTTCGGCGGACCCGCTGCTGCTGCGCCGCGCGTTGGGAAACCTGCTGGCGAATGCGTTGAGGTATGCGGAGCCAGGAACGGCAATTTCGACAGTGGCGGAGCAGGAACCCGATCGAACGACGCTCCATGTCGAGAATCGCGGACCGACGATCGAACCGCATCATCTCGAGCGGATCTTCGATCGGTTCTATCGGGCGGATGCATCGCGACATCGATCATCGGAGTCGAGCGGACTGGGACTCTCGATCGTGCGCAGCATCATGTCGCTCCACGGCGGAACGTGCCATGCGTCGAGCGAGAACGGCGTGACGCGCTTTACGCTCGTGTTTCCCCAGCCTGAGCCGACGGGTGCGGGTATCCGCTCAACTGTGTCGCGCTCCTAGCCCGGATTCGGTACAAACGTAACGTGATCGCTACTCGCACCCGTTAGTCTCGCCAACGCCAGAAAGAGAAGCGATAGGGGTTTGGGGCAATGCATTTGCCCCTTAAGGAAATGGAGAGAGTCGCTTTGATCTGACAAATTTTAGTTCGGCCGCACAGGGGCGGCCTGACGCTTGATAAAAAGAGCGGCCCACTACAACGCCGGGTGGTACACTCATTGCATCGCTTTCAGTATTCTTTCATGTCTGTCGTCCATCGGAGTTTGCGTTCACGGGCGGCACCCGTTTCCCGTCTACTGCCTGGCTAGCTCTCTCCCCCTTCCAGAGAAAGCGATATTCCGTCTACGGACGCCGATTCCGCCAGCTGCGCCGCTGCGATTGTTGCTCCATCCCGATCGGTGCGGCGCGCTGTGCATCGCCATTTCGTTTGCGGCCATCGCCCACTTGCCACACGCTGGGCGGTTCCCGGCTCCCTCCCGTTATGGCCCACACCTTTGGACTACATCATGAGCGAGTACGTCAGAACTTACAGAGGGTTGGAGATTTATCCCCTCGTCTATCCTCATAATCCCCGGAGTGCCACTGGATCATACGACTACGACGCCGGCTTCGACGCTGCTGTCAGGATATGCCGCCGAGGCGCCAACGACACACTGACGGCCAGCCGCGTATTTCGCGTCCCGCATCCTGCGCCGTTTGGCAAGGCGGGCGAGGCGCGCAAGGCATCGAGCAACTATGCGGAGCGGCTGATTGATGGACAAGTCGACGGGCAGACAGTGCGCGATCTCTGAGCGGGCCGCAAGACCGTGCAATCGACCAGGAGATGCAAATGCAGCAACGTAAGTTTGGGGCGGAGAACTATGAGGTCGCCGCCTCGTTTCGCCGGACGATGAGCGGCTCTGTTCCAACCTTGAAGGTGATCCGCCTTTCCGACAAGCGGGTCATTTATCCGTTTCGTGGCTGCCCAGACATGCCACTATGCGAGGATCCAGACAGCGCGAGGAACTTCGCCGAGGTCTACGGCCGGCAACTCGTCAATGGCGATATTGCGGTTCCGGAATAGTCTATTACGATCATTGCGGCGTACGCTCATCGGGCTGCATTCGCCTGTGGCCCTGACCCAGGCCGCAAAGTGCTTGTGCTCTTGCTCATTGCTGGAAGGCGGGGAGAGGTGAGATGAAAGGCACTGCTGTCGTAGCGTGTTGCATGCTGTGTGCCGCAAGCGTGCAAGCGATCGGGCAAGAGCGGCAGAACTGCACCGGCCCACAGCTAGGAACATGGTCGCTCAAATCAAACACGACCGAAGACCTGGCTACCGGCGAGAAGACCGAGTTGTTCGGCGCACATCCAAGCGGTTATATCAGCTATGGCGCCGACTGCCGGATGTCGGTCATCCTGATCAAGGAAGGGCGAAAGGCGCCTAACAGCTTTGTACCAACCGATGCCGAACGTGTCGAGCTCTACAATGGGTTAGTCGCATATGCAGGGACCTACAGCATTGAGGGTGACAAGGTTAGTCACCATATTGATGCTTCGTGGAACCAGTCATGGACCGGCACGACTCAAGTGCGTCAGTTTCGCGTTGAGGGCAATACCTTGTACATAAAGACGCTGCCCGCCAGGAACCCACTTACCGGCAAGACAAGCTCGTCGGTGTTGATCCTCGTTAAGGTCGAGTAGGCATGTATTCGCAGGCCTCGCGCATCCACAGCTGGTGGAGTGCTTGGCCCAGCTGCCGCTGGACAAGGGCGCCTCGTCAAGCGGCAACGGGGATCGGATTCCCGACCTTGGAATCCAGCTCGACGCACCAGATTTGAGCGCCTAAAGGTAGTGCTACGCGGCCAACCGCGAATATTTCATCGGGTGCATTTGCGATTGACGACTTCGATTGCAAGTCATGACCTATGCTCTACAAGAGCGTTCTTCACGTAGCGTGGCATGCGAGGCAGAGAAGCGTATGGCGGACCTTCAAGTCGACGCCAACAAGATTTTGCGCACTGTCGCAGATCTGCCATGCCCGAAAGGATTGCCCCTGCTGGGGAATCTGTTCCAGATGGCGCCGGCGAAAATTCACCTGGTTCTGGAACAATGGGCGAGGCAATTTGGTTCGCCATTCAGAGTCCAACTCGGCACGACTCCTCTAACAGTGTGGACGCAGGCGGAACTGTTCCAGACGGTCATGCGCGAACGCCCGCACCTGTATCGACGGTTTACGCCGATAGAATCTGTTATGGCAGAGCTTGGCGGAAACGGACTATTCTCAGCCGAAGGTTCGGCTTGGGAACCTCAGCGTCGGCTTGTCATGCGAGCACTGTCTTTTTCCAACATTAGGGCTTTTTATCCGACTCTGTCGACCATTACCGAGCGTTTTCTCGCTCGTCTGCAAGAGTCGGCGAGGGAGCATAGAACGCTCGAAATGACGGAAGAACTTAAGCGCTACACCGTTGACGTGACGAGTACGCTTGCCTTCGGCGAAGACCCGCATACGCTCGAGCAGGAACAGGGTGTAATCCAGGAACAGCTTGCTCTTATACCCCCGGCGCTAATGAGGCGCATCACGGCCCTCTTTCCCTACTGGCATTACGTCGCGCTTCCCCAGGACCGGAGTCTCGCGCGGGCGATGGTGGCGGTGCACAGCTATATTCAGAAAATGATTGGGCGGGCGCGCGAGCGCATGCGCCAATCGCCCGATGCACCGCCGCGCAACCTGCTTGAAGCCATGCTTGCAGCGCACGACGAACCCGATTCAACAGTTACCGATGAACAGATCTCGGCGAACGTCCTCACGCTTCTGGTTGCAGGAGAGGACACGACGGCTAATGCGATTGCGTGGGGAATCATGTACATCGCTGCGGATTCGCATCTGCAGGACCGGTTATTTGAGCAGTCGCGTACGGCATTTGGCGAGTCGAAAATCTGTCCGGACTACGACGCATTAAAGCACCTCGACCTATGTGAAGCGGTATGCAGTGAGGCGCTGCGACTGAGGCCGGTTGCTCCAATATTTATGTTCGAGCCACTGACTGACGTGTGTCTAGGAGGCGTTGCGATTCCGGCAGGGACACAGATGTTTTTTCTCACGCGTCCAAGCATGCTTGACCCCCGTCATTTCGGGCATCCAGAAACGTTTGACCCTGACCGTTGGAAGCATCCGCGGGACCCCTCGGAAGGCGCGCATGACCAGAAGGCCTACCTGACATTTGGTGCAGGGCCGAGAGTGTGCCCGGGCCGTTATCTCGCAGCGGTCGAAATGAGACTGGTTGTGTCGATGTTGATGAGGCACTTCAGGATTGAACTGGCGGTCGATCCGGCCGCGATTGAAGAGGTTTCCGCGTTCACGATGGTGCCGAACCAAATGCCTGTGAGACTTAAGCGCCGTGACTGATTTGGGCGGCATTGCCGCAACGACCATGAACCAGCAGCAATTCGATTCGCTACTTCACCACCATATCGTTACGACCTTCATTCATGAAGGCTTTGCTCCAACCAACGAGCGACTGGCACAGAAAGTTGCATCGAGCGTCGACGATGTACACGCAGGGCTGTTGCGCCTTCAGGCTTCTCACGGCGTAGTGCTTCATCCGGGCCGGTGCGACGTATGGGTGATACATCCGTTTTCGTCATCGCCTACCCACACGTGGGTGCAAGCGGGACAGAAAGGATGGTGGGCTCCGTGCATGTGGTGTGCACTGGGCATAGCGGCCCTTGTTAAGGGAAAACTGACTGTGCATACCCGGCTCGGAGGCGAAGCGGAGCCAGTACAAATAGATGTCGAAGACGCTGTTCCGCTGCAAACGGAACTGTTCGTTCATTTTGCCGAGCCGCCACGCAGGGCTTGGGACAACGTTCACCACTTTTGCGCGCGCGTTCTTCCATTTCGGTCCCCAGAAGATGTTGACGAATGGGGAAGTCGACATCAACTTCCATTAGGCGAAGTCATGCCGATTACACAATTGGCGGACTTGGCCCGGCGTTGGTATTCGCACCACGCCGACTCGGACTGGGAGAAATGGACACCAGTTCAAGCCATGGAGATATTCCGCTCGGCGGGTCTGGTGGGGGATTTTTGGAAGCTCGATACCTCGGTTGGGCGCTACTGAATGCACCGGTGATTCGCTCGATGCTGCATTGATCTTCAGGAGCCGTTGCCAAAGCCGTTTTTCTCGAACACGACGGGGGGCATCGCCGCTTCGTTGACATGCAGACGGAAGACGTCCGGGCGCGAGTAGTGACCCGCGACGTCAAAGTCATACTTCGCCCGGGCAAGGTCGTTGAGGTCGAGGTCGGCCACGAGCAATGCATCCTGCTCGAAGATCGGGCCGGCAATGAACGAGCCGAGCGGGCCGACGATGCAGCTTCCACCGCTCATCAACACGGTGGACGGATCGTTACCCTGGATGGCGGCATAGTCGATTGGACAATCCGATCGGCGCAGGTGCTGACAGGCCGATAAAACAAAGCAACGCCCCTCCAGGGCGATATGCTGCATGGAGGAAGCCCATGTCGGCCGGCTGTCAGCGGTGGGCGCGCAGTAAATCTGAACACCCTTGGCGTACATTGCCATGCGCATTAATGGCATGTAGTTTTCCCAGCAAATGACTGCGCCGAGTCTGCCGAATGGCGTGTCGAAAACCGGGAGCGTCGATCCATCGCCATAGCCCCAGATCAGCCTCTCGCCGCCGGTTGGCATCAGCTTGCGATGCTTGCCGAGCATCGTACCGTCCGGACCGTAAAACAACGCGGCGCAATACAACGTGCCGCGGTCCCGCTCGATTACGCCGATCACGATGTATTGTTTGTGGTCGGCGGCAATCTCGCCCAACCGCCGAGTGCCGGGACCTGGCACGTCGACCGCGCTGTCGTAATAGCGGCGATAGTCGTCGCGCCCGGCCGCGGTTCTTCCACCAATTGTCGAGCCGAAATCGAGCCCCTTTGGATAGGCTGACACAAACGCCTCGGGAAATACGATAAGTTGAGTGTCTTGTCGCTCGGCATCGGCGCTGATCGTCGCGACTTTATCGATAGTTCTGTCGGCATCGAAAACGACAGATCCCGATTGTGCAACCGCGGCACGTAATCTTTGTTGCATCACAATTCTCCACTAGATGTAAGGGCGTGCAATTGAAAACGCTTCAACTTGGTCGCGGGTAATGTGTCCGCTCCTTGCTAACTCAATCGCAGATCAAGGGAGCTGGTAGATTCGCGCATTGCGAATGCGGCCGGCGGGGATCGTGCCCAGCACAAGTATAGGTTCCCAAAAGGCACAACCTGATGCCTGCGCGTCGGGATTGAGCGAAGCGCCAGACGATCAGTTGCTCAGGCTTCGGCGGCAATTCTCTGTCGCGCACCCCTATTTGGTGCGATGCAGTACTGCATAGAAGTGTCCCTTTTAAATGTCACCTTCGTATGCCTTAATGGATGGCGGTACCGCAGACTTTGCCGTTTCTCTATAGCGAAGGTACAGTGCCAGGCGGGGCGGGCGTGAGGGATCGGGAGCGAGACATAATGAAACTGAAAAAGAGCAGCCTGGCTGGACTCGCAGTGCTGGCCGGCGCAGCGCACGCGCAGTCGTCGGTGACGCTGTTTGGCGCCATCGATACCGGCTTGTATTACCAGAGCACGTCTGCCGCGACCTTCGCGCCGACTGCGAAAAACACCGGGCACGTCTACGCCCTGAAGGACGCCGGCATTTATTCGAGCTTCTGGGGCATCAAGGGGACCGAGGACATCGGCGGCGGCTACAAGGTCAACTTCAGGCTGCAGGGCGTGTTCAACAGCGGCAACGGCAAGCTCGGCCTGGCTGACACGACGGGCGTCAGCGCGATCTTCAACCAGCAGTCGACAATCGGCGTATCCGGCCCGTTCGGCGCGATCGACGCGGGCCGCCAGTACACGCCGATGATTTACGCCATGGCGGAGACCGACGTCCGCGCGGCGCAGTACTTCGGCAGCATTCTGAGCGCATGGCTCGGCGCGAATCAGGCGGCCGGCTGGGCCGGCACGAATTCGAACGTGCCGATCGGCGCGCTGTACGATAGCAATGCGATCGTTTACCAGTCGCCAAAGTTCTACGGTGCGTCGGTCGCGCTGGAATACGCGCCGGGCGGCGTGCCGGGGCAGCTACAGGGCGGCACACGCGAGTCGGCGGTACTCAGGTATTCGAACTACGGCCTCAATCTTGCCGCGGTCTACTACAACGGGCACGACACGAACCTGTCCGCGACGACACCCGCAACCGGCGTCGACAACAACCGCTTCTACTACTTCGGCGCGAAGTACACGTTCCATGGCCTGTCTGCTTCGGCATCCTACGGAATCGGAAAGAATCCGGCAAACCCGAACCGCGCCGACTATGAACTCATTTCGGGCGGCCTTGGCTATCAGTTCAACCAGTTCTTCAAAGTGACGTCCGGCTATTACTACGTGAAAGACCGGAACTATTCAGCGAATCATTCGAGCGAATACGCGCTTGGCGCGGAATACGGCCTGTCCACGCGCACCTTGCTGTATGCCCAGGTTGGCTATGCCGCGAACCGCGGCACGATGAACCAGTTGATCGGCTATGGCGAGCCCGTCGCGCCAGGCGTCTCGACCACGGCCGCGATGATCGGCATTCGACACAACTTCTGACTTCGTGAAGCGGAGCTGACAATGAACAACCTACGGGTTCTCTCCATCGCCGTTGGTGTGCTGCTCGCGGCGGCGTCCGTGAGCGCATGGGCGCAGGGCGGCGGCACGGCAAGCGGATCGGCGGCGCCGGCGTTGACGGCAGCTTCCGGTGTGCCAACGGGCAAAGCGGCGAGACAGGCGAACCGCGCGCTAAGCCGCAAGGTGTACGCCGCGCTCGCGAAGCACAAGGAGATTGAAGCGGGGAACATCAGTGTTGTCGCGAGAGACGGTGCGGTGACGCTCAACGGCACGGTGACTGAAGCATCCCAGATCGACACGGTGGCCGCGATTGCGAAGGGCGTGCCCGGCGTGACCTCTGTGGCGAACCGGCTCTCGGTTCAGCGGCCCCTAGGCGAGTAGCGAGGAGCGGTCGCTGCCGGAGCGTTCGCCGTCCCGGTGGACGCAATTTCCTGCTGGAAGATTTCCGCGAGCTTTTTGTCAGTATGAAGCCGCGCGAACTGGGCAGGATTAACGATGCGCCGAGATCCTGTTCCAACTCCCGTATGGCTTTGATCACCGCAGCCTGGCTCAGGTGCAGATGGCCGGCGGCGCCACGAATGCTGCCCGTTTCGACCAGGACAAGCCAGGCGTTCAGTTGATGGTCTTCCGCGACGCGTCTACCACGAAAAATTTCGCCAGCCTACCGAGGAATCCCCGCGAAACGCCGGCGCATGCGTGGTTGGGTGTCCCGGCTTTCCGGGACAGAAGTTGTGTTTTTCGAGCGCTAGAGTGTGGCATGTAACGGCAGCGCGCCGGCAGCAAGACTGTCGATGACGACGCGCCTGCGGCAGGCGCACGACGCGGCGCCGCGAAAAAACACCCACAGGAGACTTTGCCATGCACGCCCGGATTCGCCGTCATGCTATCGCTGCCGCAACACTCGCCGTCACGATCGGACTCATGTCCCTTGCCAACCCGTCAGCCTATGCCGGGGATACGGAACTGAACGTCTACAACTGGTCGGAGTACATCGCAAAGGACACGGTGCCGAACTTCCAGAAGCTGACCGGCATTCACGTGCGCTACGACAGCTATGACAGCGACGACACGCTGCAGACCAAACTGCTGGCGGGCAGCTCGGGATACGACATCGTCGTGCCCACGTCGAACTTCATGGCCCGGCAGATTCAGGCCGGCGTCTATCAGAAGCTCGACAAATCGAAGATTCCGAACCTCGCCAACCTCGATCCGGTGCTGATGAGCAAGATCGCCGACGCGGATCCGGGCAACCAGTACGGCGTCCCATGGGCCTGGGGCACTGACGGCATAGGCTATAACATTCAGGCCATCAAGAAGCGGCTCGGCGACAACGCGCCGGTGGACAGCTGGGCGCTGCTGTTCGACCCCGAGAATCTGGCGAAGCTCAAGGGCTGCGGCGTGTCGTTCCTCGACGCGCCGGACGACGCGTTTTCGGCGGCGTTGCAGTACATGGGCCGGGACCCGAACAGCAGCAACCCCGGCGACTATCACGCGGCCTTCGAGGTGCTGAAGAAGATCCGCCCATACATCACACAGTTCAACTCGACGGCCTACGCCGACGACCTCGCGAACAACGACGTCTGCATCGCGCTCGGCTGGTCGGGCGACGTGGGTGTCGCGCGCCGGCGCACCCAGGACGCCGGGAAGTCTTATGAGATCCGCTTCGTGAACCCGAAGGAGGGCGGTCTGCTGTGGTTCGACGTCATGGCGGTGCCGAAGGATGCGGCGCATGCCGAGGCGGCGATCCAGTGGATCAACTACATCGAGGATCCGAAGGTGAATGCCGCGATCACCAATGAGATCTTCTACCCAACCGCCAACAAGCCCGCACGTGCGTTCGTGACGCCGGGCATCGCGCACGATCCGAACGTCTACATTCCGGACGACGTGATGAACAGGATGACGCTGGCGAAACCCCGCACCGCGGAAATCTCGCGCCTCGAAAACCGTCTGTGGCTGCAACTCAAGTCGGGCGGCTGACGGGAAGCCTGGCGTTTCGGCTGGCAGCGATATCGTAATGCGGACCGACACAATGCAGGTTGTCTGAAGTGGTAAGTAAGGATAACGAATGAATAGGGGGTGGTTATGAAGAAGAAGTTGATCTGCTTGCTGGTGGCCGGGGCGATGCCCGGGCTGGCGGCAGCGGACGCGACCGGCGACCAGATCAAAGCGGTGCAGGCGCAACTGGAAGCCTTGCAGAAAGAAGTCAAAGTTCTGAAGTCCCAGCTCGCCGCGCGGCCCGCGGCGAAGAGCGCGCCCGCCACGGTGGCGGCCGCCGCGCCGCCGATAGTGGACGTGTCGTCGCCCGAGTACGGCAAGGCGCCGGCGCAACTGACCAATGACGACGTGGTTCAGATCAAGCAGCAGATCGCCAACCAGCAGCTGAAGGTGGACACGCTCACCGATGCGGCGAACACCGGTCCGATTGCGGGTCTGTCGATTACGGGCTACATCGATCCGACGTATATCTACAACCGTGCGGCGGGCACGTCGTCATTCCTCTTCGCGAATCACGACAACGCCTACAACTATTTCAACAGCACGATTGGCGACGTGTATCTCGACATCAAGAAGACCTTCGGCGTGGGGCCGACGGCGCCGTCCGCCGAAGTCACGCTCATGCCTAATCGCGGTGCCGGCATGTATGTGATGAACGAGCACAGCGAGAGCGGGCTCAACATCCTGAATACGGCGGTCGTGACCGTGCCCTTCACGGAAACGACCGCGTTCGTGACTGGCCTCATGCCGGCGCTGGGAGGCTATGAGTCGCAGCCGTCGAACCAGATGCTGACGCTCACTCACAACATGCTTTATGACTTCTCCGACCCGGGCAGCTATATCGGGGCGGGTGTCAATTACACGGGTGACCACTGGGCCTGGAAGTTCCTGCTGGGCAACGAGCAGCTGCGCACGAACGGCGCCATCACGCAGACGGGCGTGAACGCGCTGGGCGATCCGATCACGACCAGCAACAAGGTGCCGACCTTTACCGCGCGCGTCGATTACCTGCACGGCAGCCAGCTCGATATTGGCGGCTCGTTCAACGTCGGCAGGCAGACGCTGCCTAGCGGGGTCAATCCGGCCACCGGCACCGTTGTGTACGGCTCGGGTGGCCAGGCACCGAGCGCTTACGGCACGTTTTTCTTCAGCGAGATGGACCTGACCTATCAGCTCGCCGACGTGCAGTACAACGCCGAGGTCGATTACGGCCAGCAGCAGCATGCGGCCTTCAACGGTGGCCTCGCGCAGTGGTACGGCCTGTCGCTGCTCGCGCATCGCAAGTTCAACATGCCGATGGTGGGTCATATGGGCGCAACCGTTCGCTACGACCTGCTCGTCGACAGCAAGAACGGCGGCGGGGGCGGTGGCATCGGTCTGAACGGCAACGGCATGGATCCGTACAACGGCTTCGGCATCAGCGCGGACTGTCTCGCGAACTCGAAGGCGGGCGGTGGCTTCGGTTTCGAATGCAAGGGTTCGACGCGCCAGGACGTCGCGCTCGATCTGCTGTTCTATCCAACCCGGCAGATCATCGTCAAGGTCGAGTATCGGCATGACTGGGCAAACAACAGGGTGTTCCTGCGCAGCGACGGTTCATATTCGAAGTCGAACGACCTGATGGCGGCGCAGTTTATCTACACGTTCTAACGCAAGGGCGGTGGCTTGCGGTCCGGTCACGCACGCGGCGGACCGAGCCGACGCCGGAGACATGAGTACTTAGGAGGAGCAGAAATGAGTCAGGAATTGTGGCGCCTGAGCGCAACTGAAATGGCGGCTCTCGTCGCTCATCGCGACGTGTCGTCGAAAGAGCTCGTTCAGCGCACTCTGAAGCGGATGGAGGAGGTCAATCCGTACCTCAACGCCGTCGTGGATGTGCTCGCCGAGAGCGCACTCGCGGCAGCCGAAGCCTGCGACGTCGCCGTTGGCCGCGGCGAAGCGCGCGGTCCGCTGCACGGCGTGCCGGTGACGGTCAAGGTGAACGGCGACATGGCCGGCTATGCGACGTCCAACGGCATCGTGGCCTTCAAGGACCTGGTCGCGCGCGACGACAGTCCGGTCGTGGCGAATCTGCGCAAGGCCGGTGCGGTGATTGTCGGCCGTACTAATGCGCCGGCGTTTTCGTACCGCTGGTTTACCGACAACGATCTGTACGGCCGCACGCTGAATCCGTGGGATGCCGGCCTGACGCCGGGCGGTTCCAGCGGCGGCGCGTCGGCGGCGGTGGCGGCCGGCATCGGCGCGATCGCGCACGGCAACGATCTGGGCGGTTCGATCCGGTACCCCGCCTATGCGTGCGGCGTGGCCGGCCTGCGCCCCACGAGCGGCCGCGTGCCGGCCTATAACGCGACGCAAAGCCGCGACCGCACGCTCGCGGTGCAACTCGCGTCGGTGCAAGGGCCGCTGGCGCGCAAGGTCGGGGACCTGCGGCTGGCGCTCGCCGCGATGGAGGGCGAGGATTCGCGTGACGCATGGTGGATGCCGGTGGCGCGGACTGGTAGCGAAGTGAAGTTCCCCACACGTGTGGCGGTCTGCGCGCGGCTGCCTGGCATTCCTACCGATGACGCGGTGGTGGACGCCATCCACCAGGCCGCGCGCTGGCTGGAGGAGGCCGGCTGCGTCGTGGAAGAAGTCGTGCCGCCGCGCTTTGACGAGGCGTGCGAACTGTGGCTGAAGCTGGTCACGAACGAATCGCTGAGCGGGCTCGAGGAGTCCATTCAGGCTTACGGCGACGCGGCGCTTCGAACCGCGTTTGCCAGCCAGCGCCGCATCGCGCCGCCGCTCGACCTGGTCGGCTACATGAATGGCCTTTCGCAACGCACGGGCTTGCTGCGCGAATGGCAGGCCTTCCTCGCACGGTATCCGCTGCTGCTGATGCCCGTGTCGTGCCAGCGTCCGTTCGCCGTCGACGCCGACCAGAAGGGCGACGACGCCATGCGTCGCATCCTGCAGGCACAGGGTCCGCTGCTGTCCACGGCCATTCTTGGGCTGCCGGGGCTTTCCGTGCCGATGCCCGCGCGCGATGGTGTGCCGTCGGGCGTGCAACTCGTCGCGGGGCGCTTTGGCGAGGCACTGTGTCTCGCCGCGGGCGAGGCGATCGAGGCGCGCGCGGGCGTGTTCACGCCGATCGATCCGGTCTCGACTGCCGCACGGCGCGCCGGCTGATCCCATGATCAAGCTCCTGATCGGTCTCGGCTTGCCCTATGTAGGCGTTCTGGGGCTCTTGCTATCGCCGGCGTCAATCCGGGCCTGCTTTGCCTTGTGGTCAACGTCGTGGTGGCGGCAGCGGTGAATTATTCGCTGCGGGAAACTGGGGCGCGCGGGGTATTGCGTCCTTGAACGGCGGTGGGCGTCGCAGCAGTGACGTCGTTGCACTGGTGGAGCGTTCAAAAGACAAGCTGTCTTTTGAACGCGGATGCTCAACAGTGATCGCAGAGGTCGTGCCGCGGTGTGGGCCAAAACGCTTTAGAACATCGGGTGGGCATCGGGATAAAGCGCCGTTCGGAGTGCGAAGCCGCCCAGCACGACGAAGATGACGGCCGCCAGCGCGTGCACGACTTTGGTCGGCAACCGGTCAGCGAATTTGTGACCAAGATAAATGGCCGGGACATTGGCGAGCATCATCCCCAAGGTTGTACCGGCAACGACCCCATAAAACTCATGGAAGCGTGCGGCCAGGGCGATCGTCACGATCTGCGTCTTGTCGCCCATCTCGGCGAGAAAGAATGCCACGACAGTGGTGCCGAATACGCCGAAATGGCTCTTTGTGGCGAGCGCTTCCTCCTCGTCGAGCTTGTCGGGAATCAGAATCCACACGGCCATGAGCGCGAACGACGCAACGACTGCCCAGTTCATGACATTGGGGTGGATAACGCTGGCGAGCCATGCGCCGAGCGCACCCGAGGCTGCGTGATTCACGAGCGTCGCGACCAGGACACCGAGTACGATTGGAATCGGCTTGCGATAACGAGCGGCGAGAACGAGTGAGAGTAGTTGCGTCTTGTCGCCAATTTCGGCAAGACCCACAACGCTGGTCGATACGAGGAAGGATTCCATGGGGATTGTTGTAACCGGGCCGCGCAGTCAGAACACGATGACACGCATTCCCGCGACCCGGTTAGGTAGGAATGGGCGTCATCGGTCTTGCCAGGCTTATGCTGCACACGCCATGTCGCCAGAAGGTGGACAAGTATGTTGACGTGTGCCTCCAGACATCGCGTCTGGAGCGGCTACTCCCCGAAGAGTGCGCCGATTATAAATGCATGGCGTCGCGCCATGCAAGTGAATCTTGGATCGGCGCACAGACAGGCAATGACCGCATAAAGGTCACGAACTGGGTTAGTTCTGGTCGTCCGAGCGTAACTTCCAGATGGTCGCCGTATTCGTGGCGTCGTCTACCGTAGCGAACTCTAAATGACGTTTGCTATCGAGGCCAAACGCGAGGCCGAACGCGGATCCAGGCGCGGGATCGACCGACATTTGCGCAATGAATTGTCCGTCCACGGTGAATTCAACGATCTCGCTCGGTCGTTTTGGATCGGGATTGACCGCGTCGCCGTTGGCGGTGACGAGGTGTCCGTTGGGGGCGAGCGCAAGCGCGAGCGGACCGTGAAGGTGAACGTTGTCCTGATAGATCATCCGGCCGGGTCCGCCGTCATGATTCCTGGCTGCCGCGCCGTAGATGGCGAACACCGCGTTGTCAGCGGTCGAGGCGACGTAGAGCACATCATGCTGCGCGTCATAGGCGAGCCCCGTTGGCCCTACCACGAGCGCGTTGGAGTCGCTGCGATGCATGTATCCCGACGCGATGATGGTCGAGCCCGGCAGCACCGACACGCCGTTATCCCCGATCTCCAGGTCGAGCCGTGCAACCGTTCCATTCAGTACGTCCGAGACGAAGACCTTGACGAATTGTCCTGCGTCGATCACAGCAAGGTCCCAGGGGCCATCCAGCAGCCTGGTATCCTTCAACTCCTTGATCAATCCACCCTGCGGATTGATGACGAGGAGTGAGCCCGGCGGGACGATGGTCTTGCCGTCGGTAGTCGGCACATTGCCAACCAGTACGACGCCGCTTCTTAGCACAGCAAGCGCGGTTGTGAGACCCAGATTTTGTCCCTGAAAGAACGTGATGGGGTCGCCGTTAGGGACGATCTTGACGATCGTCGTACCTGTGCCCTGCAGATTGGATTGCGCGTTGAAATTCGATACCACGACATCGCCGGGTTTGAGCATGCCCCAGGATGGAACACCGGCCGGTACGAAGGCGATACCGTACGGGTTGACGTCGCCGTTGCCCGGCACGGTCGACGAGGTCGTGGATTGTGGCGGCAGAATGGTTTCCTGCTCTGCGCCAAGGACAGTTCCCAATGAAAAGACGAAGAGTCCGGTTCCGCACACTGCATGACGCACGAAGTGAGACGCCCGGGTCGCTCTCGCCGGATCGCGGAAGCCAATGTATGAACTGAATGCAGACAACGAACGCGTAGCATCCATTTGACACCTCCTTATTGCACGGACGGTCCGATCAGCCAGCACGAATCGCGCAGCTAAAGACGCAGCATTGCTTCGCGCGACTCGCGTGCTGCGTAAACGAATAAGCCGCTCGCTTATTCCCAAAAGATTTGTGTCGTCTGTGTGACGCTGAAGGAGGCGGTCTTTCAATAGCGCCACAAGGATTGGCGGTATCCAGTTCGCAACGGGCGGATGCCCGGACAGAGGTCTGGAAAGACGGGCGAAATTGTGGGCTTTCCAGCAGGCGAGGGCAGGAGCTTGATGATCGGAAACTGCAGGTTAGCCGTGCCGGACGCCATGGGCCCGCAGCTATCGTTCTGTCATCCTTATTGTATTGGGATCTTGCGCGCGACAAAGTGGAACCATGAATCATTCGTCAGGTCGTCACCCTTCTGCAGGCGCTTCCCGGCCGAACTGCCGAATACCGCCTCGGTGTGCAGACCCACTTCGTCAAGCTGGCGGCACTGCGTGTCCATGTCGGTGTACATAATCACAATGCCGAATTCGTGCGCGGCGCAAACGCGGATCGCGTAACCGTCGAATTCACGATTGAGCGGCGAGTAACGAACATAATTGAGGGTGCCCATTGTCAGCGAATACGCGACCCTCGCAACATCGATACAGGTTGAAATCGGATTGACCGAGAGTTCTGGCATGCGCAGCAGATGCAGCGGCTTCTCCCGGTAGCTGGGGCCGTCCAGGTTGTGGGCAGAAAACAGGACCAGGCCGCCTGGCTTCAACACGCGGGAGAACTCGCGCAAGATGGCGCGGCGGCCTGGGTAATCCACCGCGTCGATACCGTTGTAGCTGAATACGACCAGCGCAAAACTTTCGTCCGGAAAGGCCGACATGTCGCGGGCGTCCATCTGTTGCACGCGGATGCCCGGATGGTTATGCCGGCAAATCGCGACCAGTTCGGGCGTGTAGTCGACCGCCGTGTAGTCGTCGCTCACAGCTGTTAGGAGGGCTACGGTTCTGCCACCGCCTACGCCTACGTCGAGAACGGGCTGGTGTTGCACCTGCTGGGTCACCCAGGCGAGTGCCGCCGCCTCGCCGGAATCGGTCCAGCCGCTGGCTACGGCAAACCCTTTCCGTCCACTGCGGCTGCTCCACGCGGCCTGGTTAATCCGATCTTGTGTATTGGTGGTTGCCACGTCATGTCCCGATCAGGATGCCTTCCGAATAAGCTACACCTGGCGGGGACCCGCTTGTGTGCGGCAACTCACCGTCGGGACTTCTATTTAACGTTTTCAAACTTCACGATTTATTACGTGCCGGGCGTGAGTTTCGGATTTGCGTAGCACTGCGCTCCGGCAACGGGACTGGTTTCGGTACTCAAGTCAGGGTTACCCGCTAGGGGTAATTGCTCGAAGTGGGTTCGCGAATTGCCAGGTAGCCCTTAGAAGATGGTTTGCACAGCCTCGGCGGCGAACCTCGGCGCGCAGTGGGTCACGCGGGGCGAATCTCATGCGGCTGGGCCACGCCGCCATCGCCATATTGGCGGATCACTTTTGAAATGATGACCCGGTAGCCGTCAAGCCAGCGCGCCTGCTTCGATTTTGCCTCTTGATGAACCGGATGACTGATCAACTGCTGAAGCGCTTCTTCCGACTCCCAGTAGTAAACATTCTGGATCAACCCGGCACCCGGATTCTCCCAGGTTTCTTCACCTGCATAACCAGGTATGGAGCGAGCCGCCTCCGCAATTTGCTGATCGAGGCGATGAAATTCTTCGTCGTACTGGCCGGCTCGGAAGATAAAGGTGGAAGCGAACATAGGGTGTTTCCGGATGAGACAAAGAACCCTCCGCATTTCGCGTGTTCACGCGTGCATGCGACGGTACGCAAAGTATTGGCGGCGTGATTTTTCGATGAGCATCAAGGCGTAAAACGCACGATGCAAATGTCGTGTCGAGCCCGCCTTATTCCTGTTTTTGTTGGGCGCAGGCCAACATTGCGTCGCCGATTTCGTGACTATCGCGAGCCCTAAGCGTTTCAGCCGCACCGCGGATATCGCGTTCTTCCTTGTTCTGGCTCAGCTTGCGTTTGCCGACAAGCCGCGTGATTTCGATTTCGAGGCCTACGATCGCCGCGAGCAATCCTTCCAGGTAGTCGGCCGGGGCATCGCCCATCTTCCACGGCGTTGGCTCGCTCGCCTCGTGGGTGCGCGTAAGTTGCGCCACCAGACCGCGTACGAACTTCTCGTCGTCCCGGATGCGGATACGCCCGTGCGCATGCACGACCACGTAGTTCCACGTGGGCACCTGCTTGTGGTGCTCGTGCTTGCTCGGATACCAGGTGGGCGAGATGTAGGCGTCGCCCGCACGGAAGATGGCGAGCACCTCGTCGCCGTCCGCCACGTCCTGCCAGAGTGGATTCGCCCGTGCCACGTGCGCCTGCAGCGTGTCGGGCGTGCCGTCGCCGGTGATTAACCGGAATGGAATGTGATTCGCGTCCAGCCCGCTCTTGCCGCTCGTGACGAGCGTGCCGAACGGGTGCTCCATGATGAGCGCATGCAGGACTTCGGGGTTGGATTCGCTGAAATGGGCGGGCACGTACATCGTGGGATCACTCGCTGGCAAGTTGACGGAAAGGGTCGTGGACTCGACCTTCGCATGCGGCCATTGTTACTGTAATCTGGTTTATCCTACAGAGCCAGTTTAGACATATTTCGCAGGACCAGAATCATGGCGAGAACAACCCGTGTCGTGGAGATTCCGTCGATCGGCACATTGGATCGGGCTGCCGGCAACCTGAGCCGGCAGCTCGCGCAGGCGTTACGCGACGCGGTTCGCGAGGGCGCAATCCAGCCGGGCGACCCCTTGCCGTCCACCCGGCTGCTCGCCAGCTCGTTGCAAATCGGCCGCGGGACGGTGGTGGAAGCGTACGAGCAGTTGATCGCCGAAGGCTTTCTGGAGTCGAAGGGCAGGGGCGGAACGCGTGTGGCGCACGCGCTCGCCGAGCCGCCGCCGGCACGTGCCCGTCAACCGGGGCGGCGGGAAGACGTCCGCGCCGAACTGCCGGAACGGGCCGGCATGTTTGCCCGGATTGCGCGCGAGTTCCAGCCGCTGCCGGCGGTGCCGTTCGCGATCTCCGTGCCGATCGGCGTGACTGCGCCCGCCGACATCTGGCGCCGGCTCGGCAACCGGCTGCGTGCCCGCGGTCCAGGCGCCCCCGCCGGCTACGCTGATCCGTTCGGGGCATGGCCGCTGCGGCAAGCGATTGCCGACTACGTCCGCAAATCGCGGTCGGTACGCTGCGAGCCCCATCAGGTCATCGTGACCAGCGGCACGCAGCAGGGACTTTTTCTCGCCTGCCAGGTATTGCTCAGCGGGCGCGACAAGGTGTGGGTCGAAAATCCCGCTTATCGCGGAGTCACCGCGATACTCGAAAGCGCGGGGCATCGCGAGACGATGATCCGTGTTCCCGTCGACGCCGAAGGCATGGACGTCGAAGCAGGCGTGCGCATGGCGCCCGACGCACGCGCAGCATTCGTTACGCCGTCTCATCAATATCCGCTAGGCATGCCGTTGAGCATGGCGCGGCGCAACACGTTGCTCGCATGGGCACGCTCGAACCGCGCATGGGTCATCGAAGACGACTATGACAGCGAGCTACGTTACGAGGGCTATCCGTTTCCCTCGCTTCAGGGCCAGGATCCGGACAGGGTGGTTTATCTCGGCACCTTCAGCAAGGTCCTGTTTCCTTCGCTGCGCCTTGGCTTCGTGATTGCTCCCGACGCCCTGGTCGATTCCTTCTGCGGCGCGCGCGTGCTGATGGATCGTCATCCGCCGAATGCGGATCAGCATGTGCTCGCCGCCTTCATGGCTGAGGGCCATCTGGAGCGGCACATTCGCAAGGTGCGCAAGGTGTACGCCGATCACCGGCAGCAGTTGATCGCGACGCTCGGCGCTCTGCTCCCAAGGGAGCTTGCCTGGCTCGAACCGGGTGACCAGGGCATGCATCTCGTTCTGTGGCTGGCGCGGGGTTTGGACGATCGCGCTATCGCCGAACGGTCGGCACAGGAAGGCGTTGCGGTGCGGGCGGTGTCGCCGATGTATGCAGCCGGGACGGAACGGCCGGGCCTCGTATTGGGATTTGGCGGATTTACTCAGGCGCAAATGCGCGCGGCCGCGGAGCGCCTTGCCATTGTTATCGGCGAGGCGGCAAGACTGGCTGGGCGGAAACGCGCTGCGGCCTTTCAGAGAGTGCACACGGGTGGATGAATCCGTTGCGCGATGACGCGCGGCACGATGTCAGCCTTCGTCCAGATCGATCGGGACTTCCAGTCCAACTTTCACGCGGCTCATGCTCACCAACGTCTTGAACCGCTTGACGTTGTTGTTTGAAAAGAAGAGCTCGCGCGTAAGTTCGGTGTACTGATCCATGTCGCGAACGGCGAGAATCAGGACAAAGTCCCATTCGCCGGCCACGTAATAGCACTGCTGGAGACCGGCGCACGGAATTTTTGCGGAGATCCCCCGTCTGGAGTTGCCTGGCCGTTAAGGTCGGACTTTGACTGGCGCGATTTCGCCTGCAGCGTCATCTCACGCGCCGCAGCGCTATTACGTTTTCGGGCCGGTACGTTCGGGATGCGGTCGGTCGAGTTGCTGCCTTGCCCGCCGCCGGGCAACGGGTGTCCGCCATGCAGATGGCATAGTCCGCTCGCCGCCGCTGGCGACTTGTGGCGGCTGGTCGCTGTGTGGCAACATCGCGGTCATCTCTCAATCACGTTGGGCCTCGCGCAGGCCCACGCACTTCAGGAGAACCCATGTTTGACCACGTCAAATTCGGCGTCACCGACTATGCAGTGAGCAAGGCGTTCTTCCTCAAGGCGCTGGAGCCGATCGGCGTAGCAATTGTCGGGGAGGGGCCGCCGGAGTACGGTGTCGAGCTTAGCCCGCCGAACAAGCCTTCGTTGTGTCTGTTCCAGACCGGGGAGAAGCCGGCGCATCTTCACCTGGCTTTCACGGCCGACAATCGCCAGCAAGTCGACGCTTTCTATCGCGCGGCGCTCGAGGCGGGCGGCAAAGACCATGGCGCACCTGGCCTGCGCCCGAATTACCACGCGAACTACTATGCCGCCTTTGTAATCGGTCCGGACGGGCACAACATCGAGGTGGTTTGCCACCAGCCCGAGGCGTAATTTTTTTGTCACGCTAACTCGCGCCCCCGCTCGCGGCGCCCCCATCACAGCCCAGTTGTAAATTCGCTCAACTCGCGCCGCGCATCGCCGTTAACCCTGACGACATCCCACGCCAATTCGATGCTTGACGTCGCGCGCCGCGCGGCGCACGGCTTCGAATCGTCAGGGTTCGGACTGCAAGTTGCCAGGGCTGGCAACACCGTACTAAGGACGCCTGTACTGCACGGCGTGCGATCGAAGAAACCTCTCTCATGTTCGTCAAAGGACTGTGTTCCGCGCTCGTCGCGGTGATGCTGAACGCAGCGGCTGTGTCCGTTTGCGAAGCGCAATACTCCACCGGCTGGATCGCCAACACGCATGGCACCGCGACGACGCGGGTCGGCAACGTGGCCCGCTCCATGTGGGTGGCACCGGAAGGGGTGATCTATACCGCATCGATGTGGGACGAAGACGAAGGCGGCATCGCGATCTATCAGAACGCACGCAACCTCGGTTCGATCGGCTCGCACGCCGAGTTTCAGGGCGGCGCGATCACCGGCAACTCGACCTCGCTGTTCGCCGCGCTGCAGTTCAATGCCACGTATGGAAGCGGTAAGGTTGGCCGATACAACCGGACGAGCCGCATGCGCGACCTGCTCATCACGGTAAGCGACACGACCACCGAACGTCTCGCGGATGTGGTCACCGGACTCGCGACCTCCGGCTCGCTGCTCTACGCGAGTGATTTCCCGGGCAACCGCGTGCGCGTGTTCACGACCTCAGGTGTTTGGCTGCGCGACATCAGCGTGGCCGCGCCGGGCGCGCTGGCGGTGGACGCGGCCGGCAACCTCTGGGTCGCGCAACAAAGCATGGGCGCCGTGATCGAGTTCGGCCCGACCGGTGTGCGCGGAAACACCATCCAGTTGCCGGCCAGGGCGCAACCGTCGTCCCTGTATTTCGACGCGATCAGCGGACAGTTATGGATCGGCGACGAGGGTCCGGATATGAACATCAAGATCTATGATGTGTCCGGCGCACCCTATGCTGCCGGCACGTTTGGGGTTCAGGGCGGCTACCTCAATACGGTCACCGGCATCAAGGGGCAGGTGGGCGACCGGCGCTTTACGCGTGTGACCGGGCTCGGCAGGGATGCCGCGCGCAACCTTTATGTCCTGAACAACCCGTGGGGCGGGTCGTGGGATCTCGGCCGCAACGGCGGCACCGACATTCACGGGTACGACGCCAGCGGAGTCCTGCGCTGGCAGCTCCAGTCGGTGAACTTTGAAGGCAACGCGGCACCGGACCCAGCCACCGACGGAGCGATCTTCTACGGCGGAATGAACATCTATTCGGGCACCGTGGGCGGCACCTACATCGCTAACACGATCGATCCGATCACCTATCCGTCCGATCCGCGCATCAATCTCGCCGACCACGAGCGCGGCGAACATTTCGCGCAGCTTGCCAGTGTGGGCGGACACCGGATACTCGTCGCGGGGAGCCAGAATCCCGATACGTTCTACTTTTTCCACTTCAGCCCGGCGAGCGGGTACATCGCGATTCCCGATAGCACGTTGCCGGGAGCGTCCTTCGGGACGATGGCGAAAGTGCGCAACGGTTTCTGCCTCGATAGCAAGGGCGATATCTGGGCGGGGCTCGACAAAACCAATGTCATTTCTCACTATCCGCTGACCGGCTTCGATGCGAAGGGCAAACCGGTCTGGGGCACGGCGATCGCGATGCCGCTTCCGCCCACGATCTCGCAACTGACGCGGATCGTCTACCTGCCCGAGAGCGACACGATGATACTCACGCAAGGGCCGGCCGGAAGCACGGACTGGACCGCGGTCGGATCGCGTGTCGAGGTGTATCACGGCTGGCTGGCCGGCAACCGGACCACGCCGAACCCGGTGATCAACATCACGAGCGCGAATGCCAAATCGATTGTGGCCGCCGGCAATTATCTGTTTGTGGGCTACGTGCATACCGTGCCGAATGTCGATGCATTCAACCTCACCACGGGCAAGCTCGACATCACGTTCGTCAATAGCAATCCGAACGCAGTCGATGTCGGCAACGACGTGGACTCCATGTACGGACTTCGGGCGTATCGGCGCTCGACTGGCGAATATGAAGTCACGAAGGACAACTACAACGACGCGAGCGTTGTGGTGTATCGCTGGACGCCGCCGGTATCGACTGGCAGCGGGGTGGGGGCGGTGAAGTCGATGGTGGTGTCGCCCTTTGCCGTGAAGTGAAGGGGTGCCTAAGGTTGGACGGAACCATGGGGCGTTCGGGCAACTTCAGACGATCTGAGCGCGGCCTCGTGACGCCCCATCCCAAACATGCTGAGTGCGGCGACGATAGCGGGAATCGCGACCAGGACAAACATAATGGGCAGGCCTAGATGCATCGCTAACAGCACGCCGCCGATCATCGATCCCACGATCGAACCCACCCGGCCAATGCCAAGTGCCCAACTCACACCGGAGACGCGGTTTGCGGTTGGATAGTAGGCCGCCGCGAGTGCATTGGCGCCGGTCTGCGCGCCGCCTGTCGCAAAACCCGCCCCAAAGACTGCGACCACCAGCATCGGCAACGACGATGCGACGCCGATCAGCAGGATAAACATGGCGGCTATCAAGTAGGAACCTGCGAGCACCAGATAGGGACTGTGCCGGTCCATCAGGCGGCCGATCAGCACAGCGCCGACCGTGCTACCCAGTGGCAGCGCCGCGGCGACCAGTGCAGTCTTGCCCAGAGGGATGCCTGTGCTGTTAATGACGGTCGGCAGCCAGCTGGTGAGCAGGTAGTACACCATCAGACTCATGAAGAAGGTGAGCCAAAGGCAGACGGTGCCGGCGATCACGTCGTTGCCGAAAAGGTTGCGCACCGGAGAACCCTTGGCCTTGTTCTCGGGAACGGTGAACGTTGCATGGTCGAGTGCCTCTTGCGGCGCTATGCGCTGGAGTGTGCGCGCGACTTGCTCGCGCTTGCGGCCGTTCAACGCGAGGTACCGGACCGACTCGGGCAGAAGCCATGCCAGAACCGGCACCAGCAGCAACGGCATTGTTCCACCGAATAACAGCACGCCCTGCCAGCCATGCAGGGGCATGATCTGCGAGGCAACCAGGCCCCCGGATGCCCCGCCTAACGTGAAGCCACAGAACATGCTCGTCACCAGAAGCGAGCGCTGTTTCTCGGGACCGAACTCGGATGTCATCGCAATGGCCGTTGGCATGGCTCCGCCAAGACCCAGACCTGTCAGGAATCGCAAGAGTATGAGTTCGCGCAGGGAAGTCGCGTAGGCAGACCACAGGCACAGGACGCCGAAAAGTGCGACTGAAACGCAAAGTATGGGCTTGCGCCCAAACCGGTCGGCCAGCGGACCGAACAGAAGCGCACCTATCATCAGGCCAAACAGGCCGCCGCCGAACACAGGTGCCAACTGAAGCGCGCTCAATGCCCATTGCTTCCTGATGGCAGGCGCAATAAAGCCGATGCTTGCCGTATCGAAACCATCGAACGCGACTGCCAGGAAGCACAGCGCGACGATCATGAGCTGATACGTCGTCAGCTTGTGCGAGTTGATGAAGTCCTGAACATCGACTGTTCTGATCGTCGCCATGGCGCTCTCCCTGCCGTCGCGAAAGCGGAGCCGTGTACCTGGGTTGTTCCTGCGTCAGGTTTGAAATTCTGGAATGTCGGGTTTGGCGCCCCACATGCAAAAACCGGTCGGATCGAACGGGAACTGGCGGGGGCAGTAAGTCGCCTCCTCGTCGTTCCTGATCAGACGAACGCCTGTCGAATATTCGTAAGTCATTCCGTCTGGGCCCTCGAAGTAGAGAAAGATAGCGCCCGAGGTAGGATGCCGCCCCGGTCCGAACCGGATGGGTATGCCCTTTTCACGCAGGGTGTACCAGGCACGCATGACATCGTCGATGCTCTCAACCTGGTGATTGATATGTTGAATGCCGGCGAATGATGACGGAAAGAGGGCGATCCGGTGATGCACCTCGTCGATTCTCAGCAGCGGCGCAGATCCGATCCGGTCGCTCACGCGCGCATTGCACAGTTTGGTCCAGAAGATCTCGTCGCGCCGGGGATCGCTGCTGCGCAGACCCACGTGGCTGAAGCCGGTGATTCCGGCGTCGCGCGATGGGAAATAGCGGCGGCCGCTATGCAAGGCGCCAAACACCAGTTCGATGCGGTTGCCCGACGGGTCCTTGAAACTGATGAAGGCGCGTACGCGCCGTTGATCGCACTCGTCGCGACTGCCGGCGTGGACGCTAAAACCGTTCTGCTCCAATACCGCGCCCGCATCCTCGAGCGCCTCGTTCGTGACGACATCGAAGGCGACCGTATGGTCAGCTGGATCGCCTTCGAAGTAGACCAGCGTGTGATCGCGTTCATCGGAGCGCAGGTAGACCCAGCCACTCTCGCGGCGCACCAGCTGCAATCCGAGGATATTGGCCGCATACTTCGCCGCGGCGTCGAGGTCGCCGGTACCGAGCCGAACATACCGGAGTTCGTGCAGATTGATCATGAGCGTCACCCTGCGATTCCCCTATCACCAAGGATAGTTGCGTTACCGCTGTGGGTGCCCAATTTTTGTGGATGCCGGGTCCTTCTGCGACACCTTTGTGTGCGTCGTGTGACCTTCGAACGCGGCGACGATGCCGTCGATCATGGCTGTGATGCGCGCGGTATGCCGAAGGTCCTGATGCGTGACGAGCCAGATTTCGTAGACTGCTCCACGTGCGGGTTCCGGCCATAGCTGCACAAGGCCGTCGTGTTCGGCCAGATGGATCGGAAGCTCGCCGATGCCAAGGCCGGCCTTTACCGCGGTGCGTAGCATGAGGCTGGAATTGAAGGTCGATACGATTCGCCCCGCATGTATCGGTTCGCCAGCCAGAGTCTGAGATCCATTGCCGGTCCAGTTTCCCTGATAGACAACAAGATCATGGCCCGCGAATGCGGAGCCCGCTGCAGGTTTGCCGTGCTGCTCGAGGTACGCATTTGATGCAAAGAGCGCCATGGGCCAGCGAGCGAGGCGCCGCGCGACCAGATCGGGATTGTCCGGTCTGACGGAGCGGACCGCGATATCCGCTTCGCGCTTTGCCAGACTCAACATGCGCGTCGACGTATCCAGCAGGACGCGCACGTCCGGATGCGCGGCATGCATGCGTTCGATGGCGGGAAGCAGGAATTCGAGCGCAATCGAGTCGGTGCTGGTGACCCTGACGTCCCCCGCAAGCCGTGTGTCCGTGCCTTGAGTTCGTCTGACGAGTTCGTGGGCGGAGTGTTCCATTTTCTCCGCCGATCTCAGCGCCGCCTCGCCTGCGGCGGTCAACGCGTAACCCTCGGAGGTGCGCAGGAAGAGCGTTGCACGCAGCGCGTGCTCCAGTGCCGCGATCCGTCTGCCGACTGTCGCCTGATCGAGATTGAGCGTCCTGGCCGCACCACGGAGCGTTTTTTCGCGCTCCACCGCGAGAAACACGCGTGCGTCATCCCAGTTCATCGTGCCACCCTCCTGATGCAAATTTGCATCCCAGAACGTGAATATTGCTGCATTTGTTCATCAATGTCGATGCCTATACTGAGCGCAAGAGTTCCTCGTTCACTGATCCGCCCGGATCAATCGAGCCTCATCAATTGAAGGAGTGGTAGCCATGTCTGCTTCAACTTATCGTGTGCCGTCGTCCATGACGGCGATTGAAATCAAAGAGCCTGGTGGTCCTGAGGTGCTGGTGCCGACTACGCGCCCGGTGCCGGCACCGGCGGCCGATCAGGTTCTGATCCGCATTCACGCGGCGGCCGTGAACGGCCCGGACGTTTTCCAGCGCAAGGGGCTGTACGATCCGCCCCCCGGTGCCTCGGACATTCCGGGACTGGAAGTGGCAGGCCAAGTGGTTGCCATTGGCGCCGACGTGTCCCAATTCCGGGTCGGCGACGTGGTCTGTGCATTGATTCCCGGTGGCGGTTACGCGGAATATGCCGTCGCGTACGCCAGCAACACCATGCGTATCCCTAAAGGCTTGACGCTGGTGGAAGCGGGGGCCATGCCCGAAACGTTCATGACGGTATGGCTGAACCTGTTCCAGCGCGGCAAACTGGTTGCTGGCGAATCGGTGCTGATCCATGGTGGTGCGTCAGGTATCGGCACCACGGCGACCATGCTGGCGAAGGCATTCGGCGCGGCGAAAATCATCACGACAGTTGGCTCGCAGGCGCATGGGGAGGCCAGCCGGGCGCTAGGCGCAGACGTCGCGATTGACTACCGCGAGGACGATTTCGTCGCCGAAACGAAGCGCATTACCGATGGAAAAGGCGTCGACGTGATCCTCGACATTATCGCTGGCGACTACGTGGCCAGAAACTACGACGCCGCTGCCATGGACGGACGGATCCTCCAGGTGGGCGTGATCAAGGGGCCGGCGAAAGATCTCAACATCGTGCCGATGCTGACCAAACGTCTGACGCATATGGGCTCGACGCTGCGTTCGCGCACATCCGCGGACAAGGCGACCATCATCAACGAACTGGAGCAGCATGTCTGGCCGCATATCGAGAGCGGCAAGGTCAAACCGGTTGTCTACAAGACCTTTGCGCTTGCCGACGCTCGCGGCGCGCACGAGCTGATCGATTCCGGCACGCACTTTGGAAAGATTGTCCTCACGACGGGTGCTGAACTCATTGACTGAAGGCTGCGTTACCGGCAAAGCGGGCGAGGTAAGCCTTTTTGCCGGTAGCTATCCGCACCCGCGAGATCAAAAAATCGACTGCCCCGTATGCGTCGTCAACCACGCGAGCGCGAGCACATCTGCGCTCAGCAAAAATAAAGTGTGTTGACCCTGCTGATACGGTTTTCGGCCGAGCGCGTGTGTTTGATAGCGCTGCGGAGGGGCAAATTGTGTGACCGGCCGGAGCCGGTCATGAAGGAACGTTGGTCTTCGCCTTTACGTGGACACTCGAATGTCAGGCAGAAGCCGGGCAGCAGACATTCGACTAAATGGTCGCTCAGCCGGTCGGACGAAGTCGTAACGGGCGGGCAATACCGGTGCTGCAACGCATGCTGTGACATGAAATGTCCCCGCCCCGGCTATTCGCGCCGCACATCGTCCGATTCACGCAAGCCGTCTCGGTTCGAAAGCCGCACTGCGCCCATCGAACGGGCAGCCCATTGGGTCCAGCCTCACTCTGGAATCTTCCGCTATCAATGAACGGTTTTCAGTTGCGTCCACAGCCGGTTTTCGAGCCGAAGAATCTCGACAGGCTTCGGTTTCATCAACGTCATTTTCTTGAATACATCGTCCGGTGGATAGACTGACAAATCCTGCGCGATCGTAGGTGTCACGAATTTGCGCGCCGGCACGTTTGCGGTTGGGTAATACACTTCGTTGGTGATTGCGGCGTTCACCTTCGGATCCTCGATGTAGTTGATCCACTGGAGCGCCGCCTCCGGATGCGGTGCGTCTTTCGGAATCGCCATCATGTCAAAGGCGACCAGGCCGCCCTCCTTGACGTTCGAGAATCTGATGTCATACGGACGTTTCGCATCCGCACTGCGCCGATGCGCGATGCCGACATCGCCGGCAAAGCCGATGGAGACGCAAACGTCATTGTTGGCGAGATCGTTGATGTAGCCCGACGAGTTGAACTCGGTTACATAGGGCCGGACTTTCTTCAGCATTTCAAATGCGGCCTGATAATCGGCCGGATTCGTGCTGTTCGGATCCTTGTGCATGTATTGCAGCGCCGCCGCAAAGACGTCGATCGATTCGTCGAGGAAGGAAACGCCGCAACCTTTGAGCTTCGCGAGATTTGCAGGATCGAACACCAGCGCCCAGCCGTCGACGGGCGGGTTTGCGCCGAGCAGCTTCTGCACGGCCTGCGCGTTGTAGCCGATACCGATTACCGCAAACGCCCAAGGCACGCCATACTGATTGCCCGGGTCGGCGCCCGCGACCATCTGCATCAGCGTCGGGCTCAGGTTCTTCAGGTTCGGCAGCTTCGACTTGTCGAGCTTCTGATACACGCCGGCCTGGATCTGCGCGCCCATGTAGTTCGACGTCGGCACGACGATATCGTAGCCCGAGTTGCCAGTGAGCAATTTGGCCTGCAATGTATCGTTGCTGTCATAGTTGTCGTATCGAACGTGAATGCCGGTCTGCTTTTCGAAGTTCGGGATCGTGTCTTTCGCAATGTAGTCCGACCAGTTGTACACATTCAACTCGGCATCCGCCGCGCGGGCGAGCGGTGCCATCCATGCGGCCACGGCAGCCGTCATGAAGAGGCTCGCGAAGACCGCTCGCCTGAATCGAGGTCCAGAGTGGGAAACGCTCATCATGCTGTCCTTTTTTGGGGCATGTTAGGGGAGTAGAGAAAGGGGATCGTCCGAGGCAACCGTTGCGCTCACGATTCGGTTTCGGCGCGATGCGCTTCGTACTTCAAACGGATTGCGGCGCCGATATCGAGGAAAGGGCTCGGGGGTACCCAGCCTGGCCTGGCGTGGTCGAGGACGGCGGTCAGCAACGCCGACTGGCCTCCAGATGCCATTTCCGCCAGCAGTCGTCCCCACAGGGTGCCGCGCGCCACACCGGAACCATTGCATCCGGCAGCGGCATAGACGCCACGTTCGAGCTTCGCGAACCGCGGCTCCCCGGATCGTGTCGCGCTCAGGTGGCCGGTCCAGGTGAATTGCAGGTGTTCGCTGGTGACCCACGGGAACCGGCGCTGCAATCCTCGCAGATGACGGTCCCGCCGAACCTCGAGCGAGCGGCCCGCGAGATCTCGATGGCGATACTCCACCGTGTTGCGAATCATGAGGCGCTGGTCGGGCGTCAGACGCACCGTGGCGCCGGCAACCCGGGTCGATAGCACGCCCCACGGGGCCGCGTTCCCCAGCCGGGCCTGCTCCTCTTCGTTCAGCGGCCGGGTGAGCGAGGCACTCAGTTCGAGCGGAAACACCGCGCGGTCTCTCACCCCGACTCTTTGCAGAAAGGCGCCGACACAAATGATGACCTGCCCAGCTTCGATGTCCACGTCGTGCGACCGCGCGCGAATCTTGCCGCCATTCATCCGCTCCAGGCTGACGATCTCCGTGTTCTCACAGAGCCATACGTTCTCGGGCAATGTGTCCCGCAACCCTTTGGCGTACCTGGCCGGTTGCAGCAGGCCATTGCCGCCGCCGCACCATATTCCGGCCTGGTAGAAAGACGGCCCCAATCGCTGCGACAACGCCGGGCCGTCCAGTAGTTCGGCACTTGCCCCGGCTTCCCGCAGGGTTCGCACCTGGGCTTCCGCCTGATCGAGTTTCGCCGGATCACGGACGGCAAAGAAGTAGCCGTCGCGGCTCAGATCGCATTCGATGCCGAGGGTCGTCACGCGTCGGCTTACCTCGTCGCTTGCCGCTTTGCCGATTGCCGTCACGCGACGGTATTGGTCATTGAGTGGCTGGCCGATCAGTTCTTCGGGTTCGGGCCGCTCGTACGCGACCACGAAACCGGAGTTGCGCGCCGAAGCGCCCTGAGCCGCGCGCTGCCGGTCGACGATAACGATGCGCGATTGCGGGTGCAGTTCGGCGAGCGTATGCGCAGCAGCCAATCCGGTGAAGCCGCCCCCGATCACCAGCCAGTCGGCTTGCTGAGTTCCTTTCAGGGTCGCACCGGCCGGCGAGCTGCCAGCCTGCGCAATCCAGCCGCAAATATTTTCGATCAAAGCACGTCTCCTACCACGAAGCGCGGGGATGCAATTGTCAGAAGTATGAATAATTGGCATTCTTGCGTGAGAATGCCTTGTGGTTTGTGCAAATATATTGGGAGCTGGGTGGGTTATCCAGCGTTATTAATTCATTCAAGAATTCCAAAAACGCATGGATAAGATTTATCGTCCACCCTCTCTCCAGGCCCTTCAGGCACTCGCGCTCGTGGCGGAGTCGGCCAGCTTTACCGAAGTGGCGGAAAAGCTGCATCTGACCCAAAGCGCGGTAAGCAGGAAGATTCAGCAACTGGAAAGCCATTACGGCGCGCCGCTGCTAGTTCGCAACAGCCGAAGCATGCAGCTGACAGAGCACGGAAAGGCGGTGCTCGACGTTGCGCGCAAGGTGCTCGGCGAGTTGCGGATGCTCAATGAGCAACTCACGCGACGGGACAGGCCTTTCCGCATCCGCATATTCGTTTCGGTGGCGGTCCGCTGGTTGTTGCCGCGGATGGTCGACTTCTATGCGCAATGCTCCGATTTGTCACTGTCGATAGAGACGGTGGCGACCGAGATGGTCGATCCATCGGGTGAGTGCGATGCCTACATCCTTTACCTTCCCGAAATGCGCAGAGACCCGGCATTCCTCACGCTCTTCGACGAGTTTCTCGTGCCGGTGTGCGCGCCCTCCCTGGTCGACGGCAAACTGCCTCCAGCCACGCTGGAGGATTTAGATCAGCACACCCTGATTCACGGCTCGACCGGCCACCACGAGTGGAAGCGCTGGCTTCAGGCGCGGGGAAAAGCGGACGACGCCGACTACCGGCACATGACGTTCAACCTGGACGAACTGGCAATGGATGCAGCCAGCCGCGGATTGGGTGTCGCCATGACGGATCTGACTTTGGCGCAGGAAGCGATCGGCCGCGGCAAGCTGATCGTTCCCTTCGGCACACCGTTAAAGACCACCGGAGTCTATGTGCTTTGGCTGCAAACTGCCGGGGCCTTGCATCCGGCGCGCCAACGCATCCTCCAATGGTTTGCTCAACAGGCAGCGGGAGATGTCCGTGACAGCCAGCGATAACCCTAGCCTGATTCGAGAGGGCCGACCCACCAGTGAGATTTAATACCCGGCCCCCTCCCAAATAGAGCAAGCGGTCACGTGGATCTATACTGGAGCACCAGGAGACTCCAATGGCCAATCACGACCGGCTGCATCCGCTACGTCCGCTCCTCAAAAATTGGATCTGGGAGCATGGCCGAATCGGCACTCGATATCTGGACTGCACCGACGGCGAAATCAAGTTTGACGAAGGGAAGAAGTCGCGCTTCGCGGCCGAAGAATACATTTACGTGCCGCTAGACAAGGATGCTAACGACGATGCGTCTGTGGAAGGTCCTGCGATCCAGGAGGCGGGGCTTGCCCGGTTTTTGAGGGCAGCGCAGTTAGGCAAGCCCGAGGAAGCAGGCACTATCGTGGAGGTCCAGCGCGCTGCGCAGGACTGCATGGAGCTCGGCCTGTTCAGCGCATATCAGTTGAGTGCCCAGGAAGCCTTCGCACGCTATGCACAGGAACCCATGTTCGAGGATGAAATCCGCGCTGCAGTTGTCGACGATATCCGGCGTATCTACACGGGCATGCGCGAGCAATTGGCGCTGTACGATTTCAGTGTGCTTTACGGCCTACCCATGCCCCTGCTCATCAGCGAGACGCCGTTCATCGACTGGCGCGTGCGCGCTAGTCCGGCCCTTCCGTTTGTCTCACTTCCTCTCGGGCCATATTGCCTGCTGGTGGGTGCGCCGTCGGGCAGGAGCAGCCGAATTGGCCCCGTGGTCTGGAAGTCCGCTGCGGCAATGGGCCCGTTGAAGGACCACAACCGCCAAATCGCGGAGCACGCACGGTTGTGGCTGGTGGCAACCACCGATGACCAACTCATCGCGGTACAAAGCCGCTTTGCTGAGGCCAAGGAGGGCCCCAAGCCATAGGATGCCGGGCCCGACTAAAGCAGGCACGAAACGCGCGGTGGGCAGCGCCCGAATCATGCGAGGTAGATGTGTCGTAAGCAGGGACGGGACCGCCCGAGTGTTCGTGCTGGCCGAACTACTACGATGCGGCCACGTCTCGGTGCGGCCACTTTGGGACATTCGACGAAGCGCCGTAGATCGTCGACAATCGCCGAAATTTAGCAAGACACTGCCGCCTTAGGACCACGGACATCGATCAATGTTATTCGGTGCGAAATCTGAATTTGCAATAGAAGCCATGATCGAGCCTGGTCTGGCGCCTCCGTCCGCGGTCTATGGGCGGATGCAGGTATGGTGCGCAAACACTGCAGTGGGCGACTTCACCAATCCTCGATGCTCCTTGTATCCGGCGTATTTAGGTTTTACGAAACTTGGCACGGCCCTACCGAATCTTTGGCTCAGTGAGCTCGACGGTCTGAGCGATGAACAGCTAATCGATCGTATTGATAGGTTGCTGTATGGGGCTAGAGGAGATCAATTACTCGAACGAGACAATCGGACTGCTCTTGAGTGCGAGCACGATTGGGAAAAATATGGGATTTTCAATTTCTTGACAAACTGGGGGGAGCAGTTCGACCGCGAAGGTAAGTCTTTCATTTTCTCCCCTCCAGCGCAGCCGGTAAAGGTACTTATTCGGCCGCGCGCCACGGCGAGAGTTGTGTCGTTGCACGCGTCGGCGCCCGCTGTCACGGACGCGATCGGCAAATTCCTTCGGTGGTTCGATGAGTCAGCAGCGTTTCTTTCCCGCCAAAGCCCAACCTGACTTGTGGCGTTAGCAACTTGGTCGGAGGCTCTCGAATGAATGTTCCGAATCGTTGTTCGCGACCGTCCGCTTACGAGAACGCTGAATGTCCGTTCAGGGTGGCGGATTCAACCGGTGGATGCAACACACTGGAAGCTGCGTGAGCGGCAGGAGTGTTGCCCGGGAACGGTCATTCGTCGCCGCTCGCCCATTCGAGACGGTCGGCGCACCTGCGGACGCGAGCGCGCAAACAACGCTGCTGTTGCGATAGTCGGCCTAATCGCAATTACGACCTTTCCGACGTAACTGCGGCGAAGCAATTCGCTCCGCATGTGCCGCTTCACATCTGCCGGAAGATGTGTGCGTATTGTTTGCTCACTGCGATCGCGCCGTCGTGGCCGCGCAGCTTCAGCGACATTTTCCCTAGCGCGCTGACGGATGCGCTCTCCACCTGGTCGACGTTCACCACGGTGCTTCGGTGCACCTGCCAGAAGCGCGCCGGGTCCAGTTGCGAACACAACTCCTTGAGGCTCGTGCGGATCAGCAGTTCTCCCGTACGCGTCGTGACGACGACATACTTGTCTGCAGCCTCGAAGTACAACACCTCTTCCACCGGCACTATCCTGATGTCGCTCCCGCTGGATGCGCGCAGATAGCGTAGCGGCGCGCTGCGGCCGCTGTCCTGCGCGCGATTTTCCAACTGGGCGCTGCGCGTGATCTGCTCCAGCTGGTAGAGCAGTCGTTGCAGATGAGCCTGCATCTGGGCACGCGGCATCGCATCCGTTGGCGCGCGCGCAAGCTGAACGCGTAACCTGTCGATCGTGCGCGCGAGCCGCGTGGCATCGACGGGCTTCAGAAGATAGTCGATCGCGGCGGCATCGAACGCGTCCAACGCGTATTGATCGTAGGCGGTCACGAACACGATCTGCGGCGGCGCCGCGAGATTCGTGCACGCGCGCGCAACGTCGAGACCGGTCGAGCCCGGCATTGAAATGTCGAGGAACGCGACATCCGGCTGCAAGGCGACGATGCGCTCGATGGCAACCTGGCCGTTACCGACCGTCGCGAGAATCTGCAACTCCGGCCAGGCCACCATCAGCTCCCGCTGAAGCGCGGCTGCGATGAGCGGTTCGTCCTCGGCGATCAGCGCGGTCGGCGCGTGAGACACCTCCGGCGAAAAGGTCTTGCCGCTATCGTTCTGTGCCGCTGGGCCGGGCCGGCGAATCTTCATGGCCTCGCACCCTCTTGCGGATGACGGGCATTGTCCACCGGAAGCAGGATTTTCGCGATGGTACCTTGCGGCACGTTCTCGACGAGCGTCAGTGAAGCGCGCTCGCCATAGAGTGCTGCAAGGCGGTCCCGGACGTTCGCCAGTCCGATGCCCGTGCCCTGCGTCGCTGACGTCGCACCGAAGCCTGGCCCCGTGTCGGCGACGATGAGCTCGACGTGCTGTTTGTCGCGCTTTGCTCTTACCTCGATCCGCCCACCTGTCACCGTAACCTGAACACCATGCTTCAGCGCGTTTTCGACGAGCGGCTGAAGCAGCATCGGCGGCACCGCGAGGTTCGCGCAATCGACAGGGAGATCGAGCGCATAGGCGAGTCTCGGGCCGAGGCGTATTGCGTGCACGGCAAGCATCGAATCCAGCACCGCAAACTGATCCGTGAGCGTCTCGCTTTCGGCTCGCGACGCTTCCAGCGTTGCCCGCAAAAAGCGGTTGAGGCTCCCGAGCAGTTCGCGTGCGCGCGGTGGATCGGACACGATCAGGCTATCCAGGGTCGCCAGCGTGTTGAAAAGAAAATGTGGTTCGATCTGCGCCTGCAATGCCTGCAAGCGAGCGCGCAACGCGGTTTTTTCGTCAGCTTCCCGCAGCCATGCAGTTCGGGCCACCTGTTCACTCAGACCGGCGATCCGGGCTCGCGACCAGCCATACCAGGTCACCAGCAGCGTCGCGACCAGCGCGATCCAGCCCGTCGTGGCGAGGTCTTTGGGGGCGAACGTCTTGCCGATGTCGAGGCCCAGCAGGGCGCTCGCGATCACCCGTCCGATCGCGGCGCCAGCGATGATTGCGCTAACCATCACGACGGCAAGCCTTGGCGCGGTGAGTGCGTTCTTCCGCTGAAGACGAAAGCGGCCAACGTGGAGCAGCAGCATGATTGACAGTCCGATCGCCTCGCTGAAGACGAGGTTTTCGCCAAGGCCTTTCCCCATGCCGACCGCGGTCAAGCCCACCGCAATCAATGCGTTGCCGATGACGACGAGCACGGCCTCGCGCGCATATTCGGCCAGCAGTTGTTTTGCCGGGACGGGTAACCCGGCGGACGCATCGAAGAGTTTGGCGTTACTGCCACGAATCATGCGATCCATCCCATCACAATGAGATTCAGCAGGCGGTGCGGTGTAGCCACTGCGGCGATACCGGCTATGGCGAGACCGATGAACGACCCGCGCATCGCGAGCTGGTGACCACGCACGTTGCCTTGCCGGATCGCCCAGATCGCCCGCCCGACGCTGACGATTGTAAGCAACGACAGTGCGTGCACCCAGGAAAAATGTCCCGGGTTCAGTTCCCGAATGTCGAACGAACTGAGCGCCGTAGCGAACATCGTCACTGCCCAGAGTCGACCGAGCCACTTGTGGCGCGGCGTCCCCTTTTCGGCCAGAAGCACGGCTGTTCCGAGTATGACAGAAAGAGTTGCAGTGGCGATGTGCGCGGCGATGATGGCAGGCATGCTGGCTCTCCAGGCAGGACGAGCGGACTCGATGGCTGCAGTTTGTGCGGCGCATGGACTGTTTTCGAGGAGCATGCGACGAACCCCGCGGATTGCGTCGCGAGTGGTGCTTATTGCAGCGCGAGACGAAGATCGGTCGGGGAACTCCCGCGGGGTATTCGGGTGCGCGTGCGATAGGTCAAGGGCTGGTGTGGCCAAGTGGCGCGAATCCGTTACCCAAATGAGATGTGCAAAATGCATTGGGCAGCGCCCGGCCAGGAAGCGACGGTCCTTCGACAGCAACAAATGGCTGAAATTCGACAAGTTTCGGCCATTCAACCCGCTTGGCATCGGTTAGAGGGCTATGCGGACATCGGACAAAACAACGCCCCTCCGCCGATAGGCGAACAGCGGGTAAATCGCCGGATCTAACCTCGATACGGCGATTTAGAATTCTGAACATGAGCATGCGGAATTTCATTTCTCACGCAAAATTGCTTTACGAGATGTTGAGCCGAAACATTAGGATGATCTGGATTGCGAGGGCCGATCCAAATCTCTTTGATCGCATCAGGCGGAAAGCAAAATTCATAGTAAGGAGCGAGCCCGTTTCGCGACGCACGCCAATGCAACGGATCAAGATCACTAGCGCGCAAAGGTTCGTCATTCGACGTATCAACCATTTGAGCTAGCGTCAATCCTTCTGGAGTATGGGTCAATCTGTATTCGACTTCGTGGCTAAACCCGGCATCCTTGGTAATCGAATCGAACCATGCGGTAGTCTGGGCGATGGTGTAATAATGAAGCTCACTTTCGTCCTTGGTCGCATCGATTTTTTTAAGTTGATTGGAAATCAACTGCATTATTTTAGATCTGTTTTTATCTGTAAAATATATCACGGGGCCTAGTTTTATTTTATTTGTTTCGCGGAGCTTTTTTGTGTTGGTTTTGAAGTGCGATTCAAGCGTATCAATGCTTGAGCTATCAGGGTGTCGTGATGGAAATCTTTCGGTATCGAATCCGATGGCGAAGCCTTTTCCAGAATCCGCGTAACTCATCCACTGGACAGTGGAATCACCTTCACTAGAAAAGCAGCACGCGTAAATCTCATCTTTAAAAACCTTAATATAAGGATCAATTTCCTCAGGAATGAGTTTATCCATGGGTCTGCTTAGGCGATATCTGACAGCGGTTTCAACAACTGCCCCCTCCTTGACATCATTCATTTTTGTGGTGCTACTCAGCCACAATTTTTTTTAACGATCGAAAGAAAGGCATTAGCGTCGCAATAGTGATAGATGGTCGGCATAAGTGATCCTGCTCCAATCAAGGCGAAGTTGCGGGGGTAGGATTTGAACGTACGACTTACGGATAATAAGCCCGACGGACTGGCAGTACGCTCCATCCTGGTGCACAGAGCGTACCGGTTCTTGCGATTACAGCGCTGCATGCGAACGTCTCATGTCGGCGAGACAGTGGATCAATGCCAATGCTGAATTGGCGACTCGAATGGGTCGATTCTGTTGAAAAAGTCGCTGCCTGATTTTTTCAGTTCCCCCGCGAGAAAATCAACCCCTCAGATCGGTCTACAAACCGCTGGCGCACATCGGTCAAGGGTAAGAAAACCCCTGAAAACCAAGCGAGAAAGACCGTCGGCGACTTTTTCAACAGTATCGGCCACAAACGGTCTTTCGAATGTGCCGTCGCGAGGTACGAAAAGGCCGCCAATGCCGATCTGGTGGGGTCACCTGGGCGATTTCAGTAGGGCTTGCAGTCCGTTTCGAACCATTGGTCGACCAGGCGCTGCGCCGCATGCAGATTTGCTGGGTAGTGTGGGTCGTTGTGCCAAGGTGACGGGTTGTAGCCCGCTTTCCTCAGGGCTGAAAGCTCGCTTCGGTGTTGCGACTTCGTCGGAGGCGCGTTGCTTTTAAGCGCGGCAAGGTCACGGCACTCCGTTGGGCTCAGATGTGGCTCGCTTTGTGGCACGCCGGCGGCGGCATATCCAGTCAGCAGGAACGCCAACGCAGCAAGCGCCGAGCAGTATCTCGTGGGGGTTTCCATTGCACGTCTCCACGCGTCTGATTGGCGCAACGCGAGCGGTGCGATGCCGCCGGTCGCGCGCGACGTCCGCATTTATTTTGCCTTAGTCCAGTCACCGGAAGAAGGCGCATAGAAAAACGAGAAGAAAGTCAGGCGCCAGCGCCTCGAATGACCATCGTACTTCCAAAACGAGAAATACTCCCACCGGTTGTCGAGCGTCCGAGAAGGGTCGCCTTCTTCCGGAGGAAAAATTTGCCATCGGTCACGTTTGTGCCCGGTCTATGTCAACCGATGGCCTTTATCATCCTCGCTTAAAAAATCGACTGCCCGGTAAGTGTGGTCAGCATTTCGAGCGCCTTTGCGCCAGCAAGTGAGTTGCCGTTCGAGTCGAGGCCGGGCGACCAGACGCAAACCGCCATCTCGCCGGGCAGCACCGCGACAATGCCGCCCCCGACGCCGCTTTTCGCCGGCAAGCCGACCCGGTAGACGAAGTCGCCCGCGGCGTCATAGGTGCCGCAGGTCAGCATCAGGGCCGACAGACGCTTGGTCGAACTGCTGTCGAGGATGCGCTCGCCAGTCGAGGGCACGACGCCGCCATTACTCAGAAATAGGGCCGCTTTCGCCAGTTCCACGCAGCTCATTGAAATTGCGCACTGCCGGCAATACGCATCCACTACCGAGTGCACAGGCATTTCCATATTGCCGAAGCTCGCGATGAAATGCGCCATCGCCTGGTTGCGATCCGCGTGTTGCAACTCCGACTGCGCGACGCGCAAATCGTAGTTGATAGTCGCGTCGCCGGTTAGCCGCCGCATAAATTCCACCAACGCGGTCTCCGCCTGCACGAAGCGGCGGCACAGCACATCGGTGACGACGAGCGCTCCGGCGTTGATAAACGGATTGCGCGGCTTGCCTTGCTCCGCTTCGAGTTGCACCAGTGAATTGAACGGCGTGCCCGACGGCTCGCGGCCGACGCGCTGCCATAGTTCATCGCCGAGCAGCCGGAAAGCCATGGTGCAGGCAAATAGCTTGGAAATACTCTGGATCGAAAAGCGGGTATCGGCCTGGCCGGTGCGAAAGACCTCGCCAGCAGGCGTGACGATGGCCATGCCAAAGCTGTTGGCCGGGACTCTTGCCAGTTCGGGAATGTAGTCGGCGACCTTGCCGGTACCCAGATAAGGCTGCAGATCGCCGTGGATCTGTTCGAGGATGGATGCGTAGTTCATTGGGCTCGGACCGTTGACGCCGCGATTCTACTGGCAAGTTGAGGCAAATGGTTCGCACCGCCGGCCGCACCAACTGCATGCCGCCTTCGCGGGCAAGTTGAGCATCCTATGCTAATCTTGCTGCCTTTCTGTCAACAACCGGGCAAAACAGACACCATCATGGAAGATTTCGATCCAGACGGCGTCGGGCAACCGGTCTTCGTGACTGGCGAGGGCTATGAGACGCTGGACGAGCCGTGGCGCGCGTATCGCCGTGCGCGCCTGATTCACGTGCAGACGGGCGTGCTGGTCGTCCGCAGTGAGACTGAGCGTTGGGTCGTGCCGTCGGGGCACGCGGTCTGGCTGCTCGCCGGTGTGCTGCATCGTCTGGCGGCCGTCGCGCCGGTGCGCTTCTTTTCGTTGTTTGCCGACGGGGACGCCGCGCCGCTTCCGCCGCAGGGCGGCGCCGTCGTGCCCGACCGGCTGGTGGAAGCCCTGCTGATGGCCGCAGCGGATCTGCCGCTCGACCAGCCGTTCGACGAACCGGCCACGCGCCTCGTGCAAGTGCTGCTGGACCGGCTGCCGGGCTTGCCGGCCGCGCCGCTGGGATTGAACTGGCCACGCGATCCGCGCGCCCAGCGAATTGCCGATGCGTTGAGCGCCAATCCGGCCGACTCAGGGATACTCGATGACCTCGCCGCGGCGGCCGGCGTGACGGGCCGCACGGCGGCGCGACTGTTCGTCAAGGAAACCGGGCAGACCTTCGGCCAGTGGCGCCAGCAATTGCGTTTGCTGGTGGCGCTGGAGCACCTGGGCGGCGGCGCGAGCGTCACGCAGGTGGCGCTCGACGTCGGCTATAACGACGTGTCGTCGTTCATCGCCGTGTTCCGCGACGCGTTCGGCGATACGCCCGCGCGGTATTTCCGCTGACATAACGCCGCCGCTGTCACCACCGCTGTCAGCATTACGCTCACCGCGGTTGTCGTGCGATCGCGGACACCGCTGCCAGGCGCATCAAGTCAACGCCAGCCGAATGCCATGCCGCGCGATCAGTGCGCGCCCGCCGCGTCCGATCCGCCGCCGCCTTTGCCCGGCCGCGTAATCCAGATCAGCGGAACGATCAGAATGAAGATGACGGCCGACACGAAAAAGATGTCGTTCAGCCCCATCATCGCGGCTTGCGTATTCACGGTGAAATCGAACAGCGCATGCGCCGATTGCTGATTCAGATTCAACAGCGTCTGCGTTGAATCGATCTGCTGGTTGAACACCGGGTTATTGATGGTGGCCTGCTCGGTGAGCCGTTCGTGATGCAGCGCGATACGGTTGTTCCACTCGTTGCCCGCGATCGACGTGCCGACCGCGCCGCAAAACACGCGCACGAAATTCGACAGACCCGCTGCGGCCGGAATCTTGCTCGGCGGCTGGCCGGACAGAATGATCGCGGTCAGCGGCACGAAGAACAAGGCCATTGGAATACCTTGCAGCAGGGTAGGCAGCACCAGATGCCAGGTGTCGATTTCAATGACGTATTTCGAGCGCATATAAAACACGCCGGCGAAGCCGAAAAACGCCAGCGTGGCAATCACGCGCGCGTCCGAGCGCGGCAGCACGCGGCCCATCACCGGCGCGAGCAGCACCGCGAACACGCCGAGCGGTGCGGTCACGAGGCCGGCATCCACGGAGCGGTAGTTCAGATATTCCTGCATCCATTGCGGCAACAGCACGAGGTTGCCGAAGAACACGCCATACGCAACCGAAATCGCAATCGTGCCGCCGAGAAAATTGCGCTGCTGGAAGAGCCTCAAATCGACGATCGGATGCTCCTCGGTCAACTCCCACACGAGGAAAAACGCAAAACTGATCAGCGCGGTGATGCCGAGCACCACGATCACCGGCGAGTTGAACCAGTCGAGATCCTTGCCCTTGTCGAGCATGATCTGCAGCGAGGCGACCCACGCGATCAGGAGGCCCAGCCCGACCACGTCGATGGGCGGCTTGCGGGTCGGCGATTCACGGGTGCGGTAGATCATCCATGTCACACCAGCCGCAAATATCCCGACCGGAATGTTGATGTAGAAGATCCACGACCAGCTGTAACTGTCCGTGATCCAGCCGCCGAGGGCAGGGCCCGCAATCGGGCCGACGGTTGCAGTCATGGCCCACAACGAGAGTGCGGTGGACGATTTCTCTTTTGGATACGAACCGAGCAGAATGGCTTGCGACAGCGGAATCAGCGGGCCGGCCACGGCGCCCTGAAAGATCCGCGCGAGCAGCAGGATGGGCAGCGTCGGCGCCACGCCGCACAGCCACGAAGCCAGCACGAACATCAGAATCGCGCTGACGAAGAGCTTCACCTGGCCGATGCGCTGCGTGAGCCAGCCGGTGAGCGGAATCGACACGGCATTGGCCGCGGCGAACACGGTGATGACCCATGTGCCTTCGTCGACCGAAACGCCCAGGTTGCCGGAAATGGTTGGGATCGCAACGTTCGCGATCGACGTGTCGAGCACGTTCATGAACGTCGCTAGCGCAACGGCGATGGTAGCCAGAACGAGGCGGCCGCCCTGCAACGGGGGCGGTGGAGGGGGCGGCGCGGAAGCGGGCGCGGAAGGGGGCGCAGAAGCGGGCTGGCTAAAACGGTTCTCAGGATCGGTAGGCCGCGGACGGTCCGCGTCGAGAGCGACTCGCTGCCCGCGCGAGGCGTGGGGCCGCAAAGTCCGCTGAATGCTCACAAAAGAATACCTGCAATCGCGATTTGGCGTCGTCGGCGCATGCAAGGGCTGGGGCGAAAACGCATCCGGCAGCGTATGCTCCCGGCTAAGACCGTATGGGGCGGCACGACGCGCTGCGACATGTGCACCGCGCTGCCTTGCGCATACGGATATTCGAACCGCAAATCAATAACCAGAAGGAAAAGGATATGGCCTGGGAGCAATTCGAACATGGCTGGCGGCGCGCGCCGGTGAGCGCGCCGGCCACGGGGCTCGTGGTGCTGATGCACGGCGTCGGCAGCAATGCGCGTGATCTGATGCCGCTCGCGGATATCTGGAGCCAAAGCCTGCCGGATGTGGCGTTCACCTCGCTCGAGGGCACCGACGCTTTCGATGGCGGCTTTGGCGGGCGTCAGTGGTTCAGCCTGCGCGACGTCGACGTGAGCAATCGCGAGGCGCGCGTTGCCGCGGCCTATCCGGCGATGCGGCGCATGCTCGAGGCGGAACTGGCGCATTGGCAATTGCCTTTCGAGCGACTTGCGTTAGTCGGGTTTTCGCAAGGTTCGATCATGGCGATGCATCATGTGGCGGCCAGCGCGGAAGGCGCGGCCGGTGTGGTCGCGTATTCGGGGCGGCTCGCCTCGGCCATCGTCGCGCACAACGGCACACCGCTCACGCTGATTCACGGTGAAGACGACGAGGTGATTCCGGTGCGGGAGCTCGAAGCCGCCGCGGACGCCTTCAGCGAGGCCGGCTACAGCGTCGACGCCTATGCCTTGCCGGGCGTCGGCCACACCATCAACGCCGACGGTGTCGCGCTCGGCCACGAGGCGCTGGAACGTGCGCTGGGCGCGCTGTCGCGCGGCTGACACGGCCCTCATTGAAAACTGGCTCTAAAGGTTCCGATCTGCTTGCCGTTATCTGGTCATAAGCATGAAAATCACCCCCGCCGCGCGGAGCGCGTAACGTCCTCAAGGGCGTGCCGAGCGGCTCGGGTGACCGGGGGCGCATTTTCCAGACTGCCTGGCAAGGGCAGATAACGACACATCAGAGCCTTCTTATGGCCAGACCGACGCCGCATTACCCGCTTTTCGATCGCTTGTTCCGTCATGCCGTGGCGGTGGACCTCGGCACGGCCAATACCCTCATTTACACCGACAACGGCGGCATCGTGCTGAATCAGCCGTCGGTCGTGTGCTTCCAGAAAGACACCTCGGACCGGCCGAAACGCGTTGCGGCAGTCGGCACCGAGGCGCGTCAGCTGCTGGGCCGCACACCGGGCAACCTTGAGGCCGTGCGGCCGATGCGCCACGGCGTGATCGCCAATTTCTCCGCCGCCGAGCACATGATCCGGCAATTCATCGGCATGGCGCGTCCGCAGCCGCTGTTCAGCCGCCGCGCTGCGTTCACCCTGTGCGTGCCGGCCGGCGCGACCCAGGTCGAGCGCCGCGCGATCAAGGAAGCGGCCGTGGCGGCCGGCGCGTGGAAAGTGAGCCTGATCGGCGAATCGCTGGCGTCGGCGGTCGGCGCGGGTTTGCCGGTCTCGGAGCCGACCGGTTCGATGGTCGTCGATATTGGCGGCGGCACGACTGAAGTCGGTGTGATCGCGCTGGGCGGCATGGCGTACAGCGGCTCTGTGCGCGTAGGCGGTGACAGTTTCGATTCGGCGATCGTGAGCTACGTGCGCAATCTGTACGGCGTGCTGCTCGGCGAGCAGACCGCTGAACACGTCAAAAAGACCATCGGCTCGGCCATGCGCGACGTGCCGTTCGAACACATCAACGCGACCGGGCGCAGCGTCGACGACGGCCTGCCGCGCACGGTCCAGTTGAGCAACCACGACATTGCCGATGCAATCGAAGGGCCGCTGCGCCAGGTGATCGGCGCCGTGAAGCGCGGGCTCGAAGAGGCGCCGGCCGAACTGGTGACGGACATCGCCAATCACGGCATCGTGCTGACGGGCGGCGGTGCGCTGCTCGGCAACCTGAGCCGCCGGTTGAGCAACGAGATCGGCCTCGAGGTCCGCGTCGCGGACGAACCGCTGACCTGCGCGGTGCGAGGCGCCGGCGCGGCAGCCGCCGCTGGCTTGCTCGGCGAAAGCGCCTACGAATGATCCGGCACGGCACGCTCTGCGTTGCCGTTGCAAGCGCCGTCCGGCGGCAATCCATCAGTCCGGGCGGCAACCGTGGCGCGAAGCCGGCCTGCCACGCGCATTGGCCGGCCGTGTGACAATACGCCTTCACGTCCCAATTGCAGGGATGTGTAAGCGCTTCTTTTCCCCTATCGTTTCTCGTGCGCGCCGCAGTATTCGGGCGTCGCCGCACTGTCCGCGAACCACTCGTGAATCAATCTGTTTCCGCTTCGCCTCCGCCGTCGTCTTTCTCTTTCATCGAACTGCAAAGCGGTTTGCGCATGCCTTACGTGGAAGCCGGTGAGGGTGAACTGCTGCTGTTCGTGCATGGGTCGTTGTGCGACTACCGCTATTGGCAACCGCAACTCGCGGGACTGTCGAAACATTACCGTTGTGTCGCGGTGAGTCTCACGCACTACTGGCCGGTGACCGATACCGGGCCCGGCCTGCCGTTCAGCTGGAGCCAGCATGCGGACGAAGTGGCGGAATTCATCGAGCGCTTCGGCGCGGGGCCGGCGCATGTGGTGGGACATTCACGCGGCGGTTGCGTGGCGTTTCATTTCGCGCGGCGCCATCTCCAGCACGTGCGCACGTTGACGCTCGCCGATCCGGGCGGCCCCTTGCAAATCGCGGGCCGCCCGGCTGCGCGTTTACCGGAGACGGTCAACGCACTGCGCGCGAAGGCGGCGCAACTGATCGAAAGTGGTGAAGTGGAAGCGGGTTTGCAACTGTTCGTGGATTCGGTCAGCCGGCCCGGCTTCTGGGCCATGAGCACGCCGGGCTTTCGCCAGATGGCGACCGACAACGCGCACACGCTCGCGCGGCAGTTCCGCGATCCGCTGCCCGCGTATGAGCCCGAGGAAGCCGCCGAGGTGCGCTGCCCGGTTCTGCTGATCGACGGCGAGAAGAGCCCCGACATGTTCCGCCGTACCGCGGCCGCGCTGCAAACGTGGTTGCCGGAAGCGCGCCGCGAAACGGTGCGCGGCGCGTCGCACGGAATGAACCTCGCGCATCCGTCGGCGTTCAATCGCTATGTCGACGAGTTTATTCGCGCCATGAGCGCGTCATGAACGCAGCATCAGCGCACCATCAGCGCGCCGTGAATACAGCATGAGCGCGTCATGAACGCGCCACGAGATCCAACTCAGGATCTCGGGCCTTGCGGTGCGCGTCTTTATCGAGCGCGCGCTCGGCCGCTTCGCCGACGAGGCCGTGGTAATACAGGTGCACGCCGATCGCGAGCGAGTCGTTGCGAATTTCGTGGAAGGTTTTCCACGCCTTCGCGGGATCCTTGAACAGCAGGTAGTGCGCCTCTGCGGCGATCAGATCCGCGACTTCATGCAGCCCGTGACCGTGCAGCACGTTCACCAGCGTATCGAGGCTGCGGTGAGTGCGCGCGTCGGTACGCGGGTAGAGCATATGCAACACCGCCACGTCTTGCGTCTTGAGCGCCGCGGACAACGCAACCACGATGTCCTGGTGATTCAGCGCGGTGACGTTGTTGTCCTCGGTGTGGACATGATCCGGAAACAGCGTTTCGAGAGAGGCATTCATTGGGTCCATCCTGTTCTTCTGGCTGATTAAAAAAGGCCCGCCGTAGCATGGCGGGCCAAAAACAGCATGTGTTCGCAGGGGAAGCAAAACACGAAGCCAGTATCGCAGATGCCTTCATGCCGGCGCAGCCTGGCTGCCGCAAAACATTGTTGCTCCAGACGATTCAACTTTCATTTTGCTGTCATTGACCGCTCGCCTGCGGCGTCTTTCCACGTGGCCTGTTTACGCGCGTTTCAGGTCAACGGCCGGCACATTTGGGCACGTTCAGGCAAATGAATGTTGCGTCTGCCGAGATGGATTGTTGCTGGTACCTATCACAATCCACGGGTGTGCGGACCGTAGAATGCGAAGCGGAGCCTGAGCATGCCAACGAGCCATATCACGTTATGACGATCGAGCATGCCGGCATGTGTGCGACGTGAAAGTAAAAGGAATGTGGTGATGAATTCGAAGACACACGCAACGCTGAGCTTCTCCGACAGCGTCCAGACTATTGACTTGCCGATTTACCAGGGCTCGCTCGGCCCGGACGTGATCGACATTCGCAAGCTATACAGCCAGACCGGCAAGTTCACGTATGACCCGGGTTTCATGTCGACGGCGGCGTGCAACTCCGAAATCACTTATATCGACGGCGACAAGGGCGAGCTGCTGTACCGCGGTTATCCGATCGACAATCTGGCGCAGAACGCCGACTTCCTCGAAACCTGCTACCTGCTGCTCAAGGGTGAGCTGCCGAACGCGCAGCAAAAAGAAGAGTTCGTGAAGCACGTCACGAATCACACGATGGTGCACGATCAGATGCACTTCTTCTTCCGCGGTTTCCGTCGCGACGCACACCCGATGGCGATTCTGGTCGCCGCGGTCGGCGCGCTATCGGCGTTCTATCACGACTCGCTCGACATCACGAACGAACAGCACCGTGACATCTCCGCGATCCGCATGATCGCGAAGCTGCCGACGCTGGTCGCGATGGCCTACAAATACACCGTGGGCCAGCCGTTCGTTTATCCGAAGAACGACCTCTCGTACAGCGCGAACTTCATGCGCATGATGTTCGCCAATCCGGCGGAAGAGTACGAAGTCAACGACGTGCTGGTGCGCGCGCTCGACCGTATCCTGATCCTGCATGCGGACCACGAGCAGAATGCGTCGACCTCGACCGTGCGTCTGGCCGGTTCGTCGGGCGCGAATCCGTTCGCGTGTATCGCAGCCGGTATCGCGTGTCTGTGGGGCCCGGCGCACGGCGGTGCGAACGAAGCCGCGCTGAATATGCTGGAAGAAATCGGCTCGGTCGACAACATCCCCGAGTTCATTGCCAAGGTGAAGGACAAGAACTCCGGCGTGAAGCTGATGGGCTTCGGTCACCGCGTCTACAAGAACTACGATCCGCGTGCGAAGCTGATGCGCGAAACCTGCCACGAAGTGCTGGAAGAACTGGGCCTGCACGACGACCCGCTGTTCAAGCTGGCCATGGCACTGGAAAAGATCGCGCTGGAAGACGAGTACTTCGTGTCGCGCAAGCTGTACCCGAACGTCGACTTCTATTCGGGCATCGTGCAGCGCGCGCTGGGCATCCCGACCTCGATGTTCACGTGCATCTTCGCGATGGCGCGTACGGTGGGCTGGATTGCACAGTGGAACGAAATGATCGCCGATCCGGAACAGAAGATCGGCCGCCCGCGTCAGCTGTTCGTGGGTGCAACGCAACGCGAAGCCAAACCCCTGGCCCAACGTTAAAGCGTCGAGGCTGCCACCCGCCTCACGCCCGCGCGGCGCTCCCACGAGGGGCGCCGCGCCCCCGTCTCTGCACGTCCTGTGCCACGGTAAAAAACCGAAACTCTCCTGTGATAAGTTCGTCTGACGCGCACAGACCCTCTACAATCGGAAGCGGCCGGGCAGTGCCCCCGCGGCGGCCGGAAGAGATACTGTACGCACACGCGAACCCATAGGAGCGACCCTGATGCAGCAGCCAGAAGCCCTCGGCGGCCTGTCCCACTCGGGCGGAATCGATCACCGCGAACCCGAGCCGGACGGCGTATTCATCCCGACGGAAAATCTCAACGTTGCGAGCGCCACCCAGCATGTGCTGAAGTCTGGCGACACGTTTATCGTCAACGATCCCCTTGGCGATATCACCGGCCACGACGACGGCCTGTTCGTCAACGACACCCGCGTTCTCTCGCAACTGCGCCTGACCTTCGGCGGGCGCGCGCCGTCGCTGCTGTCGGGCAGCGTCAGCAGCGACAACACTTCGTTCACCGCGCATCTGACCAACCGCCCGTTGCCGCCGCTAGGCGGCAACAGCACCCCCGAAGGCGTGATTCACGTCGAGCGCGTGCGCGTGCTGTCGGGCACGGTGCTCAACGAAGCCATCGAACTCACCAACTACGGCACGAGCGACGCCGTCGTGCCGCTGTCCATCTCCTTTGCCAGCGACTTCCGCGACATGTTCGAAGTGCGCGGCCTGAAACGCGACAAGCAGGGCCGAATTGAACCGGCGCGCGTCGAGCATGGCGAAGTGCTGCTCGGCTATATCGGCCTCGACGACGTGGCGCGCAATGTGCGCATTGCCTTCTCGCCGGAACCGGACAAACTCTTTGCCGACCGCGCCGACTACTCCGTCAACCTGCCGGCGCAAGCGTGCGTGTCGATCTATCTGTCGGTGGCCGTGCAGGTGGTCCCGCAGACGGACAAGCCCCGTGCTGGCGTTTCCCAGCCCATGCACGCTTTGAGCGAGTCCCACCTGTCGCAAATCGACGCGGAGCGCCCTCGGGTTGGCCGCGCGGCCGTGCGCGCCGCGCTCGTCGACGCTCACCTCGTGATGCGCGAGCGCCGTCGCGTCACCGCGCGCGTGCGTTCGAGCAATCCGCTCTTCAATGCGTGGATCGACCGGTCGCTCGCCGACCTCGGCCTGCTGACCACCGACCTCGCGACCGGCCCGTATCCCTACGCGGGCATTCCGTGGTTCTCGACCCCGTTTGGCCGCGACGCGGTCATCACGTCGCTGCAGACGCTGTGGCTGCAGCCGCAACTCGCGGCGGGCGTGCTGCGCTTTCTTGCCGAACATCAGGCGCGCGAGAGCATGCCGTTTCGCGACGCCGCGCCGGGCAAGATCATGCACGAGATGCGCAAGGGCGAAATGGCCGCCACCGCGGAAGTGCCGTTCGCGCTGTACTACGGCGGCGTCGATACCACGCCGTTGTTCATCGTGCTGGCCGGCGCCTACGCGGCGCGCACGGGCGACCTCGCGCTGATCGACGAACTGTGGCCGGCGCTCGAGCGCGCGGCGCAGTGGGTGGCCGGCGTGTGCGACAAGAACCGTTACGGCCTGCTCGATTACCAGCGCGAATCGGCGGGCGGTCTTGCCAATCAGGGCTGGAAGGACAGCCACGATTCGGTGTTTCATGCCGACGGTCATTTCCCCGACGGTCCGATCGCGCTTGTCGAAGTGCAGGCTTACGCGAGCGCCGCTTTCGACACCATGGCCCGCTTCGCCAAACTGCGCGGCCTGCACGACGCGGCCAAGAAATACAGCGAGCGCTCGAAGCACATCAAGCAGTGCGTCGAAGAAAAGTACTGGATGGACGAAGCGGGTTTCTATGGCATCGCGCTCGACGGCCATGGTGAGCTGTGCCGTGTGATGGCCTCGAATGCGGGCCACTTGCTGGCCTTCGGATTGCCTTCGCGCGAACGTGGCGAAGCGGTGGTGCGCGCACTCGACTCCGCGCTGTTCCACACCGGCTGGGGTGTGCGCACGCTGGCCGCGAGCCAGTCGCGCTTCAACCCCATGGCGTATCACAACGGCTCGGTCTGGCCGCACGACAACGCGCTGTGCGCGCGCGGCCTGTCGCGCTACGGCGGCAAGGCGTCGGCCGTGCGCCTTCTGCAGGCGCTGTTCCAGGCGGCGGTCAATTTCGACATGCGTTTGCCGGAACTGTTCTGCGGTTTTCCGCGGCGGCGCGGCGAGCCGCCTACCGCCTACCCGGTCGCCTGTCTGCCGCAGGCCTGGGCGGCGGGCTCGCCGTTCATGATGCTCGAAGCATGTCTGGGCATCACGATCGACGCCGAGCGGCGCGAAGTGCTGATCGAGCAGCCGATGCTGCCCGAAGGCATCGACTGGCTCGAAGTCGGCGATCTGCGGGTGGGGGATTCGTCGGTGTCGATCACGTTCCGCCGGATTGGCGAGAAGGTGGTTGCCTCAGCTGAACAAGGGGATGTGCGGGTGGTTGCGCTGCTCTGACTCGGGGTTTCAAGCGCCGGTAACGCGCAATCTTTAGCGGCACGAAAAAAGGACTGTCCATCTGGATGGTCCTTTTTTTTGCGGGAGGCAGGGCGCAGGGAATTGTTTGGCTTGCAGCAATAGTGATTTCACGCTATCGGCATAGAAAAAAGATAGGTCGCGCCTAAACTGGTTCTTGTCGGCGGCGCGTGCCTTACTCAATTCGCGACGCTCCTGCAAATGTGTCGGAGATTGAATCATGAAAAACAAACTGATTGCGGCATTGCTCCTTGCAGCGGCCACTTCTATCGCGGCACCTGCATTTGCCAGCGGCTACGGCCCGGCACCTTCTTATCGGCCTTCAGTAGGCGCGCCTGCGTCGCAGCGAGGACAAAGCGCGCAAACCGTTGCGGCCGAACGCAGCAATGCGGTTGGTTCCGTGAATGATTCGTACGGTGGCGTGGTTGCTTCTTCGTCGGAGTCCGGCAGCCCGCAAGTTGCAGGAGCCGTTGGTCGTTTGTACGCCGGTCACTAAGGCGGCAACTAAGGCGGCAGTGCGTTGATGATCGTAACTGCAAAGGAATGACGAACATGTTGAAGATTATTGAAGTTGCTGCGGGAGTGGGTGCGCTGATCCTGTATCTTGTGCCCTCGATGATTGCCGACGCCAGAGACCGCAAAGACGCCTTTGCGGTGACCATCGTCAATATCCTGCTCGGATGGACGGTGATCGGCTGGTTTGCTGCGTTGTTGTGGGCACAGCATCCGGTCGGAGAGCGTCGCCGGTTGACGCATTTTGCGAGGCGGGCCCAACGCGCGGTTGCAAAGGTGACCATTGACGCACTCGTTGCCCGAGTGGAAGGTCGCGCCAATGCAATCCCCGTGTTGAACCCTCACCTGGTGCCCATCGTCGCGCGTATTGCGGCGAGCACCCGCCACCATCACAAAGCTTAATTGTCCTGACGGACCAAGATTGAATTCTGGAGATTGAAAATGAATATGCCCGTTACTGAAGAACAAGTTCAAACGCTCGCGTTTTATCTGTGGGAGCAAGATGGAAGTCCCGATGGACGCGCTCAGGATTATCTGGAGAAAGCCTTGCGCCAGCTAGGTGTAGCCGATACCACCGTCGCGGCATAAGCGTTGATGGCAGCAGTACGAGAAGTCAGCGGCGAGAAAGCGGCGGCGGGCAGGGGGTGCTTAAACGGTGTTGATTTGCACGGAATCCTGACCCACCCTTCGCAGTCTCGGGACACAGAACTCGATGATTCTTCGGATCTTGAGTGGTTGCATCTTTTGTCCAACGTGTACGAGGGTGACGGGCATTGGTTCAGGCTCGAAATCCCTGAGGACACGTGTAAGCGAGCCTTCTTCGACGGCGTGGGCTGCCTGGTAGGACAGAACGTGCGTTACACCGACGCCTGCGATAGCAGCATCAATCGCGGCTTCAGCGGTATTAACTGAGAGGCGGCGGACACCAGTCTGGATGTCCGGCCGCTGGCCGCGAGTGGAGGCGAAAGACCACGTTGCCCCTGATGCGAGAGCTTCGAAGTTCACGCAGACGTGGTCTTCGAGATCCGCTGGCTTCTTGGGCCTGCCGGCGCCGGCCAAGTAGGTGGGACTTCCGCAAAGCACGCGACATACCGTATCGACTGGTGTCGAAATGAGCGAGCTATCCGGTAGATGACCGATATGGAGTGCGATGTCGATTCGGTTGTCAATCAAGTTAGCCAACGTATCGAGCATGCCGACGTCGCGGGCAGCCGCGGCGACATAGGCGCCGCCGCGAGCCAGCGCTTCGACACATGCACGCCCGATCCCGCTCGATGGGCCCGTTACCAACACTCGCTTCTCGCTCAAATCGAATTCAGCCTTCGTGACTAGACCTGCAATCTGTGCATGAATGGTTTGAGCGCCGGGTAGAGGTCCACGTAGACTTTGAAACGTTCGGCATACTTTGCGAGATGATGCGCATTGGGCCGCGCGCGCTCGACGAGAGTAGACCATCCGCCTTGCGCGACTGCGTGCGAGACGAGTCCTGCTCCGACCGCAGCCAATAATGCCGCGCCCATAGCAGCCTCCACTTCCTGTTCGATCGTGAAGACCGGATAGCCGGTGACGTCGGCGATGATCTGCATCCATAGATCCGAATGTGCCGCACCGCCGACGACAATCAGCCTGTCATCGAGCGACTGTGCGCCTTGACGACCTGCCTCGATGTTGTGCTTCAGCGCGAATGCGACGCCTTCCAGCACCGCTCGATATAGATGCGCGCGCGTGTGGACGAGATTGAGCCCGACGAATGCGCCACTCGCCTTCGGGTCCCATATCGGGCTGCGCTCGCCCATCAGGTAGGGCAGGAACGTCACGCCGTCTGCGCCGGCAGGCACGCGCGCGGCCGCCTCCTCCAGTAGCACGTGCGGATCGCCGTGTGGCAAGGTTTGCGCTGCTACGGTCTCCGCGTGACAGAACTGCTCGCGATACCATGTGACTGACGCACCTGCCGTGATCGCGCCACCGAACACGTACATGTCGCGCCGCCCGTTGAAAACGTGGGGCATGCTGACGAGACCATGCCGTGCGTCGACTTGCTGATTGATGTAACCCCAGCACATGCTGGTGCCGATCATCGCTACGTGCTGGCCTGCACGGGTGGCCCCGGCGGCAAACGTCGCGACGGCGGCATCGACGCCGCCGGCGATAATCGGCGTGCCCGGCGGCAGGCCGAGGCGCACAGTCCATTGCGACAACAAGCCCCCGACAATGTCCGTTGATTCGACGAGCCGCTCGGGCATCATCGTCGCCGGAATGCCAAGCATGTCGAGTGTCGTGCCGGACCAGTCGCGCCGCTCGACGTCGTAGACGCCGCCAATATTGCCTGCCGAGCTGTGATCGACGGCAATTTCTCCGGTCAGCAGGTAGATCACGTACGCGTTTGGCGGGAGGAAGTAGCGCGTGTTCGCCCATACGTCGGACCGATGGTCGCGCAGCCACAGCATCTTCGTGAAGCCGTAGTAGCTGTCGACGCCATTGCCGGTGATCGCGAGAAGCCGGCCGAGATCGACGTGCTCGCGCACCCAGTCGACTTGCGCGGTCGCACGGCGGTCCATCCAGATCAGGCAAGGATGCAGCGGTCGAATGTCTTTGTCGACCGGAATGCCTGAGCCGCCGTACAGACTGCTCACGCAGACCGCGCGAATCGCCGACGTCGCGATGTTCCGCTCGCGCGCCGCGTCGACGCAGCGCGCGATGCACTCGAGTACCGCATCGAACCAGACCGAAGGCCATTGTTCAGCCCAGAACGGCTTCGGCGTATCGAGCTGATAGCCGGCCGAATGCCTTGCGACAATCACGCCGTTGCGGTCGACGAGTAACGCTTTCGTGCTCTGTGTGCCAATGTCGACACCAATCACGTAGTCCATGGAGTCTCCACGATTAGACCTGCTCCGCTCCAATCAGCGAAGCTGCGCCTTGTGCGTCGGCCAGAGGATTGGCCGTCCCACTGACGGCACATCCATTCAACTTCACTATGTGAACATACTAACATCGAGTCAGCCGGCTGCCGCACCATATGCTAGCCACTCTGCCGCGAAATGCAGGTTTTCCCTATGTCACGATCGTAACATTCGTGTTCTAATCTGATATCAAGTTATCAATAAGTGTTGTGCGTCGCACAACAACGAGCCTACCTATGTTCGATGAAGCATCCAGTTCCGTGGTCGCCTGGCCGGGTCGCGCGCACGCGTCGCACGCCCGTGTCCGCAATCCCGGTGTTCAGTTCGACCTGTCGTGGATCGACTCGCTGCGCGTGAACCGGTCGGCGGTCGAGCAGCGCGTCGCGACGCTCGGCACGCGCCGGTCGGTCAAAAAGGACGCGCAGGCCGCGTGGCTGCTCAAGGCCATCACGTGCATCGACCTGACCACGCTCGCTGGGGACGACACGGCTGGCCGCGTCGAGCGTCTGTGTGCAAAAGCCCGCCGCCCGGTGCGTGACGATCTGCTCGAAGCGCTTGGGATGCAGGCACAGTCCATCACTACGGGGGCGGTCTGCGTATATCACCGCTTCGTGAGCACGGCGGTCGCGGCGCTGGCGGGCAGCGGCATTCCGGTCGCGGCCGTGTCCACCGGATTTCCTGCCGGGTTGATCCCGCATCCGCTGAAACTCAAAGAGATCGAAGCGTCGGTGGCCGATGGTGCCGCCGAAATCGATATCGTGGTGACCCGTGAGCACGTGCTCACCGGCAACTGGCAGGCGCTGTACGACGAGATGCGCGATTTTCGTGGGGCGTGTGGCGATGCCCACGTGAAGGCGATTCTCGCCACTGGCGACATCTCCACGCTGTCGAACGTCGCGAAGGCGTCGATGGTCTGCATGATGGCGGGCGCAGATTTCATCAAGACGTCCACCGGCAAGGAAGGCGTCAACGCGACGCTTGCCGTGTCGCTCGCGATGGTCCGGATGATCCGCGAGTACTTCGAGCGCACCGGCATCGAAATCGGTTTCAAACCGGCGGGCGGCGTGTCGACTGCGAAGTCGGTGCTCGAATACCAGATCCTGATGAAAGAAGAACTTGGACGGCAATGGCTCGAACCGGACCTGTTCCGTATCGGCGCATCGAGCCTGCTGGCCGATATCGAGCGACAACTCGAGCATCACGTGAGCGGCCGCTATTCCGCATTTCATCGTCACCCGGTCGCGTGACCTCGCACAACGAAGACCCCACATGAGCGTAGCTGAATATTTTTCTTCGATGGAATACGGACCTGCCCCGGAAGACGACAAGGCCGCGCGCGCCTGGCTTGCTGAGCATGCGAACGGCTTTGGCCACTTTATCGATGGCGCTTTCCGCGTGCCGGCGTCCGGCGACGGTGCTGCGACATTCGAATCCCGCGAGCCTGCGACGGGCCGTGTGCTCGCAAATATCGCGCAAGGCGACGAGGCCGATGTGAACGCGGCAGTCGCTGCCGCTCACAAGGCGCTGCCCGCGTGGCAGGCATTGGGCGGCGCGGGCCGCGCGCGGCATCTCTATGCGCTCGCACGAATGGTGCAGCGGCATAGCCGGCTCTTCGCCGTGCTCGAATCGCTCGACAACGGCAAGCCGATCCGCGAGACGCGCGACATAGACATTCCCCTTGTCGCACGACATTTCCTGCATCACGCCGGCTGGGCACAGCTTCAGGAAAGCGAACTGTCGGGCTGGACACCGCTTGGCGTCATCGGGCAGATCGTGCCGTGGAATTTCCCGCTGCTGATGCTGGCATGGAAGATCGCGCCGGCACTGGCCACCGGCAATTGCGTGGTGCTGAAGCCCGCTGAATTTACGCCGCTGACGGCGTTGCTGTTCGCAGAACTCGCGCATCGCGCGGGTCTGCCAGCGGGCGTGTTGAATGTCGTCACAGGAGACGGCCGCACCGGCGCAAAGCTGGTCGACCATCCTCAGGTCGCGAAGATCGCGTTCACCGGATCGACCAGTGTCGGCCGGCAGATCCGTGTCGCGACTGCGGGCTCGGGCAAGTCGCTCACGCTCGAACTTGGCGGCAAGTCGCCGTTCATCGTCTTCGACGATGCCGATCTGGATGGCGCGGTCGAAGGCGTGGTCGACGCGATCTGGTTCAACCAGGGGCAAGTCTGCTGCGCGGGTTCGCGGTTGCTGGTGCAGGAGGGTGTTGAAGCGCGCTTCATCGAAAAACTGAAGCGCCGGATGGAGACGCTGCGCGTCGGTCACTCGCTCGACAAGAGCATCGACATGGGCGCGATTGTCGACGAGGTGCAACGGGAGCGCATCGAATTGCTTGTCGCGCAAGGCGAGCGTGAAGGGTGTGAGATCTACCAGCCCGCACATCTGCGGATGCCTGAGAACGGCGTGTTTTTCCCACCGACGCTGGTCACCCGCGTTGCGCCCGCCTCGACGCTTGCGCAGGAGGAAATATTCGGACCGGTGCTGGTCGCGATGAGCTTTCGCACGCCCGACGAAGCGGTCGCGCTCGCGAACCATTCACGTTACGGACTGGCTGCGAGCGTGTGGAGCGAAACGATCGGCCGCGCGCTCGATATCGCGCCGCGCCTTGAATGCGGTGTCGTGTGGATCAACGCGACCAACCTGTTCGATGCGGGTGTCGGCTTCGGTGGCTATCGCGAGTCGGGCTTTGGGCGGGAAGGCGGCCGTGAGGGGATCTACGAGTATCTAAAGCCGCAGGCGTGGACCAAACTGCCGCTCCACGCGGACGAACGCGACGAGGTGAGACCCGTCGCGCAAGCCGATGTCTATCTCAGCACGATGGATCGGACCGCAAAGCTGTTCATCGGCGGCAAGCAGATGCGGCCGGACAACGGCGGCTCGCGCGTCGTGCGTGCGCCGTCCGGGGTTATCGTCGGCGAGGTGGCGGACGGTAGCCGCAAGGACGTTCGCAATGCGGTCGCAGCGGCGCGTAGTGCGGTGAAGTGGTCGCAGGCCAGCACGCATAGCCGTGCTCAGGTACTCTACTACCTGGCGGAAAACCTGTCGGCGCGCGCGGACGAATTCAGACGGCAACTCGTGATTCGTGCAGGATCGAACGAGGCCGAAGCCGAACGCGAAGTCGAGGCATCGATCACGCGGCTCTTCACGTATGCCGCGTGGGCCGACAAGTTCGACGGCGCAGTCCATTCGCCGCCGTTGCGCGGCGTCGCACTCGCCATGAACGAGCCGCTTGGCGTGCTTGGCGTGATCAGCCCGGACGAAGCGCCGTTGCTGGGTTTCGTGTCGCTGATCGCACCGGCGCTTGCGATGGGCAATCGGGTAGTCGCCGTGCCGAGCGAACGCTGCCCGTTGATGGCGACGGATTTCTATCAGGTGGTCGAGACGTCGGATGTGCCGGCGGGTGCGTTGAACATCGTCACCGGCGAACACGCGACGCTTGCAAAGGTACTTGCCCAGCACGACGACGTGGACGCGCTGTGGAGTTTCGGCGGCGCAGAATTCTCGACGCTTGTCGAGCGTGAATCGGTCGGCAATCTGAAGCGCACGTTCGTCGATCACGGGCGCGCGTTCGACTGGCACGCTGCGTCAGCAGAAGGTTTGCCGTTCCTGCGGCAGGCGGTGCAGGTCAAGAACATCTGGATTCCGTACGGCGACTGATCGCCGGCAATGACAGCCGTGGGCTCAGACCTGTAACAGGCGCCCGCAAGATGGAGGAGACACATGCTGAAGAATATCGATCCGTTGCTCAACCCCGATGTGCTGTACGCACTCTGCGCGATGGGTCACGGCGACGAAGTGGTCGTCTGCGACGCGAACTTCCCCGCGGATTCCGTCGCCCGGCAAACCGTGCTGGGCAAAGTGCTGCGGCTTGACGGCGCCAACGCACCGCGCGCCATTCGCGCGGTGCTGTCGGTCCTGCCGCTCGACTCGTTCGTCGATCATCCGGCAGAACGCATGGAAGTGGTCGACGATGCCGATGCCTTGCCTGCCGTGCAGCGTGAAGCGCAGCGCGAAGTCGATCATGCGGAAGGACGTTCGATGCCGTTCGCGTCGATCGAGCGCTTCGCGTTCTACGAGCGGGCAAAAAAGGCGTACTGCGTGATTGCCACGGGCGAAGCGCGCGGCTATGGCTGCTTCATCTTCAAGAAGGGTGTCGACCTCGCTCCCGATGCGCCCAACGCCGCGGAGGGTTCACGATGAGCGTCGTCATTCTCGGCATCTATGTGACCGATCTCAGCTTCCGCGCGAGCCGGATGCCGGCGCTTGGCGAAACGATTGCCGGCACCTCGTTCGCGATGGGCCCGGGCGGCAAGGGATCGAACCAGGCAGTCGCTGCCGCGCGAGCCGGCGCGGACGTCGTGTTCTGCACGCGCATCGGCGGCGACGCATTCGGTGAGATCGCGCAATCGACGTGGGCCGCCGAAGGCATCACGTCGCGCGCGACAGTGGTCGACGACATGGCAACGGGCGCAGCCCATATCTACGTCGATGACGTCACAGGCAGCAATGCGATCATCGTCGCGGCCGGCGCGGCCGGCACGCTCGGCCCCGCCGACGTCGAGGCGATCGAGGCCGACATAGCAAAGGCGAAGGTGTTCGTCACGCAACTGGAGCAGCCGGTCCCGGCGGCGAAGCGCGGTCTCGAGCTCGCGCGCCGCCATGGCGTGACGACCGTGTTCAACCCCGCGCCGGCCGTGCCGTTCGATGACGACATGTTCCCGCTGTGCGACTACATCACGCCGAACGAAACCGAAGCGACGGCGCTCACGGGCGTGCCGATCGAAACGCTCGACGATGCCCGTCGTGCGGCCGACATCCTGCTGTCGAAGGGCGTGCGCGCGGTGATCGTGACGCTCGGCGAAGCGGGTGCGTTACTGCACACGCGCGAGCTTTCGGAGCACGTGCCCGCATTCGATTGCGGCCGTGTGGTGGAAACCGCCGGCGCAGGCGACGGCTTTGCTGGCGGCCTCGCCGCGGCACTGTCGCGCGGCGATTCTCCGCTCGACGCGGTGCGCTTCGGCTGCGCGCTGGCGAGCCTGTCGGTCACTCGGGCGGGCACCGCGCCGTCGATGCCGACGCTCGACGAAATCAACGCGGTACTAGGCGCGCACGCTGCGCTCGCGGCTCAATCATGAGCGGCCTGAACATGACATCCTGGTCGTCCCGGTTCAGGGACAGGCAACTGAACTTCCTGGTTGGCGTGAACCTGCTGATCGTAATCGTCGCGACGGTGCTGTCGCACGGACAGTTCGTCGACATGGACAACCTCCAGTCGATGGGCGGCCAGTTGCCGGAACTCGGGCTGCTCGCACTCGGCATCATGCTGTCGATGGTGTCGGGCAACGGCGGCATCGACCTGTCGGGCGTCGCGCTTGCGAATCTGTCCGGCATGGTCGCAGCAATGCTGTTACCGCATCTTGTCTCCGCCGACGATTCGCCCGCGCTCTACACGGCGGTGTTCACCGCGATCGTGCTGGCGATGGGTGTGCTCGGCGGCGTACTAAACGGGATCGTGATCGCGCGCCTGCGTCTCACGCCGATCCTGTGCACGCTTGGCACGTCGCTATTGTTCACCGGTATCGCTGTCGTATTGAGCAACGGCGCGTCGGTACGGGTCGAATACGTCGATCCGTTGTCGGCGATCGGCAACGGCACGTGGTTGCAGATTCCGATCTCGTTCGCGATCTTCGTCGTGACCGTGCTCGTGCTCGGCTGGGTGTTGAGACGCACGCCGTTCGGTCTGCGTCTGTTCCTGATGGGCACCAATCCGAAAGCGGCCTTCTACGCGGGCATTCCGCGCACGCGGATGCTTGTCATCACGTATGGCCTGTGCGGCGTGCTGGCGTCGCTCGCCGGTCTGATCAGCGCGACGCATACGTCGAGCGCAAAGTGGGACTATGGCAACTCGTATCTGCTGATCGCGATCTTGATCGCGGTGATGGGCGGCGTGAATCCGTCAGGCGGCTATGGACGAATTGTCTGCGTATTCCTCGCCGCGACGGCGCTGCAATTCCTGTCGAGCCTGTTCAATCTGCTAGGCGTATCGCAGTTCTTCGGCGATTGTGCGTGGGGCTTCCTGTTGCTTGCGTCGCTGGCGTTTGCGGGCGGTGAACGGGTTCGCACGATCTTCGGCATTGGCGGCGCGCGAGCCGCGCCCAACGTGCCGCGGCCGCCCGCGTCGACGGGACGTTAGATTCAACTCTTCCTTCATGTGCAGCACATTCGAACCATACAGGAGACATCGCATGAAACTGAATCGACTTGCTATCGCTGCCGCAGGCGCCGCTCTCGCGGCGGGCGCGATCTTCACGGCGCAAGCCGCGACTAACGAGACGATCGTCACGGTCGTCAAGGTGACCGGCATCAACTGGTTCAACCGGATGGACGAAGGCGTCAAGGAGTTCGGCAAGGACAACCCGGGCATCAACGTGTATCAGACAGGTCCCGGTCGCGCTGACGCCGCGCAGCAACTGAAGATCGTCGAGGACCTGATCGCGAAGAAGGTCACGGCGATCGCTGTCGTGCCGTTCGACCCGCCGACGCTGGAACCCGCGTTGAAGAAAGCGATGGATCGTGGCATCAAGGTCGTCACGCATGAAGCGGACAACGAGAAGAACACGATGGTCGACATCGAAGCGTTCGACAACACCGCATACGGCGCGGGTCTGAACGAACGTCTGGCGAAATGCATGGGCCAGCAGGGCAAATGGGCAGTGCTGGTGGGTTCGCTCGGTAGCCGTTCGCAGGTGCAGTGGGCCGACGGCGGCATCGGTAATGCAAAGCAGAAATACCCGAAGATGGACCTCGTCGAGCCGAAGCTCGAAACCAATAACGACGGGGAACAGGCGTACAAGGTCGCGAAAGAGGTGCTGCGCAAGCATCCGGACCTGAACGGCTTCCAGGGCTCGTCGTCGCTGGATGTGATCGGCATTGGCCGCGCGGTCGAAGAAGCGGGCAAGGTCGGCAAGATCTGCGTGTACGGCACGGGCCTGCCGACCGAGGCTGGCAAGTTCCTTGAAAGCGGTGCAGTCAACGGCATCGCGTTCTGGGATCCGAAGCTCGCCGGCATCGCGATGAACAAGGTCGCGCAGATGCTGGTCGCCGGCAAAACGGTGGAGAACGGCGCGGACCTCGGTATCGTCGGCTATAACAAGGTGACCGTCAGCAAGGGACCGGGCAAAGGCATCATCGTGCGCGGAGCAGGCTGGGTCGACGTCGACAAGACGAACTACAAGCAGTATCCGTTCTGATGTGCGGCGGCGCGCGCCGTGCACCGTGCACCGGCGCGCGCCGCCTTCAACACTGCAGGTGAACATGAGTCAGGCACCGCTTCTCGAAGTCGTCGATATCCATAAGCACTTCACCGGCGTGTATGCGCTGCGTGGCGTGAGTCTGCAGTTCGAGCGCGGGCAGATCTACCATCTGCTCGGCGAGAACGGTTGCGGCAAGAGCACGCTGATCAAGATCATCTCGGGCGCGCAACCGCCCGACCAGGGCGAACTGGTGATCGAAGGCACGCGGCACGCGCGCCTGTCGCCTTTGGAGGCGCTGGCCGCGGGCGTCGAGACGGTCTATCAAGACCTGTCGCTGCTGCCCAACATGAGCGTAGCGGAGAACATCGGTTTGACGGTCGAACTTGCTGGGCATAACGGCCGCCTCACACGGACCTTCGATCGCAAGGCGCTCGCGAAGACCGCGGCCCGCGCGCTCGGGGCAGTCGGTTTGCCCGGTGACGCCGAATTTCAGCGCACTTTGATCGAACAGTTGCCGCTCGCGACACGCCAGCTGATTGCAATCGCGCGGGCGATCGCAAGCGAAGCGCGCTTCGTGATCATGGACGAGCCAACCACGTCGCTGACGCAAAAAGAGGTCGATAACCTGATCGCGGTGCTCGCGAAGCTGCGTGCGGAAGGTGTCGCCGTACTGTTCGTGAGCCACAAGCTCGACGAGTGCTTTGCGATCGGCGGCGAGGTGATCGTACTGCGCGACGGCCAGAAGATGGCCCAAGGCCCGATCGCCAACTTCACGAAAGCACAGATCAGCGAACTGATGACGGGCAAGCATCTGTCGACCGAGCGGTATCGCCAGGTCGCCGGTACCGATGCGCATGACGCGATACTCGAAGTCAAGGCGCTCAGCCGCCGCAACCAGTTTGCCGATGTCTCGTTTTCGCTGCATCGCGGCGAGATTCTCGGCGTGACCGGCCTGCTGGATTCGGGCCGCAATGAACTGGCGCGTGCGCTGGCTGGCGTGAGTCCCGCGGATGCGGGCACCGTGACGCTCGATGGCAACCTCGTCCGGTTGCGCACGCCGTCCGATGCGAAGGCGCAGCGGATCGGCTACGTACCCGAGGATCGCCTCAACGAAGGCCTGTTTCTCGACAAGCCGATCCGCGACAACGTCATTACCGCGATGATCTCAACATTGCGCGACCGCTTCGCACAGATCGACCGGCGCCGCGCGCAGGAACTGGCTGAGCGCACGGTTAGGGATCTGCAGATCGCGACGCCCGACGTCGACAAGCCCGTTCAGTCGCTGTCCGGCGGCAACCAGCAGCGCGTGCTGATTGGCCGCTGGCTCGCAATCGATCCGCGCGTCCTGATTCTGCACGGGCCAACGGTAGGCGTCGACGTCGGGTCGAAGGACATCATTTACCGCATCATGCAGCGTTTGTCGGAGCGGGGTATCGGCATCATTCTGATCAGTGACGACCTGCCCGAACTGCTACAGAACTGCGACCGCATCCTGATGATGAAGAAAGGTCGCGTTGCCGCCGAATACCGTGCCGATCAACTCGACGAGGCCGGCCTGTATCACGCACTTCTTTCCGAGGCCGCCTGACTCACGTGAACAGCAATCTCATGAACGAATCCCTTCAGTCCGCTTCGCATCCCGAGACGGCAGCCGCAGTGGAGGCTATCGCGCCGAGCGTGCGCAAGCTCGACATGCACACGCGTCTGATGCGCAACCCCGAATGGTTCACCGTCGCGCTGCTCGTGCTGACGTGTCTGATTGTCGGGGCGATCAATCCGCGCTTCTTCCAGTACGCGACGCTGTTCGACCTGTTGCATTCGGCGACCACGATGTCGATCTTCGCGATGGGTACGCTCGTGGTGCTCGCGTCGGGCGGCATCGACGTGTCCTTCACCGCGATTGCCGCGTTGACGATGTATTCGCTGACGAAGGCCGTCTTCGCGTGGTGGCCCGATGCGCCGTTCGTGCTGATCCTGCTTGCCGGTGCATTGGGCGGTACGGCGCTCGGCGTCGTGAACGGGATGCTGGTGCATCGGCTCAAGGCGCCTTCGCTGATCGTCACGATCGGCACCCAGTACCTGTTTCGCGGCGTGTTGCTGACCTTTGTCGGCACTCAGTTCTTCATGAACATTCCGCACAGCATGGACCGGTTCGGCCAGTTGCCGTTGTTCTTCTACACGACTGCCGATGGGCTTCGTGCCGTCTTGCCGATGTCGGTCATTGCATTGGTCGTGACCGCACTGCTGACCTGGTGGCTGCTCAACCGCACGATGATGGGCCGCGGCGTGTATGCGATCGGCGGCAGTTTGCCGATTGCGGAGCGGCTTGGCTATAACGCGCGTGCGATCCAGTTGTTCGTATTCGGCTATACGGGCATGCTCGCGGGCGTGGCTGGCATTCTGCATGTATCGACGAACCGGCTTGCGAATCCCTTCGATCTGGTCGGCACCGAACTTGATGTGATTGCTGCCGTGATTCTGGGCGGCGCGCGCATTACCGGCGGCACGGGGACCGTGATAGGCACGTTGCTCGGCGTGGCGCTCGTCACGCTGATCAACAGCGTGCTGATCCTGATTGGCGTGCCGAGTACCTGGCAAAAGGCAATTATCGGCGCCTTCATTCTCATTGCCGGGACGTTGTTCGCGCTCGGGCGGAGGGGCTGACAGCAGGAGAAGAACCGCGTTGCGGCTGGCGGCCGCAACGCGTTTAGAGGTTCAATTCGGCTGGCGCTTTCGCACCGTTTGCCCCACTTCGGTCACGATCGAATCGAACTCATCGAGTTGCGAAAACCGCACTGCCTTGACCTTGCCGAGTTTGCTCTGATCGACCACCAGATGACGTTCGACGGCGCTCGCCATCGCCGCCTGTTTGATAGCCACTTCGTGAAAATTCCAGCAGGTCACGCCACGCACCTCGTCAACGCCGCCGGCCGATAGAAAGGCCTTGTTGATCCCCATTCGCCGCAACGTCTGGATGCTGTCTTCGCTCGCAAACGAATCCGACGACGGCATATACTCCCCGCCCAGCAATATCATCCGCACGTTCGGTTTGCGCCGCAAAACTTCCGCGACGTTCAGCGAATAACACACCACCGTCAGATGCATGTCGGCGGCGATCAGGCGTGCGAGCGTGACGAGCGTTGTCCCGCAGTCGATGAAGATGGTCTCGTCGTTCGCGAGCAGACTTGACGCGATAGCGGACGCTTCCGCCTTTGCCTGCGCAAAGTGGTCTTTTTCGTGTTCGATGGTGTAGCCCGCGGCGTTGGGCACGTCGTTGGCGCTGACGATGTAGCCGCCCAGATAGATGAACTGACCCGGCGTCGCGGCAATGTCGCGACGCACGGTCATCTCGGAGACCTGAAGCAGGGTAGCGGCATCGCGCAGATGCAGGATACCTTGTGATTTCAAGGTATCGGCAAGAAGGCGCAAGCGATCGATTTTGGCCATCTGGCGGGGGCGTATCGGGCGCTGGAGAAAGATCACCCGAACGTTAGAATGGAGTCATGAGATGAAAGAATTATAACAACGCATATTGGCGACATGCGTCGCGACCCTCAAATATTCTGTTGTTTCGCTTAGAGCGAAGCAAATTTGTCAGTCGCCGGCATGACGCTGGCGTGGAAAAGGAAGCGTTAAAAATCTTGGGTCCGTAGCTCCGATGTCACCTCGAACTGCTTCGATAACCCGGCAGCTTCGCGTGGCACTGGTTTCCTTGGCGGCTCGTATCTCGCCAGTCGTTCGACAAGGTCACCGTTGATCACAACACACCGGACCTGGGCAAGCAGATGAGTTCCGATCGGCGACCGGTGCATTTGTTGACGCTTGCACATGCGCAGATTGAGCACCTGATTGACCGCGGACTCGGCCGTGGCGGTGGAGATATAGTTGGCACGACGAAGTCGTGCGCCGTAGTTCATCGTCGACCCGCCATTCGCTTCGACGTATTCAACAAGCTATCGAGTCCGATACTCAAGTTGCGCCAGACTCTCTGCAATCCCAGGCGTTTCAAGCACGATCGTCCGACAGGGGATCAGGATGCTCTGCATCCGAGTTTTCGCCTTCTCCAGCTTGGCGTGCCAGAAGCACCAGCGCAGTTTGTGAACGCGGGAGATCAGCACACGTCGGACGGCGTTTTCCGGTTCCGTCCGCGCACGCATGGCCTTGATGATCTGCTCGAGATACGTCACACGCATAGATATATGGAACCAGTCCAGGACAGGTGTGGAAGAAAACGGCGACCGACAGGCGATTCACTGCAGGCCATTGGCACCAGCGATGATGAACGACAGTTTCGGCCGATCGCTTCCCGACGCGGCTTTCACAAGGGTGGTGAGCCGCTCCGCACTATCCGGCAACCGATATCTCACGAACGCGAATACGCGCGAAGTCTGGTCTTTGGCGGTCAGTTGTCCCGTTAGAACCTCAAAGCTCGAACATTTTGATTTGCATTGTCTCCCAAACGGATCCTCCGTCGATGGTCAGCGTCCCCCCGTCTCTTCGTTCGTGGTGCGACATGCAGCCGGCTGTACCGCCTCGATGCGCACACCCGCCCGTAGCGCTCCGTTTCGCATGCTCACATGGTTCAATGTTTCACGCACAGGCAGGAACTCACGCACCATGGTGACCACTTGGCGATACGGCATCTGTGCCGAGACCCTGGGGTCAAGCAACAGCAGCTCAGCGGTCGCCTGCGCCGGGATGAATTCGGTCATCGGACTATAGGGATACTCCAAGCGAAAGGGCGGCTCGCACGGACGGCAAATGATCCGGGCACTGAGCAGGGGCACGGTATCAAAGACCGTAGTCAAGCTATCGGATGGTTGCCGCTACTCGTCGTCCCAGTTTGATATACAGCTTGACTGCGCGGATGCGGTCTTCGTATGAATACATGAACTACCTCCAGGTAGTCCAAGATTTTGTCTGCATCCCCAGAATTCGTTTGTCACTCACCACACCCTGTCACTTCTGTTGGATGCGATGTGCCGAGTGGTAACATTTGTTGTCATCCTCATCGGCCGCTCACCCGGTACATCCGCATGCCAGACAGTTTCGACCAGCTCGCCGCCCTGATCCGGGCGCGCTTCTCCGAACTGAGTCCGCAGTTCCAGATGGGGGCGGGCTTTTTGCTCGACCATCCCGACGAGGTCGCGGTCTCGTCCATGCGTAAAGTGGCCGAGCGGGCCCAGGTGCAACCGGCATCGCTCGTGCGTCTGTCGCAGCAACTCGGTTTCCCCGGCTGGAACGAATTGCGCAACCTGTTCGTCGCGCGCGTGCGCACGCGGCCCGAACCGCTCACGAGCCGCGCGCGGTCGCTGGTCAAATCGAAAGACGCGCTCGCTAACGACCTGCTGGTGGCGCAACAGCACAATCTCGAGGTGACCGCCGCCCATAGCGGCCGCGTGATCGTGGAAGCGGCGCGGCTCTTGCGGCGCGCGCCGCATGTGCATGTGGCGGGATTCCGCTCCTGTTATGCGGTGGCATTTGGCCTCGTGTACGGCTACCGGCTGTTCCGGTCGTCCGTTTCCTTGCTCAACGGCGAGGCCGGCACGCTGGAAATGCAGTTGCGCACGCTCGAGCGCGACAGCGCAACCATCGTGATCAGTTTCGCGCCGTACTCCGTGGAAGCGGCACGCGTGGCCGAAGCGGCTCTGGAAAAGGGCAGCAAACTGATCGCGATTACCGATAGCGCCGTCTCGCCCATCGCGCTGAATGCCGACAAGGTGCTGATCTTTTCGCATGAGAGTCCGTCGTTTTTCCCGTCACTGGTGGCGGCCACCGCCATTGCCGAATCGCTGGTCGCGCATCTGCTCGCGCTGGAAGGGGGCGACGCGGTCGAGCAACTCGCGATCGCCGAGCAGGCGCTGCACGCGAAGGGCGCGTACGTGCCTTGAACGTTCCGGTGCAAATGAGCTGAGACAGGGCGCAAGGGAAGCGGGGCAGCTTCAATTGAATCCGCATGGCGCCATTTGACAACAAATGTTGTTTAGAAGTATAAATGCGTACCGATTGTTGAATGGGTGCGAGCCGTGGCGTCTAAGCAGGATTTGAGTCTCTTTCAGGTAAGCGGCGAGCCGTATGACATCGGCTACCGGTTGGGCGAACTCGCGAAACCGGTGTTCGCCGATTACGTGAATCAGAGCAGCGCGTGGCGGGCTGTTCAGCGATGGCGCGGCGCGCCGTTCGTGCAATCCTTGCGCGACGCGGCGCGGGTCGATTTTCCGGCGCTGCTGGCCGAACTCGACGGCATGGCGGCAGGCTTGGGCTGCGCGGCGGAAGACGTGTTTCTCTGGAATTGCCGTGGCGAGTTGATTCACAACGCGCCGGACGGTTGCACCACGCTGGCGGCCGTGGAGGGCGACGCGCGCTTCATCGCGCATAACGAAGACGGCGATCCCTTTCTGCGTGAGCGCTGCGCGCTGGTCGAGGTCCGGCCTGTGGGCAAACCCGGCTTCGTGAGTTTCTACTACCCAGGGTCATTGCCGGGTCATACCTTCGCGGCAAGCCACGCGGGTATCGTGCAGGCAATCAACAACCTGCGCATCCGTGTGCCCGCTGCCGGCGTGCCGCGCATGATTCTCGCGCGTGCCGTGCTCGACGCGGGCTCGCTCGACGAGGCGCTAACCATCCTGCGCGATACGCCCGCTGCGAGCGGCTTTCATCACACGCTCGGTGCCGCGGGCGACGCACGATTGTTCAGCGTCGAAGCCACAGCGCAGCGCTGTTCCGTGCAAACCGTGCCGAGGCTTGCGGGCCACGCGAACCACATGATTCACCCGGGCTGCGAAGCCGAGGCGCAAATCGTCACCGACTCCTCGCATGACCGCCAACAGCGGGTGGAAGCTTTGCTTCCCGCGCTGGCACGTCCATTGCGGCCCGCCGCGTTGCTCGGTGTATTGCATGATCGCGCGCCGTCGGGATTGCCGATCTACCGCGACGACCCGCTCGATCCGGACGACGAAAACACCCTTGCCACCGCGCTCTTCGAAATCGGCCCGTCCGGCGTGTCGATGCAAGTCTACCGGCAAGGGCAGTGCGCATTCGACACGTATATCGCCCGCACGGCGTCCGAGCCGTCCGAGCCTTCCAATCCAACCCGCGCCTGACCGGCTGCCGCCACTACCAGGAAACCCGCATACCATGACCACCGTTTTTCATCGTTCACCGAAGCAGCGGCTGCCGGTTGCCGTCGCGGGCGACGGCATCGAACTGATCGATTCCACCGGCAAGCGCTATATCGACGCGTCCGGTGGTGCCGCCGTTTCGTGTCTCGGCCATAGCAACCAGCGCGTGATCGAGGCGATCAAACGGCAGGCGCAGCAATTGCCTTACGCGCATACCTCGTTTTTTACCACCGAGCCGGCCGAGGAACTCGCCGACCGCCTTGTGGCGAGCGCGCCGAACGGGCTCGAACACGTGTACTTCGTGTCGGGCGGATCAGAGGCGATCGAAGCCGCGCTGAAGCTGGCGCGGCAATACTTCGTTGAGAAGGGCGAACCGCAACGCCGCCATTTCATTGCGCGTCGCCAGAGCTATCACGGCAACACGCTGGGCGCGCTGGCGATCGGCGGCAATGCGTGGCGCCGCGAGCCGTTCCTGCCGATCCTGATCGAAGCGCATCACGTGAGTCCGTGTTACGCGTATCGCGAGCAGCGCGCCGGTGAATCCGATGAGGCATTCGCACAGCGTCTCGCCGACGAACTCGAGCAGAAGATTCTCGAGCTCGGCGCCGACACGGTTGCAGCGTTCGTCGCGGAAACGGTGGTCGGCGCGACGGCGGGCGCGGTGCCGCCGGTGCGCGAGTACTTCCGCAAGATTCGCGCGGTGTGCGATCGCTACGGCGTGCCGCTGATTCTCGACGAGATCATGTCGGGCATGGGCCGCACCGGCTATCTGTACGCCTGCGAGGAAGACGGCGTGGCTCCGGACCTGCTGACCATCGCCAAGGGTCTCGGCGCGGGCTACCAGCCGATCGGCGCGACCCTGGTGAGCGACCGGATCTATCAGACGATTGTCGGCGGCTCGGGCTTCTTTCAGCATGGCCACACCTATATCGGTCACGCCACGGCCTGCGCCGCGGCGCTCGAAGTGCAACGCGTGATCGCCGAGGACAACCTGCTGCCGAACGTGCTGGCGCGCGGTGAACAGTTGCGCGGCCGGCTGCGCGAGCACTATGCGCAGCATCCGCATATCGGCGACGTGCGGGGACGCGGGCTATTCGTGGGCGTGGAACTGGTCAAGGACCGCGCCACTAAGACGCCGTTCGACTCCGGCCTGAAACTGCACGCGGCAATCCGGCGCGAAGCGTTCGCGCGCGGATTGATGGTGTACCCCATGGGCGGCACGGTCGACGGCCGGGTCGGCGATCATGTACTGCTGGCGCCGCCGTTCATCTGCACCGCGCGCGATATCGACGAGATCGTCAGCCGCCTCTCGGACGCGATCACTGGCGCGCTGGCCGCGGCCTGATAAATTCGACACCACCACGAGCAGCGAGAACGACAATGACCGAGCCGCGTTTGCCTCAATTCGACTTATCCAGCGCCACGCCCGAGCAGAAGGCGGTGCTGGACGAGATTCTGTCCGGCCCGCGCGGCAATCTGAACGGCCCGTTTCTCGGCTGGATTCATAGCCCGGAACTGGCGCAGCAGGCGCAGCGTCTGGGCGCGTTCTGCCGCTACCGGACCGGCTTGCCGCTGCGCCTGTCGGAACTGGCGATTCTGGTGACCGCGGCGCGCTGGCAGGCGCAGGCGGAGTGGTACATCCATTACCCGATCGCGCTGGAAGCCGGCGTGGCCGAAGCGGATGCCGAGACGATCCGCCAGGGGCGGCGCCCGGCGTTCACCAACGCGGACGACGCATTGATCCACGACTTCGCGAGTGAACTGTACGAGACCAAACGCGTCTCGGACGCGACGTATGCGATGGCGGTCGAACGCTTCGGGCTGCAGGTGGTGATCAACCTGGTGGGCCTGCTTGGCTACTATGCGCTGGTGGCGATGACGCTGAACGTATTCGATATGCGGGCGGTGGGACAGGCGAGCTTGCCGTTCGCCGAGTAGTAGCGCCTGAGTGGCGCCCTGGAGGCGCGTGCGGAGCGGTCTTACCTTTTACGTTGCTGCCATGCAAAGCGCCCCGGTCGCGAGTGTCGCAACCGGGGCGCTTTGTTTACTGCGGCTGCACCCTGGCCTGCGGTGCGCTGACTAAAGCGGCGACGACGTGCGGCAACGACGTCGCCGCTTGTGGCCTGGCTTATGGCCTGATTACTGGCCGCGATACGTCGAGAACAACTGCTGCTGCACCGTGACCGGGGCGCCAGCATCCCACGAAGTCGCCTTCGCGCCGCCCACGTCCTGCGAACCCTGCGACACGGCCGCCACTGCGACAGCGTTTTGCGGCACGGTCTTCGGATAGTTGACGTCGTTCTGGTTCAGCAGGCCCGCTTGCTGCGCGCTCACCAGTTCGGCGCGAACCTGCGCGCGCGTCACCGCACCATTCGCCTGCTGGGCGAACGAAACAGCCGGAACGATCAGAGCGGATGCGACAACCACGGCGGAAATAAGCGACTTCATGATGACCTCCAGTATTCGATTGTTGATGAGACCGGGTTGATTGCTGTGTCCCGATCTGTTGAGGCGAGTCTATTTGTTACGAGGTCAGTGATAAAGCCGCTTTTCCATGAAAGATTATTACCGTTTTTGATATGATTTTCGGCGAGCTTTCAGTTTCGAACGATTCCTGGCACCGTCACGGCGCTGGCACAGGGAAGCGCCTATGATGAGGGTCCGGTCCACGCCAGCGCCTGTAGCACCGCGCGTGATACCCCGAAAGAAGCTCTTGGGGACTTCGACCGATGCCTGAACCGCAAACCATCCGGGCGGGACCATTGCGGCGGGGCATCCCGTTTGATCGTGAAGCGCGCGAAGCAGGGCACATCAGGAGAAGAGCGATGAAGCGCAAGGCATCGGCAGTCTGGCAAGGCGGCCTGCAAGACGGCAAAGGCTCGATTTCTACCGACAGCGGCGTCCTCAAGGAGACCCAATACTCGTTTTCGACACGCTTCGCGGACGGCATCGGCACGAATCCGGAGGAGCTGATCGCGGCTGCGCACGCGGGCTGTTTCTCGATGGCGCTCTCGGCGGAATTGGGCAAAGCCGGCATCACGCCTGAGCGTATCGCCACGACTGCCGCCGTTACGCTCGATAAGGACGGCGGCGGCTTCACGATCACCGCGGTGCATCTCGACGTCGCCGTGAAGATCCCCGGCGGCGACAAGGCCGCTTTCGAAAAAGCGACGGCCGACGCCAAGGCGGGTTGCCCGGTATCCAAGGTACTGAACGCTACGATCACGATGGACGCGAAACTCGAAACCTGAGATCGCGTATTTTCACAGGACATCGGCGGTACCAGGCCGGCGTGCGGATGAGAACCGCCGTCGGCTTTTTTGATTTCGGCGGGCGTGAATGAGCTTGCAGTTGGCGGAGTGGGCGGCCGCCTGACCAGAAGATGGAGCCTTGCTGACGCGCTGATGACCTTTGTGCCATACGCACGCCTGTCTGTCAGACGACGCCGCGCTGGTCGCCACGGCGCGCGTAGGCTTCGCGGCTCACGTGAGCCGCAACGTGGCCACGGACGGCTGCACGTACGACTTCGATCAGCGCGACGCGATGCGTTCCCGCGCCGGGAGGTGGGCACGGTGACCGGCATGGCGGGGTGCGTCGCCGGTATCGGCAATCTGGCTTTTACGCTCATGATCGGCGGGCTGGTCAGCAAGATCGGCTACACGCCGTTCTTCATTGCGCTCGGTTTTGGCGATCTGATCGGCGCCACCGTGCTGTGGACGGTGGTCAAGCCGGCGAAGCCGCGGCCGCTCGAGCCGCTTGCCGGCGAGGCGAGCGCCTGATCGGGCGAGTGGAAACTGCGCGCAGCCTACGAAAACTCGTCTTGCTTTCTTGAACGGTTAGTCATAATATCCATCCCATGAAGCGAACAGGCGATACGAAGCAATCCGCGAAAAAGGCGGGCGAGGTGTGCGTGCGGGGCCGGCCGCGCGAGTTCGACACGGCAACCGTGTTGGCGAGTGCGAGCCAGGTGTTCTGGAACCGCGGCTACCACGCCACCTCGATCGACGACCTGTGCAAGGCCACCGGAGTCCTGCGTGGCAGCTTGTATGGGGTATTCGGCGACAAGCACGGCATCCTGCTGGCCGCGCTGGACCATTATGCGGAAGGCTCGGTCGCTCGCCTCGCCGAGCGGCTGAACGCGCCGGTGCCGCCTGAAGAGGCGCTGCGCAATGCGTTGATGCATTACGCGCGGGTCGCCTGTGCGCTGACCGGCGAGCGCAGCTGTTTCATTACAAATACCACGCTGGAAATGCAGTCGGGCGACGAAGAAGTGCGCGCCCGCGTCGCTGCGATTCACCGCCGCATGGCAACGCTGCTGGCGGCCTCTGTGATTCGTGGCCAGGCGAGCGGCGCGTTCAATTCCACGCTCGACGAAAAGGCCGTCGGCGCTTTTCTGCTTTGCGTGATGCAAGGCCTGCGCGTGCTGGGGCGGGTCGCTCACGAGGAAGACGCGCTAGTCGGGGTCGTGGACGTCGCCATGCGCGCGCTCGTCTAAATTTTTTTGCCGATTTATTGAACGATCAGTCATGAACAATGAAGCGATCAAGTCCGCTGCGGCGGCATTTGTTGGACCGAGGCGCGCCGCGGCCTGTGCGGTGAGCAGTCCGGCGGCGGGGCCGGGCATCGCATCCGCGAAGGTGACGGCTACGGCCGCCAACGCCACGCCGCGCTTCGAGCGGCAGGGGCTCGCGCTGGCGGTGCTGTTTGTCGGGGCGTTTCTCGCGCCACTCGACTATTTCATCGTCAACCTCGCGCTGCCTTCGATTCACACAGGCTTGAACGCGAGCGACGCGCAGTTGCAACTCGTCGTGTCCGCCTATGCATCGGCGTATGCGGTGCTGCTGATCACGGGCGGGCGCCTCGGCGACCTGTTCGGCCGCCGCCGCATGTTCATGACGGGGCATGGCGGGGTTCGTGGTGGCATCGGCCTTGTGCGGCTTCGCCACCAGCGGCCACATGCTGGTGATTTCGCGGATCGTGCAAGGCATCGCGGCCGCGGTGATGGCGCCGCAGGTGCTCGCGACCATCCGCGCGGTCGTGCCGCTGCATCAGCAGACCAAGGTGATGAGCCTGTACGGCTTCGTGTTCGGGCTGTCGTCGATCGTGGGGCAACTGGGCGGCGGCGCGCTGATTACGTATCACCCGTTCGGGCTCGACTGGCGCATCATTTTCCTGATCAATATTCCGATCGGCATTGCCGCGTTTATCGGCACATGGAAGTTCGTGCCGGAGAATCAGCCGGCCACGCGCACCGGCATCGACGTGAAGGGCGTGGCGCTGCTGTCCGCCGTGCTGCTGCTCGACATCTACCCGATGACGCACGGCCGCGAAGCTGGCTGGCCGGCGTGGACTTTTGCGATGTTCGCACTCGCCGTGCCGGTGTTCGCGCTCTTCGTGATGACCGAAATGCGCGTGGAGCGCGGCGGCGGCCATCCGCTGGTGGATTTGCAATTGTTCCGCAATCGGGCTTTTGCACTGGGTCTCGTGCTCGCGTTCCTGTTCTACTGCAACAGCGCGTTTTTCCTGACTTACGGCATCTTTCTGCAAACCGGTCTGCACTGGACGCCGCTCGCGTCAGGCATTGCGATCATGCCGTTCGCCATCGGCTTCGTAGTCGGACCGCTGACGTCGCCCGCCGTGGTCAAGCGCATCGACGGCCACGTGCTCACACTAGGTTTTTCGATGATGACGGCCGGCTTTATCGTCACAGGCTGGTCCGCCACGCAGGCAGCCGCGCCGGATCTGCTGTTCTATTGCGGCCTTGTGTGCGCGGGCGTCGGTCATGGCTTGCTGCTGCCGTCGATCATGCGCATCGTGCTGCAAGAGGTCGTGCCGGAGAAGGCAGGGCTGGCGTCGGGCGTCATTTCGTCGACGCTGCAGATCGGCTCGGCATTCGGCACGGCGGCCATTAGCGGCGCCTTCTTCGGCGCGATCGGCGGGCGGGCGGCGCCGGGCGTGTATGCGCACGCGTTCCAGATCAGCCTTGCGATCAACGCGGTGCTGATGTTCGTATGTATCGGCTTGAGCGTGCTGCTCGTCCGGCATCAGCGGTTGGCACGGCGCCACGCGACGCAGCCGGTTTGAAAATCCGGCGCCGGTAATCGTTTTCAACAGGCGCTGCTGGAAAACCATTATGCGTTTGACGCAAAACTGATTTTCGGATCTCGTGTATTCGCCGGTGATTCAGCCGTTCATAGGTAACTCAATTTTTGAGCGGCTTGAAATAAACCCGAAAGCTTTTCGCCCCAGCTTTAGATGTGACAAATACGGTTCGCATTTTCTACTGATTGCGCCCGCGAGTCGAAGTAACTCTTTCGATCGTGCGGTGCCGCACAGAAGGCCCGCTGGTCATGCATTGCAGGGTTTTCCCTGTTTTGTTCGCCATCGGCCGGAACGTGAAAGCGATTCCAGTGCTGATGAAAACGGTATCAATAAAAAGCACTTGCGGCGATTAAATTCGATTGTTAATCTGGCTTCTCTTTTAGAGTTTTCCTTCAGCAAGGCTAAAGTCGAGAAACATGGCGCAATGACTTAAAAACGCACAACGTGACGTAGAAACGCACAACGGCTCCATAGGGGATAAATATGCTGACCGCTACCATTGACGCACTCCAGACCGCACCCGCCGCCCAGTTCAGTGTCGGCGACGTCGTCACGCTGAAGGAAGGGGGCTCGCGCATGACGGTCACGTATGCGGGCCCGGTGGCGCTCAATCCCGGCGAGTGGCTGATTTGCGAATGGTTCGACGAGCAAGGCGAATTGCGCCGCGAGATGTTCTCTCCCGCCAGCGTGCGCGCCGAGCCGCGTTCGATCCCCGCCGGCTCGGTCATGTGGAGCCGCATGGGCCGTGCGGCCTGAGCGGCGTGTTGCCGCTCCGGGCAGATCCCGGTCTGACAATCCGCATTATTTTTCCGGACGATTCCGCCCGGTGGCGCGGCGTTGCACGCGCACCATTAGCGCGGACGAAAACGCTCGCATACTGACGAGCTTGCGCTTTTCCACCACCTCACCCGCGATGTTCTTCGGCGGGTTCGGCTGCAGCGACCAGTAGAGCGCGAGCAGCCAGCCAAAACCGGTCCAGCCAAGACAGGCATTGAAGAGCGCCAGCGTCAGCACGTCGTGGCGCTTGCGGCGGTCCGCCAGAATGGCCGGCAGAAAATACAAAGGCAGGGCAATCAACGCGGCGATTGCCTGAACCAACACAGTGCCACTCATGAACCCGTTCCCGTTATCCGACGTATGCGGTAATTGTCGCGCGATTGCCCTATTTTCGCAGCCTGGGGCCTAACGGGAGTATCGGTTGCCGCGCGGCGGTGATGGCGGCGGCGCGCGGGAGATGGGCAGCGAGGGGTTCAGTCGGCATCACATCGGGTCTATCATGGCCGTTTCTACCGAAAAGAACCCCCACGGAACACCATCATGATCTCCGACGATACGACCCAAAAGGCTCGCAGCATCAACCAGGACACGCTACGTGAATTCGTGGACCGCAAGTGGAACGACGAGATAGTGCCCGCGCTCACGGACTACATCGCGGTGCCGGCCAAGAGTCCGGCATTCGATCCTGAGTGGGTCAAGCACGGCTATCTGGAGCGCGTGGTCGCCGACGCCGCGCAATGGGCCGAGCAGCAGCCCGTGCGCGGCCTGAAGCTCGAAGTGATTCGTTTGCCGGGCCGCACGCCGGTGATTTTCTTCGAGTCGGCCGCGACCCGTTCCGGCAGCGAAGAAACCATCGTGCTGTACGGCCACCTCGACAAGCAGCCGGAATTCGACGGCTGGCGCAACGACCTCGGGCCGTGGACGCCGAAACTCGAAAACGACAAGCTCTATGGCCGCGGCGGCGCCGACGACGGCTACGCGATCTACGCGAGCATCACCGCGCTCGCCGCGTTGGACGCGCAAGGCGTCGAGCGTCCGCGTTGCGTCGGCCTGATCGAAACCTGCGAGGAGTCGGGCAGCTACGACCTGCTGCCGTATGTCGACGCATTGCGCGAGCGGCTCGGCAAGGTCGGGCTCGTCGTGTGTCTCGATTCGGGCGCGGGCAACTACGATCAGCTGTGGCTCACCACGTCGCTGCGCGGGCTGGTCGCCGGCGACCTCGAAGTGCAGGTGCTCGACGAAGGCATTCACTCGGGTGGCTACGGCGGTATCGCGCCGTCGAGCTTCCGCATCATGCGGCAACTGTTCGACCGCCTCGAAGACGCCGCCAACGGCACGCTGCTGCCGAAGGGCTTCCACTGCCCAATCCCGGCGGACCGTCTGCGCGAAGCGGAAGCGACCGCGCAGATTCTCGGCGACGACGTCTGGAAGAAGCTGCCGTGGGCCTGCGGCCAGGACGGCCGCCAGGTACTGCCCACCACGACCGATCCGCAAGAAGCGCTGCTCAATTCGACGTGGCGTCCGTCGCTCTCGGTGACCGGCGCGGCCGGGCTGCCTGCGCTGGCCGACGCCGGCAACGTGCTGCGTCCGCGCACGGCGTTCAAGCTGTCGCTGCGCCTGCCGCCGCTGATCGAAGCCGAGAAGGCGGTTGCCGAGCTGAAGGCGCTGCTCGAATTCGATCCGCCGTACAACGCGAAAGTGACCTTCAAGCCAGACGCAGGCGCGGCAAGCGGCTGGAGCGCGCCCGACCTTGCACCGTGGCTTGCCACGGCGCTCAACGACGCATCGCGCGAACACTACGGCGCTGACGTCGCGTACATGGGGCAGGGCGGCACGATTCCGCTCATGAACGTGCTGAAGGCGGGTTTCCCGAAGTCGCAGTTCATGGTGTGCGGCGTGCTCGGACCGAAATCGAATGCGCACGGACCGAACGAATTCCTGCACATACCGTATGGCAAGAAGCTGACGTCCGCAGTGGCCCAGGTCATCGCCGCCGCGCCGTAAGCGCGGGTTCGCGGGTTCGTCAGTCGTGAAGGACGCGGGCGCCAAACAGCGCCCGCGTCTTTATGCAAAATAGATAAATTACCGATTAGTCGGCCAATCAGAAAAAATTACATTCGCCGGGCATATTTTCGATTGCATTAACTAATCGAATTCTATTTCTGTCGCGCTCAATTCCAGCAAGAAATTCATTTCCGGCCGCAGGTGCGTTGCCACTCGTCGTGCGCACATTGGTGGGCTAATTTCGCCCATTTTCGGTGCGCAAGCGTTTGCGCTTCGCTTATCTCTCGCGCAAGCGCGTCCCCTCTCTGGAGCGTTTGCTGGCGGGGCTTTGAGCGCGGCTTGCATTGTTCTGTTGGTTACCCCGCTCCCATCCGAATCCGGTCTGCCTTAGGCTCGCATTGCAATGCCAGTGTTTAACCTCAAAAGGACCGTTCAAAATGAATCTGCATAACCATCACGCCTGCCGTCCCTTCCTCGAAGCCGGTAATCTTTCCCAAATTTCCGCGTACTACGAAGAAGGCCGCAATGTCATGTGGATGATGTTGCGGGCGCAGCCGCGTCCCTGTTTCAATCTCGACCTGGTGCACGACATTCTGGAACTCGCGCAGGCAGCACGAGAGTCAGGCTTGCCAATCGACTTCTGGGTGACCGGTTCGTTGATTCCCGGCATGTACAACGTCGGCGGGGATCTGGATTTTTTTGCTGAGGCGATCCGCTCCGGCAGGCGCCATGAGCTGATGGCTTACGCGCGGGCCTGTGTCGATTGCGTACACGCGGCGGCGCGCGGTTTCGATACGGGAGCGATTTCGATCGCGATGGTGGAGGGCACGGCACTCGGTGGGGGCTTCGAGGCCGCGCTCGCGCATCATTATCTGCTCGCGCAGAACGACGCGCGCATGGGTTTCCCGGAGATCGCCTTCAACCTGTTTCCGGGCATGGGCGGCTATTCACTGGTGGCGCGCAAAACCGGCATGCGGCTCGCCGAGGAACTGATCGGCATGGGGGAATCGCACACCGCCGAATGGCACTACGGCAAGGGGCTGGTCGATCAGCTGTTCGAACCGGGCGAAGGCTACGTCGCGACGCGCACGTTCATCGATACCCTCAAGCCGAAGATGAACGGCATCCGTGCGATGTTGCGGGCGCGCCAGCGCGTGCTGCAACTCTCGCGCGCGGAGCTGATGGAGATTACCGAGGACTGGGTGGAAGCCGCCTTCTCGATCGAGGAGAAGGATCTCGCCTTCATGGAGCGGCTGGTCACGCTGCAGAATCGCCGGACCTCGAATATGCGTCAGACGGCGCTCACCACGGCGAATTTCGCCTGAGCTTACCGGCTTCGAGCGCGGCGGTTGGCAAGTGAGTGGTCTATCGAGGGGCTTTCCCGCGGGACGCGCGGAAGCTCAGGCAATCAGCCTGAGCTTCTGCCTGTCCAGCAACCAGCGTTCGAACTCAGGCGCGGGCATGGCCTGACCGTACAGGTAGCCCTGCACGTAGTCGACCCCCAGGCCCTTCATGAACACTTCTTCCGATTCAGTCTCGATGCCTTCGGCGACCACCTTGAAGTTCAGTTCCTGCGCGACCGCCACCATGGAGCGAACGAGGGCTTGCGCTTTGGTGTCGGCATTGATGGAGCGCACGAAACTGCGGTCGAGCTTGATGACGTCGAGCGGAATGCGCCCGAGTTGCGACAGCGACGAGTAGCCCGTGCCGAAGTCGTCCAGATGAACCTGGGCGCCCAGTTGGCGGAACTGCTTGATCAGTTCGATCGCCGCCGCTTCGTCTTCGATCAGGCAGCTCTCGGTCAGTTCGAGGTCGATCAGGCACGGCGCGAGACCGGCGCGCTGCATCGCCTCGCTGAAATGGCGGACCACGGCCGTATCGACCAGCTGCCGCGCCGACACGTTGATCGCGATGCGCAAGTTATAGCCGTCGGCTTTCCATTTGGCGGCCTGCCTCGCGGCGGTTTCCATGACCCAGCGGCCCAGCACGCCTATCAGACCAGACTCTTCGGCATAGCGAATGAACTCCACTGGCATGATCTGCCCGCGCTCCGGCGAATTCCAGCGCACCAGCGCTTCGGCGCCTTGCACCACGCCGGTGGCAAGCGAGAGCTTGGGCTGGTAGTGCAGGGTGAGCTGGCCCTCTTCGATACCGCGCCGCAGGTTGGTGTCGAGCCACATGTACTCGGCGACCTTGCGGTTCATTTCCGGCGAGAACACGCGGTGCGTGCGCTTGCCTTCGTCTTTGGCGACGTACATGGCCGTGTCGGCCGAACGGATCAGCGACTCCAGGCTGTCGCCATGTTCCGGATACCGTGCGATGCCGATCGAGCAGCCCGTGTAGACCTCGACCAGGCCGAGGCTGAACGGTGTGCGCATGCGCTCGAGAATACGCTGCGCGGTGGCCTCGAGTTCGTGCGCGGTGCCCTTCGCTGCGAGCACGATGAATTCGTCGCCGCCGAGGCGCGCCAGTGCGTCGCCTTCGTTCAGGCAACTGCTGATGGCCGTCGACACGTCGCGAATCAGGCGGTCGCCGAATACGTGGCCGTAGTGATCGTTGACCTTCTTGAAGTTGTCGAGATCGAGGAACAGCACGCCGACGGTTTCGCCCGGCGCGGCCTCTTCGATGGCGGCGCGGATCTTGTCCTGGATCGCGTTGCGATTCGCGAGGCCGGTGAGCGAGTCGGTGTTGGCGAGTTCGGTGAGTCGTTCCTGGGCGAGCCGTTCCTCGGTGATGTCCGTGCCTGAGCAGATCAGATATTGTTCGTCGACGCCGCTGCCGCTGCGCACGAACTTGTTGCGGAACAGGAAGAGCCGCTCGCCATGCACCGTTTTGACGCGCCGCTCGACTTCGTATGACACGCCGCGATTGAAGAAGCCCGCGATGTTCTGGCTGGAGGCGGCGCCGTCTTCGCTGGACATGAACAGCGCCCACACGTTGCGGCCAACGATGTTCTCTTCCTTGACGCCGGTGAGCTCCTCGGCGAGCCGGTTGAAGCGCTGTATCCGGCCATGCCGGTCGACGATCACCACAACCGAATTGACTTCGGAGACGACTTGTTCGGCGAACGAAAGACCGTTGACGAGATCGCGGGCCACCGATTCGGTGTCGTCATAAGCCGAGGCCGTGCCGGCCCAGGTGTTGCTGTTGATCTTTCTGCCGACCAGGTGCAGGCGCAACGGTTCGCCGAACATCCGCACGTCGAGAACGAGATGCGAAGTGACACCGGTGAGGCAGCGGATTTGCGAGGCCTGTTGAGGATTCAGCGGAATGGCGACATTAACCGGCACGTCACCGGTTACGGGCGTGAGCTCGAGCGCATTGCTGTCGTTGGACAAACGCCAGCATGGGCTGCTTGTGCCGAACTGGGCAAAAAGCACCTGATCGTGTTGGTCGTCGTTCATGAAATCCCCGGGCCGTGTATGCCGGTGACAGCCGTCGAGGCGAAGTCGGCATACAGTCTTCATCATACTTAAGACTGTCTCATTGTAACGAAGCGGCCGAAAATCGGGCCTATAAAGATTAACGGTCAGTAATATTCGTAGCTTTAGGGCTCTTTTGTCGCGAAAATCCCATCATTTATGCGATTCGCACGCGCGCTAAATGAATTAAAAGCGTTGCGCCAGCCACCCGCGAGCCCGTTCCCGCTCGTGCGGAACCGTTTCCAGTGACGGTTCGAACCAGAATGCCCCCGCGATGAGTGTGGCCACGACGACGCCGTCGCGATACAAAATCCGATTTCCCGCTACCGCGGGTACACGTTCGCCCACCAGCAAAGTGCCCGCAAGATTTAACGGATCGGCGCCGGCGACACAGACAAAAGCATTGCCGTTCGCTTTGTCGTTTGGTTTGTCGTTTGCATGCCGCCGCACGTGGCGCAGCACGGGAATTGCTTCCGGCAACGCAAACTGTTCACCCGCGAGACCGTTCACAAAACGACCGCCTCGAATGACGCCGCGCGCTTCGAGTCGCTGGAACACGCGCAGCAGGTCCCGCCAGGGCGGCAGCCACTCGGCCTCGCGTTCGAGCAAACGCCAGAACACCACGCCATAACGGCGCAACAAGGTCATCGCGACGTGCTCCAGCACCTCCGGCGGCAATGTCCCGCGGCGCTGCTGCACCGGTTCGTCCGCGACGGCGGCGGGCCGGCGCACCAGTGCCCAGCGCCCCGCGTCGTCCATGCCGCCGATCAGCGCACCCGCACCTGCACGCGCGCGCCCGTTGCCGGAAAACGCATGGCGTTTGGCCGCCGGTTTCAGCAAGGCACGCAAGCCCGCGAAACTGTCGGAATTCACGAGCCCGGCCGCCACCAGTTCACCCAGCGCGTTTTCCAGTTCGATACGCAATACGCGAACTTCCGCCAGCAATTCGTCGAAGAACATCGCCCCATGTTGTGCCAGCGTGTCATACACGGATTGCGCGCGGGCCGACAGCTCCAACGGTTTCGAAGGGGCGAGCAAGGCGCTCCAGACGCGTACCTGCGCGCGCGGCAGCAGGACTACCGGCGTGCTGCGCACCGGCCCCGTCGCGCCGCGTGCGCGCTCCGTCAGGCGTGTCCAGACGATCTTGCCGGCCCGGCATAGTTCGTCGAGCGAAGTATTCGAATAGGCCCTTACGCGGGCCGGCAGGATGTCGTCTTCCCACGCGCCGGCCGCGGCCTGGAAGCCTTCGAGCTGGTCGAGCACCGCCGCCAGCGCATCGCGACCTTCGCTGCGGGTGTCCGGCGTCAAATGCTGCCATTCGAATAGAAAGCGCATGAAGTCGTGCCGTTCCACCGGCTCGATTTCGCGCCGCAGGCGTTTCACCGTGTAGCGGTGTATCCGCGCAAGCAGATGGCGTTCGCACCATTCCTCTTCGGTGGTGTGCGGTGTGAAGCGCCCGCGCATCACATAGCCTTCGGCTTCGAGACGTGTGAGGCTTTGTTCGACCGATGCCGCCGGCAACCTCAGCGTGTGCGCAATCGCGCTCGCCGGCAACGGGCCGAAACCCGTCAGACGCGCGCGGAGTGTGTCGAGCAGGGCGTCGTCGGCGTTCCAGTTGTCGTTGTAGCCTTTGGGCGCGGTGAGCGGTGGTTCGAATCGTGCGTCGGGATAGAGCGACTGAAAACAGGTGAGACGTTCTATGGGCAGCCATAAGGCGTCGCCGGCGCCGAGCGACAGCCGGGTGGCGCGGCCGGATTCAGCAAGCGTTGCGAGCCATGCCGGCCAGCCCGCGTTATGCCGCGCTTCAGCCTCGGTGATGCAAGCGAGGCCGGTCAGCGCTTCGTGCATCTCGTCGGCGTCGCGCGCTTGCGGCCAGGCTTCGTCGCGCACGCTGTCGATGGCGGCGGCGTCGAGCGCACCGAGATCGTCGGCGCTCGACGGATCGGTCCAGCGGCGGTTCAGCACAGCCTGGGTGCGGCGTTCCTCGAGCGGCGCGTCGTCGAGGTAGGCGTACGGCTTGGCGGTGAGGATTTCGGCGGCAAGCGGCGAGGGCGCCGGCAAATCGCGCGCAACCAGCGTCACGTCACCCTGTTCCATGCGGCGCAGCAGCGCGAGCCAGCGTTCGCTGTCCATCGCTTCGTGCAGACAGTCGTCGACGGTTTGGTCCACTAAAGGATGATGCGGAAGCTCGCGTTCGCCGACCACGTTCTCCAGGCACGCCACCTGGTCGGGAAACACGTGTGCCAGCAGATCTTCGCTGCGCATGCGCTGCAGTTGCGGCGCGGTCTTGCGCCCGCCGGTGTAGCGCGGCAAGCCGAGTGCGATGGTGGCGCTCCAGCGCCAGCGCACGCCGAACAGCGGCGCATCGAGCAGCGCCTGGATCAGCAGGTGTTCGGCACTGTTCGAGTGCAGATAGCGCCACACTTCGTCGAGCACGAACGAGTGGCTGCCCGTTAGCGACAGCACGATGGCGTCTTCCGTTGCGGCCGCTTGCAGTTCGAAATTGAAGGTGCGGCAAAAGCGCTTGCGCAGCGCGAGGCCCCACGCGCGGTTCACCCGGCTTCCGAACGGCGCGTGAATGACCAGTTGCGTGCCGCCGGATTCGTCGAAGAAACGCTCCATGACCAGCGTGTTCTGCGTGGGCAGCACACCGAGCGCGGCGCGCGCACGGGCGAGATAGTCGACGATCTGACGCGCGGCGGCTTCGTCGAGACGGAGTTCGTCCACCAGCCAGTCGATAGCGCGTTCGAGACGGGCGGGCAAGGTATCGGCCAACGTCGCGGCCAATGTATCGGCCGACCTCGCGGCCAACGTACCGGTGCCGTTTGCCACGGACCGCGGCGACAAATCCGGTCCTTCGAGAAGCCGCTCGATCTGTTCGCGCAGCCGCGCCACGCCGAACGACAGCTCATCGCTGCGTCCGGGCGCCTCGCCGAGCCAGAACGGAATGTTCGGTGGCTGTCCCTGCGCGTCCTCGACCCGCACCCGGCCGCTTTCGATGCGCAGAATCCGGTATGACGCGTTGCCGAGCTGAAACACGTCGCCGGCCAGGCTTTCGACCGCGAAGTCCTCGTTGACGGTGCCGATCTGGATCGCCTGCGGTTCGAGCACCACCGCATAGTCCGCGTTTTCGGGGATCGTGCCGCCCGAGGTGACCGCCACCAGCTTGCCGCCGCGCCGGCCGCGCAACGTGCCGCTCACCACGTCGCGATGGATATAGGCGCCACGCGGACCGTGGCGGCTCGTGTAGCCTTCGGCGAGCATGCGCAGCACGTCGTCGTACTGCTCGCGCGTCAGTTCCGCGTAGGGCGCGGCGCGCCGCATCAGCTCGAAAAGCGCGTCCTCGTGCCACTCGGCGCTCGAGACTTCCGCGACGATCTGCTGGGCGAGCACATCGAGCGGCGCGCGCGGAATCCGCAGCGCGTCGAGTTCGCCGCGCCGCACGCAATCGAGCAGCGCCGCACATTCGATCAGATCGTCGCGCGAAGCCGGAAAAAGCCGGCCCTTGGGCATGCCGCCGACGTGGTGGCCCGAGCGTCCGACGCGTTGCAGGAACGGCGCGATCGCGCGCGGCGAGCCCATCTGGCAGACCAGATCGACGTCGCCGATATCGATGCCGAGCTCCAGCGCCGCCGTGGCGATCAGCACGCGCAATTCGCCGCGTTTCAGCCGCTGTTCGGCCTCGAAACGATGCTCTTTGGCGAGGCTGCCGTGATGCGCGGCCACCACGTCCTTGCCGAGCCGCTCCGTCAGATGGCGCGCGGCGCGCTCGGCCATGCGGCGCGTGTTGACGAACACCAGCGTAGTGCGGTGCATCGCTACCAGTTCGGCAAGGCGGTCGTAGACGCGCTCCCAGACCTCGTTGGCCATCACCGCTTCGAGCGGCACGGGCGGAATCTCCAACGCGAGGTCGCGCTCGCGGATATGACCCACGTCGACGATCGCGCAGTCGGCGGGCAGGCCGCTGTCGATGCCTGCGCCGCCCACCAGAAAGCGCGCGACGGCGCTCACCGGCTTTTGCGTCGCGGACAGGCCGATGCGTGGCAGGCGCCGCTGACACAGCGCGTCGAGCCGCTCCAGGCTGAGGGCGAGATGGCTGCCGCGCTTGCTGCCGGCAAGCGCATGGATTTCGTCGACGATCACCGTACGCACGGTGGCAAGCATGCGGCGGCCCGAGTCGGACCCGAGCAGCACGTAAAGCGATTCCGGTGTGGTGACGAGCACATGCGGCGCGCGCTTTCGCAACGCGTTGCGTTCCTGCTGGCTGGTGTCGCCAGTGCGCACGGCCGTGCGAATGTCGAGCGGCGGCAGGCCGCGCGCATCGAGTTCGGCGGCGATGCCTTGCAGCGGCACCTGCAGATTGATGCGGATGTCGTTGGACAGCGCCTTGAGCGGCGAGACATAGACCACCAGCGTTTCATCAGGCAGCGCGCCGCCGTTGGCGAGGCCCTGCTGGACGAGGTCGTCGAGGGCGGACAGGAAGGCGGTGAGCGTTTTGCCCGAGCCCGTCGGCGCCGCCACCAGGGTCGAGCGGCCACGGCGAATCTGCGGCCAGGCGGCGGCCTGGGCGGCGGTCGGGGCGGGGAAGGTTTTCAGAAACCAGCCGGCTACCGCGGGATGGAACCCGGCCAGCGCATTCGGCGCGGTCAGTGTGTCTGACGTGTCTGGTGTGTTCAGCACCTCGGCCGTTGAACGGCCGCTCGCGGGCACCTTGCCGGAACGGGACGGCGTGGTGGCGGGCGCTGCGTCCAGCGCGGTGGCGGTGTTCGAAGGCGAAGTCATGCTGGCATGGACGGGGGCAGGGCGAGCCATATCCGGAAGGCGGCGAAAGCAGGCCGGTTGCAAGGTGCAGGAATCAATCAGTCTGGCAGGTTTACCGGCGCTTTGCCGAAGAGTGCTTGCGTTTGCTCGCCGCTTCGGCCCTCGCTAACCGGATTTTGGCAATTGCAGTACTCTCTACGCCTCACTCACCCGCGAATCGACAGTGGAGTCTCGACGATGCGATACAACCAGTTGGGCCGTACCGGTGTGTTTGTTTCAGAATTATGTCTTGGCACGATGACCTTCGGCGGTGGCGACGGCATCTGGAAGCAGATCGGCGATCTGCAGCAGGCGGACGCGGAGCGGCTGGTCGGCCGGGCGCTCGACGCGGGCATCAATTTCATCGACACGGCCGACGTCTATGCCGACGGCCTGTCCGAACAGATCACGGGCCAGGCGCTGAAGAACCTCAAGGTGCCGCGCGACAAGGTGGTGGTGGCGACCAAGGTGTTCGGCCAGACCGCCGAGTTTCCGAACGCGCGCGGCGCGTCGCGCTATCACATCATCGACGGTGTGAAGGCGAGCCTGAAGCGCCTGCAGCTCGATCACGTCGACCTGTATCAGATCCACGGTTTCGATCCGGCCACGCCGATCGAAGAAACCGTGCGTGCGCTCGACACGCTGGTGCAGCACGGCAATGTGCGCTATGTCGGCGTGTCGAACTGGGCCGCGTGGCAGATCGTCAAGGCGCTGGGCATCGCGGAGCGCCACGGGCTCGCGCGCTTCGAAACGCTGCAGGCGTATTACACGCTGGCGGGCCGTGACCTCGAACGCGAACTCGTGCCGATGCTGCAGAGCGAAGGCCTCGGCCTGATGGTGTGGAGTCCGCTCGCGGGCGGTTTGCTGAGTGGCAAATACGGGCGCGAGCAGCAGGGCGAAGCGGGCAGCCGTCGCACGAGCTTCGATTTTCCGCCGGTGAACCGCGAGCGCGCGTACGACTGTATCGACGTGATGCGCGCCATCGCCGAAACGAAGCACGTGTCAGTGGCGCAGATCGCGCTGGCGTGGCTGCTGCATCAGCGCGTGGTGACGTCGGTGATCGTCGGTGCGAAGAAGGTCGAGCAGCTCGACGACAATATCGCGGCCACCGGTGTCTCGCTCACCGCGGATGAACTCGCGAAGCTCGATCAGGTCAGCACGCTGCCCGCCGAATACCCTGGCTGGATGCTGGCGCGCCAGGGCGAGCCGCGCCGCAAGCAGCTTGAAGAGATGCGGCATCCGGCGTAGCGGTAGTGGCCGGCGCGCAGCTCGCCGCCAGCCGTACTTACTCCGCGGCGGCTTCGGCTGCGCCCGCCGCTTCGGCCGTATACGCCGCCGCGGCATCCATCGTGCGCGCCGAGTACACCATTGCCGCCCCCGCATTGATCGCGACTGCCACACCCAGTGCTTCGGCGATTTCGTCGCGCGTGGCGCCGTGCTTCAGCGCTTCGGCCGTGTGCACGGTAATACAGCCATCACACCGCAAGCTGACCGCGACGGCGAGCGCAATCAGTTCCCGCGTCTTGGCGCCGAGCAGGTCCTTCTTCTGGCCGGCGCCCGACAGCGCCTGATATCCCCTGACGGTTTCCGGCGACAGTTTGCCGATCTCGCCGATGCGGCCGACCAGTTCTTTGCGGTAATCGATCCAGTTCAACATGGCAATGCTCCTTGATCCGTTGCGCGCCGGCGGGTGCCGGCGTCGTGAGAGGAGTATTGCGCCGCGTGGCGATATCCTGAATACTCGATTCGCTCAACTTTTAGCGCGGCCGTCTCATGGATACGCTTAGCCGATTGATCGACCTCGCCCGGCCCCAAGCCAGCCTCGATCTGCGCTGCCTGCTCTCGGGCGCCTTCGATATCGATCACGGGCAACTGGAAGCGGGCATTGCGCCATTTCATCTGGTGCTCGACGGCGGGTGCATCGTCGAAACCGCCGACGGCGCGCAGCATGCGTTGCAGGCGGGGGATTTCATGCTGTTTCCGCGTGGCGCTTCGCACCGTGTGCGCGACCTGCGGCGTTCGGCGGCCGCAGCGCCGCCAACGCTGGGTCACGACGGCATGCTGCCCGTGCGCCGCAGCGGCGGGAGCGCGGACGCAAGCGCGCCCGCCGATCTCGATCTCCTGTGCGGGCGCTTTTTCTATGCGCCGGGCTCATCCGCGTTGCTGCTGAACGCGTTGCCCGATCCGCTGCACGTTTCGCTAAGCGGCGTGCAGACGCTGGGCTCGCTGCAAACGGTCATCGCGGTGATGCGCGGCGAGGCCGAGCGGCGTCAGCCGGGCGCGCTCGCCATCGTCACCGCCCTGAGCCATGCTCTTTTCGCCATGGCGTTGCGCGTGCATGGCGAGCAGGACGCGTCGACCTCCGGCATGCTTGCGCTGCTCGCCGACGCGCGGCTGGGTGCCTCCGTGCAAGGCATGCTGAATGCGCCCGAGCGTGCGTGGACCATAGCCGAACTCGGCGAGCTCGCGGCAATGTCGCGCGCGACTTACGCGCGCCATTTCAACGAGCGCGCCGGCATCACGGTGATGGACTTTCTTACGCAGATACGCATGGCGATCGCCTGCGATCTGCTGCGACGCACGAAGCGCAGCGCGGCCGAAATCGGCGAAGCAGTGGGCTATCAATCGGAGGCCGCGTTCGGCAAGGCGTTCCAGCAAAGCGTGGGCGTCACGCCGGGACGATACCGGCGCGGCACGCCGGAGAACGATGCGGAGTAATCCTGATTAGTGTCTGATTAGCGCTTGTCCGATTCGCCGATCCAGCGCTTCTCGAGCCATGACATGACGGCGGCGACCAGCAGCGCGCAGACCGTGCCGATCGTCACTTCGGCGAGGCGCAGCAAGGCTTTGTCCCACACCGGACCCACGCCCGGCGCGAGCAGCATGATGGTCGCGGTAATGCCGCCCAGCCGCGCCGCGCTGCCCACGTTCACGATCCAGCAGATCACGATGGCGACAGCCACGGTCGCCGCATACGCCGCGAAGTAACCGCTGCCCAGCGTGGCGCCGGCGAAACCGCATATGCCGCCGACCATGGCGCCGATGAATTGGTCGCGCGACAGCTTGCGGGTGTCGGTATAGCTGTGCTGGCTGACCGCGATCGCCGTGATCGCCGCCCAAAACGCTTCCTCGGTATGTAACGCGCGCGCGATCGTGAACGCGAGGCTCGCGCCGGCGACCGCCTGCACGGCCATGAAGCCGCCTTCCATCAGGCGCGCGCGCAACGGCAGCGACTTGAGAAAGGTAAACAGCGAATCAGCGGCGCTCGCTTGTGCCGTCCGTCCTGAATCGTCAGGTGGGGTCATGGAATGGGCGGGGCGTGAATGCAGCATGGGAGTTCCGCATTCTAGCGATTCGAATCGACTTTCGTGAAGGGACAGACCGGGCGCTGCGGAAGTACTCGACCAGGACGGCGCTGAAGGCGTAGTGTTGTAGAGCGGACTGTTCAGCGCAGACGGCCTGGTTCGCGAACGCTATTCAACGATGCAAGGAGGCCTCATGTCACTCATCGTCGCAGCACGTTTCACGACTTTTCCCGCCGCTGAAGACGCGGCCCAAAAGCTTTTTAACGCAGGTTTCGTCGAAGAAGACGTCACGCTGTTTTTCGTCAATCCGCGCGGCCAGCACGCGCGTCATCATGCAGTAGGCGATGTCCACGCGGGCGCGGGCTCGCTGGCCGGGCCTAAACACGCTGGCATGCATGTCACCCTCGGCGCGGTCGTCGGTGCGGCGGTGGGGGTTGGCATCTTCGCGGCGTTTGCGGCGCCGATTCTCGTATCCCTGATTGCAGCGGGCGTCGGCGCCTATATCGGCTCGATGGTCGGCGCGATGTTGCGCACGCGCGACGGCGGCCACGCCGCCCACCATTGGCCGTTTTACGAGGAGATGCGCGCCTCCGGTGTGCTGGTTGCCGTGCATGTGTCGTCGGACAATCAATTCGATGCCGCGCGCGTGTTGCGCGAAGCAGGGGGCGCGGCGATCGAGCGCGCGAGCGGCCGCTGGCAGCAGGGGCGCTGGGCCGACTTCGATCCGCTGAAGCAGCCGGAGCCGCTCAACGAATTCACGGAAAGGCACGCCTGAGGCTCAGGTGCGTGAAGGTGCGCACAGGTTCGTTCACCAGCGGCCAGCCCGCATGACAATCAAGTGGGAGCGCGAAACCAGCGCTCCCAACCCAATCGACCGATCTTACTCGGCGGCGATCTTCAGATGATTTTTCACGCTCGACACGCCCTTCACGGCTTCCACTACTTCACCGGCCGCGGCCTTGTCGTCGGCGGACGGCACCGAACCCGTGAGCCATACCACGCCCTTGCGCGTCTTCACGTGAATATGCGTCGACTTGACGTTGCTGGCGGCAAGCAGATCGGCCTTGGCCTTGGTGGTGATGGTGCCGTCGTCGATATGCTGGCCGACGGTCTCGGATGAAGCGGACGGAGCCGGAGCGGTGGTTTGCGCCGTGGCGTTCAACGCGAATGCGATACACGCGATGCTGCCGGCGGTCTTGAGAAGTGAGAGGGTCTTCATGGATTCTCCTTTGGATGTTGATGGGAATGGCGGTCCTGTCACCTGCACAAAGGGCAATTCACAGCGCAGGGACTGGTGTGAGTCCACACGGTGTTCGTCCGCAAGTGCTGTGCCCAGCACCCCGTGCGCGCGGCATCCTTCATAGGAAAGCCGTGACGCTGCAAGCATTCCGGATGAGGAATCGGATGCCGCGGCACCCAGGAATTCGCTCATGCGGCGGGTGGAACCGGCGGCCGGAATTTGCCGGGTTCTTGTAAAAAAGGCGCCCGACGGGCTGCGCAATTAGCGGACCCGAAAATGCAAAGCGTAGAAAAAACAGCGTGTTGCGTGCGCTGGTACGGCAGTTGCTCGGAAGACGTTACGAATCATTTTTAAACGCACCTTACCGGCCACTTCCTGCCACCAACGGGACTCACAACCATGCCGTCAATTGAACTACGCACAAGGCAATCTCTCGCACTCACCCCGCGTCTGCAGCAATCGGTGCGTCTGTTGCAGTTGTCGTCGCTGGAGTTCCAGCAGGAATTGCGCACGGCGCTCGACACCAATCCGTTCCTCGAGTACGACTCGTCGGAAACGGAAGACGTGGCGCTTGCCACCGTCACACCGGGCGAAGACGCCGGCGGGCTGCCCGCGGCCGACACGGTCGCCACTGCCGAAGCCGATTCGCTGCCGGCCGAAGCCGGCGCTGACGGGACGCTAGCAAGCGCGGGCCAGGACGAGATGCCTGGTGACTTCGCCGGCGAGTACGGCAGCCACGGTTCGACGCGGCAAAACGGCGATTCGGCCAGTAGCGACCCCGGTGAATGGGCGCGGTCGCAACCGACCTTGCGCGAGCAGTTGCACGATGCGCTGCGTCTGTGCCGGCTCGACGACCGTGACCTCGCGGTGGCCCGCTTCATCGTCGAGGCGCTCAACGACGACGGCTATCTGCGCCAGGACCTCGCCGACCTGGCGAGTACCGTCGACCTCGAACCTGAATTGACCGAAGCAGAACTGCTGGTGGCGCTGCGTCTCGTGCAATCGCTCGACCGGCCCGGTCTGGGAGCCCGTTCGTTGTCCGAGTGCCTCGCGCTGCAGTTGAACGCGTTGCCGGCCGATACGCCGGGACGCGACGTGGCGCGGCAAATCGTCGAACATCATCTGGAGCGGCTCGCGCGCCGCGAACAGGCCGAACTGCAGAAGCAGATCGGCTGCGAGGCCGAAGAACTGCGGGTAGCCTGCGCGCTGGTGCGCAAGCTGGACCCGAAGCCAGGCGACTGCTACGGCCGTGCCGAAGACAACTACGTGGTGCCGGACGTGATCGTGCGTCAGGTGCGCAACAAGTGGGTCGTGACGATCAATCCGGCGGTGCAGCCGCGCGCGCGCATCCATCGCATGTACGCGGAGCTGTTCGCGCAGTCGTCCGGCACGAGCCGCTCGCCGCTCGCGCAGCAATTGCAGGAAGCGCGCTGGCTGATCCGCAATGCGCAGCAGCGCTTCGATACGATTCAGCGTGTGGCGGAATGCATCGTCGCGCATCAGAGAGCGTTCTTCCAGTACGGCGAAATCGCGCTCAAGCCGATGGTGCTGCGCGATGTCGCCGACGAACTCGGCCTGCACGAATCCACCATTTCGCGGGCCACCGGCAACAAATACATGGCGACGCCGCGCGGCATTTTCGAGTTCAAGCACTTTTTCCCTCGCGAGCTTGGCACGGAAAGCGGCGGCACCTGTTCGGCCGCGGCCGTGCGCGCGCTGCTCAAGGAAATGATCGCCGCGGAAAACACGCGCGATCCGCTCTCGGATGTGACGCTCGCCAGAATGCTCGCCGCCCAGGGCGTGCTGGTCGCGCGCCGCACGGTGGCGAAATACCGGCATCTGATGAAGCTGCCGCCGGCGGAATTGCGCCGCCAGGTTTGAGCGCACGCGGACACCGCGGTGCTCGTGCCGTCCTTGCTGTCTCGCTGATCTGTCGAACGGGGGTTCGGTTACGCCACGCGAGCTGTTCCGCTCGCGTGGCGCTTTTTCGTATCTGGACGTATCCTGCTCGCCCCTTTACATTGGCAGGTCAAGGAAAAAAACCGGGCGGGCCAATGAAGTATTCGAATCGGGTCGAGCGTTTGCAAGGCCGGCGCACGTCGGCATGGGAAATCCATCGGGTCGCGCAGCAGGCGCTGGCCAATGGCGAAGATGTCATCGTGCTGAGCGTTGGCGACCCCGACTTCGCGACGCCCGCGCCGATCGTCGAGCGCGCGGTCGAGGCCCTGCGTGGCGGCGATACCCATTACAGCGCGGTGTCCGGCCGCGAGCCGCTGCGTGCCGCGATTGCCGAACAACACGCGCGCATGACCGGCTGCGCCGCGAGCGCCAGCAACGTGATCCTGACGGCGGGGGCGCAGAACGCCGTGTTTGCCACCTCGTTGTGCCTGCTGGAAGAGGGCGACGAAGTGATCGTCCCCGAGCCGATGTATCTGACCTACGAGGCCTGCGTGCGCGCGGCGGGCGCCACGCTCGTGGCGGTGCCGGTCGACCGGGAGCGGGCCTTTCACGTCGACTGCGACGCGCTCGAAGCGGCCGTCACGCCGCGCACCAGAGCGATCTTTTTCGCGACCCCGTGCAATCCGACCGGTGTGGTGATGCAACGCGAAGATCTCGAACGCATCGCGCGGCTCGCTTGCGAGCATGATCTGTGGGTGCTCTCCGACGAGGTGTATGCGGAACTGACCTTCGAGCGCGAACATGTCAGCATCGTCTCGCTGCCCGGCATGGCGGAGCGCACCGTCACGCTCGGCAGTTTGTCGAAGTCGCATGCCATGGCGGGCTGGCGCGTGGGCTGGGCGATCGGCCCCACTGAGCTGATCGAGCATATGGGGCGGCTCGCGCTGGCCATGCTCTATGGTTTGCCGGGCTTCATCCAGCAGGCCGCCTTGACCGCTTTGCAGAACAAGACGCAGATTGCCGCCGAAATGCGCGCCATTTACCGGCGCCGGCGCGACGTGGTGTTCGAGCGCCTGCATCGCGTGCCGGGCCTGCGTTGTCTGCTACCCGAGGCGGGCATGTTCATGATGGTCGACGTCAGTGGCACGGGCCTCGACACGGTCGACTTCACGTGGCAGCTGTTTCGCGCGCAGGGCGTGTCCGTGCTCAATGCAAGTGCCTTTGGCGAGACCGCGAATGGCTTCGTGCGGCTGGGTTTTGTCGTCGACGAAGCACAACTGGTCGATGCATGCGAGCGGATTGCCGCATTTGTCGGCGCATTGCCCGCCCGGTGAGGAAGCGTCTTCGCGCTTTGGCAAGATATGCATCGCGGTCAATACGGGCGGCACGGTGATGAGTAAGCCGCTGCCTTTCGATTGACGCCGGCGAGGCTTGCATCAAGAATCCAGCGCCGAATTCGTCTTAAGCTGGAACACTCTGGACATCGGCGCATATCGACTCGTCGTCGGGAACCCCATGGGCCTTCGCATTTATTTCTCGTTGCGCCAACCGTTGATGGCGGGATCGGCGGCGGTCGCGCTCGTGGCCGTCGCGCTCCTGCTTGCCGTGCTCGCCGTGTTCAGCCAGATGTGCGCGGCCGCGGAACCTGGCGATTCGCCCGATGCCGGGATGAGCGCCGAAGCGGCAGCGTCGGAGGCGGCAACCCCGGAACCCGACACCCCTCGCGTTCAGACCGAAACATCCAATGCACGCCCGGACGTGAACGGGCAGACGGACCAGCAGCCGCACGCCACGCCGGCGCGCGCGAGCCGCCCGTCGGCGGTGCCAGTCGCCGCATCCAGCGAGGCGTCGGGCAGTGCGCCACCGCGTAACGCGAATCCCGCATCGCAGCCTATCCCGGTGCCGCCGGAAACGACCTCGGTGACCCGGCACTCGATCCAGCTCGACGGCCGCAAGATCGACTACACGGCAACGGCCGGCAGTCTGCTGTTACGCGACAAGACCGGCCAGGCCAATGCGAGCGTCTTCTATGTCGCCTACACCGTGGCCAGCAAAACGCCCGCCACGCGGCCGGTCACTTTTCTCTTCAACGGTGGTCCGGGTGCCGGCACCGTGTTCCTGATGATCGGTTCGATCGGGCCGAAGCGGGTGCATACCGCGAGTCCCGCCGGGACGCCGCCCGCGCCGTACACGCTGGAGGACAATCCCGACAGCCTGCTCGACACCACCGATCTGGTATTTATCGATGCCGTCGGCGCGGGGCTTTCGAAGGTCGTCGGCCGCGGCACGGGCAAGGATTTCTGGGGCGTCGACAAGGATCTTGCCGCGTTTTCACAGTTCATCGACCGCTATCTGACGGTGAATCAGCGCTGGAATTCGCCGAAGTATCTGCTCGGCGAATCATATGGCACCGCGCGTGCCGCGATGCTCGCGTATCAGCTGGGACAGGACAATATCGCGATCAACGGCGTGATCCTGCTGTCGTCGGTGCTCGATTCATCCGCGTTCTCACCGGGCTCGGATTTCAAGAGTGAAAGCTATCTGCCGAGCTTTGCGGCGATTGCCTGGTATCACAACAAGATCGTGCCGAAGCCGGCCAGCCTGCCGGCCTTTCTCGACGAAGCACGGGCCTTCGCTCGCGGACCTTATGCGCAGGCGCTCGCGCAGGGCGACGCGCTGCCGGACGCCGAGCGCGACGCCATCGCCGCGCGCGTCGCTCAGTTCACCGGACTCGACGTTGGCTACGTGAAGCGCAGCCGTTTGCGTCTCTATCCGTCGCGCTATCGCAGTGAATTGCTGCGCGATCAGGCGCGCAGCGTCGGCCGCTACGACGCGCGCTTCGAAGGGATCGACTTCGACAGCGTGTCCGAGCGGCCTGATTTCGACGCCTCGGTGAGCGGCGTGTCGAGTGCTTTCGACGCCGCGTTGCATAAGCATCTCACCGAGGACCTGCATTTCACGCCCACCGACACCTATCGCGTGTTCAACGACGAAGCGTTGACCCAGTGGGACTGGAAGCATCGCGAATGGTGGGGCGAACACTTGTCGGTGCCCTATGCGGCCGGTGATCTGGCTGAGGCGATGCGGCAGAATCCGCAACTGCGCGTGTTGTCCGTGAACGGCTATTTCGACCTGGCCACGCCGTTCTACGCGACGGAGTACGCGCTTGCGCATCTGGGCATTGACGGGGCGCTGCGCGACAACGTGCGGATCGCGTACTATCCGACCGGCCACATGATCTATCTCGACGATGCGGCCTTGCACGTGCTCAAGCGCGATCTGGCGAGTTTCTACGCGGCGGGGGCACGTTAGGTTGCGGGCGCTGCGGTATCGCGAATGCGGCGCGGGCAACTCGCGGGCGGCAACGCTGGCGGCTATTGCAGGTGCCAGCGCTCAGCCGTGGCCGACGCGCCGCGCGCGCGGATTCGACTCGCACTGTTGAACGGTATAATTCGTTCACCGTCGCGCCGTGGTTCAGCGTTGTATCACGTTGCGTCCACGCCGCTGTCTTGTGCCTGATCTTCGCTTCACCAACCGGCTTCATTCACCAGCTTCGCTCACCATCGCCCATGGAATTTCGTCCGATCCAGTCCTTCACGCGTAAGCGACTTTCCGACGTGGTGTCCGACCAGATCAAGCAACTGATCTCCGACGGCACGCTGATGCCCGGCGACCGGTTGCCGGCCGAACGCGATCTGGCCACGCAGCTCGGCGTGTCGCGGCCCTCGCTGCGTGAAGCCCTGATCCGGCTGGAAGCGGACGGCTACATCGAGACCTCGGGGCGGGGCGGCTTCACGGTGGTCGACGTCACGGCACCGATCATCTCCAAGCCGCTCGCCGAATTGCTGCTGCAAAATCCGCGCACCAGCGCCGACATTCTGGAATTGCGCCAGGGGCTCGAATCGATTTCGACGGTGTATGCCGCCGAACGCGCCACGGCCGCCGACCTGCGCAAGATCACCGCGGCGTTCGAGGCGTTGAAGGCCGGCTCGTTGTCGCAGGATCGCGTGAACCTTGCGGAACTGGACGCTGCGTTTCACCTGGCAATTGCCGACGCCACGCACAATATCGCGCTTGCGCACGTCATGCACGGCATCCATACGTTGATCCGCGAAGGTATGCGCCAGTACCATCGGCTGATCGATTATGACGACGCCATGGAAAAGCAGTTGATGAGCCAGCACCAGGCCATCTACGACGCCGTCATGGCGCGTGACGCGCAAAAGGCCCGCAAGGCGGCCGAGCGCCACCTCACCTACGTGCGCGAGATGTACCGCGAAGACGCGGCGAAGCCTTCGCCGAGCGTCGTTTCCTGATTGACCGGCTGCCGCGCCCAGCCGGTAACTGTCCCGCAGGCCGCTCACCACCGCGGCCCCATTCCTCGCCAATCACCCGGTTGACACCGTCCGCCGACTTCCATATATTCTTGGTCAGACCAACAATACCAGTCTGACTAAATTCGGGAAATCATGGAGTCAGCAGCAAGAAAACTGCCGAGCTGCATGCTTGCCGGTCAGCCGCGTTGGTCATGCCGGTGCGCCGCGCCGGCGCACACGCTCGCCGGTCTGATTCCGCAGTAGAGTAGGCAAATCGCCTGGTGCCGTTTCTGATTTCAATGAGCTTATGAAAGTCGCCCTGTTTATTCCGTGCTTCATCGACGCGTTTTATCCCGAAGTGGGCATCGCCACGCTCGAATTGCTCGAACGGTTCGGCCTCGAAGTCGACTATCCACAGGAGCAAACCTGCTGCGGCCAGCCGATGGCGAACAGCGGCGCGCATGCCGAGGCAGCCGGCGCCGAGCGCGTGTTCGCGCGCAACTTCGCGGGCTACGACTACATCGTCGGACCGTCGGCGAGCTGCATCCATCATGTACGCGAGCATCTGACGGCGCTCGAGCAGACCGACGAGGTGAAGAAGGTCCGGGCGAACGCTTACGAACTCGTCGAGTTTCTGCATGACGTGGTCGGCGCGCGTGAATTTCCGTGGGCCGAGTTTCCGCATCGCGTCGGCCTGCACAACAGTTGCAGCGCGCTGCGGCATCTGAAGGAAGCGTCGATTTCGGAGGTCGCGGGCACGCCGTTCTCGAAGCCGCGTACGCTGCTCGAAGGCGTGAAGGGCATCGAGTTCGTCAAGCCGGCGCGGCCCGACGAATGCTGCGGTTTTGGCGGCACTTTCTCGGTGACCGAAGAGCCGGTGTCGGTGCGCATGGGGCAGGACAAGGTGCGCGATCACCTGAACGCGGGCGCCGAGTACATCGTGTCGGGCGACATGTCTTGCCTGATGCATCAGCAAGGCTGCGCGGAACGCATGAAGGCGGACGCGCGCTTCATCCATATCGCGCAGATCCTGAATGGAGCACGCGCATGAGCAACCGGATCGATCACGCGAAAGCCGCCGGGGCTTTCATCGGCAAGACGGAGCACGTGGCGTTTCACGACCGGCGCCTGTGGGATTTGCGCGAGAAGCGCGACGCGCAGGCGCACGGCATGGCCGAGTGGGAGACGCTGCGCGAGCTGGCCTCGGGCATCAAGGAGCACACGCTCTCGCATCTGGCCGGCTATCTGGAGCAGTTCGCGTCCGCAGCAGAGGCGAACGGGGTCAAGGTTCATTGGGCCGCCACGGCCGAAGAGCACAACGCGCTCGTGCACCAGCTCATGTCCGAGCGCGGCATGACCACGCTGGTCAAAAGCAAGTCGATGCTCACCGACGAATGCAAGATGCGCGAGTATCTCGAACCGCGCGGCATCACGGTGATGGAAACCGACCTGGGCGAACGCATCCAGCAGCTCGATCATCAGGATCCGAGCCACATGGTGGTGCCGGCGGTTCACAAACTGCGCGCGGACGTCGCCGAACTGTTCGGCCGCACCATTGGCACCGATCCGCAAAATAGCGACATCCACTACCTCGCGGAGAGCCAGCGGATGAACACGCGCCCGTACTTCCTGCGCGAGAAGACGGCCGGCATGACAGGCTGCAATTTTGCGGTCGCCGAGACGGGCACGGTAGTCGTGTGTACTAACGAAGGCAATGCGGACCTGTCGGCCAATGTGCCGCCGCTGCATATTGCGTCGATCGGCATCGAGAAGCTGATTCCGAAGGTCTCGGACCTCGGCGTGTTCATCCGCATGCTGTCGCGCAGCGCGCTCGGCTCGCCGATCACGCAGTACACCTCGCATTTCCGCGCGCCGCGTCCGGGCACCGAGATGCATTTCATCCTCGTCGATCACGGCCGTTCCGAGCGGCTTGCGATGGAGGATTTCTGGTACTCGCTCAAGTGCATCCGTTGCGGTGCCTGCATGAACACCTGTCCGGTGTACCGGCGCAGCGGCGGGCTGTCGTATGGCGGCACGTACTCGGGGCCGATCGGTGCGATCATCAATCCGACGTTCGATCTGAAACGCTATAGCGCGTTGCCGTTCGCGTCAACGCTCAACGGCAGCTGTACGAATGTGTGCCCGGTGAAGATCAATATTCACGAGCAGATCTACAAATGGCGCACGGTGATCGCCGAGCATCACGAGGTGCCGTTCGTCAAACAGGAAGTGCTGAAAATGGCAGGCCGGTTGCTGGCGAGCCCGACCTTGTATCGCGCGACGGTGTCGTCGATGGGCAGCGCGTTGCGGCGCTTGCCGAATTTCGTGCTGTATAACCCGCTCAATATCTGGGGCAGGCAACGCGAGCTGCCGGAGGCGCCGAAGCTGACCTTCCACGCCTGGTACAAGAAGAATCGTGGAGGCGGTCATGGCAACGCGTGAGGATTTTCTGGCGAAGGTGCGGCGGGCGCAGCCGCCGGCGCGGCCACGGCCCGACGTGCCGTTGTTCAACGCGGCGGGCGGCGATCTGCGCGCGCGCTTTACGACGGCGTTGCAGGCAATGGGCGGCACTTGTGTCGAAGTATCGGCCGCGAGCGAGGTGAGTGCGCTGATTCGAGAGCGGTTCGGTGCGGAGGCATCCATCGCCTCGGCGGCAGCGGAAGTGCCCGGCACACGCGCGCTCACAACCGACATGGAGCCGGCCCTGTTGCAGGATATCGACGTGGGCGTGGTGCGGGCGCGCTTCGGCGTGGCCGAGACCGGGTCCGTCTGGTTGAGCGAGCGCGAGTATGTTGTCAACGCACTGGGGTATATCGTGCAGCATCTCATCGTGCTGCTCGATCCGGCGCAATTGCTCGATGGCTTGCAGGACGTGTATCGGCGCGACGATTTCCGCGACGCCCGCTTTGCGGCGCTCGTGACCGGACCGTCGGCCACGGCGGATATCGAAGGCGTGCTGATTCGCGGCGCGCAAGGCGTGCGTTCGTTGACGGTAGTGTGGCTGGGGACGTGAGTCTTGCCGCGCCACGGACTTTGCTATCATAACTGTATAAACATACAGGTTTCGTGAAAGCGCCGTGGCAACAGACGCCTCTCCCTATGCTCTCTACTATCTGCTGAATTTCGAGCGCGCTCTCGCGTGGCTCGCGCAGCGTTACGACGACCTGCTCGACGCGCACGAGCACGCGTTTCTCCGCGAGTTCGCCGCCTTACCTCAGTCCTCGCGCGCCTTGCTGGTGCGCATGCTGATGCGCAAAGGCACGCTGTTTCGCGCGAGCCGCCTGTCTTACGAGGAGATCGGCTGCCCGTTGCAGGCGGTCGCGCCGATCGCAGCGCTCGGCTGGATCGATACCGACCCCGGCCTCACGCTCGACGAACTGTTCGCGCTCACCACGCGTGCCGAATTGCTCGACATTTTCGCGGATGCCATCGCGTTGATTCCCGGCGCAAAGAGCCTGCGCAAGCCCGATCTGCTGGAAACGCTGCGACCGCTTTACACCGGCGACGAATCGGCGGCACGCCCGCTCAATACATGGCACGCTCAAACGGCGGATCGCGTTCTCAGTGTCGTCATCGCGCCGTTGTGCGAACGTCTGCGCCTGATGTTCTTCGGCAATCTGCACCAGGAATGGTCGGAGTTCGTGCTGGCCGACCTCGGTGTGTTCCAGTACGAGAAAGTGGCGTTCAGTCCAACGTCGCGCGCGTTTCAGCAGCGCGCGGACGTCGACGTTTATCTCGCGCTGCACGCGTGCCGCGAAGCGCTCGAATGGCTGCCTGCCGGTGAGAGACACGCTGCTGCCGTCGACGATCTCGTCACGGCGGTCCGGGCTATCGAGACCGCCAATCCGTGGCTTGAAACCCGTCGCGCGAAGCTGCTGTTCCGCATCGGCCAGCATTGCGAGCGTCAACAGAATTGGCCGGGCGCGCTCGCGGTTTATGAGGGTTGCGCGTGGCCCGGTGCGCGTCATCGGCGCATTCGCGTGCTGGAGCGCAGCGAACGTTTCGACGAAGCCTACGCGCTGGTCTCGCAAGCCGCCGCCGCGCCGGAAAGCGAAGAAGAGGCCCAGCGCGTGGCGCGCATGCTGCCGCGTTTGCGGCGCAGACGCGGTGAGCCGGCGGTACGCGTGGTGGCGGAGCGGCCGGTCGAACGCGGCACGCTGGTGCTGCCGAGGCCCGAGCTGGTGCAATCCGTCGAATTCGTCACTCGCGACCATCTGACCTGTGAGGCCGCGCCGGTTCATTACGTCGAGAATGCGCTGATCAACTCGCTGTTCGGCCTCCTGTGCTGGGAGCCGGTGTTCGCGGCACTGCCCGGCGCATTTTTCCATCCGTTCCAGCGCGGTCCCGCCGATCTGCACGCGCCGGATTTTCATGCGCGCCGCGCGCCGCAGTTCGCCGCCTGTCTCGCGCAACTCGACAGCGGCGCCTATCGCGAGACGATCCTGCGGCATCTGCACAGCAAGGCGGGCTTGCAGTCGCCGTTCGTGTTCTGGGGGATGCTGACAACGGAACTCGTCACGCTGGCGCTCAACTGCTTGCCCGCGGCGCATCTCAAGCTGTGGTTCGAGAGGTTGCTGCGTGATATCCGCGCCAACCGTTCGGGCCTGCCGGACCTGATCCGCTTCTGGCCGGCGGAGCGCCGCTACGAATTGATCGAAGTGAAAGGGCCCGGCGACCGCTTGCAGGACAATCAGATTCGCTGGCTCGCGTACTGTGTTCAGCACGGCATGCCGGTGCGCGTGCTCGACGTGCGCTGGGCGGATGAACCCGTCACCGGCGACGCCGGCGTGGCGCAAGCCGTCACCGGGACTCCCGCATGACCTACGTGGTGGCCGTACGGGCGATGTGCGAGTTCACCGCCAGACGCGGCGATCTGGATCTGCGCTTCACTCCTGCGCCGACTTCGCTCGAAGGCATGGCGGGCCATGCGACGGTCGCCGGGCGGCGCGCGAGCGGCTATGAAAGCGAAATCACGCTGACGGGCACGCATCGCGGCCTGACCGTGCGCGGCCGTGCCGACGGCTACGACCCCGCAGCGAACCGGCTTGAAGAGGTCAAGACTCACCGTGGCGATCTCGAGCGCATGCCCGCCAATCACCGCGCGCTCCATTGGGCGCAGGCGCTCGTCTACGGACATCTGCTGTGCCGCGCACGCGGGCTCGCGGATTTGACGGTAGTGCTGGTGTACTTCGATATCGGCAGCCAGAAGGAGGTGCTACTGACGCAGACGCATAGCGCGCGCGATCTGGAGGTTTTCTTCGTCGAACACTGCGAGCGCTTTCTCGATTGGGCCGTGCAGGAAGAGGCGCATCGCGCCGCGCGCAATGCCGCGCTCGGTGCGTTGCAGTTTCCGCACGGGGCGTTTCGCAGTGGGCAGCGCGAACTGGCGGTGTCGGTGTATCGCTCGGCACGCGACGGCAAGCCGCTGATGGCGCAGGCGCCGACCGGCATCGGCAAGACGCTGGCGACGATTTTCCCGTTGCTCAAGGCGTGTGCGGCGGACCAGATCGACCGCGTGTTCTTTCTGACCGCCAAGACGCCTGGCCGCGCGCTGGCGCTGGATGCCATCGAAACGCTCAACGGCGGCGCTGCGCGCTTGCCGCTGAGAACCCTGGAGCTGGTTGCGCGCGACAAAGCCTGCGAGCATCCCGACAAAGCCTGCAATGGCGAGTCCTGTCCGCTCGCGCGCGGCTTCTACGACCGGCTCGACGACGCGCGCAGCACCGCGCTGGCCGGACTGAACCTGAGCCGCGGCGCGGTGCGCGAAGCGGCGCTGGCCCACGAAGTCTGTCCGTACTATCTGGCCCAGGAACTGGCGCGCTGGGCCGACGTGGTGGTGGGCGACTACAACTACTACTACGACAGCAGCGCCATGCTGTACGCGCTCACGCAGATCAACCAATGGCGCGTGGGCGTGCTGGTCGACGAAGCGCACAACCTGCTCGACCGTGCGCGGCGCATGTACACCGCGTCGCTCGATCAGGCGGCGTTCAGGCTTGCGCGCAAGACAGCGCCGGCCCCTTTGCGCAAGCCGCTCGAACGGCTGCAACGCGAATGGAACGCTGTCAAACGTGCGCAGACCGGGACCTATCAGGTCTATACGGACGTGCCCGGCAAACTGCTTTCGGCCGCGCAGAATCTGATCGGTGCCGTCACGGATCAGCTCGCCGAAGCGCCGCTTTCCATCGACGAAGCGTCACTGCGCTTTTTCTTCGACGCCATGCATTTCGTCGCGCTAGCCGAGCAGTTCGGCGAGCATTCGATTTTCGACGTGACGCTCGCCACGGACCGCTACGCGCCACGCGACAAAACCAGTGCCACGCTCTGCGTGCGCAACGTGATTCCCGCACCGTTTCTCGCGCCACGCTACGCCGCCGCGCGCACCACGGTGATGTTTTCGGGCACGCTCAATCCGCATCATTTCTACCGCGACACGCTGGGGCTGCCCGGAGAGACGCAATGGCTCGACGTCGAAGGGCCGTTTCGCGCGGAGCAGTTGCAGGTGCGCGTGGCCGGCAATGTCTCGACGCGCTGGCGCGACCGCGAGCGTTCGCTGGTGCCGATCGTCGATCTGATCGCGCAGCAGTACTCGGCGCAGCCGGGCAATTATCTGGGCTTTCTGAGCAGCTTCGAATACTTGCAGCGCGTGGTCGCGTTGATGCGCGAGCGGCATCCGGAGCTGCCGGTCTGGGAACAGGAGCAGGGCATGGACGAAGCCGCGCGCGATGCGTTTCTCGCGCGCTTTCGTACCGCGAACCAGGGCGTGGGCTTCGCGGTGCTCGGCGGCGCGTTTTCGGAAGGCGTCGATCTGGCCGGCGAGCAACTGATCGGCGCGTTCATCGCCACGCTCGGTTTGCCGCAGATGAACGAGGTCAACGAACAGATGCGCCGCACGATGGACCTGAAGTTCGGCAACGGCTACGACTACATGTATCTGTACCCCGGCTTGCAGAAGGTCGTGCAGGCAGCCGGGCGCGTGATTCGCACCGAGCAGGACCGCGGGGTGGTGCATCTGATCGACGACCGGTACCGGCGGCCCGAAGTGCGGCGTTTGCTGCCGCGCTGGTGGGAAGTGCACTAGGGTAAAAGCGCCCACGGGCCGGCACCTCGTGGGCGCGTGCCGTTACGGGTCAGAAGGGGATGCGTGCGGACGTGGCCGCTCAGGTCAGCCTCGTCGGCCAGCGGCCACGCTCACGCCGCCTCGAAGGCGATCAGCTGCTCGACGGCTTCGTTGATGGGCGTGGTGGTGGTTCGAATCACGATCTCCGCATGTTGCGGCGGCACGTATTTCGCGGAAACGCCCGTGAACCCGGTCAGCCGGCCCTGCCGCGCCCGGCGGTAGTGTCCCTTGGGATCGCGCGATTCGCAGACGTCGAGTGGGGTGTCGACGAACACCTCCGTAAATCCTTCGCCGACGATCTGGCGAGCCATCTCCCGTTGAGCGGACGTCGGGGAAATCACGGCAACAATGACCACGCATCCCGATTGGCGGAACAGGGTGGCGATTTCGGCCACCCGCCGCACGTTTTCCGTGCGGTCGTATTCGCTGAAGCCGAGATTAGAGTTGATGCCCTTGCGCAATTCATCGCCGTCGAGGACCGCGCACCGGTAGCCGTCGTGTTCCAGGCGGTCCCTGAGGGCGTAGGCCAGCGTGGTCTTGCCTGCGCCGGACAGTCCGGTCAGCCAGTACACGCGTTGCTCGTGATGGCGCAAAGCGGGATGGGACGCCGCGAGGCGCATTTCCTGGCTAATGCCGATGTCCGAGAAGTCGAGCTCAGGGTAGTGATTGGCCATCTTGACGATCGCCGAGATATTGTCGTGCGACAGATTCTTGCCCCGGCCGGGTGACACTTTGTTCTTGCGCTTTCCCGCGCTGTTCGCATTCAACACCGCGTTCTGGATCAGCGCATCTGACGCGTCGATTTCCAGATACTCGCAAACACGCCGCAGCACCCACTCGGGGCGCGAGACCAGGTCCTCGTAGTACACCACGAGCTTGTCCTGACACTGTTGCCACGAAGCGTAGAAGTTGAAGTACCAGGGAATGGCCATTTGCGTGACGAAATCGGCCTGTTCTTCAAGCGGGCGCGACGCAATGTCGGCCGGTGCAAACGCTGAGGGGTAGATGTTGCCTTCAATCGAATGGTGGTCGACGAGGCTCGGCACGACATCGAATATATTCCGCAGCAGCACGATGGGCCGCAGCGAGAACGCGCGCATGTATTCCGCGGTGGCGAAGGAGTAACGGATATGCTGCTGGGCGACGTATGACTCTTCGCCGACACGCTCATCCTGTTCACGTAGCGACTGGACGCACAGTTCCTGCTCGCGGTGACCATACGAGGGCACCAGGGTGGCTTCGGTAAAACCGGGCAAGGCAGCGATTGCCGACGACATGAAGGTGCTGCCGGACTTGGGCATGCACGCGAGGAGCACTCGCAAACGGCGACCTGTTGTAACCAAGATTTTGAACGCTTTTCAGTGATATTAACAAATACTTACAGTCTAGCTGAAGTCACAATTCAAAATATCGCCCCTCGTTATTTTTTGCGTTACATCACGGTAACGAATTATTACGGCGGTAATGAAACGCGGTCGTTATCCCTGTTTTTACTAATTGTCATTATCACGATTTTGCAGCGCGTGACGCGCGTTATGCCGCGTGCCCGGCCGTGAATGCGCCTGTGCTGTTTTTAAAACTTTGGGCTTAAAAGGGGTGGCGATGCTATTCGAGGCACTTTGTCCCAGATAATCAATCTGCCGCCCATAGACTGGATTGCGGGTGGCCGGAGTAAGGATTGGCGGACACCAGGTGAGTCAGCATCGCGCCGGTTTGCGCGGCCGCCGCGGACCACTCAGGTCCGGGCGGCGAGTTTGAAGACGGTTTGTCTCAGGCGGCGTTGCCGGGACCGTCGTTAGGCCCGGCTTCAGGCATGACGTTCGGCACCGCACCCGCTTCGATCCTGCCCGGCGCGCTTTGCGGGTCCCAGGTCAGCAGATGGCGCTGCGGGTTCGCGATCTCGATGCCGCGCTCACGGAAGCGCTCGACAATGCGCCGGTTGAATTCGCGCTGCACGCCCCAGCGCGCGCTGTCGCGGCACTGCATCTGACCGGCCAGCGTGATGGCGGAGTCGTCCACCGCGTCGACACCCCAGAAGGCGAAGTCGGACAGAATACCGTCCTTGTACTTGTCGTCCTCACGCAGGGCGGCGCCAATTTCTTTCAGCGTGTCGATGGCCGGATCGACCTCCTGGCCGAACACGATGCTGACCCTCACCGCCGCATTGCCGAGGCCGCGATTGGTATTGTTCACCGTCGATACCGAACTGAACGGCACGATGTGCAGCGACCCGTCGCCGCCGCGCAGCCGCACGGTGCGGATCGACAGATATTCGACCGTGCCGGACACGCCCGCGAGCGTGACCCAGTCGCCGACCTGCATGGCGTTTTCCATCAACAGGAAAATGCCCGTGATGAAATCCTGCACCAGTTTTTGCGAGCCGAAGCCCAGCGCCACGCCGAAGATGCTCGCGCCTGCGAGCAACGGCCCGATGTTCACGCCGAGTTCGCTCAGCCCGGTGAGCACGACCACCAGCGCGATCGCGCAGAAGAGCGCGGTGCGCAGCATCGGCAGCAAGGTGCGCAAGCGCGCGGCGCGCACCAGGTCGCCGCTGGTGGTCCAGCGCTTCAGCCGTTGTTCGATGGATACGTTCACGCTTTCCCACACGATCAGCGCCACGACGGCCGCCACGCCGATCGTGACGATCGCCGACGCCAGCCGGTGCCCGATGGTGCCGGCACGCAGCAGCTCGGCCACATGCACACCCCACACCTGCAACAGCACCAGCGCGGTGACGACGCCGAGGCCCCATGACACAAGGCGCCGCAGCAGCGGGTAATACCGGTACGCGTGCTGATGAGCGAGCGACTTGACCTCGTCGTCCTGCGCCTGGAAGAAGCGCGCCAGCGCGCCCAGGATCACGATCGATGCGACTCGCGCGCTTACCAGCACCGCCAGCGAAATGCCGCCGAAATGCAATAGCGCGTGATAGCCGTTCTGCACGTCGAGTGCCCAGACGAACCACAGCGCCATCACGACGAACACCGCGAACCATGCCCATACGTCGGCGAGGACGTTGCCGAGCACCTGCAGCGATTCGCGCGCGGCGAAGCCTCGGCGGATACGTTCGCCGACCGGCCTGGCGATCTGCAGCAGCAGGATCGAGATCATGACGTGGCCGGCGAGCGCGACCATTTTCATCAGCGCGAGATGCGCCGCGTCGTTCAAGCCGAGCGATTGCGCGACTACCGCGAGCGCCGACCCGGCACCCACTACGCCGACCGTCCGCACGATCCACCGCTGCACGAAGACGGCCCACGCATCGCCCATGCGCAGCAGGCGCAGGCGCGGCGCGGCCGGCTGCAGGAAGAATCCACTGACGATCACGATCAGGCGGCACAGCACGTAGATATCGATCAGCGAATCGAGCGCGTGGTCCTGCGGCGTGCCGTCGGTGGTGAAGACCGACATCAAGGCACTCGCCGCGCCGACGAACACCACCAGCGGCAGGAGCCGCAGGACCATGCTCATGAGCGCGCGCGGCAGGCGCCGCAGGAGCGTCCAGTGGAGTTTGGCGTTCGTCTTGCCCTTGGCTTCGGTGCCCTGGCCTTTGACCGAGGTCGCGGTGGGCGTAACGGCAGGCTCGGCCGCGGCGCTGGCCTGTGCCTGCGTCTGCTTCTGCGTCACAGGCGAATTGGGCGAATCGGGCGAATCGGGCGAGGGCGGCTCAGCATCGACGGGCAAGCCGGCTTGCGCTGCATCGTCGTCATCGCGCGCTTCGCGCCGCGCGGCGAGTGCCTTGTTAGCGCGGCGCAGCAGGCGGCGTGCGAGCCATTCGAGCGCGAGCGCGGGCAATAGCGCGGCCAGCAGCGTCCACACGACGTGGCCCAGCACCGCGCGCGCCTGCGGGTTGGTCGATTGGCTGTTCCACCAGCCGCGCACCGACGCCACGTCGAGCAGCGCGGCGACCGAACTGCGCAGCGACTTGCCGAGTTGGACGGCCCAATGCGCGCCCTGCCGGGCCAGCTGCGAGGCGAGCCCGTTGGACTGAAGCGCGGCCGTGGCGCTGGCCCCGGCAGGCGCCGACGCGGCCGCGGCCGCCGAGGCGGGTGGGGCGTTCAGCACGCCGGCGGCGGCGATGGCTTGCAGCGTATCGGCGACTTGCGCGCGGCGCGCCGGATCATTGAGGGCGGCGAGGGCCTGGCGGGCCTGCTCGGGCGTCAGCGTGACCGCGGTGCCGGACGCCGACGCAACGGGCGCCGCCTGTGCCGCGGCGGCAAGGACAGGCGAGGCCCCAAGAGCGAGAAGAAGGAGGATCCAGACTTGAAATAGTTTGCGCATAGGGCGTAAGGCGGGGTCCACGTGCGCACGGCGGCGCCGGAGCACATGGACCAGTTCGGAGGCGTGACCATTGACCGACACAGTTTAGGTCATACAAGTTCCGCGAACGGCCGCCCGTGGCCGCTACTACGTCGTGGCTGCAGACGCATGCACCGGCGCCACGCCGAACGTGCCGTCGACCACTTCGGTGAAGGTGCGCTCCTCACGCAGAATGAAGCGTTTCGCCTGAGCAAGCGCAAAATTATCCCGCGCTTCGGCGTCGGTGCGCAGTCTTGCCCGATACGCTTCGTATGCCGCGAGACTCTCGAAGGCGATCAGGCCCCAGGCGATGTCGTTGGTGCCTTCATGCGGCAGAAAATAGCCGACCAGATGGCCGCCGCAGCGGGGAATAATGCGGCCCCAATTACGGGCGTATTCATCAAACGCATCACGCTGGAAAGGGTCGATCTGGTAGCGGATAAAGCAGGTAATCGCCATGTGCAGGCTCCGGGAGGGGAAAGGTCATGGTCTGAAGCACCATGACGCCAGTATGGCGGCCGCCCGCCGGCGATGTTTCACTGCAAGCTGAACAGTCGATGTCAGCGGCACGAGCCGCTCACCCGAGTTGGCGCACCGCCTGGATTGGACCAGACGGGCTGGCTAAGCGCCCGGCGGCGCGGGGGGCCGGCGAACGTTGGCGCGCGAGCGCCCGGTCACGCCAGCGAAGACGCCTGTCGCTCCGCCTCGTCGTCGGCGTCCGCGCCGGCCGCGTCCGCGAGGCGCCCGCCCGTCACTTCCGGATGCAGCCGGTTTGCATGCATCAGCCGGTAGAGCGTGGCTCGTGAAATACCGAGTTCGGCCGCCGCATCGGACAGCTTGTAGCCGTGCCGCTGCAAAGCGTGCTCGATCGCGTCTTTCTCGGCCTTGCTGCGGATTTCCGCCAGCGTCACGGCCGGCCCGTTCTCGGCTTCCGGCAGGCCGAGATCGCTGGCCGTGATGAAGCGGCCCTCGCTCATCACCACCGCGCGCCGTACACAGTTGATCAGTTCGCGCACGTTGCCCGGCCACGGGTAGTTCGACATGGCGACGATCGCGTCGCTCGAGAGCCCGCGCAGCTTGCGCGCGCCGTCCTGCTTGTACATGCTGAGCGCATAGTTGGCGAGCAGCTTGATGTCGCCGCCACGCTCGCGCAACGGCGGCTCGATCAGACGCAGCACACACAGCCGGTGATACAGGTCGGAGCGGAAGCGGCCGTCTTCCACCGCCTTGTCCAGATCGACGTGGGTCGCCGAAATGACCCGCACATCGATCTTGATCGGGCCGGTGCCACCGAGCCGCTCGATCGTGCCTTCCTGTAGAAAGCGCAACAGGACGGCCTGGCATTCATGCGGCATGTCGCCGATTTCGTCGAGGAACAGGGTGCCTTTGTCGGCACTCTCGATCCGGCCGATCTTGCGTTGCAGCGCGCCGGTAAAGGCGCCGCGCTCGTGGCCGAACAGCTCGGCCTGCAGCAGACTTGGCGGAATCGCCGCGCAATTGATCGCGACGAAGGTGCTGCGGGCGCGCGGCGAGCGGTCATGAATCGCGCGCGCGGTCAGTTCCTTGCCGGTGCCGGACTCGCCGGCGATGAACACCGGGGCGTCGGTCACGCCGCACTTGTCAATGCGGCGGTACAACTGCTGCATGGCCTCGCATTGGCCGACCATGCCGTGCCGGCCGAGCGACGGCTCGGGGGCGACCTGCACTTTGCGCAGGCTCGAGAGTCCATGTGCGTGGCCGAGCGCGAACACGAGGCGATCGTTGAGCCACGGCCGCGTCACGTAATCGAAGCAATAGTCGAGAATGAAGCGGCTGACCAGCTCGTGGTCCGCCTGTCCCGGCGCAATCTGGGCGACCCAGTTGGTTTCGACGCGCCGCATGCATAACGCAAGCGCCGACAGATGCTGGGACGTGCAGTGAGCGGGCAGTTCGACAAGGCCGACCTTGATATCGCCACGCTCGATCAGCCGTTCGGCCGCGGCCGTGCTTTTGGCGTGCAGGGCTTGCCAGCCGGCGGCGGCCAGAAATTCGACGAGTTTCTGATCGGGCGAACTCGACACGTACAGAACCGTGCGTTCCGTGTCCACAGGCGTGCAAGTCGTAGTCATGTTACCCCCGGTGCAATGCTGCTCTCAGGACTGCTGTTCGTCGTCATCGACACACCGGCAAATGGTGCCGACATGAGACCAACTGAGCCATCCGGGCCGATTGCTCGGACCCGGACGGGATTGGACACCGCATCCGGCTTTCCTGCATGCCGCCCGGCGGTGACGTATTCACAGTAATGGCGATGGCGGGGGCATGACCCGGGCGGCGCGAGCCGCGAGGCGCTGCACATTAAACGTACCGCGGAACGGCGTTCACCGTTGCAACCCGCCGGACGGTCCTATCCCCGAATCACAAAAACCGTTTCTTACCTCGTTGGCCTGATACGAGCGCTCTACCTGGCGCATAGCTGAACCATATGCGAAAGCGCTTTTTCGCGCCATACAAATAAATCTGGATTCAGAAACGTTTTTCGCAGCCGTGTGCGCCATCTGGCGGTTTAAAGGTTACTGAAAATTACCAGCCATGGCTGGCTATGGGCGGTATCGCACATACGGCCTCCAACAAGGTGAGGCAGGGGCGAAACCGGCCACGCTATTGCCGCGTTGAGTTGCATTGCGTTGTCTCACGCTTGCGACACATCGGGCGGCGGGCTGCGAGCGTGGCTAACGGAGCGCTTGCCGCGGCCTGTTTGAGCGGCTGCGAGACGCAACCCTTGCCCAGACGCAGGGCGCGGGGCCCGCACGGCGATCCTGCCCGCGGTCATTGTTTCCGGGGGCGCGTCGGCGGCTGAGCCAGGCGCGTGTCGAATCCGAATCAACCCGTGCGGCGGACGGCCGCCGTCCCCATGCATTGCCGCAATAATCACCGTGGCATGCGGCTTTCGGGGTGCCTGGCATGGGCGTTGCAATAAGGACATCACAGCGAATGCGTTGCCGCCGGTCCGGAGCACGGGGAAGCCAGGATGTAGAGAGGCCGGCGGCAAACACAGACTTCGTTGACGCGGCCGGGGAAGCCATATGCGTCTGACGAGGGTGCGGCGGGGCCACTGACAAGCGGACGTCAAAAAAGAACGGGGCGCATGATCGATACGGGGTATGGGTCATGCGCCACCGGACGACGCGAAGCGATGTCCTCGCCACTTTTTTCCGTCTGGTTTAACGGACGCGAACGGGTGGCGATAACGACAGATTTCACGCTCGCGCGGTTGGCGGGCGAGCCATACCAACAACAGTGACAGAACAACGACGGGGCAGCGCACGGGCGGGGACCAGCCGGCGCGAAGCAGCGGGGAGGAATGGCCAGAGTCTCCATAGAGGGGCGCTTGCTACGAGGTGGACCGGACGCCGTGTCCGCGAATGCGCGGACACGGCGCACCTGGCCGAGGTTTGGGAAGGCAAATCTTTCGGGGGTTGTCATGAACGAACAGATCATCAAGCTGACCGCGGTGTGGTCGGACCGTCAAAGCGCCGCGCGTCCTGCCGGCGTCTCCTATCAACGGCATCTCGCCGCGCCGCGCGCGTTGTTCGCAGCGCCCCCGGTCGATCTGCTGACGCTGGTCATCGCCGAGGCGGTGAAGCGGCGCGCGCAAGCGGAAATTCAGCGCGAGGCGCTGCGTGATGCGATGTACGAGATGCCCGTGGCGCCGGATCGCCATCAAAGCTACGCGCCGGACATCAACCCGTCTGATTCCGACGAATAACGGGAACGTGGAGTGTTATCGCGTTGGCCTCATTAACTGAACGGCGTCAGACCGGCGGAGAGCCGACATGATCGACATCTTCCTGATTTCATCCAGCAGCGAATGTGCGCGGCAAATCGTGGCGCGTCTCGACGCAAGCGGCGTGGCTTACCGCTTGCGCACCGCCACCGGCCCGGCGCGGCAACTGCGTACGCACGACCGTCAGATCCGCAGCGCCGATCTGCTCATCGTCGCCGATGCCGATCTGGAGCCGCGCGACCTGGATGGCGTCGAGGAGGTGCTCGCCTGCACACCGGCGCTGCATTGCATCCTGGTGACGCCGGAGCCGTCCACGGCCTTGCTGGGTGCGGCGATGCGCGTCGGCGTGCGGCATGTGCTGTCGTGGCCGCTCGACGCCTGCGAGATCACCACCGTGCTGATCCGGATCGACGCTCGCAAGAAAGACCTCACAGGACGCCGCACCGGGCGCATTATCTCGCTCGCTTCCAGCAAGGGCGGCAGCGGCACGACGCTGATTGCCGTCAATCTCGCCTATTCGCTGGCCGCGACGGGCAACCGGCACGTACTGCTGATCGACCTGAGCCAGCAATTCGGGGACGCCAGCCTGCTGCTCGCCGACAAGCCGCCACCCACCACGCTGGCCGATCTTTGCTGCCAGACGGAGCGCCTTGACGCGGCGCTGCTCGATTCCTGTGTGATGCATGTGCACTCCAATCTGGATGTGCTGGCGGGCGCCGGAGATCCGCTCAAAGCCGCTGAATTGCTGCCTGAACAGCTGGCGCGCATTCTCGCGCTGGTGCGCGAGCGCTACGATGCCGTGCTGATCGACATCGGACAAAGCCTCAATCCGTTGACGATCCATGCGCTCGATCGCAGCGATGCGATTTGTATGGTCGTGCGGCAAAACCTGCTTTATCTGCACGGCGGGCGGCGCATGCTCGATATCTTCCGGGAACTGGGCTATCCGGCCAGCAAGGTTCGGGTGGTGGTGAATCAATACGACAAGGACGCCCAGATCAACCTGCCGAAGCTCGAACAGACGCTTGGCGCGAAGGTGTCGCATCAGCTTCCGCGCGACGAAAAGCAGGTCAACGAAGCGCTCAGCCGCGGCCTGCCGCTCGTGACGCTGGCGAGAGACAGCGCGCTCGCGCACGGCATCGGCCTGCTCGCGAATATGCTGTGGCCGGCCGGCCCGGAACGCCGTAAAAGCATGATCGGCAGACTGCTGGCCGCGCGGCCGAGTGGACCGCCGCAACTCAAGCCAGGGCGGTAAGTTCATCATTGACCGCAGCGATCGCTTTCGCGAGAGCCTGAGCACCGCGAGCCTTTGGATCATTCGCGGCGCGTTCTGACGGTGTATCGTGTGGTTGCACCTGACCACTCCTGAGAACGCGACATGAGCGCAGCATCGTCCATGCAAAACGAGTCCAGCGGCTTCATTCCGATCGAGTCGATCCTGTCCAATCCGATCCTCAACACGGATTCGTACAAGGCATCGCACTACCTGCAATATCCTCCCGACGCGTCGGCCATGTTCTCGTATATCGAATCGCGCGGCGGGCGCTATGACCGCACGCTGTTCTTCGGCCTGCAAATGCTGATCAAGGAGTATCTGTGCCGGCCGATCACCCCGGCGATGATCGATCAGGCCAAGGCATTTTTCACGGCTCATGGCGAGCCGTTCAACGAAGCCGGATGGCGTCATGTCGTCGAGCACCACGGCGGCTATCTGCCGGTGCGGATTCGTGCGGTGCCGGAAGGGTCTGTGGTGCCCACGCACAATGTGCTGGTCACGGTCGAGTGCGACGATCCCCGCGTGTTCTGGCTGGCTTCCTATCTTGAGACCATGCTGATGCGCGTGTGGTATCCGATTACCGTGGCGACGCAAAGCTGGCATCTGCGCAAGACGATTCGTGGCTATCTCGAGAAGAGCAGCGACGACCTCGCGCAACTGCCCTTCAAGCTGCACGATTTCGGCGCGCGCGGAGTGTCGAGCGCGGAATCGGCGGCGATTGGCGGCGCGGCGCACCTCGTCAGTTTCATGGGTTCGGACACTGTGCTCGGCGTGGTCGCCGCGAACCACTACTACAACGAGACAATGGCGGCGTTTTCCGTGCCGGCCGCCGAACACAGCACGATTACGTCGTGGGGACGGGAGCGTGAAAGCGACGCGTTCCGCAACATGATTACGCAGTTCGGCAAGCCGGGGGCGATCGTCTCAGTGGTGTCCGACTCCTACGATCTGTTCGCCGCGCTCAAAGCATGGGGCACCGAATTGAAGCACGCGGTGATCGATTCGGGCGGCACGCTGGTTATCCGCCCCGACTCCGGCGATCCGCGGACTATCGTGCTGCAGACCTTGCGGGCGCTCGAGGCGTCGTTCGGTTCGGTAGAGAACAGCAAGGGGCGGCGTGTGCTCGACCATGTGCGCGTGATTCAGGGCGACGGCGTGAATCCCGACTCCATCGAATCGATTCTGGCCGCCATGGACGAGGCCGGATTCGCGGCGGACAACATCGTGTTCGGCATGGGCGGCGCATTGCTGCAACAGATCAACCGCGATACGCAGCGCTTCGCGATGAAGTGTTCCGCGATCCGTCTGGGCGACGAGTGGCACGGCGTGAGCAAGGACCCGGTGACGGACGCCACCAAGCGTTCGATGAAAGGGCGGCTGACGCTATTGCGCAATCGCCGCACGGGCGAGTACCGGACCACCACGCTGCCCATCGCGTGGGATGAGCGCACCGTTCAGGGCGAGTGGGATGAGGCGCTGGTGACGGTATTCGAGTCCGGCAAGTTGCTGGTCGATGTGTCGCTCGCCGAAATCAGAAGCCGTGCTCACGCGGGTGAAACTGGCTGAGGGCCGCCCGCTTGCCAGACGGCCACGCCTGACGCGCGGATCTCGACCCGGCACGGTGCGCCTTCGCGCAGGCGGGCATCTTCACTGGCAATGTCGAAACGAATCCCGGCGATATTCACACGGACATAGCGCTCGCCGCGCCGCAGTTCGACGGCGTCGATCATGCCGGCATACGCGCCGTCGGGCGTGATGACGATGGCATGTGACGAGACGCGCCACATCACGGGCACGCCCGCGGCGAGGTCGAACCCGCTCGCGTTCGTGCCGACTACCAGCGCTTCAGCAATTTCGAGCTGGCCGGGGGCGTTCATCACGCCCTCGCCGACGTTGTGCAGGCCGAGCAGCCCGGCCACCCGTATCGACACCGGCCGTTCGAACACCGCGTCGATGAAGCCCGCCTGCAGCACGCGGCCTTGTTCGACGACCAGAACTTCATCGGCCAGCAACGCCGCTTCATCCGGATCGTGCGTGACGATGATCGTCACCGCCGCAATCTCGCGCTGCAAAGCCCGCAACGACTGCTGCAAACGGCGCCGCCGCGGCGTATCCAGCGCGGCGAACGGTTCGTCGAACAGCAGCAGTTCGCTGTGCCGCGTCAGTGCCCGCGCGAGCGCGACCCGCTGCCGCTGGCCAAACGACAATTGATGCGGCAGGCGCCCAACCAGTTGCGCGAGACCCAGATGATCTAGCCAGTAACGCGCGCTGGCGGGGTCGGCGTCGACGGGAAAGGCCAGCTGGCGCGCCACGGTCATATGCGGAAACAGGCCGTAGTCTTGCGGCATGTAGCCGATCTGGCGACGCTCGGGCGGCAGCGTGTTCAGTTCCCTTGGGCCGAGCCGCACGCTGCTCGACGCATTGGACTCGAGGCCCGCAATCAGACGCAGTGCCAACGATTTGCCCGACCCCGACGGGCCGATGATCGCGAGACGCCGCGTGGCGGGCGTCCACGCAATGTCGAGGTCGAACGCGCCCAACTGGCGCTGCAAATGGAAGGCGAGGCGAGCGTCGCTGGCCGCGCCGCGGCTTGCGGTCAGATCCGCGCCGGGTTCGAGCGCGTCCTCGCCGTTTTCGGCCGACTCGAGGGCGGGCTTCTGCCGCAGACTGTAGATCGACAGCGCCGCGCAGATGATCGCGATAGCGAGCGTCGGCAGCAGCAACGGCATCATCGCCGGCAACCCCTGCCCGCCGAACACGACATAGGTATAGACCGGCAGCGAATACGGGTGATAGGCCACCATCACGGTCGCGCCGAATTCGCCGAACGCGCGCAGCCACGCGAGCACGACTCCCGCGCGAATGGCCGGCCATGCGACGGGAAGCACGACCCGGAAAAAGCGGCTGCCGGCGTGATGGCCGAGCGTCGCCGCGACGTCGTCGAGGACCGGGTCGACAGCGGCAAAGGCGGATTTCGCGGCAATGATCAGGAACGGCGCGGCCACGAACACTTCCGCGAGCACGATGCCGGCGAAGGAATCCGTCAGGACACCTTGAGTCAGCTGGCCAATCCAGCTATACGGACCGAGCAGAAAAAGCAGCAGCACGCCGCTGGTGAGCGGCGGCAGCGCCAGCGGCAACTGCACGACAAAACCGAGCAGGGCCATCTTGCGCGAATTCGAACGCGCCAGCAGATAGCCGAGCGGCACGCCGCCCAGCAGAATCGCGAGCGAGGCCACGCTTGCGCTCGCCGCCGATACGCCGACTGCCGACCACGTAGCGCGCCAGTCGACATTCGCCCAGTCCGCGGCACCGAGCTGGGGAACGCTCGCGGCAAACGGAGCGCACAGATAGACGGCCAGCAGTGCTGCCAGCCATAGCAGCGGGCGCGCGGCAGTGCGTTTCACCACCTTAATGCGCGGCGGCGTCGATCACGGCTTGCACCGAGGGCGGCATGGCTTGCACGTTGCCGCTCACGGTCGGGGTGATGACGTCCACGCCATGTTGCTTGAGCAGCGCGCGACCTTGCGCGCTCAGCAGGAAGTCGACGAAGCTGCTTGCGCCCGCGCGATTCGGCGCATCGTTGAGAATCGTCAGCGTATAGCTGGCCTTGGCTTGCAGTTCGGGCGCGGGGCGGATCGCCGGAATCTTCAGATCGGCGGTTTCCGTCGAATAGAAAAAGCCGGCGTCGAGCTGGCCGGATTGCAGACGGCCCACCAACGTTTCCTCCGGTAAAACCTGCTCGGGATTTTCCGCCGCGCCGAGCGTTTTCTCGATAAGGTCCGGCTGATGATAGAGCTCGGCCGCCTTCGTCATCATTTCGACGGTGAACGCGCCTTTAGGATCCAGTTTCGGATCGGTCCGGCCGAGGCGGATGCCCGGTTCCTGCAGCACCTGATCCCAGCGCTTGCTTTTGAACTGCGCGGCGAACTTGCTTTGCGGGTTGTAGCCGATCATCAGCGGCGATTCGGCGAAGTTCACGTACCACGTGACGTGATCGCCGTTCGCTTCGCCCATCAGGCTGTTATTCACCTTCGGGCTCGCGCTGATGAACACGTCGCCGCGGCGCAGCTTGCCCTTGATTTCGTTGGCGATCTTATTAGAGCCCGCCGCGTAGCCGCGGAAATGCTGGCCGGTGGCTTTCTCGAACGCCGGGCCGACGCTGCGCTCCATCAGGTTGACGAGCGAACCGGCGTACAGCACGTTGACCGTATCGCCACCCGAAGGCGCGTCTTGAGCCACAGCCGGCGTGGCCGTCACGATGCCGGCGGCGAGCACGAGAGAGGTGGCGAGAGAGCTGAGCAGCTTGCGAACCATGCGATAACCCCGTTGCGTTATTTAGATCGCTATATTACGACGCCGCCGCGCGATTTAGTGTGACGGCGCCGGCCGCCACCAGCGCGACCGCGCGTGCCTTGCTGGTTATGGTTGGGGACGAGCGCGGCCATGCGGCCGATATGTCCAGCGATATAGTGCGTATCGACGCCGTTTTTGCGCTGCAGCCGCCATCGCAGCGTAATATACGCACGGACATAACGAGTGAACAAGCCACTCAGGCGTCAATGCTGGAGATAACCGCGTATGGATAATGTAAATGTGATTGCCGCGCCGGCGGTCGACGCCGCACTCCTCTTGAGCGGGCGGTTCCAGCGGCCGCTGTCGTTCGGTCTCGATCAACTCAGCCGCTACGAAAGCGTGCTGGCGACGCCGTTCGATCTGCGCTGCTACACGACGAACCGCTTCATTCGCAGTGTCGAGCCCTATCGCGGCGTGCGTCTGACGACCCTCATCACGGAGGCGGGCCTGCCGAACAGCGTGCCGGGCGAATTCAAGCGCACGGTGTTCGTGGCGGTGGGGCACGACGGCTATGTCGTGACATTTTCCTGGCATGAACTCTTCAACACGCCGGTGGGCGAAAACGTTCTCGTGGCGTACGAATGCGGCGGCCGCGCGCTCACGCCGGAGGACGGCGCGCCGATTCTGTTTTCCGGCTCGGACATCCTGCCCGCGCCGCGCCACGTCAAACGTCTGGCGCGGATCGAGGCGCATGTGCTGGGGCCTTTGGCGTAGAAAGACGCGGGCGGCGAACTCTGGTGTGGGCCGTGAAGCGTGGACCGCTGGCGTAAGATGGTCCGCTGATCATCATTGCCCTGGCCCCCATGTCTGACGAACCGCTTGCACCTGCTGCCGAAGGCGCCGTAACCGGAGGCGCACCACAAGTGTTGTCTTTACCGCTGGACGCCCGGACCGCCACGCGCATGACCCGTTGGCTGGACGCGGCGACGGACCCCGCGTCGCCCGATACACGGCTCTTCGCGAAGCTGATCGCCGAGCGTGACGTGCGCCGCGAACTCGCGTTGCTCGGACTTCAGCCCGCAGTCTGGCGCGCACTGCTCGGGCGGCATTTTGCGCATGCGCCCGCGCAGGCCACGCCGCCTGTCGCCGTCATTACCGGTGAACACGCGGAGTTCGTCCGCACGCTGCATTCGCTGCTGCTCACGCACATCGGCGCGGCCGTCCACGCGGACGACGCGGCTTGCCTCGCCTCGATCATCGCGCACGCCTGTTTGCGCCCGGACCATTTGTGGCGCGACCTCGGCCTAGCCGGCCGCGATGAAGTCACGTGGATGCTGACGCGCTATTTCCCCACGCTGGTTGCGCTGAATGTCGCCAACTTGCGATGGAAGAAATTTCTAGCCGGCCAGCGCGCGCTGAGCCTGGGCCTCATGCCTGGCCCGGCGCCCGGTTGCCCGGGCTGCGAAGATTACGGACATTGCTTCCCGGACCTGCGTTGACGGCTGTTTGGCCAGGGTGGCAGCGCGAAGCGGTTCGTGTATGCTTTCGCGCATGGCCGATACCCAAAAAACCAGCTCCACACCCGCGGCAAAAAAAGTCGCGAGGGCGCGTCCCGAAGTGCGTTTCCGCATGCGCATCCGCAGCGGCGGCGCCGTCGCCCTCGGACCGGGCAAAGTCGAATTGCTCGAAGCGGTGCGTGAATTCGGCTCGATCTCGGCCGCGGCGCGCAGCCTCGACATGTCCTACCGGCGCGCTTGGCTGCTGATCGACGAACTGAACCGTTCGCTCAAGTCGCCCGCCACGCATTCGGAGCAAGGCGGCCAGAGTGGCGGCGGCTGTACGTTGACCCCGGTGGGCGAAGCCATCATTCGCCTGTACCGCGACGTCGAAGTCGAGGCGCAGCGAAGCTGCGCGAAACAGATCGCCGAATTGACCCGCCTGATCCGCGTCTGAGCGGTCGGATTCTCGAGAACGCCCTCAACCGTGCCGCAGGCAAAATGCCGAAGGCGGCGGATTGCCGGTGTGCGTGAGATGTCCAGCGGGCAGGCGGCTCATCAATTCGATAAAGCTCGCCACACTTGCGGTGCGCAACGGGTGATAGTCGATCTGATGACGCTCACACACCCGCTTGAGCGTGTTCATCGAATCGTGATCGATACAGTTGACCGGAAAGACCACGAGATCCGCTCCTGGCAACGCGCCCACAAGCAGCCCCTTGCGGTCTTCCACCCCGCCGTCGTGCACCAGCAGGTCGCCGCCGGACGCCTCCACCAGCCGCTTGAGCGCGGCATTCGAACCGGGCCTGCCGCCCACATACACAATCCGTTTGCCCTGCAAGCGCGCGAGACTCGAGCGGCGCGCGCCGGCTTCGCCCGCCGAATTCGCGACGTCCACTGTGGCGCGTTCCAGGGCATCGCACTCGCTTTGCACCAGCTTGAGCAGCCTGAGCGTTTGATCGTGGTGTTTGCGTAGCGCGAGCGCGGCTTGCTGTTCCTGGAGCGCGCGCTGCTCCGCGGCCTCGCGGCGCGTGGTATGCAGTGCGACGCGCTGATCTGCTTCGGCCAGCCTGTCGCGCAGGCGTAGCACCTCGGCCTGGAGGTCGGCGGCATTGCCGTGCAGTTGGCGGGCAGTCTGCGTCACGAATTGCGCGATCTGCTCGTTGAGCGCGGCGATCGACGCATCGCGCTGCATGCCGAGTTCCTGCATCTGGCTCTGCTGGCGCTCGAGTTTTTCTTTCAGCGCGGCGTTTTCTTCTTCCAACGCGACCAGCCGGCGGATGTCCGCGCGATTGGCGGCGCCCACCAGATGCGACAGCATGTGCAGTTCGCCGAACGCTTTCTGGCGCACCGGCATGGTGGCGAAAGGATGCGTCATCAACGCCCAGTAGGCGGGCGGAATGTCGCCGCTTTTCAGCGCATCGTCCCAGAGCGCGAGCAGGCTGACGTCGTCGGTGGCGTTGTCGAAGCGGCGGATCGCGCCTGCATACCGTTCGTCGAGCAATTTGTGGAGCGCTTTGGCGGCCGTGCCGCCCTGGCTCGCGAGTTCTACCGCCGAGTGATGAATCTCCAGGTCGCTCGCGTCACGGCGATCGAGGTCCGTGAATTTAGGCAGCAGCCTGCGCAACTCGTGCGTGCTCAGACACGTGCCGATGATCGAACAATGCAGATGGCCGTCGAGCTCCGCGAGGCGAGCGCGCCGATTGGTGTGCGGCACAGAAGCCTCGCTGGGCGTGCAGCACGGGTCGGCGGTGCGCAAGCCGGTGCTGGCAAGCTCGTCGCCGGACAGTTTCAGGCGCGTGGGCTGGGCGAGACGAAACGGGGGCGTGTGCATGGGAGTCTTGAATCCGGGGCGGCGTCAGGCGGGGCGAGCGTGCGCGTGAAAGTGCACATGAAGCGCGCCGGCATGCTGGTCGAGAACATGTCCGACGCACAGGCCCACAAAGACCGCGTCGAGCCGTTCGAGTTGCGTGACCACCTTGCGTAACGCGGCCGGGTCGTTACTGAATGCGTCCGAGAAGATCGCGTCGCGCAGTTGTTCGGCCGAGCGCGCTTCTTCGATCGCCGCCTTGAGTTCGCGCAGACGCACGAACGCCGCCGCCCTGGCCTGCTCGGCGAGCATGGAGAGCAACTGATTCAGCGACGGCGACCCGGACGTACCGACGGAGGCGAAATTCAACCGGTCCTGGCTCAGCATCAGGATGAAACGCTGGATGCTCCCGTACAGGCGCCGGTAGGCGTCGACGACGTCGCGGATCGATTCGGCGCGGCCACGATCGGACGCCGATTTCACCGCAGTGATGGTCGACGAAAGCTCGTATGGCAGGCGCTCGAGGCGTTCTGCCGGGTCGGGCAAAAGGGATCGGCTGTGCACCGTGACTTGCTCCTGCTGGCTCGTTTCGCTAGGTGGTGCGCGGCCGGAGAAGGCGTCATCACGCACCACGAAGCCTACCGTGATATTCGACAGGATATAACGAAAGGCGCCGCGAGTGTGGAACAGAAGGCGCTTCCTGGCTGCGGTGGGGCTTCTTCCTGGTTGATTTCATGCCCGCGACATTGCTGCCCGCTGTGCGGATGCGAAGCGTGGAGTCGAATGGATAGCCTGGGCGCCTTGCGCCCGCCCGCGCCAATTTCCGATATTGTGTGGTCGATGTCCGCGCCGAAGCGTCGCCGGGCATTCTCCTCGGACTGCTTGCGCGCCGGGTAAAACCCACACGACTACAACAATGACCCATCCCAACATCGAACTGATCGAGCGTTTCTACACAGCGTTTCAGCAACGCGACGCCGAAACCATGGCCGCGTGCTACGCCGACGACGTTGTCTTCAGCGATCCCGCGTTTGGCGAGCTGCATGGCGAGGAAGCGCGCGATATGTGGCGCATGCTGGTGGCCCGCGCGCAGGACTTCTCGCTGACGTTCGACGGCGTCGAAGCGGACGACCGGGCCGGCCGCGCCCGCTGGGTAGCGCGCTACCTGTTCAGCCAGACAGGGCGTCCGGTGGTCAACCGGATCGAGGCCCGTTTTGTGTTCCGGGACGGCCGCATCGCCGAGCATCGCGACAGCTTCGACCTGTGGCATTGGACGCGCCAGGCGTTGGGGATTAAAGGAACGCTGCTTGGCTGGTCGCCGTTCGTGCAGCGCGCCATCCGGTCGCAGGCGCGAAAGGGGCTCGACCTTTACCGGCGCAGGCAGCGCCGCACCTGACCCGCGCACGGCCCGCTGTCACGCTCCCTGGCGCGCTTGATATGATTCAGCCAGTTGAACCCGTAGTACTTCACGTGGACGAACGAGGATTGCTATGCCTGTAGTGGATACCGCATGGGAAGAGTGGCTGAGCACAAACGTCGCACGCGGCTGCAGTCCGGACTCGATGATCGGCGCGATGGTGCAGGCCGGCTTCGTGACTGACGCGGCGCGCGCGGCGGTGCTCAAGGCCTTCGGCGCAAGTCCGGACAGCCCCATGTTCGCCGCGGTTGCGGCGACTGAAGCCGCGCTCGCCAAAGCCGCGCCGCAAACCTATCAATACGACGAGATGCCGGTTGCGCGCGGCAATGTCATCCGTGCCCACGATCGCGACGTGCGCGTGCTGATGCGCTGCGAGCGGCCACAGGTGATCGTGTTTGCCGATGTGCTGTCGCCGGATGAATGCGCCGAGATGATCGAACGCTCGCGTCACCGGCTGAAACGCTCCACCACGGTCAATCCGGACACCGGCAAGGAAGACGTGATCCGCAACCGCACCAGCGAAGGCATCTGGTATCAGCGCGGCGAGGATGAATTCATCGAACGGATGGACCGGCGTATTGCCAGTCTGATGAACTGGCCCGTCGAAAACGGCGAAGGGCTGCAGATCCTGCACTACGGCACGACCGGCGAGTACCGCCCGCATTTCGACTACTTCCCGCCCGATCAGCCCGGCAGCGCGGTGCATACCTCGCAGGGCGGCCAGCGCGTCGCAACGCTCGTGATCTATCTGAACGACGTGGCCGACGGCGGCGAAACGATCTTCCCGGAAGCGGGCATGTCGGTCGCGGCGCAGCAAGGCGGCGCGGTGTATTTCCGCTATATGAACGGCCAGCGTCAACTCGATCCGCTGACCTTGCACGGCGGCGCGCCGGTGCTCGGCGGCGACAAATGGATCATGACGAAGTGGGTGCGCGAACGCGCTTACGGCTGAGGTGGCCTTATCCGGTGACCTAACCTGGTGGCCTTAACCGGCGGCGTTGCCGGCCGTGGCCGAGTACACGTCCGGGTTATGCCGCTCCATGTAACGTTCCGGATTCGCCGGTGCCATGAAACCATGCGGCGCGTACACGTGGTGCGCGTCCGTTGTCACCAGCATGATTCTGCGCAAACCCTGAAGCGACGGGCTCGCGAAGATGTGCTTCATCAGCGCGGATGCGTAACCTCGACCGCGGTAATCCGGTAGCACGAACACGTCGCACAGGTATGCGAAGGTGGCTTCATCCGTAACCATGCGCGCGAACGCCACCTGCTTGCCTTCGAGATATCCGCCGAAACACAGCGAGCCCGCGACAGCCCGCTCGAACGTTTCGCGCGGCATTCCCTTGGCCCATGGCGTCTCCTGAGACAGGAAGCTGTAGACCGTGTCGAGGTCCAGGTCGGCCTTGCTGCTTGAAATCGTGAGTGGGTTTGCCTGCACTGTCTGTCTCCACCTGCTTTGCCGGAATGTCCTGTTGATGGCCTAGCCCTTGGCCGGGTCTTCGTTGCCGCGCGTGCCGCCGCCGATGCTCTGTCCGGCGTTGCGCGCCAGACCCAGATAGCCGATCACGGACGCGAGCGTCACCAGGCCCGCGAACAGAAACGCAAGGCGGAAGTCGTCGAGCGTGAAGACGCGGCCTGTCGTCTCGCCGTTGAAGAATGCCGCCGCGCGCAGCGACACCGCGCCGAACGCGATACCCAACCCGATGGTCATTTGCGCCGCCGCGCTCCAGAGCGTGCTGGCGGCACTCATCTGCGGTTGCGCGACGTCGGCGTAGGCGAGGGTGGCGAGCGTCGAGAATTGCATCGAACGCGCTACGCCGTAGATAAACACCACCAACAGCACCAGCGCGAGCGGCACGTTCGGCGTCAGCAGTCCGCAGGCGATGATGAACACACCCGCCACCGTCACATCGACGATCGACACCATGCGAAAACCGTAGCGCTGCAGGATACGCGTGGTCAGCGCCTTCATGCCGAGATTGCCGAGCGCACTGGCGAGCAGCAACAGGCCCGACTTGAACGCCGACAAACCGAAGCCCACCTGGAACAGCAGCGGCATCAGATAAGGCACCGCGCCAATGCCAATGCGCGTGAACGAGCCCGTCACTACCGTCACGGAGAAGGTCGGGATTTTCAGCGTCGAAACGTCGATTAACGGATGCGGGTGGCGCTTCGCATGCTGGAACGCCACTACGCCCATCAGCAGACCGCCGAGAATGATCGCCCCGGCGATCCACGGATTTTCGCCGGGCTGGCTGGCGAGTTCCGCGCCGTACAAAATCGCCGTCAGCGTGGTGCCGCTCAGCAGCAGGCCGACCACGTCGAGCGGTTTGCGCTCGCTGCCACGCAGGTTCGGCACCAGCGCGAGCGCGACGGCCATGGCCGCCAGGCCAAACGGCACGTTGAGCAGGAAAATCCAGCGCCACGACGCGTAAGTCGTGATGAAACCGCCGATCGGCGGACCGACCACCGGCGCGGCAATCGCCGGCCAGGTGATGGTGGAAATGGCCTGCATCATGCGGCTCTTTTCCGTGCTGCGGACCACGATCAGGCGGCCCACCGGCACCATCATCGCGCCGCCCATGCCTTGCAGGAGACGGGCAGCGGTGAACTCGACGACGTTTTGCGAAAGTCCGCACAACACCGAGGCCACCGTGAACACACCGATCGCGCTGAAGAAGACCGTGCGCGACCCGCAGCGGTCGGCAACCCAGCCGCTGACCGGGATAAAGATGGCCAGCGCCAGCATGTAGGCCGTCATGCCCAGGCTGAGGCTGTTGGGGCCGACGCCGAACGAGTGCGCCATCTGCGGCAACGCCGTGGCGATCACTGTGGTGTCGAGGTACTCCATGAAGAAGGTGGCCGCGACGATATACGGCAGCCAGCCGACATGCGCGTTGCCGGTATTGCGTGTTGCGCCGCCGGTCATGACGCGATCCTCGTGGTGCGGCGAGCCTGTTCGCGTACGTCAATGCCGCGAGTGTACCGGCGCATTACGCGCGTGGTTCTGGCCTTCATGGTCTTGCGACTACCTTTAGAAATCGTGTTGCCGGCATCCGGACGAAGCGGACGGGCGAGAGGGGCGTGGCCGCCATGCGGTCTCCATTCAGGCGCTAGTGACGTCGTCAGGAGCACACGAGGCCGCCAGCCCTGAATCGTAACGCAATTAATGGCGCCACATCGTCGGCAAGGGCAACCGCCGCGCATCGGCCGGACCGGCGCGCGGCAAGGCATCTGCACAGGTCAGCCGGAAACACGATTTTCTTCGAACCGTCGCCGCTCAATCCTTCGCGGCGTACTCGCGGTCCAGCTTGTCGTACAGCGGCTTGTTGACGAGGCGTTGGCGCTCGCTGAACGGCGCGACCAGCGTCGCGTCTTCGTCGAGGCGGCCGTTGCTCTTCAACGTGCCGAGCGCGCGCTGCATGCCGAGCACCGCGCCTTGCAGCGCCGCGTTCGCGTACAGCACGATGCCGTAGCCGAGCTTGCCGAGCGCTTCGCGCGATTGCACCGGCGTCTTGCCGCCGATCACGATATTGATCAGTTGCGGCTTGTCAAACAGCGAAGGCAGACGCTCAATGTCCGCGAGCGACTCGGTTGCCTCGATAAACAGGATGTCGGCGCCGGCCTCGATGAAACGATGACCGCGCTCGATGGCGTCCTCGATGCCGTGGACCGCGGCCGCATCGGTGCGCGCCATGATCTGCAGATTGCCGTCTTCGCGGGCGTCGACGGCCGCGCGAATCTTGCCGACCATCTCGCTGGCGCTAATCACTTCCTTGCCGGAAAAGTGGCCGCATTTCTTCGGCATGATCTGGTCTTCGAACTGGATCACGTCGGCACCGCTGCGCTCGAGCACGCGTACGGTCTGGCGCACGTTCAGCGCGTTGCCGAAGCCGGTGTCGGCATCGACGATCAGCGGCAGCGCGACCGCGTCGCGAATCCGCGCCGTATGTTCGGCGACTTCGGCAAGACCGATGAAGCCGAGGTCAGGCAGGCCGAGCGACATGTTGGTCACGCCCGCGCCCGTGATGTAGATGGCTTCGAAGCCGGCGTCCTCGATCACGCGGGCGCTCATCGCATTGAAGGCGCCGGGCACCAGCAGCCCCTGGCGTTCGTTGACTTTGGCGCGGAAGGCGGCGCGGCGGGTAGCGGAAGTGCTCATGACGGTGGGTCTCCAGAAAGAAAGGTGATAAGTACGACGTACGCCTCTATACGCAGTAAGCGTGCCATTTGGCGGCGCCGGGAGTTTGTCTCAAATAATCAGTCGCTTAGTGGAAAATCGGCAGGACGGCGATTCGTGGCACAATGCGTCTGGTGTTTCGAGAAACGTTCCATGGAACGTTTCAATATTTTGAGCGGAGTGTCACGGTGTCCACTTTCACGTCGTCCCTTGCAAATGCCGATCCGGGCCGTCCCGGCGTTGCACTGGTGAGTATCAGCCGGTTGCAGTCGCTTTGCGAGACCGTCGCGCCGCGCTATGCGGGGCGGGCCCGCTTCTTTTCGGTCCGGGAAGGTTACGGCGCCGCCGTCACTGCGTTGCAGGCCTACGTGGACGCGGGCTCGGTCGACGTCGTGCTGGCCGCCGGATCGAACGGCGCCTATCTGCGCGAGAACCTGAGCGTGCCGGTCGTGACGGTCAAGGTGAACGGCTTCGACGTGCTGAGCGCGATCACCCGCGCCACCACCACGTGGCCCGGCGCGCAGATCGGCCTCGTGCTGCACGAAACCATCTCCCACGAACTCGCGGACCTGGATGCGTGGCTGAAGGTCAGCCTGAAACAGCGCGCCTATCGCTCGATCGACGAAGTGCGGCTCGCGGTCGCCAACCTCGCGGCGGAAGGCTGCGGCGTCATCATCGGCCCTGGCATGGCTTGCGATTTTGCGCAGGAGGCCGGCCTCGCCAGCGTGTTCCTGTACTCGCTCGGCGCGGTCGAGGAAGCGTTCGAGCGCTCGGTCGAACTGGCGCGCGTGAGTCGTCAGAAGGAGTCGAAACGCGTGCGCCTGAACACGATCGTCGCGCATCTGCGCGACGGTGTCGCCGCGTTCGACGAGGCCGGGCAAGTCGAAGCCGTCAATCCGGCCATGCTCGAACTGCTGGGCCTCGGTGCGTCGCAGGAAGCCTCCTTGGGAAGCAGAGACCAGGAACTGCCCGCGTTGGTCGAGCGTGCCGTCGGGCCGCTGCTGCGCGAGACGCTCGAGCACGACCAGCCGATCGAGGAACGCATCGAGCAGATTGGCGGCCGCGCGCTGATCGTCAACTGCGTGCCGATCATGGAGCAGGGCGTGCGCACCGGATCCGTGGTGACGCTGCAGGACGCGCTGGTCGCGCAGCGGATCGACCGCTCGCTGCGCACCAGCCAGCGGCCGAAGCATCTGGTCGCGCGGCACCGGCTGGACGATCTGATCGGCGGCTCGGCGGCGCTCGAACGCGTGCGGCGGCTGGCGCGCGCCGGCGCCGCACACGACGCCACCGTGCTGCTGAGCGGCGAAAGCGGCACCGGCAAGGAGCTGGTCGCGCAGGGTATTCACAACGCCAGCCGGCGGCGCGGCAATCCGTTTGTCGCGTTCAATTGCGCGGCGCTGCCCGAGGGGTTGATCGAGAGCGAACTGTTCGGCCATGAGGAGGGTGCGTTCACGGGCGCGCGGCGCGGCGGCAAGCCTGGCCTCTTTGAAATCGCCCACACGGGGACGATTTTTCTCGACGAAATCGGTGAAATGCCGGCGGCGCTGCAGAGCCGGCTGCTGCGCGTCCTGCAGGAGCGCGAGGTGATGAAACTCGGCTCGGGGCGCGCCACGCCGGTCGATGTGCGGGTGATCGCCGCCACGCACCGCGATTTGCACGCGCTGGTCGAGCAGGGCGCGTTTCGCGCGGATTTGTATTTTCGGCTCAACCTGCTTCAGATAGAATTGCCGCCGCTGCGCGAACGGCGCGGCGATGTCGCGCCCCTGGCGCGGCACCTGTTGAGCCGCAGCGCGCTCCAGTATGGGTTGTCGGCGGCGGCGCTCGACCGGGTGCTGGCGTTTCTCGAGCCCTTGTTCGAGCACTACGCGTGGCCCGGCAATGTGCGGGAGCTGGAAAATCTGCTGGTGCGCGCCGCAATTTATGTCGGCGATGATGGCGGCGAGGCGGGCCCAGACGACCAGGCGCTCTTCCCGGAATTTGGACGCATGAAGCAGGCGCTGGGCAAGTCGCCTGCGAGCGCGGCGCGTCCGGCCGCTGAAGCAGCAGAAACCGCGTCATCGCGCGCGACCCCTACCCGGGACGAGGCTCTGCACGCGCTCGAACAGGCCGGCGGCAACCGCGCCGCGGCCAGCCGGGCGCTCGGCATAGGGCGCACGACCCTCTGGCGGCTCATGAAGGAATGACTTTGTGCAGTGCGATAGTCATCGGTAGCGGGATAAATAGTAAAATTCTATCGAATTATTATAACAATCCACTTTACCTATTAAGCGTGGTCTGAGATACTAACTCCACTTTCCACCCACTCCGAAAGAGGACTCAGTAAATGCCGATCATCAACAGTCAAGTCAAACCGTTCAAAGCACAGGCTTATCACAACGGCGATTTCCAGACCGTTACTGAAGAAAGCCTGAAGGGCAAGTGGTCGGTTTTCGTTTTCTATCCGGCCGACTTCACGTTTGTTTGCCCGACCGAACTGGGCGACCTGGCGGATCGCTACGCCGAATTCAAGAAGCTCGGCGTGGAAATCTACAGCGTGTCGACCGATACGCACTTCACGCACAAGGCATGGCACGACACGTCGGACACGATCCAGAAGATCAAGTACCCGATGCTGGCTGACCCGACGCTGGCCATCTCGCGCAACTTCGACGTGCTGATCGAAGAAGAAGGCCTGGCACTGCGCGGCACGTTCGTGATCAACCCGGAAGGCGAGATCAAGCTGGCCGAAATTCACGACAACGGCATTGGCCGTGACGCCGGCGAACTGCTGCGCAAGGTGCAGGCTGCGCAATACATCGCGGCTCACCCGGGTGAAGTGTGCCCCGCCAAGTGGACGCCGGGCGCAGAAACGCTGACCCCGTCGCTCGACCTGATCGGCAAGATCTAAGGTCTCGCTACCTGTCGCAGTTAGCGCCCCATCGCACCTCGGGGCGCTTCACCGCGCGAACCTCGTCATACCGCGGTTCGCGCGTCCCCGGGCCGCACTCGTCCTATCCGGATGCGTGCGGGGCCGGGAACTCCATACCCTCGTCACGGAATCGAATCGCCATGCTTGACGCCAATCTCAAGACTCAGTTGAAATCGTACCTCGAAAAGGTTAGCAGGCCTATCGAAATCGTCGCGTCGCTCGACGACAGCGCCAAATCGCAAGAGTTGCTGGCATTGCTGAACGATATCGCGACGTTGTCGGAACGCGTCACCGTGATCGAACGCCGTGGCGACACCGAGCGCAAGCCGTCGTTCTCGATCGGCGAGCCGGGCAGGGATATCGGCATCCGTTTTGCCGGCATTCCGATGGGGCATGAATTCACGTCGCTCGTCCTCGCGTTGCTGCAGGTCGGCGGCCATCCGGTCAAACTCGAAGACGCGGTGATCGAACAGATCCGCAACCTCGACGGCGACTATCAATTCGAAACGTATTTTTCGCTGTCATGCCAGAACTGCCCGGAAGTCGTGCAGGCACTGAACGTGATGGCGCTGATCAACCCGCGCATCCGCCACGTGGCGATTGACGGCGCGCTGTTCCAGAACGAAGTCGAAGCGCGCCAGATCATGGCGGTACCGACCATGTTCATGAACGGCGAAGTGTTCGGCCAGGGCCGCAGCGGTGTGAAGGAAATCCTCGCCAAGCTCGACACCAACGCCGGCGCCCGTGCTGCGAAGGAACTGGAAAAGAAGCCGGTGTTCGACACGCTGATCGTCGGCGGCGGCCCCGCGGGCGCGGCGGCGGCCATTTACTCGGCGCGCAAGGGCATTGCGACGGGCGTGGTGGCGGAGCGCTTCGGCGGCCAGGTGCTCGACACGCTGGCGATTGAAAACTTCGTCTCGGTGACAGAAACCGAAGGACCGAAGTTCGCCGCGGCGCTCGAACAGCACGTGAAGAGCTATGAAGTCGACATCATGGACGTGCAGCGCGCCGAAGCACTGGTTCCCGGCCGCATCCACGAAGTGCGTCTGGCGAATGGGGCGGTGCTCAAGGCCAAAACCATCGTCCTGGCGACGGGCGCGCGCTGGCGCGAGATCAATGTGCCTGGCGAGCGCGAGTACCGCAATCATGGCGTGGCGTATTGCCCGCACTGCGATGGCCCGCTCTTCAAGGGCAAGCGTGTCGCGGTGATCGGCGGCGGCAATTCCGGCGTCGAAGCGGCCATCGACCTCGCGGGTATCGTGCGCGAAGTGACGCTGCTCGAATTCGGTGCGACCTTGCGTGCCGACGAAGTGCTGCAGCGCAAGCTGCGCAGCCTTGCCAACGTGACGATCGTTACGCAAGCCCAGACCACGGAAATCACCGGCGACGGCAAGAAGGTCAACGGTCTGGTCTACAAGGATCTGCGCTCGGGCGAAGTGAAGACGGTCGAACTCGAAGGCGTGTTCGTGCAGATCGGTCTCGTGCCGAACACCGAATGGCTCAAGGGCACGCTCGAGTTGTCGAAGCACGGCGAGATTGTGGTCGACGCACGCGGTGCGACGTCGGTGCCGGGCGTGTTCGCAGCCGGCGATGTGACGACGGTGCCGTTCAAGCAAATCGTGATCGCCGTGGGCGAGGGCGCGAAGGCATCGCTTTCCGCGTTCGACCATCTGATCCGCAATAGCGAGGAATTGGACGAGGTTAGTCAGGCAGAGGCGGAAGCCGAAGTAGCGGCTTGACGCGGGTAGTGTGAGTCAGGGACGGCGGCCTTTGGGCCGCCGTTTTTGTTTGTACTCGCGCGGTATTCAAGCGCGAGCACGATTCGAACCCGCAGCGTCAAGTACTCGTCCACGGCGCGGTCCTCCGCCACACCGCCCGACCCTCGCGCAAACGGCCCACACGACACCCAAAACGCCCGTTTCATACCGGCGCTCGAACCACAGCCCGCTTACCCCCTCCACGGCCCCGTTGTTTGGAGACTCCCACCTGGCGCGATTCCTTGGCTATCCCGCTCTCCAGGCCATATAAATCGGGGAGTGGGGACGGTTTCGCCGACCCGCGCGCCAGCATGCCGCCACGCGGACGTCTGGCGACACACAACAAGGAGGGAGACAATGGCAAGATCGCAAGCGGCCCCCGCGCGGTGGGTCGATGGCAAGCGCTACCTGTGGTTGCTCGGCGCGCTCACGATCACCCTGCCGCTGCACGCCGCCAATCTGGCGCTGCAGACCGGCTGGCACATCTTCTGGTGGTTCGGACCGATCTTCGTGTTCGGCATCATTCCGGTACTCGACTACCTGATCGGCGACGACCCCAGCAATCCTCCCGAAGACGTCGTCCCGACACTCGAAAGGGAGCGCTACTACCGACGCATCGTCTATCTCGCCACGTTCATCGAATACTTGTCGTTTTTCGGCGCGCTCTGGATCGTTGGGACGCATGCGCTGGCATGGTACGACTACCTGGGCTTTGCGCTGTCGCTCGGCGCGGCGACCGGCGTGTCGATCAACACGGCGCATGAACTCGGCCACAAGACCGACCGCTTCGAGCGGTGGCTCGCCAAGGTCACGCTGGCGCCGGTCGCGTACGGCCACTTCTTCGTCGAACACAACCGCGGGCATCATGTGCGGGTGGCCACGCCGCCCGATCCGGCCAGTGCCCGCTATGGCGAATCGTTCTGGCGCTTTCTGCCGCGCACGGTGTTCGGCAGCATTGCGTCCGCGTGGCGGCTCGAACAACACCGGCTCGAACGCCTCGGCCAATCGCCGTGGACGTGGCGCAACGAGGTCCTGCATTCGTGGGCGATGACCGTCGTGCTATGGGGCGCAATGATCGCGCTATTCGGCAAGACGGTGATTCCGTTCCTGCTGATCCAGGCCGTGTACGGTGCTTCGCTGCTCGAAGTGGTCAACTATCTGGAACATTACGGGCTTGGCCGCAAACAGCTCGCAAGTGGCCGTTATGAGCGCTGCCAGCCGCAGCACTCATGGAACAGCAATCGTATCGTGACGAATCTATTTCTGTACCAGTTGCAGCGCCACGCCGATCATCATGCGAACCCGACGCGCTCCTACCAGGCGCTGCGTCATTTCGACGGCGCGCCGCAATTGCCGTCCGGCTATGCCACGATGATCATGCTGGCGTACGTGCCGCCGCTGTGGTTCCGCGTGATGAATCCGCGCGTAGTCGCGCATTATCACGGCAACATGGCGCAGTCGAATATACGTCCCGCGATCCGCGAGCGCGTGCTGGCGCAGTTCGCGGGCTGACACGCGAGGTCAGACTCAAGCAAAAAGCCGCCCGGCAGTGTGAACTGACCGGGCGGCTTTCTTATGGGCGCAGCGTAAGTGGTGCGAACTTAACGGCGGTCGATCGAATACTTCCCAGGACCACTCACGCACAACAGCAGCAGACCGCCGATGATGCTGATGTTCTTGTAGAAGTGAATCATGTTGTCATACTGCACGGCGCCGGTCATGTTCCAGAAGTGGTGGCCGATGATGGCGGTGCCGAACGTGTAAAGCGCGAGCAGCAGCGCCAGCGGCCGCGTGAAGAAACCCACCAGGAGCGCGACGCCCACGATCAACTCCATCACCACGGCGATCACCGCCGACAGTTCGGGCATCGGCGCGCCGCTCGACGTCATGTACGCAACGGTGCCGCCAAAGCCGGTGAGCTTGGCCCAGCCGAACATGACGAACAACACCATCAACAGGATACGGGCAACGAGGAGAACGGAGTCTTTCTGGTTTTCAAACAGCGTGTAGCGCATGATTTTTTCTCTATAGGTAGTAAAGGTTTGGTTCGCCAGCATGGTCCCGGCGAACCCTACTTAGGCCGTTAAGCCTACAACGTTAAGCCCACAACTCCGACACTTCGTTATCGCGCAGGTCGAACACGAGCACTTCAGCGTCGTGACCTTGCGTGAAGGTCAGCGCTTGCTCGCCGCGGATACGGGCGCCGTCGCCTTCCTTGAACTCGACGCCGTTCACCGTGACGCTGCCGCGTGCCACGTGGACATACGCATAGCGATTGCTGGCCAGCTCGAGCCGGGCTGTTTCATCACCGTCGAAGAGACCGGCGTAGACCCGTGCATCCTGTTGCAACTGCAGCGAATCGTTCGCGCCGTCCGGCGAGAGCACGAGGCGCAACACGCCGCGCTTCTGGTCCGCGCCGAAGTGACGCTGCTGATAACGCGGCGTCGTGCCCATTTTGCCCGGCGCGATCCAGATTTGCAGGAAGTGCACCGGATCGCTCTTCGAATGGTTGTATTCGCTGTGCGCAATGCCGGTTCCCGCGCTCATCAACTGGATGTCGCCAGGCACGATCACCGAGCCTGTGCCCATGGTGTCCTTGTGTTCCAGCGCGCCTTCCAGCACGTACGAAAAAATCTCCATGTCGCGGTGCGGGTGCTTGCCGAAACCTTGAGCCGGCGCGACGCGGTCGTCGTTGATCACGAGCAGGTCGGAGAAGCCGTTCTGCTTCGGATCGTGATAGTTCGCAAAGGAAAACGTATGACGCGAGCTAAGCCAGCCGTGCTCCGCGCGGCCGCGTTGATTGGCGTGTCTGATTTCGAGCATCTTTTTTCTCCTTGAGGTGTGCGACGCGGTTCGATGTGAGGCCGCGATCCATGAACAGGAGTGTAGGTCAATCTGGATGGTTATAATCTATCCACAAACGGAAACACTGTCGCAATGGAGTAGACAATAAAATGCAGCTCGATGACATGCGCATCTTTATCGCCACGGTCGACGCCCACAATTTCACGGCGGCCGCCAACCGCCTGGCGCTGTCCAAGCAATTCGTCAGCCGCCGGGTGATGGCGCTGGAAGAGGCGCTCGGCGTGCAGTTGCTGATCCGCAATACCCGCAAGCTGGCGGTGACCGAACTCGGTCAGGATTTCTACGAGCGCGCCAAACGCATCCTGGGGGAGGTCGAGGACGCCGAGCAGGCCATGTCGCAGTTGCATGCCGGGCCACGTGGGCTGCTACGCGTGAGCGCGCCGATGTCGTTCGGCATGGCGCATCTGTCGCCGCTCGTGGCGACGTTTCTGCGCCAGAACGGCGACGTGCGTGTCGAGATGGAATTGAGCGACCGCACCGTCGACGTGGTGGGCGAGGGCTTCGACATGGCGATCCGGATCGGCGCGTTGCCGGATTCCACATTGGTGGCGCAGAAGCTCGTGGATATCAGGATGGTGGCGTGCTGCAGCCCAGGTTACGTGCGCCGCCGTGGCGCGCCCGCCGTGCCGCGCGATCTGGAGCGGCATTCCTGCCTGCTGTACGGCCATGGCGGCACGGTCAGCTGGGACTTCGTGGTCGACGGCGTGGCGAAAAGCGTCGAAGTACACGGACCATTGCGGGCGAACAACGGCGAACTGGTGCGCGACGCGGCGGTCGCGGGCCTGGGGATAGTTCGGCTTCCTGATTTTATCGTGGCCGATGCGCTCAGGAGCGGCCAGCTCGTGCCGGTACTGGAGGAGTTCCTGCCTGCCGCGACGAGCGTCAATGCAGTCTATCCGCAGCACCGGCAAACCTCGGTTACGATCCGTGCCTTTGTTGAGTTTCTGCGTGAACACTTGAGAAAGCGCTTGGCGGCGTGAGCACTACTTACCCGTTGCGGAAAATGAAGCTATAGCCGTTCAACGCCGGCACGCCGCCCAGGTGCGCGTATAGCACGCGCGAACCCGCCGGAAACTCGCCATTGCGCACTTTGTCGATCATGCCGTGCATCGACTTGCCCTCGTAGACGGGATCGGTCAGCACACCCTCGAGGCGCGCGCACAGGCGGATCGCCTCCAGCGTGCCGTCATTCGGCAAGCCATACTCCGGGCCGCCGAAGCGCTCGTCGAGCACCACGTCCTCGCTGGTGATGTCACGCCCCAAGCCGACTTTTTCCGCGGTTCGGCGAGCGATCCGGGTGATCTGCTCGCGGGTTTGCGCGGGCTTCGCGGACGCGTCGATGCCGATCACGCGCTCGGCGCGTCCGTCAGCGGCAAAGCCGACCACCATGCCGGCCTGCGTGCTGCCGGTCACCGAACACACCACGATGTAGTCGAACCTGAAGCCCAGTTCGGCTTCCTGCTGGCGCACCTCCTCCGCAAAGCCGACGAACCCCAACCCGCCCAGTGGATGATCGGAGCAGCCGGCCGGAATCGCGTAGGGCTTGCCGCCGGCGGCGCGCACGCTTTCCAGCGCATCTTCCCAACTCTTGCGAAAGCCGATATCGAAGCCGTCGGCGACGAGGCGCACGTCGGCCCCCAGAATCCGCGACATCTGGAGGTTGCCGACGCGGTCGTACACCGCGTCTGAATAGTTGACCCAGTTTTCCTGCACCAGTACGCACTTCATGCCCAGATGCGCGGCCACGGCCGCCACCTGCCGGGTCTGGTTCGACTGGATCCCGCCAATCGACACCAGCGTGTCGCAGCCCTGCGCGAGTGCCTCGGGAATCAGATATTCGAGCTTGCGCGTCTTGTTGCCGCCAAAGGCAAAGCCGCTGTTGCAGTCTTCACGCTTGGCGTAGAGCTGCACTTTGCCGCCCAGGTGGTCGCTCAGGCGCTTGAGCGGTTGGATCGGCGTCGGTCCGAAAGTCAGCGGGTAACGCGGGAATCGTTGCAGGTTCATGGCAGCTCCGGAGTCCGTTGATTGGACGCGAATCGCAGTGAGTCGCGTTAAACAGATGGTAGATAAAACCGCCAGAAATGAGCTTGCGAAAAAATGGCCTCAGGCATACCTTCTGAAACACAAAGTGGAAATCAAACTAATAAATCGACACAAAACTTCCTATGAGCGCAACAAAAGTTCGTCCTTCTTCCGCCTCGGCCGTGCCCGCCGAACCACCGCAACCGCTCGACCGCGTCGATCGCGCGATCCTGCGACAGTTGCAAGCCGATGCGTCGATTTCGAACGTCGCGCTGGCCGCCAAAGTCAAACTGAGCGCGCCCGCCTGCTTGCGGCGCGTGGAGCGCCTCAAGGCGTCGGGGATGATCCGCGGCGTGGTCGCGTTGCTCGATCCGAAGGCGGCGGGAGCGGGCATGCTGGTGATCATCGGCGTGGTGCTGGATCGCTCCACGCCCGAGTCGTTCGCCGAGTTCGAGAAAGCGGCGCAAAAGGTGGACGGCTGCATGGAGTGCCACGTCGTGACCGGCGAATTCGACTATTTCATGACGATCCGCACGCGCGACAGCGACAGCTTCAACCGGCTGCACGCGGAGCAGTTGCTTTACCTGCCGGGAGTCCGGCAAATCCGCTCGTTCATGGTGCTCAAGGAAATCCTGTCGACCACGAAATTTCCGCTGTAATGGCCGATGCAGCGCCTGCAGCAGTGAAAAAAGACGCGCATGCTGTCATGTATCCCACTCTCGTGCGACTAAGCATCGGGACCACTCGCGAGTGGCGAAATTCGCGCCGCAACGGGTGAACTGTACGGACTATGCGGAGCAACATCATGGCTTGCAGCAGACGGATATTCTTCAGATTAATTGGCGCGGCGTCGCTGGCCGGCGGCGCTTCGATGTGGCGGGTGGGGCGTGCGGCGCAAGGGGCGGATAGCGGCGCGGCCGCCGCCTACGAGGTGACGCACAGCGACGCCGAATGGCGCAAACTGCTGACCGACGCGCAGTACCGCGTGCTGCGCCAGGCAGGAACGGAGCGTCCCTTCAGTAGCGCGCTGAACGACGAGCATCGTGCCGGCACGTTCTCGTGCGCCGGCTGCAAACTGCCGCTGTTCTCGTCGAAGACCAAATTCGACAGTGGCACCGGCTGGCCGAGTTTCTGGCAGCCGCTCGATCATGCCGTCATTACGCGCACCGACACGTCGTTCGGCATGACGCGCGACGAAGTGCTGTGCCGGCGCTGCGGCGGCCATCTCGGGCACGTCTTCGACGACGGCCCCAAGCCAACCGGTCTGCGCTATTGCATGAACGGGCTGGCCATGACATTCACGCCCGCGGCCAACGGCGCGAGCTGATCGAATCAGGAGGCAGTTCATGAATTTCGACAAACGCATCGGCGGCAAGCCGGCCCGCTCACGCGCGGCGGCACTTTCACTCGCGCTCGGATGCGGCGCGCTGGCGTTGCTGTTTGCGCAACGCATGGCATTCTCATCGGAAACCGCGGTCGTGATCGCGCCGCCGGCGCTCGACGAACCGGTCTCCGCCACGACCGCTCACGAAGAGACCGCGGTGTTCGCGGGTGGCTGCTTCTGGGGCGTGCAGGGCGTGTTCCAGCACGTGCGCGGCGTCACCCGGGCCGTGTCGGGCTATTCAGGTGGCCAGCGCGACACGGCGCAGTACGAGACGGTCAGCGGCGGCGAGACGGGTCATGCGGAATCCGTGCAGGTCACGTTCGACCCGACCAAAGTCACCTATGGCCAGTTGCTGCAGGTGTACTTCTCCGTGATTCAGGATCCGACCCAGTTGAACCGGCAAGGTCCGGACAGCGGCACGCAATACCGCTCGGCGGTGTTTCCGCTGAACGACACGCAGCGGCAGGTTGCGCAAAGCTACATCACGCAGCTCGGGAAGGCGCACGCCTTTCCCGCGCCGATCGTCACGAAGACGGAGCCGTTCAAGGGCTTCTATCCTGCCGAGTCGTATCACCAGAACTACCTCACGCTGCATCCGGACTCCGCGTATATCGCCTTCAACGACATGCCGAAGATCGCCAACCTGAAGCGGCTCTTCCCCAATCTGTATCGTGACAAGCCGGTGCTGGTTGAAGCCGGGCAATAGCGTCAGGCAATATCACCGCAGATCTGAACGGCGCCGCCTCGCGCGGCGCCGTTCAGGCACGCCGCGCACCATTGCAGTGAAATCCGCGTTCCGCACGCCGTGCCCGCCTGGGAGCGGTTCGTCCCGGCGGCCGGCCCGCGCCGTCACTGCCTTCAGCCGATCAGCCTCCGTCAATTCGAGGTCAGGCCCGTATTTTGCAACTGCAGGTCCGTGATCCGTGTACGCGAGACTGGAGGTTTCCGGTGGTGAACAGCGGTGGAACGCGGGGCGGCAGGCCCCGCAGTCAGCAAACAATCCTTGCGGCAGCCTCACTGGCGGCCGCTACTCTTGGTGGTCTTGCCTTGTCAGCGCCCTCGGCTTGGGCGCAGACGCCTTCGCCGCTGGGCGAATGGCAATACTCGGTCGGCATTCCGTTGCAGAAAATGTGGCAACCGAATATTCCCGACTGGCAGGTGCGCATCGGCGCGGCGACCTCGTTCCAGCCGCGCTACGAAGGCTCCGACCGCTATCATCTGATGACCGGCCCGAGCATCGACGTTCGCTACAAAGACCTGTTCTTCCTGTCCAGCGGCGAGGGGTTCGGGGTCAATTTCGCGCAAGGCGAGAACTGGCGTGCCAGTCTTGCCGGCGTCTACGACCTCGGGCGGCGCGGCCATGACGATCCGCCGGAACTGAATGGCCTCGGCAACATCAATCCGGCACCGGGACTGAAACTGTCCGGTGAATACGTGATCTCGAAGGATTTCCCTCTCGTACTGCGGGCCGACGTCAGGCGATATTTCGGCGGCTCGAACGGCTGGATCGGCGACCTAGGTGCCTATATGCCGCTGCCCGGCAGCACGCAGAAGTTCTTCTGGTTCGCCGGTCCGAACGTGACGCTCGCGGACTCGAACTACATGAACAGCTGGTTCGGCGTGAATCAGAATCAGGCCGCGCATTCGTCGTATGCGCCGTACCACGCGAGCGCGGGCTTCAAGTCGGTGGGTTTTGGCGTGAGCCTCGTATGGCTGTTCGACAAGCATTGGTTCGCCACTGCCGACGGCGCTTTCGAGCAACTGGTGGGCAGTGCGGGCAATAGCCCGATTACGCACCGCAAGGCCAACGGCGTCGCGGACATCTCGATCAACTACCGCTTCTGACGGCGTGCTTGCGCGCTTCAATGCGATGAAGGTTGCGGCGATCCCTCTGTGCTACGCTTGCCGCAACCGAACCCCCACACGGCGAGCCGTTCTCCATCATGCGTTCCTGGCGCATCGCCCCTCCGCACCGAAGCGAACAGATCAGCACCGCGCGCGCGACCGACCTCGTCATGTCGATCTCGCATGCGAATGCCGACGCGCTCGCCGCCAGCATGCTGAACACCGTCGGCGAGTCGCTGCCCGTCTCGCAGTGCACCATCTTCGCGTATGAATTCGACGCGCGGCCGCGCACCGTTTCGGCGGCGGACCATCGCGGCGGCCGCTTCCTGCGCGATGTCGCCGACCGCTATGCCACGCACTTTTATGCACTCGACGGCAATCGCACGATCATCGGCGGTTCACACGGCAAATCTCCGCGCGACGCTTTGATGCTGCACCAGCAGCAAAGCGAAGAGATCGAGAACGAGGCCTATCGCGCGGCCTGTTACGCGCAGCCGAATGTGTCCGACCGCCTATCGTTGCTCGTGCAACCAATGGACAGCGTCTGGCTGTCGATCAATCTGTATCGCGACAGCGCCTATGGCGTGTTTCAGCCGGGCGAACTGGAACGCGTCGAAAGCCTCGCGCATCTGTTCGCTCATGCTGCGAAGAGCCACTACGCATTGCATGGACAACATCAGCAGGGCACGGCGGCGGCGATGCTCGCGCGTGTCAGGCGCGCTTGCCCGGCGCTCACGCCACGCGAGCTCGACGTGCTGCGCGGCACGCTCGAAGGCGCGACCGCTGCAGAAATCGCGCTGCAAATGGGCGTCAAGCCCGCGAGCGTGGTGACGTATCAGAAGCGCGCCTACGCGCGGCTCGGCATTTCGAGTCAGCGTCAACTGTTCGCGCTGTGCATGGTCCCCGAGTGGGGCTGATCCGGCGCGCCGGACAGCCGCGCATTATCCACGCCTGGGCCGCGCCTCGGCCTGGGTCTCGCGGTCCCAGCGTTTGAGCCACGGCATCAGGAAATCCGCGAAACCGTCCGCGGGCGGCGACAGCGCGCGCTCGGTGGAACGGTACACGCAGACTTCGCGGATGGTCTCGGGATCGACGATGCGTTTCATCGCCAGCCCGAAGGTGCGCGCCAGCGGCGCGACGTAGGCGGGCGCGAGCGTGACGGCGAGCCCCTGCGAGGCGATCCCGAAGGCCGTGGTTACGTTGTCCACCACGTCCACCGGAATGATGCGGGCTTCCGCCGGCAGATTGGCAAGCATCTGCTCGACCGCTCGCTCATGATCGCGGCCGGTGGCGACAATCGGCACGTCGCGCAGATGCGTCCACTGCACACGTCGCCGCGCGCTCAACGGATGGCTCGGCGCGCACCACATCACCCAGGGGCTCGCAAACGCCGGATCGCAGCGTACGCGTGCGCCGCTTTGCCGGTCGGGGCCGATCGCGAGATCCACGTCGCCGCTTTCCACGCGCTCGACCAGCTGCTCGACCACGGTGTCGCAAATGCGCACGACCACCTTCGGTTTGCCGCGCGCATACTCGGCGATGGCGGCGGGCAACGCGGTGGCCGCCAGCACCAGTGGCGCGCCGACGCGGACGATGCCGGCGGCGCGGTTGCGGATGTCGTCGGCCGATTGCGCGGCGGCGCGCACATGGCGCAGCACCGATTCCGCTGACGAAAGAAAATCCTGCCCGGCGCTCGACAGATTGACGCGCCGCGTGGTCCGGTCGAACAGCCGAAAACCGAGCTCGGTTTCGAGCTCGGCGAGCAACTGGCTGACCGCCGAGGAGGTCAGGCCGAGCCGTTGCGCCGCCGCGCCGATGCTATGCAGATCGGCAATGGCGAGAAATGCTTCGAACTGGCGGAGTGTGGCGCGAGTGAGTGGCATCGGGCGATTCTAAAGAAAAACTAACGAATCGTGAAAAATCGATTGATTGTGTGCAGAGAGCCGTTCACTGACACTTGTCCCAATCGACGCACGCCGTCAAACCCGCTTAGACTTTCGGCTCGCCACGAGGCCATACCGAGATCGCACCGAGCGAGATCGCACCGAGGCCGCCCCGAGACCCCATTCAAGGAATTGCCATGTTCGAACACATTCCCGCCTACCCCGGCGACCCGATTCTGAGCCTGAACGAAGACTTTCAACTCGACCCGCGCCCGAACAAGGTCAATCTGAGCATCGGCATCTATTTCGACGACGCCGGCAAGCTGCCCGTCATGGACGCCGTGCGCCGCGCCGAGAGCGCGCTGCTCGAATCGATCGGCCCGCGTTCGTATCTGCCCATGGCGGGCCTGCCGCTCTATCGCGACACGGCTCAGGCGCTGGTATTCGGCGCGAACAGCGAAGCGCGCGTGGCGGGCCGGATCGCCACGCTGCAAACCATCGGCGGCTCGGGCGCGCTCAAGGTCGGCGCCGATTTCCTGAAGCGCTATTTCCCCGGCTCGCAGATCTGGATCAGCGAGCCGAGCTGGGAAAATCACCGCGTCGTCTTCGAAGGCGCGGGGCTCACGGTCAATACCTATCCGTACTACGACGAACAGACCGGCGGCTTGCGTTTCGCCGACATGATCGAGACGATTGGCCGCTTGCCGGAAAAGAGCGTCGTGCTGCTGCACGCGTGCTGCCACAACCCGACCGGCGTCGATCTGAGCGCGTCGCAATGGGCCGAACTGGTGCCGGTATTGCAGCGCCGCAAGCTGATCGCCTTTGTCGACATGGCCTACCAGGGTTTCGGTGCTGGTCTCGAGGAAGACGCCGCCTGCGTGCGGCTGCTCACCGAAGCGGGCATTCCGGTGATCGCCGCGAATTCGTTCTCGAAGAATTTCTCGCTGTACGGCGAACGTGTCGGCGCGTTGAGCGTGGTGTGCCAAAGCGCGGAAGAGGCCGGCCGCGTGCTCGGCCAGCTGATGTCGACCGTGCGCTCGAACTACAGCAATCCGCCTACCCACGGCGCGCGGCTCGTCGCCAACGTGCTGGCCGATGCGTCGCTGCGCGCTTCGTGGGAGGCGGAACTCGCCGGGATGCGCGAACGGATTCTCGCCATGCGCGGAACGATTCACACCGGACTCGCCGGTCGTGTCGATGAAGTGATGCGCGCCCGTTATATCGCGCAGCGCGGCATGTTCACCTACACCGGTTTGAGCGAAAGCCAGGTCGAGCGCTTGCGCAGCGAATACGCGGTGTACGTGCTGCGCTCGGGGCGCATGTGCGTGGCCGGCCTGAACGCGCGCAACGCCGAGTATGTGGCGGCGTCGATCGCGGCGGTGGTGTCGGGCGCATAAGCACGGCTATTGTGACTCGCTTAACGATAACCATGGAGATGCAGATGAGCACCCTCGACCAGCCGGCGCCTGGCGCGCCGAAGACCCACGCGATGCATCCGGACGAATGGCAGGCGCGTGTGCAACTCGCGGCGTGCTATCGCATCTTCGACATGCTCGGCTGGACCGAGATGATCTACAACCACATCACGCTGCGCGTTCCGGCCAGCGTGAGCGGCGGCGAGCGGCAATTCCTGATCAACCCGTTCGGGCTGCACTACAGCGAGGTGACGGCGAGCAATCTCGTGAAGATCGATGCGCGCGGGCGCGTGCTCGATCACTCGCAGTATCCGGTGAATCCGGCGGGCTTCGTCGTGCATGCGGCGATTCACGAGGGCTTGCCCGACGCGCACTGCGTGATGCACACCCACACCACGGCGGGCGTCGCGGTTGCCTGTCTGGAAGACGGTTTGCAGCAGACCAACTTCTATAGCGCGCAGTTGCACGACCGGATTGCGTATCACGATTTCGAGGGCATCACGGTGCATGCCGAGGAAGGCCCGCGCCTTATCGAACATATCGGCGACAAGCAGGCGGTGATCTTGCGCAATCATGGCCTGCTTGCTTGGGGCCAGACCTTGCCGCAAACTTTCGCGGTTCTATGGACGCTCAACCGCGCCTGCGAGATCCAGATGGCGACCTTCGCCATGGGCCGTGCCCGGCCGGTGCCGGAAGACGTGGCGATTCGCTGCTCGCGCGACGCGTTGCAGTTCGATCCGCGCCACGGCGCGGGGCAGGACGTGTTCGACGCGCTGGTGCGGCGGGTGGACCGCATCGATGCAAGTTACAAGGATTGAAACAATGAAAGTCTGTATTTACGGCGCGGGCGCCATCGGCGGCTGGATCGGCGTGAAGCTCGCGCAGGCAGGCCACGAAGTCAGCGTGGTGGCGCGCGGCGACACGCTCGGCGCGCTGCACGAGCACGGCCTGCGGTTGATCGAAGGCGGCGTCACGCATGCCGTGCAGGTGAACGCGAGCGATAAGCCCGCGGACCTTGGTGTGCAGGATCTCGTCGTGGTGGCCGTCAAGGGGCCGGCCATGGCCTCGGTGGCCGCGCATATCGCCCCGTTGCTGAATGCGAAGACGATCGTGCTAACCGCGATGAACGGCGTGCCATGGTGGTTCTGTGACGGACTCGGCAGAGACTTCGCCGGCCAACGCCTGAAGTCGATCGATCCTGACGGCGCGATTGCCGCCGCGATTCCGACCGCGCAGACGGTCGGTTGCGTGGTGCATGCCAGTTGCCTCGTCGAGGCGCCGGGGGTCATCAAGCATCACCAGGGCAACGGGCTCATTATCGGCGAAGCCTCCGGGCAGGCGAGCGAACGCGTCGCCACGCTGACGGCGACGCTCGTGGCGGCGGGCTTCAATGCGTCGATGTCGGCGCAGATTCAGCGGGACGTCTGGTACAAGCTGTGGGGCAACATGACGATGAATCCGATCAGCGCCATCACCGGCGCGACCACCGACCGGATTCTCAGTGACGAACTGGCGCGCAACTTCGTGACGAGCATCATGCTGGAAGCGAAGGAAATCGGCGCGCGCTTCGGGATTCCGATTGAGCAGGCACCTGAAGACCGGCACGCGGTCACGCTCAAACTCGGCGCGATGAAAACTTCGATGCTGCAGGACGTGCAGGCGGGTAAAGCGGTCGAACTCGACGCGCTGGTGAGCGCGGTGAGCGAACTGGGGCAACTGACGGCGGTGGCCACGCCGTACACGGACGCACTGCTTGGCCTCGCGCGTCTGCATGCGAGCACGCTGGGTCTGTATCCGAAGCAATGAAGCGGAATCAGGCGCTGGTGGGACACACTCCGCTGGCGCGCTACGGCACGCACGGCGATGTATCAGCGCCTTATGCTGCGGGCGTAGGCGCGACTACCGGCAATCGCGCCGCCTCAATCAACGACAACGCGCGCTGCGGATTGTCGAGTTCGGTCATGCACAGCATCGCCAGACGGGCCAGATAGAGTGGCGCCTGCGCTTCGCCTGCGGCAGTGAGAGTCTTGCAGAGCGTCGTGTAGACGAGATCGAGATCGCTATCGGTCATGGTTCGGGGCTCCCAAGGTTAGTTCGTCAACGCCATGCGAATGGCGCGTTGCACGCCCGCAGCGCTGCCGTCGCGCCAGCGCGCGAGTACGTGGCCGTCGGGCCGGATCAGATAGACCGTGCCGGGGGTGGCGTCGAACAGGTCGTGCAGGCGGCCGGCGGGGTCGATTGCGTGTGAGCCTGCGGCGCCCGATGTCGCGTTACGCGTCAGCGTCACGGCTTTGAACGGAATGCCGTGTTCCGCGAGCGCTTTCTGCAACTGCTGCCAGGCGGTATCCTCGTGCGCGTCGGCGTGCGGGGTAAAGCGCAGCGCGGTAAAGCACGGCTCGAGCAGATCCGTGAGATGGATGTCGACGCTCGCGCCGTTCTCCACGCCTTTCAGCCGGCATTCCGGCAGAACCGTGCCAGGTGCCGGACCGTGGCTGAATGCGCCCGCTACATCGGTCGAGGCATCGTTAAGCGGCGACTGCAGATAGGCGATCGCATGCGTCTGCCGTGGATTGATCAACGGGCGCACCGCCGCGTGACGCTCGGCGAGACTGAGCACGGCGGTACGCATCAGGTCGAAGGCGAATGAGGGCGGCGCCATGAACTCCGTGCTCTTCATGCCGTAGCTCAGATTCTCACGCGCCGCGTACACGCGCTCGTCGCTGTAACTGTCGAGCAGCTCCGCCGACGCCACGCCGTTCACGACGCAAGCGAGTTTCCAGCCGAGATTGTCCGCGTCGTCGATGCCGGAGTTGGCGCCGCGCACGCCGAAGATCGGCACCAGATGCGCGGCGTCGCCCGCGAACAGCACCGAGCCATGGCGATAGCGCTCGAGCGTCAGCGCGTTGGCCTTGTAGACGGTGATCCAGATCGGTGACCAGTCGCCGGTTTCGTTCATCGAGTCGAGCAAGCTCTGCACGCGTGGCATGACGTTTTCGGGTTTCACGGCGGCTTCGGGATCTTCGTCGTCGCGCAACTGATAGTCGATGCGCCAGACGTTGTCAGGCTGCTTGTGCACCAGTACGGTCGAGCCGGGATTGGACGGTGGATCGAAATAAGCGAGCCGTTCCGTGGCGCGCGTGCTGTCCAGTTCGATATCGACAATCACATAGCGGCCTTCGTACGTGGTGCCGGCGAGCTTGAGGCCGAGCGCCTCACGAATCGTGCTGCGCCCGCCATCGCAGGCGACCACCCAGTCGGCCTCCATCTGCCACGCGGTGTCACCGGTGCGCAACGTGAGTGTCGCGCCTCCTGTGCCGCTTGCGGCTGGCTGCTGTTCGATGCCGGTTACGCGGGTCTGCCAGCGGACGTCAATCAGATCGGCATGCCGTTCTACTTCGTCGAGCAGCAATTGTTCGATCTGATATTGCGCGATGTTGATCATCGGCGGCAGAGATTGTTCGTCGTCCTGATGCATGGCGAAGCGGAACACTTCGGCGTCGCGATAGAAGCTGCGGCCGCCGGTCCAAGGCAAGCCTTTCTCGAGGAAGCCCTGCACGGCGCCAAGGCGCTTGAAGATCTCCAGACTGCGCCGCGAGATGCAGATCGCGCGGCTGCCGGTGCATACGCCGTCGTCGGCTTCGATCAGCACGGCGTGCACCCCCCGGCGGGCCAGGGTGAGCGCCAGCGTCATGCCGACCGGACCGCCGCCGACGATCGCCACGGATCGTCTGACAGGGTCGCGCCCGTCTGCCAACGGGGGCACGACGCCCTCGTAGTGGCGTGGCGAAAACGGATAAGGTTTGAAGGGGCGGTTCATGCGTGTCTCCTGTCGATCGGAGTTAGTGCTTCAGCACTTACTCCGATCCCATGCAAAGCTGTCGATCGGAGTTAGTGCTTCAGCACTTACTCCGATCCCATGCAAAGCTGTCGACCAGAGTTGGCGCTTTAGCGCCTTACTCTGGTCCCATGCAAAGCTCGACCAGAGTTGGCGCTTTAGCTGTCGACTGGAGTTCGCGCTTTAGCGCTTACTCCAGTCCCACGCAACGCGCCTTACTCTGGTCCAATGCAAAGCTCGATCTTCGATGCCGGGAATTCGCCCACCGGCGCAGTTTCGCGCTTGACGACAGGCGGGGCGAATCGATAACGAAGTATGAAGGAGGGTGTGCGCCGCGCTGTCCTCATTTTGGGTACAAGGCGCCGGGCGCGGCGACACGGATTAGCGGCTTGCTGATGCCGTGGTGGTCAGACGATCGGCATTGGCGCGAAACCATTCGACCGAAAAATCGACGAACGAGCGGGTTTTCGCGGAGATGTGGCGGCGATCCGCGTAGACGAGCGCCAGTTCCTTGTCAGCATTAGCAATGCCGTAGTCCGGCAGGAGTTGCATGAGCGCCCCCTCGCGCAAATCGGCCAGCACCTGATTTTCTGGCAATACCGCCACGCCCATGCCGGCGAGTGCGGTTTGCCGCAGCATCAGGGCGTTGTTGACCACCAGCGCCGCCTCCAGCGTCACGCGGCGCTCACGCTTGTCGGGCGCGACAAACACCCATTCGCCGTCATGCGAGCCTGAAGCGAGTGCGAGGAACGTGTGGGTAGTCAGATCCGACGGTTTCGACGGCAAACCTTTCGCCGCGAGATAGCCGGGAGAAGCGACTGCAATCGGACGCACACTCAGCAATGTGCGTTTGATCATGGTCGTGCCGCTGATCTGTTTGGGGAGGACGATACCGACGTCGAAGCCTTCTTTCACGAAATCGACGTGTTGATGGAGGAGTGTGAGTGCAAGTTTGACGTTCGGATACCGCTGACGATATTCCTGCAGCAACGGTGTCAGATTGGACAGTGAGAAGGAGGCGCCGGCCGCTATCCTCAAGGTGCCGGAAGGTTCGGTAGTGCCGCGAATCGCAACCAGTTCGATTTCCTCGATTTCGTCGAGTATGTTGCGGCAACCCCTTGAATATATCTCGCCCTCCTCAGTGAGCGAGAGGCTGCGCGTATTGCGATTGACAAGCCTGGTATTGAGATGAGCTTCAAGCTGCTCAAGATAACGCGTGACCATTGCGTTTGAAATGCGGAGATTGGCCGCGGCCTGACCGAATGACATGGTTTCAGCGATGTTTATAAAAACCCGCATGGCCTGAAGCTGATTCATGATTTTACCAACACGCTAAAAATATGAGAATGACGGATTCAAGGGTGAGGTAATCAAAGTATGTCGTGGCGTATGGATTATCAATAAGAATGAGTGAAATCTATTTGGGCGATGCAGGGTATCGGCAATTTCCTCTCAAAAAAAGGGGGGGATTTGTTTTGTTGGGGATCAGCAACGGTGAACTCAATTGGAGCGCCCGGTCAGATGATCTGACAATCTTTCACAGACGTTGTCACGCGTGACTTGTGCTTGGCTCGTGACGCCGTCTTAAAATAAAGTCAAAAATACTTTTGCAGGTATTTATCCGGGTGCTGGGGAGATCGGGAATCTAGAATTCGGCTTGCACATATAGCTTGTATTCCACGTTGATTTAAATGGAACGGGGCAGGTGCATGATGGTCTCGGAGGCGCTCGAGCCATGTCGTCAACTGAATTTTAAGATTTAACGCCAGGGTAATTACATGAAGAAAATCATTACTGCTACCGCTGTCACGGCAACTTTTGCGTGCGCAGCGCACGCGCAAAGCAGTGTCACGCTTTACGGCATTGTTGATGCGGGGCTCACCTATGTCAGCAACGAAGTCGGCGACAAATCCACCTTGACACCCGACGGTCGTGTCGTGGGCGGCAAGGCCGTGTTCGGCATGACCGGCGGCAATGTCCAGCAGAGCCGTTGGGGGCTGCGCGGGGCCGAAGACCTGGGCGGCGGCCTGAAAGCGGTCTTTAATCTCGAAAGCGGATTCAACATCGCGAACGGCGGCCTGGCGGCGTCCAATACGCTGTTCAACCGTCAGGCTTACGTGGGGCTGTCCAACGAATACGGTACGGTCACGCTCGGCCGCCAGTACGACTCGGTCGTCGATTATGTGGCTCCGCTGACCGCGACCGGCAGCTGGGGCGGCACGTATTTCGCGCATCCCTACGACAACGACAACGCCAACTCTTCAGTCAGCGTCAACAACACGATCAAGTTCCAAAGCGCGAACTACAGCGGCTTCTCGCTGGGCGGCACGTATAGCTTCTCGAATCAGGCGGGCTTCGCCAATAACCGGGCCTACAGCGTCGGTGCGGGATACCGGAACGGCGGCTTCCAGCTGGGCGCCGCGTATAGCCAGTTCCAAGGTATCAACACCAACCAGAGCGCTGGCGCGATCCAGGGCGGTGTGTTCGAGGACGGCATTCAGAATGTGCGCACCTGGGGTCTTGGCGGAAACTATGCATTCGGTCCGCTCCTGGTGGGCGCAGTCTTTACGCAAACCCGCTTCCAGGACAAGCTCGCGGATATCTCGGACCGTTACAACAACTACGAGATCAACGCACGCTACAACCTGACGCCTGCGTTGGCGCTTGGCGCAGCCTACACCTACACTCAGGCGTTGCGTGCGACGCCGGGCACCGGCGATTCGAACACCGGTGCAGCGCACTGGAACCAGTTCGGGCTACAGGCCGACTACTCGCTGTCCAAGCGTACGGATCTATATGCGGAAGCCGTGGCGCAGGTCGGCGCTAACAACAGCCGCGGCACCAACATCATCCAGATCAACGGTACCGCCGCGCCTTCCACGGGCAGCAATCAGGTTCTCGTGACGACCGGCATCCGTCACCGGTTCTGATTCCGCGCTTCTGTGGGTTTGCCGGTCAGCTTTCCGGCAGCCCTCAGTCCGCCGCGCCGACCTGTGCGGGATGGCGCGCGTGCTGCACGCCCGAGGCCGACTGGCATTCCTCGATCATCGCGCGGAAGCTGGGCGCCGCGTGTGAAGCGCCGGTCGCGCCCGCCTCCGGGGTACCCTCGGGCGCGCTGCCCACTCCGACCACGAGCGTGGCGCGCGGCCGCCATTCGCGTGTGCGCCGCAGCATGTTGCGCAGGTACGGCGGCGACTCCGGCGCATCGAGCGAGACGACGCAGATGATCGGCGCGTCCTTGAAGCTCGGCTCATCGGCGCGCGCGCTGCGATAGCCCGAGTGCGTGGCCATCATCGGCGCGAGGCCGTGGCGGCCCAGCAATTGCACCGCGATCGCGGTCGTGACCTCGTCGAACGCGCCGCGGCCGGGCACGCACAGCACGGACGTTTTGGCTGCCGCTGGACGTGCCTGCGAGTGGGCCACAATGTGGCTGTCGTGCCGCCCGGCGAGATCGGCCGAAGCTGGAGCCGGAGCCGAAGAGAACAGGGAGCCCGCTGTTTCGGCCGGTTCCGTGCGCGACAGCGGGTCCGGCAAGCCGTCCGCGACTTCCAGGTTTTCAACGATATCCACCAGCGCGTCGTTGACGCGCTGCAACTGCTCCGGCATCAGCACGCCGCGCATCGCGTCGTTGCGGGCGAGCTTGAGGCCTTCCAGCGCCACCTTGTCGTAGTAGTCGATCAGCGACATCTCGCGCAGCAGGCGCTCGGCCTGCACGATGGCCTCATGCGGATCGTCCGCAAGCAGCCGCTGATAGAAAGTCTGCGCGGGCGTGAGCGCGGGCTGATCGCCGAGCAGCACGGTGAGGAAATTCAGCCGGTCGGCGTAGCGTCCCAGCGTCACCACGCACAACGTGAGCGGTGTCGAGAGCACCAGACCGACCGGTCCCCACAGCCAGCTCCAGAAGATCGCCGCGACTACCACCGCCAGCGGCGACAGGCCTGATTGATGCCCGTACAGCACCGGCTCGGCAATTTGCCCGGCCACCACGTCGACCACGATGAACAGGATCAGCGTGTAGACCGCCATGGTCCATTGCGGCTGGATCGCGGCGGCGAGGAGGAAGGCGAGCAACGCCGCGATCCAGATACCAATATACGGTACGAAGCGCAGCAGCGCGGCGATCACGCCGAACAGCAGTGCGCCCGGCACGCCGATGATCGCGAGGCCAATGGCGATAGCGCCGCCCGCGCTAAGGTTCACGCCCAGTTGCGCGACGAAGTAGCGGCTCAGACGCCCAGCGGCGTCGTTGATCGCGGTCGTGGTCCGGTGCAGGTCGCGTGAGCCGAAGAGACTAATCAAACGGTCGCGCAAATCCTCGCGTTGCAGCAGGATGAAAATCGTCACGACCAGCACGATGAAGGTCGTTTCGATTGGCGCAATGGCGGGCGACAACGCGCGTTGCGCGAGCTGGATCGGCGTGGGCGACGGCTCGTGCACCTCGACCGGAGTCGGCACCGCGGGCGCGTTGCGCGCGACGCGCCCGGTGGGGCGCGGCGGAAGCGGCTTGGGTGGCGAGACCCGCTGCAGCGCGACGGCGGCGCGGCTCATCAGCGAATCGGCTCGGCCGACTGTTTTCTCCTGCACCGTTTCGATTTTCTGTTCGATGGCCTCCTGATACTGCGGCAAGTCGCCCGCGAGTTGCACCAGTTGCGCGCCGATCAGCGTACCCACCGCGAGCAGGGTTGCGAGGGCAAACAGCACGGCAATGAAGATCGACGGCAACTGCCCCATGTGAAAACGCCGCAACATCTGCACGAGCGGCGCAAGCAGAAAGCTCAGCAGCACCGACAGCGTTATCGGAATCAGCACCTCGCGACCGAAGTACAGCCCGGACACCACCACCACGCCGGTAATAATCGAGGCAAGACCATGCAGACTCGGCGTGCCTGGCGGGTACACGCGGTTCGGCCGCCCATTCGGCGGTAACGATATTTTCATGAGCACACTTTCCGGTTGAGAGGCGCGGCCGTTTTTGAGCGGGCCGTGCACGCCAGCGTGTCGTTCCGGCGTGGTACCTCAGCAAATCATATGCCCGGATTGTAGGCGCTTTGCCGGGGCCAGGCCCATTGTTTGTCCTCTGTGCTTATCCCACGTGCAGGCGCAGCAACTCGAACAGTTGCGAGCTCGCGTAGAGCAGCAGGCCGATAAAGCCGCCCACAATCGTCCCGTTGATGCGAATGTATTGCAGGTCCTTACCGATGTTCAGTTCGATCTGCCGCGACATCTCGCGCGAGTCCCAGTTCTTGACCGTGTCGCTGATGTGGCGCGTGAGGAACTGCGCAAAGTCCGGCGCCATGGCGCGGGCCGCTTCCTCGAGGTGGTCGTTCAGCGATTGGCGCAGCGCCGGATCGTTCGCGAGTTCGCGTCCGACCCATTGGCCCATTGCCGTCACGCGCGCGTGCAACGCCGAGTCGCTGCTTTGCAGATCGCGCTTGAGCCACGCGCGCAATTCGCCCCACATGTCCTTGATATACGAACTGAGGGCGTCGCCTTCCATCAGATAACGCTTGAGTTCCTCGCCTTTCTGCAGGAAGGCGGGATCGGTTTTGAGCTTGACGATCAGCTTGTGCGTGGCCTCGTCGAACTTCTGGCGCAACTGGTGCGTAGGGTTCTCGCTGATCTGTTCGAGCATGCGGTTCACGACATTGGCAATCGCCTCCGCGCCTTTTTCACTGAGCCATGCCGAAGGCAGGATCTTCTCCATGGTCGGATACTCGCTCTTCACCCAATCGACGATACGCGCGGCGATAAATTCACGCGCCTGAGGTTCGCGCAGCAGCGTCACGACCTGGTCGATGCCGGCGTCGAGCAGTTCCTGATGGCGGCCGTCCCTCGTCAGCGTGTCGAGAATGGCGCCCATAGATTGCGACAGATCGACCCTCGCCAGCACGCCGCGCAACGCGTCCTTGATGAAGACCTGGATACGCACGTCGTCGGTCAATTCCAGAATGCCGCCGGTGAGCTTGACGACGTAGTCGCCAAGACGCGCGGTGTTGGCCGGTTGCGTGAGCCAGCCGGTGATGCTTTGCGCCGGGTCGTGCTTCTGGATCAGTCCGACCAGCGAGGGCACGTCGAGAAACTTGTCCTGCACGAACACGGCCAGGTTGTCGGCGATCTTGTGCTTGTTGCGCGGAATGATCGCGGTGTGCGCGGAGACGACCGGAATCGGCACGCGGCGGAACAGGGCGGCCACCGCGAACCAGTCGGCGAGCGCGCCGACCATCGCGGCCTCCGCGATGGCCTTGATGCCGTCCACCCAGAAGCCGCGCGGCATGAACGCGGTCACCACGAAAATGCAGGCGGCGGCGAGCAGGAGCAGCAACGGGGTGCGCTTGGCCTTGGTCAGTTCGATTGCTTTGTTCATCGGCGGCAGGGCAGCGGGTCCAGGTCGATTGCGGGAGGCGGTGCAGCGCAAGGCGCGCGTCCAGAAACGCGAGTGTAGCGCCGGCGGCACGGCAACGTGGCCACCGCCTAGGACTATCTTTGCCGCGCCGGCACGGTAACATCTGCGGTTAGACTGCGACGCCTTGTTCGAGAGGGGCACAAGCAACCCACGGGCGAGGCATAGGGACGATGCAATTGAACGGAATGGAGGCACAGTGATCAGGTTTCTGCACACCGCGGACTGGCAGATCGGCACGCAATTCGGTCAGTTCGAACCCGACGAGGCGGCGCACCTTGCCGAGGCGCGCTTCGAGACCGTGCGCCGGATCGCCGCCGAAGCCGCCGCGCGCAAGGTCGACGCCGTGCTGGTGGCCGGCGACGTGTTCGACCTGCAAACCGTCTCGGATACGGTGATCCGCCGTCTGTTCGGCGCGCTGCAAGCCTTCCCGGGGCCGTGGGTCATGCTGCCGGGCAATCACGACGCCGCGCTGGTCGAGAGCGTGTGGACCCGGGCCCAGCGCCTGAACTGCATCGCGCCGAACGTGCGCGTGGTGCTCGAACCCGGCGTGGTGCTGCTGGAAGCCTGCCGCTGCGCTTTACTGTGCGCGCCGCTCACGCAACGCATCACCTACGACGATACGACCGGCTTCTTCGACACCACGGAAACGCCGCCCGGCTACCACCGCGTCGGCCTCGCGCATGGCAGCGTGAGCGGGATTCTGCAGGAAGGCATCGACTCGTCGAATCCGATCGCGCCGACGCGGGCCGCGAGCGCGCGTCTCGACTATCTCGCGCTGGGCGACTGGCATGGCCATCTGCGTGTCGACGAGCGCACCTGGTACGCCGGCACCCACGAGCAGGACCGCTTCCGCGCCAACGATCCGGGCTTCATGCTCGACGTCACGCTGAGCGAGCCAGGCGCCGCGCCGGTGGTTGAGGCGGTGCCGGTCGGTCAGTATCAATGGCATCGGTGGGAAGAAATCATCGCGGTGCCGACGGATGTGGACTCGCTTAAAACGCGGCTCGCCGCATTGGGCGGTCACGACGTGCTGCGGGTGAGCGTCACGGGCACCGCCGCGCTGGCGGACGCCGAAGCGATCCACGTGGCCGTGGAGGAAACCCGGGCGCGCGTGCGGGCCTTGCGTGTCGACCTGAGCGGCCTGCAAGTGCTGCCCACCGCCGACGACCTTGCCGAACTCGGCGCACAAAGCGGCTACCTCGCGAAAGTCGTGGCGCGTTTGCGCGGCTTGCAGGAAGACCCGCAATCCGCCCCGCACGACATCAAGCGCGCGGCGGAGGCCTTATTGCTGCTGGCGCGTTTTCAACGTGAATTGCCGCGCGAAGCGAGGTCCGCATGAAGCTGCACAGCATCGCGATTCAGGAGTTCAAACAGTTCGGCGGACGGCTCGTCATCGACGATCTGCAGCCGGGGCTCAATCTCTTCACCGGTCCGAACGAGGCGGGCAAAAGCACCATTGCGGAAGCGGTGCGCGCCGTGTTTCTGGAGCGCTACAAAGCCTCGCATCTGAAAGACCTGTTGCCATGGGGCAAGGCGAGCGGGCAGCCGTCGGTGGAAGTGAGTTTCGATCTGGACGGCACCGCGTGCACGCTGTCCAAGCAGTTCGTCACGCGTCAGCGCTGCGAGCTGAAGATCGGCCAGACCGCGTTCGGCGAGGATGAAGCTGAAGACAAGCTCGCAGCCTTGCTCGGATTTTCGCGGGCCGCGCGTGGACCGTTGAAGGCGGAGAACGCAGGCGTGCCCGGTCTCTTGTGGGTGCAGCAAGGCGGCACGCAGGAGGTGCGCGACTCGACGGGGCACGCGGTGCAATATCTGCGCGATGCGCTGACGCAACTCTCCGGCGGCAGCGAATCGGCGGGCGAGGATGCGCTGATCGCCGCCGTGCAGCGCGAGCTTCGGCAACTGCTCACCGCGCGTACGCAGAAGTCCACCGGGCCGCTGGCCGAAGCCGAACAGAACCTCGCGCGTCTGACCGAAGAGCGCGACGCATTGGAACAGCAGCGCCGCCAGTTCGAAGAGAACATCGCGCGCCTCGCCGCGTTGCAGGAAGCTTTCGACGACACGCAGCACAAGCGTCCGTGGGAGCTTCACGAGCAGAAGGCCGCGCTGGCGCAGCAACGCGCCGATGCCGCCGCGGAACTCGAGCGCGGCCTTCAACAGCTTGCGCAATCGCTGCAGGTCAGCGAAGCGGAGCTAGCGCTGTCGTTGCAGCAGGAGCAAAGCGCGCTCGAACTCGAAGCGGCCGTCACGCGCGATCGGCAGCAACTCGACGCGGCGCGGGCGGCCGTGTCGGCGGCTCAAATCGAGCATGCGGACGCGACGGCCAGCGTGACGCAATTCGAACAGGCTTCCAACGACGCCAACCGCGCACTCGAACTGGCGAACGCCGCCGTGACCGCGGCCGATCTGCGCAGCCAGATCGGACTTCTTCGCGCCGAGAACGAGCGGCTCGACGCCGCGATCGCGGACGCCAGCAAAGCGAACGATGCCGTGCTCGCGGCCACGCGCGACGCGGCGGCGCTCGAAATCGACGAGGCGAAACTGAAGCGGCTCGCCAAGCTAGCGAGCGAGTTGAGTGTCTTGCGTGCCCGCACGGAAGCCGCGATGACACGCATTGAATACCGCTTGAATAGCACGATCACCGTCGACGACGCACAAGTAAGCGGCGATGGCGTGCTGCGTCTGGAAGGAGAGAAGCGGATTGGTCTCGGCGCGCTTGGCGAATTGCGGGTGATTCCCGGCGTTTCCAATCTGCCCGCGCAATTGTCAGAACTCGCGTCGCTCGAAGCGCAACAGTCGCAACTGTTGCAAGCACTGGGCGTCGCATCTCTCGGTGAAGGCGAGTCGCGCCACGAGCAGTGGAAGGCGCTGGTCGCGCAGCAGAAGAGCCAGGCGAAGATTCTCGAAGTCCACGCGCCGCAGGGCATCGAGGCACTGCGTGCGGCATCGGCAACGGCCGCCGCGCGCATGGATGCCTCGAATGAGCGGCTGGCGGGCTTGCCCGACGTGTCCGCCGCGCCGCCACTCGACGAAGCGCGCCGCAACGCGGAGATCGCACGCGATGCACTGGAGGCAGCCCGCAAAGTGCTGGCTCAAGCCGCCGAAAAGCGCTCGACCGGCATGGCGACGGAAGAATCGCTCGCGGCCCAGTTGCAGCGCAAGGAAGCGCAATTGAGTGGCGCCGCGTTCTGCCGCAACCGCGCGCAGTGGCAGGCGAAAATCGTCGAACAGCGCGTGCAGGTCGACGCGGTGAGGAAGCAGCGCGAAGGGCGCGAGCGCGAACTGGAAGCGGCGCGCCTCGACGATCCGGCGGCCGAGGCGAAGCGCTACCGCGCGTCGGCGGAACTCGCGCGTGGCGAGCAGAACGAGCGGCAGGTCAAGATTGCCGGCTTGCGCAGTCAGCTGGAGACGGTCGGCGCATCCGGTCTCGGCGAGCGTCTGGCGGCGGTGGAGGCCAAGGTCGAGCAGGCCACGCGCCGCAAGGAAGAACTGGGTTTGCGCGCAAGCGCGCTGAGCCTGCTCGACGAAGTGCTGGTCGACGAACGCGACGCGGCGGTCGCGCAATTGCGCGCGCCGCTGACCGAGCGGCTCGGGCACTATCTGAAGCGGATCTTCCCGCAGTCGGCGATCGCGCTCGGCGACGATCTGAGTCCCGCCACGCTGGAGCGCGACGGTCGCGCGGATACGCTCGATGCGTTGAGCTTCGGCACGCGCGAACAGCTCGGCATTCTGACGCGCCTCGCGTATGCGGATTTGCTGAAGGCGTCGGGCCGTCCGACCTTGCTCATGCTCGACGATGCCGCTGTGCATACCGACGCCGCGCGGCGGGACGCCATCAAGCGCGCGCTGATCGACGCGGCCACGCGGCACCAGATTCTGGTGTTCACGTGCCATCCGGAGTTGTGGGACGACCTCGGCGTGCGGCAGCGGGCGATTGATGATTTGAAGGTGGCGGCTTAGGCAGAAGGCGTCTGCGGTCACCTTCGCTGAAAGAGTGGCTGACGCCGCGCGGGCGGCGTCATCTGCTTACTCATACCACCGCGGCGTATAGACCCACTCAACACCACCCGCGCCGCTGGCAAACCGCCGCGTCGTCGACGACCCAACGATCACCATCGTGCGCATATCCACATCGGACGAGCGCAGCTCGCCAAGCGTGATCGTGCGCAGCGTGCCCCCGGGCCGGCCAATGTCGCGGCCGAGCACCACAGGGGTGTCCGCCACGCGATATTCCCGCACGATATCGAGCGCCTTATCAAGCTGCCAGGGCCGGGCGCGCGAAATCGGGTTATAGAACGCCATCACCAGATCCGCCTCGGCGGCGTGCCTGAGGCGTGTTTCGATGATCGTCCAAGGCTTCAGGTTGTCGGACAGCGACAGCATGCAGAAGTCGTGTCCGAGCGGCGCGCCGGCTTGCGCCGCGGTCGCGAGCGCGGCCGACACGCCGGGCACGATCGACAGTTCGACCGCCGCCCACTCCCTGTTCTGCGACGCTTCGAGCGCTTCCAGCACCGCCGCCGCCATCGCGAACACGCCCGGATCGCCCGAGGACACCATCACCACCGAGCGTCCCTCGCTTGCCAGCTCGAACGCATGCCGCGCGCGCTGCATTTCCTCGCGATTGTCCGTACCGTGCACGCGCTGGTCGGCGCGCAACGGCCCGGCCATTTTGACGTAGGTGTCGTAGCCGAGAATGTCGGTGGCTTCGTTCAGCGCGGTGCGTGCCGCGGGCACCATCAGGTCGGCGCGGCCGGGGCCGAGGCCGATCACCGTCAGACGGCCGCGCGCACGGCCGATCGTATCCGGATCAATGGCCAGAGGCGCAAGCGCCAGCGCAACGCCGGCCGCCGACGCGTCACGCAGCGTTTCATACGGAACGCGCAGTGCGGCATGCAACAGGTTGTCCGGCGGCTCGCCATCGCCGGGATGCGGGTGGACGAAGCGCAACGGCACGTTCAGGTCCGCCGCGGCCGCGGCCAGCGCCGGCTCCGACATGCGTTCAGCGGGAGCCAGCAATGCCGCCAGCGCGAGCGGCGCGAGACCGTGCGCCGCCAAAGCCTCGCGCACGCGCGCCGCCATACCGTCGCCTGAACCCGTCACCGCCGCAACGATACTGCGCGGATGAATCACCAGCTCGTCCTCACGCCCATCCCATGCGCGCGGTGTCACGCGAATCGCCAGACGCGCCGATGCCGAGCGGGGCAGTTGCGCGTCGTCGAGCCACGGCGCGTCGCCTTCGATGCGCGTGCTTTCGCCAGCCAGCAGATCCGACACGAAGCGTTTGCCCTGGCCGAGGTCGGCGAGCGCATAACCGTCGGGCGGATTGAGCACGCAGGTGCCGAAGCGCAATTCGCCGCTCGTCGTGATGGCGGGCGGCACGGCGAGCGCAGCGGCAATCTCGCGCGCCATCACGTTGACGCCGGCGAGTCCGCCAAGCAGTGGCACGACCGCGCTGCCATCTTCGGCGACGGCCAGCACCGGCGGCTCGATACCTTTGTTCGCCAGCAACGGCGCGACGCAGCGAATCACGATGCCCGCCGCGCACAGCGCGACAATCGGCGTGCCACGGGCGTAAAGCTCCTGCAGATGCGCGCCGAGTTCGCTGTACGACACATCGGCCGGGGCCTGGACATCCACCCGGCCGCGCAGCGCGTGGACCTGGCTATCCTCGTACAGCGACTGAATACGGCGCGCCGTCGCCAATGCACCTGCGCCGAGAATCACGATGGCGGGCGCGCTCATCCTTGCCATTTTTCCCCCGGCACGACGAGCAGCGAAAAATACGGCGACGCCATCGGATCGACTTCGGCCAGCGGCACGATGCGCTGATTCGCCATCGTCGCGCGCTCGACGTACAGCGCGCGGTCCGCGAGACCAAGGTCGCCGAGCACGCGCCGCACCTTGTCGAAGTTTCGGCCGAGTTTCATCACGACAGCAGCATCGGCGTCGGCGAGACGGCGGCGCAGTTCGTCCTCGGGCAGCACGCCGGAGAGCACCGACAGGCTCTGGTTGCGGTACACCAGCGGCGAGCCGAGCACGGCCGCGCCGCCAAGCATCGAGCACACGCCCGGCACGACCTCGCTGACGTAGCGCGGCGCGAGCCGGTCGTGCAGATACATGTACGAGCCGTAGAAGAACGGATCGCCTTCGCAGATCACGGCGACGTCGCGGCCCGCATCGAGATGATCGGCGACGATCTGCGCGGCCGTGTCGTAGAAGTCTGCAATGATCGCTTCATACGAAAGCGGCGGCTCCAGGGCTTCGGTCGTGACGGGGTACACCAGCGGCAGATGCTGCTGCGCGTCGTGCAAATGCGCTTCGATGATGCCGAAGGCGTTGCCTTTCTTCCCCTTGGCGACGAAATACGCGACCACCGGCGCGGCCTTCAGCAAGCGCAGTGCCTTCAGCGTGATGAGTTCCGGGTCGCCGGGGCCGACGCCGAGTCCGAGCAAACGTCCTTGCGCCGTCATTTATTCGGCCTCCGTGGCCAGCGCGTTGACGGCGGCGGCCGCCATGGCGCTGCCGCCGCGCCGGCCATGCACCACCACGAAGGGCACGCCGCGGCTGTTTTCGGCGAGCATCGCTTTCGATTCGGCCGCGCCGACGAAGCCCACCGGGAAGCCGAGAATCAAGGCGGGCTTCGGCGCGCCCGCATCGAGCATGTCAAGCAGATGAAAGAGGGCGGTCGGCGCGTTGCCGATCACGACGACGCTGCCCGCCAGATGCGGACGCCACAATTCGAGCGCGGCCGCGGAGCGCGTATTGCCGAGTTCGCGCGCGAGCGACGGCACCTCGGGATGCGTGAGCGTGCAGATCACCTCGTTGTTCGCGGGCAGCCGCGCGCGCGTGATGCCTTGCGCAACCATGCCGGCATCGCACAGAATCGGCGCGCCTTGTGCGAGCGCGGCGCGGCCCGCGGCGCCCGCGTCCGCGGAGAACTGCAGATCGCGGGTCACGTCGACCATGCCGCACGCGTGGATCACGCGCACCGCGAGTTTCTCGAGGTCGGCGGGGATGTGCGACAGGTCGGCCTCCGCGCGGATCGTCGCGAAAGATTGGCGATAGATCTCCTGACCGTCGCGAATGTAATCAAGCATGGGTGTCACTCCGGGCGAGGCGTTCGAGCATGTCGGCGGCCTCGTCGATCGTCAATGGGTCGGCGGCGATGCGCTGGCCGAAGCCTGGCCGGCCATCGCGCCGATAAAGTTCGTAGAGGCCGGGTGCTGCCGCCAGCAGCGTATACGGTGCGCAGTGCGCGGCGGCGCATGAGCGGGTGCAGCCGCTCAGATGCATGTCGACGCCGGCGGGCAGGCGGGTGGCGAGAAGCAAGGCGTCGGCTTTGGTGTCGGCCAGGCTCTTCGCGCATCCGCTCGAACCGGCGCACGCGATCAGGTGCGTGATGGCTTGTGCGGAGTCGCAGGCGAGGCCGAGCTTGGTCAGTTTGCGTAACACGGCGTCGACGGCGTGCGTGGCGATGTCGGGCAGCAGCACGCTTTGCCACGGTGTGATGCGCAGCGTGTCGTTGCCATACTGTTCGGATAGCGCGGCGAGGCCGTGCAGGGTGTCGGCATCGAGGCGGCCGAGCGGCGGCTGGCCGCCTGCGTGCCACAGACCCGCGTCGCGTTGTGGGTGCGCGCCGAGGCGAAGGCTGGCATCGGCGCGTGTGGCGCGATGCCAGCCGGCTAGTGATGCATCGTGTGCAAGCGGGAAATCGACGTAACGCTGGGCGTGCCGCAAGAGCTCGTCGGCGCTGTGCGTGGCCAGCAGGTGGCGCATGCGTGTAGCGTCGGCGGCGGCGAGGTCGAGGAAAGTGAACAACAGCGCGCGTACCAGCGCGGCGACTTGCGAAGGCAATAATGCGGCTAACGCGTATGTGCCATCTGCGCGGGTCTTTTTAGCGTCGCTATGCGGACCGGGCTGTTCGCTGGGCGACAGTGCTTCAGCTTCAGCCTCAGCGTCAGTGCCAACGTTCGCGCTTTCGCTTTCAGGCGGACACCCCGCCAGCCCGACCACGAAACGCACGCCATCGGCGCTTTGCGTCGCGGCCAGCCAGACATCATGCGGATGATCCACTCTCGCAAGCCGCTCGCCGCCGTCCAGCAGCAGCGCGAATTTCGGCGACAGCGCCGCGAAGCGCGCTTCGCTTTGCAGCAGCGCGAGCAGGTCGGCGTACAGCGGCCTCGTATCGAACAGGGCGGACGGATCGCGTCCGGCGGCGGGGCTGATCATGACGTTACGCACGTCGTCGGCTGCGCTTTGGGTGAGGGCGCGGGCCGCTGCCGCAGCGTAATCCGCCACCGCCAGCGTGCTCGCGCAATTCGCCCCACCCGTTGCCGGCGACGGACCAAGCCCTGCTTCGACAAGCGCCGCAATCAACGCCGCCTCCTCACCGGGTTTCACACCCCGCACCTGCAGATTCGCACGATTGGTCAATTCGATCACCCCGGCAGCATACTTTGCGCTGGCAGCGGCAATCGCCCGCGCCTGCGCCGCGCTCAGTTCGCAGCCGGGCAGTTTGATCCGGCAAATCCCGCCGTCGCGAGCGGCGACAATGCGCAGCAGCCCCGGACACGCCGAGGGGCGCGGCGTGCAGGCCGGGTCGGATGAAACGGTGGAAGGCGAAGCTTGATTCAAGACGGACACCGGGTTGAGCGTCGCGTGGCGGCCCGAGCAAGCCGCATGGCGGGCCTTGCTGCGGCATCGGTACACCCCGCCCGATGTTGGCTGGCACGAACAGTCTGGCCGGCAGGTCTCCTGGCTGGCAGGTCATGGTCCGCCGCGGCCTTCCCGGTCAATCCAGTGGCGCGCGGTGCAGGCGGACTCGCTGCATACAGTTGCGGGGGCAGCCACAGTGGCACTGTGTTCCCTCTTCGGCCCCGAAGGGCACCGGCGGCTGTATTATGCCTTTTTTCGAACCGCACAACGAGGCTGTACGCTTTGACCGGCGTGGCGCAGCGCATGATTTGAAGACACAGAATGAGGATGGATGCATGCCGGCATGGCTGACCGTGGTGGGCATAGGCGACGATGGTTTCGCCGGGTTGGGCAGGCCCGCGCGGCGCGCGTTGCTGGAGGCATCGGTGGTGTACGGCGGCGAACGCCATCTGGCGATGCTGCCCGCGCGTCTCGCCGCGCGCCGCGCCGCGTGGCCGCGGCCGTTCGATCTCGCACCCTTGCTGGCCGAACGCGGCGGCACCGTGTGCGTGCTCGCGAGCGGCGACCCGATGCTGTTCGGCGTCGGCGCCACGCTGGCGCGGCAGGTGCCGGCGGATGAGTTGCGGGTGCTGCCCGCACCGTCGTCGGTTTCTCTCGCGGCCGCGCGCCTCGGCTGGCCGTTGCAGGAGGTCGCGACGGTTTCGCTGGTGGGGCGGCCGCTGGCCGCGTTGAACATGCATTTGCATGACGGTGCGCGCGTCATCGTGCTGAGCGCGGACGGCCGCACACCCGAGGCGCTCGCCGGCTTGCTGAACACGCGCGGTTTCGGCGCAACGCGCATGACCGTGCTGGAACATCTGGGCGGCGGCGAGGAACGCCGTATCGACGGCCGCGCGGATCAGTGGTCCGCATGCGGCGTGGCCGCGCTGAATCTGATCGCGCTCGAATGCCGCGCCGCGGAAGGCTCGCCGCGTTTGCCGCTGACTTGCGGCTTGCCCGACGACGCATTTCGCCACGACGGCCAGTTGACCAAGCGCGATGTACGCGCCATCACGCTCGCACGCCTTGCGCCAACACCGGGCGAGTTGCTGTGGGACGTGGGCGCGGGCAGCGGTTCGATCGGTATCGAATGGATGCGCGCGCACCCGGCTTGCCGCGCAATCGCGATTGAAGGGCACACGGAGCGCCAGCGTTTCATCGAACACAATCGCGATGCGTTGGGCGTGCCGGGCCTGCAACTCGTGGCCGGCCGCGCGCCTGAAGCGCTGCGTGGACTGCCGGTGCCGGACGCCGTGTTCATCGGCGGCGGCTCGACTGTGCCGGGGGTGCTGGAGGCGTGCTGGGAAAGTCTGCGCGACGGCGGCCGGCTGGTCGCCAACGCGGTCACCTTGCAGGGCGAGGCGGCGCTCGCGGCGTGGCGCGAGCGGCACGGCGGCACGCTGACGCGAATCGCGCTCGCGCACGCGCAACCGCTCGGCGGTTTCGATACGTGGCGGCAGGCGCTGCCGGTCACGCTGCTCGAGGTGGTCAAGCCAGTCAGCGGCAGTGGCACAGGCAGTGACACAGGTAGTGACATGTAATGCGCGAAGAAACACCCGAACACCCCGCGCCGCTGCGTAGCGGCTACACGACCGGCAGTTGCGCCACCGCGACGTCGCTGGCGGCGGCGCGCCTGCTGCTCACGGGCACCGTCAGCGAAGTGGCGGAGATCGTGTTGCCGAAGGGGCAGCATGTGCCGATGCCGCTGGTGTTCTGCCGGCTGATCGAGGGAGGCGCCGAAGCCGGCACCGTCAAGGACGCCGGCGACGATCCGGACGTCACGCATGGCGCGGTCGTCTTCGCGCGTGTGCGCCTTGTTGCAGAGCCAGGCGTCATTTTCCGCGCGGGACCGGGCGTCGGCACGGTGACGCGTGCCGGGCTGACGCTGCCGGTCGACGAACCGGCGATCAACCCGGTGCCGCGCAAGAGGATGACGGAGCATCTCGGCGAACTGGCCGCCGAGCATGGGTATCGCGGCGGCTTCGAGGTGACGGTCGGGGTGGAGGGCGGCGAAGCGCTCGCGCTCAAAACGATGAACCCGCGCCTCGGCATTGTCGGCGGCCTGTCGATCCTCGGCACCACCGGCATCGTGCGGCCGTTCTCGTGTTCGGCGTATATCGCGTCGATCCATCAAGGTATCGACGTCGCGCGCGCGAACGGCTACACGCATCTGGCCGCCTGCACGGGCAATGCGAGCGAAGACGCGATGCGCGCGCACTACGGTTTGCCGGATATCGCGCTGATCGAAATGGGCGACTTCGTCGGCGCGGTGCTCAAGCATATGAAGCGCGCGCCGGTCGAGCGGCTAAGCGTGTGCGGAGGCTTCGGCAAGCTCAGCAAGCTGGCAGCGGGCCATCTTGATCTGCATAGCCGCAACTCGAGCATCGATCTCGAGCGTCTCGCGCAGTGGGCCGCCGAGCACGGCGCCGACGCCGCGCTGCAGGCTGCGATCCGCGCGGCCAATACGAGCCAGCAGGCGGTGGCGCTGGCGCGCGCGCAGCAGGTGCCGCTCGGCGATATCGTCTGCCGGCATGCGCTGGCGGTGGCGCGCGACATTGTGCCGGCGCAGGTCAACGTCGAAATGTTCGCGATCGACCGTCAGGGCAACCTGATCGGAGCCGCGCGATGAAGCGCATCTTGCTGTTGGGCGGCACCGGCGACGCGTTGCGGATCGCGCGGCACCTCGGCGCCGGGCACGTGTACAGTCTCGCGGGCCTGGGCAAGGTGCCGGACGACCTCGCGTGCGCGGTGCGAGTGGGTGGTTTTGGCGGCAGCGAGGGTCTCGAGCGCTACATCGAAGACGAAGCCATCACGCTCGTAATCGACGCGACCCATCCGTACGCTGCCCAGATCAGCGCGAATGCGGCGCGGGCGAGCCGTGCAGCGCACGTTCCATACTGGGCGCTGCGCCGCCCTGGCTGGCAGCCAAAAGCAGGCGACGATTGGCGCATGGTGGCCGACTGGGACGAACTCACGGAGGCGCTTGCGCCGTTCAGAAAGCCGCTCTTCACGCTCGGCCGCGAACCGCTCGCCCATCTGGATGAAATTCCGCCACACCAGTTCTGGATGGTGCGCTGTCTCGATCCTTATCCGGACACGGCGCGTGCGCGGATACTCGCGGCACGCGGCCCCTTTGCGCTCGAAGGCGAACGCGCGTTGTTCGCGCTGCAAGCATTCGACGTGGTGGTCAGCAAAAATAGCGGCGGCAGTGCGACCGAAGCGAAACTCGACGTCGCGCGTGAACGCGGTTTGCCGGTCGTGATGCTGCGCCGTCCCGAGTTGCCGGCGGCGGATCGGGAATTCGAACAGAGCGCCGATCTGCTCGACGCGCTGCAAGCAGCAGAGTGAGCGGTGTCCTGAAGCGCGCGTGCGCTTCAGGACACCTCAATGAATCATGGAGTGTTGAATGACGGTGTTTTTTATCGGCGCGGGTCCAGGCGATCCGGAACTGATCACGGTGAAAGGCCAGCGCCTGGTGCGCAGCGCGCCGGTGATCCTGTACGCGGGTTCGCTCGTGCCGGCCGCGGTGCTCGAAGGACATACGGCGGAGCAGGTCGTCAACACCGCCGAGCTCGATCTCGATCAGATCGTCGCGTTACTCGCGGCCGCGCATGCCAAAGGCCAGGATGTGGCGCGCGTGCATTCCGGCGATCCGTCGCTGTACGGCGCGATCGGCGAACAGATCCGCAGGCTGCGCGAGCTCGGGATTCCGTACGAGATCGTGCCGGGGGTGACCGCCACCGCGGCCTGCGCGGCGGCGCTCGGCTGCGAGCTCACGCTGCCCGATATCTCGCAGACGATGATCCTCACGCGCTTCGCGAGCAAGACCAGCATGCCCGAAGGCGAACAACTCGCCGACCTCGCACGACACCGCGCGACGATGGCCATCCACCTCGGCGTGCGGCATCTTGCGCGCATAGTCGATGAATTGCGGCCGCATTACGGCGGCGCGTGTCCGATCGCGGTGATCTATCGCGCGAGCTGGCCGGACGAGGAGAAAATCACCGGTACGCTCGACGACATTGTCGGCAAGGTGCAGTCCACGTCCATCGAACGGACCGCGCTGATTCTGGTCGGTCGGGTGCTGGCCGCGGAAGGGTTCGCGGAGTCGACGTTGTACGCGAAAGAGTAAGGCAGCGAACGTGAAACCGTCCATCCGCGCGGCACGGCAAAGTGCGCGGATGGACGTGGCGCTCAATCACCGCGTAATCGCTGGGCAATCAAGCGGCAATCCTGCAACCACATCACGCGGTTATTTCATCCACCTGCCGCGCCGCGAGCTTCACACGCAACGCCTTCGCGGCCTGCACCATATTCGTCAACGCCGCCTCGGTTTCAGGCCAGCCGCGCGTCTTCAGCCCGCAATCCGGATTGACCCACAAACGTTCGGCCGGAATCACTTCGCAGGCGCGTTCCAGCAGGCGTTGCATCGCTTCAGTGCCCGGCACGCGAGGCGAGTGGATGTCATACACACCCGGGCCGATTTCGTTCGGATACGCGAACGCGCCGAAGCCGTCGAGCAGTTTCATCGCCGAGCGCGAGGTTTCGATGGTGATCACGTCGGCATCCATCGCGGCGATCGAGGGCAGTATGTCGTTGAACTCCGAATAGCACATATGCGTGTGAATCTGCGTCTGATCGGCGACGCCGGCCGCTGAAATGCGGAACACGCGTGTGGCCCATTCCAGATACGCGGGCCAATCGGCGCGACGCAGGGGCAAACCTTCGCGGAAGGCCGGCTCGTCTATCTGGATGATGCGAATACCGGCCTTCTCGAGATCCACCACCTCATCGCGAATCTCGAGCGCGAGTTGCAGCGCGGTGGTCGCGCGCGGCTGGTCGTCGCGCACGAACGACCATTGCAGCATCGTCACCGGGCCGGTCAGCATGCCTTTCATCACGCGCTGCGTGAGCGACTGGGCGTAGCGGGTCGTCTCGACCGTCATCGGCTCGGGACGGTAGACGTCGCCGTAAATGATCGGCGGCTTCACGCAGCGCGAGCCGTAGCTCTGCACCCAGCCGTTCTCGGTGAACGCGTAGCCCCACAACTGCTCGCCGAAATATTCGACCATGTCGTTGCGTTCGGCTTCGCCATGCACCAGCACGTCGAGTCCCAGTTCTTCCTGCTTGCGCACGGCGAGGGCGATTTCAGCGCGCATCCGCTGCAGATAATCGAGCGCGCGCAGTTCGCCGCGTTTGTAGGCGGCGCGTGCCTGGCGGATCGACGCCGTTTGCGGGAACGAGCCGATCGTGGTGGTGGGCAGGAGCGGCAGCCCGAGAGCTTCGCGCTGCACGCGATTGCGTTCGGCGAACGGGCTTTGCCGTTGCGCCATCGCGGCGCTGACGGCAGCCACGCGTTTTTGTACGAGCGCGTTGACGACCGCGCCGGAGTGGCGGCGTGCGTCGAGCGCGAGGCGGGCCGCGGCGAGCTTCGCCTTGGCGGCTGCGGGTTCGCGCAAGGCGAGGGCGAGCGTGGCGACTTCGTCGAGTTTCTCGGTGGCGAAGGCGAGCCACGATTTCAGATCGGCGTCGAGTTTCTGTTCAGCGTCGAGCGACACGGGCACATACAGCAGCGAGCAAGACGGTGCGATCCACAAGCGTTCGCCGAATTCCGCATGCAGGCCTTGCAACGATTCGACGATGCCGCCGAGGTCCGCGCGCCAGATATTGCGGCCGTCGATCACCCCCGCCGACAGCACCGCATGCGCGGGCAACGCGGCGCGCCACGCGTCGATCTGCTGCGGAGCGCGCACCAGATCGAGATGCACCCCGGCGACAGGCAAGCTGGCGACGCGCGCCGCGTGCTCGGCCGAGCTCTCGACGTACGTGGCGAGCAGCACCTTCACGCCGGCGTTGCCGAGTCCGTCATACGCGGCGGACAACGCTTCGCGCCATTCGGCGGGCAGTTCGACGCCCAACGCCGGCTCATCGAGCTGCCCCCATTCGCTGCCGCGCTGCCGCCGTCTCTCCAGAATCCGGCTGGAGCGGATCCCGCGCTTTGGC
>NZ_LXKA01000021.1 GCF_001645125.1 Paraburkholderia ginsengiterrae | reverse complement strand
CCAGCATGCCGGTCTTGATCGCCGCATGCGAGCCCTTGATGCGCGAGGCGTTCAGGAAGCCCGCGTCATCGCCTACCAGCGCGCCGCCCGGGAACGTGAGCTTCGGCAGCGACATCAGGCCGCCCGCGGTAATCGCCCGCGCGCCGTACGACACGCGCTTGCCGCCTTCCAGAATCGCGCGGATCGCCGGATGCGTCTTGTAGCGCTGGAATTCCTCGAACGGCGACAGGTACGGGTTCGTGTAGCCCAAGCCGACCACGAAGCCCACCACCACCTGGTTGTTGTCCATGTGATAGAGGAACGAGCCGCCGTAGGTGTCGTTCTCCAGCGGCCAGCCGGCGGTGTGCATCACCAGACCGGGCTTGTGCTTCGCTGGGTCGATCTCCCACAGCTCCTTGATGCCGATGCCGTAGACCTGCGGATCGACGCCCTCGCGCAGCCGAAACTTATCGTTCAGTTGACGGCCGAGGTGACCGCGCGCACCCTCGCAGAAGAGCGTGTATTTCGCGTGCAGTTCCATGCCGAGCTGGAAGTTCTCGGTGGGTTCGCCGTCCTTGCCGATGCCTAGGTTGCCGGTCGCCACGCCTTTGACCGAGCCGTCGTCGTTGTAGAGGATTTCCGCGGCCGGAAAGCCCGGGAAAATCTCGACGCCCAGCGCCTCGGCTTGCTGGCCCAGCCAGCGCGTGACGTTCGCGAGGCTGATCACGTAGTTGCCGTGGTTCTTGAAGTTGTCCGGCAGCGCCCAGGTCGGCACGCTTTTCGAGCCGGTTTCGGTCAGGAACAGGAATTTGTCTTCGGTCACGTCCACCGTGAGCGGCGCGCCCTTTTCCTTCCAGTCCGGAATCAGCTCGGTGATGGCGCGCGGGTCCATCACCGCGCCCGAGAGGATATGTGCCCCGATCTCCGAGCCCTTTTCCAGTACGCAGACGCCGATCTCGGCGCCTTTTTCCGCCGCCAGCTGTTTCAGGCGGATCGCCGCGGACAGCCCGGCCGGGCCGCCACCGACGATCCCCACGTCGTT
>NZ_LXKA01000020.1 GCF_001645125.1 Paraburkholderia ginsengiterrae | reverse complement strand
ATCAAGCGCGAAATGGGCGAGGCCGCGGTGGCCGCGGCGCGCGCGGTGAATTACGTCGGCGCGGGCACGGTCGAGTTCATCATGACCGGCACGGGCGATTTCTATTTCATGGAAATGAACACGCGCCTGCAGGTCGAGCATCCGGTCACGGAGATGGTGACGGGCCAGGACCTGGTGGAGTGGCAGTTGCGCGTCGCTGCGGGCGAACCTTTGCCGCTCACGCAGGAGCAGTTGAAGGTCGACGGCCATGCCATCGAGGCGCGCATCTATGCCGAGCATCCGGCGCGCGGCTTCCTGCCGTCGACGGGCACGCTCAGGCATCTGCGCATGCCGGAGGGCGTGGAGTTCGCGATCGACGCGGCAGGTCTCGGCGAACCGGGCCGCAAGGCGCCGGTGCGGATCGACAGCGGCGTGCGCGAAGGCGACACCATCACGCCGTTCTACGATCCGATGATCGCCAAGCTGATCGTGCACGGCGCGACGCGCGAAGAGGCGCTCGCGCGGCTGAACCGCGCGCTGCATGCGTGCGAGGTGGTCGGCCCGCATACCAACGTCGAGTTCCTGCAGAGCATTGTGACGAGCGAGCCGTTTGCCACGGCCGATCTCGACACGGGCCTGATCGAACGCCACCACGATGCGCTGTTCGCGCCGCGCAACAAGCCGTTCAGGGAGGCGCTGGCGCTGGCCTGCGCCGCGCTGCTCACGCGCGAGGGCGGCACGGCGCACGGCGCGTCGCCGTGGGATGCGCTGTCGCACTGGCGTCTGAACGGCGGCTATACGCAGACGCTGGGCTGGCGCGAGATCGACCACGCGAGTGACAGCAACAGCGGGTTCACCGTCACGTTCGCCCGCGACGGCGCAACGCAAACGCTGGAGCACGATGGCGTGCGCGAAGGTTTCACCTGGTCGGAGGGCACGGGCGAGCATGAATTCCGCGCGACGATCGGCGAAACACGTGTGTCGGGCCGCGTGTTCGTGGACGGCGACACGTTCCACGTGTTCTGTCTCGGCGAGGCGCTGGCGTTCGAATGGCAGAACCTGCTGGC
>NZ_LXKA01000019.1 GCF_001645125.1 Paraburkholderia ginsengiterrae | reverse complement strand
CGAATGCGCGCTGGATACCTGTCTGCACCATGTGGGTACCCCACAGCAGCAGCGCAACCGACCCGGCCAGATCGATCAGCGTCAACGTCCATGTCATGGTTAGCAGTCCTCCGTGCCGGACGACGAGGTCATGTGACTCTCCGTGCGGGTGTGTCGCACCTTGCCTGCAAGGTCGCACGGCGCCCGAACGTCAGGCTGGACCCCAGAGCCGGAACAGCCTGCTCCCCTTACGCAAGCCCCCGGCTTCGGCCGTCATACGGCGCGACCCTCAGACCTCGTGCGCAGCTTCTACTTGGACCTGGGTGGTCGGCCAGTCTTGACCGGCTTGAGGGCCGCGATGGTCGCGAGCATTCGTTCCGCCGGTTCAGACGCCAGCAGAAGCACGGCCGCCCTCAGGAGTTCGCTCTTTTTCGCGTCGACGCCGGCGTCGAGACATCGCTGTTTGAGCACCGCGATCTTTTCGTAATCTGACCTCGGCATCGTGAAGGTGTCCCGCACGACCTTTTCCCGCTTGACCTGCTCCTTGCGGGACCGGGCGACGCGCATGGGTGGCGCTTCAACGGGCGTTGCCTTTCCCGCTTTCTCCATCGTCGACGAACGTCTAGCCTTCGTCCTGCCAGTCGACTTGCCGCCCGCTGCTGCCTGATTGGCATCTGCGGCCGGGCGCGCAGACTGTCCTTTCCCGCTTCTGTTCCTGGTGGTCTGTGGCTTCATGTTTTTGCGCAGATTGGACAAACCGTACAAACAGTTTATCCTCTTTCTGGCAAGGAGAGTTTTCAATGCCAGACAAGCACATTTCCAGCAGGTTCGACGCCGACCTTGAGCACCTGTCGTCGAGGTTTTTCGAGATGGGCGGACTGGTCGAATCACAACTGACCGATGCAATGGACGCGCTCGGCTGCTTCGACATGGACCTCGTGGCGAAGGTAGTGGATGAGGAGCATCGACTCAACGCAATGGAAGTCGAGATCGATGCCGAGTGCGGCAACATCATCGCGCGGCGCCAGCCGACTGCATCCGACCTGCGTCAGGTGATGGCCATCTCGAAGGGCATTA
>NZ_LXKA01000018.1 GCF_001645125.1 Paraburkholderia ginsengiterrae | reverse complement strand
ACACCGCAGCCCCCGCCGCAATAGGGACACGTGGTCCGACCGCCGTCCTGACTGCCGTCAGGCGCGCGAGTGAGAATGATGGGGGCACTCACATTGAATTCCGGTTCAGGCGGCCTGAGCCTCACATAGGGCCTTGCCGAACAGCAACTGGCTGCGCAGCGCGGAAATATCGGTCTGCTCCTGGATCAGCTGGAAGTACCACGCGCCGTCCTTGACATCGCCGTACAGGACCGCGCCGACCACCCGACTGTCTTCGAGCACTAGACGCTTGTAGACGCCGCGCCGCGGATCGCGCAGCACCAGGTCTTCGCTGTCCGGGCCCCCCATGAAGTCGCCTGCTGAGTACAGGTCGACGCCGGTAACCTTGAGCTTGGTGGCCGTCGCGCGCTGCACGTAACGGCGGTGACCCGCGCCGGCCAGGTGTGCGCCGCAGACGCGCGCCTGGTCCCAGATCGGCGCCACGAGGCCGAAGGTCGCCGTGCGGTGCTGCACGCATTCGCCGACCGCATACACACGCGGATCGTAGGTCTGCAAAGTATCGTCGACCACGATGGCCCGCTCGCAGTGCAAGCCCGACTGCCTGGCGAGTTCGATATTCGGACGCACCCCGGCTGCCATGACCACCAGGTCTGCGGGAATCTCCGTACCGTCCTCGAAACGCACGGCGGTGACACGCTCCGGTCCGACGATTTCGGCGGTGCGGGCCTTCAGCAGGAAGCGCAGACCCTTGCGCTCCAGCGTCTGCAGAAGCAGAGCCGACGCGCTCCTGTCTAGCTGGCGGTCCATCAGGCTATCGGTGTCGTGCACGACCGTGACCGACATACCCTGGCGCATCAGCCCGTTGGCCGCCTCGAGCCCGAGGAGGCCGCCGCCGATGATCACCGCGTGACGGTGGCTGCGCGCAGCGGCGAGCATCGCTTCGACATCCTGAATGTCGCGAAACGCGATCACGCCCGGCAACTGGTGACCCGGCACCGGAATCAGGAACGGCTTTGAGCCGGTCGCGATCAGCAGCCGGTCGTAGCCCACCTCGATGCCGCTTTGCGAGCGCACGACGCGGCGTTTGCGATCGATTGCCGCAACCGGGTCGCCCGCGTACAGGCGGATACCGTTCTCGTCATACCAGTCGCGCGTGTTGAGGATGATGTCGTCG
>NZ_LXKA01000017.1 GCF_001645125.1 Paraburkholderia ginsengiterrae | reverse complement strand
TGGCGTGAGAAAACCGCCTGGCAGTGGTCGTAGAACGCGGGCTGTCGCGCCCGTTCGAACCAGAAGACCTTTTCGCGTGCCAGGTCCGCGAGACCAACTTTTCGGCGCTTCGCCAGATGATGGGTTGATGGTATCGCCACGACCATCGGCAGTCGGTCGAGCTCCAGGACATCCAGACCATGCGCGTCCGTCGGCAGCGCTATGAAGGCTGCATCCAGTTTGCCGGCGCGAAGCTGACGAATGAGCCGCGGTGATGTATCGGAGAAGGTCGACACGACCGTTCCGGGATGAGTTACTTGCACTCGTTGTGCCAGCCCGCGAAACCAGGCCGGTTCCACGGCACTGGTCAGGCCTAGCCGAAGGTTGGCCGGTAAGCCTTGGGTCGTGAGCGCTGCTTCGGCCTCGCGAAGCAATTTCGCAATGTTGCGTGCATAGGGAAGCAGCTTTTCTCCAGCGGCGGTGAGCGTCACGCCCTTCGTGTTGCGGTCGAACAGCCGCACTCCCAACCGCTCCTCGAGTTCTCGAATCGCCCGACTCAATGGCGGTTGAGAAAGGTGCAGCGTCTCGGCCGCCTGGCGGAAGCTCAGCGCATCCGCAACGGCAAGGAAGAGCAAAAGGGATCGGGAATCGAGATGATCAGACATATCAAAAAGGTATCACGAACTTGGTCATTCCGCATGCCGAGGACTGGCTCTACAGTTGCCGCATCAACATTTCTGGAGAACACCATGAACCTTGCTCGCAATGCTGCCCTGGTCCGAATTGTTCGGCGAGATCGAAAAGGAGGTGGCCAATGAGCGCTGAACGTTACGAGCGCGGCTCAAAGATGCTGGCTGCAGTGGATGGCGTGACCGGTATCCAGGTGGTCGAAGCGCTGGCAAAATCGTTTCCGGACTTTGCGCGCTATGTGGTTGAGTTCTCGTTCGGCGACATCTACGCGCGGCAAGGGCTTGGCTTGCGCGAACGGGAACTGGCAACAGTCGCAGCGCTATGCGCACTTGGCAATGCGCTACCCCAGCTTCGTGTACATGTTCATGCCGCATTGCACGTCGGCTGCACACCAGGCGAGGTGGTGGAAGTTGTGATGCAGATGGCGGTCTACGCGGGATTTCCGGCGGCGCTGAACGGATTGTCCGTCGTACGCGAGGTCTTCGCAGAGTCTGGGATACAGCTACCACTCGATTGAGGTCCCGGGGCCGGGGCGGGAATAGCCGGTCTCTGGCCTCGGCCGCGCGGGTACC
>NZ_LXKA01000016.1 GCF_001645125.1 Paraburkholderia ginsengiterrae | reverse complement strand
CGGCGTCGCGTCGGTTGAACCGCAACGTTCTCATCCATGGTGTACACGTGTCCATTTAGTTTCTTGATGGACGCGATCGTCGCTGGTGTTACACCGTCAATTCAAGATGGGTTCGCCGGGTGCTTACGAAGTTCGCGGCGCAAGGCGGCGATCTCGGTGGGGTGGTGGCGAATGTGATGGCCAAACAGGCGCCGCCTGAATTGCTGGGCATTCACGTCAACTTCCCGGCCACGATTCCGCCCGAGATTGTCAAAGCGCTTCAGGACGGTGATCCGCCACCGGCCAATCTCACGGAAGAGGAAAAGCACGCTTACGACCAACTGAGCAGTGCGGCCAAGAAACGGCGCGCCTACATCGCGGAGCAGAGCACGCGTCCGCAAACGCTGTATGGATTGGCGGACTCGCCCATTGCGCTCGCAAGCTGGATGCTCGATCACGGCGACGGCTATACTCAGCCGGCGGCGGCGCTGACCTCGGCCGTGTACGGGCACGACGTCAATGGAGAATCCTCAGGCGCGATGACACGAGACGATGTGCTGGACGACATCACGCTTTACTGGTTGACGAATACAGGGGTCTCCGCGGCACGCTTCTATTGGGAGTCGCATCTCAACTTCACTGCCGCTGCTGATGTGTCCGTGCCGGCCGCCGTGAGCGTGTTTCCCCGCGAGAATTATCAGGCCCCGAAGAGTTGGACCGAGCGGGCGTATCACAACCTTATCTACTACAACCGGCTCGACAAGGGTGGGCACTTTGCGGCGTGGGAACAGCCGCAGCTGTTTGCGGAGGAGGTTCGTGCGGGGTTGAGGTCGCTGCGCGCTGCGTAGACTTGAGGTCCGATCGAGCGGGAAGGGAGTTGTCCCCTGATTTTGTCGATAAAGCTGGGGATACGTTTTCCACCACAACGCTGAGCCCCTTGGCACAAGGCTTTGCAGGCCACGTGAGGGGAAAATAAGCTGTGTGATTCACGGACATTGTTTCAACTAAAACGAGGCGATGACCCGCGAGATTGCGACTCGATTACGTTGGGTGATGATGTATCACGAGACCGGCAACGCCGGTCTCGTATGCGCGCGATGATAGGGCACCCGCTCACAATCTTTCGAACGACACAAGGTGCCACTGCGCGAACTGAGGATCGGGAGTGTCCGAATTTTTGTGTGCAAGGCAGGTAAAAGCCTGCCGGATGGCAGGCCATCAAATGCATTTTATGAGTGGTTTCTTGTGAAGCGGTCCTCGTAGAGGATCGCGAACTGGTTCATCGCCG
>NZ_LXKA01000015.1 GCF_001645125.1 Paraburkholderia ginsengiterrae | reverse complement strand
ACTAATGAGATGGTCGCCCCCGTCCTCAGGGCATCTACGCTTAGGGGAATTTCCCACCTCCGAGGAGGCCATCATGCACGACGTGACACTGATTGGAATTGACCTGGGCAAACACGTATTTCATCTCCACGGGCAGGACCGGGCTGGCAACGCACTGCTTCGCAAGAAGTTCAGCCGTAAGCAGCTGATCATCTTTCTTGGCAACCTTCATCCCTGCACAGTCGTCATGGAAGCCTGTGCTGGTGCCCACTGGATGGCCCGCAAGCTCTCCGAACTGGGGCATCAGGTCAAACTGATTTCACCACTATTCGTTCGTCCGTTCGTGAAAGGGAACAAGAATGATTTCGTTGATGCGGAGGCCATCTGCGAAGCCGCTTCACGTCCGTCAATGCGCTTCGTCACGCCGAAGACGGAATCCCGGCAAAGCCTGTCCGCGCTGCATCGCGTGCGCGACTCGCTTGTTCGCGATCGAGTGAAAACCATCAACCAGATTCATGGCTTCCTGCTGGAATTCGGCGTTAGTCTGCCAACGGGCAGCGCCGTGATCAGGCGCCTGCCCGCCGTGCTTGCCGAGCATGTCCTGCCGCCACAAATGATCGCACTGTTGGAGCGCTTGCACGCGCACTTCAAGTACCTCTCTGAACAGGTCGACCAGCTCGACAAGGAACAGGCCCGACAACTTGCGGACGATGATCTGGGTCAACGCCTGCTGACGATCCCAAGTGTCGGACCAGTCACCGCTAGTGCGCTAACGGCAGAGATGGGTGATGGCAAACAATTTGGCTGCAGTCGCGACTTTGCCGCCTCGGTAGGACTGGTACCCCGACAATACAGCACAGGCGGGAAACCCAATCTGCTCGGCATCACCAAGCGCGGTGACAAGAACCTGCGGCGCCTGTTGGTTCAGTGCGCGAAATCGTACATGCGGCGCCTCGGCAGCCAAACCGGCCCTCTGGCCGACTGGGTGCGCTCGCTGCTAACCCGGCGACATCCGAACGTGGTGGCCTGCGCACTGGCCAGCAAACTCGCCCGCATTGCGTGGGCGATAGCGACGCGCCACACCACGTTTGCTGCGGAGCCTCTTTTCAAGCCGATCTGATACCCGATCCTGCGCTGTTATCCCGAAGTCTTCCTATCTGGTTTTGCGATTGCTGAATTCGGATGACGTGAACGGCCCACCGGCCTGACGAACAACCTGGGAAGTAAATAGGCTTTTCAAAGCCGCGCTACTTTTAAGGATCGTTGGGCGCGACTCTCATCATGGCGCGGGGACATATCCCCATAACGACGCCGGATAGATTTGAGCAAACCAACTACGCCATCAAAAATCAGTGTTGCAAAAACGGGGGCGACCATAGATTT
>NZ_LXKA01000014.1 GCF_001645125.1 Paraburkholderia ginsengiterrae | reverse complement strand
GGCTTTAATGAGATGGTCAGCCCGATCCCCACACAGCGGACTACGCTGAGTGGGGATTGTTCTTTTTGGGGACCATCATGGATGCGGTGTCGTTGATCGGCGTTGACCTGGGCAAGCATTACTTCCACCTGCACGCACAGGATGCGTCGGGCAGGATCGTGTTCCGCAAGAAGTTCACGCGCGGCCAGATGCTTACGCTGCTGGGCAATTTCCCGAGTTGCACGGTGGTGATGGAGGCCTGCGCAGGCGCCCACTGGATCGCGCGCCGGCTCCAGGCGCTGGGCCATGAAGCCCGGCTGATCTCCCCGCAATTCGTCAAACCTTTCCGGCAAGGTAACAAGAACGATTTTGCTGACGCGCAAGCGATCTGCGAAGCGGCATCGCGTCCGAGCATGCGCTTCGTGAGTCCGCACAACGAGGCCCAGCAGGTCGTTTCGGCTTTGCATCGGGTTCGCGAGGCATTGGTCCGGGAGCGAACCGGTACGATCAACCAGATTCATGCGTTCCTGCTCGAATTTGGCGTCAGCCTGCCCAAGGGCATGACGGTGATCCGGCGATTGCCGACAGTGCTGGCGGCCGAGCCACTGCCGTCGCGCCTGATCGTGCTGCTTGAGCGCTTGCATGCCCACTTCAGGTACCTGGACGAGCAGATTGTCCAGATCGAGCGCGAGCTGCTTTCACAATTGCATGAGGACGAACGCAGCGAACGGTTGTTAGAGATTCCCGGTATTGGCCCGATGACCGCGAGCGTGTTGATGTCGGAACTGGGCGATGCCCGCCAATACGGATCGGCACGCCAGTTTGCGGCCTCGATCGGGCTGGTGCCGCGCCAGTACAGTACCGGCGGCAAGCCCACCCTGCTGGGCATCAGCAAGCGCGGGGACAAGAATCTGCGACGCCTGCTGGTGCAATGCGCGCGCGTCATCATGCAGGGCATCGAGAGGCGAACCGATCTGCTGGGGGCGTGGGTTCGGGGCCTGCTGGCACGACGACACTCGAATGTAGTGGCCTGCGCCCTGGCCAATAAATTGGCGAGGATCGCCTGGGCCATCCTCGCCAAAGGGACGCATTACCGAAGCCGGCAGGCAGTCCCCGCAGCCTGACGCTTCCCACCGCTTACAGCTTCAGTTTCACGGAGTCACTTCCTGGTTTTGCGACGCGAGATAGGTGAAGACATAAACGGCTCAACGGCCGGGCAAGCAACCTGACATGAAAAACAGCACCTGGATGCTGCGGCTTTTTTTAGGTTTGCCCGGCGCAGCTCTCATCATGGGGCGGGATCTTTCCCATCCACGACCCCGGATAGATTCGAGCAAGTCCACTTTATGCCAACACCGCCTCGCTTGCAAAAATCGGGCTGACCATAGATTTT
>NZ_LXKA01000013.1 GCF_001645125.1 Paraburkholderia ginsengiterrae | reverse complement strand
GGGAGTGTCCGAATTTTTGTGTGCAAGGCAGGTAAAAGCCTGCCGGATGGCAGGCCATCAAATGCATTTTATGAGTGGTTTCTTGTGAAGCGGTCCTCGTAGAGGATCGCGAACTGGTTCATCGCCGCTTTCCAGTCGTGGGCTGCGCGGCTCCAGTCGGCAGTGATATTGCGTAGTGCCAGCCAGAGCAGTTTGGTCGCGGCATCGTCACCCGGGAAGTGGCCACGCGTCTTGACGATCTTGCGCAATTGAGCGTTCACGCTTTCGATGGCGTTGGTCGTGTAGATCACCTTGCGCACCGCCGGCGGAAATGCAAAGAACGGGATCACGCGATCCCAGGCCCGGCGCCAGGCGGCCACCACGGTCGGGAATTTCTCGCCCCACTCACCCTGTTCGAACGCGTTCAGTTCTGCCTCGGCGGCTTCGGCGCCCGCCGCCGTATAGATCGGCTTGATGGCGGCAGCCAGTGCCCGGCGGTCCTTCCAGCTCGCATAGTCCAGCGAGTTGCGGATCAGGTGCACGATGCAGGTCTGCAGCGTGGTCGCTGGAAACACCGCGCCCAGCGCCTCAGGCATGCCCTTCAGACCGTCGGTGACTGCGATCAGGATGTCCTGCACCCCCCGCGTTCGGAGGTCGCTGAACACCTTCATCCAGAACTTCGCGCCCTCGGTGTTCTCGATCCATAGTCCCAGAATGTCGCGCGTGCCGTCGGGCAGGATGCCCAGCGCCAGATAGATCGCCTTGTTGCGCACCAGCCCTTCCTCGCGGATCTTGACGCGCAGCGCATCGAAGAACACCACCGGGTACATCGGCTCAAGCGGGCGGGCCTGCCAGGCGGTGACCTCGTCCATCACGGCATCGGTCACCGAACTGATGAACTCCGGCGACACCTCCGTGCCGTACTGCTCGGCCAGGAACCCCTGGATGTCGCGCACCGTCATGCCGCGCGCGTACATCGCGATGATCTTGTCGTCAAAGCCTGTAAAGCGCCGTTCGTGTTTGGGGATCAGGATGGGCGCAAAGCTACCGTCGCGGTCGCGCGGAATCTCCAGACGCAGTGGACCGTCGTCGGTCAGCACGGTCTTGCCGCTGCTGCCATTGCGCTGGTTGGTCGCGTCTTCGGGGCGCTCAGCCCCGGACGGATAGCCCAGATGGTGTCCGAGCTCGGCGCCCAGTGCCCGTTCGATCAGCGCCTTCTTGAACGCGGCTGAGGCGGCGTGCACCGCCTCGGCCGTCATCGGCCCCTTCACGAACTGGTCGATCAGTTCCTTCGGAATGGACGGCAAGGCCGTCTGGGCCTTGGGCGCCGCTTTGGGTTTGCGTGGCATACATGCTCCTTGAGCTACATGTTATGCCTTGAACACAAAATTTATGACAGGCCC
>NZ_LXKA01000012.1 GCF_001645125.1 Paraburkholderia ginsengiterrae | reverse complement strand
TCTTACTGTGTCACATAATTAGTTGCGCAGTTTGTTGCCGTACAGGAAGAGTGCCATCGTTGCATGAGCCGTTGTCCAAGCAGGATACGCAACGTTGTAATGGAATCAGGAACGTGGCGTTGTGCGCGCTGGACTGCCCCGATGGATGTAATCCGTGGGAAGGGCAGGCAGCGTGCGTTCGACGAAGTTTTTTTTACCACGTCCATCTGATTGCATCCTGAGTCGCTGAGCCATCAGATACCCGTATGCAGCGATACTCAGTGTGGCGTGGTGGTGAAAGCCACGCCAGCCTCGCCCTTCATAATGACCGAGCCCGAACTCCTGTTTCAGGTCCTGATAGTCGCGCTCGATACGCCAGCGCATTTTGGTCACGAACACAAGCTGCTCAAGGGTCGCCTCCTCGGGAGCGGTAGTGAGAAAGTATTTGAGCGGCTCCGTGTCGCCATCAGGCCATTCAATGAGCAGCCATTCTTCGTCGCGAACGGTACTTCGCCAATAGTCGCGATGTGCGGGACGAACCCGTACGGCGGCAAAGCGAGAGGAAAGTGCTGCGTTGCTGCCCTCGCGCCAGGTTACGGTTTGCCAGGCGCTCACGGGCAATTGCATGGCCAGTTCCTTCACCGCGAGCGGTTCGTGGCCGGGCGCACGGCGCAACGATGTCGGTGGCCTGCCGCGCCCGCTCCAGGGCTCAGGCGGAAGTGGCGCAGTACCGCGCGCCCACACAGAGATGCCCGGCCGGATCCCTACCGCGTACAACAAACCCAGTTCAGTTACGCCATCCCGGAAAGCGGTTTCGTCGCCGTACCCGGCGTCGGCCAGCACGATGCCCGGTGCAACGCCGGACGCTACAGCCTCGCGAAGCTGGGCCAGCGCAATCTGGGGCTTGGTCTCGAAAGCCAGATCGTCGGGAATGCCAGCGCGATGGGCACGTTCCCGGTCATCAATCCATTCCTTGGGGACATACAATTGCCAGGCAATCGGCAGGCTGCCGCGTTGCGTCGCGATCGACAGGCTCACGGCGACCTGACAGTTGTCCTGTTTGCCGAGCTGCCCACAGTACTGACGTGCCACCCCGACCGAATGACGCCCCTTCTTTGGGAAACCGGTGTCATCAATAATCCAGTAGTAACCGCTTTCTTCGGCAGCATGCGCGTCTAAAGCGGGCATCACCCATTCGCGTACTCGCCGCAAGACCGCACGGTCAGACCAGTCTGCCTTGGCCACAAAGTGGTGAAGTGACTGGTGCTTCGCACTCGCGTGAAGTGGGTCAATGTGTGCAGCCATTGGCTCGACGCTCTTGCGCGATAGCGGCAATACCAGACCCGAACAGTAACCCTTGAGGCCGGCATGACGATCGGCGTGCCCTAACGCCTGCCCCAGATGATCCAGATACGCGTCAAATTCGTCGACATCCTCTCTCATTCCGGTCGCCCGAAGTCTTTATTATTTAATACTACCAGGTATCACTCCACAGTAAATAGCTTTTGTGACACAGTAAGATTA
>NZ_LXKA01000022.1 GCF_001645125.1 Paraburkholderia ginsengiterrae | reverse complement strand
GGTCGATCAGTTCCTTCGGAATGGACGGCAAGGCCGTCTGGGCCTTGGGCGCCGCTTTGGGTTTGCGTGGCATACATGCTCCTTGAGCTACATGTTATGCCTTGAACACAAAATTTATGACAGGCCCCATTTGGTCGTGCATTCCACGGCAAACAGGTTTAACAGCCTATAAAGCGTAACACCCCGTACCTTTGCGCAAGCAGGTGTGCGGCTGCCTTTGCTCGTCTGTCTTCTATGGGCGGGTCTTTGGTGGGGGAGCCTCGCGGCTCGCCGGTTTGTGGTGCTACGCGCCGGTCTGTTAACCCTATCATTGTGCCCGCTCACCCAGCTTGTAAATGCGTGTCGGGCGATCCAAGTCAACAACTGGAGATCGCATATGAGTAAATCAGCCAAGAATATTCGCACCGCCTCGCGCCCACCCGTTGATGCTCTCCAATACGAAAAACTCGCATTGTCCGCGTTCGGACTCATCGAGCGGCAGATAGATCGACTGGAAAAACTAACCACACTCGCGTCTTCAATATATAGGAATCCTGCTATTACACGCGAGGAGAGAAGTCATCATCGGTCACTGCTTGGACTCTTGATTGAAACCGCTGAGGACTATCAGCGAGAGATCGAAATTGATCGCGACTTGTACCAGATCATTGCGCTCGACGCGAAGGGCATTCCTCAAAGTCGAATCACTGCGCGTCACGCAGCAGACCTCCTGGCCAAGGCCGCACCGGGCGCAGTAGGCGACCGCAAGAGTCGCGGCGCAGCGAAGGCGATGCACAACAAACCCGTTGGCTTCAGAACCGTCTCGCGGCGTACGGCGACGACGCATTGAAATCAACCCGGTGCCGCCCGCCAAAGAAAGGCGCAACCCGTGCGAAAGGCGCAGTAGACGCGCCTTCCAGTCACCCGCACTGCTGCACCGCAAGAATCTTTGCCCGATGCTGCCGGTGACATACATTCATCGGCACTCCGATGTGTCCTGCGCCGACGCACGTCAAAACCCCGCGACTCTCCGCGATCTATCAACGCGAAGCCGACGACACTAACAGTCCGGTGTCAGGGGCGGCAAACACCGGCTGCGGCCGGCCGTTAAGCCAGGTGGCACGCGGTGCAAAGGTTGACGTTACGCTTGGTTGCAATATTGAGAAAAAGCTTACTACGCGGCTCCATATCCTTTGGGCGCATGGCAGCGGGCGAGGCGCCGTTGACCGCGGGTGGGTCTATGGTGCCTTTTGCGCTGAGTTAGCTTGACTGGCTGATGGTTGAGGGTTTGGTGTGGTGGTGATGGGTGTTCACTTGTGCAAGTGAATGTGAATGGGCGTGATCGGCATGTGCTGCGTGCGAATTGGTATGGCTCGTCGACATTCCGACGCGATCCGCCTGCGTGTCTGACCGATCTGCCGCGCGGGCGCGGGCGGTATCGCGGTCGGGAGAGTTGAAGCCATTAGTATTGCTGAGTCCCTTGCTGCTCATGTGGCCTGCGGACATGCCCCCCATGTTGCCGCCGAGGCCACCGTGCCCGGCGCCACCACTGCCGCCGCCATTTCCACCTCCATTGCCGCCGCCGTTACCGCCGGCTGCTGCAAAGGCCGACGCGCACGCGAGTGCCACGAGGCCGGCAGCAATCCATTGCGATGCTTTCATGTTTGTTCTCCGAAGCGTATTCGAATGCTTGGATTGTACGAACGACGCGCGCCCGCCACCCCAGCCAGTTGTAATCATCTGTAAGTGGCGCATACCCACCAACCATCAAATTCTTGCGATCCATAGCACCCAACCCCACTGGTTTGTGAAGCACCGTTCCGACGAGCGCGAAGCGCGAGGCGGGAGGAATGACTGCCTTGTCACGAGCGTGGAGTGTGCGAGAGCACGGATTCCAGATGCACCGCTACCCCCTCCAAGCCAGGGGCCCCGCTTAAGAATTAGCGGTGTGAAGCGGCTTTCTTTGCCTACTTTCTTTGCCGCGGCAAAGAAAGTAGGTGCCGCCCCGCACAGGGGCAACGCTAATAGACCACCGTGAATTCAAGGAAAGGCCAACACCCCGAAAAGCACACCCAAACCAGAGCCCACGGCAACAAAAAATCCCATTATATGAATCCAACACTCACATATTGGAGCTTTCTCAAAAACCGCCCTACAATCCAACCCAACAAGCCAAGCGCTTCAGAGCACAGCCGAAAAGACAGGCCCTGAACCGCCAGAGCAAAAGCAACAAAAAAACCGGAGACAAAGCCCAACCCATGCCTAAACCCCAAAAGGCAGAACCCAGGCAGCCCAGCAACACCGCCCAAGGCCCCCTCTCCGGCCCCGCGCTGCAAGCGCAAAAAAACCATTGAAGAGCGAATCGCCATGAACAAAGCGATGTCCACTCACGCCGCAACCGTGTCCGACGCTGACCTGGAGCCGCAAGCCGACCAGGCGAGCGACACTGCGCATCACGCAGCGACCGCCGCCAAAGGCCCGCGCGCCAGCGCCCAGCCGCAGCCCATGGCCGACGAAATCGCCTTGCCCAGCACGCTGCTGGACATCACTCCCCAGCAGGCCGGCACGCAAACCCTCCTGCGCGGCCTGGCGATTCTGGAAGCCGCAGCCGCCGGCGTACGCGACTTGCGCACCTTCGGCGCCGCGCTAGGCACCACCCGCAGCACCACGCATCGCCTGGTGAGCAGCCTCGTGCAGGCCCGCTACCTTCGCCAGGTGCAAGGCGGCTATCTGCTCGGCCCGAAACTCATCGAACTCGGCACCATCGCGCTCGAACAGATGCCGCTCACCACGGTGGCCCGTCAGCATCTCGAATCGCTCGCGGAGCAGACGCTCGACACGATCCACCTCGGCGTGCGCGACGGCGACGACGTGCTCTACATCGACAAGATTCCCGGCACCCGTGGCCTCGAAATGCGCTCGCGCGTCGGGCACCGCATGCCGCTGGCGTCGACGGGAATCGGCAAGGCAATGATGCTCGACCTCACGCCGGACGTCTGGCAGTCGCTCTTCGAAGCGTCGCGCCGCGCGCTCGCCGGCGTCAGCTTCAAGCCCGACAACCGCCCCGACGCGCAGACCTTCATGCAACGCATGACCAGCTATGCCGCCGGCGGCTACACCTTCGATCTTGAAGAAAACGAAGCGTCGATCCGCTGCGTCGCGGCCCCCGTGCGCGACGCGTCGGGCGCGGTGGTGGCGGCGCTGTCGGTAGCGAGCACGATTCCGTATATGCCGCTCGAACGCATGGACGAACTGATTCCGGTCGTGCAGCGCGAAGCGCGCGCGATCTCGGAAGAACTCGGCTGGCGTGCCCCGCAACCGGCAACCCGCAGGATCAAGCGATGAAACAAGCGGGTTCCTCCACGTCGGCAGCAATTCACGCCGCAGCGGGCGCCGCCGACGCCAACCTCGCGCACGCCGCGCTGATCGCGCTCGACTGGGGCACGACGTCGCTGCGCGCCTATCTGTACGACGCGTCAGGCAATGTGCTGGCCACGCGGGAATCGACGGCGGGCATCATGAATCTGCCGCGCAGCGCCGAGCAGGGCGGCTTCGACGCAGCATTCGAGGACACCTGCGGCGCCTGGCTCGCAGATGCACCCGGCGTGCCGGTGATCGCCGCCGGCATGGTCGGAAGCGCGCAAGGCTGGGTCGAGGCGCCGTACGTCGAAGCGCCGGCGAATGCCGATGCGCTGGTGGCCGGCATCGTCCGCGTGAAGGCGGCGTGCGGCGCGACGCTGCATATCGTGCCGGGCGTCCTGCAACGCGGCGAACTCCCGAACGTGATGCGCGGCGAAGAAACGCAGATTTTCGGCGCGCTCGGGCGGGACGCCAATTCCGTTGACGGCGGCACACAGGCGCTGATCGGCCTGCCAGGCACGCACGCGAAATGGGTGGTGGTGAAATCGCGCCGCATCGAACGCTTTCATACCTTCATGACCGGCGAAGTTTTCGCGGCATTGCGCGAGCACACGATCCTCGGCCGCACGATGACCACGCCGGATCGTCCGGACACCGAAGCATTCCTGCGTGGCGTGACCATCGCCCGTGAAAAAGGCCGGGCAGGTGTGCTCGCAACGGCATTCAGCGCCCGCACGCTGGGTCTGACCGGAGAACTGTCGGGCCGACAGCAGCCCGACTATCTGTCTGGATTGCTGATTGGACACGAACTGGCTGGCCTCGACGCGATCCTGGCGCAGCAGCAGAGCGCGCTCGCCGGACAGAGCCTGCGCCTGATCGGCAATGAAGCGCTGTGCGAGCGCTATCGCCTCGCGCTCGCACAATTTGGCTGCACCCAGGCGGAGCTGGTCAAGCACGCCACCGAGCGCGGCTTGTGGCGCGTCGCCTCGCAGGCGGGGCTCATCAACCCGGCCGCGCGCGCGGCGCACGCCGGCTAACCGGCTACGCCGCCGCTCATGACACAAGGAATCAACATGCAACCTCACATCAATCTGCCAGCTCCGTACATGCCGCACGCCGGTTTGATCGCGGCATTCGAGGCCTGTCCGCTGATCGCCATCATGCGCGGCGTCACGCCCGCCGATGCCGCCGAACACGGCCAGGCACTCTATGAGGCGGGTTTTCGCATCGTCGAAGTGCCGTTGAATTCGCCGCAGCCGTTCGACAGCATCGAGGCCATCCGCAAAGTGTTGCCGGGCGATGCCATCGTCGGCGCGGGCACGGTGCTGCATTCGTCTTTCGTCAACGATGTGAAGGCGGCCGGCGGCGAGCTGATTGTCATGCCGCACAGCGACCCGGAAGTCGTCATCGCCGCGAAAGCGCAAGGCATGGCCTGCGCCCCGGGCGTCGCGACGCCGATGGAGGCGTTCATCGCGCTGAAAAACGGCGCGGACGTGCTGAAGATGTTCCCCGCCGAGCAACTCGGCTGCCAGGTCGTGAAGGCGTGGCGCGCGGTGATCGCGGCGCAAGTGCCGCTGGTGCCGGTCGGCGGCATCACGCCGGACAACATGGGGCCGTTTCTCAGCGCAGGCGCGAATGGCTTTGGCCTCGGCTCCGCGCTGTACAAGCCGGGACAAAGCGTGGCCGTGACCGCTTCGCATGCGAAGGCGTTCATCAACGGGTTGCGCATTGCCCGGGCAGGTGCGCAGAAATGACACGGCTCGCCGGTAAAACTGCCCTGATCACCGGTGCCGGACGTGGCATCGGTGCGGCAATCGCGTATGCGTTTGCTCGCGAAGGCGCGGCGGTGGTGCTGGCCGAACTGGATCTCGACACCGCGCAGCAGACGGCGGAGCGCATCGTGTCGCAAACCGGCGCGCGCGTGCTCGCGGTGCGGACGGACGTGACGCAGGCGGCGTCGGTGCAGCACGCGGTGAGCGAGGCCGAACGCGCGTTCGGGGCGCTCGACGTGCTGGTGAACAACGCCGGCATCAACGTGTTCTGCGACCCGCTGACCATGACCGACGACGACTGGCGCCGCTGTTTCGCGGTCGATCTCGACGGGGTCTGGAACGGCTGCCGCGCGGTCTTGCCGGGCATGGTCGAGCGCGGTGCCGGCAGCATCGTGAATATCGCGTCGACGCATTCGTTCAAGATCATCCCGGGTTGTTTCCCATACCCGGTGGCGAAGCACGGTGTGATCGGCCTGACGCGCGCGCTCGGCATCGAATACGCGCCGCGCAATGTGCGGGTCAATGCCATCGCGCCCGGTTATATCGAAACGCAATTGACGCACGACTGGTGGAACGAACAAGCCGATCCGGCCGCCGCGCGGCAGGCGACGCTCGATCTGCAACCGATGAAGCGCATTGGCCGCCCGGAAGAAGTGGCGATGACCGCGGTGTTTCTCGCTTCGGACGAAGCGCCGTTCATCAACGCCACCTGCATCACCGTGGATGGCGGCCGCTCGGCGCTGTATCACGACTGAACGCAGCAGAAAAGCAGTAAAGAGGTAGCACAGTTGCACCGGACGACGCGCTGGCCGCGTGTGTCATCACCGGAAAAAGAAGACGCGGCCGACACCTTCTCGTTATCAATTAGTCAGGAGACACGCATTATGAAACGTAGAATTTTCCTCACGCTGGCAGCAGCGGCGGCGGGTGTGCTCTTCAACGCGCCGGTTGCGCAGGCCGCTGACCCGGTGAAGATCGGCTTCCTCGTGAAGCAGCCGGAAGAACCGTGGTTCCAGGACGAATGGAAGTTCGCCGAAATCGCCGCCAAGGAGAAGGGCTTCACGCTGGTGAAGATCGGCGCGCCGTCGGGCGAGAAGGTGATGAGCGCGATCGACAACCTGTCGGCCCAGAAGGCGCAAGGTTTCGTGATCTGCACGCCTGACGTCAAGCTCGGACCGGGCATCGTCGCCAAGGCAAAGGCTGACGGCCTGAAGATGATGACGGTGGACGACCGTCTGGTCGACGGCGCGGGCAAGCCGATCGCGTCGGTGCCGCATATGGGCATTTCGGCCTACAACATCGGCAAGCAGGTCGGCGACGGTCTGGCCGCGGAAATCAAGAAGCGCGGCTGGGACATGAAGGACGTGGGCGCGATCGACGTGACCTACGAACAGCTGCCGACCGCGCATGACCGCACCTCCGGCGCGACCGACGCACTGGTGGCCGCCGGCTTCCCGAAGGCGAACATCGTCGCGGCGCCGCAAGCGAAGACCGACACGGAAAACGCGTTCAACGCCGCCAACATCGCGCTGACGAAGAACCCGCAGTACAAGCACTGGGTTGCTTACGCGCTGAACGACGAAGGCGTGCTCGGCGCGGTGCGCGCAGCGGAAGGCCGCGGCTTCAAGGCGGACAACATGATCGGCATCGGCATCGGCGGTTCGGACTCGGCATTGAACGAGTTCAAGAAGCCGACGCCGACGGGCTTCTACGGCACGGTCATCATCAGCCCGAAGCGCCACGGCGAAGAAACCTCGACGCTGATGTACGACTGGATCACGCAAGGCAAGGAGCCGCCGATGCTCACGCTGACGACCGGCATGCTGGCCACGCGTGACAACGTGGGTGAAGTGCGCGAGAAGATGGGCCTCGCATCGAAGTAAGCCGCTGTAGGGCGGTGAAATGAATCGCCGGTGCGCCATGCTTCAGAGATGGGGTGCACCGGCGGTAGCAGTACAAGATGAGCGGTTGAGACAAGCCATGCTTTGCAGTTGCCGAGACTGATGGGGCGCCGCAAAGCACGGTTCACATGAAGCGGCAACTTTATTGCATGGGACCGGAGTAAGTGCTCTGCATGGGGCCGGAGTAACGCGCTGAAGCGCGAACTCCGGCCGACAGCTGAAGCACCAACTCCGGTCGACAGAGGAGGCGAAGTGTCAGCGACGCTACGTTTTGACAATATCGGCAAAGTCTTTCCAGGCGTGCGCGCGCTCGACGGTGTGTCCTTCGAGGTCAACGTGGGCCAGGTGCACGGCCTGATGGGCGAAAACGGCGCAGGGAAGTCGACCCTGCTGAAAATACTCGGCGGTGAATATCAGCCCGACTCGGGGCGCGTGATGATCGACGGCAACGAGGTCCGCTTCTCAAGTGCGGCTTCGTCGATCGCGGCGGGCATCGCGGTGATTCACCAGGAACTGCAATATGTCCCCGATCTGACGGTCGCGGAAAACCTGTTGCTCGGCCAGCTGCCGAACTCGTTAGGTTGGGTCAATAAGCGCGAGGCCAAGCGCTTCGTGCGTGAACGTCTCGAAGCGATGGGCGTGGCGCTCGATCCGAACGCCAAGCTGCGCAAGCTCTCGATCGCGCAGCGTCAGATGGTTGAAATCTGCAAGGCGCTGCTGCGCAATGCACGCGTGATCGCGCTGGACGAACCGACCAGCTCGCTGTCCCATCGCGAGACGGAGGTGCTGTTCAAGCTGGTGCGCGATCTGCGCGCCGACAATCGCGCGATGATCTACATCTCGCACCGCATGGACGAGATCTACGAGCTGTGCGACGCCTGCACGATCTTCCGCGACGGCCGCAAGATCGCCTCCCATCCGACGCTCGAAGGCGTGTCGCGCGACACGATCGTCAGCGAGATGGTGGGGCGTGAAATCTCGGACATCTATAACTACTCGGCGCGGCCGCTCGGCGAAGTGCGCTTCGCGGCGAAGGCGATCGAAGGCCATGCGCTCGCGCAGCCGGCCAGCTTCGAAGTGCGGCGCGGCGAGATCGTCGGATTCTTCGGACTGGTGGGCGCGGGCCGTAGCGAACTGATGCATCTGGTGTACGGCGCCGATCACAAGAAGGCCGGCGAACTGCTGCTCGACGGCAAGCCGATCAAGGTGAAGAGCGCGGGAGAGGCGATCAAACACGGCATCGTGCTGTGCCCGGAAGACCGCAAGGAAGAAGGCATTGTCGCCATGGCGACGGTGTCGGAGAACATCAATATCAGCTGCCGCCGTCACTATCTGCGGGCCGGGATGTTCCTCGACCGCAAGAAGGAAGCCGAGACAGCGGACCGTTTCATCAAGCTGCTGAAGATCAAGACGCCGAGTCGCCGTCAGAAGATTCGCTTCCTTTCGGGCGGCAATCAGCAGAAGGCAATTCTGTCGCGCTGGCTCGCCGAACCGGATCTGAAAGTGGTGATTCTCGACGAGCCGACGCGCGGCATCGACGTCGGCGCGAAGCATGAGATCTATAACGTGATCTATCAGCTTGCCGAGCGGGGCTGCGCGATCGTGATGATCTCGTCGGAATTGCCCGAAGTGCTCGGCGTGTCGGACCGGATCGTCGTGATGCGCCAGGGCCGGATTTCCGGCGAGCTTGCGCGCAAGGACGCCACGGAACAAGCGGTGTTGAGCCTCGCGTTGCCGCAAAGCTCGACCGCGCTGCCTGGAACCGCTGCCCAACAGGCGGCCTGAACATCATTCGGACGCAAGTCCGGCAACCCGTGGGGAACGGGAGGAGTCTTGAACATGCAAGCCAGAGAAAACCTCGCGCAACAGGCCGCCAAGGGCGCGGCCGAAGCGCTGATTCCGCAGTCCAACGACAAGGCGAAATGGTGGCAACAGATCACCGAGTACAGCCTGATCGTGATCTTCATCGTGATGTTCGCCACGATGTCGCTGACCGTCGATCATTTCTTCTCGATCGAGAACATGCTCGGCCTCGCCCTGTCCATCTCGCAGATCGGCATGGTCGCGTGCACGATGATGTTCTGTCTCGCCTCGCGCGATTTCGACCTGTCGGTGGGGTCGACGGTCGCGTTCGCCGGCGTGCTGTGCGCGATGGTGCTGAACGCCACGGGTAACACTTTCATCGCGATTATCGCGGCGGTCGCGGCCGGTGGCGCGATCGGTTTTATCAACGGCGCGGTGATTGCATATCTGCGCATCAACGCGCTGATCACGACGCTTGCGACGATGGAAATCGTCCGTGGTTTCGGCTTTATCGTCTCGCATGGGCAAGCGGTCGGCGTGTCGTCGGATACGTTTATCGCGCTCGGCGGCCTGAGCTTCTTCGGCGTGTCGCTGCCGATCTGGGTCACGCTGCTGTGCTTCATCGTGTTCGGCGTGATGCTCAACCAGACCGTGTACGGCCGTAACACGCTCGCCATCGGCGGCAATCCGGAAGCGTCGCGTCTGGCCGGTATCAACGTCGAACGCACGCGTGTCTACATCTTCCTGATCCAGGGCGCGGTGACTGCGCTGGCCGGTGTGATTCTGGCCTCGCGCATCACGTCGGGGCAGCCGAACGCGGCGGAAGGCTTCGAGCTGAACGTGATTTCGGCGTGCGTGCTCGGCGGAGTGTCGCTGCTCGGCGGCCGCGCGACGATTTCCGGCGTCGTGATCGGCGTGCTGATTATGGGAACGGTCGAGAACGTGATGAATCTGATGAACATCGACGCGTTCTACCAATACCTCGTGCGTGGCGCGATCCTGCTCGCCGCCGTGCTGCTCGACCAGTTGAAGAACCGCGGCTCGCGGGACTAATCACTATCCAGTTCTAAAAGGAATCGAACGATGTCGTCTCCGGCCAATGCAAACGCCCGTCTCGCGGACAGCGCCTTTGCGCGCTATCCGAGTCTTGTAGACCGCACGGTGTTGATCACGGGCGGTGCGACCGGCATCGGCGCATCGTTCGTCGAGCATTTTGCGGCGCAGGGCGCGCGGGTCGCGTTCTTCGATATCGATGCGAGCGCCGGCGAGGCACTCGCCGACGAACTCGGCGATTCGAAGCACAAGCCGCTGTTCCTGCCGTGCGACCTGACCGACGTCGATGCATTGCAAAAAGCGATCGCCGACGTAAAAGCCGCGCTGGGTCCCATTCGGGTCCTGGTTAACAACGCCGCAAACGACAAACGCCACACCGTTGGCGAGGTCACGGCCGCGTCGTTCGACGCGGGCATCGCGGTGAATCTGCGGCATCAGTTCTTCGCGGCGCAGGCAGTGATGGAAGACATGAAAGCGGCCAGCAGCGGCTCGATCATCAACCTCGGTTCGATCAGCTGGATGCTGAAGAACGGCGGCTATCCGGTGTACGTGATGTCGAAATCGGCGGTGCAGGGTCTGACGCGCGGCCTCGCACGCGACCTCGGGCCGTACAACATCCGCGTCAATTCGCTGGTGCCGGGCTGGGTGATGACGGACAAGCAGAAGCGTCTGTGGCTCGACGACGCCGGCCGCCGGGCGATCAAGGAAGGGCAGTGCATCGACGCCGAGTTGCTGCCCGCCGACCTCGCCCGCATGGCGCTGTTCCTCGCCGCCGACGACAGCCGGATGATCACCGCGCAGGATGTCATTGTCGACGGGGGCTGGGCGTGAGTGCGACCGGTTCGTCACACGCCGCTGCGTCGCAGGCGGCTTTGCTGCTCGACACGAAATGCACGCTCGGCGAAGGCGCGACCTGGTGCGCGAGAACCGGCCGCTTCTACTGGACGGATATCGAAGGCGCACGCCTGTGGCGCTATGACCCGAGCGATGAAGGCAGCACGTCCTGGCGCATGCCCGAGCGCCTCGCCACGTTTGCGCTATGTGCGGATCCGCGTTACCTGCTGCTCGGTCTGGCCACGCATCTGGCGTTTTTCGATCTGGCTACGGGCGAGACGCGCCGCATCGTGGACGTCGAACCCGGCTTGAACACACGCGTGAACGACGGCCGCTGCGACCGGCAAGGGCGCTTCGTGTTCGGGACGAAAGACGAGAGCGCACCGGTGCAGCCGGTCGGCGGGTTTTACCGGCTCAATCACGATCTGTCGCTGGAGCGTTTGCCGCTGCCAGCGCCGGCTATTTCGAACAGCATCGCGTTCAGTCCCGACGGCGCGACGATGTACTACTGCGATTCGCCCACGCGGGCGATTCGCGTTTGCGACTATCGCGCGGACGGCGGCATCGCCAACGACCGCCTGTTCACACAGCTGACCGACGCCACGGGCGAGCCCGATGGCTCGACCGTCGATTGCGACGGCGGCCTGTGGAACGCGCAATGGGGCGGCCGGCGCGTGGTGCGTTACGGTCCCGACGGCGTGGAAACGGAACGCGTCGACGTGCCGACCGCGCAGCCGAGTTGCGTCGCGCTGGGCGGTGTGGACCTCGACACGCTGTACGTCACGAGCGCGCGCTGCGATCTCGATGCCGACGCGCTCGCCGCGGATGCGGCGGCGGGCGGCGTGTTTGTCGCCGCCACGGCGCGGCGAGGTTTGCCGGAACCGGTGTTTCAAGGCGCGCCCGCCTAGCGCAGAATGACGCAGCTTCGGTCTCGATTCTGCAATTGAATCGGAAGTTGATGGTGCAATCCCAGTGGCAGCAAATCGGCAGCTTGCAGTTCGGACCCTGAGGCGACCGGATCAAGAAAGTCGCCCAGCAGTACCCGTCAGGAATGACGGCAACGTCCCACGCCTCTCGATGGAGCCAGATATGACTGTTGCGAATCTCGTTTCCGCCTCATCCCAACCCTCCCAGAGCCGACGCTCGCGACTCGCCGCGGCGGCCAATCCGGTGCTGCCGGGGCCGAGCACGTCGGCGGTGGCCGTCGGCGAAACCAGCGAGGGCGATGTCGCGTGCGTGACGCTCGCGAATGCCCATTTGCGCCTCGATGTCGCGCCGACGCTCGGCGGCGGCATCACCCGATTCGACTGGCGCAACGACGGCGCGCTGACGCCGATTTTCCGGCGCTGCCGTCATGTTACCGCCGACACGCAGCCGAACCAGCTCGCCTGCTACCCGCTGCTGCCGTACTCGAACCGGATCGGCGGTGGCAGCTTCACGGTGGCGGGACGGCGGGTCGATGTGCCGCGCAATCACCCCGATGAACCGTTGCCGATTCACGGCGACGGCTGGCAGTCCGCGTGGCAGGTGGCCGAAGCGGATCGCGAAAACGTGCGCCTGACGCTCGAGCGCCGCGACGGCAAGCCCTACGCGTACCGCGCGTCGCAAGCCTATACGCTCGACGGTCCGACGCTCGTCATCACGCTCGAAATCGAAAACACCGGCCGCGAGACGCTGCCCTTTGGGCTGGGCGTGCATCCTTTCTTTGTGCGCGATGCGGACACGGAACTGTCGGCGGCGGCGGGCGGCCTGTGGCTTTCCGGCGACGACTGGCTGCCGGTGCGGCACGTGCCGGCGCCGCCCGCATGGCAATTCGGCGTGGCGTATCCGCTGCCGGAGACGATCGTCAATCATGCCTTTACGGGCTGGAGCGGCCAGGCGGCGGTGGTGTGGCCCAAACGCCGGCTGTCGCTGAACATCGCGGCCGACACCGATTACTACGTGCTGTACACGCCGCCCGGCGAAGATTTCTTTTGCTTCGAACCGGTGGATCATCCGATCAACGCGGTGAACCTGGCCGGCGGTGCGAGCGAAAACGGCATGACCATGCTGCGGCGTGGCGAGTGCCTCACGCGCACGTTCCGCTTTACCGTCGAGCGCACCGGTTTGCGTTCCATGCCGGGAGCGCGCGGCTCGCGGCGGCAGTAGGCAGTATTCGTAGCGGACGAGCGGGGGCAGGGCGGTGCCGGACAGGTAAAATACCCGCCTCTTCCGCTTACCAGCTCGCCGCGAGACCCATCATGTCCAATTTCATTCAGACGCTCAACGACGCCTGGCAGCGCACCAACTCGCTGCTGTGCGTCGGCCTCGATCCCGAGCCCAGCAAATTCCCGGGCGCGCTTGCGGGCCGTCCCGAGGCGATTTTCGATTTTTGCCGCACGATCGTCGATGCGACCGCGCAGTATGCATCGTCGTTCAAGCCGCAGATCGCCTACTTCGCGGCGCATCGCGCGGAAGACCAGCTCGAGCAGCTGATCGCCCACATTCACGCGAACCATCCGGGCCTGCCGGTGATCCTGGACGCGAAGCGCGGCGACATCGGCAGCACGGCCGAGCAGTATGCACGCGAGGCGTTCGAGCGCTATCAGGCCGACGCGGTGACGGTGAATCCGTACATGGGCTTCGATTCGATCCAGCCGTACCTGGAGCACGAAGGCAAGGGTGTGATCGTGTTGTGCCGCACCTCGAACGCGGGCGGCTCCGATCTGCAATTCCTGGAGACGGGCGGCCGTCCGCTGTATCAGGTCGTCGCGCAACTGGCAGCGGACAAGTGGAACGCGAGCGGCCAATTGAGCCTGGTGGTCGGCGCGACGTTCCCGAAGGAGATTGAAGTTGTGCGTGGGATCGTCGGCGATATGCCGCTGCTGATTCCGGGCATCGGCGCGCAAGGTGGCGATGTGCAGGCGACGGTCAATGCCGGCCGCACCGCGAACGGCACGGGCATGCTGATCAACTCCTCACGGGCCATTATTTACGCCGGCAAGGGTGACGATTTCGCCGCGGCCGCAGCGAAGGCCGCCATGGAAACGCGTGACCGGATCAACGAGTTTCGTTAATGCCGGGCGGTCCTGGACAAAGACCGCTAGCAGACTGAACGGCCGGGGTTCAGGCGGATAAATCCGTCCGGGCCGCCGGCCCCAGCCGCCCGATGAAGGCCGCATGTTGCGGATGCTGTGCCTGCAATGCGGCGATATCCGCCAGTTCGAACTCGCTGAACTCAAAACCCGGCGCGACGGTGCAGCCCACTAGCGCGAACGTCGCCGGATCAGCGCACTCCGCGGCAAACCACAAGCCTGCCGGTACAACCGCCTGAAATACGGCGTCCGCGTGCGTCAGCGCGTTGCCGAGCTTATGCGTCACCAGCGTGCCCGACTCATCGAGCACGTGGACGTTCAGCGGCTCGCCCGCGTAGAAATGCCAGAGCTCATCGGATCGGATCCGATGCCATGCGGAATGCGCGCCGTCGCAGAGCAGGTAGTAGATGGCGGTCGACGCCGAGCGCGTCTCGGCTGAACCGTCGTCGCGGTGCACACGCTCCGCCGACCGGTACGTCTCGCGAAAAAATCCGCCTTCGGGATGCGGTTTGAGATCGAAGCGGCGGATCAGGTCGTCTCTGGCTGCGTGCGAATCAGGCATCGGCTTCCCGCATTCAAACGGTAGAGGGTTAGTGCTCGCGTTCGTCGAGCAGGGCGAGCAGTCCACGCAACGCGTGCGCGGCGGCCTGCGCGCGGATTTTTTCTCGATCGCCCTTGAAGACCTTCGTTTCCACCGACGTATGCAGCCGGTTGCTCCAGCCGAACGAGACCATGCCGACCGGCTTGGTTTCGGTGCCGCCGCCCGGACCGGCGACGCCGGTAATCGACAGCGAGACTTGCGCGCGGCTATTGCGCAGCGCGCCTTCGGCCATGGCGCGCGCCACGGGCTCGCTGACCGCGCCGTGCTTGTCGATCAGATCGGCGGGCACGCCGATCATTTCGCTTTTCGCCTGGTTCGAATACGTGACGAAGCCGCGCTCGAACCAGCCGCTGCTGCCGGAAATGTCGGTGATCGCGGTCGCCACCATGCCGCCGGTGCAGGATTCGGCGGTGACGAGCATCAGGCGCTCGTCGCGCAGGCGGTTGCTCACGCGAATGGCGAGCTGGTGAACGACGGAATCGGTAGGCATGGCGTCAATCCGGAAAACGGGGGGCGGCGGTGAATGCCTGGCGGCGTACCGGCCGTGAAGCCGCGGCCGGCGGGGCCGGTTAAACCGACATGCGCCAGAGCGCGATCACGAGCAGCGTAAAAAACGCGGCGACCAGATCATCGAACATGATGCCAAAGCCACCTTTCAGTCTGCGATCGAAATAGCCGATGGGCGGCGGCTTCACCATGTCGAAGAATCGGAACACGACGAACGCCCACAACTGGTCGGTCAGCGTGGCCGGCGTGATCATCAGCAGCACCAGCCAGAACGCGACGATCTCGTCCCACACGACGGGCGACGGATCGGCGATGCCGAGCTTCTTTGCGGTGAATCCGCAAATCGCAATGCCGCCGACAAACCCGGCGACGATCAGCGCGCCCCATTCGGCGACGGTCAGGTAACGGTTCAGGACGGTGAACGAGGCCCACGCGAACAGCGTGCCGATCGTGCCCGGCGCAACCGGCGACAAACCGCTGCCGAAACCCAGCGACAGAATATGCAGCGGATGCGACAGCATGAAACGCGCGGTGGCCCGGCGCGGTTTCGAATCGGGCGTGCGGGGTGCTTTGGGCGGCTCGCCGCCGATGAGTTCGTCGGCAGGGCCGAGCCGGGGATCAGTCTGCATGAAAGTGATCGAAGCCTTGCATCGTCAGAGTGAGCGGCGTGCCGGCGGCATCGCGCCAGCCAATCGCCGGGCGGTCTGCCGCCGTTTGGAGAGCGCTTATTGTACCGATGCGGGTGACCGGCAACGCGACCTCGCGGCCGGCGGCTTCCACCGCGGCGCGCGCCGCGGCGGGCGCGGTGAAGCACAACTCGTAGTCGTCGCCGCCGGCGAGCGTACAGCGGCGCTGGATGTCGGGCGCGAGGCGGCGCAGCGCGGCGGAGCGCGGCACGGCGTCGACGTCGACGGTGGCCCGCAGGTTCGAGCGTTCGAGAATATGCAGCAGATCGCCGGCGAGGCCGTCCGAGAGGTCGAGCGCCGCGTGGGCAACGCCGCGCAGCGCCAGACCGAGTGCGATGCGCGGTTCCGGGCGCTCGAGGGCGCGACGAAACGTCGCAGCGTCGCTGGCATCGGCGGACCACTCGCCGCGCTGCACGCCGAGTCCGGCGCGCGCATCGCCGAGCGTGCCGGAGATCCAGATGTCGTCGCCCGGTTGCGCGGCGTCGCGGCGCAGCGCCGCCTGCGCCGGCACGCTGCCGAACACCGTCACGCACAGGTTCAGCGGGCCGCCGGTCGTATCGCCGCCGATCAGCTCGCAGCCGTAGCGCTCAGCCAGTGCGAAGAGCCCTTCGCTGAAGGCGGCGAGCCAGGCTTCGTCGGCTGCCGGCAACGAGAACGCCAGCGTGAACGCCTGCGGCTGTGCGCCCATGGCGGCGAGGTCCGACAGATTCACGGCGAGCGTCTTGTGACCGAGCGCCTCGGGGTCAACATCGGCAAAGAAATGGCGGCCTTCCACCAGCATGTCCGTCGATATAGCCAGCATCTCGCCGGCGCGCGGCGCCAGCAGCGCGCAGTCGTCGCCGATGCCGAGTGTGCCGTCCGCGCTGCCCGACGGGTGCCGGGCGGCGCGGCGCGCAAAGAAACGGTCGATCAGCGAGAACTCAGAGAGCATGGTGGCGATGGGAAGCGGTTAAATGCCGTGAACGGCGGCTAAGGTGGTCATCGGGGGTGGTCACCGGGGTGGTTAATGGCGCGCATTCTACGCGGCGGCAAACGAGGGCGTACGAGCGGCGAACGGCGCAAATGCGCGATTCAGGCGCAACGCCGCCTCGAACCGGGCTCGGGCCGAAGCACGCCACGTCGGCCTTTCGCTATGTTTCAGTCGCGGCAGTTGTACCCGTATTGAAGGAATTGAGCCGGCAATTGGGGCTACAATGCCGTCGAACGTCTATTCTAATCCGCACTTCGAAGCCCGCCCTATGTCGACTCCCGTCAATAGCAAACTCCGCGAAGCCGCCCTCGATTACCACGAGTTCCCCACCCCGGGGAAGATCGCGATCGCCCCGACCAAGCAGATGATCAACCAGCGCGACCTCGCGCTGGCATACTCGCCGGGCGTTGCGTTCGCGTGCGAGGAAATCGTCGAAAACCCGCTGAATGCCGCGCGTTTCACCGCGCGCAGCAACCTGGTCGGCGTCGTCACGAACGGCACCGCGGTGCTGGGTCTGGGCAACATCGGGCCGCTCGCCTCGAAGCCGGTCATGGAAGGCAAGGCCGTCCTCTTCAAGAAGTTCGCCGGCATCGACGTGTTCGACATCGAGCTGAACGAATCGGACCCGCACAAGCTGGTCGAGGTGATCGCCGCGCTCGAGCCGACTTTCGGCGGCATCAACCTGGAAGACATCAAGGCGCCGGACTGCTTCATCGTCGAGCGTGAATGCCGCAAGCGCATGAAGATCCCGGTCTTCCACGACGACCAGCACGGCACGGCGATCGTCGTCGCGGCGGCGGTCACCAATGGTTTGAAGGTGGTCGGCAAGGACATCAAGAACGTCAAGCTGGTGGCCTCCGGTGCGGGCGCGGCGGCACTCGCCTGCCTGGACCTGCTGGTCGATATCGGCCTGCCGCTCGAAAACATCACCGTGACCGACCTGGCCGGCGTGGTCTACAAGGGCCGTGTCGAACTGATGGACCCGGACAAGGAGCGCTTCGCGCGCGAAACCTCGGCTCGTACGCTGGCCGAGGCGATTGGCGGCGCGGACATTTTCCTCGGCCTGTCGGCTGGCGGCGTGCTCAAGCAGGACATGGTCAAGCAGATGGCGGACAAGCCGCTGATTCTGGCGCTGGCCAACCCGACGCCGGAAATCCTGCCGGAACTGGCGCTCGAAGTGCGTCCGGACGCGGTGCTGTGCACGGGCCGCACCGACTATCCGAACCAGGTGAACAACGTGCTGGTGTTCCCGTTCCTGTTCCGCGGCGCGCTGGATGCGGGCGCGACGACGGTGACGCGGGAAATGGAAATCGCGGCGGTCAACGCGATCGCCGAACTGGCGCGCCAGGAGCAAAGCGACATCGTCGCGACGGCGTACGGCATTCAGGATCTGTCGTTCGGCCCGCAATACCTGATTCCGAAGCCGTTCGACCCGCGTCTGATCGTCAAGGTCGCGCCGGCGGTGGCGAAGGCCGCGATGGATTCGGGCGTCGCCGAGCGTCCGATCGAGGACATGGAAGCCTACGAACAGCATCTGCAGCAGTTCGTGTATCACAGCGGCACGACCATGAAGCCGATTTTCCAGGTGGCGCGTAGCGTCGAGCCGGAGAAGAAGCGCATCGTGTTCGCGGAAGGCGAAGAAGAACGCGTGCTGCGCGCCATGCAGATCGTCGTCGACGAAAAGCTGGCCAAGCCGATCCTTATCGGCCGCCCGGCGGTGATCGAGCAGCGCATTGCGCGCTACGGCCTGCGTCTGGTCGCGGGGCAGGACTACTCGGTCGTGAATACCGACCACGACGAGCGTTACCGCGACTTCTGGCAGGAATATCACAAGATGATGTCGCGCAAGGGCATCAGCGCGCAGATGGCGAAGCTCGAGATGCGCCGCCGCACCACGCTGATCGGCGCGATGCTGGTGGAAAAGGGCGAGGCCGACGGCATGATCTGCGGCACGGTCTCCACCACGCACCGCCATCTGCACTTCATCGACCAGGTGATCGGCAAGAAGGCAGGCGCGAAGGTCTACGCCGCGATGAACGGGCTGGTGTTGCCGAACCGGCAGATTTTCCTGGTCGACACGCACGTGAACGTCGATCCGACCCCGGAAGAACTGGCCGAAATCACGATCATGGCGGCCGAAGAAGTGCGCCGTTTCGGTATCGAGCCGAAGATTGCCTTGCTGTCGCATTCGAACTTCGGCACCAGCAACGCGCCGAGCGCCCAGAAGATGCGCGACACGCTGGCGATCCTGCGCGAGCGCGCGCCTCACCTGCAGGTGGACGGTGAAATGCACGGCGACATTGCGCTCGACGCGAATCTGCGCCGCGAAGCCATGCCCGACTCGACCCTGGAAGGCGATGCCAACCTGCTGGTGCTGCCGAACATCGATGCGGCCAACATCTCGTACAACCTGCTGAAGACCGCCGCGGGCAATAACATCGCGATCGGTCCGATGCTGTTGGGTGCGGCCAAGCCGGTGCACGTGCTGACGGCTTCGGCGACCGTGCGGCGGATCGTCAACATGACGGCGCTGCTGGTGGCGGATGTGATCGCGGCCCGCTAAGCCGCAATCTGGACCTACCCGTGGCGCCCGCAGATGGGCATCACAAAAAAAAGGCGTGCCCGCAACGGGCACGCCTCAGGGTGAGCAGGGGACGCCACCCTAAACGGCAAACCAAAGACATTCCGTCTCACGGACCGGATAAAAGGGCCTCAAGACCCTCGTCCGAAATCCAAAAAGGGCCATAAGCCTGCGCGATGGGATAAGTGGGCTCGCGCCTTACGGGGCGTGGTCTACCGCCCGCCGAGTATCTGTCCCGTACTCCTTTATTGCTCCGTTGAGCTAATTTTAGCTTTGTTGGGCTAAACATTTTGTCAAAAGTGGTCAAAGCCTGTCCCGTGGCTGTTTGACGCGTGATCGGACGGTTTCGCGCGTCTGGCGAACGTTGATTCCAAAGGCCATTAGCGATACCCTTACGACTTTCATGGTCGTCAAACTCGTGATTTAACAGCGGGGAACCCTGAGACATGGCACGCAAGTGGCTGGGCATCAAAGGCGTGCTGATCGGTGCTGTTACGCTGTGCGCTTTATCCGGCTCCGTGCCTGGCGCGTTCGCGCGCGACTCCACGGCACCCGCCGATTCGAACGCACAGGTGCAGGGCACCGTCGCGTTGGCGCAGTTGCCACGCGAAGCGGTCAATACATTGAACTTGATTGCCGCTGGCGGGCCTTACCCGTATGAGAAGGACGGCATCGTATTCGGCAATCACGAACGGTTGCTGCCGCCGCATCGGCGCGGCTACTACCACGAATACACCGTTCCCACGCCTCGCTCACGTAATCGCGGGGCGCGTCGCATTGTCTGCGGAGGTCCGCTCCAGCGAACCGACAATTGTTACTACTCCGACGACCACTACACCAGTTTTAATCGTATTGTTGAATGACATCGGGATGAACGGCATGAGCGACAGCGTCTACGCGCACGACTCCGGAGTCGCGACGGATCTTTTCGCGGCCGGCGACGGCAATTTGTTCCAGCGCGTCATGCAGATGCGCGCCGGCGATCAGGGCCGCGATAACCAGGGCGAAGCTGGCACTGTGGTTTCATCGAACGAGGAGCCCATGAGTCTTTTCAAGACCGTACGACCAAACATCGTACAGTCGATCCGCGCGTTCCGCGTTCAGGATCTCGCTGACGAGGCCAACCAGCTTGGGCAGCATTTTCTGTATGCGTACTGCGCGAATGCGCAGTCCAAGCAGGAAGTGCTCGAAACCATCGCGACCTCGTTCCTGTTTCCGAAGCATTTCGGCAAGAATTACGACGCGCTCTACGATTGCCTGACCGATCTGGTCCACAAGGCGGGTACGCAGCCGGGCTTCGTGATCGTGCTCGAGCACTTGCCGGTCGCCCAGAAGTTCGACAAGGAAGGGCGTGAGACGCTGCTGGACGTGTTCCGTGAGGCGTCCGAATTCTGGGCAGAGCGCAAGGTCGCGTTCCGGGTGTTTTACTCGTTTGCCTGAGTTTTGCCTGACTGTCGCCTGCTTCAGCTAACAAAAAGGCCCGCCAATGAGCGGGCCTTTGTTTTTTGGTGCTTGGGGGCGATCCGCCGTCTCGCTCCGATTACCGGATCAGGCCACGGCGGCGCGTGGGCCGAATTTACCAGGCGCCCCAGCCCGCGGCCAATGCCGAGAGAACGGCAATGCCGGCGGTTTCAGTGCGCAGCACGCGAGGTCCGAGACCGACGGCGGTGAACCCGTGTGCGGTCGCGGCCGCTTCCTCGGTAGCGGAAAAGCCGCCTTCCGGGCCCACCAGCACAATGACGCGCCCTTGCGGCGGATCGGCGGGCAAGGCCGAGAAGCTGATGCTGGCGCGCGGCGACAACAGGATGCGCAGCTCGCCCTCTTCCGGCGTGCGGGGCATCGAGCTGAGCCAGGTGGCGATCTCGCGCACCGGCATGACTTCCGGCAGGCGATTGCGCCCGCACTGTTCGCATGACGCGCGCACAATGCCTTGCCAGTGAGCGTGCCGCCGCTGTGCGCGCTCGCCGCTGAGGCGCACGACACTGCGCGTGGTGGTCAGCGGCACGAAACTGGACGCGCCGAGTTCGACGGCCTTTTCGATCAGCCAGTCCATTTTGTCGCCACCGGCAATCCCTTGCGCGAGCGTGAGCCGATACGGCGCCTCGACTTCGATATCGCGAAATTCGCGAATTTTTACTGTGGCGGAGCGGCGTTCGACCTCGACGAGCTCGGCGCTGTACTCGCCGCCTTCGCCGTTGAACAGGACAATTGAATCACCGGGCTGCAAACGCAGCACGAGCACGTGCCGAACGACGTCATCGGGAAGCTGCATGATGTCGTCGGGTTGAAGAGGCGCACCGACGAAGAAGCGAGGCATCAGAAAAATACTCATTGTTTTACGAAAGGTGGCGAGCGAGCGCCCAGCGGTAGCCGTCCAGATCTTCGACCTGGGCGAACCGGTCGCCCCAGAACTGATCCTGTGGCTCGCTCAGCGATTTTGCACCGGCGGCAAGCGCCCGCGCATAAACCGCGTCGACATCGTCGACATAGACATAGAACGATTGCGGTGCGATTGCGCCCGCGCTCCTGGGTGTTTTCGCAGCCGAGCCGAACGCGCCTTCCGGTGCGAACATCACAATCAACTGGCCTTGATACGTCATCTCAACATGCATGACGACACCGTCGTCCTGGACACTGTCACGAACTTCGAAACCAAACGCCGCCTCGAAGAACGCAGACGTGGCACGTGCGTCGCGCACCGTCAGATAGGGGGTCAACCAGGGCACACCGGCGGGGCGGGGGGCGGTCATGGAATTCTCCGTATCGATGGGGTTAGCGGGGCACGTGCTACGCGGTCAGGGCCAGGCGGACGGCCGCATATCGATACGGATAGCGCAGTCCGACGGAAAACGTGCATTTTGCCCACGCATTAGCGGGATGGCTTTAAGAATTGACTTAGTTTATCGCGCACTGACTGGGATGCCGAGAACAGTCCGGCATGCATAGCCGCGCCGTAGTGTTGCAAGGCGTCGATTTGCCGCGAGGCGAGGCGCTCCGTGAGCGTATCGACAGTGAGCGCGGCGGGGTCGAGCGTGTCGCTCGCGGTCGCCATCATCCACAGCGAGCCGTAGAGCGGAATGAACGTGTTCATTGCACGCACGACGGCGAACGTTGCGTGCAGATCGTCGAGCAGGGCGGCGATGCGCTCGGCGTGGAAATACGGCGAGCCGAGGTGGACCGAGAGCGCGGCATGCGGGCTCATCACCTGCTTGAGTTGCCGGTAGAAGGCTTGCGTGTACAGACCGGCGGCGGGTGAATCCGGTGGCGTCAGGTCGAATACGACTACGTCGAACTGCGCGGGCGCCGTGGCTTGGGCGGCTGCGGCGACGTAATGCGCGGCGTCGCCGATCACCAGTTCGACGCGCGGGTCATCGAAAGCGCCGCCGTGCACTTCGGGCAGATGCTCGCGCGTCAGGCGCACGACTTGGGCGTCGAGCTCCGCCACCACGATCCGTTCAATGCTCGCGTGCCGCAGCAGCTGCCGCGCGGCGCCGCCGTCGCCGCCGCCGAGCACCAGTGCCGTCTTCGGTGCAGGGTGGGCGAGCGCGGCCGGGTGCACCATGCATTCGTGGTAGATGAACTCGTCGCCGGTGGAGGTCATCGGGCGGCCGTCGAGCGTGAAGAGCCGGCCGAGCTGATGCGTGTCCCAGACCTCGATCCGCTGGTAAGGTGAATCGACGCGCGCAACGAGCTTCGCGTGCGGAAATCCGTAGACGGCGTCGGGACTGGGATGAAACAACAAGGGAGCGCTCACGGCTGGCGGGCTCCGTCCGGAGCACGAGGGGTATAGGTTGCCCAATTGTAAAGGGCGAAGCGCGGCGCGGGTTCGGCGGATGCCTTGGGTGACATGGCCTGGCGCCGTTCGGGGAGGAGGAGGGGCGGCATTCTGTTAGAATGTCACGCTTTCAGCCTTGTCCGTTTGCTCTGCTCGTTTCGCGTCTCCCGGCGCCGCACCGCGCGCCGAAGCGAACTGTCAGCCGAGCTCCCGGGCCTCCAGCACGCCCCGCTTTCTGACTTTGTCTCCGGACTCGACATGACGACCCCGTCTCCCGCACCCACCTCCTTGATGGCTAACGCAATCCGCGCGTTGTCCATGGACGCCGTTCAACAAGCGAATTCCGGCCACCCCGGCATGCCGATGGGCATGGCGGAAATCGGCGTGGCTTTGTGGTCGCGTCATCTGCGCCACAACCCGAAGAACCCGCAATGGGCCGATCGCGACCGTTTCGTGCTGTCGAACGGCCACGGCTCGATGCTGCTGTACTGGCTGCTGCACCTGACCGGCTACGATCTGCCGATCGAAGAGCTGAAGAACTTCCGCCAGATGCATTCGAAGACGCCGGGCCACCCGGAATACGGCATCACGCCGGGTGTCGAAACGACCACCGGCCCGCTCGGACAGGGTCTGGCGAATGCAGTCGGCATGGCGCTCGCCGAGTCGCTGCTCGCCACCGAATTCAACAAGCCTGACGCGAAGATCGTCGACCACCACACGTACGTGTTCGTCGGCGACGGCTGCCTGATGGAAGGCATCTCGCACGAAGCCTGCTCGCTGGCGGGGGTGCTGAAGCTGAACAAGCTGATCGCGTTCTACGACGACAACGGCATCTCGATCGACGGCGAAGTGGTGCACTGGTTCCACGACGACACGCCGAAGCGTTTCGAAGCCTACGGCTGGAATGTGATTCCGGGCGTGAACGGCCACGACGTCGAAGCGGTGGACGCGGCGATCAAACAAGCCAAGCAAGCGGACAAGCCCACGCTGATCTGCTGCAAGACCGTGATCGGTGAAGGCGCGCCGACCAAGGCCGGCAGCCACGACTCGCACGGCGCGCCGCTCGGCGACAAGGAAATCGCGGCGACCCGCGAAGCCATCGGCTGGAAGTGGGAGCCGTTCGTGATCCCGCAGGAAGTCTACGCGGCGTGGGACGCGAAGGAAGCCGGCGCACGTATCGAGTCCGATTGGGACAAGGCGTTCGCGGCCTATGCGGCGAAGTACCCGCAAGAGGCGGCCGAATTCAAGCGCCGCGACGCGAAGCAACTGCCGGCCGACTGGAAGGAAAAGGCCCAGGCGATCATCGCCGGCGCGAACGAACGCGCTGAAACGGTGGCGACGCGCAAGGCATCGCAACAGGCGATTGAAGGTCTGTCGGCCGTGCTGCCGGAACTGCTCGGCGGCTCCGCCGACCTGACCGGCTCGAACCTGACCAACTGGAAGGCCGCCAAGGCGGTGCGCGTGAATGCGGAAGGCCGCGCGGCCGGCAATTACGTGAACTATGGCGTGCGTGAGTTCGGCATGAGCGCCGCAATCAACGGCGTCGCGCTGCACGGCGGCTTCAAGGCCTTCGGCGGCACGTTCCTGACGTTCTCGGACTACAGCCGCAACGCGCTGCGCGTCGCCGCGCTGATGAAAGCGCCGTCGATTTTCGTGTTCACGCACGACTCGATCGGTCTGGGCGAAGACGGCCCGACCCACCAGTCGATCGAACACGTGGCGAGCCTGCGTCTGATCCCGCATCTGCACGTATGGCGCCCGGCCGACACGGTCGAAACCGCGGTGTCGTGGACCCACGCGGTCGAACATCATGGCCCGTCGTGCCTGATCTTCAGCCGTCAGAATCTGCCGTTCACCGAGCGTACCGACGCGCAGATCGCCAACATTGCGAAGGGCGGCTATGTGCTGCGCGACTGGAACGACGAGATCGTCGCACGCAAGATCATCCTGATCGCCACCGGTTCGGAAGTCGAACTGGCGCTCAAGGCGGTCGAGTCGCTCGCACGCGAAGGCATCGCGGCACGTGTCGTGTCCATGCCGTCCACCACGGTGTTCGACAAGCAGGACGCCGAGTACCGCGAACGCGTGCTGCCGCATGGCGTGCGCCGCGTCGCGATCGAAGCGGGCGTGACGGATTTCTGGCGCAAGTACGTGGGTCTGGAAGGCGGCGTGGTCGGGATCGACACGTTCGGCGAATCGGCCCCGGCGGGCGTGCTGTTCAAGCATTTCGGCTTTACCGTCGAGCACGTGGTAGAGACGGCCAAAGCGGCACTCGGCTGATCCTGGGCAAGACGTTGCCGCTTGCGTTTGAACGCGTGGCAACGTTGCCGGTCAGACGAGCCTGGAAGAATTTTTTTAGCCATCAGGAGATAGACCATGACGATTCGCGTCGCAATCAACGGCTACGGCCGGATCGGCCGCAACACGCTGCGCGCCTTCTATGAAAACGGCAAGAAGCACGATATCGAGATCGTCGCCATTAACGACCTCGGCGATGCCAAGACCAACGCTCACCTGACGCAATACGACACGGCGCACGGCAAGTTCCCGGGCGAAGTGTCGGTGGACGGCGACTACCTGGTTGTGAACGGCGACAAGATCCGCGTGCTGGCCAACCGCAACCCGGCAGAACTGCCGTGGGGCGAGCTGAACGTCGACGTCGTGATGGAATGCACGGGCTTTTTCACCACCAAGGAAAAGGCCAGCGCGCACATCAAGGGCGGCGCGAAGAAGGTCATCATCTCGGCGCCGGGCGGTAAGGACGTCGACGCAACGATCGTCTACGGCGTGAACCACAACGTGCTGAAGGCATCGGACACGGTGATCTCGAACGCATCGTGCACGACGAACTGCCTCGCGCCGCTCGTCAAGCCGCTGAACGACAAGATCGGCCTCGTGAACGGTCTGATGACCACGATCCACGCGTACACGAACGACCAGGTGCTGACGGACGTGTACCACGAAGACCTGCGCCGCGCGCGCTCGGCCACGCACAGCCAGATCCCGACCAAGACCGGCGCGGCTTCGGCTGTTGGCCTGGTGCTGCCGGAACTGAACGGCAAGCTGGACGGCTACGCTATTCGCGTCCCGACGATCAACGTGTCGGTCGTCGACCTGTCGTTCATCGCCGCGCGCGACACGACGGTTGAGGAAGTCAACGCGATCATGAAGGAAGCATCGGAAGGCGCGCTGAAGGGCATCCTCGGTTACAACGACGCACCGCTGGTGTCGGTCGACTTCAACCACAACCCGGCTTCGTCGACGTTCGACGCGACGCTGACCAAGGTGTCGGGCCGTCTGGTGAAGGTGTCGAGCTGGTACGACAACGAGTGGGGCTTCTCGAACCGCATGCTGGACACGGCTGTGGCGCTCGCCAACGCGAAGTAAGCTCTGCAGCGCTTCGCAGCAAAAAAAACCGCTCTTCGGAGCGGTTTTTTTACGCCTGTGTTTACGCCTGTGGAATCGGGAAATAGACGCCGGCGCGCTGCGCGGCGTTCGAGATATGCGCCTCGATGGCTTTGCCGGCCGCGGCGGAATCGCGGGCCTTGAGGGCATCCAGAATCAGGCGATGCTCGTTGTACGTGGAGAGCACCAGCTCGCGCCGGTAGAACGGCATGCGCTGGCTTTCTTTCATGACCTCCGCGCTGCTGCTCAGAATCGATTCGATCGCCGCGTTGCCGGCAATACTCACGATCCGCATGTGGAAGTCGAAGTCGAGGCGGGCGGCTTCGTCGAGTTCGTCGCAGGCGAGCGCCGTTTGCATGGCGGCGATGTTCTCTTCGAGCCAGGCGAGATCGGCATCGCTGACGGCGAGCGCGGCCATGCGTGCAATAAAGCCTTCCAGCGCGAAGCGCATCTGATAGGTGTCCGGCAGCGAAGACTGCTCCGCGAAGCGCCACGAGCGTGCCGCGGTGGCCTGCGCGCTCTCCACATACACCCCCTTGCCGGGCCGTATCACCAGCAGACCCAGCGCCTCGAGCGTGGAGAGCGCCTCGCGCAACGACGCACGGCTGATCGCCAGTTCTTCGGAAAGTTGACGTTGCGCCGGCAGCAAACTGCCTACCGGATAGACGCCCGCTTCGATCCGTTCGCGGATGGTCGCGATGGCGGCATCGGTAACGGTATGCGGGGCGTTCTTCATGGTTGGCTCACTTATAAGCGCGGTCTGACCAGTATTCTAATACGCGGCCCGAACGCTCGTGCGGCTCACTTTTTGAGGTTGCCGATCCGGCCCGAAAGCGCTGAAAAAACAGCGGGTAAACACTGTTCGATGAATCCTTGACGTCAGTATATCGGCTTCCTACTATTCACCATAACAGCACTGGTCGGACCAGTCTGAACAGAGGTGTATCGTAACCAGGAGGAAGCCGTGTTGAAATTTTTCAATTCGCTGTTTGGCCGGGTCGTCATAGCGCTAGTCGCGGGTATTGTGATCGGCGCCGTCTTCCCGCATTTCGCCCAATCGCTACGCCCGCTCGGCGACGGTTTTCTCAAGCTGATCAAGATGGTGATCGGCCCGATCGTGTTTTGTGTGGTGGTCAGCGGCATGGCGCATGCGGGTGATCTGCGCAAAGTGGGGCGCGTCGGCCTAAAGGCGGTGGTCTACTTCGAGATCATGACGACCATCGCGCTCGTGATCGGCGCGGTGCTGGCGTATGCCACGCGTCCGGGCGTCGGCATGAATATCGACCTGCACTCGCTGGATCCCGCCTCGCTCGCGACCTACACCGAGCATGCGAAAAGCCTCAAGGACACGGCCGGCTTTCTTCTGAAGATCATTCCCGACACGGCGATCAATGCGTTCGCCACGGGCGACATCCTGCAGATTCTGGTGTTTTCGGTGCTGTTCGGTTCGGCGCTGTCGCTGCTCGGTAACAAGGCGCAGCGCGTGAGCAGCCTGATCGACGAGCTCTCGCAGGTGTTTTTCCGCGTGATGAGCTTCATCATCAAGCTCGCGCCGCTCGGCGTGCTTGGCGCGATTGCCTTCACCACCGGCACCTACGGCGTCGAATCGCTCAAGCAACTCGGCATGCTGGTGCTCGTGTTCTACGCGAGCTGCATCGTGTTCGTGGTGGTGGTGCTGGGCATCGTCATGCGCCTCGCCGGCTTCAGCATCTTCAAGCTGATGCGCTACCTGCGCGAAGAGCTGTCGATCGTGCTCGGCACCGCTTCGTCCGACGCCGTGCTGCCGCAGATCATGCGCAAGCTCGAATGGATGGGCGTCAAGGATTCGACCGTCGGGCTCGTTATTCCGACCGGCTACTCGTTCAATCTCGACGGCTTCTCCATCTACCTCACGCTTGCGGTGATCTTCATCGCTCAGGCCACCAACACGCCGCTGTCCATGCATGACCTGATCGTGGTAGTGCTGGTCTCGCTGGTGACGTCGAAGGGCGCACACGGCATTCCCGGCTCGGCCATCGTCATTCTGGCCGCCACGCTGTCCGCGATTCCGGCGATTCCCGTGCTGGGCCTCGTGCTGATTCTGCCGGTCGACTGGTTTGTCGGCATTGCTCGCGCCCTGACCAACCTGATCGGCAACTGCGTCGCGACGGTGGTGGTCGCCGTGTGGGAAAACGATATCGACCGGGCGCGTGCGCGTCGCGTGTTGAACCGCGATGCGGCATTGCGCTACGTGCCGGCCGGTGACATCGCCGAGCCTGCCGAAGGCCAGCACGCACCGGCTGTCTGAGGATTGTCTTCCGAATCCGCGCGCCCACGCAGCGCGCTTACTGCGCCGGCAGACGCTGTGAATGCCGGCTCTCTTTCTCTTTTCGCTGCCTGACCGAGACTATGGCTAATCCGATCCTCGACCCCAACGCTCCCGCTTTCACCCGCCGCTACATGAACCTCGCCGACCCGCGTCTGGGCGCGCAGGCGCTGTTCGCCAGCGACGAATTCTTCGCGCCGAAAGAACGCATGCTCGAACCGCAGCCGGCGGTGTTCATCCCCGGTAAATACGATGACCACGGCAAGTGGATGGACGGCTGGGAAACCCGCCGCAAGCGCACCACGGGCCACGACTACTGCGTGATCCGCCTCGCGCGCCCCGGCGTCGTGTACGGCGTGGATCTGGACACGAGCCACTTCACCGGAAATTTCCCGCCGGCCGCCTCGATCGACGCCTGCTACGTGGACGGCGACGTGCCGCCCGATAACGCCGACTGGCAAACGCTCGTGCCGGCCACCACGCTGCAGGGCAACCAGCACCACTACGTCGAGGTGAACGATGCGCGCGCCTTCACCCATTTGCGGGTGAATCTGTATCCGGACGGCGGCCTCGCGCGCCTGCGCGTGTACGGCCAGCCGAAGCGCGACTGGGAACGGGTGGAGCGCGGCACGCTGCTGGATCTGGCCGCTGTCGAGAACGGTGCGTACCTGGTCGCGGCGAACAACCAGCATTTCGGGCCGGCCTCGCAGATGCTGATGCCTGGCCGCGGCGTCAACATGGGCGATGGCTGGGAAACCCGGCGCCGCCGCGAGCCCGGCAACGATTGGGCGATCGTCGCGCTGGCGCGGCCGGGCGTGATTCGCAAGATCGAAGTGGATACGGCGCACTTCAAGGGCAACTTCCCGGACCGCTGCTCGCTGCAGGCGGCCTCGGTGACGGGCGGCACCGACGATTCCCTCGTCACGCAAGCGATGTTCTGGCCCGTTCTGCTCGGCGAACAGAAACTGCAGATGGACCACGTGCATACCTTCGCGGACGGCATCGCTGCGCTGGGGCCGGTCACGCATGTGCGTTTCAATATCTTTCCGGACGGCGGCGTATCGCGCCTGCGCCTGTGGGGAGAAATCGTATGACGGAGCTACGTCGATGAAAACATTGCAGATGGAACGGCTCACGCGCGCGGCGTTCGCGCCGTTCGGCGACGTGATCGAACTGGATGGCGCACGCCATTTCCCCATCAACGGCGGCACGACCGAGCGTTATCACGACCTCGCCAGCGTCGACGTGACGGAGAGCGGCGGCCGGCCGCTGATCAACCTGTTTCGCGCGCAGCCTCGTGCGCTGCCGGTCGAGATCACGATGATGGAGCGGCATCCGCTGGGCAGCCAGGCGTTCATTCCGTTGACGGCCGGCCGCTATCTGGTCGTCGTCGCGCCGGCCGGCGAGTTAGATCCGGCGCAGATGCGCGCTTTCTGGACCGACGCCTGGCAGGGCGTGAATTACGCGAAAGGGGTCTGGCACCATCCGTTGCTCGCGCTCGACCGGGTGAGCGATTTCGTGGTGGTCGACCGCGGCGGCGAGCAGCCCAATTGCGATGAGGTGTCCTTGGCCGAGCCGTGGCGGCTCGCGTTCGAAACGAGCGCTGCGCTGGTGGGATAGCGCGTCTCGCCGCGTGCGGCGGCCACGCCGCAGAAGAAAAAAGACCCGGCCGATGCGAATCGGCCGGGTCTTTTTTTCCCGCCGGACCGCGCACCCCAACGCGGCCCGGCAGCAGTCATACGCGCATCAATGCTTGCGATGCGGGCAATTCTCCTTGGTGCACGCACCATACAGCGCCAACGCGTGTTCCTGCAGCTTGAAGCCGCGTTCCTTCGCGATAGACTGCTGACGGCTCTCGATCTCGGAGTCGAAAAACTCTTCGACGAGACCGCAATCGATACACACGAGGTGGTCGTGATGCGACCCTTCGTTCAATTCGAACACCGCCTTGCCCGATTCGAAGTTGCTGCGCGAGAGCAGGCCGGCCTGCTCGAATTGCGTCAGCACGCGATAAACGGTGGCAAGACCGATATCGAGTTCTTCGTGCAACAGGTTGCGGTACACATCTTCGGCGGTCAGATGACGCACCGGGCTGTGCTGAAAAATCTCAAGGATTTTGAGGCGCGGAAGGGTCGCCTTGAGTCCGATATTCTTGAGATCGGTTGGATTGGTCATGACAAGGGATCCCTAGAGTACAATGCTGGGCTCTCATAGTAATGTGTTTTTGCCGTTCTGGTCATCTTCGATGGAATGAAACTCGCGCGGCTCGTCAGCGGGCCCGCACGGTGAGTGAAATGATTTCTAAATCTCAATTGATTTACCGGGGGAGCCGCGTGCGGGGTACCTTGATCGCAGTTGCCACGGTTGCGGTTCTTGCCGGATGTTCCACTTACGACAGCCTGACGCAACGTATCGCCCAAAGCATCACGCCGTACCGGATCACGGTGGTGCAAGGCAATTTCGTCTCGCAGGAAGCGGCCTCGCAAATGCAGGTCGGCATGTCCCGGGCGCAGGTGAAGCAGCTGCTTGGCACGCCGCTCCTGACCGACATGTTCCACGCGGACCGCTGGGATTACGTGTTCTACTTCAAGCGCGGCTCGACGGCCGTCGTGCAGCAGCGCGACTTCGTCGTTCTGTTCGCGGGCGACCGCGTCGCGAGCTGGTCGGGTGGTGACGATCTGCCGTCCAACCTCGAGCTGCTGGCTGAAATCGACGGCGACAAGGCGGGCAAGAAGAGGGCCGCGGCGCCTGTCGTGGCGAGCGGTGCGGGCGGCGCGAGCGCGCCGGCAGCCACCGCCGCAGCCGTGCCGACCACGCCGACTGTGCCGGATACCGCGCGTTCGCCGTCCGCCGACGCCGCGGCAGCCGCTGTGCCGTCCACGGACGCCAACGCGGAAGCCGCGCAAGCCGCCAATCGTGCGACCGGTGCGGTGCAATTGGCGCCGCGTAGTACGCGGGCAGCCGTGCCTTCCGCACCAACCGCCAACGGTGGCGGCATCCCGTCGCAGGGCCCCACGGCCGCGGGTCAGCCGCAGTTCCAGTTCCACCGTCCGCCGCCGCCGCAGGTGCCGGGCACGGACAACAGCAATCCGGTTGGGCCGACGGGGCCGCAAAGCAGTAATGGCGGCCCGACGCACAACACGCCGCTGACCGCTGTTCCGTCGACTTCGGGAACGGGCGGCTGATCGAGCTGTCCGTGTTTTAAGATGGGAGCTGCGCGCGAGTGAGTAACCGCACCGCGCGCGGCACCCGTCCGGTTCACTGCTGGTCAGTGATGCGCGGCGCCGGGGCTTGCTGCCCGCCGCCGCCTTTGCCCGCCCTTGCCGGGTGTGCATTTTTCGAACCCTCGCGAACCCTCGTAGCCATGAAAATTGCCATTGCTGGCGCATCGGGCCGTATGGGCCGCATGCTCATCGAAACCGTCCTCAACGATCCCGACGCCACGCTGTCCGGTGCGCTCGACCGCGCGGGCGCCCCGCAGCTCGGTCAGGATGCTGGCGCGTTTCTCGGCAAACAGACGGGCGTGACGCTCACCGACGACATCGAGCGCGTATTCGCCGAATCCGACTACCTGATCGACTTCACGCGCCCTGAAGGCACGCTGATGCATCTCGAAGCCGCACAGCGCCACAACGTGAAAATGGTGATCGGCACGACCGGCTTCGACAACGCGCAGAAGGCGCAGCTGCGCGCCGCGGCGGAGAAAGTCGCCATCATGTTCGCGTCGAACATGAGCGTCGGCGTGAACGTGACGCTCAAGCTGCTCGAGTACGCGGCGAAACATTTCGCCACGGGCTACGACATCGAGATCATCGAGGCGCATCACCGCCACAAGGTCGACGCGCCGTCCGGCACGGCGTTGACCATGGGCGAAGTGATCGCCAACGCGCTCGGCCGCAATCTCGACGACTGCGCGGTCTACAGCCGCGAAGGCGTGACCGGCGAGCGCGACCCGTCCACGATCGGCTTCTCGGCGATTCGCGGCGGCGACATTGTCGGCGACCATACGGTGCTGTTTGCGGGTATCGGCGAGCGCATCGAGATCACGCACAAATCGGCAAGCCGTTTGTCTTATGCGCAAGGCGCGCTGCGTGCCGTGCGTTTCCTCGAAGACCGCCAAACCGGCTTCTTCGACATGCAGGACGTGCTCGGCCTGCGTTGAAGCCGGCTCGAGCGAATCGCAGGGGCCTCGTATCCCCTGTTTGCGCCCTGAAATCACTTTTCCAAGGCGAGGTCAGATGGCAGGCAGCAGCGGCATCATCCATTACCTGCAAACCAGCGACGCGGTCACGCACGGCGTCGCGTACGTACTGCTGGCCATGTCGATCGCGAGCTGGTGCTTTCTGGTCGTCAAGAGCTGGATCCTCGCGCGCGCCAAACGTCAGGCTACCCGTGCGATCGCTCAGTTCTGGCAGGCGCCCACGCTGTCCGAAGGCGTCGCGGTGCTGAAACGGGTGGACCGCGAGCGTGTCTTCACGCCGCTCGCGGAAGCGGCGCTCCATGCCTCGGAAGTGGACATTCCCGGCGCGCTGCTCGCCCGCGTCGAGCGCGGCGAGCGGGTTCTGCGCGCGCTGCGGCAGGCGCTCAATGCGTCGCAGCGGCGGCTCGAATTTGGCCAGGTGCTGCTGGCCTCGGTAGGCAGCACGGCGCCGTTCGTCGGCTTGCTCGGCACCGTGTGGGGCATCTATCACGCGCTCGGCAGCATTGCCGCGAGCGGTCAGGCGCAGATCGAAAATGTCGCCGGACCGGTCGGCGAAGCGCTCATCATGACCGCCTTCGGCCTTGTGGTCGCGATTCCGGCGGTGTTGGCGTACAACGTGCTCGGCCGTCTGGCGCGGCAATTGTCGGACGATCTCGACGGCTTCGCGCATGACCTGCACGCCTACGTGTGTGCGCCGGTGGAGCCGGCTCCTGTCGCGGCGCGCCCACGGCCGGCCTCGACTCATTAAGCGCGGCTCGGGCAGAGGGAGGCAGCATGGCATTCGGCGGACTCGAAAAGAAGCAGACGTCTGCGCCCATGGCCGAGATCAACATGACGCCGTTGATCGACGTGATGCTGGTGCTGCTGGTGATTTTTATTATTACCGCGCCTTTATTCACGCACGCGATCCGGCTCGATTTGCCGAAAGTCGCGTCCGCGCCCGCGCGCCAGACGCCGCAAACCATTTCCCTTTCCATCGACGCCGCCGGCAAACTTTACTGGGACGGCAGCGTCATCACGCTCGAGCAGATGCGCGCGCGCTTCGCGCAGGCGGGCAAGCAGGCCGACCAGCCGGAGATCCAGCTGCGCGCTGAACGCTCCACGCGCTATGAGGTGATCGCGCAGGTCATGGGCGCGGCGCAGCAGGCCGGGCTCGAACGGCTTGGTTTCGTGACGGACCCGCCGCCACCGAAAGCGACCCCGTAGCGAACCTGCCGCGAACTCATCGTCACACCGCCCGTATCGGGTCCGAACATCCCGCCGCGCGGCGTACCCGTCCGCGGACGGTATAATCAGCCCTTTCCCCCGCAGACGGGGAAACGACGCCATTTTCATCCAGCAGAGCACCTGAGCGGCCGGTGCGAAAGCACCGAACCCAGCGATCCCATCACACCATGCACGAAAAATACGTACCCTCCGACGTCGAATCCGCCGCGCAAGGGCAATGGCGCGCCATCGACGCGTACAAGTCGACGGAAAGCGCCGACAAGCCGAAATTCTATTGCGTCTCGATGCTGCCGTACCCGTCGGGCAAGCTGCATATGGGGCACGTGCGCAACTACACGATCAACGACGTGATGTACCGCTATCTGCGGATGAACGGCTACAACGTGCTGATGCCGATGGGATGGGACGCGTTCGGCATGCCGGCGGAAAACGCCGCGATGGCCAACAACGTGCCGCCCGCGCAGTGGACCTACGACAACATCGCTTACATGAAGAAGCAGATGCAGTCGATGGGCCTCGCGATCGACTGGTCGCGCGAAGTCGCGACCTGCAGCCCGGACTACTACAAGTGGAACCAGTGGCTGTTCCTGAAGATGCTGGAAAAGGGCATCGCGTATAAGAAAACCGGCACGGTGAACTGGGACCCGGTCGATCAGACCGTGCTCGCCAACGAGCAGGTGATCGACGGCCGCGGCTGGCGTTCGGGCGCGCTCGTCGAAAAGCGCGAAATCCCGATGTACTACATGCGCATCACGCAGTACGCGGACGAACTGCTGAACGACCTCGACGGCCTCGGCTGGCCCGAGCGCGTCAAGATCATGCAGCAGAACTGGATCGGCAAGAGCTTCGGTGTGAACTTCGGCTTCCCGTACGAAATCGACGGTGAACAGAAGCTGCTGCGCGTGTTCACCACGCGTGCCGACACGATCATGGGCGTGACCTTCTGCGCGGTCGCGGCCGAGCATCCGCTCGCCACGCGTCTCGCCCAGGACAAGCCGGAACTGCAGGCCTTCATCGAGGAATGCAAGCGCGGCGGCGTGGCGGAAGCCGACATCGCGACCATGGAAAAGAAGGGCATGGCCACCGGCTTCTACGTCACGCATCCGCTGACGCAGGAACAGGTCGAGGTGTGGATCGGCAACTACGTGCTGATGAGCTACGGCGAAGGCGCGGTGATGGGTGTGCCGGCGCACGACGAGCGCGACTTCGCGTTCGTGAAGAAATACGGCCTGCCGATCAAGCAGGTGGTGGCGGTTGAAGGTAAAGATTTTTCGACCGACGCCTGGCAGGAATGGTACGGCGAGAAAACCGGTACGTTGGTGAACAGCGGCAAGTACGACGGCCTTGGCTACGATCAGGCCGTCGACCAGATCGCCGCGGACCTGAAGGAACTGGGTCTCGGCGACAAGCAGATCACGTGGCGTCTGCGTGACTGGGGCGTGTCGCGCCAGCGGTACTGGGGCACGCCGATTCCGATCATCCACTGCCCGGCGTGCGGCGACGTGCCGGTGCCGGAAAAAGATCTGCCGGTGGTGCTGCCGGAAGACCTCGTGCCGGACGGCACGGGCAATCCGCTTGCCAAGTCCGAAGCGTTCGTGAACTGCACCTGCCCGACCTGCGGCGGCGCGGCGAAACGCGAAACCGACACGATGGACACGTTCGTCGATTCGTCCTGGTACTTCTACCGCTATGCGTCGCCGGATGCGAAGACCATGGTCGACGAGCGCACGGATTACTGGGCGCCGATGGATCAGTACATCGGCGGCATTGAGCACGCGATTCTGCACCTCTTGTACTCGCGCTTCTGGGCGAAGGTGATGCGCGACCTGGGTCTGGTCAAGTTCGGCGAGCCGGCCAAGAACCTGCTCACGCAGGGCATGGTGCTTAACGAAACGTACTACCGTGAAAACGAAGCGGGCAAGAAGACCTGGTATAACCCGGCCGATGTCACCGTGAGCTTCGACGACAAGGGCCGCCCGGTCGGCGCCACGCTGAACGCGGACGGCCAGCCGGTGGTGCTCGGCGGTGTCGAAAAAATGTCGAAGTCGAAGAACAACGGCGTCGATCCGCAATTGCTGATCGATCAGCACGGCGCGGATACCGCGCGTCTATTTGTGATGTTCGCCGCACCGCCCGAGCAACAGCTCGAATGGTCCGGTTCGGGCGTGGAAGGTGCGAGCCGCTTCCTGCGCCGCGTGTGGAGTTTCGGTCAGGCGAATGAGGCCGCATTGCGTGCGGGCGGCACGTTCGACGCCGCGCAACTCGGCGACACCGACAAGGCGCTGCGTCGCGAGATCTATAGCGTGCTGAAGCAGGCCGACTTCGACTACCAGCGTCTGCAGTACAACACGGTGGTATCGGCCACGATGAAGATGCTCAACGCGCTCGACAGCGCGAAGGGTGCCCAGCCGGCCGTGATGCGCGAAACGTATGGCGTGATGCTGCGCGTGCTGTACCCGGTCGTGCCGCATCTCACGTTCCAGCTGTGGCAGGAACTCGGTTACGCCGACCAGTTCGGCTCGCTGCTCGACGCGCCGTGGCCGAAGGTCGACGAGAAGGCGCTGGAGCAGTCGGAGATCGAACTCGTGCTGCAGGTGAACGGCAAGGTGCGCGGCGCGATCACGGTGGCCAAAGAGGCCTCGCGTGAAGCCATCGAGCAGCTCGCCGCGGCTCATGAGATGGTCGCCAAGTTCAGCGAGGGCAAAGCGCCGAAGAAGATCGTCGTGGTGCCGGGCCGTCTCGTGAACGTGGTGGTGTGAGCGCCCGCGGCGTTTGCTGGACGGTCCACGAAAACATGACAGCAGCCAGGACGCCGCCGCGTGCGGCGCCTGTCTCCCGCTGAGGAATCTACTGCGAACCCAGGAGCCAATGTGACTCGCAGATCGTTATTGACGCTGGCTTGCAGCGTGTTGATGTTGTCCGCCTGCGGCTTCCAGCTGCGCGGTCAGCAGGACTACGCGTTCAAACGCCTCTTTGTTGCGGGCGGATCCCCGTCGGCCGGTGCGCGCCTCGCGCGCATGGTGCAAGGCGGCAGCGACACGGTGGTGGTCAGCTCGCCCGCCAACGCCGACGCGACGCTGCACATCGCCGAAGGCCGCGACATCAGCACGCTGACGCTGAACACGCTGGGCGTGGTCGAAGAGTATCAATTGAATTTCTCGATGACGTACTCGCTGACCGGCAAGGACGGCACCATCCTGATTCCGCCGAGCATCATCGCGCTGAACCGCGCGATGACCTATAGCGACCAGTATTCGCAAGCGAAGGTCGCCGAAAGCGACATTCTTTATGCCGACATGGAAAACGATGCGATCGACCAGCTGACGCGGCGTCTCGCGATTGTGAAGTCGCTCCATCCGACGCCGGCTGAAGCGGTGCCGGCCGTCGCGCCGCGTGCGCCGTTGCCGCCGCCGCCGCTTTGATTTGCTGTCTTTGTTCAACTTCGCCGATCGGTAGCCATGCAACTGCGACTTGACGCGCTCGAAGCGCATCTCGCCAAGGGTCTCGCCGGACTGTACGTCGTGTACGGCGACGAGCACCTGCTCGCGCAGGAAGCGTGCGACCGCATTCGCGGCACCGCGCGCGCGGCCGGCTTCACCGATCGCTCGGTGTTTACGGTCGAGCGTGGCTTCGACTGGAGTTCGCTGCTGGGCGCGAGCCAGTCGATGTCGCTGTTCGGCGACCGTCAACTGGTCGAATTGCGCATTCCGTCGGGCAAGCCCGGCAAGGAAGGCGCCGACGCGCTGAAAGCGCTTGCTGCGGCCGTCAATGACGACGTGCTGACCATGATCACGCTGCCGCGGCTCGATGCGGCCACGCAGAAGTCGGCGTGGTTTACGGCGTTGTCCGATGCGGGCGTGGCGTTGAAGATCGATCCGGTCGAGCGCGCGCAGTTGCCGAATTGGGTCGGCCAGCGGCTCGCGGCGCAGGGCCAGCGGGTGGCCGCAGGTGAAGAGGGGCGGCGCGCGCTGGCCTTCATCGCCGAGCGGGTGGAAGGCAATCTGCTCGCGGCGCATCAGGAAATTCAGAAGCTCGGGCTGCTGTATCCGGCTGGCTCGCTGAGCTTCGAACAGGTTCAGGATGCCGTGCTGAATGTCGCCCGTTATGACGTTTTCAAGTTGAACGAAGCGATGCTGGCCGGCGACGTTGGCCGTTTGTCGCGCATGCTCGACGGACTGCGCGGCGAAGGCGAGGCCGCTGTGCTGGTGCTGTGGGCAGTGGTCGAAGAAGTGCGCACGCTGCTGCGGATCAAGCGCGGCGTCGCGGCCGGCAAGCCGCTTGCGATGCTGGTGCGCGAAAACCGCGTGTGGGGTCCGCGCGAACGGCTGATCGGACCGGCGTTGTCACGCGTGAGCGAAGGCGCGCTGGAAAAGGCGCTCGCTTTGGCGGCGCGGTTGGACCGGCAGGTTAAAGGTCTGTCCGGCGGCACGCCGGGGAATCATCGCAACGACCCGCCGCCGGATCCGTGGGATGGCTTGTTCGAACTCGCCATGACGGTGGCCGCGCCGAAAACGGCGCCAGTGCCGCCGCCACGACCTCGAAGCGCGGCACCGGCGCCGGCTCGAAGGCCAGCCTGAAACGCAACGGCAGGCCTGATGTGTCCGCCAGGCGAGCGCTGAAGCGCTGACGCTAGTGTCTCCAGTGCCGCTCAAGCGTGCATCGTTTGCCTTGTGACGGCTCAGGCTGCCTGGACAGCACCGGCCGCAGCCGCGAGCAAAGCGCCTTCACCCGACTTACAATCGCTTCATCTTTCGCTAATTCTGCCTGTCCGCCGCACGTCGACGTGCGCGGCAACACGAGAATCACCATGGATATCGACCAGTACATGACCGACCTCGGCCGCCGCGCCCGCCAAGCTTCGCGGGCGATGGCACGGGCGTCGACTGCTGACAAGAACGCCGCGCTTGCGGCTGTTGCGCAAGCCATCGAACGCGATGCCGCGTTACTGAAGGACGCCAACGCGCGTGACGTCGCGCGGGCCCGTGAAAAAGGCCTCGACGCGGCTTTCATCGACCGTCTGACGCTGTCGGATAAAGCGCTGAAGACGATGGTGGAAGGGCTGAGGCAAGTTGCTGCGCTGGCCGATCCGATCGGCGAGATCAGCAATCTTAAATATCGCCCGAGCGGCATCCAGGTGGGCCAGATGCGTGTGCCGCTGGGTGTGATCGGCATCATCTACGAATCGCGTCCGAACGTGACGATCGACGCCGCCGCGCTGTGCCTGAAGTCGGGCAACGCGACGATTCTGCGCGGCGGTTCTGAAGCGCTCGAATGCAATACGGCGCTGGCAAAGTTGATCGGCGAAGGGTTGGAAGCAGCGGGTTTGCCGCAGGACGCCGTGCAAGTGGTGGCTACGTCCGACCGTGCCGCAGTCGGCAAGCTGATTACGATGACCGAATACGTCGACGTGATCGTGCCGCGCGGCGGCAAGAGCCTGATCGAACGCCTGATGAACGAAGCGCGCGTGCCGATGATCAAGCACCTGGACGGCATCTGCCACGTGTACGTGGACGATCGCGCGGATCTGGCCAAGGCGCTGACCGTTTGCGATAACGCGAAGACGCACCGCTACGGCACGTGCAACACGATGGAAACGCTGCTGGTCGCGCGTGGTATCGCGGCAGAGGTGCTCCCGCCGTTGGGCAAGCTGTATTGCGAGAAGGAAGTCGAATTGCGCGTGGACCCCGCGGCGCGCGCGGTGTTGTCGGCAGCCGGCGTTGGCCCGCTCGTCGATGTCACCGAGGAAGACTGGCGCACCGAGTATCTGGCGCCGGTGCTGGCGATCAAGGTGGTCGACGGCCTTGATGCGGCGATCGAACACATCAACGAGTACAGCTCGCAGCACACCGACGCGATCGTCACCGAAGACCACGACCGTGCGATGCGTTTCCTGCGGGAAGTGGATTCCGCGAGCGTGATGGTCAACGCGTCGACGCGATTTGCCGACGGCTTTGAATTTGGCCTCGGCGCGGAAATCGGCATTTCGAACGACAAGCTGCACGCGCGCGGCCCGGTGGGGCTGGACGGGCTGACGTCGCTCAAATACATCGTGCTGGGGCACGGCGAAGGGCGGCAATAAGCCATCAGGGCCTCTCGCCACCTCGTTTTCGCAAAGGCGCGCCGGCCCGCGCGCGCCGCTTTGCGCCACTACATGCACAAGGATCGCTGATGCTTTGGGTAAAAACGTTTCACATCGTCCTGATTGCTTCCTGGTTCGCGGGCCTCTTCTATCTGCCGCGCATCTTCGTCAATCTGGCGATGGAGACGGAACCCGCCGCGGTGGCGCGACTGTTGATCATGGCGCGCAAGCTGTTCCGCTTCATGACGTTTATCGCGGTGCCGGCGCTGGCGTGCGGATTGTGGCTGTGGCTCGCGGTGGGAATTGGCAGCGGGCAGGGCTGGATTCACGCGAAGGTGGGCGTGGTGGTGCTGCTGATCATCTATCACGCGTATTGCGGCGTGCTGCTGCGGACCTTCGAGCGCGGCGAGAATCGTCGCTCGGATAAGTGGTATCGGATGTTCAACGAGCTGCCGGTGCTGGGGATGCTGGCGGCGGTGGCGTTGGTGGTGATCAAGCCGTTTTAGGACGTGGGCGGTTTTTGATTGGGTGCTGCAAGTTGCAGGCTTCGATTTGTGAAAGGGCGGCTTGCCGGATTCGGTAAGCCGCCTTTTTTATTGTTGGTGCCGGTGTTGGACGCTCTGATTACGTTGTCCGAACACCTATGCGCTGGCACCACACGTCGTACTTGACGACACAATATGCCATGACTCTCCACGTCAGCGCGAACAGGACGTCGGCGTTCGTGCGACGCGCACCGTTAGGCATCGTCTCGGCGAACGAGTCGTCGAGCAGTTGGTCAAGGGTTGCGCGGTCACCGCGGATCGCGGCATCGACCCACGCCTGCTCAATCGAGGCAAAGGTGGCGTCGGCTTGCATCTCGGTATGAAGCCCAAGTGCTAGCACGCCGGCTGATAGGCCTATGACGCCAAGAAGCTTAGGTGTTTCATGACTTCCCTCTGATGAACTGGCGGACCGCGCCGTGCCGTGCTGGCCGCGGCGTCAAGATTACGTTGAGCCGCCGCTATATAGCCTTAGCGCAAGGGCCTGAGCGACATGCGAGACGAAATGACATGCCAGCCATCTGGGCGTCTTGCATAAACATCGGTGAATACATATTTCGTCGCTACAGAGCCAGGCGCTGGGGAATAGTAGTTGACGCCGGTGACGACACCAATATCACCGCTTACCTGCGCCTTGAGTTCGTCTAGCGACTGGGACGAACCCGCAGGCAGACCAGGCGCGGCGAGCGCATCTGCTTTCCTGCGATGCGTGCCGTTGGCCGTGACCTCGACATACGAATCGTCAAGCAATTTGTCGAGCGCGGCTTCGTCGTGACTGGAGGCGGCCTTCGCCCAGGATTGCTCGAGCGCGATCAGAGCGACTTCGTCTTGCGTCGCGGCGGATGCAGGCGATGCGGTCGACGCAAGCAGCAGGCCAACAGTGGTCAGAATGGCGGCGAGTTTCATGAGGATTCCTTGTGGAAGCTTTCCCTGGGAGGATGCCGAATTGGTTGATCGTCCGCGGGTGTGAATGAATGGGGCTGAGCGCTTAAGGTTGCTTGCGAATTCCACATGAAAATCGCACTGGCTAGTTTGATTGCGCCCTTTTTTGCGACCGTCCCGGTGATACGGACTTTGTCAGAAACAATGAATTCGATTTTGTAGATGGCCGCCGAATTTTTAAATAAGGCAATTCTTAGAAATTATTATATTTAACTGAGAAAATTTCGACGATTAAGCCAATAAATTCATGGCGAACGATTCATCAGGAAAGTTGATACTCAGTATCCAGTCTTTCAGACTAATCCTAGTGGTCGCGGCGTAGCCAAAAAAATCGCTGACTCTTTTATTGATTGTATTTTTTTGTCAAGCACTCTGATCAGAAGGGGAGGCATCGCGGACCGTAATTAAGACTAATCCTATGTAAGCTCTACTATTTTAAGATGTCTTCGCATGGTTTTAAGAATTTTCCCATGGAGGTATATGGTGGCCGATTTTATATTCGAATCATCGATCGAAGGTTTAATGAGATTGGTTGCAAGTTTCCTTTGGTAATCGGCTTTTCATTCCTTCGATAACTACCTGGTCTGCGTGCGGCACTCAAATTAGTCCGCTGCAAATCGGAAACATTTTTAACATGTTCGAAGGGAATGAATCCGTGAATAAGTCTTACAAAACTGTCTGGAATGAAACCACCGGCACTTACGTCGCTGCATCGGAAACGGCGAAAAGTCGAGGGAAGAAGAGCAGGAGCAAGGTGCTGCTTACGACCGCGCTGTTGGCGGCAGGGGCGGGCGTGTCGATGGATGTGTCTGCAGGTGCCCTGGACGGCGGCTCAGTGGTCGCGTCGTCGCAGGAAGCAATTGGCACTGGGGCAAGGGTGACGTACAACGGCAATGATGGCGGCAAGGGTGTCGCCATCGGCACGCAGGCGCTCTCGTCGGGAAGCTTAGCACTGGCTGTCGGAGCGTCCGCCACTGCTTCGGGCGACTCAAGCACTGCCGTAGGCAGCGGTGCAACCGCCAGTGGGACTTTCGGTCAGGCGTTTGGTTACTATTCGGTTGCGACAGGGTTTGCTGCACAAGCGATGGGTGAGGAGGCGACGGCGTCAGGCAGAGAAAGCCTGGCAATTGGCGCTCTTGCAAGCGCAACGACAACCAACTCTGTGGCACTGGGCTCAAGGTCAGTGGCGAACTCGACGACGCTGACGACGGCGGGCTTCACGCCGACCGGCGGCACGGCGATCTCGGCAGCGACGGCAGCCGGTGGTGAAGTGTCGGTGGGCTCGGCAGGCGCAGAGCGCCGTATCACGAACGTGGCGGCGGGCCTGAGCGGCACGGACGCGGTGAACGTGAGCCAGTTGATGTCGGAAGACGCAAAGGTAAATAACGTCATCGCGCAGGCCTTTTTCAATTTCATTAGTTTCTCAACCCTCGCCGTCGATCCTCAACCGGCCGATCACCCCTTTCGCCTGGCCCAACCGCTCCACCAATTCTGGCCCACGCTTGAGCGCTACGCCGACCGCCAGAATGTCGCCGATCGCCAGATGCGACATGCGCGAAGTCATCGGCGAAAACACGTCGTTTTCCTCCACGACGTTCGAGAACAGACAGATTGTCGCGACCCGCGCAAGCGGCGAACTGCCATGCGTAATCGCGATCACCTTCGCGCCGCGAGCGAGCGCCGAGCGCGCTGCTTCGATGATGTCGCGGGTGCGGCCCGTGTTGGACACCGCCACTACCACGTCGCCGGGTTCGAGCAGCGCCGCCGACATCGAATAAGTATGCGGATCGGAGTACGCGACGCTCGGCATGCCCAACCGGAAGAACTTGTGCTGGATATCCTGCGCGGCAATGCCCGAACCGCCCGCACCGTAGAACTCGATACGCGCCGCGTTCGCCAGCAGTTCGACTGCTGCTTCGACGCTATCCGGCGACAGGCTGTTGCGCACCTCGATCAGCGTGCCGATGGTCCGGTCGAATACTTTGGCGATCAGTCCGGGCGCGCCCTCATCCGGCCGCACGTCCCGATAGACGGTCGGCACGCCCGACGCAATCCCTTGCGCGAGCCGGATCTTGAACTCACGAAAGCCCGAAAACCCGAGCGCATGACAGAACCGCGCAATGGTCGGCTGGCTCACGCCGGCGCGGGCGGCCACTTCCGTCATCGACAGATCGAGCACTTCGCGCGGCGCCTCGATCACGTAGTCGGCCAGCTTGCGCTCGGACGGCCGCAACTGGTCGCGCATCTCTTCCACTTGGGACAGCATCATCGGAAAACTCGCACTATGCTGAAGAATGGCTGGACTATAGCCGATTGCAGAAGAAGGTACAAAAACTACATTTTATGTTCTAGGTGTAATCCCTAGGTCGCCTGTATTGCAGGCCGAAGCAAGGCCAGTAGGGCCGTGCGGCCGGATTTGGGATGCGGCGGCGCAGCAGGAGTTGTCGTTGCGATCATGTAGTTTTTCTACTAAGATGGCAACGTCAGCTGATCTGACATTCCCGCGATACTTACCTGGCATAGTGCGCGCCTGCCCGCCCGTCTCTTGGCCAGCGACGAAGGAGCTCCGATGGTTTCCCCGCATTCGCAATTGTTGAAGGTCACGCAACGCGTGGTCGAGCGCAGCAAGCCCACTCGCGAGGCGTACCTGGCCCGCATCCACCACGCGCAGGGCAAGTTTCCGGCGCGCGGCGCGCTCTCGTGCGCCAATCTGGCCCACGGTTTCGCCGGCCTCGAAGGCAACGACAAGCTCGCCATCAAGGCGATCCGCGAGCCGAACATCGGCATCGTGTCCTCGTACAACGAGATGCTGTCGGCTCACGCGCCGTACAAAAACTACCCCGAAATCATCAAGCAGGCCGCGCGGGAAAACGGCGGCGTCGCGCAAGTCGCCGGCGGCGTGCCGGCCATGTGCGACGGCATCACGCAAGGCAATGCGGGCATGGAACTGTCGCTGTTCTCGCGCGAAGTGATCGCGATGGGAACGGCGGTCGCGCTCACGCACAACATGTTCGATGCGGCGCTGTGCCTTGGCATCTGCGACAAGATCGTGCCGGGCCTGCTGATCGGCGCGCTGCAGTTCGGCCATATTCCGACCATCTTCGTGCCGGCCGGCCCGATGGGCAGCGGCCTCTCGAACGACGACAAGGCCAAGACGCGCCAGCTTTTCGCCAGCGGCCAGTGCGACCGCGGCGCGCTACTCGAAGCGGAAGCCGCCGCGTATCACAGCCACGGCACCTGCACGTTCTACGGCACCGCAAACAGCAACCAGATGCTGATGGAAGTGATGGGACTGCATCTGCCGAGCGCGGCATTCGTGCATCCGCACACGCCGCTGCGCGACGCGCTCACCGCGCAGGCCGCGCGCCGCGTGCTCGATCTGACGGTGGAGCGCGGCAACTACACGCCGATCGGCCACGTGATCGACGAGAAGGCGATCGTCAACGGCATCGTTGCTTTGCTGGCCACGGGCGGCTCGACCAATCACACATTGCACCTGGTTGCGATTGCACGCGCGGCGGGCATCGTGATCGACTGGGACGACTTCGACACGCTGTCACAAGCCGTGCCTCTGCTCGCCAAGATCTACCCGAACGGCAAGGCCGACGTGAACCACTTCCACGCGGCTGGCGGCGTCGCGTTCCTGGTGCGCAATCTGCTCGAAGGCGGCTTGCTGCATGAGGACGTGAACACCGTTGCGGGCAAAGGCCTCAAGCACTACACGGAAGAGCCGAAGCTGCTCGACGGCAAGCTGCAATGGGTGCCGGGCGCAGCGGCGAGCGCAGACACGGCGGTGTTGCGCGGCATTAAGGAGCCGTTCCAGCCGGACGGCGGTTTGCGTCTGATGCAGGGCAAGCTTGGGCGTGGCGTGATCAAGATTTCCGCGGTCGCGGCGCAGCACCGCAAGGTGAAGGCGCCAGCGATCGTGTTCGATTCGCAGGAAGCCGTGCAGGAAGCGTTCGACAACGGTGAACTGAAGCGCGACTTTGTCGCCGTGGTGCGTTTCCAGGGCGCGCGGGCAAACGGCATGCCTGAGCTGCATCGTTTGACGCCGTTGCTCGGTGTGTTGCAGGATCAAGGTTTCCACGTTGCATTGGTTACGGATGGTCGCATGTCCGGCGCGTCGGGCAAGGTGCCGGCGGTGATTCACCTGTCGCCGGAAGCGCTGCTGCAAGGGCCGATCGGCAAAGTGCGCACCGGCGACATGCTGGTGATCGACGCCGAAGCCGGCGTGCTCGACATCGAGATCGACGCGGCCGAATGGGCGGCGCGGCCGGGTGCCGTGCCGCAGCATCAGGCGCAAAACGAAGTCGGCTTCGGCCGCGAGCTGTTCGGCGTGTTCCGCGCCGCGGCGGCGCCGGCGGAGCAGGGTGCCTCGGTATTCGGTCCGATGGTGGGCGAGCATGCGGCGCAACAAGGTCATCAGGGCCATCACGCTAAAGTACACAGCGCACAACACACCAGCACCACGCAAGCTAGCTAAGTGCCGCACAAACAAGGAGTCTGACTATGACCTCGAAAACAGTAAGCGAAATCGTGCGCCTGGGCCCGGTGATTCCGGTGCTCGCGTTCGACTCGGCGGAACAGGGCGAGCACGTGTCGCGCGCGCTGCATGCGGGCGGCGTGAAGGTGCTTGAAATCACGTTGCGCACCGCAGCGGGCCTCGCAGCAATCGAACGTGCGAGCCAGTTGGCCGACGACATCGTGGTCGGCGTCGGCACGATCACGAAGCCCGAGCACTGCGCTCAGGCGAAGAAGGCCGGCGCGCAGTTCGGCGTGTCGCCGGGCCTGACGAAAGACATGCACAAGGCCGCGCAGGATGCCGGTTTGCCGCTGCTGCCGGGCGTGATGACGCCCAGCGACATCATCGCCGCGCTCGAACTCGGTTACGAGATCGTGAAGTTTTTCCCGGCGCAGCAGGCGGGTGGTGTGCCGATGCTGCAAGCTTTTCACGGGCCGTTCCCGACCCTGAAGTTCTGCCCGACCGGCGGTATCACCGCCGAGACGGCCACGCATTTCCTGTCGCAGCCAAACGTGGTGTGCGTCGGTGGCTCGTGGCTGACGCCGAAGGCCGCGCTAGCCGCACAGAACTGGGACGAGGTCACGCGTCTTGCGCGTGCCGCCAGCCAACTGGTCGCGGCGGCGCATTAAGTTGCAGCAGCGTATGCGTTAGCCCATTATCAAGGTCCGACGTTAAGGAGCCTCGTCGATGCAGCCGGTCAGGCTGTCGCGGCGAGGCTCCTTTGTAATAGGTGCGTGGTAAGGGCGTACTTTTCAGACAGCAAACAGTAAAATTCAGCGTCCGCGCGGCTCGCCCGGTTTTCTGGCTCCGCACAGGTCGCCGTGAGACAAGATGCCGGTTCGTGTCCGGCACACAATCAATAACGCAAAAGGAGGAGCTTCATGGAAGCTGTCCACGGCAGTATGCTGCTGGTCTACGCGGTGATCGCCATCGCCTTGCTGATCTTGATGATCACGCGCTACAAGGTGTATCCGTTCCTTGTCCTGATCATCGTGTCGCTGCTGCTGGGTCTTGCAGCCGGCATGCCGATGGCGACCATCGTCAAATCGTTCGAAACCGGTAACGGCAACACGCTTGGGCACATTGCCATCGTGGTCGGCCTGGGCACCATGCTCGGCAAGATGATGGCCGAGTCCGGCGGTGCCGAGCGCATCGCCACCACGCTGATCAACTTCTTTGGCGAGAAGAACATCCACTGGGCAATGGTGGTCGTCGCGATCATCGTCGGCTTGCCGGTGTTCTTCGAAGTCGGTTTCGTGCTGCTGGTTCCGATCGCTTTCAACGTCGCGAAGCGCACCAACAAATCGCTGCTGCTGGTCGGCTTGCCGATGGTTGCGGGTCTGTCCGTCGTGCACGGGCTGCTTCCGCCGCACCCGGCCGCGATGCTCGCCGTGCAGGCGTATCACGCGGATATCGGCAAAACCATCGCGTATGGCTTGATCGTCGGCGTGCCGACCGCGATCGTCGCCGGTCCGCTGTTCGCGCTGCTGATCAGCCGCTATATCAAGCTGCCGAAGGAAAACGCGCTCGCCGCGCAATTCCTCGGTCACGATGATGCCGCTAAGAACGGCGCGCAGAACGTAGCGCCGAAGCGCGAACTGCCGAGCTTCGGCGTGACGCTGGTCACGATTCTGTTGCCGGTGATCCTGATGCTGGTCGGAAGCTGGGCCGATCTCGTCTCCACGCCGAAAACCTTGCCGAACGACCTGCTGCACTTCGTCGGCAATTCGGACGTCGCGCTGCTGATCGCCGTGCTGGTCAGCTTCTGGACCTTCGGTGCGAGCCGCGGTTTCAATCGCGAGCAGATCCAGAAGTTCTGCGGCGAATGTCTCGCGCCGATCGCGGGCATTACGCTGATCGTCGGCGCGGGCGGCGGTTTCGGGCGCGTGCTGATGGATAGCGGCATTTCGAAGGAAATCGTCAACGTGGCGACCGCGGCGCATCTGTCGCCGCTGCTGTTCGGCTGGATGGTCGCGGCAATGATCCGTCTTGCGACCGGCTCGGCAACCGTTGCGATGACGACCGCGTGCGGGATCGTCGCGCCGATCGCGGCGGCGAGCGGCGTGCAGGTCAAGCCGGAACTGCTGGTGCTCGCCACCGGCTCGGGCTCGCTGATCTTTTCGCACGTGAACGACGGCGGTTTCTGGCTGATCAAGGAATACTTCGGTATGACGGTGGGGCAGACCTTCAAGACATGGTCGCTCCTCGAAACCATCATTTCACTGATGGGCTTGGGTTTGACCTTCGCACTCGCGGCGGTCGTGTAAGGAGTTTTAGATGATTCTGATCGCAATGGGCGTGTCGGGTGCCGGCAAGTCGAGAATTGGCGAATTACTGGCGGAACGCTTGCAATGCACGTTCACTGACGGCGACGCGTTTCACAGCGCCGCTAACAAGGAGAAAATGCATCATGGCATTCCGCTCACCGACGAAGACCGCTGGCCCTGGCTGAAAACCATTCGTGCCGCGATCGAAGAAAAACAGAATGCGGGCGAGACGGCGGTGTTCACGTGTTCGTCGCTGAAACGCTCGTATCGCGACATTTTGCGTAACGATGACAAGGACGTGTGCTTCGTTTACCTGAAGGGTTCGCGTGAAGTACTGGAGCAGCGATTGACCACCCGTACGGGCCATTTCTTCGATCCGTCGCTGCTGCAAAGCCAGCTCGACACGCTCGAGGAACCGGGCCCGGATGAAGCGATCACGGTGAGCATCGAGTTGTCGCCGGATGAGATCGTCGACGAAGTGCTCAGGCAGGTTGAGCAGCGCAAGTGAGTTTGCCGCGTCGTTGCAGATGAAAAAAAACCGCTCCTCGGAGCGGTTTTTTTACGCCCCGAATCACGAGGCGATCCACAGGCAAGCAGAGTCGCTTAGGCGATCCGTTTCGCCAGTTCGACTGCCTTGCCGATGTACGAAGCCGGCGTCATGGCGAGCAGGCGATCCTTCGCGTCTTGCGGAATGGCGAGACCGGTCACGAACGTTTGCAGCGCTTCGCGCGTAATACCCTTGCCGCGCGTCAGTTCCTTCAACTGCTCATACGGATTTTCGATGCCGTAACGGCGCATCACCGTTTGCACCGGCTCGGCCAGCACTTCCCAGCAATTGTCGAGGTCTTCGTTCAGACGCTGCGCGTTCACTTCCAGCTTGTCGAGACCGCGGATCAACGAGTCGTACGCGAGCAGCGAGTAGCCGAACGCGACGCCGATATTGCGCAGCACCGTCGAGTCGGTCAGGTCGCGCTGCCAGCGCGACACCGGCAGCTTGTCGGCGAGGTGGCGCAGCGTGGCGTTGGCGAGCCCCAGGTTGCCTTCCGAGTTTTCGAAGTCGATCGGATTGACCTTGTGCGGCATGGTCGACGAACCGATTTCGCCGGCCTTCGTGCGCTGCTTGAAGTAGCCGACCGAGATGTAGCCCCACACGTCGCGGTCCAGATCCAGCAGGATCGTGTTGGCGCGCGACACGGCGTCGAACAGTTCGGCCATGTAGTCGTGCGGCTCGATCTGGATCGTGTACGGATTGAACGTGAGCTTCAGGCGCTGTTCGACGACTTCGCGCGAGAACGCTTCCCAGTCGAATTCCGGATACGCGGACAGGTGGGCGTTGAAGTTGCCGACCGCGCCGTTCATCTTGCCGAGCAGTTCGACCTTGGCGATGCGGTCGATCGCGCGTGCCAGGCGCGCGGCGACGTTGGCCATTTCCTTACCGAGCGTGGTCGGGCTGGCCGGCTGGCCGTGCGTGCGCGAGAGCATCGGCTGAGCGGCATTCGCATGGGCGAGCGCAACCAGACGTTGATGCACCGAGCGCAGCGCCGGCAGAATCACGTGTTCACGCGCGCCGGCCAGCATCAGGCCGTGCGACGTGTTGTTGATATCTTCCGACGTGCAGGCGAAGTGGATGAACTCGCTCGCGCGCTCCAGTTCTTCCTGACCCTTCACCGATTCCTTCAGCCAGTACTCGACCGCTTTCACGTCGTGATTCGTCACACGTTCGATTTCCTTGATGCGCGCGGCGTCGTGCGCGGTGAAGCGCTCGGCCAGTTGCAACAGGAATTGCTCGGACGCTTCGGAGAAGCGCGGCACTTCGGCGAAACCGGCGCGCGACAGCGCGATCAGCCAATGGATTTCGACCGTCACGCGATTGCGCATGAAAGCGGCTTCCGAGAGCCAGTCGCGCAGAGCTTCGGTTTTCGACGCGTAGCGGCCGTCGAGCGGGGAGAGCGCGTTCAGCGCGAACAGGGTGTCGGGGCGGGTGTCGGACATGGTGGGGGCGGAGCGCAAGGGTGAAAACGCGGAGAAAACTGCGGGAACCGCGAATTTTACCACTGGACGCGGATTGCCCCGCTGTTGCCGCTTATTGCCCCGTGTCTGCGCCGATATTGCCGCGATGACGTTGCAGCCCACCTCGACCACGTCACGTCGGTTCGCCCGCCGCAGCCACTAGAATGCTGACTTCCTCCCTACCGTTGGCAGCAGGCCCCTGCATGGAACTGAAATGGCTCGAAGACTTCGTTTCGCTCGCTGAGACGCGCAGTTTCAGCCGCTCGGCTGAACTGCGCCACGTCACCCAGCCGGCGTTCTCCCGACGGATTCAGGCGCTCGAAGCGTGGCTCGGCACGGAACTGATCGACCGTTCGGTTTATCCGACGCGGCTCACGGCGGCCGGCCAGGTGTTCAACGAGCAGGCGCTCGCGATGCTGTCGCAATTCCACGAAGCGCGTGCGCTGCTGCGCGGCCACACGGCGACGCCGCAAGCGACCATCGAGTTCGCGGTGCCCCACACGCTGTCGCTGACCTACTTCCCACGCTGGCTGCAGCGGATCGAAGCGCAGATGGGCCCGATTCACACGCGGCTGCGCGCGTTGAACGTGCACGATGCGGCGCTCTCTCTGGTGGAAGGCGGCTGCGATCTGATGATGGGGTATCACCACCCCAGCCATCCGATCGCGCTCGATCCCGGCCGCTACGACATGCTGACGCTCGGCAACGAGCCGATCAGCCCGTTCTCGGCGCCCGGCCGCGCGGGCCGGCCGCGTCATACGCTGCCGGGTGCGAGCGACGCGCCCACGCCGTATCTGTCGTACACGCCGAATGCGTATCTGGGGCGCATGACTGAGGTCATCCTTGCCAACGCGTCGGAGCGCCTGCACCTGGACCGCCTCTATGAAACCGATATGGCCGAGGGGCTCAAGGCGATGGCGCTGGCCGGCCACGGCATCGCGTTCCTGCCGCACAGCGCGGTGGAAGATGCCGTGGCCACCGGCAAGCTGATCCGCCTTGATCGCGCCACGCGTGGCACGCCCGAGGGACAACTCACGCTGACCATGGAGATCCGTCTCTATCGCGACAAGCTCGCGGCGAAGAGCGACGATGCGCGGCAGATTCTCGTGCGTCAGTTGTGGGACGTGGTGTCGGAGGAGCTGGCGCAAGGCGCGGCCTGAAATCCTGCCTCGCTACGACGTGAAATTGCGGCTTCCCGCAGGTTATGCAAAAAAAACATAATCGGATAAGGAAACGGCATTGGATTTCGATACGGCGTTTTTCGACAATGCTGCAACTCGATCAACGCCGGAGCGTTCATGTCATCCCAGCAACAAGCAGTTCAATCCGCATCAACGTTGCAGTCGGTTCCTTCCTACCTGAATAAAGACGACCTGGGCCCGTGGGGCAACTACCTGCGTCAGGTCGACCGCGTCGCGCCGTATCTCGGATCGCTGTCCCGCTGGCTCGAAACCCTGAAGCGCCCGAAGCGCATTCTGGTTGTCGACGTGCCCATCGAGCTCGATAACGGCACGGTCGCTCACTTCGAAGGCTATCGCGTCCAGCACAACGTGTCGCGCGGTCCGGGCAAGGGCGGTGTGCGTTACCACCAGGACGTGACGCTGTCGGAAGTGATGGCGCTGTCGGCGTGGATGTCGGTGAAGAACGCAGCGGTGAATGTGCCGTACGGCGGCGCGAAGGGCGGTATCCGTGTCGACCCGCGCACGCTGTCGCGTGGTGAGCTGGAGCGCGTGACGCGCCGCTACACCAGCGAAATCGGCATCATCATCGGACCGAACACCGACATTCCCGCGCCGGACGTGAACACGAACGAGCAGATCATGGCGTGGATGATGGACACGTACTCCATGAACCAGGGCCAAACGGCCACCGGCGTCGTGACCGGCAAGCCGATCACGCTGGGCGGCTCGCTCGGCCGCCGCGAAGCGACGGGCCGCGGCGTGTTCGTGGTGGCCTCGGAAGCCGCACGCCGTATCGGTGTCGATATCGAAGGTGCGCGTATTGCCGTGCAGGGCTTCGGCAACGTGGGCGGTATCGCTGCTCGCCTGTTCCAGGAAGCCGGCTCGAAGCTGGTCGCGGTGCAGGATCACACCGGCTCGCTGTACAAGTCGACGGGTATCGACGCGGTCGCCCTGCTGGATCACGTGGCGAAGACGGGCGGCGTGGGTGGTTTCCCGGAAGCCGACGCGATCGCGAACGAAGAATTCTGGACGGTGGAATCGGACATCCTGATTCCGGCCGCGCTGGAAAACCAGATCACCGAAAAGAACGCCGGCAAGATCAAGACGAAGATCGTCGTGGAAGGCGCCAACGGCCCGACCACCACGGCAGCGGACGACATCCTGCACGATCGCGGCATCCTCGTGATTCCGGACGTCGTGGCCAATGCGGGCGGCGTGACCGTGTCGTACTTCGAGTGGGTGCAGGACTTCTCCAGCTTCTTCTGGACGGAAGACGAGATCAACGAGCGTCTGGAGCGCGTGATGCGCGAAGCGTTCGCCGCAGTGTGGCAAGTGTCGAGCGAGCAGAGCGTGTCCGTGCGGACCGCGGCGTTTATCGTCGCGTGTAAGCGGATTCTGCAAGCGCGCGAACTGCGCGGCCTGTATCCCTGATCTTTTCTGGTCGCACGGCGGTTCCGCTATCTGCGGGGCCGCCACAATCCCTGCTTTAACGCGGTCCACAAGACTGCGTATTTGACCCGGCGGGCGGCATCATATCGATGCCGCCCGCCTTTGCATGTCCGCAAAGGTTGACTAACCTTTTCGAAGCGCTGCGAAAACGTCGCTGTGGACACGCAACAACATGGTTTATAGCCATACTTTCAGAATAATTACTTTGCTAAACTGGCGCCGGTTCTTGCCAAGGAGATCACACATGAAGGTTAAAAAAGCTGCGCTGCTGCTCGCGACTCTCGGACTGTTTACGGTTGGCGCGCATGCGCAAGACGCTGGCACGCTGAAAAAAATCAAGGATACGGGCGTCATTTCGCTGGGCCATCGCGAATCGTCGATTCCGTTTTCGTATTACGACGACAAACAGAACGTGATCGGCTACTCGCAGGAATTCGCCCTGAAAGTGGTGGAGGCCGTGAAGCAGAAGCTGAATATGCCTAACCTGAAGGTGAAGCTCACGCCGGTCACGTCGCAAAACCGTATTCCGCTGGTGCAGAACGGCACCGTCGACATGGAGTGCGGCTCGACCACCAATAATGCCGAGCGCCAGCAACAGGCAGCCTTCTCGAACACGATCTTCGTGATCGGCACACGCCTGATGACCAAGAAAGACTCCGGCATCAAGGACTGGGCCGACCTGAAGGGCAAGACGGTCGTCACGACCGCCGGCACGACCTCCGAGCGCATCCTTCGCAAGATGAACCAGGACAAGAGCATGGGCATGAACATCATCAGCGCGAAGGACCACGGCGAGTCGTTCCTGACGCTCTCCACGGGCCGCGCCGCTGCCTTTATGATGGACGACGCGCTGCTCGCGGGCGAGCGCGCGAAGTCGAACAACCCGGGCGATTTCGTGATCGTGGGCACGCCGCTATCGCACGAGGCCTACGGTTGCATGATTCGCAAGAACGATGCGGAATTCAAGAAGGTCGTCGACGACGCGATCGCCAAGGTCGAAACCTCGGGCGAAGCCGACGCGATCTACAAGAAGTGGTTCGAATCGCCGATTCCGCCGAAGGGCCTGAACCTGGCCTTCCCGGAAAGCGACGACATGAAGGCGCTCTTCAAGAGCCCGAATGACAAGGCAATCGATTAAACCTTAGCTGTTTTTTTGAAACGCTGAACGAAACGGAAGGGGCTACGCGCTTCTTCCGTTTCTTTTTGCTGGAGTCTTGGTCATGTCATATCACTGGAACTGGGGCATTCTGCTAAGTCCGGTCTCCACGGGCGAGCCGACCACCTATCTGGGCTGGCTACTGTCGGGCTTCTGGGTGACGATTACCGTGTCGCTGTCGGCATGGGTGATCGCGCTGATCGTCGGGTCGCTCTTTGGCGTGCTGCGCACGGTGCCGAACCAATGGGCGTCGCGTATCGGCACGCTCTATGTCGCGATTTTCCGGAATATTCCGCTGATCGTGCAGTTCTTCATCTGGTATCTGGTGATACCGGAGCTGCTGCCCGTCTCCATCGGCAACTGGTTCAAACAATTGCCGCCGAGCGCGCAGTTCTTTTCGTCGTCGATCCTCTGTCTCGGGCTCTTCACCGCCGCGCGCGTGTGCGAGCAGGTGCGCTCGGGCATCAACGCGTTGCCGAAGGGCCAGCGCGCCGCGGGTCTGGCCATGGGCTTCACGCAATGGCAGACGTATCGCTACGTGCTGTTGCCGGTCGCGTACCGGATCATCGTGCCGCCGCTCACGTCCGAGTTTCTGAATATCTTCAAGAACTCGGCGGTCGCGTCGACGATCGGTCTGCTCGACTTGTCCGCTCAGGCGCGTCAGCTGGTCGACTACACGTCGCAGACGTATGAGTCGTTTATCGCGGTCACGCTCGCGTACGTGCTGATCAATCTGGTCGTGATGCAACTGATGCGCTGGGTCGAACACAAGTCCCGGTTGCCCGGCTATATCGGAGGCAAGTGATGCACCATTTCGACTGGAGCGGTATTCCGGGCGCAATGCCTACGCTGTGGACCGGCGCCCTCATTACCATCAAGATCACGCTGATTGCGATCGTGATCGGCATCGTCTGGGGCACTGTTCTGGCAATCTTGCGTCTGTCGTCGTTCAAACCCTTCGAGTGGTTCGCGAAGGGCTACGTGACGATCTTCCGTTCGATCCCGCTGGTGATGGTGCTGCTGTGGTTCTTCCTGATCGTGCCGCAAGTGCTGCAGAACGTGCTGGGTCTGTCGCCGGATATTGACATTCGCCTCGCGTCGGCCATGGTCGCTTTCTCGCTGTTCGAGGCGGCGTACTATTCGGAGATCATCCGTGCCGGCATTCAGGCGGTGCCGCGCGGGCAGGTCAACGCGGCGTTCGCGCTCGGCATGAGCTACCCGCAGGCCATGCGCCTGATCGTGTTGCCGCAGGCATTTCGCGCCATGGTGCCGCTGCTGCTGACGCAAGGCATCGTGCTCTTTCAGGACACGTCGCTCGTCTACGTGATCAGCCTCGCCGACTTCTTCCGCACTGCCACGAATATTGGCGACCGTGACGGTACGAACGTCGAAATGGTACTGTTCGCGGGCGCGTGTTATTTCGTGATCTGCGTGATCGCGTCGAGCCTCGTCAAAGGTCTTCAGAAAAAGGTCGCAAGATGATTTCTATCAAGAACGTTTCGAAGTGGTACGGTCAGTTTCAGGTGCTGACCGACTGCACGACGGAAGTCAAAAAGGGTGAAGTGGTGGTGGTGTGCGGGCCGTCGGGCTCGGGCAAGTCCACGCTGATCAAAACCGTCAACGGCCTCGAGCCGTTCCAGAAGGGCGAGATCGTCATCAACGGCCAGTCGCTCACCGACAAGAAAACCAATCTGTCGAAGCTGCGTTCGAAGGTCGGCATGGTGTTCCAGCACTTCGAGCTGTTTCCGCATCTGTCGATCGTGCAGAACCTGACGCTCGCGCAGGTCAAGGTGCTCGGCCGCTCGAGCGACGAAGCGACCGCGAAGGGCCTCAAGCTGCTCGATCGCGTGGGTCTGCGCGCTCATGCGGACAAGTTCCCGGGGCAGTTGTCGGGTGGTCAGCAACAGCGCGTGGCGATTGCGCGCGCGCTGTCCATGGACCCGATCGCCATGCTGTTCGACGAGCCGACCTCGGCGCTCGACCCGGAAATGATCAACGAAGTGCTCGACGTGATGGTCGAACTCGCGCAGGAAGGCATGACCATGATGTGCGTCACGCACGAAATGGGCTTCGCGAAGAAGGTCGCGCACCGCGTGATCTTCATGGACAAGGGCTTGATCGTCGAAGACGACCGCAAGGAAGACTTCTTCGCCAACCCGAAGTCGGACCGCGCGAAGGACTTCCTCGCGAAGATCCTGCACTGAGCGTCGTTATCGGGCGCTGCGCCGTTCCACCGGCGCGGCCCGAAGGCAGAAAAAAAGCCGCTTCTGGTTAGAAGCGGCTTTTTCGTTTCTGCTGACCCGTCCTGAATCAGGTGGACGAGCGCTGTTACGTTTAGGCAAGCGGTCAGGATTCGAATGCGGCGGCGTCGTCGGCCGCTTCGAGGTCGACTTCGGTCTCGGCCACTGGGACGGCCGCCGACGAAGCCGCAATCGTGCTTGCCGAAGCCGATGCATCCAGAGCCGGATTGCGCAGCTTCTCCAGCACCGAGGCCGGCACGGGCACGTTGACGCGGCCGATCACTTCGCCGCACTGGAACATCATCAGATCGCCCGGCTTGAACGCGGTCCACACCTCGTTGTCGGTCAGCGGCTTGGTCGCGATCACCGCGACGCGGTCTTCCGGCGTGGTGTACTTGGCGAAATCGATCGAGACGTCCGCGTCGACCAGATGCGCGGTGGAAAACGGCCAGCGCCGCACGATGTAGTGCAGATGCGTCGAGCAATGCGCGAACTGGGCTTGGCCATTCGACATCAGGAAATTGAACACGCCGAACTGCGTGATCTCGCGCGTGAGCGTTTCGAGCGCGGCGAACAGTTCGTCGAGCGGCGGCTGCTGCGCACCGGGAAAGGCCTTGCGCAAACCTTCGAGCAGCGCACAGAAAGCGAGTTCGCTGTCCGTTGTGCCGACCGGCTGATAAATGCCGTTGAGCACGGGCGAATAGTCTTTCAGGTCGCCGTTGTGCGCGAAGATCCAGTGACGCCCCCACAGTTCACGCATGAACGGGTGGCAATTTTCCAGCAGGATGTGCCCTTGCGTCGCCTTGCGGATATGCGCGATCGTGTTCTTCGATTTGATCGGATAGCGCTTGACCATCTCGGCGATCGGCGAGGTGGCCGACGATTGGTGGTCGATGAACAGGCGGCAGGCTTTATCTTCGAAGAAGGCGATGCCCCAGCCGTCGGCATGGTGATCGGTGACGCCGCCGCGCGCCGCAAAGCCGGTGAACGAGAACGTGACGTCCGTTGGTGCGGCGCAGTTCATTCCAAGAAGTTGGCACATGTTGCTGGTAAGCCTGTTAACGGGGCGAGCCGTTACAATGATGATTTTCCAAGCATATCACCGAGCTAGAAGCGCCAAATAGCAAAATTGACGTGTGTTCAGGCCGCAACACGACGGTTTGACCACTGAATTGGCTTCCTTTGGGACTCGTTCTGGTCTCGTTCTGGTTTTTAGTCGCTGAAACTCGCTGCCCTCTCGCCATGACTGCCTCCAACGCTTCCCTCGACTCCATCACGCTTGCCCGCCCGGACGACTGGCACCTGCACGTCCGCGACGGCGAAATGCTGGCCGCCGTGCTGCCGGACACCGCGCGCCAGTTCGGCCGCGCGATCATCATGCCGAACCTGAAGCCACCGGTCACGACTACTGCAATGGCCGCGGCGTACCGCGAGCGCATCGTCGCCGCCATCCCGGCAGGCGCGAAGTTCGAGCCGCTGATGACGTTGTACCTGACCGACAACACGCCGCCCGACGAAATCCGCCGCGCGCGCGAAAGCGGCTTCGTGCATGGCGTGAAACTGTATCCGGCGGGCGCCACGACCAACTCGGACGCGGGCGTGACCGACATCATGAAGTGCGCCAAAACGCTCGAGGTGATGCAGGAAGTGGGCATGCCGCTGCTCGTGCACGGCGAAGTGACGGATTCGTCGATCGATCTGTTCGATCGCGAGAAGGTGTTCATCGACCGGGTCATGACGCCGCTGCGCCGTGACTTTCCGGCGCTGAAGGTGGTGTTCGAGCACATCACCACGAAAGACGCGGTCGACTATATCCGTGAAGCCGGCGTGGCGCCGGGGCTGCTGGGCGCGACCGTCACGGCGCACCATCTGCTGTACAACCGCAACGCGATCTTCCAGGGCGGCATTCGTCCGCATTACTACTGCCTGCCGGTGTTGAAGCGCGAGACGCATCGCGTGGCGCTGGTCGAGGCGGCGACGTCGGGCAATCCGCGCTTCTTCCTCGGCACCGACAGCGCGCCGCATCCGAAGGGGTTGAAAGAGCACGCCTGCGGTTGCGCGGGCTGTTATACGGCGCTGCACGCGCTCGAGCTTTACACCGAGGCCTTCGACAAAGCTGGCGCGCTCGACAAGCTCGAAGGTTTCGCGAGCTTCTTCGGCGCGGATTTCTATGGTTTGCCGCGTAGCGAGGAGAAGGTCACGCTGCGTCGCGAGGAATGGACGCTGCCGGCGGAACTGCCGGTCGGCGATACCCCGGTCGTGCCGCTGCGCGGCGGCGAGTCGATCGGCTGGCGCATGGTTTGAGGTCGCGCTAGATGCAGGTGCATGAAGCGGACCAAGCGGGTTTCGCCGGTATCGACTGGTCGAAACCATGGTTCGCGCAGTTTGCCGGGCGCGGCCGGCGCTGGCAGCAGGCCGCGCTGACGAGCTACGCGGCGCTGCTCGCGCAGATGAACGCCGACGCCCGCGAGATGCGTCGAACCACCGGGCGGGGCCAGCGCCTTGCGTTTATCGCGCAGGACGATCTGCCGCCCGGTGCGGCTTACGAGGCGCATATCGCGTCGACGGGCTGCGTGCCGACCCGCCACAATCTGCACGACTTCTTCAACGGGTCGATGTGGTTTGCATTTCCACGCATCAAGGCGGCATTGAACGCGCGGCAGTCGGCGGCCATCGACGTGCTGGGCGTGGGTCCGACCCGCGGCGGCGTGCGCGATACGCTGACTCTGTTCGATGAGAACGCGCTGTTGTTCGCATGCGCGGATCCGGCTTTGAGCGCAGCCTTGCGCGGATTTGACTGGCAGACGTTACTGGTCACCGGGCGCGGCGCATGGGGCACGCAGTGCGAAGTGCGCTGCTTCGGCCACGCGTTGCTGGAAAAGCTGATTGCGCCGTTCAAGGCTTGCACGGGGCATGCGTGGGTCGTCGAGGTGCCGCCAGCCTACTTCGACTGGGACGCCGCGACGCGCGACGCATGGCTTGACGAGGCCGTCAGCGCGGCGCTGCTGAACACCGAAGCATTGACGAGCCGCATGTTCGCGCCGCTTCCCGTGCTGGGCATTCCTGGCTGGTGGCCTGAGAACGAGTCGCCTTCGTTTTACGATGATGCCGCGGTATTTCGCACGGGGCGGCGCACCCGCTAGGTGCGCTCACGTCGTCTCTTGGCTTGGCGACCCTCGGCCATTCGGCCAATTCTGCTTCCGAACCGGCCTGTGGGTCCCGCAGATGTTAAAATCCGCCCCAGCAAAGCAGGCCAGGCAGTCGCGGCCTTTGCGGCTTCGGCCAAAGAGGGCGAGGAAAGTCCGGACTCCACAGGGCAGGGTGATGGCTAACGGCCATCCGTGGTGACACGCGGAACAGGGCAACAGAAAGCAAACCGCCGATGGCCCGGCGCAAGCCGGGATCAGGTAAGGGTGAAACGGTGCGGTAAGAGCGCACCGCGGCTGCTGCAAGGCAGACCGGCACGGTAACCTCCACCCGGAGCAATTCCAAGTAGGCAGGCTAGCATCTTCGAGATGCAGGACGGGGCCCCCGTCACGTCTGCGGGTAGGAAGCTTGAGCGCGTCAGTAATGGCGCGCCTAGAGGAATGGCTGCCACGCGCGTCGCGTTTTCGGACGTTGCGCGTGCACAGAATCCGGCTTATCGGCCTGCTTTGCCACCCAACAAAAAATGCCGGCGTCCCAACGGACGCCGGCATTTTCTTTTTGTGCTGATGTTCGGTGACGGGCGCTGCGGCCCGCGTCGCAGCCGTCAGGCCGCGCTCAGCCCGCGACGATGTCGAACGAGTGCGTCAGCTCAGCGGTTTTCGCGATCATGATCGAAGCCGAGCAGTATTTGTCGTGCGACAAGTTGATCGCGCGCTCCACAGTGGCCGGATTCAGATTCTTGCCCGTCACGGTGAAGTGAAAGTGGATCTTGGTGAACACTTTCGGGTCTTCGCTGGCGCGTTCGGCCTTCAGCGTCACCGAGCAGTCAGAAATTTCCTGCCGGCTCTTCTTCAGGATCATCACGACGTCGTAGGCCGTGCAGCCGCCCGTGCCGAGCAGCACCATTTCCATTGGACGCGGCGCGAGATTGCGGCCGCCGCCTTCAGGCGCGCCGTCCATCGCAACCAGATGGCCGCTGCCCGTCTCGGCCGCAAATGCCATTCCGTCTTGCCCCATCCAGCTCACTTTGCATTCCATGCTGTGCTCCACCGCGCTTCGCTATATCGAGACGGCATTGTAGCCCGGTGTTTGAGTATCCGCCCGAGGCGACTTTTGCTGGAAATTATGCGGAATGACGGCTTGCGTGTTGCGCCGCCGCATGTTCGGCCGATTCGGGAATGCCCGCAGGGGTTTAGGGGTTTTACTCTAGAAGATGATTGGTGAGGCGGTCGTGCTGGATACTTTTAGTATCTGATTTAAAAGGAAATTTAGTGTAATGAGGCTGAGAAATGCGGTTCTCACATTATGAGATTGTATTTCGCGATGCAAATCTTCTTGCGCCGCACAAGGTGGACTCATATAATCTGATCCATCGGTTGCAGCAAGTGTGCAACCTCCGCTGTCTCCTCCACCTCCTCCTTTGGTGGATTAAACCCGAACCGCTCGTTCGGGTTTTTTTTCGCCAGCGAGCCCGCCTTTAGGCCCCGCGGCCACGCCGGTTTCGAGCCTGCCAGGGTGGCAAATGGCGCTGCTGGACGGTCGATGGCCGGGAAATTCGCGCAAAAGTCCCGTACGTTTTGACTTGGCGTCGCAAATTCCTTTATAATTCAGGGCTTTTCCGCATCCGCGCCCGCGGAGGAAGAACCAGGGAGAGCCTGCACGCGCCTCGATGCGCACACTACAAGCAGGAAAAAACACATTGGGCGCAGCAATTTTTTTGGATCGATCATGAAGACGTTTTCCGCAAAAGCCCATGAGGTGACGCGCGAATGGTACGTGATTGACGCGACGGATAAGGTTCTCGGGCGTGTCGCCAGCGAAGTGGCACACCGTCTTCGCGGCAAGCACAAGCCTGAATTCACTCCCCACGTCGACACCGGTGATTTCATCATCGTTATCAACGCCGGCAAGCTGAAGGTCACGGGCAACAAGACGACTGACAAGAAGTACTATCGCCATTCGGGCTACCCGGGCGGTATCTATGAAACGACGTTCGGCAAGATGCAAGAACGCTTCCCGGGCCGTGCGCTCGAGAAAGCGGTCAAGGGCATGCTGCCGAAGGGCCCGCTCGGCTACGCGATGATCAAGAAGCTGAAGGTCTACGCTGAAGCAACGCATCCGCATTCGGCACAACAGCCGAAAGCGCTCGAGATCTAAGGGGAGCCCACATGATCGGTAACTGGAATTACGGCACGGGCCGCCGCAAGAGCGCCGTCGCACGTGTGTTCATCAAGGCAGGCAAGGGCGATATCGTTGTGAACGGCAAGCCTATCGCCGATTACTTCTCGCGCGAAACGTCGCTGATGATCGTGCGTCAGCCGCTGGAACTCACGAACCACGGCGTTACGTTCGACATCAAGGTCAACGTGACGGGTGGCGGTGAAACGGGTCAAGCCGGTGCGGTTCGCCACGGCATCACCCGCGCGCTGATGGACTACGACGCAACGCTGAAGCCGGAACTGTCGAAAGCAGGCTTCGTTACGCGTGACGCTCGTGAAGTCGAACGTAAGAAGGTCGGCTTCCACAAGGCACGTCGCCGGAAGCAATTCTCGAAGCGTTAATCGTTTCGGGTGCGAGCCGGTCTTCGGGCCGGAGCGCTGCAAAAGCCGCCAACGCTGTCGCGAAGGCGGCTTTTTTCATTGTGGGGCAACAGTTTGCGGGGTTTTGGGCCGACGAGGCCTCACGGCGGCCCCGGCCCGGTGCAGGGCCGCGTCGGCGCCACCCGCGCCACCCACGCGCTGACCATCAAATCCTGTAAGAACCTATTGATTTTGTGGGCTTCAGCACGATATCGAGATCAGCCCTACAATAGCGGCTAGAAGCTTTTTGGAGAGTTCGAATGAACGCAGTCACCGATACACCCGTGACCGAGATGCCCGCCCCCTTCGTTTTTACCGACGCAGCGGCTGACAAGGTCAAGCAACTGATCGAAGAAGAAGGCAATGCGGACCTCAAACTGCGCGTTTTCGTGCAGGGCGGCGGCTGCTCGGGCTTTCAGTACGGCTTTACGTTCGACGAAGCCGTCAACGAAGACGATACGGTTATGAACAAGAGCGGCGTCCAGCTGCTGATCGATTCGATGAGCTACCAGTATCTGGTTGGCGCTGAGATCGACTACAAGGACGACATCAACGGCGCGCAATTCGTTATCAAGAACCCGAACGCCACGACCACCTGTGGTTGCGGCTCGTCGTTCTCGGTCTGATCGCCGGTTAAGCGACTGGTTGTATGGAAAACGGGGCTTCGGCCCCGTTTTTCGTTGTATGCACCGAAATCAGACGCGGCGATCAGCGCGGGTAGATCGCGCCAAGCACCCGTTCGGCGGCGGCACCCGTCACAGCCGGCAAATTGCCCGGCAGGCGCGCCATACAGCGCATCGCCAGCCATGCGAACGCCAGCGGTTCCACCTGGCTTGGCGGCACGCCGAGCGCATCGGTGGTCATGACGGGCACGCCACTCACGCCGCTATCTTCCAGCGCCTGCTGAAGCGCCTTCATAATCTCCGGATTGCGCGCGCCGCCGCCGCACACATAAACCGCTTCAACATCCGGCGCGTGCCGCTCGATTTCGCGGGCAACGGTCACCGCCGTCAGGGCGACCAGCGTCGCTTGCACGTCGGCCGGGTTCAGCCCGGTGAACGGCTGCAGCTTCGCGTCCATCCATTCGGAATTGAACAGATCGCGGCCGGTGCTCTTTGGCGGCTGCTGGGTGAAAAACGGTTCGTCGAGCAAGGCGTTCAGGAGCGTGCGATCCACCTGGCCGCTCGCCGCGAAATGGCCGTTTTCGTCGAACGGCTTGCCAAGATGGCGATGCGCCCACTCGTCGAGCAGCGCATTGGCTGGCCCGCAATCAAAGCCGCGCACGCTGCCGGTCGCGCTCAGAATCGTGATGTTGCTGATGCCGCCCAGATTGCAGACCACCCGCGTTTCGTTTTTCGCGCCGAACACGGTGGCGTGAAAAGCCGGCACCAGCGGCGCGCCCTGGCCGCCGGCCGCGACGTCGCGGCTGCGGAAGTCGGCGATCACGTCGATCTGCGTCATTTCGGCGAGCAGCGCGGGGTTGTTGATCTGCCGCGTAAAGCCCTTTTCCGGCCGATGCCGCACGGTCTGCCCGTGCACCCCGATCGCCCGGACCTCCGCGGCGGACACGTGGCTGCTGCATAGCAGTTCGTGGCAGCACACCGTGTAGCGGGTGGCGAGCGCATTGGCGGCCAGCGCTTCGCGCTCGATCTCGTTGTCGCCGGGCTGCTGCAGCGCGAACAGGGCGTCGCGCAGGCTGTCCGCGAAACCCACAAACGCTTCGGCCAGCACCTCCGGCGGCTTCCCTTGGGTGAACCGGACGGCCACGCCGTCCACGCCGTCCATGCTGGTGCCGGACATCAATCCAAAGTAGACGCCGTCTGCGGGGTCTTGCGCCACGTTGCTGCTCCTCTCTAGGGTTCGTTGCGATTCGTTGTAGCAGATTATTGGCCTAAACGCGGTCGGATATAAAGCGCTGCGACGGTGCCAGCGCGACTCGCGGCGCGGAAATCGTGTGCCGGCAGCGCGTTTGCGGCGGCGTGAGTGGGCGCGGCGGCGCGCATCTATGGGACAATCTCCTTTTATCGCGACTTCAAGTTTCCAGCATGAGCACCGAGTCCACCAAGCCCAATTCCGCCTCCGCCTTTCCGATCACCGACGAAGTCCGTCACGCGCTCGCCGTCACCAAGCGCGGTGTCGACGAACTGCTGATCGAAGAGGAGTTCGCGCAAAAACTCGCGAAGAGCGCGGCCACCGGTGTGCCTCTGCGCATCAAGCTCGGGCTCGATCCGACCGCGCCTGACATCCACATCGGCCATACGGTCGTGCTGAACAAGATGCGCCAGTTGCAGGATCTCGGCCACACGGTGATCTTCCTGATCGGCGATTTCACCTCGCTGATCGGCGATCCGTCGGGCCGCAACGCCACGCGCCCGCCGCTCACGCGCGAGCAGATCGAATCGAACGCGAAAACGTATTTCGAGCAGGCCGCGCTCGTGCTCGACCGTGAGAAGACCGAAATCCGCTACAACAGCGAATGGTCGATGCCGCTCGGCGCCGACGGCATGATCAAGCTCGCGTCGCGCTACACGGTGGCGCGGATTCTCGAGCGCGAGGATTTCACCAAGCGTTTCCAGGGCGGCGTGCCGATCTCGATCCACGAATTCCTGTATCCGCTGATGCAAGGCTACGACTCGGTCGCGCTGAACGCGGACCTCGAACTCGGCGGCACGGACCAGAAGTTCAACCTGCTGGTAGGCCGTGAGTTGCAGAAGCAGTACGGCCAGGAGCAGCAGTGCATTTTGACGATGCCGTTGCTCGAAGGGCTCGATGGCGTCGAGAAGATGTCGAAGTCGAAGAACAACTACATCGGCATCAGCGAAAAGCCGAATGACATGTTCGGCAAGCTGATGAGCATTTCCGACGTGCTGATGTGGCGTTACTTCGAACTGCTGTCGTTCCGTCCCATGGACGAGATCGCCGGCTTCAAAAAAGAGATCGAAGCGGGCCGCAACCCGCGCGACTTCAAGGTGATGCTCGGCCAGGAAATCGTCGCGCGCTTCCACTCGCAAGCCGACGCCGAGCGCGCGCTCGAAGATTTCAACCATCGCGCGAAGGGCGGCGTGCCCGACGATATTCCGGCCGTGACGCTCGCGGGCGCGCCGCTCGCCATCGGTCAGTTGCTCAAGCAGGCCAACCTCGTGCCGTCGACGAGCGAAGCGCTGCGCAACATCGAGCAGGGCGGCGTGAAGATCGACGGCGCGACCGTGTCCGACAAGGGGCTGAAGGTCGAAGCGGGCGAGTACACCGTGCAGGTCGGCAAGCGCCGCTTCGCACGCGTTACGCTGACGGCCTGATGGGCAGAACGTTGCAGTTGGAGCCGAGCCGATGATCGCGCTGATCCAGCGCGTGCGCCGCGCGGAAGTGCGCGTGGCCGACCGGGTGACCGGCGCGATCGAGGCGGGGCTGCTCGCGCTTGTGTGCGCCGAGCGCGGCGACACCGAGGCGGCGGCCGACCGCCTGCTCGCCAAGGTGCTCGGCTACCGTGTTTTCAGCGATGCGGCCGGCAAGATGAATCTTTCCGTGCAGAATCTCGACGGCGCCGGGCGTGCCGGCGGTTTGCTGCTCGTGTCGCAATTCACGCTGGCGGCGGACACCAATAGCGGCCTGCGCCCGAGCTTTACGCCGGCCGCGCCGCCGGATGAAGGCAAGCGTCTGTTCGACTACTTCGTCGCGGCGGCGCGTGCGAAGCATTCGATTGTCGAGACCGGCGAATTCGGCGCCGATATGCAGGTGTCGCTCGTCAATGACGGGCCGGTCACGTTCTGGCTGCAAACGAACGCCTGAGCGACAACGGTCGTTCCAAATGCGCGTCACGGCGCGCATCTCCCCTCCAGCCGCTTTTTGCGACAATAGCGGCTCGGCATTTCCGGGCCCTTGGCGCTTACTTCATCCCATGACTACGCAGATTTTGTTCATCCGTCACGGCGAGACCGACTGGAACCGCATCAAACGCATCCAGGGTCACATTGATATTCCGCTCGCAACGACGGGCCTTGCCCAGGCGCAACGTCTTGCGCGCCGCATGGCCGACGAGGCGAAGCAGGGCGCACGGCTCGACGCGATCTATTCGAGCGACCTGCAACGCGCGCAGCAAACCGCGCAGCCGATCGCCGATGCGCTGGGCTTGCCGTTGCAGCTTCGCGAAGGTCTGCGCGAGCGCTCATACGGTGCATTCCAGGGCCACGACAGCGACGAGATCGCGCTGCGTTTTCCCGACGAGTACGCGCACTGGCAAACTCGCGATCCGGGCTTTGCGCCGCCGGAAGGCGAGTCGCAGCGCACGCTTTACCATCGCGTGCTGCATGCCATTGAGCCGTTGGTCGCCGCGCATCCCGGCGGGCGGATTGCCTGCGTTGCGCATGGCGGCGTGCTGGATTGCGTGCGGCGGTTCGCCTGCGGTTTGTCGCTCGATGCGCCGCGTGATTACGCATTGCTGAACACGAGCGTGAATGTGGTGGATTTCAACGACGGCAAGGCGACGGTCGTGTCCTGGGCGGACATTTCACATCTCGACGCGCCGAGCGCCGACGATAGTTTCAAGAAGGTGCCGGAACCGGGACGTTAATCGGCTCAGCTACGCCGCGCCGCCAGCGTCAGCAGGGCGGCGGGGTTGGGTTTGCTCGCGCGACGTGTCTCGGCTCAGCTCGCGGCCGAATCCCACAAACCAGGCAGTCCGCTCGACGATTCCGGCGCGGCGAGACCGAAATGCCGGTAGGTCAGCAGCGTGGCGACCCGGCCGCGCGGCGTGCGCTGCAGGAAGCCTTGCTGGATCAGATACGGCTCGAGCACGTCTTCGATCGTGTCGCGCTCTTCGCCGATGGCCGCCGCCAGATTGTCGACGCCGACCGGGCCGCCGTCGAACTTGTGCAGAATCGCTTCGAGCAGCTTGCGGTCCATCAGATCGAAACCCACTGCGTCCACGTCGAGCATTCTGAGCGCGGCGTCGGCCACTTGCGCGGTGATGTTGCCGTCGGCTTTCACTTCGGCGAAGTCGCGCACGCGCCGCAGCAAGCGATTGGCGATCCGCGGCGTGCCGCGCGCGCGTTTGGCGATTTCAAATGCGCCGTCCGGGTGAATCTGCGCATGCAGTAGCGACGCCGAACGCGTGACAATGCGCGCCAGTTCCTCGGCGTTGTAAAACTCGAGCCGTGCCACGATGCCGAAACGGTCGCGCAGCGGATTGGTCAGCATGCCCGCGCGCGTGGTCGCCCCGACCAGCGTGAACGGTTGCAGGTCCAGCTTCACGCTGCGCGCGGCCGGCCCTTCGCCGATCATGATGTCGATCTGATAATCCTCTAGCGCCGGGTACAGAATCTCCTCGACGACCGGTGAGAGCCGATGGATTTCGTCGATGAACAGTACGTCGTTGGCTTCGAGGTTGGTGAGCAGCGCGGCGAGGTCGCCCGCGCGTTCGAGCACCGGCCCGGAGGTTTGCCGCAGATTGACACCCATTTCCCGCGCGATGATATGCGCGAGCGTTGTTTTGCCCAGACCCGGCGGGCCGAACAGCAAGACGTGATCGAGCGATTCGGAGCGGCGCTTGGCGGCCTCGATGAAGATTTCCAGCTGGCCGCGGACTTTTTCCTGCCCGACATATTCGTCGAGCTGGCGCGGGCGCAACGCGCGCTCGAACGCTTCTTCGTTCGACGAGACGGGCGTGGCCGCGATGATGCGCTCGGTGGCGAGTTTGTCGGTTTCGATCATGCGGCCATTGTACCGCGCGCGGGTGCGGGCGGCGCCTTACCTGACTGCCACGGGCCACCTGGCGCGCGCGCATGGCGGCGGGCCCGAAGGCCCGGCCTCAGGCCTTGGAGAGGGCCTTCAGCGCGAGCTTGATACCCTCGGACACGCCGGTGCCGGCCGGCACGTTCTTGACGGCCGCCAACGCTTCCTTCTCGGAGTAACCCAAGGCGATCAGTGCGTTCAGGATGTCCGAAGCGTGGTCGGATGCGGACGCCGCGCCAGCCAGCGTGCCCAGGTCGGCGCCGATCTTGCCCTTCAGTTCGAGGAGCAGCCGCTCCGCCGTCTTCTTGCCGATGCCCGGCACGCGCGTGAGGCGCGCCGCGTCCTGCATCGTCACGGTTTGCGCGAGTTCATGCACGCTCATGCCGGAGAGCACGGCGAGTGCCATGCGCGCGCCGATGCCGGTGATCTTCAGCAATTCGCGGAAGGTCGAACGTTCCTCGGCGGTGCCGAAGCCATAGAGTAGATGCGCGTCTTCGCGAACGATCATCTGCGTGAGCAAGACGACGCGCTCGCCGGTCGAGGGCAAGTTGTAGAACGTGCTCATCGGCACATCGACTTCGTAACCGACGCCGTTGCAGTCAACGAGCAGATGCGGCGGGTTTTTTTCCAGCAGAACGCCGGCAATGCGACCGATCATGGCGGATTCAATCTTGTGAGAAAGGGCGAGTGTAGCGCAGCGCGTGAGCGGGGAGTTATGCCGCATCTCAGTTGACCCGCGCGAGGCCGCCCCATAAACTGCAATCCCTTTTGGCGAGTTCTCGTCCCACTCACCCAGAAGGAGTTTTCATGCTGAGCCTCACCACCCTCGCGCTGTTTGCCGGCGCGTGCCTCGCGTTGACCGCTACCCCCGGGCCGGACATGTTGCTGATAGCCTCGCGCAGCGTCAGTCAGGGACGTTCCGCGGGCTTTGCTTCGCTAGCGGGTATTCTGGTCGGCACGTATTGCCATGCATTGGCAGCGGCGTTTGGCCTGTCGCAGCTCTTTCTGGCCGTACCCATCGCATACGACGTCGTGCGTTTCGCGGGCGCTGCGTATCTGCTGTACCTCGCCTGGAAAACATTTCGCGCGCAAGGCACGGTGCTCTCGCCGAATGCCTCGATGATCCGCTATCCGGTCGGCCGCATTTTCCGCCAGGGCCTCTTCACGAATCTGCTGAATCCGAAAATGGCGCTTTTCGTGCTCGCCTTGTTCCCGCAATTCGTGCGGCCTGAAGCGGGCTCGGTGGCGTTGCAGATCATGGTGCTCGCAACGGTGCTCAACGCGATCGGGTTTTGCGTCAACGGCGCGGTGATCCTGATGGCGAGCAAGTTGAGCCGCGGGTTGTCGGCGGGGCGCCGGCCGTCACGCTTGCCGCAGTATCTGCTCGGGACGGTGTTTGCCGGCCTGGCCTGCCGTCTCGCGCTGGCTAGCCGGAACTGACTGCTGCGCTACCCGACCAGGCGTCCGCGCCTCACACGCAGCCCTTTCTTCGCCAGTGAAGGCGCAATGCCGCCGAGCGTACTCAGCGTCGTGCCGCCGTGCGCGTGGCAGATCGCCATGCCGAGCGCGTCGGCGGCGTCGGTGCTGGGTACACCGGAGAGATTGAGCAGGCGCACCACCATCTGCTGCATCTGCTCCTTGGTCGCGCGGCCGTAGCCCACCACGGCCTGCTTCAATTGCAGCGCGGTGTATTCGGCGACCGGTACACCGCCCGCGACCAGTCCGCAGATCGCCGCGCCGCGCGCCTGGCCGAGCAGCAAGGTGGATTGCGGGTTGACGTTGACGAACACCTTTTCGATCGCCGACTGATCCGGCGAGTGCTGACGGATCAGTGTCGAGATGCCTTCGAAAATGGTACCGAGGCGCGATGGCAGATCGGCGTCGGCGGTTTTGATTACGCCGCTCGCGACGTAGCTGAGCGTGTGTCCGGTTTGATCGATGACGCCAAAGCCGGTGACGCGCAAGCCGGGGTCGATGCCAAGAATTCTCATGAGGTGCCGCAGATGCGGTGAAAACCAGTTGCTTGCGATACTACCGCACGCACGCCGTGTGGTCCCAAAGAAAACGGCCCGGCGGACAATGCCGCCGGGCCGTTTTGTCGAAGCTTGAAGCGCCGGCGGTAACCTCTGCTTCACAAGGAAGCCGGCGCCGCCAGTCCAACGCGAATCAATGACGGAAGTGACGCACGCCGGTCAACACCATGGCGATGTTGTGCTCGTCCGCTGCGCCGACCACTTCGTCGTCACGCATCGAGCCGCCCGGTTGAATCACGCAGGTCGCGCCAGCCGCGACCACCACATCCAGGCCGTCGCGGAACGGGAAGAACGCATCCGACGCCACCGCCGAACCCGTCAGCGTCAAGCCGGCGTTCTGCGCCTTGATGCTGGCGATGCGCGCCGAGTCCACGCGGCTCATCTGGCCCGCGCCGACGCCGAGCGTCATGCCGTTGCCGCAGAACACGATCGCGTTCGACTTCACGTACTTCGCCACGCGCCAGGCAAACAGCAGGTCGTCCATTTCCTTCGGCGTCGGGTGACGCTTCGTGACCACACGCAATTCGCGCGGCTGCACGTTCTTCGAATCGAGCGATTGCACCAGCAGACCACCGCCCACGCGCTTCAGGTCGAACGCGTTATGGCCTTCACCCAAGGCGATTTCCAGCAGACGCACGTTCTGCTTGGCCGCGAACACCTGGCGCGCGGCCGCGCTGAACGACGGCGCGATCAGCACTTCGACGAACTGCTTGGCCACAGCTTGCGCCGTGGCTTCATCCACTTCGCGGTTGAACGCGATGATGCCGCCGAACGCCGAGGTCGGATCGGTCTGGAACGCCTTGGCATACGCTTCGTTTGCGTCCGCGCCCACCGCCACGCCGCACGGGTTCGCGTGCTTGACGATCACGCAGGCCGGCACGTCGAAGGTCTTCACGCATTCCCACGCTGCGTCGGAATCGGCGATGTTGTTGTACGACAGTTCCTTGCCCTGCAACTGGCTATAGTTCGCCAGCGCACCCGGCTGCACCACCAGGTCGCGGTAGAACGCCGCGCTTTGATGCGGGTTTTCGCCGTAGCGCAGATCCTGCACCTTGCTGAACGCGAGGTTGAACGTAGCCGGGTAGGTGTTGCGCGACGAGTGTTGCAACTCGTCGGTCAGGCTCGTCAGGTAGTTCGTGATCGCGCCGTCATACTGCGCGGTGTGCGCGAACACCTTGGTGGCGAGACGGAAATTCGTCTTGTACGACACAGCGTTGCTGTTCGCGCGCATTTCTTCGAGCACGACCGCGTAGTCCGCCGGATCGACCACCACCGTCACGTCGCGGTGATTCTTCGCGGCCGAGCGCAGCATGGTCGGGCCGCCAATGTCGATATTCTCGATCGCGTCTTCCAGCGAGCACTCTTCTTTCGACACGGTCTGCACGAACGGGTACAGATTCACGACCAGCAGGTCGATGGTCGGAATGTCGTGCTTTTCAAGCGCGGCCATGTGTTCCGGCAGGTCGCGGCGCGCCAGAATGCCGCCGTGCACCTTCGGATGCAGCGTTTTCACGCGCCCGTCCAGCATTTCCGGGAAGCCCGTGTAATCGGCGACTTCGGTGACGGACAGACCCGCGTCCGCGAGCAGTTTCGCGGTGCCGCCGGTCGACAGGATCTTGACGCCGAGGTCCGACAGCGACTTGGCGAAGTCGACGATGCCGGACTTGTCGGAAACGGAGATGAGCGCTTGCTTGATCATGATGAAGACGAAAAGCCGAAGGGAAACGTGGCAGGAGCGCCCAAAAACTACAACAAACCGTGCTGTTGCAGCTTCTTGCGCAGCGTATTGCGGTTAATGCCGAGATACTCGGCGGCCAGCGACTGATTGCCGCCTGCCTGCTCGAGCACCACTTCGAGCAAGGGTTTTTCCACGCACGAAATCACCATGTCATAGACATCGTGCGGATTGGAGCCGTCGAGATCCTGGAAATACATGCCCAGGCTGTCGCGGACAGATTGTTCGATATTGTTCTTGCTCATGCTGCTAGTCGGTCGGTAGGGTCCTCGCCCGTGTTGTCGAGCGTTTCATCGACGTAGACGAGGCGGTCGGAGATCGCCTTTTGTGCGTCGAAGAATTCGTTGACGGCGAGGAGTTGTTCGCGCGTGGTGTCCAGCGTATTCATGCGATGCCGGAACACGTTGGCGCCGGAAAGGCCGCGAGTGTACCAGCCGATGTGCTTGCGCGCAGTGCGGACACCCGTGAACTCGCCGTAGAAGGCGTAGTGATCCTCGAGATGCTCGTTCATCACCTGCTGGATTTCGTCGATGCGCGGCGGCGGCAGCAACTCGCCCGTTTGCAGGAAATACTCGATCTCGCGGAACAGCCACGGGCGCCCCTGCGCGGCGCGGCCGATCATGATCGCGTCGGCGCCGGTGGCGGCAAGCACCTCGCGCGCTTTGTGCGGCGACGTGATGTCGCCGTTCGCCACGACCGGAATGCGCACCGCCGCTTTCACCGCGGCGATGGTCTCGTATTCGGCCTCGCCGTGATACAGGTCGGCGCGCGTGCGGCCATGCACGGTCAGCATGGAGATGCCGGCGGCTTCGGCGAGGCGCGCGATGGTCAACGCATTCTTGTTGTCGCGATTCCAGCCGGTGCGGATCTTGAGCGTGACGGGCACCGCGTCGGGCCCGACGCCCACCGCGCCCACCACCGCCTCGACGATGCGCTGCACCAGCGGTTCGTTCTGCAACAGGGCGGAACCCGCCGCGACGTTGCACACCTTCTTGGCCGGGCAGCCCATGTTGATGTCGATGATCTGCGCGCCGTTCGCCACGTTGTAGCGGGCCGCCTCGGCCATCATGGCCGGATCGGCGCCGGCGATCTGCACGGCGATTGGCTCGACCTCGCCCGCGTGGTTGGCGCGACGCATGGTCTTCTCGCTTTTCCACAGCTGCGCGTTCGACGCGACCATTTCCGACACCGCATAGCCCGCGCCCAGCCGTTTGCACAGTTGCCGGAACGGCCGGTCGGTCACACCCGCCATGGGTGCGACGAACAGGTTATTACGCAGATTGTGAGAGCCGAGAGTGGGCATGGCGTGGACGTGCGCGCGGCCGATTGCTCAGTTTCTGTCAATCGGAGTGGTCGCGAAATGCAAGGAAAACCACCATTTTAGCGTTAACGGCTAGCCGGTACCCGACATGTGGCTGTCGTAACTCATTAAATCTTCTATGAAAGTGTGCCGGATCATAGAGCCGGCGCCCCTCGCCCGGTGTTGTTCAGATCGGGCAGAGGGGGAGTGCGGAGTGAGCGTGCGGTGCGCTCAGCGGCGCTGTCCGAACATCATTTGCCGGGCCAGCGCCGTTTTTACCGGCGGCAAGAATTCGAGTGCCGTGAGCGCGAGGCCGCGCATGACCGCGAGCGGCGCGAAGTCGACGGTGAACAGGCGCGCGAGCGTGTCGGTAGCGCCAATCGTCATGCGCCGGTCGAGCGCGCGGCGTTGCGCGAACGTGGCCAGCGCAAACGGGGTGGGGCCCTCCGTTGCCAGGGCGTCCGCCAGCGCGTGAGCGTCGCGCAGACCGAGGTTCAGGCCTTGGCCCGCGACCGGATGCAGCGTTTGCGCCGCATTGCCGATCGCCACCACGCGGCCTTTCACGAGCGTCTCCACCGTGTTCAACCCCAGCGGGAACGACGCACGTCCGACGATTTGCGTGAAGCGGCCCATGCGGTCGCCGAACGCGGCGTCGAGTTCTCGCAGGAACGCTTCGTCGGACAGTTGCGCGCGGCGCGCGGCTTCCTCGGGCGCGCAGCACCAGACCAGTGCGTAGTCCGCTCCGCGCACGCCGCCCATGGGCAGCAGCGCGATCGGACCTTGCGACGTGAAGCGTTCCCACGCCACGTGCGGCTGCGGGGCGGACACGGTTACCGTGCCGACCAGCGCGGTCTGGCCGTAGTCGCGCGTCCCGTTCGTGGCGGGGCGTTTGCGGGATGACCCACCGGTGTGCTTGCCGGCCGGTGAGCCCGCGGTCTCGCCGGTGCCATCGCCTGCCTGCTTGTCCGCGCGTTGGTCGGTGCGCTTGTCGACTTTCTGGTCGCCGAACAGGCCGCCTTCCGCGCTCACGAGAACCCGCGTACGCAATTGGCGCGTGACGCCCGCGGTTTCGATCGGCAGCGTGACGCCGTCGGAATCCTGAATCGGCGCCGCGGCGGAGGTGGAACGGAACCAGTGCACGGAGGTGGCATGCACCGCCTCGGCGAGACCGTGCACGATCGAGCCGTAACGCAGCACGTAACCCAGTGCCGGCAAGCCGTGTTCGCTGTGGTCGATCAGCGTGCGGCCGAAGTGGCCGCGCTGCGATACGTGAATTCTCTGGATCGCGGTGGCGCTGGCGGGCCAGCGCAGCGGCTCCAGGATCATCCGGCTGCCGTGTGAAACGGCGATGGCGCGCGGGTCGGCGATCGAATCTTCCGGTTCGCGCGCATCGACGAGCGCGATTTTCAGCGCCTGCGTCGCGCTGCGGCGCGCCAGCCAGCCGGCCAGCGCGAGCCCGACCGGACCGGCGCCGACGATCGTCACGTCGAAATCGAAGGAATGATCGGCCGCTGCGGGCTTCAGGATCACCGCCGACTGTGAAACGTCGTTCATCGCGAATTACTTCCTTGTTTCGTGGGCCGCGCGGGCTTCCTGCATCAGCGCCTCGATCTCGGCGGCGGCCACCGGCACCTCGCGCGTGATCAGTTCACAGCCGGTCGGCGTGACGATGGCGTCGTCCTCGATGCGGATGCCGATGTTCCAGTAACGCTCGGGGACGCCTTCAGCCGGCCGGATGTACAGACCCGGCTCGATGGTCAGCGTCATCGAGGCTTGCAGCGTGCGCCATGGCAGGACGCCCGCCTCGTCGCGCGGCGCGCCGCGCTCGCGGTAGTCGCCGACATCGTGCACGTCCATGCCGATCCAATGGCCGGTACGGTGCATATAGAAGGGGGCGTAGGCGCGCTCGGCGATCACGTCGTCAACCGAGGCGAACTTGGTCCGCTCGATGATGCCCGTGTCGAGCAGGCCTTGCGACAGCACGCGCACGGCGGCCTGGTGCGGCTCGTCGAAGGTCGCGCCGGCGCGGGTGGCGGCGATGGCGGCCTGCTGCGCGGCCAGCACGATGTCGTACAGCTCGCGCTGCGCAGGCGTGAAGCGGCCGTTCGCGGGGAACGTGCGGGTGATGTCGGAGGCGTAGCCGTCGAGTTCGCAGGCCGCGTCGATCAGGATCAGGTCGCCGTCCTGGGCGATCGCGTTGCCGGCCGGGTAGTGCAGCACGCAGGCGTTGGCGCCTGCCGCGACGATGGACGTGTACGCCGGCGCCTGTGCGCCGAACTTGCGGAATGTGTACAGCAGCTCCGCTTCGAGTTCGTACTCGCGCACGCCGGGATGGCAGGCGGCCATGGCGCGGCGATGCGCCTCGGCGGAAATCTGCCCGGCGCGGCGCATGATGGCGAGTTCGTGGTCGTCCTTGGTGAGCCGCATGTCGTCGAGCAACGGCACCAGATCGCGTGCCGTGGCCGGCGCGGCGACGCCGCCGCGGCCCTGGGCGCGCACGGCGTCGAGCCAGCCGCGCACCTGTTCGTCCAGCTTCGCCGACGTGCCGAGCGCGTAGTGCAGCGACGGTTTGTCCGCGAGCAGCCGCGGCAGCTGCGTATCCGCTTCGCCGATGGCGAACGCGGCGTCGAAGCCGAATGCCGTGCGTGCGCCTTCCGGGCCGAAGCGAAAACCTTCCCACGTCTCGCGCTCGACATTTTTCTCGCGGCAGAACAGCACTGAAGCCGGCTCGCCGGGCGCGGCGCTGGCATCGAGCACCAGCAGCGCATCGGGCTCGGTGAAGCCGGTCAGGTAGTAGAAGTAGCTGTCGTGCCGGTACGGATAATCGGCGTCACGGTTGCGCAGCACTTCCGGCGCGGTCGGGACGATGGCGACGCCGCCACCCGCCGCACGCAGCGCGGCGAGTACGCGCTCGCGGCGCGTGCGGTAGACGTCGATGGCGATGGTGGGTTCGGTCGGCTGGTTCATCGTGCGATTGTAGCGTCCAATGGTATTGCGCCAATGCGCCGGGTTATTTTGCATGGGATGTCTGCGCAAGTCATGGCGAAGGCGCACGCTGCAACGTTGCAATCCGTCCACAGCGAGTCTGCATAAGGCTTTCGGAGCGCCCGGAAGGCGCGACTGAGTGGTCGCGCACGCCGCCAAACACTTATACTTTCGCCGGATTCAAGAAAAGGCAGATGGTCATGATGAAACTCATCGGTTCGCTCGCCAGCCCCTTCGTGCGTAAAGCGCGGGTCGTGCTGGCCGACAAGAAGATCGACTACGAACTGGTGCCCGAGAACGTCTGGGCGCCGGACACCAAGATTCACACCTTCAATCCGATCGGCAAGGTGCCGTGCCTCGTGATGGAAGACGGCGAAGCGGTGTTCGACTCGCGGGTGATCTGCGAATACGTGGACACGCTGTCGCCGGTCGGCAAGCTGATTCCCCAGTCGGGGCGCGAGCGCCTCGAGGTGCGCTGCTGGGAAGCGCTGGCCGACGGCGTGCTGGACGCGGCCGTGCTGATTCGCCTCGAAAGCACGCAGCGGTCGCCGGAGCATCGTGTGGACGCGTGGGTCGCGCGGCAGCAGCGCAAGATCGACGAAGGTCTGATCGCGATGTCGCAAGGATTGGGCAGCAAGCCGTGGTGCGCGAGCAATCACTACACGCTGGCGGACATCGCGGTGGGTTGCGCGTTGGCTTATCTGGACTTCCGCATGCCCGAACTGAACTGGCGCGAGCCGTATCCGAATCTGGACAAGCATTTCCAGAAGCTTTCGCTGCGCCAGTCGTTCATTGATACGGTGCCGTCCGACTGAGTGGACGGCTGATTGGATGGCACGAGGTCAGCGAGTTGATTAGCGTTGCCTGCAATGTCGGCAAGTTTGCAAAATGATGTCATTCATTCTTTCAAAAGCATGAATTAAAGCTTTCGATCGTGGTAAAAATGCGCCTGCTCGTCAGGCGCATTTTTTTTGGGCCTGCCACCGAAGTGAATAACATCGCAGAGATTTCCATCATGAAACACTATCGCGTTGCCTTTGCTGCTTCCGTCTGTGCCTTATTTGCCGCGTGCTCGAACGTCGGCAATATCGATTCGTCCGCGTTGATCAAATCCGGCCAGCTGGCCACGCAAGCCGCCACGCTAAGCGAGACTGACGTGCGTGCACTGAGCGACAAATCGTGCGCGCAACTGGATAGCGAAAACCAGATCGCCGCCGCGAACAGCAAGTATCAGAAGCGCCTGAACACCATTGCCGCGCAACTGGGCGACAACATCAACGGCACGCCGGTGAACTACAAGGTGTACGTCACCAAGGACATCAATGCATGGGCCATGGCCAATGGTTGCGTGCGCGTCTACAGCGGTCTGATGGACATGATGAACGATTCGGAAGTGCGCGGCGTGGTCGGCCATGAAATGGGCCACGTGGCACTCGGTCATACGAAGAAAGCCATGCAGGTCGCGTACGCGACTTCGGCGATGCGTTCGGTGGCGTCGTCGGCAGGTGGCGTGGCAGGCGCGCTTTCGGGCTCGCAGTTGGGCGACTTCTCCGAGAAACTGATTAACGCGCAATTCTCGCAAGCGCAGGAAAGCGCAGCGGACGATTATTCATTCGACCTGCAGAAAAAGAAGCATCTCGATCCTTCGGGATTGGTGACGGCATTCAACAAACTCGCGCAAGTGGATGGCGGTAAATCGAGTATGTTGAGTTCGCATCCGTCGTCGCCGGCGCGCGCGCAGCATATTCAGCAGCGTATCGCTTCGAATCAGTAAGGCCGGATTCGTTCTGAAACGCGCGCCGACGGTATTGAGCGGCGCGCGTATTTTCTAATTGGGCTTGGGGCGCGCATTTCACCGCGCCGCATTCGCGACAAACGGCGTGTGCAAATGAATGCGCATTGTCGTTACTTATTGCCCGCCGTTTCCACGCCGCCGGATACCCGGCCCGAACGCAAAGCCGAATGCCAGCAGCAGTAATGAAACCGCCAGCACCGTGTTGTTGCCGCTCGTGACGTAAGGGGTGTTGCCCGAGGTGCCTTGCACCGTGACGTCGAGCGAGCCGACCGTGTACGGCGTCAGGCGTCCGAGCACCTTGCCATTCGCGTCGATGGCGGCTGTCATTCCGGTGTTGGTCGCGCGCAGCATCGGCCGGCCGGTTTCCAGCGACCGCATGCGCGCGATCTGCAGATGCTGGTCGAGCGCGATCGTGTCGCCGAACCACGCGAGATTGGTCGAATTGACCAGCACGCCGGCGGGCGTCTCGTTTTCGCGGATGCTGCGCGCAATCTCCTCGCCAAAAATATCCTCGTAGCAGATGTCGACCGCGACCGGCTGGTTGTGGACCATGAACGGCTTCTGCACCGGAGCGCCGCGGAAGAAGTCGCCGAGCGGAATGCTCATCAGATTGACGAACCAGCGAAAGCCCCACGGCACGAATTCGCCGAACGGGACAAGGTGGTGCTTGTCGTAGCGGTACACATTGCGTGTGCCGGGCGTTACGCCGAACAGGCTGTTCGTGTAGTCGATCACCTGGCCTTCCGGCGTGATCGTGCCGCCGATCGCGCCGAACAGGATCGCGCTGCCGGTCGAATCCGCGAAATTGCGTACCGCCGAGGCGAACGGCGCCGGCAATTGCTGCGCGAGGACCGGAATGGCGGTTTCCGGCGTGACGATCAGATCGGCCGGCTTCGAGGTAATCATCTGCTGATACTCGGCGATCGCGGCGCGCATGCCGGATTCCTCGAACTTCATGTCCTGCTTGACGTTGCCTTGCAGAAGCCTCACGGTCAGCGGCGCGTTGGCCGGTACGGTCCACTGCGCGAGCGGCAGCAGCAGGCCGGCCACGATGAGCGCCAGCGCTACGGCGCCCGGCACCACGGTGCGCGACATGCCGGGTTTCGCGCCGTTGCCGTTTCTGGCGTCGCCCTGGCCGGATTGTCTGGCAGGCATGAGCGGCAGGAGTGCCTGCACGATCAGCGCGGCCACGAGCGCCAGCATCCAGCCGACGCCGTACACGCCCGCCACCGGCGCGAATCCGGCAAACGGGCCGTCCACCTGCGCATAGCCGCTCGCCAGCCACGGAAAGCCGGTAAACACCGTGCCGCGCAGCCATTCGCCGATCGCCCAAGCGCTCGCGAATGCCAGCGCGCCGTGCCAGGTCGGCGAGAACGGCGTGTCGTCAACCGCATTGCCTTTGCGCGCGTGGCCGGCACAGAACGACCAGATGGCGGCGGCCAATGCCGGATAGATAGCCAGATAGAGCGAGAACAGCACGACAGCCGCGCCGGCGAGCGGCGCGGCCATGCCGCCGTAAAAATGCATGCTGACGTACAGCCACCACACGCCGCTCACGAAATTGCCGAAACCAAATGCACCTCCCGTCAGCGCGGCGCTTTTCCAGCCGGTGGTACGCGTGAGCCAGGCGAAGAAGAACACGAAGATCGCGAGCTCCAGCCAGCCGCCGTGCGGTGTCGGCGCAAACGACAGGGTGTTGGCGGCGCCCGCGGCCAGCGCGACGAGGTAATGCCAGCGGGGCAGTACGCGGCCACGCGTGTCCGGGGCGGCAGACGCGCTCACGCCGCGAGGCGAACGGGAAGTAATCGGGTCGGCCATTGTTGCGTGGTCGGCGTGAGAGGTTGAGGAGGCAAAGAAGCGAACCGGCGCGAGGCCGGCCTAGCTCTGCACGTGCTGCGCTTCGCGTTCGCGCTGGCCGGCCAGCGGATCGCGGCGCACCAGCAGCATATGAACCTGGCGAGCGTCGCCGCGCAGAATCTCGAAGATCAGGTCGTCGAGGCGGACTTTTTCTCCGCGATGCGGCACGCGCCCGAAATGATGCGTGACGAGTCCGCCGATCGTATCGACTTCCTCGTCGGAGTAGTGCGTGCCGAAGGCCTCGTTGAACTGCTCGATCTCGGTCAGCGCGCGCACGCGGAAACGTCCGTCGGGCGAGGCGATGATATTGCCGCTTTCCTCGTCGAAATCGTATTCGTCTTCGATATCGCCGACGATCTGTTCCAGCACGTCTTCAATCGTGATCAAACCGGCCACGCCGCCGTATTCGTCGACCACCACCGCGAGGTGATTGCGATTCACACGGAAGTCATGCAGCAGCACGTTCAGGCGCTTCGATTCGGGGATGAACACGGCGGGGCGCAGCATGCCGCGCACGTCGAATTCTTCTTCGGCGTAGTAGCGCAGCAGGTCTTTGGCCAGCAGCACGCCGATGATGTTGTCGCGGTTGCCTTCGAAGACCGGATAGCGCGAGTGCGCTTTTTCCAGCACGTAAGGGATGAACTCGGCGGGATTGTCCGCGATGTTGATCGCGTCCATTTGTGCGCGCGGCACCATGATGTCCCGGGCGCTCAGTTCGGACACCTGGAACACGCCTTCGATCATCGACAGCGAGTCGGCGTCGATCAGGTTGCGCTCGTGAGCGTCCTGCAGAATTTCCAGAAGTTCGGCACGCGAGTCGGGCTCGGGCGAGATGAAGTCGGTCAGACGCTCGAGGAGCGAGCGCTTTTCCTGCGGTTTGTCGGTTTGTCGTCGACTGGGATACGTGTCGTTCATGGTAGTGCGCCCGGCAAGACTGGGCGCGCTGTTGCAGAGCATTAAGGATACACCAGCCACATGGCGGGACCGTGTCCCGCCCGGCTGGGCGATGGTGAAGCGGCTCCGCCGCGGCGGCGGTGCGTAGGTCAATCCTAACTGATTACGCGCGGAAAAGCGTTCTGGAGCAAAAAAGCGTTACTTGAGGCTCGTCTCGCGGCACCGTTCGAGCAGCGCTTCGAGCGCGCGGTCGGGCATGCCGCTTTCGCGCAGCGCATGCACGGTGCGGCTGACGTAGTCGAGCGTGGTGCCGTAGCGCCCGCTCGCGCAGCCGAGCACGGTCTTGACGATGTCGTCGCGCAGCTTGCCGGTGTAGCTCGGCGCGTCGCGGCGCATCACGAACGCGAGCGCGTCGACCCGCCGGCCGTCGGCGAGCACGCAAGGCAGCCATGCCGGACGATACGAGCCCATCGGCATTTCGCGGCGCCAGAGCGCTTCGAGATGCGGCATCGAGCCCTCGGCAGCCAGTCGGAACGCGATGCCGCTGCACGAACCGCCGCGGTCGAGCGCGAGCACGAGGCCCGGCTGTTCGGGCGTGCCGCGGTTCACGCGCGACCACAGGTACAGTCCGCGGTGATAGCCGTGCACCTTCGAGCGCGTTGCCTCGACAGTGGGCAGGCCGGGGTTCCAGATCAGCGATCCATAGCCGAACAGCCACAGATCGCTCTTGCGGTCCCAGCCGCGCAGCGTGCATTCGAGCGACGCGCGCAATTCCTCGTCCGTCAGGAGCCGTGATTCGCCGAGCACCGGCGGGTAATCCGGGCAGGGCGTTCGGGTATCGGCTTCAGGGGACGAGGTGCTCACGGTCAGTTTGAATCGGGGTTGCGGTTGGCGGCGCGCCAGAAGATGGCTAGACGAGGGCTAGAAGCGCCGGCTTATTGATAAGGGTCGGGAAAGCCCAGCTTGCCGAGGATTTCCGTTTCGATCGCTTCCATTTCCTCGGCTTCTTCCTCGTCTTCGTGGTCGTAGCCTTGAGCGTGAAGCGTGCCGTGCACCAGCAGATGGGCGTAGTGCGCGACGAGCGGCTTGCCCTGCTCAGCGGCTTCTTTCTCGACCACCGGGCAGCACAGGATCAGGTCGCCCGTCACCGGATCGTCTTCCGATTCGGCGTACGCGAAGGTCAGCACGTTGGTCGAATAGTCCTTGCCGCGATAGGTGCGGTTCAGCGTGCGGCCTTCTTCGGCGTCGACGAAACGCACCGTCAGTTCGCCGTCCGCGAACAGCGCCGCTTTGATCCAGCCGGCCACCGTTGCGCGCGGCAGAAGCGCCTTGTGTTCCGGCCAGGCCTTGGCGGCGGGAAATTGCAGATTCAACGTCAGTTTCGGGGCGCGGCTCATGCGGTTTCGATGGGTTGCACAATCATGGAGCGTGGTTCAGCGCGAATCCACCGGACCGGCGGTTTTCTGCGAATGCGCATCGTACGCCTCCACAATTCGCGCGACCAGCGGATGCCGCACCACGTCTGCGCTGGTGAAACGCGTGAGCGCAATGCCGCGCACGTCGGCGAGCACCTGCTGGGCTTCGATCAGCCCGCTCTTGTGGCCGCGCGGCAAGTCGATCTGGGTCGTGTCCCCGGTGACCACCGCCTTCGAGCCAAAGCCGATCCGCGTGAGGAACATCTTCATCTGCTCGGGCGTGGTGTTCTGCGCCTCGTCGAGAATGATGAACGCGTGGTTCAGCGTGCGGCCGCGCATGTAGGCGAGCGGCGCGATTTCGATCATCTGCCGCTCGAACATTTTCGCCGTCTTGTCGAAGCCGAGCAGGTCATACAGCGCGTCGTACAGCGGACGCAGATACGGATCGACCTTCTGCGCCAGATCGCCCGGCAGGAAGCCGAGCCGCTCGCCCGCTTCGACCGCGGGACGCGTCAGCACGATGCGCTTTACCTGGTCGCGCTCCAGCGCGTCCACCGCGCACGCCACCGCGAGATAGGTTTTGCCGGTACCGGCCGGGCCGACACCGAGGGTCACGTCATGCGAGACGATCTGCTTCAGGTACTCGCGCTGCGCCGGCGTGCGTCCGCGCAGGTCCGCGCGGCGCGTGTACAGCTTCGGGCCGAGTTCCTGGAGGTCGTCGTCGCCGGCGTCGGCGGGCTGGTCGAACGGATGATCGGGATTGCCCGGGAAGCGCGGGTCGCCCGCTTCATCGCCATGACCATTGCCGTTGCCGTTCGTGCGATGGCGCGCCGGATGGCGCACTTCCACCAGCGCGAGCTGGATGTCGTCGACCGACAGCGGCTCGCGCGCGTTGTTGTAGAAGTTTTCGAGCGCGGTGAGCGCGAGTTTCGCGCCGCGCCCGCGAATCGTGATGCGGTGGCCACGGCGTTGCAACGTCACGTCGAGCGCCTGCTCGATCTGGCGCAGATTTTCGTCGAGCGGTCCGCAGAGGTTGGCAAGCCGCGCGTTGTCTTCGCGCGGTGCGGTGAATTCCAGATGCTGCTGAGTGGTCTTCAAGGCGGTGGGTCGATCCTGTCGGTTTCGATACGCGGGTGATGCCGCTTAATGCGTGGTGGCAGCGGTGTCGTCATGCACCAGCACGAGCTCGCCACGCAGCGAATGGGGGTACGCATGGACGATTTTCACGTCGACCATCTGGCCGATCAGCCGGGCGTGCGAGGCCACCGGCGCCGGGAAATTCACCACGCGGTTGTTCTCCGTGCGGCCGGCGAGTTCGTTCGGGTCCTTGCGCGCCGGGCGCTCGACCAGAATGCGCTCGATCTTGCCGACCATCGAATCGCTGATGCGCTGGACGTTTTCCTCGATGGTGGCCTGCAAATGTTGCAGGCGCTTGAGCTTCACTTCGCGCGGCGTGTCGTCGTGCAGATTCGCGGCGGGCGTGCCGGGACGTGGGCTGTAGATGAACGAGAAGCTGGTGTCGTACTTCATCTCGTGCACGAGCGCCATCATCTTGTCGAAGTCTTCGTCCGTCTCGCCGGGGAAACCGACGATCATGTCCGTGGAGAGCGACAGGTCAGGGCGAATCGCGCGCAGCTTGCGGATCACCGACTTGTATTCGAGCACCGTGTAGCCGCGCTTCATGGCCATCAGGATGCGGTCGGAGCCGTGCTGCACCGGCAGATGCAGGTGGCTGACGAGCTTCGGCACCTTCGCGTAGGTGTCGATCAGGCGCTGCGTGAATTCTTTCGGATGCGACGTGGTGTAGCGAATCCGTTCGATGCCCGGAATATCCGCGACGTATTCGATCAGCGTCGCGAAGTCGGCGATTTCCGTCGAACCGAGCGTCAGGCCGGCGCGGTAGGCGTTCACGTTCTGGCCGAGCAGCGTAACTTCGCGCACGCCCTGGTCGGCGAGGCCGGCGATTTCGGTCAGCACGTCGTCGAGCGGGCGCGATACTTCTTCGCCGCGCGTGTACGGCACGACGCAGTAGCTGCAGTACTTGCTGCAGCCTTCCATGATCGAGACGAAAGCGCTCGGACCGTCGACGCGCGCCGGCGGCAGGTGATCGAACTTTTCGATTTCCGGAAACGAGATGTCCACTTGCGCGCGGCCGCTGGCGCGGCGCCTGTCGATCATTTCCGGCAGACGATGCAGCGTTTGCGGACCGAACACCAGGTCGACGTACGGTGCGCGCGAGACGATCGAGGCGCCTTCCTGGCTAGCCACGCAACCGCCCACGCCGATAATCAGATCCGGATTGGCTTCCTTCAGTTCGCGCACGCGGCCGAGGTCGGAGAAGACTTTCTCCTGCGCTTTTTCGCGTACCGAACAGGTATTGAACAGAATGACGTCCGCGTCTTCGGGCGTGTCGGTCTTGACGAGTCCTTCAGCCGCACCGAGTACGTCGACCATCTTGTCGGAGTCGTACTCGTTCATCTGGCAGCCAAAGGTCTTTACATAAACTTTCTTGGTCATCGAATTTCGCCGGTCGCAGTGGTTAACCTGGGGGCGTCGTTTAAAAGGTGAAGAGGCGCAACGTGCCGGCGGCGTGCGGGCAGGTGGGCGGCATGCCGCCCTGGAGCCGACAGGCGGCGCTTTAAGCCACGGGTTGGGCCGCCAGTGGGGCCGCCTGGTGCGGCCGGTTCCCGGGCCGAGCCTGAGGCCGGTTCCGCGGCACGGTTGCAGCGTAGCTCAATATTATAGCGCTTCACGCGACGCGGTTTCCGGCCCCGCCTTGCTGTCTGAGTGCTCTGGCGGCAAGCCCAACAGGCGTTCCAGTTCGTCCGACACCTGCGCGAAGCGTTCGCTCAGGAAGTCCAGCAGCGCGCGCACGCGCGGCGCCATGAAACGGTTGCGGTGATAGAGCGCGTGCAGCGGCGCGTCCGGGTAGCGCCATTGCGGCAGCAGGACTTTCAGGCCGTCGGCGCGCAGATCCGCTTCCACGTCCCACATCGACTTGATCACGATGCCGTAGCCGCGCAGCGCCCATTCCCGGGCGAGCGCGCCGTCGTTGGTCTCGCGGGCGGTGTCGAGCGGGACGGTGTAGTGCTGCACCTCGTCGCCGCGCGTGAAGCGCCACTCGTTCACCGGCCCGGACGCCGTGCCCAGCACGATGCAATCGAAATTCGCCAGATCGTGCGGGTCCTTCGGCGTGCCCTTGCGCGCGATGTAAGCCGGCGACGCGCAGAGCACGCGCCGGTTCGGCGCCAGCCGGCGGGCGACGAGCGAACTGTCCTGCGGCACGCCGAAGCGGATCGCCAGATCGATGTCTTCCTGCACCAGATTCGACAGCGAGTCCGACAGCGTCAGCGCGAAGGTGACTTCCGGGTAGAGCGCGTTGAATTCGTCGAGCCAGTGCACCAGCAGATTGCGGCCGAAATCCGAGGTCGCCGACAGGCGCACCTTGCCGCGCACCACGCCCTGGCCGGCTTGCAGCGCGGCTTCGGCGTCGTCGAGCGACTGCAGCGCCTGACGGCAGCAGTTCAGGTAGAGGCGGCCCTCGTCGGTGAGCCGCAACTGGCGGGTGGTGCGGTCGAACAGGCGCGTTTTCAGCGCGGCTTCGAGTTTGGCGAGGGGCGCGCTCGCGGCGGCCGGCGTCAAACCCATCTTGCGGCCCGCCGCCGACAGGCTGACTTGCTGCGCTGCTTCGACAAACAGGCGGATATCGCCGAGGTTGTCCATCATGATCTTTCAAAAGATATTTGAAAATCATTCAAATGCTACGCCAATTATCAAATCGGCGTCCAAGCTCGACAATTCATTCATCGTAAACCCTAGTACTGCGCCTTTTGCCGCTTTTCGCCGTCGGTTGGCTGCGAACCGGCGGTTGGCGCAACGCCCGAACCCGGAGTTAAAAATGCCCATTCCATTACTGGCGCTAGCCATCAGCGCCTTCGCGATCGGCACGACGGAATTCGTCATCATGGGCCTGTTGCCCGAGGTCGCGCGCGATCTGGCCGTGTCGATCCCGTCGGCGGGGCTGCTGGTGAGCGGCTATGCGCTCGGCGTCGCGGTCGGCGCGCCGCTGCTCGCGGTGCTGACCAGCAAGATGCCGCGCAAGCTGGCGTTGCAGTTGCTGATGGGCGTGTTCATTGTCGGCAATACGCTGTGTGCGCTCGCCTCGGACTATTCCGTGCTGATGGTCGCGCGCGTGGTGACGTCTTTCGCGCATGGGTCGTTCTTCGGCATCGGCGCGGTGGTGGCGGCTTCGCTGGTGCCGGCCGAGAAGCGCGCGAGCGCGATCGCGCTGATGTTCACCGGACTCACGCTCGCGAACGTGCTCGGCGTGCCATTCGGCACGTTCATCGGCCAGGAGTTCGGCTGGCGCGCGGCGTTCTGGATCGTCAGTGCGTTCGGCTTGCTGTCGCTCGCGGGCATCACGGCGCTGGTGCCGAATCGCCACGATGCCGGGCCGGTCGGTCTCGGCCATGAAGTGCGCGTGCTGAAGGACCCGCAAGTCTGGACCGCACTCGCGATGACGGTGCTCGGCTTCGGCGGCGTGTTCGTCGTATTTACGTATATCGCGCCGATTCTGGAACAGGTGAGCGGTTTCTCGCCGCGTGGCGTCACGCTGATTCTGGTGCTGTTCGGCGTGGGCCTGACGGTTGGCAATACGGTGGGCGGCAAGCTCGCGGACCGCGCGCTGATGCCTTCGCTGATGGGCATTCTGGCCGCGCTCGCGGTGGTGATGGCGATCTTCGCGCGCACCAGTCATTCGCAGGTGGGCGCGGCGGTGACGATCTTCGTGTGGGGCATTGCGGCGTTCGCGACCGTGCCGCCATTGCAGATGCGCGTGGTTGAAAAGGCCGCCGCGGCGCCGAATCTGGCCAGCACGCTGAATATCGGCGCGTTCAATGTCGGCAATGCGGGCGGCGCGTGGCTCGGTGGTCTCGTGATCGGTCACGGTCATTCGCTCGATACCTTGCCGTGGGTCGCCGCCGCGGTCAGCGTGGCGGCCTTGCTGCTCACGTGGTTTGCCGCGCGTGCGGACGCCCCGGCGGCGACGGTGGCGCAGCGCGCCTGAGTGCGGGTGCCTTATGAAAAACGCGGACAAGCATTGCGAAAGACGTCCTCCGCAATGCTGATAACAGTGTGAAGATAACTTCGTTGGGCGCGGCGGGGCGCAATGCTATCTTGCTTCCACTAACTGCTTGCCCGCCGACCGGCGGTGCTTCTGGAGGCAAACATGCATTCTCCGCTTGCGCTGGTTCGCGATCCCGCGGCCGATACCGATGCGTCGCCGCGTGCCGCCGAACCCTTCGATGCACTGGAGCATCTGGTCGGCGTGAATCTCGCGCGCTTGCGCGCCGAACGGCAACTGTCGCTCGATGCATTGGCCCGCGCGTCGGGTGTGTCGCGCGCGATGCTCGCGCAGATCGAATCGGCGCGCAGCGTGCCGTCCATCAAGGTGCTGTGCAAAGTGGCGGCGGCGTTGAAGGTGTCGGTGGCGGCGTTCTTGCGGCGTCACGCGACCAACGGTTTCGAGCATTTGCCGGCGGAACGCTCGTCGCGTGTCGTCAGTTCGAACGGGCGTTATTCAGCCCGGCCGCTTTATCCCGACAGCGAGCCGACCGCCGCAGAGTTTCACGAATTGCGCATCGCGCCCTTGCACACCGAAACCGGCACGCGCCGCGCGCCCGGCACGACGGTGAATCTGGTGGTTAGCGAAGGCACGCTGGAAGTCAGCGTGCACGATCAGCGCCAATTGCTGGCCACGGGCGACGCGATCGTGTTCGACGCCGACCAGCCGCATAGCCTGCGCAATCCAGGCGACACCGAAGCGCGCGCGTTTCGCGTCACGCTGAGGGCGGAGACGCCGCCGCGCTGGGATGTGCCCACCGCCCACCACGAGGCGGCGCGCGAGGCTACGCCGGTTTGATCGAATGGGCCTGCAATTGCAGGGTCCATTTGCCCAGTAGGGGCTGCGCTGCAGGTTTTTTGCGACTGCTGTATGCTTTGCCAGCCGGTTAATCCGGTAATCAGTGCGTCTTCAGGGCGGGGTGAAATTCCCCACCGGCGGTATGCCGGCAACGCGAGAGCGTGAGCCGGTGAGCCCGCGAGCGCCCACGTAGTCCGTTTATTGGGACCTGTGCAACTACGTTGCATGGGACCAGAGTAAGCGCTTAAGCGCTAACTCTGGTCGACATGGGGTCAGCAGATCTGGTGAGAAGCCAGAGCCGACGGTCAGAGTCCGGATGGAAGAAGATGTGCAGATAGTCATGTTCGTTTCCTTGGCGCCGCCTGCCAGTCCGGGCGGTGCGCGAGCGCCGTTTTGCGCGGCGTTCGAAGGCGCGTCTTTGTCTGTTTGCAATGCCCTGAAACGTTTCTCGCCCAACTTTTGCGATGAGCGTTTCAACTATGTCCTTTGTTACTTTTCCTGCTCCGTCGGTGGATGTGGACTCCGCATTCCTCGATCTCCCGCTGCTCGACACCGAACCCGTTCCGCCGCGTATCGCCGCCGCGTTGCAAGCCATGCGCGATGGCCGTGCCGTCGTTCTCCAGGACGATCACGACCGCGAGAACGAAGCCGATCTGATCGTTTCCGCCGAGCGTCTTTCCGTTGAAACCATGGCGCTGCTGATTCGCGAATGCAGCGGCATCGTGTGTCTGTGCCTGCCCGACGATAAGATCCGCGCGCTCGAACTGCCGCCCATGGCCGTCAACAATGAAAGCCGTCACGGCACCGCGTTCACGGTTTCGATCGAAGCACGCGACGGCGTGACCACCGGCGTGTCGGCGCTCGATCGCGTCACGACGATTCGCGCCGCGATTGCCGATACGGCCAAGCCCGCCGACATCGTGCGCCCGGGCCACGTGTTTCCGTTGCGTGCGCAGCCCGGTGGCGTGCTGGCGCGGCGCGGGCACACCGAAGGCACGGTGGATCTGGCGATTCTCGCGGGTCTGAAGCCGGCCGGCGTGCTGTGCGAACTGATGAACCCGGACGGCACGATGACGCGCGGCGCGGAGGTGGAACGCTTCGCCGCGCAACACAATCTGCCGATGCTGACCATTGCCGAGTTGGTGGAGTTTCGTCAGGCGCTGGCGCAGGCGCGCGAGTGCGTGGCCGACGAGGTTTGATGTCGATGCTGCGCGTGGCGCACGGCGGGAGTTTCATCCGTGTGCCGCGCTTACCTGAAGGAAGACCGGCTGCGCGCGCAGCCGGTCTTTTATTGCCGCGGCGGTGAGCGGCTACGACTGAACGTCGCCGAACTCGCCGCGCACGCCGGCTTCGACCAACGCGGGCAGTTCGTCCATATGCTGCATGATGCGTGTCATGCCCATCTTGCGTAGCGCGTCCGCGTAGCCGTCGGGAATGTGGCTCGCGCCGACGAAGGCGATCGTCTTCATACCCGCCGCGCGCGCCGCGTTCAGTCCCGCTACGCTGTCTTCCACCACGATGCAGCGCGACGGCTCCACACCGAGTGTCTTCGCGGCGAACAGATAAACGTCGGGGTAAGGCTTTGGCCGGGCGACCTGTTCGGCGCTGAAAATCCGCTCACCGAAAATCTGCTGCAAACCCGCGCGCCGCACCGACGCGGTCACACGCGTCATCCGGCTGTTGGAGACGACAGCGGCCGGCAACGTGACACGTTGCAGCGCTTCGCGCACGCCGTTGATCGGGCTCAGCGAGGCGGCGAGCTCGAGCTCGACGTTGTGCTCGATGGTGTCGAAAAAATTCTCGGGCAGCGTGATGTCGAACGATTTCTCGATGCTTTCCAGAAAACGCGAGGTCTGCTGGCCAAAGGCCGTTTTGACGATGGGTGCGAAGTCGAGGCCGGGGAAGGTGGTGCTCAGCGTGTCGAACATTACGCGGTCAGCGATGATTTCGCTGTCGACGAGCACGCCGTCGCAGTCACAGATGAGGTGGTCGATCATGCCTGAAAACAGAAAGCGGAGCGCATGGGCGAGTGGACTGCATGCTCATGCGCGGTGATTGAAAGCAATATGATACGTGCTTTGGCGCCGCCTGAGCGGCGCCCGCGCTTTCCGTTCGCGTCTGATTGCGCGTTGAGCACTCGTTCAGCGTGCTCAACGCACAATCAGGCGCGCGCCGCAACGAGGCGATGCGGCCTATGCAGCCACACGATCAATGCGCGTGCAGGTACAGATACAGCGCCGTTGCCAGTGCGCCGCCCAGCAGCGGGCCGCACACCGGAATCCACGAATAACGCCAGTCGCTGTCGCGCTTGCCCGGAATCGGCAGCAGCGCATGCATCAGACGCGGCGACAGATCGCGTGCGGGGCTCATCGCATAGCCGGTCGGGCCGCCGAGCGAAATACCGATGCCGAGCACGAGCAGGCCGACCGGCAGCGCGTCGAGCGCGCCCAGACCAACTTGCGGCGAGGCCAGGTACAACACGCCGAGGATCAGCACGAACGTCGCGATCATTTCGGTGAGCAGGTTATGCGGCACGCTGCGAATCGCAGGCGACGTGCAGAATACGCCGAGCTTCACGTCGGCATCGCCTTCTTTCGCAAAGTGCTGACGATACGCGATCCACACGAGCAGCGCGCCCGCCATACCGCCGAGCATCTGCGAGGCGACGTAGCCGGGCACCTTGGCCCACGCGAACTTGCCCGCCAGTGCGAGGCTGACCGTCACGACAGGATTCAGGTGCGCGCCGCTGTACGACGCAGTGACGTACACGGCGATGAACACGGCCATCGCCCAGCCCATCACGATCACGATCAGGTCCGCGCCCTTGCCTTTGGTACGCGCCAGCAGCACGTTGGCGACCGCGCCGTTGCCGAGCAGCACCAGCAGCGCGGTGCCGATAAATTCCGCAATGTAAGGAGACATTGTTGGTTATCCGAAATATAGTTATTAGGGAAGCCGCTGGATAAGCGGCTTCGTTATGTCGAAAGATGTTGGGTGAAAACCAGAATCAGGGCGTATCGGCCCAGGCCTTCGCAGCGCGGATCGCGCGCTGCCATCCATCGAGGCATTCCTTGACGTCGGCGTGCGGCAGGGCGGGCGTGAAGCGGCGGTCGAGCTTCCACTGGCTTTGCAGCTCGTCCATGTCTTTCCAGTAACCGACTGCGAGACCGGCCAGATAGGCCGCGCCCAGCGCAGTCGTTTCCGATACCTGCGGGCGCACGGCGTCGACGCCGAGAATGTCCGCCTGGAATTGCATCAGCAGATTGTTCGCGCAAGCGCCGCCGTCCACGCGCAGTTCGCCGATGCGAATGCCGGAGTCGGCTTCCATCGCCTTCAGTACGTCGAGCGATTGGTAGGCAATCGAGTCGAGCGCGGCGCGCGCGATATGCGCCGAGGTCGTGCCGCGCGTCACGCCGAACAGCGTGCCGCGAGCGCGGGCATTCCAGTGCGGCGCGCCGAGGCCGGCGAAGGCGGGCACCAGATACACACCGTCGGTATGCGGCACGCTGCGTGCCAGCGTTTCGATTTCCGCGGCGTTCTTGATGATGCCGAGGCCATCGCGCAACCATTGCACCACGGCGCCGCCAATGAAGATGCTGCCTTCCAGCGCATAGTTGATCTTGTCGCCGATCTGCCACGCGATCGTGGTGACGAGGTTGTTCTTCGATTCGATCGGCTTGTCGCCGGTGTTCATCACGAGGAAGCAGCCCGTGCCGTAAGTGTTCTTCACCATGCCCGACTGCGTGCACATCTGGCCGAAGAGGGCGGCGTGCTGGTCGCCGGCGATGCCCGCCAGCGGAATCTTCGACGCGAACACGGTGGTCTTGGTCGGCCCGTACACCTCCGACGACGCGCGCACTTCCGGCAGCATGTTGCGCGGAATGTCGAGCGCTTCGAGCAGTTCGTCGTCCCACTTCAGCGAGTGGATGTTGAAGAGCATCGTGCGCGACGCGTTGGTCACGTCCGTGACGTGCAGGCCGCCCTTGGTGAAATTCCACACCAGCCAGCTATCCACCGTGCCGAAGGCGAGGCGGCCTTGCCTGGCCTTTTCGCGTGCGCCTTCCACGTTGTCGAGAATCCAGCGGATCTTGGTCGCGGAGAAGTAGGCGTCGATCGGCAGGCCGGTCTTCGCGCGGACTTTTTCTTCGAGACCCTGCTCCTTGAGCTGGTCGCAGAAGTCGGCGGTGCGGCGGTCCTGCCAGACGATCGCGTTGTAGATCGGATGACCGGTTTCCCGATCCCACACGATGGTGGTTTCGCGTTGGTTGGTGATACCAATCGCCGCGATCGAGGTGCCGTTCATGCCGGCGCGCGTGACCGCTTCGGCGGCGACTCCGGCCTGGGTCGACCAGATTTCCTGCGGATCGTGTTCGACCCAGCCCGGACGCGGATAGATTTGCTGGAATTCTTTCTGAGCGGTCGACACGACGTTGCCGAGCCGGTCGAACAGCATCGCGCGCGAGCTGGTGGTGCCTTGGTCAAGCGCGAGGATGTACTGATCCTGCATTGTCTCTTCTCCATGCGTTTTATGAATCGCCGGACAACTGGCCGGCGACGGGAACGGCTTGTTGTTTTAAGCAGGCTGCAACAGTTTGCGATGGTGCGTGCCGGCTTGGTTCAGCCGAGGGGTGAATCGATCTCGTAAGGGTGCGGCGGATGCGCTGCGGCGCGGCGCCTGATTAGGCGCTCTGTCGCTCGGGTTCGTGGGCGAACCACGTGTCGATATCTCGTGTGATCGTATCGAGTGTGCCAGGTTCGACGTGCAAGCCGAGTTTCGAACGCCGCCACAACACGTCCTGCGCGCTGCGCGCCCATTCGGTATCGCGCAGGTACCTCAGTTCAGCTTCGTAAAGACCGGGTGCGAAGGCGCGGCCGAGATCGGCCACCGAGCGGGCGTCGCCGATCACGTGCCTGACGCGCGTGCCGTAGGCGCGGGCGAGGCGGTGGGCCAGATCGGCCGGCAGCCATGCATGGTGCTGCCGGAAATCGTTCAGGAAGCGCTCGAAATTGGCGTTCGGAATGTCGCCGCCGGGCAGCGGCGCGCCGGCCGTCCATGACGATCCGTCTTTATGCAGCGCCTGCGCGAGCTGATCGACCGCTTCTTCGGCCAGTTTGCGGAACGTGGTGATCTTGCCGCCGAACACCGACAGCAGCGGTGCTTCGCCCGAGGGCGCGTCGAGTTCGAGCGAATAGTCGCGGGTGACCGCCGACGGGTTGTCCGCCCCTTCTTCCTCGAGCAGCGGACGCACGCCCGAATACGTCCAGCGCACGTCGGCCGGCGAGATCTTCTGCTTGAAATAGCGATTGATCGAATCGCACAGGTACTGCGTTTCCTCGGCGTTGATCGCCACTTGCGATGGGTCGCCGCGATACTCGAGATCGGTGGTGCCGATCAGCGTGTAGTCGTGTTCGTACGGAATCGCGAAGATGATCCGCTTGTCCGGATTCTGGAAAATGTACGCGTGGTCGTGTTCGAACAGGCGGCGCGTGACGATGTGGCTGCCTTTCACGAGGCGCACGCTATGCGATGCGGCGCGGCCCAGCGCGCCCTGCAGCAGTTCGCCGACCCACGGACCCGCCGCGTTCGCGATCGAGCCGGCGCGCACGTCCAGAATCGTGCCGTCAGCGCGCTTGAGTTGCGCGCGCCATTCGCCGCCGGCGCGCACGGCGCTCAGCAGCTTGGTGCGCGTGAGAATGGTCGCGCCGCGCTCCTGCGCGTCCAGCGCATTCAGCACGACCAGCCGCGCGTCGTTGACCCAGCCGTCCGAATAGACGAAGCCGCGCTTGATCGACTCGACGAGCGGTGCGCCGGCCGGATGGTTGCGCATCACGATGCCGCGCGAGCCGGGCAGCAGTTCGCGTTTGGCCAGGTGGTCGTACAGGAAGAGACCCGCGCGGATCAGCCAGGCCGGGCGCAGATCGGGCATGTGCGGCATCACGAAGCGCAGCGGCCACATGATGTGCGGCGCGGCGCGCAGCAGCGTTTCGCGCTCCTGCAAGGCTTTGCGCACCAGCCCGAACTCGCGGTATTCGAGGTAGCGCAGACCGCCGTGAATCAGCTTCGTGCTGGCCGAGGACGTATGCGACGCCAGATCGTCCTGTTCGCACAGCAGCACCGACAGGCCGCGGCCCGCCGCATCGCGAGCGATGCCTGCGCCGTTGATCCCGCCGCCGACGACGAGCAAATCGTATCTCGAGCCTTGCGTCACCTGCTGTGTCCCCTGCGTCGTAACTAGTAAGCCGTTTGGAAAATCTATCGAACCGATAGTGTTCGTTTGCGAACTTTAATGAACATATTCGAAAAAGTAAAGTTCGGTTTGCTTAGGTGAACCTCTAATGGCCGTCCGGGAGTGGCGCAACGCGCGGCCACGGACGATACTCTTGACAGCAGCCATTTCGAGGTGATTTCTCATGCGTGGATTTTTGACGATCGGCGCCGTCGCGCTTCTCGCGGGGTGCGTCAGTTCACCGAGCCTGACCGGAACGACGGGCGCGCGATCGTTCGTGTCGATTCAGCAGATGTGCAGTGCCCAGACGGTCGACTACGGCAACGACGCGCAGGGCGTCTACGCGGCCATGTTCGACGCCTACGTGGCGAATCGGCGCGGCAAGTTGTCGAAGGACGATTTCTGCGCGTTCCAGGCGTCGATCGCGCAGCGTTATGCGAGCCAGGGCGCGAGTGCCGACCCGCAGGTCCGCAATCAGTGGGTGACGTTCTTTACAGACCAGCGGGCCCGGGCGCTGAGCTGGCGCGCGGGCGTCGATCCGACGCTGCGCAACGGCTGAGCGCGGCGCTTGAAGCGTCGCGCCTTTTTGTCGGAGTCTGCTGAACCGACTGGCGCTTGACGAGCGCTAGCCGCGTTGCGGCTGCGCGCCGCGCCATAACATGCGGCGAATCTGAGCGAACACGGCTTCGCGCGTCGGCCCACGTGCGTCGGCAGACTGTTGCGCTTGTGGCAACGGCAGCTGATTGGCGAGCGCGAGCATCGTAAAGCCATGCAGACTCGCCCAGTACGCGTAGCCGATCAACTGCGGATCCCCCTCCAGAATGCCCGCGGCGACGAGCCGCTCGAAGTGCTCGCCGAGCATGCGCCATGCGCGCCGCGACGCGGCGGCGAGTTCCGGATATCCGCCTTCCTGCTGAGCCAGATCGAACATCAAACGGTAGGCGTGCGGCTCGTCGAGTGCGAACGCCACGTAGGCCTCGGCCACCGCTGAATGATCCGTTTCGGGCGCCTGCCTGGCGGCGGCCTCGAGGCGCGTCGCGAAACGGTTGAACGCCGCCGCGCGGACCATCGCGAGGATGTCGTCCTTGTCGCGGAAGTAGCGGTAGGGCGTCATCGCGCTGCAGCCCAGCTCTTTCGCCAGTTCGCGCATGGTCACGCCCTGCTCGCCGCGCGTGGCGAACGCGTGCTCGGCCACGCGCCGCATGGTTTCACGGAACTGAAGGATGTCGTCGGGGGAAAGCGTTTTGGGCATGCGCGATGGAGGAGAGTCCGTCGCGTCAATTTACTGTGTAAATGATTTGGGCGCAATCAAACAGGACGCGAGGCGGCGTCCTGATGATCATGTGTAGAAAACGTGCTGGTGCGCGGCGGCGACGGCGCAACACCAAAGCGCCGCCAGCTTCGCCATCACAGCGCCGGATGTTTGCTAGCTCGTCCGGCGGCTCGCGAAAAAGAGATCAGGAAAAACGTTTGATGGCCCGCAATGCGTTGTCGCCGGTTTCCGTTACGCGCCATTGATCATTGCCCGACGCAAGTCGTTCGAGCTGCACCAGCTGGCGTTCCAGCAGAGCGTCGAGCTCTTCTCGTTCCATGTCGACTTGATTGGGGGCGTCCTTGACGAGTAGCAAAGTGGCGAATTCATGCGGACTCAGCATCGTTCTCTCCATGTCAAGCAGATGCGGACGGCCTTGTGGGCAACTGGCCCAAGGCCAGAGAAGTCCGCAGAGGATCAGGCGGGAGGTACGGCTCACACGACAGGTTCACGCAACCAGCGGTACGCGGATTGCGGAACGCACGCCGGGGAACTGGAGTGTAGTCAACCGCACGTTAAACACCAAATCGTCCCCAGTAAATTCTTCGTTTGACAATTAGGCGCTTCAGCGGCGGTTTGGACCTGCGGTCAAATCCTTGATTTCACTCGAAGTTTTGCGTGCACTGCAGCATGGCGGAGAATGCCTGGAATCACTCGGCGACATACACCTGGCAGTTGGCGGCCGTGAGCGTCTCGGTCATCTCCGGGGGCGGCGGAGCGTCGGTGAAGAGTGCGTCGATCTGATCCAGATGGCCTTGGCGAACTAGCGCCGGACGGCCAAATTTGGAGTTGTCGGCGGCAAGGAAAACGGTGCGCGCGTGCTGGATGATGGCTTCGGCCACGCGCACTTCGCGGGTGTCGAAATCGCGCAGCGTGCCGTCCGTCTCGATGCTCGACGTGCCGATGATCGCGAAATCCACCTTGAATTGCCGGATGAAATCGATCGCCAGTTCGCCGACGATCCCCTTGTCCCACGGCCGCACGATGCCGCCCGTCACCAGCACCTCGCAATCCGGATAGCCGCTCATCATGCTGGCGACGTTCAGATTGTTGGTGATCACGCGCAGGCCGCGATGGCGATTGAGCGCGCGCGCCACTTCTTCGGTGGTCGTGCCGAGGTTGATGAAGAGCGACGCCTGATCGGGAATGTGAGTGGCCACTAGCGCCGCAATGCGCCGCTTCTCCTCGTGGAACATGCGCTGGCGCGCCGTGTACGAGACGTTCTCAGAACTGGTCGGCAGACTGGCGCCACCGTGATAGCGGCGCAGCAGGTTCATGTCGGCGAGCCAGTTGACGTCGCGGCGGATCGTCTGCGGCGTCACGTCGAAGTGGGCCGCGAGATCGTCCACGGTCACGAAGCCGTCGCGTTGCACCCACTCCAGCAGTTCCTGTTGCCGGGCGTTGAGAGTCAGGCGGGGGTCTCGGGTCATGTGTCTCGGGTCGTGGGTTTTTTATCGGCGCTGCCGCGACCGGCGCGCGAGGGCGAACCGGCAAACGGGTGATACCTGAAAGAGGTGAGCGTATTGTAAGACCATCGCGCGTCTTGTCTGCCAACTCATGCCACCTGCCTGGGATGCAAGACACCGGGTGTCGTCCATTCAGCCTAATTACGCATTTATTTAGTTGATAAATGAATTTGTTTTTTGGGCCGGGTCGCGCTGCAATCTTGGGTTTCACGTCGCGTGCGCGCTGCATGTGCGACTGATCGCGCGAGTTATCCGCGTTCGCCCCGTTTTCCCATGGTGTCCGGCGTTTCCACGAGCCGGGCCGCGCTTTCGAGAGTGTCCGACATGACTGGCTTCAACTGGCAAAACCCTTATCCGACGCCGCGTCTGCCTGTATTCGCGCGCAACATCGTTTCGACCTCGCATCCGCTTGCCGCGCAAGCCGGGCTGCGCATGCTGTGGAAAGGCGGCAACGCCGTCGATGCGGCGATCGCCGCCGCCGCCGCCATCACGGTGGTCGAGCCGGTCTCGTGCGGCCTTGGCGGCGACGCCTTCGCACTGGTGTGGGACGGCGGCAAGCTGCATGGCCTGAATGCCTCGGGCGTGTCGCCGGCGGCGTGGAACGTCGACTACTTCAAGCGCAAGTACGGCGAGGAAAACGGTCTGGCGAAGCAGCCCAAGCGCGGCTGGGACGCGGTGACTGTGCCCGGCGTGATCGCCGGGTGGGAGGCGTTGCATCAGAAATTCGGCTCGCTGCCCTTTGCCGATCTGATGGAGCCGGCCATCGAGATCGCCGAGCGCGGTCACGCGGTGGCGAGCATCGTCGCGTACAAGTGGGCGGCGGCGGTGCCGGAGTTGAAGGATCTGCCGGGTTTCGCGCAAACCTTCATGCCGCGCGGCCGCGCGCCGGAAGTGAGCGAACTGGTGCGCTTTCCTGGCCATGCAAAGACGCTGCGCCAGCTTGCCGAGCAAGGTCCGCGGGCGTACTACGAAGGTGAGATCGCCGAGCGCATCGCCGCGTTTGCGCGTGAAGGCGGCGGCGCGCTGACCATCGACGACCTGCGCAACTACCGCGCGGATTGGGTCGAACCGATCGGCAAGGACTATCGCGGCTACACGGTGCATGAGATTCCGCCGAACGGGCAGGGCATTGCGGCGCTGATCGCGCTGGGCATCCTCGAAAAATTCGATGTGAAGTCGCTGGCGGTGGACAGCGTCGAGTCGCAGCACCTGCAGATCGAAGCGATGAAGCTGGCGTTCGCCGACGTCTATCGCTACGTCGCCGATCCGCGTTCCATGGAGGTCACGCCCGAGCAGATGCTCGACGACGCCTACCTGAGCTCGCGCGCGAAGCTGATCGATCCCAAGCGCGCCACGCAGTTCGACTTCGGCATGCCGAAGGCCGGCGGCACCATCTACATGTCGGTGGCGGACGAGCGCGGCATGATGGTCAGCTTCATCCAGTCGAACTATATGGGCTTCGGCTCGGGCATCGTGGTGCCGGACAGCGGCATCGCTATGCAGAACCGCGGCTGCGGCTTCTCGATGGACCCGAAATCGCCGAACGTGGTGGAGGGCGGCAAGCGGCCGTTCCACACGATCATCCCGTCGTTCCTCACGCGCCAGGTCAACGGCCGGCAGGAAGCGGTGATGAGTTTCGGCGTGATGGGCGGCGACATGCAGCCGCAAGGCCATCTGCAATCCATCGTGCGGATGCTCGACTACGGTCAGCAGCCGCAGGCCGCGTGCGACGCGCCGCGCTGGAAGGTCAATCGCGACTTCACGATCGACATCGAAGCCACGCTCGATGCGAACACCGCCGAAGCGCTGCAGAAGCGCGGCCACACGATCAAGTCGGTCGACGATCCCTATATGGACTTCGGCTCCGGCCAGTACATCTGGAAGCTCGACGGCGACGATCCGGAGCGCGGCTACGTTGCCGCCAGTGACAGCCGCCGCGACGGCCTCGCCGCCGGGTTCTAGGAACTGCCCGCGGGCGTCGCGCGGCGTCACTACGCTGCGCGACGCGGCAAAACAAGCAAAACACAGACAAGGCAGGAGACATCATGCAGACCCCCGAGTCGCCGTCGGCGACAGCTTTTCCTCATGCGAGCACCGCACCACTTTCCAAAGCGATGGTGCGGCGGATCGTATTTTCGTCGTCGGTCGGCAACGCGCTCGAGTGGTTCGACTTTCTGGTCTACGGCTACTTCGCGACGATCATCGCAAAACAGTTTTTCCCGATGCACGATGAGTGGCTCTCCACGCTGCTTGCGATCGCCACGTTCGGCATCTCCTTCTTGATGCGGCCATTGGGTGCGATTGTGCTGGGCATCTACGGCGACCGCCAGGGACGCAAGGCGGCGCTCACGCTCGCCATTGTGCTGATGATGGTCGGCACCCTCACGATGGCGGTGATGCCGCCGTATGCGTCGATCGGCATTGCAGCGCCGGTGTTGATCCTGCTTGCGCGGCTCGTGCAAGGCTTTGCGGTGGGCGGGGAATTCGGCAGCGCGACGGCGTTCATGGTCGAACACAGCGCGTCGCGCCGCGGTTATTACGCCAGTTGGCAGTTCGCGAGCCAGGGGCTCGCCGCGATTACCGCGGCCGCTTTCGGCTCGCTGCTGACCGCGTGGATGCCGCCCGAGCAATTGAATAGCTGGGGTTGGCGTATTCCGTTCGTGTTCGGCTTGCTGGTTGGCCCGGTGGGCTACTACATCCGTTCGCATCTCGATGAGACACCGGAGTTCCTCGCGATGCGCGCGGCTCGCGAGACGCGTCAGGCGGCCGGCACGCGCGCGGCCGCAGGTGCAGAGCAGGACGCGTCGTTCGCGAGCCAGTGGGTCAATCTGCTGCTCGCTATCGGCATCGTTGCGCAATCCACGGTCGGCGTGTACGTACTGCAGCTTTACATGCCGATGTACGCGGTCAAGCAACTGCACATGCCCGCCGCGGCATCGTTCGGCGTGGTGGTGCTCAACGGTGGCCTGCAGTTTCTGCTCTCGCCGGTGATGGGTGCGTTGTCCGATCGCATTGGCCGGATCCGCATCATGTTGACCACGTCACTCCTGATGGGCGTGCTGATCTATCCGATGTTCGCAGTGCTGCAGTCTCATCCGACCATCGGCTGGCTGCTTCTGCTGCAAGGCACCGCGGGCATTTTCAAGGCAGCGTATTCCGGTCCGATGCCCGCCTTGATGTCGGAGATCTTCCCGACGCAGGTGCGCTCGACGGGTCTTTCGATTGGTTACAGCATCGGCGTGACGATTTTCGGCGGTTTTGCGCCGACGATTGTGGAGACTTTCATTCACTTGACCGGCGACAAACTTGCGCCAAGTTACTACGTGCTTATCGCCGCGGTGCTGTCGGGCCTGTCGCTTGTCGTGGTGGCCTGGCGCATGCGCCGCGTGCGTCTGACTCGCGGCGTGCAGCCCGCTTAATTGCGAGGCTGGCGGCGTTGAGCCTGAAACGCCGCCAGCCTTGCCGAGCCGCACCTGCCGGGCGTCCGCGCAGCCTTAAGCCAGCCTTCGAGCTGGCTTTTTTGTGCGCTGCGCACCGTGCTTTATTGTCCGATCGAATGTTTCGCCTATCCCGGAATTGGAACTGCGGCGGTCCGGCATGGTCTCTGCTGGGTTATCTGCAGAGTTGTGAAACACCGGCTAAGATGCATGATACAAGGGGTTAACTCTAATCAAGGCTCTGTATCTGACACGACGAACCGCGCGAGGTGAGGGTGTGCGGTTTCGAGCATGCGTCACGAGTCGATACAGCTTTCGGAGCAAGACACGATGCACATTGAGCTGAACCATGTCATGCCCTGGCGGATCGAGGATATCGACCTCACCCGCATTGATCGGCAGAAGGCAGCAGCGAACGAAGATCTGCTGCTGCTGTTGTGCGCCTCTTCGTTTATTGAAAGCGGCACCGATCTTTACACCAGTAATCTGAGTACGTTTTTCCACGGCGATCCCGAAGTCTCGGCCTGGCTCAACCAGGAGTGGGAGCCGGAAGAAATGCAACACGGCCGCGCGCTCAAGACATATATCGCCTACGTGTGGCCCGAGTTCGATTGGGACACGGCGTTTCGTAATTTTATGGAAGAGTATTCGCTGACGTGCTCCGTCGAAGATTTCGAAAAGACCCGCGCGCTCGAAATGGTCGCGCGTTGCGTGGTCGAGACCGGAACCGCAACGTTGTATCGCGCGATCGGCGAATGTTCGGATGAGCCAGTGCTCAAGGAAATTACCGACAACATCCGCACTGACGAAGTCCGTCACTACAAGCACTTTTTCAAGTATTTCAAGAAGTACAACCGGATCGAAGGCAATGGCCGGCTGGCCGTGCTCGGCGCGTTGATGCGCCGCGTGCTGGAGATCAAGAACGAAGATTCGGAAATTGCCTTGCGCCATGTCTTTGCGATCCGTTATCCGGAACGTGTGCGCGATTCGGCCTATAACCGCGAGCGCGCGGCGCGGATCAATGCGCTGGTGCGGCGCAATCTGTCGGCCGACATGTGTGTGAAGATGCTGCTCAAGCCGCTCGATCTGCCCGCCCGAATTCAACCGAGCGTGCATTACCCGCTCGCGAAGATCACGCAGCACGTGTTCTTCCGCTGATCGTCCGCGCGCAGGCCCGGCGATAAATGGCCCGCATTGGCGGGCCATTTGTTTTTCGGTGCATGATGCAAGCTAGTTGCCCGGCTCAAACCTGATCGGATGGATATCATGAGCGATTCCCCCGCACCCGAACGTCCACTCGAGCAGGACGTATTCGATGAATGGCCCGATGCCGTGCGCGCGTTGTTCGACGGCTTGTCGCTGGCGAGCAAGACGGGATTCACCGCGTCGCTGCTCACAGTCGATGCGAACGGCCATGTGCGCACCTCGCTGCTGAGTGCCGGGGAGTTGTATGCGCCCGACTCGCGCACGCTGTGCATCGCGTTGTGGCCGCAGGCGAGGGCGGCGCGCGTTGTCGCGCAGAACGGACGAGCGGCGCTCAGCTTCGTCTATGGCGAAGCGTTCTATCAGGTGCAGTTGCAGATGACGCCGCTAGCGAGTGTTGCTGGCGATGACAGTGGGCTCGTCTATCTGGTCGGTTCGATCGACACGGCCGAGGCGCAAAGCGTGCGTTATGCGCGTCTGACGAGCGGCATTACGTTCGAGCTACAAGGGGAGGGGAAGGCGGTGCTCGACCGGTGGGAACGGCAGATCGAGCATCTGAAGCAAGCGGCCGTTGCCGCCGGCCGGTAGTTTCTCAGTCAATGAGCAACCAGGGAGAGCGGCCGGCGAGCCGGCCGCTAACTCTCGGGGCTTAACGGCCGCGCTGGCCGCTACGCGTGGGTTGGCCACCGCGTGGCGCGTCGTTGCGCGGCTTCGCGCTGCCGCTCAGCAAAGCGCCCGGATTGCCGCCTTGCGGCTTGCGCGGCGCATGCTGCGCGGCGCTGCCTTCATGCGCGGCGGCGCGTGGCCGGTCGTCGTGACGCTGGCCGTCACGACGCGGCTGGCCGCCGTTTCCGCCCGTGCCATTGCCACCTGACCTTGCGCCCTGTGGCTTCGGCTGCTGCTGACCGTTCGCCGGGCGTTGACCCGTGCGTTGTGCCGGCTTCGCAGAACCCGCGCCGTCACGCTTCGGCGCGCCTTGACCCTGACGCGGCGAACGTCCGCCGCCGCCACCGCCGCCCTGGCCGCGGCGCAGGATCGGCTCCGGCTTCGCGGTCGGGTCCGGCTCGAAACCGGCGATCACTTCCTGCGGCACCGGGCGCTTGATCAGCTTCTCGATGTCCTTCAGCAACTGCAGTTCGTCGACGCACACCAGCGAAACCGCTTCGCCCGTCGCGCCAGCACGGCCCGTACGGCCGATGCGGTGCACGTAGTCTTCCGGCACATTCGGCAGATCGTAGTTGACCACGTGCGGCAATTGATCGATGTCGATGCCGCGCGCGGCGATGTCCGTCGCGACCAGCACCTGCAGCGTGCTGTCCTTGAACTCGGCGAGCGCGCGCGTACGTGCCGACTGGCTCTTGTTGCCGTGAATGGCGAGCGCGCTGATGCCATCTTTGGTCAACTGCTCGGCGAGGCGGTTCGCGCCGTGCTTGGTGCGCGTGAACACCAGCACCTGGAACCAGTTGTGCTGCTTGATCAGATGCGTAAGCAGTTCGCGCTTCTTGTCGCGATCCACCGGGTGAATCTTTTGCGCGACCGTCTCTGCCGTCGTATTGCGGCGCGCGACTTCGATCAGCGCCGGCGAGTCGAGCAGATTGTCGGCGAGGGTCTTGATCTCGTCGGAGAACGTGGCCGAGAACAGCAGGTTCTGCCGCTTCGGCGGCAGCTTGGCGAGTACGCGCTTGATGTCGTGGATGAAGCCCATGTCGAGCATGCGGTCCGCTTCGTCGAGCACGAGAATCTCGAGATGCGAGAGGTCGATGGTCTTCTGCTGCATGTGGTCGAGCAAGCGGCCCGGCGTCGCAACGACGATGTCCACGCCACTCTTGAGCGCGGCAATCTGCGGATTGATGCCGACGCCGCCGAACATCACCGTCGATTTCAGCTTCAGATATTTGCCGTACGCGCGCACGCTTTCTTCAACCTGTGCGGCCAACTCACGCGTGGGCGTGAGGATCAGCGCGCGCACGGCGCGCTTACCCGCGCCCGTCGCAACGGCAGGCATGGCGTGCAGACGCTGCAGGATCGGCAGCGTGAAGCCGGCGGTCTTGCCGGTGCCGGTTTGCGCGCCGGCCAGCAGGTCGCCGCCGTTGAGCACGGCGGGAATCGCCTGGGTCTGGATCGGAGTCGGGGTGGTGTAGCCGAGTTCGTTGACAGCGCGGACCAGCGGTTCGGACAAGCCGAGGGAATCAAAAGACATAAATGCTCTTTGCAATGCAGTTTCGCGAACGGCTCACACGGACATAAACGCGGCACGACCACGCCCGTTCTGGCGTGGTCGAGGCCGAAGCCCGGTTCCGTTCGCTGAGAAATCGGCGGCACGCTCAGAGGCATGCCGAATGCTTCAACGCGCTACAGACACGTTGACTGGCCTTAAGTTGCATTTCGCCGCCGTGGAATGTCACGCGACGTAGCGCGCGACACTGACGAATTGACACAGACTGCCCGCCAGTACGAACAGGTGCCAGATACCATGTCCGTGCCGGATGCGCTCGTCGTTGATGAAGAAGTAGATGCCGACGCTGTAGATGACGCCACCGGCCACGAGCCAGGCGGTACCCGCTGCCGGTAAGGCTTCAACCAGCGGGCGGACGGCAACGAGCGCGAGCCATCCCATCAGGACATACAGCACCATCGAAACGCTGCGGGTGCGTCGCCCGAGCGTCAGTTCCTGCACGATGCCAAGAGCGGCAAGCCCCCAGCTTACGCCAAACAGCGACCAGCCCCACGGTCCGCGCAACGTGACAAGCGTGAACGGAGTATAGCTGCCGGCGATCAGCAGGTAGATCGCCGAATGGTCGCATTTTTGTAAAACCACTTTCACGCGCGGATTGCGCACGCTGTGGTAAAGCGTCGAGATAGCATACAGCACGATCAGCATCGCACCGTACACGCTGAAGCTGACCACCTTATACGCGTCGCGTTCTATCGCGCCCATCGTCACGAGCGTCGCAAGACCCGCCACCGACAGCACGGCGCCGACGAGGTGGGTAATGCTGTTGAAACGCTCCCCGACTTGCACGACTTTTTCCTCCTGCGCGGCAACATGTAAACAAATAGCCTCACATGATACCGGTCCTGCAAAAACGAAGGGCGCGGCCGCGATGTCGCAGGCCGCGCCCCAGGTCCAACGAACGCTGCTTAGTCGAGCGGCGCCGAACGCAGATCGGACACTTGCTGCGGCGACACAGCCGTGCCGTGGTTGCCCCACGACATACGGATGTACGTCACAACGGCCGCCACTTCCGTGTTCGACAGTGCTTGCGCGAACGGCGGCATGCCGTACGGATGCGGGTTGGCATCCGTGCTCGGCGGGTAACCGCCGTTCAACACCATACGGATCGGATTGACCGCCGACGGCATCTGGATCGACTGGTTATTCGCGAGCGGCGGGAACGACGGCGGCATGCCGAGACCATTTTCCGCGTGGCACTTCGCGCAGTTGTCAGCGTAGATCTTCTGACCTTGCTTCAACAGTTCGCCACCGAACTTTTCCGACGTTTCGAGCTGCAGCTGCTCAGGCGCCTCGCTCTTTTGCGGAATCGTCTTCAGGTACGTGGCCATGGCGTTGATGTCCGCGTCCGACATGTACTGCAGGCTGTTGTGCACCACTTCAGCCATCGGACCGAACACGGCGCCGCGGTTCGACACGCCGGTTTTCAGCAGATCGGCGATGTCTTTGGTTTCCCAGTCGCCGAGGCCGGCTTCCTTGTTCGACGTCAGCGACGGCGCATACCAGTTCTGCAGCGGGATCAGGCCGCCGGCGAAGGCCGCCGAGTTGACCGGGCCGCCCATGGCATTGATCGACGTGTGGCACATGCCGCAGTGGCCGAGGCCTTCGATCAGGTAAGCACCGCGGTTCCATTCGACCGACTTGGTCGGATCCGGCTTGTACTCGCCTTCACGGAAGAACAGCGTACGCCAGCCGATCAGCATGTTGCGCTGGTTGAACGGGAATTTCAGTTCGTGCGGACGGCTCGGCACGTTGACCGGCGCGACCGAGCGCAGGTACGCGTAGATCGCGTCCGAGTCGGCGCGCGTGACCTTCGTGTAGCTGGTGAACGGGAAGCCAGGGTACAGCAGGCTGCCGTCTTTCGAACGGCCGGTGTGCATGGCGCGATAGAAGTCGTCCTGCGTCCACTTGCCGATGCCGTATTGGTCGTCAGGCGTGATGTTCGGCGTGAACATCGTGCCGAACGGCGTGAGCATGGGCAGGCCGCCGGCGAATTGCTTGCCGCCGCGCACCGTGTGGCAGGCGATACAGTCGCCGGCGCGGGCGAGGTACTCGCCCTTCTTGATCAGCTCGGCCTGGTCGGCGGGCGTGGCCGCCATGGCCGTGCCGTTATGCAGGTTGTCGCCGCCCGACCACAGGACGGGAACGAGGGCAGCGGCCGCAACGACGACGACTGCCGAGAGGGCGAACAAAGACTTGCGTTTCATTTGAGTGTCTCTCCCGGTGCCTTATTGCGGTTCGCTGCCGCAGGCAAGCGGAGTCTTCAACGAGCGGGCCGGAGCCGGCACGGGGTTTTGTGGAGCCTGTCGCGTGGAAAGCCATGCGGCAACGGCGTTCACGTCTTCGTCGGTCAGGCGCGTGGCGATGGTGTGCATGCAATCTGGCGCGATCGCATGACGCGAACCCGAGCGCCATGCGCCGAGCTGCGCGCTGATGTAGTCGGCGTGCAGACCGACCAGGCCCGGGATAGCGGGTTGCATACCGGTCAGCGCCTTGCCGTGGCAAGCCGCGCAAGCCGGGATCTGCTTCGAGGCGTCGCCGTTCAGCACGATCTGCTCGCCGCGCGAGAGCGTGGCGGCCGACACCGTGGCCTTGGCCGGCGTCGGATACGGCGGACGCTGCTGCGAGAAGTACGTCGCGATCTGATGAAGGTAGTCGTCCGAGAGGTACGTGACGAGGTAGTTCATCGGCGGGTACTTGCGGCGCCCTTCTCGGAAATTCTGCAGCTGGTTGTACAGGTAGTCGGCCGGCTTGCCCGCGAGACGGGGGAAGTAGTCGTTGTCAGTACCCTGACCATGAGTGCCGTGGCAGGCCGTGCAGCCCTGCACGCGCGCTTCCATCGTGTCGGGGGCCTTCGGTTGAGTCTGCGCTTTCGCAGCGCTATAGACACCCGCGGAGCCGATCAGCAGAAGGGCAAGCAACGGGCGGAAAATGCGTCTTGAAGACACGCGTAACTCCATCAATATCGGGGACCTGACCGAACTTCGAGCGGCTCGGTGTGAAGGGTAGCCGGCGCTGCGGCGACGCAGCATTCTATCATCGAAGGGTAATGGTGACTATTTGGCACATTAGAGAAGGTTCCGGCTGTGCCTACTATGCGACACTTTGCCGCGTTCTGCAGTTTCGGTGCCTTTTTCGCCACCCCGGATTCGTCTGCGCAATCAAGGCCGTGCGCCACGAGTGCGGGTAGCCAAAGATAAAGCCGGTTGAACCCACGCCCGCGTGAACCATCGAAGCGTACACTTCCGGGCGCGCCGGCTTCTGCCCGGCATGGACCTGCCCAGGTCCGGCGTTCACCGTTTCCCTGATCATCCGCTATCGGCCTTACATGAAGCTATTCAAATTCCCCCGTCCGGTCTTGCGCGCGCTGGCTGTGGCGTCAACCGCGCTAGCCGCGGACCGCCACCGTACCCAAGGCAACTTCTCGATGATTGTCAAATGAGCGTCGACGGACTCTGGATCGGGCAGGTCGCTATGGCTGCGCTCATGAACGTCGCGTTTGCGTTTGCCGTTGGTTCGGCGTTGCTCGGCGCGTGGCTCGCGAAAGACGCGCAGACGAAAATCTCGCCCGCGCGCCCCGCGTGGTTGCGCGCGCAACGGTTGATGCTGACGGCCACCGTCGTGCTTGTGCTCGCGGATCTCGGCTGGCTGCTGTATCAGGCGGCGTCGATGAGCGGCGTCACGCTGCCGGCCGCGATCGGCGTCGTGCCGACCGTGCTGACGCAGACGCATGTCGGTTATGGCTGGAGCCTCGCATTTGCCGGCGCGCTGGTGCTGCTCGGCACGGCCATGTCCAGCAGCCATACCGGCATGTTGCGCAATGCGCTGCTGTGGCTCGCCGTCGTCGCGGTCGCCGCGGGCAAGGCATCGCTCGGGCACGCCGCCGACGCCGGTCCCGCCTCGGCCGCGATCGCCATGCAAACGCTGCATGTGCTCGTGACCAGCGTGTGGGGCGGCCTGGCGTTGGCGGCGGGGCTCACGGTCCTGCCCGCGCTCAGCACCTCGACCGCGCGCGGCATGCTGATTCGCACAGCGATCCAGGTGTCGAATGTGTCGATTGTCGCGGTCGCACTGGTGTTGGTGTCCGGCATTTTCAATGGCGTGCGGGGTTCCGGCGGCTCCTTCGCAGCGATCGAGCTGAGCACGTGGGGACACGTGCTGACGCTCAAACTCGCGCTGGTCGGGCTGGCGCTCGTGCTGGGCGGCCTCAACCGTTTCTCGGCACTGCCGCGCCTGCGCCGTACCGCTTCGACAATGGATGCCCACACGTTCGTCAACGTGCTGTATCTGGAAGCGCTGGCGATGCTCGGCGTGTTCGTCGCGGCAGCCGTGCTGTCGCATAGCGTGCCGGGGTTCGCCGCGCTCGGTTGAGGCGGCGGGGCTTCAGGCTTCAGGCCCGCGCCGCATAAAAAAGCGCCGCACGGCATGCATGTGCGTGCGGCGCAATACACACGGTCGCCTGGCCGCGGCCAGCAAGCCGGTTACTGCTCCTTATGCGGCGAGCGTGCGGCTCGCCCGTTCCAGTGTCTCCTCCGGAAACATCTCCTGCTGCAGCTCGCCCGCGTCGCTGAACCACTGGCAGATCATCCAGTTGCCTGGCGCGAACAGCACCGGGCCGGCCCAGGTTGCGGTCATCGTGCGTCCGCCGGACTTGAGTTTGAGGACTTCGCCCGTGCGAAACATCGGTGTCGCTTGACCGGTGAGCCGCTTGATCAGCTGCATGATGGATCTCCGCTTACTCGAGGCCGAGCCGGTGTCCGAGGATCGGCGCGCAGAAGAGCGCGATGGCGCATCCCGCGGCTTTGCCTTCGAGTTCCGCGCCCGCGACACGCGATCCGTAAAAAGTGGTCAACAGGTCGAAGAGTTGCGGCAGGCAATACACGACCGCGGCACCGATGAAACACTTCTCGACGACCGAAATGCGCCAGCCGCGCTCGAAGGCGAGCATCGCGCCGATGATGCGCAGCACGCCGAACAACACCAGTGCGCCGACGGCGGCCTGTTCGCGCAGCAGATAGTCTGGAAGGAATTCGCCCATGATGTGCCCCGTTGCATGTGTTGTTTTGCATGCATTCGAGCAAGGAGCGGGCCAACTGTCTGTCCGATACCGAGCGAACTGCTTGGAAGCCAGTCTGGATAAGGCTTTGCGGGGAGTGATGCGGGGCCGGAAAGGGGCTGGAAAACGCCTGTTCGAGCCGATTCGGTCCGGAGTGTTACGTTACTGCGACGGCCCGTGCGTGACGTCACCGTAACGGCGGGCCGGATGTGGCGGGCGTGTCGGCGCCGCCAATGGAAACGCCGCCCTCGGGCGGCGTTTCATTCCGGGGATTAGCCCTTCATCACCATTCGGCGACGCTGCCGTCCTCATGGCGCCACACCGGATTGCGCCAGCGATGACCGACCTTCGCCATCTCGCGCACCTTCTCCTCGTTGACCTCGATGCCGAGACCCGGACCTTGCGGAATCGACACGAAACCGTCTTCGTATTTGAAGACTTCCGGGTTCTTGATGTAATCGAGCAGGTCGTTGCCCTGGTTGTAGTGGATCCCGAGGCTCTGTTCCTGAATGAACGCGTTGTAGCTCACCGCGTCGATCTGCAGGCAGGTGGCGAGTGCGATCGGGCCGAGCGGGCAATGCAGCGCGAGCGCGACGTCGTACGCTTCGGCCATCGACGCGATCTTGCGGCACTCGGTAATGCCGCCCGCGTGCGACGCGTCCGGCTGAATGATGTCGACGTAACCGCCCGACAGGATGTGCTTGAAGTCCCAGCGCGAATACAGACGCTCGCCCAAGGCGATCGGCGTGTTGGTCTGGTTGACGATGTCGCGCAGCGCCTCGGCGTTTTCCGACAGCACGGGCTCTTCGATAAAGAGCAGCTTGTACGGATCGAGCTCTTTCGCCAGCACCTTGGCCATCGGCTTGTGCACGCGGCCGTGGAAATCCACGCCAATGCCGATATTCGGCCCGACCGCCTCGCGCACCGCCGCGACATTGTTGATCACGCCTTGCACCTTGTCGAAGGTGTCGATGATCTGCAACTCTTCCGAGCCGTTCATTTTCACGGCCTTGAAACCGCGCTCCACCACCGCGCGCGCGTTGTTGGCGACGTCGCTCGGGCGGTCGCCGCCGATCCACGAATACACCTTGATCTTGTCGCGCACCTGCCCGCCGAGCAGTGCATGCACCGGCACGCCGTGATGCTTGCCCTTGATGTCCCACAATGCCTGGTCGACGCCGGCGATCGCGCTCATCGTAATCGGGCCGCCGCGGTAGAAGCCCGCGCGGTACATGACCTGCCAGTGGTCTTCGATCAGGAGCGGGTCTTTGCCGATCAGATAGTCCGACAGTTCTTCCACCGCGGCTGCGACCGTGTGCGCGCGGCCTTCGACGACCGGCTCGCCCCAGCCGACGATGCCTTCGTCGGTTTCGATTTTCAGGAAGCACCAGCGCGGCGGAACGATGAAAGTTTCGAGCTTGGTGATTTTCATGGTGTGCGTCTCCTAACGGCGTGCGCGCCTGCGGAATATTTCGAGGATTCCCATGCTACAACAAAAGCGCGTTTAAGTACTATTAATAGTATTATTTGCCACATAGTGGCGAGACGCCGAGCGGCGCGAGGAGGGTTCGGAGCAGTGGGTATCAAGGTCGGGATGCCGGATAATCGCGCTCGTTCCGGCTTAGGTTCCGATAACAATGACGCCGCAAGGCCGCTGGGAGAAAGCTATTCAGCACGATCTGCATGGGCGCGTCGCCCATTTGCTGGCGACCGCGATACTGCGCGGCGACTACGCGCCCGATTCGATCTTGCCGCGTGAAGCGGAGTTGATGGAGGCGTTTGGCGTAAGCCGCGCGGTGTTGCGCGAGGCGCTGCGCACGCTGACTTCAAAAGGGCTGATCGAATCGCGGCCGCGCGTAGGCACGCGCGTGCGGCCGAAAAACGCGTGGAATCTGCTCGATGCCGATGTGCTCGACTGGTACTCGCGCGTCGCCGAGCCGATGGCGTTCGCGCTCAAGCTGCAGGAAATGCGCGAGATGATCGAGCCGTATGCCGCCGGTCTGGCAGCGGCCTCGCATACGGACGATACCTTCGCCGTGCTCGCGGAGTCTCATGCGGCAATGGTGGCGGCGCGTAATGTCGACGAATGGGTGCGCGCCGATCTGCTGTTTCATCTGAGCGTGCTGGCCGCGTGCAGCAACGAATTGCTGGTGCCGCTCGGCTCATTGATCGAGCGCACGCTCGAAGGTCAATTGCGGCTGAATGCGAAGCGCGCGGACGTGTTCAATGCGTCGCTGGCCGAACATACGGCGGTGTTCGAGGCCATTCGCGAGCGCGATGCCGCCACGGCGCGCGCGGCGATGGCAGGGCTGTTGGGGGTGACGCGAAAGCGCATCGAGGGCTGATCAATCCATCGCCGCATGGGCCGCCGATGCATCCGGCGCGTGGCGTGGAGGGCGGATCAGCACCAGCAGCGGAATGACCAGCAGCGTCGCCACGAACATCAGCTTGAAGTCGTTCAGATAGGCGATCATCGAAGCTTGCTGCGTGATCGACGCGTTCAGCGCCGCCATGTCGTAGTTCGAGCCGCTGTTCAACATTGGCTGGATGGCGGGATTGAAGCGCGTGATATTCGCCGCGAGGTCCGCATGCGAGACCTGGGTGTTGCGGGTCATCAGCGTTTGCACGATCGAAATGCCGATACTGCTGCCTATATTGCGCATCAGGCTGTAGGTCGCGGTGCCGTCCGCGCGCAGTTCGGGTGTGAGCGTCGAGAAGGTCAGCGCGCTCAGCGGCACGAACACGAGACCGAGTCCGAAGCCCTGAATCACGCCGGGCCAGACGATATCCGACGCTGATAGCACGATGGTGTATTGCATCATCTGCCATAGCGCGAACGCCGAGATCAGAAAGCCGGTGAGCAGCAGAAGCCGCGCGTCGAACCGCTTGAGCAGGCGCCCGGCGAACAGCATGGCGAGCATCGTGCCGGCGCCGCTCGGCGCGGTGACGAGGCCGGTGGTCGCGACCGGATAGTTCATCAGGTTCTGCAGCATGGGCGGCAGCAACGCGCGTGTCGCGTACATCACGGCGCCGATCACGAAAATGAAGAAGGTGCCTGTGGCGAAGTTCGGATCCTTCAGCAACTCGTACTTGAAGAACGATTTCTTGCCGACCGTTGCCGTGTGCACGATGAAGAACGCGAAACTGATTGCCGCAATCAGTGCCTCGATGACGATCTCGTTCGAACCGAACCAGTCGAGTTGCTCGCCGCGATCGAGCATGGCCTGAAATGCGCCGATGGCGAGCCCTAGCGTGGCGAAGCCGAAGGCGTCGAACGTCACGTCGTGTTTGGGCTCGCGTGAAGGCAGGAAGGTTGCCACGCCGAAGAGGGCGAACGCTCCGATCGGCACGTTGATGAAGAACACCCAGCGCCAGTTGTAGCTGTCGGTGAGCCAGCCGCCGAGCGTCGGCCCGAGAATTGGCCCGACCATCACCCCCATGCCCCACACGGCCATTGCCTGCCCCTGCTTCTCGCGCGGGTTGATGTCGAGCAGGATGGACTGCGACAGCGGCACCAGCGACGCGCCGAAAATCCCCTGCAACAAACGCGACGCGATGATCTGCGTGAGCGTCTCCGACAGTCCGCACAGCGCCGACGACACCGTAAAGCCGCCGATCGCGACGATCAGCAGCCGCTTGATGCTCAGGCGATCGGACAGCCAGCCGGTGAGCGGCGTGGCGATCGCGGCGGCCACGATGTACGAGGTCAGCACCCACGTGATTTCATCCTGCGACGCGGACAGCGTGCCCTGCATGTGCGGCAGCGCCACGTTCGCGATCGTGCTGTCGAGCGTCTGGATCAACGTGGCCAGCATGATCGAGATGGTGATCATCGGCCGGTTGAGCGGCGCGGCGGCTGTGGCTGCCGGGGTGTCGGAGGACATGGATGAACGGGGGCGTTGAAATAGTAAGCATGCTTAGTATATAGGTTGTGTGCATGCCGGCTACCAGGAATTGTGCGGAGCCTGAATTGCGTCCGTTTCGACGTTGCGATACGAGAGGTTTTCGTATAATCCGCGCATGAAAACCCAACTCGATGAGCGCTTCGGCTTTCTGATTTCCGACGTCGGCCGTCTGACGGGCAAGCGGTATGACGACCTCGCGAAGTCTTCAGTCGATCTGACGCGCGCGCAGTGCCGTGTGCTGGCTTACCTTTCGCATTACGGCGATATCAATCAGGCGCGGCTCGCGGATTTGCTCGAGGTCGCGCCGATTTCGGCGGGGAGGTTGCTGGATCGGATGGAGGAGGGTGGGTGGATTGAGCGGACTGCTAATCCGGAGGACCGTCGCGAGCGCCAGGTGCGGATGACGGAGAAGGCGGAGCGGACGCTGGGCAAGGCGCGGAAGGTTGGGGATGAGGTGGCGCGTGAGGCGCTGAGCGGATTTACCGACGAGGAAGCGAAGCAGTTGATCGCGCTGTTGCAGCGGGTGCGCGGGAATTTGAGTCGGTTGGTGGATCGGTGAGTTGGTGGTGCCGCGGCGAGTGGGTAGCGGAGGTGGTGGTTGTGGGTGTTCGCCTTTCCTGGCCGGTTGGGGCTCTGGTTTTGATCGCCGCGGATTTTGATGCGCGTTTGGCTACTTCGCGTCAGATGCCGGTGCTGGGCCTGATGATGGCGCTAATTCGAAGCAGGCGGGCGCTTTCGGTTTTGCGTCCGATTGTTGCGGGTCGATGCACTTGAAGGCGCTTTGATCGCGTTGGACGAAAATTGTGTCGGTCGGGCCGCCAGTGCCGTGGGCGCTGTTCACGACGGCGACGATTTTGTAGCCGTCCTGCAGGAGCGTGGAGAGTGTGGTCGCGCTTGCGCGCCATTGGCTGTCGGGTGAGGTCTGGGCCTGAGCGGTTGGCGCGGATGCGGCGCCAAGAAGGGCGAAGGAAGTAGCGGCCGCGGCAAGCGCGGTGGTGCGGAACGTCATCAAGAAACCTCCTTGAAATTGCGGTGTTGCGATTTGGAAAACCGACAAGGAAATGTGGGTTTTCAGGTGTGACTTTAGCAGGGTGGGGTTGGTGCCCTTCGGGGGAGACGTTTAAGCGGCTGTCTCCGGGAAGCAAGGTGCGTGGTGATGACGACGCATCAGCCGGCGGTTGGCCGTGCGGTACACTTCAAGCACTGCGGAGACACCGTGGTCTCGGATTGGCGTCTGAGAACGATACAGGGCTTGCTAACCCTATCCGGAGGTGCATCATGCGCCAGACTCTCGTTCGCCCTGAGCAAAATTTATCCCTTTCCCGTAACTCCACTCCCGAGCCTGCTCGGCCTGCGGCAGTGGCCGAGTCCTACGCTCTGCAACGCACTGAACTACTTTGCGCGCTGGTTGCGGCGGAAAGGTCCGCTCTGGCCTTTACTGCTGGCACCCCCGGACATATCAAAGCGAAAGCAAGGGTGACCCGTTTGCAGAACAATCTGCGCTTGCTCAATCATCAGGCTGGTGGAACTAGAAAGCGCCAGAATCTGGTGGAATTCCTTGTTGAGATATTCCGAGAACGGGTGCGGCCGAACGAATGGGCGGCTATCGTTGCCGAGGCTCGGCGGCGTCATGATGCGCAATTGGGCGGTGCTGCGCCGGACGGGGAGCCGTTAGCTCGCGGCTAACTGGTTTGAATTGGCGGTCCGTGCTCATTGCGGGCCGCTGCACCGAACATAGAGGCAACGAAGCGTGCAAGGCTCCCCTGGCTTGTCTCAGGGGGCGCGCGTCGACCCACAAGAGACATCCCGCTTTCTCAGAAACGGATCTTTATCGGTCCGTCAGACAACTGGTAAATCGCCGAAAAATTAGAGCCATCGCCAACAATTACCACTTCATGAAACTTTCTGGGAGCGATGACAGCTCGAAAACCCAAGCAAGTTTTTTTCCCAGCGTCATCAGAATCGACCTCGTAGACTGGACGCCCTTTGATCCGGCACAGTCCGGCGCTAACGAAATCTTCACCTACACCGCAGACACGTGAACATCGGCCGGGTTTGCAATCTCAATGACGCGTGAACTTCAAGCCGCGGTGCGAATGTCAAGTTGACGTGGGCGGTGCCGCGAGCCCTCTTATCTTTGGGTGCACTGTCACTGTATATTCCACTACCGCGGTTGACATACGATAAACTCATTGGATTCGTGAGTCGCTCTTTGGAGCGTCAAGTATCCAGAGCACGCCCGATCAGGCAACAGGAAATCGACATGTCAACTCCATCCTTTGGCACACTTAAATACAGCTTGGATTCACTTCAGCAGAAGGCGCGCGAACGGACCGTTAAAACTCAAAACGTTGAATATGACCTAGAGACGTTGATCAAGCGAATTGGTAACAAAACTATTAAACTCGATCCGGATTACCAGAGAAGGCATCGCTGGTCGCCGGAAACTTCGTCTCGATTGATTGAAAGTGTCATACTTAACATCCCGATTCCAGTCATATTCATCTCGCAAGATGTGGACGTTGATGAAGAAGCGGCTGGCAACCCACGTTATACCGTGATTGACGGGCAACAACGTTTGACGGCGATCTTCGACTTCATGAAAAACGAATTGCCGCTATCCGAGCTTGAGACGCTTTCGGAGTTGAACGGTGCATATTACAAGGACCTTCCGCCTTTCCTCATTAGGCGGCTAGAGGAGCGAACGATTAAATGCCTACGGATCGACTCCACCGTCGATCCTCAGGTCAAGTTTGATATTTTTGAGCGCCTTAATACAGGCTCTATTAAACTTGAATCGCAAGAGCTTAGAAATGTTACGGCCCGAGGACCATTCAATGACGCTTTAAAAATGATGGCAAAGGGGGAAAATTTCAGGAAACTTATTCAAGTCACTGAAAAATACCCTGAGGACAATACTAAAGTGAAAAAAATGGAGGATGTCGAATTAGCACTTCGATTTTTTGCACTGAAGATCGAAGGCCACGATAAAATAAAAAAAGGATTTAAGGAATTCTTAACGGCAAGTTTGAACGAATTCAACAAGTTTAGCGATTCTGAGATTATGTCGCTAACGGAGCAATTCGAGGGTTACATGAACTTTTTGCTTGAAGCATTGGGACCACAAGCCTTTTCTAAATGGCGAGTAGAATCAAGCAGCCTCAAGAAAATGTCAAATTTCAATGCCGCAGTATACGATGCAATCGCGGTTGGCCTGGCATCGACTGTATCGATTGATGAACTTGCGAAGAACCGAGACTCCTTGACCAAATCACTGAAGGCTGCGCGCGAAGAGCTATTTCGAGACGCGAAATTTTTTGAAGCAGTTTCTGGAAGTGTTAATGATGCTGCCAAAGTAGCGACTCGCATTAAGATGTTTGCGGAACGACTTGCCTCATGAGTACGGCTGCATTCGACGTCGCCTGTTCGATTCCAATACGGATTCAAGAACTTGATCGCCTGACAAAGCTGGCGAGCGAACATGAATCCAGCAACGAGCAAACGTACAACACCTTATGCCGGGCATGCTGTGTATTGATGGCATCACATTTAGATGGGTTTTTGAAAGATCTCGGAAAAAGCCTTGCTACCGATTTAAATTTTTACCTCAAGTCATTTGGCAGCATGCCTGAAGCAATGAAGAGGTCGTTTTGCGAAAAAATCGCCTTCTACGAGGGCGTTCCCGCTGATGAAATAAATCATCGCGTAGCACAATTGCATTCTTTTTTCTCAACGAATTCTGTCGCGATTGATTTGAACGCTTTCAGCTACAAGGAAAACAAAAATAGAAATTCCGGCCCAGACGTTATCGAGGCCACACTGTCCAAAATGGGAGTGCCCGCGGTCCTGCGGTCAATGACAAATGTAAAGATTGAAGACATTTTTAAAGACGACACAGCCCAGGCATATGCAATTCGACGCGATATGCGAAGATATCGGTCATTTTTATATAGCTTTCCATATCGTCGATTACCGGCGCGGTATGCATTTAATTATGCCGCCGCAAAAGCCGCAAAAGGAAAATCGGGAAGTTCGCTCTGGCACGATTTTATCGAAGAAGTTATGCGACGGCGCCACAGCATCGCTCATGGTGACACGATGACAAATGACACAAATGTCAAGCAATTGAACCAAGATATAGAGAAAGTGGATGTCCTGATGCATGGAGTTTTATACTCTGCAACCACTTATCTCACAAAATGAGTAACTCAAAAAATAGAGCCAAATTTTTCAATTGTTCGTGATTCGCTCCAAAGGATTTATAAATAATTCAAGCCAGCCGCAAGCCTCACGCATTCCGGACCGACACACCCCCAACACCTAGCGAAGACTGATGCTTCAACGTCCAAAGCCGATCTCCGACCTGTTTGCGTTCTTGAGCCAACATCACAACATCAATATCGAAGTACAGCACGGCTTCATCACAGAGTCGCTGTCCCCCTCTCGGCTCGAGGATCGCGCGATCTTGTTGATGCAAAAGGTATTGCAGACTCAGTCACAACCAAAGCTCGACCCAATCTGCAACTTTCTAAAGGAGGTAACCGCGGCCGGCGCACACCGCAGCTTCAAGGCCTTTCGCGACTTTGCCACGGAGAGCGGCAAGTATGAGCTGATCGATGGTCTTCGCCGACAGGACGGGTGGGGGCCCAAGACTGCCGCCCTGTTCGTCAGGAATTTGGGATACATCGAGCTCGAGCCGACCCTGAAAAACAAATTCTGGCCGGACACGAGCGTTCTCGCCGGGGACAACCTGCGTCTTCCGGTGGACAGAGTGATTACCGCCGTGTTCGAGGCGCTCGCGCCTCGCCTTCCGGAAGGGCCTTCAGCCACTATCGCCGGGATCAATGAATATCTGCACGACCGGCTTTGCTACCGCGATCAAGAGCTACTGATATGGGACGACCTCTGGTTCTGGGGCTTTATCACGCAAAAAAACGCTAAGGGCGGCCCGCGCGAGCACGGATGGAACGAAGCCAAATATTGGGCGGTGCCTCACGCACCCAAGGACGCACTCTCGATCGGTAGGATCAAGGCAACGAGCGACAAGTTTTTGGAGTTGGTCTCTTAAAACCGCGTGATCGCGCGCGCCATACGGAACGCAACGCCGATCGATGGCGAGATTCGAACCGCCTTCAGGGCCAACTGCCGCCGCCCGACGGCCTCCCCTGAATGCGGGTGTGCCACTAGCCTAGCGCCGAGCCGGCGAGCTACGCACCAACGCCGTACAATCCGCGGGGATCGCAAAGTTTATACATGAGATAGCCCTGTACCATAAAGAAAGGATTGCGGTCAGTTTTCGCGACCGTGCAACGTTATTGAAACGAGGGTCTTCGCAATCATGCCTTTATTCGTACGCCACCGTTCCGTTAAACTCGCTGGCAGCCGTAGACATTATAAGTTGACGATAGATTCCTCCCAGCGGAGAGCAATACCTTGCAACAATCGGTCGCCTTGCGTTACTCATTAAAATATCACCGCCAAGTAAAGATATTTCTAGTACATAATTATCTGTGAACTCATGGCAGTCAAATTTTACTTTTGCATTCGGATTGTGAAACACATACAAGCCGTCAAGCAGATGCTCTGGCTGGTCCTCGCTAACCTCATGAATTTTGTAGTGAGGAAAATTGAAATCAAATCGAACATTAATTACGTGAGCTGGATCAATCTGAATTGACTTGCTCAGAGATGACAACTTTCCTAATGTGATGGTATTGGAAAAAATAATCGCAGAAACATCTCTCATTCGCTCATTGAAAAATATACCCAAATCAATCTGCGCACTTCCCCCGGGCTTGGTTACGGATTTCTTTTGCTCGAATCTCTTGTTTTCCGGAGAATAGTACTGGCCGTACAGCAGCGCTAGCATTGAGTATATGTACTCTTTTCCATAATTAATCTGATCGTAAGATGCCAAGGCCACGACGAATGGCTTATCAACACTTACCCACGCGCACTCCTTGTAGCCCGGAATCCATTTTCCTTTCTTGTTGAAGTATCCAGTGTATTTGTTTAGTTTTTCGCCGATTGAATTGGAGTGCCTAACAATTGCCTCATCAATGAGATCCGAGAATTCAGCATCCGTTTTGATGGGCAGCAACATGTTGAAGTGATCGTCAAAGGTCCTTTCGGATTCTGATATCCCTCCTTTTTTGATTTCTGAGACTACTGCTTCCACATAAAATCCAGCGCTACCTTCAACGACAAAATCAGGTCGATTGTATTTGTGAGTCAGTGTCACCCCAACCTCTTTAAACACCGCATGAAGATAAAATTCCCAGAATGCAGAATGAAAATTCTCCTGAAATTCTCTTGCTATCTTGTTATCTCTATCGTGAAAATCGTTCACCCAACCTTCAATGATTAATTTGGCACCTCTATAATAAGGTTCGTCACGAAGAAGTTTAAATTTTGGATGCAAATTTTCATCCAAAACTCCGTCAACTCGCGTAAAGACGTCCATTCGTCAAACTCCTTTCGATATACACAATCATTCTAACTAGCTGTGCGTTCTTGTAAAGTGGCTTTATTTGTGACAGATATCAATCAGTCACATGCAGCGTGCTGACTACCTATGATGAAAGAAGCGACGCAGGCGCTTTGAGAGCAGGCGACATCATCTATTCAAAGGTAGCTCCGGCAGCAAACAAGGAACGTCATACTAGGTCGAGGTGATCTCACCGTCATCCACAACCAGCCTTAAAAGCGATTCTCTAAGTCGCGCCCAGCGGCCCCGCACGTGCGGCAAAGGCGGGCTCACAAAGCCTCTTTCGGTTCTCTTATACGTTTCGTCCACGAATCTCAAGAATGGATTGTCGACAATGTCGAAGGACGGTTCATGGCCGAACTCGGTCCGATTATGATCGACTCAACTCGCCGTATGTCAGCACGCTCCGGAACAGGCACGAGCCTGCGGCCATTCAATTCTCAGTCAGGTAAAGACGTTAGTTTGTAGGCGACGGCATTCGCGCTGCAGCGACTTGCAACGAAGCTTGGAACGCGCCTCCTGGGTTCTCGGCTGTGAGCAGCGTAAATAGAAATTCCGTTGTCGCATCGGTTGCTGACATTTGATATACGAGTTCATGAAGCTGTCCCGCTGGGCTGGGCAAAATCTTATCTTCGACGACCGTGAGATTCAGTCCGGGACGTTTGCTTCCATCGATCAGTTTATGAAAATCAGCTTCGACCTCTCCCGGATCAGCTGCTCTTGCCCAAACAGCACATGCGCGGGTCGTCCCTCTGATCGAGAGTGCAAAACTCCCATATTTCGCAGGTACAGCCCACGCTTTTCCATTTTCTCCGTCTCCAACGAAGACCTGTAAAGGAATTGCGTCGGTAATTTCGTGTAGATGCCATTCATTCGCCCAAGCTTCGACCCCAGTCGGTCGTCCCATGTTGGGCACGCAAGCCTTCATGAAGAGTCCAACCGGCGGCAGGATCTGCGGCCAATGCAAGATGGGATGCGAGTGCTGAAGTAATACCCAGAACCAAGACAAGCTTGCGGATTTGATTTCTTATGGTTTTCCTTTTGCCACGCTGAATTGGTGCTGACTTCTGCCGCTCGCTGATTGTCGGCGATGTACGGGAGCTAGTCGAGTGACCGAAAGCTGGCCGCATCCGGAAGTTCGGCAGCCGACAAAGTTGTGCCTGCCATCGCTTCAAACCGGATGCGTGAACTGCGCGCCTCGGCGACGGCAGGCTTTAGACGGCCCACAGCCGTTCGAATGCGCAGTGCCTTCTGAGCCGAATGCTCTAAGTTGATCCACCCAGAGCCCAATGCCGATCAGTTCGGCAGAAAGCCACGCACACCTGACGCCTTGCCCGTGTCGATTTCCCCCACCATCATTCGTCGTAGTGGTGAAGGCGGCAATTACCGCCCGACACAACGTAATCCCGATAGCTTTCCCAGGAGAAACACAATGCGCGTAATGGTCATGGTCAAAGCGACCCCCGAATCCGAAGCCGGGCAAATGCCCAGCATGGAGCTCATCGCGGCGATGGGCAAATATAACGAGGAATTGGTCAAGGCCGGCATCATGCAGGGCGGTGATGGACTGAAGCCGAGTTCCAAGGGTGTGCGCGTGAAGTTTTCAGGCAAAGATCGAACTGTCTATGACGGCCCGTTCGCCGAAACCAAGGAACTGATCGCCGGGTACTGGATCTGGCAGGTCCAATCGATGGACGAAGCGATCGATTGGGTACGCCGCTGCCCGAATCCGATGGTCAGTGACTCGGAGATCGAAATTCGTCCTTTCTTCGAGCCTGCGGATTTCGGCGAAGCTTTTACGCCGGAGCTTCAGGAGCACGAGAAGCAACTGCGGCAACAAATTGACGCGCAAACCCGCTGATACGGTTACGTGACGCAGAGATTTCTGCGTCACAGCCTGTCGCCCGTGCTCGCAACTCCACACCGCACAACCCACCGGAAAACAAAAAAGCCGCTGCTTCTATCGAAGCAGCGGCTTTTTCTTGCAACTGGTGGCGAATCAGGGACTCGAACCCCGGACCTGCGGATTATGATTCCGTCGCTCTAACCAACTGAGCTAATTCGCCGAAAGAAGCGAGATTATGCGGACGGCGCCGGAGGCTGTCAACCCCCGGCGCGCAACTTTTTCAAGATTCCGGGGCAATCACGCGTTTCAGTCCCTCGCGTAGATGTCCGAGTCCTTGGTTTCCTTCACGAACAGCATGCCGATCACGAACGTGATGAGCGCGATCACAATCGGATACCACAGCCCCGAATAAATATTCCCTTTCGCCGCCACAATCGCGAAGGCGGTCGCCGGCAGGAAGCCGCCGAACCAGCCATTGCCGATGTGATACGGCAGCGACATCGAGGTGTAGCGGATCCGCGTCGGGAACATTTCCACCAGCATCGCCGCGACCGGCCCGTAGACCATCGTCACGTAGATCACGAGGATCGTCAGGATCGCAATGCTCATCGGCCAGTTGATCTGCGACGGATCAGCCTTCGGCGGGTAGCCGGCGGTCTTCAGCGTCGTCGAGAGCGACTTGTCGAATGCCTTGCCCTGATCCTTGGCGTCGGCGGCCTTGCCGTCATACGTGTTGATCACCGTATCGCCAACCTTGATCTGCGCCTGCGTGCCCGCCGGTGCGGCGACGTTCTCGTAGTTCAAGCCAGCCTTCGACAGCGCGCTCTTGGCGATGTCGCAGGAACTCGTGAACTTCGCGGTGCCGACCGGGTTGAACTGGAACGAGCACTCATCCGGATTCGCGATCACGACGATCGGCGCCTTCTGGGTAGCGGCTTCCAGCGCCGGGTTGGTGTAGTGCGTGAGCGCCTTGAACAGCGGGAAGTAGGTGCACGCGGCGATCAGCAAGCCGGCCATGATGATCGGCTTGCGGCCGATGCGGTCCGACAGCGAGCCGAAGAACAGGAAGAACGGCGTGCCGATCAGGAGCGACAGCGCGATCATGATGTTGGACGTGGCGCCGTCCACCTTCAGCGTCTGGGTCAGGAAGAACAGCGTGTAGAACTGACCCGTGTACCACACCACGGCCTGGCCGGCGGTCACGCCGATCAGCGCGAGAATCACGACCTTCAGGTTTTTCCACTGGCCGAACGCTTCGGAGAGCGGCGCCTTGGAGGTTTTGCCTTCGGCCTTGATGCGTTCGAACACCGGCGACTCATGCAGTTGCAACCGGATCCACACCGACACGCCCAGCAGGATAATCGACGCGATAAACGGAATGCGCCAGCCCCACGCGCCGAACGCGTCTTCGCCCATTGCCGTGCGCACGCCGAGAATCACCAGCAGCGACAGGAACAGGCCGAGCGTGGCGGTCGTCTGGATCCACGCGGTGTAGAAGCCGCGGCGTCCCGTCGGCGCGTGTTCGGCCACATAAGTAGCGGCGCCGCCGTATTCGCCGCCAAGCGCGAGACCCTGCAGCATGCGCATCGCGATGAAGATCACCGGCGAAGCAATGCCGATCGCCGCATACCCCGGCAGGAAGCCGACGAGGAACGTCGACAGACCCATGATCACGATCGTGATCAGGAAGGTGTACTTGCGCCCGACCATGTCGCCGAGTCGCCCGAACACGATCGCGCCGAACGGCCGCACCGCGAAACCGGCAGCGAAGCTGAGCAGCGTGAAGATGAAGCCGGCGGTCGGATTGACGCCCGAGAAAAAGCTCTTGCTGATGAAGGCCGCGAGTGAACCGGCCAGATAGAAGTCATACCACTCGAAAACCGTACCCAGCGACGATGCGAAGATCACCCGCTTCTCATCGCGCGTCATCGGCACGTGCGAGATTTGCCCGCCTACGCTAGCCATATGTCGTCTCCAATATTGATATGCACGCGGTCCGCCGGTAAAGGCGTTCCCGTGAAACCGATTATTGGAGTGGAAACTTACGGCCTACTGACGTGGCGAGGCGAAATAGTCGCACAACGCGAATTGAGGGTTTTTATCTAACGTCGGTCAAATTGCTATAAAACCGGTTCAACGTGGTAGCAAGTAATCTCAATATCGCGTTGGATCGTTTTTACGCCCAGGCGGCGTTAGGGTAAATCCCGCCCCCTTTCAAGCACATGTAAGCTGACACGCACGAGCGTTCCCGCAAGCCGCGGCGAGGTTTGATAGACGTTGTCGTCGATACTCAGCTCGCCGCCGTGCATGGTCGCGATCTCGCGGACAATCGCAAGGCCAAGGCCGCTGCCGTCGCCCTCGCGCCCGAGTATCCGGTAGAAGCGCTCGACCACCCGCGAACGCTCCGCCAGCGGAATGCCGAGACCCGTGTCCTCGACTTCCAGATGCACGAGCCGCGCCGGCGCGTCATGCCTGACTCTGACGGTGATCCGCCCGCCTTGCGGCGTGTAGCGGATGGCGTTGTCGATCAGGTTCGACAGCATTTCGCGCAGCATGACCGGATTGCCGTCCACTTCGACAGGTTCTTCCGGTCCTTCGTAGCCCAGGTCCATCTGCTTGGCGAGCGCGGCTTGCACCCAGTCGCGCACCGCGTTGCGCGCCACTTCGGTCACTTCGACCGGCGTGAAAATCTGCCCCGACATGCGGTTCTCCGCGCGCGCGAGCGCCAGCAGCTGCGTGACGAGTCGCGCGGCGTGCTCCGAACTGGTGGCGATCTGTTCGAGCGAGCGGTGGACTTCCGCGGAGACGTCCTGGCGCAGCGCCAGTTCGGCCTGGGTGCGCAGGCCGGCAAGCGGCGTTTTCATCTGATGCGCGGCGTCGGCGATAAAGCGCTTTTGCAGCTCCATGTTCTGTTCGAGGCGCGTCAGCAGATCGTTGAACGAGGTGACGAGCGGCTCGATTTCGGGCGGCGCGCGGCGTGCCTCGAGCGGCGACAGGTCGTCCGGACGGCGCGCGCGGATATGCGCCTGCAGCGCGTGCAGGGGCGCGAGGCCCCGCGACAGGCCGAACCACACCAGCAGGATCGCGAGCGGCAGGATCACGAACTGCGGCAGGATCACGCCTTTGATGATGTCGTTGGCGAGCTGGCTGCGTTTGTCGAGCGTTTCGGCGACCTGCACCAGCACGGCTTGCGCGCCGGGCGTCTGCGGAAACTCGACGGTCGTGTAGGCGACGCGGATATCGTTGCCGCGCAGCACGTCGTCGCGGAATTCAACCAGACCGGGCTGCGGCCGGTCTTCCTCGTGCGGCAGCGGCATGTCGCGCTCGCCGCCCACCAGTTCGCCGCGCGTGCCGAGCACCTGATAGAACACGCTGTCCACATTGTCGGTACGCAGAAAATCACGGGTGGAGTCGGGCAGCGACAGTTCCGCCACGCCGTTGACCGGGTGGATCTGACGGGCGAGCACGTAAGCGTCGGTTTCGAGCGCGCGGTCGAACGGGCCGTTCGCGATCGACTTGGCGACCAGATAGGTCACGGCAAGGCTCATCGGCCAGAGCAGCAGCAGCGGCGCCAGCATCCAGTCGAGAATCTCGCCGAACAGCGACCGTGGGCGCGCCTCGGCGGCGGCTTCGGATTCGTCGGGCGGGGCGAACGGATTGGCGTAGCGCTCGTCGCGTGCCTCGTCGAGGTCCGCCGCGTGCGCTGTGGCGCGGTCTGCGCGGGCGGACATGGCGGCCTCTACTTATAGTGATGGCTCGCCGGCATCGCGCCGGAGGGCGATGACGTCGACGACGGTGGCGGCTCGGGCTCGGCGGGCGCCTGCGCGGCAATGGCATTCGCGTTCACGGGCGATGCCGCTTTCTCGAGGCAGTAGCCGAGACCCCGCACGGTGATGATGCGCACGCCGCTCGGCTCGATCTTCTTGCGCAGGCGGTGCACGTAGACCTCGATTGCGTTGTTGCTGACTTCCTCGCCCCATTCGCACAAATGGTCGACCAGCTGCTCTTTCGAAACCAGCCGGCCAATCCGCTGCAGCAGCACTTCCAGCAAACCCAGTTCGCGCGCCGACAGGTCGATCACCTGCTCGTTGACATAGGCTATCCGGCCGACCTGGTCGAACGACAGCGAGCCGTGCCGCACGACCGTCGGGCCGCCGCCCGCGCCGCGCCGGGTCAGCGCGCGCACGCGCGCTTCGAGTTCGTTCAGCGCGAAGGGCTTGGCCATGTAATCGTCCGCGCCCAGGTCGAGACCTTTGACGCGTTCATCGACGCTGTCCGCGGCGGTCAGGATCAGCACCGGAAGGTTGGAATTGCGGGCGCGCAGGCGGCGCAGCACCTCGAGGCCGGACATGCGCGGCAGGCCCAGATCGAGGATCAGCAGGTCGAAAGTCTGCATCGACAGGGCGGTGTCCGCCTCGACGCCTGACTTCACGTGATCGACGGCATAGGCCGATTGGCGGAGTGATCGAACCAGACCGTCCGCGAGTATGCTGTCGTCTTCGGCAATCAGAATTCGCATGGTGCGCAACTCAGGCCATGCCGGCTCCGTGGGGTGTCCCCCAGGCGCACAGCGGTCTCCGAAAATTTTTGTGGGTGGTTTTGGCAACGCGACAGTAAAAATGCGCGTTCGCATAAGAATCGCGCTTGCCAAAACTACTGTTTTTTTATACAGTGTCTGCGTTTAGTGTGCTGTCCTGCAAAAGTGGGACGAACATCTGCCTCAGACGCCGTTCATCATAGCAAAGGACGATTCATGGAAGAAAGCAAGAAAGGCTCGGCTGGACTGACTGCTGAAAAGAGCAAGGCACTCGCTGCCGCACTCGCGCAGATCGAAAAGCAGTTCGGCAAAGGGTCGGTCATGCGACTCGGCGCAGGTGAGGCAGTCGAAGACATCCAGGTGGTTTCAACCGGATCGCTCGGTCTGGACATCGCGCTCGGCGTGGGTGGTTTGCCGCGCGGTCGTGTGGTCGAAATCTACGGCCCGGAATCGTCGGGTAAAACCACGCTCACGCTGCAAGTGGTCGCAGAAATGCAGAAGCTCGGCGGCACGGCGGCGTTTATCGACGCGGAACACGCGCTGGACATCCAGTACGCGGGCAAGCTCGGTGTGAACGTTAACGAGCTGCTGGTTTCGCAGCCGGACACCGGCGAACAGGCGCTCGAAATCGCCGACGCGCTGGTGCGCTCGGGTTCGATCGACATGATCGTGATCGACTCGGTCGCGGCACTCGTGCCGAAGGCTGAAATCGAAGGCGAAATGGGCGACTCGCTGCCGGGTCTGCAAGCGCGTCTCATGTCGCAAGCGCTGCGCAAACTCACGGGTACGATCAAGCGCACCAACTGCCTCGTGATCTTCATCAACCAGATCCGTATGAAGATCGGCGTGATGTTCGGCAATCCGGAAACCACCACCGGCGGTAACGCGCTGAAGTTCTACGCATCGGTGCGTCTGGACATTCGCCGTATCGGTTCGATCAAGAAGAACGACGAAGTGATCGGCAACGAAACGCGTGTGAAGGTCGTCAAGAACAAGGTGGCGCCACCGTTCCGGGAAGCGATTTTCGACATCCTGTACGGCGAAGGCATTTCGCGTCAGGGCGAAGTCATCGACCTGGGCGTGTCGGCCAAGATCGTCGACAAGGCCGGCGCCTGGTATAGCTATAACGGTGAGCGGATTGGTCAGGGCAAGGACAACGCGCGTGAATTCCTGCGCGAAAATCCGGACATCGCCCGTGAGATCGAAAACCGCATCCGCGAATCGCTGGGCGTGAACGCCATGGCCGAAGCTGTGGCCGGTGCAGGCGCCGAAGTCGCGGACGAAGAAGAGTAACCGTCACGTGATACGCAAGGGCCGGCCGTTGTCCGATGGCGGACACCACGCGGGCGGCCCGCGTGATGAAGACGACGATTCGTTCGATCCATTCGAATCATTCGACGCACACGATCGCGCTGCGGGCCGGGGCCCGCAGCGCGCACAGTTTGAATCTTCCCCGCCCGCCAATCCGGATTCATCCGAAACCACCTACACCCGCTCGCGCCGCACACCCGGTGAAGCGAAGCCGGGGCAAGACGACACCAAACAATCCCAGCGTCCGGCACGGTCGCTAAAAGGGCGTGCGCTCGGCTATCTATCCCGCCGCGAATATAGCCGCGCCGAACTCGCGCGCAAGCTAAAGCCGTTCGTCGAAGAAACAGACTCGCTCGACACCTTGCTCGATTCGCTTGAAGCCGAAAACTGGCTATCCGATTCGCGTTTCGCGGAGAGTCTGATCCATCGGCGCTCGTCGCGGCTCGGTGTGAGCCGGATTGTCGGCGAGTTGAAGCAGCATGCGGTCGATCAGGCGCTCGTCGAAGAGGCCAGCGCGCAATTGCGCGAAACCGAACTCGCGCGTGCGCAAGCCATCTGGCGCAAGAAATTCGGCCAGCTTCCGGAAACGCCCGCCGAGCGGGCAAAGCAGGCGCGCTTTCTGGCCTCGCGCGGTTTCTCGGGTGCGACGATCGGCAAAATCCTGAAGGGCCTCGATGAGGATTGGGCCGGCGAGTAAGTGGCCCGAGGAGTAAGCAGGCAGGCTAGTAAGCGGATCGACAATTAAGAGGCCCGGCAAACAACCGCGCTGACAAACAAGCGGCCCGGCAAGCAAGCAAACCTGCAAGCCGGCAAAAAAGCACCTCATCCCAGTTCGCGCACCACCCCTCCGAGATAGCCTCCGCCGCGCTCAGCCGCCTGCGGCGTGCCTGTGCGTGTTCCGACCTGTCTCAAATACCCAGTATGCTAAAATTCGTGGGTTTTCCAATCCGGCCTTTCCTTTCCGCATGCCGCTCTCCCCGCCAGTGTCCCGTCAGTTGCGCCACCGTCGCGCAATCAGAGCGGAAGCCTATGAGAGAGCAGATGGCCTGTGGGATGTGGAAGCGTGCTTGACCGACGAAAAACCGCGCGATGTGGTACTTGCGTCGGGCGTCCGGTCCAATGGTCAGCCGATCCATGAACTCTGGCTTCGCATCACCATCGATCGCAAGCTCAATGTCGTCGACGCCGAAGCGTCGTCCGACTGGGTGCCCTATCCTGGTTTGTGCCAAGTCAGCAATCCCGCCTACCGTGCCCTCATCGGGCTCAATCTGCGCCAAAACTTCCGTCGTGAAGCTGCCCGTTTGCTCGGCGGCACGGCTGGTTGCACGCATCTCACCGAGCTGTGCGCCATCCTGCCAACCGCCGCGATTCAGGCCTTCGCCGGCGACGTGTGGAATACAGGCGACAGTGCGCCGGGCGGGAACGCGGGTTCAGGAGACGAATCGTCTGACAGCACGGGCGAGCATTCCAACGACAAACCGCCATTCCAGCTGGGACGCTGCCACGCGCTGCGTTTCGACGGCGAGGCGGTGCAACAGTTTTATCCGCGCTGGTATGGCCGCGCCCCGCATCTAGCGGATCGTGCGGCAGCGTCAGACGACGGGGCGGTTCGCCAGACAGGCAAGGGCGGCCACGCGTCCGGCATGAGCGCCGGCAGCGGAAACGAAGTTCAATCCAACTCTCAGACTGAAGGGAATCACGCATGAAGATTCACGAGTACCAGGGTAAGGAAATCCTGCGGAAATTCGGCGTCGCGGTACCGCGCGGCAAGCCGGTCTTCTCGGTGGATGATGCGGTCAAGGCCGCGGAAGAGCTCGGCGGCCCGGTATGGGTCGTGAAGGCTCAGATCCACGCAGGTGGCCGTGGCAAGGGCGGCGGCGTGAAGGTCGCCAAGTCGCTGGAACAGGTTCGTGAATACTCGAACCAGATCCTCGGCATGCAGCTCGTCACGCACCAGACCGGTCCGGAAGGCCAGAAGGTGAATCGTCTGCTGATCGAAGAAGGCGCTGACATCAAGAAGGAACTGTATGTCGGCCTCGTGATCGATCGCGTTTCGCAGAAGATCGTCGTGATGGCATCGAGCGAAGGCGGCATGGACGTCGAAGAAGTCGCGGAAAAGACGCCTGAGCTGATCCACAAGATCGCGGTCGACCCGGCAACCGGTCTGAAAGATGCGGAAGCCGACGAACTGGCCACGAAGATCGGCGTGCCCGCCGCTTCGCTGCCGCAAGCACGCGCGATCCTGCAAGGCCTGTACAAGGCATTCTGGGAAACCGACGCATCGCTGGCTGAAATCAACCCGCTGATCCTGACCGGCGACGGCAAGGTCATCGCTCTGGACGCGAAGTTCAACTTCGATTCGAACGCACTGTTCCGTCACCCGGAAATCGTCGCGTACCGCGATCTGGACGAAGAAGATCCGGCTGAAGTTGAAGCCTCGAAGTTCGACCTCGCGTACATCTCGCTCGACGGCAACATCGGCTGCCTCGTGAACGGCGCGGGCCTCGCCATGGCAACGATGGACACCATCAAGCTGTTCGGCGGCGAACCGGCGAACTTCCTGGACGTGGGCGGTGGCGCCACGACCGAGAAGGTCACGGAAGCGTTCAAGATCATGCTGAAGAACCCGAACCTGACCGCGATTCTGGTCAACATCTTCGGCGGCATCATGCGCTGCGACGTGATCGCGGAAGGTGTGATCGCTGCGTCGAAGGCCGTCTCGCTGAAGGTGCCGCTCGTGGTCCGCATGAAGGGCACGAACGAAGACCTGGGCAAGAAGATGCTCGCTGAATCCGGCCTGCCGATCATTGCGGCAGACAGCATGGAAGAAGCGGCTCAGAAGGTCGTCGCGGCTGCTGCGGGCAAGGCGTAAGCCAAACCCAGAGCGCGTTCACCAGGATTACGAATGGCGGCGCGTGAGCGACGCGGGCGGAGAACATCCAGCCTCGCGGCGTCACCGCGCGACGCCAAACGAACAGAGGTCAATACATGTCGATTCTGATTAACAAAGACACCAAGGTCATCACGCAGGGCATCACCGGCAAGACCGGTCAGTTCCACACGCGTGCTTGCCGTGAATATGCGAACGGCCGCGAAGCGTACGTTGCGGGCGTGAACCCGAAGCGTGCCGGCGAAGACTTCGAAGGCATTCCTATCTACGCTAGCGTCGCTGAAGCCAAGGCTGAAACGGGCGCGACCGTGTCGGTGATTTACGTTCCGCCGGCAGGCGCTGCTGCTGCGATCTGGGAAGCGGTCGAAGCCGACCTGGATCTGGCGATCTGTATCACGGAAGGCATCCCCGTCCGTGACATGATCGAGCTCAAGGCACGCATGCGCGCTGAAAACCGCAAGACGCTGCTGCTCGGACCGAACTGCCCGGGCACGATCACGCCGGACGAACTGAAGATCGGCATCATGCCGGGTCACATCCACCGCAAGGGCCGCATCGGCGTCGTGTCGCGTTCGGGCACGCTGACGTATGAAGCAGTCGGCCAGTTGACGGCGATCGGTCTCGGTCAGTCGTCGGCAGTCGGTATCGGCGGCGACCCGATCAACGGTCTGAAGCACATCGACGTGATGAAGATGTTCAACGACGATCCGGATACGGACGCCGTCATCATGATCGGCGAGATCGGCGGTCCGGACGAAGCAAACGCTGCTGAGTGGATCAAGGGCAACATGAAGAAGCCGGTGGTTGGCTTTATCGCCGGTGTCACGGCGCCTCCAGGCAAGCGCATGGGCCACGCCGGCGCGCTGATCTCGGGCGGTGCGGACACGGCTGAAGCCAAGCTGGAAATCATGGACGCCTGCGGCATCAAGGTCACGAAGAACCCGTCGGAAATGGCGCGTCTTCTGAAGGCGATGCTGTAAATCGAAAATCGCGCGCAGTTAGGGCGCGTTTTTTGATACGCTTACGAGATCCTTTCGTAAGCGTGCGGTTCTAAAAAAGCGGAGGAGTGTAAGCTCTTCCGCTTTTTTTATTGGCCGCGTGCCGCATCTCTTCCTGTTGGTTCGATCATGCTTGAGTTCTTTGCCACGCTCCATTGGGGCGCCGTCCTGCAGATCATCGTCATCGACATTCTGCTGGGTGGCGATAACGCGGTGGTGATCGCGCTGGCGTGCCGTAACTTGCCGGCGTCCCAACGGACCAAAGGCATCTTGTGGGGCACCGCGGGCGCTATCGTGCTGCGCGTGGCGCTGATCGCGTTCGCGGTCGTGCTGCTCGACGTGCCGTTGCTCAAGTTCACCGGCGGTCTGCTGCTGCTGTGGATCGGCGTGCGTCTGCTCGCGCCGGCGCACGACGTGCATGAGAACATCAAGCCGGCCGACAAGCTGGTGTCCGCGATCAAGACCATCATCGTCGCGGACGCCGTGATGAGCCTCGACAATGTGATTGCGATTGCCGGTGCCGCCGAGGCCGCCGATCCGGCACACCGCATCGCGTTGGTGATTTTCGGCTTGGTTGTGAGTATTCCGTTGATCGTGTGGGGCAGCCAGCTGGTGCTCAAGCTGCTCGACCGCTTCCCGATCGTCATCACGCTTGGCGCGGCGTTGCTGGGCTGGATCGCGGGCGGCCTCATCATCAACGATCCGGCGGGCGACCGCTGGCCGATCCTCGACACGCCGGTGGCCGAATACGGCATGAGCATCGCAGGTGCGTTGTTCGTCGTGATCGTCGGTTATTTGCTCAAGCGCCGCAACGCGCATCGCGCGGCGGTTTGACGACGGACCTGGACCTCGCGCCGGCATGACCGTCTGTCGATCATCGCTGTGAGCGTGAGCCGGACGACACCGCAGCGTTAGCCGTTCGGCTGACTGTGTGACGCGAGCGCCGCTGGCTACGATTGAAACGCCTGTCTCCGATCCGTGGGGCAGGCGTTTTTCGTTTCAGGAGCCTGCCGATGATCGTTACTTTGCCGTATTCCCCTTACTCCCAATCCTCGCTGTGCACGCGCACCGGCTTTGGCCGGCAGGGCTGGTCCGCCCGGCTCGCGCGGGCCTGCCGCCGCCTCGGCTGCGGCTTCACGCTGATCGAACTGATGATCGTGCTGGCGATTGTCGGTGTGATCGCCGCCTATGCGATTCCCGCGTATCAGGACTATCTGGCTCGCAGCCGCGTCGGCGAAGGACTGTCGCTGGCTGCCTCCGCGCGCCTCGCGGTGTCGGAAAACGCCGCGAGCGGGAACGCCTTTAGCGGCGGCTACGCTTCGCCACCGGCCACGCGCAACGTCGAGTCCATTCGCGTCGACGACGACACCGGCCAGATCACCGTCGCCTTCACGGCACGCGTCGCGCCCGTGGGTTCGAACACGCTGACGCTCGTGCCGTCGGTGCCCGACAACGTCGATGCACCGACCGCGCGCATCGCGTTGAGCAAGAGCGCGGTGCAGGCGGGCGCGCTGACCTGGGAATGTTTCGCGGGCGGCAAGAACGCGTCCTCGCTGCCGGCGCCGGGCGCAGGTCCGTCGCCCGCCGAAGCGCCCACCTTGCCGTCGAATCTCGCCCCGCCGGAGTGCCGTTCGTGAGCAATTGGGTGATAAGCGCGATGACCGCGAAAGCGGCCGGTGCGGTAGTCGGCTGCACGTAAAACGCTGATTTTCGGGATATTTCAGCCCGGCCGGCGCACAGCAGGAGAATTTTTTTGTATAGTGCGCCGGTTGCTGACGCCCACCGGTTACTCGATGCCCACCCCTTTCGCGCGCTATCTGTCTTTCATTCTGCTGGCTCTCGCGTTGATCCTGCCGTATGCAGTGGTCAACCATACCTATCCAATTCCGACCTTTTACGCAGAATTTACCGCGCTCGCGCTGTATCTGCTGACCGGCGCAGGCGTCGTGCTGCTGGTGGCGAGCGCCAAGCCGCGCATTGCGTTCGCATCGCCGACGGTCGCGCTGGTGCCGTTGCTGTTCGGGCTGTTGCTGGTGGCGCAAGCGGTGTTGCTGCCGGTCTCGCAGCCGTCGATGAACTGGCTCGGAGGCGGCTACCTGCTGGCGGCGTTCATGGCGGTGCATGCCGGCTACGGTTTCACGCGCGCGAAGCTCAACGAGACCGCGCTGCGCTGGGCGGCAGGGGCGTTGATTGTCGGCGGCCTGTTCGCGGTGTTCACCCAGGTGATCCAGTTGTTTCACCTCGAGACGCGCGTCACGCCGCTCGTGGTCGCCTATAACGTGCTCATTGAACGCCGGCCGTTCGGCAATATGGCGCAGGCCAACCACCTCGCCACCTACATTGCATTCGCCATGGCGGGCGCGCTGTACCTCGTGCAAACGCGGCGGATTGCCGTCAGCATCTGGCTGCTTGTGTCGACGATTTTTGCCGCGGGTCTCGCGGTGACCGTGTCGCGGGGTCCGTGGCTGCAGATGGGCGTGATCGTGGTGGCGGGTTTCTGGATGGCGTTCGCGCAAACGCGCAATCAGCTGCAACCGCGCCGCGGCAACCGCGATTGGATCATTCCGATTGTGCTGGCCGTGCTGTTCTTCGTGGTCAACGCGTTGGTCCGCTGGGCCAACGTGCACTACCACCTGGACCTCGCACAGTCCGCGGCGGAACGCTTCCAGGATGCCGGCCAGATCGCGCCGCGTCTCGCGCTGTGGAAGTACGGCTGGACGATGTTCAAGACGCATCCGCTGATGGGTGTCGGCTGGGGCGAGTTTCCGAGCTATCAGTATGAATTTGTGAAGTCGCTCGGCGCTGTCGAGATCGCCAACAATTCGCACGATATCTTTATCGACTTGCTGGCGAAGACCGGTTTGATCGGTCTCGCGATCGTACTGCTCGGCCTGCTGAGCTGGCTCGTGCGCGTGGTGCGCGCACCGCAAAGCGCGGCGCGCGTGTTCGGCATCGCGTTGATTGGCGTGCTGGTCATGCACGCGCTGGTCGAATATCCGCAGCAGTACATGTTTTTCCTGTTGCCGGCGATGTTCGTGTTCGGCTTGCTGGAAACGCGGCCGCTGCGGCTCGTGCCCGCGCGGCTTTCGTTTGGCGCGTTCGTGGTGGTGGTGTTCGGCGGGCTGGCGGCGCTGTATCCGGTCTATCGCGACTACGCGCGTGACGAGGTGCTGTACTACGGCTCGCGTCCGGCTGAGCAGTATGCTGCGGACCCTTCGTTCCTGTTTGGGGCGTGGGGCGAGTATGGGATGGCGACACTTCTGCCGATGAATTCGATGGACCTGCCGCACAAGCTCGCCATGCATAGGCAGGCGATTGCGCTGCTGCCGGGTGAAACCGTGCTGCGCCGCTATGCGGTGCTGCAGGCGTTGAACGGCGACACGTCGGCGGCATTCGACACCGTCGAGCGCCTGAAAATTTTCGCCGAAGAGCTACATGACTGGCCCTCTCAGCTCAGCGCGCTGTACGAACTGTGCGACGAGCAGAAGACCCTGACCGGGTTCAAGGCCGAACTGGTCAAGCGTTACGGCATGCCGCCGGGCGGCGCCAATCAGGACGACGACAGCGACGACGAGTGACGCCGCTGCGCGTGTTTCAGGGCGCTATAGGCGCAGCGGGGCGATGACGCGGGCCGTCATCAACCCGCCACCCAATCCCCCGACTTCCCGCCGTGCTTTTCGAGCACCTTCACATCGGTGATCGTCATCCCCCGATCCACCGCCTTGCACATGTCGTACACCGTCAGCAGACCCACCTGCACGGCGGTGAGCGCTTCCATCTCCACCCCGGTTCGTCCAAGCGTTTCCACCTGAACCGTGCAATGCACGCCAGGCATCGTTTCATCGAGTTCGAAGTCCACCTTGACCCGCGTGAGCGCGAGCGGATGGCATAGCGGAATCAGATCGGCGGTGCGCTTCGAACCTTGAATCGCGGCAATGCGCGCGATGCCGATCACGTCGCCCTTTTTGGCGTTGCCGTCGCGGATCAACGCGAATGTCTCCGGCAGCATGCGAATCGAGCCGCGCGCAATAGCAATGCGCTTGGTCTCCTGCTTGCCGCCGACATCCACCATATGCGCCTGGCCGGCGGCGTCGAAATGTGTGAGTTCGGGCATGTTGGGCTCCTTCAGAGGGCGCCTATCATAGCAGTGGCTACAATTGCCCTATGCCCGTTATCTTAGTCGAGCGGCGGCCGCCGCTCTCCGACTCCGACCGGCCTCGCGATGCGTCTGAAACGGATTCTTGCTGCGTTGTTGTCTGTCGCGCTGGCGGCGCCGCCAGGCGCGTTCGCGCAAACGCATGCGGCGCCGGGTGTGGCGCTCAACCCGTCACCGGCTGAGCCGCCGCTGGTCAGCGGCTCGTCTGACGCCTATGCCGACCCGTTCGTACCACCTGACATCGCGCAAGGTGTGTTCGGCGTGTACGGCGGAGCGGAAAACCGCTTCTCTGGCCATACGGGCGCAAACACCGGCTGGCGCGCGCCGATCCTCACGCAGCAGTTGCCCGATCTGGGCAACGGCGGCTCCGCCTCGCTGACGCCGCAGGCCGAGCGCAAGCTCGGCGAGCGGGTGATGCGCGAGGTGCGGCGCGATCCCGATTATCTCGACGACTGGCTGGTGCGCGATTATCTGAACTCGGTCGCGGCGAAACTTGCCGCAGCGGCGAATGCGCTCTATATCGGCGGCTATCGTCCGGATTTCGACCTGTTTGCGGTGCGCGACTCGCAGATCAACGCCTTCTCGCTGCCGGGCGGCTTTATCGGCGTCAATACTGGCCTGATCGTGACGACCCAGACCGAATCCGAACTGGCGTCGGTGCTCGGTCACGAAATGGGACATGTCCTGCAACGGCACATCTCGCGCATGATTACGATGGGCGAGCACAGCACGTATGCGGCACTCGCCGGGATGCTGCTCGGCGTGCTGGCGGGCGTGCTCGCGCATAGCGGCGACCTGGGTAGCGCGATTGCGATCGGCGGTCAGGCGTATGCGGTCGACAACCAGTTGCGTTTCTCACGTTCCGCCGAGCACGAAGCGGACCGCGTCGGTTTTCTGCTGCTGGCCGGCGCCGGCTACGATCCGTACGCGATGCCGGCGTTCTTCGGCCGCCTCGATCGCGCGGCGATGAACGACACCGGCATCCCGGCCTACGCGCGAACACACCCGCTGACCGGCGAACGGATTGCCGACATGCAGGACCGCGCGCGCCGCGCGCCTTACCGGCAACCGCATCAGTCGTCCGAATATGGTTTTGCGCGGGCGCGGGCGCGTCTGCTGCAGGACCACTCCCTCAGCGAGTATGGGGAGGAGGTTTCGCGTCTGCGTTCCGAGATCGAGGACAGGACCGCGCTCAACGTCGCGGCGAACTGGTACGGCATCGCGTACGGGCAGATGCTGCTCGAACGTTACGACGATGCCGCGGCGTCGCTGGCGTTATCACGCGCGGCATTCGCGTCGGCCGAGAGAGCCGAAGGCGAGCCCGGGCGCAACTCGCCGAGCCTCGACGTACTGGCGGCCGACATCGCGCGGCGCGCCGGCCGCGACGACGAAGCCGCTCGCCTCGCCGCGCTTGCACAGGCGAACTGGCCGCAATCGAATGCCGCGATCGACATGCATATCCGCACCTTGCTGACTTTGCGGCGCTTTACCGAGGCCCAGGCGCTGGCGCTCAAAGAGACCCGCGCCCAGCCTGATCAGCCGGCCTGGTGGTTGTATCTCGCGCAGGCCAGCGCTGGCAGCGGCGATGCGCTGACGCAGCATCGGGCAATGGCGGAGAAGTTTGCGTTAGAAGGGGCGTGGCCTTCGGCGATCCGGCAATTGAAGGACGCCCGCGATATGAAGACGATCGGCTATTACGACCTCGCTACGGTCGACGCGAGGTTGCATGAGATGGAGAACCGCTACAAGGAGGAGCGGCTCGACGAGAAGAGCTAGGCGCCGGGCCTACTGTCTCGTCGCGAGCCCGATCCGGGCCCAGTGAAAGCGCGCTGCGCGGGCAGGAACTCAGGCGAGCGCCGCCGCTGGACTTGCCACAAACCCAAACCGTGCCGGCACGTCGCCTCGCCGCACCGCCTGCAGCGGCAACACGGTCTGAGCGTTCCAGCGAAACTCGCCGCTCATCGAATCGTCCGCCAGCGTGGCGTGGTCGGAGAACACTTCCAGATCGTGATCGTGCAGCACCGCGACGCGGGGCGGCGTCGAGCCATCGGCGAACAGAATCCCGCCTTCTTCGTCGACCAGCACGGCCGCCGGCTCGAAAGCGACGCCGCCCTGATCCAGCAAGGTGAGGGCGCCGGCGGCATCCGTCGACAAACGCACGACCCACGGCGTATAGCCCAGTTCGACATACACGCGCTGCGGGCCGTTCTGGAAAAACCACTGGCCACGTTCGTCCGCGCCGTAGTTCCGGTTGATGAACCCCAGCAGGGCTTCATGCCGGATCGGCGTGCCCGGCAAGCCGCTTGCCTGCGCGGCTTCATCCCGCATGCGCCAGTTGCCGCGGCGGTCCAGCATCAGCCATCCGGTGCAGCTCGGTACGTTCGGCCACTTGGCGAGAGCCTGCTTGACGATGTCATCCATGATCGAGGTGCCGCTCCAGATAGCCGAACACGCGCTGCGACAACCAGTCGATGCGCCCCGGAAATGGTCCGGTCATAAAACCGGCATGGCCGCCGTGTTCGGGTTGGTCGAGTTCCACCGCCGCCGAAACATCATGCCGCGACGGCAACGCCTCGGCCGGCAGGAACGGATCGTTGCGCGCGTTCAGCACCAGCGTCGGCACCTGAATGTGCGGCAGAAGCGGGCGCGTGGTCGCGCTGCTCCAGTAGTCGTTGGTGTCGCGAAAGCCGTGCAGCGGCGCCGTCACCACGTTGTCGAACTGGCCCATGGTTCGAGTTGCCAGCATCGCGTCGCGGTCGAACAAGCCAGGAAACTGGATGAGCTTCTGTTCGGCCTTCTGCTTGAGCGTCTTCAGGAAGCTGCGCGTGTAGACGAGGCCAAATCCTTGCGCCAACGCGCGGCCGCCTGCGTGCACGTCGATAGGTGTGGAAATCGCCGCGGCCGCCGACACGACCGAGGTGGCATCCTCGCGCCGCTCGCCCAGCCAGCGCAGCAGCACATTGCCGCCGAGCGACACGCCGGCCGCGACGATGGGCCCGCGATGCGCGGCGCGCAAGCGGCGCAGGATCCAGTCGACTTCGTTGCTGTCGGCGAGGTGATAAAAGCGCGGCAGCCGGTTCAACGGTCCGCTGCAGCTGCGAAAGTGCGGCACCACGCCGTGCCAGCCGCACTCGCGCGCGGCCGCCATCAACGACATGGCATAGTGCGACGCCGAGCTGCCTTCGAGACCGTGAAACAGCACGAAAAGCGGGGCATTGTCGGCGGGAGCGCCAGACGGGGCGCCAGGTGCGGACGCGGAGGCGGCGTGGCCGTCGTGCTGCACCCAGTCGAGGTCGATGAAGTCGCCGTCCGGCGTGTCCCAGCGCTCACGGCGAAACGACACCGCCGGTCGGCGCGCGAACAATGCCGGGACGATGGTCTGGACGTGCCGGTTCGGCAGCCAGAAAGGCGCGCGGTACAGCAGTTCGATGGTGGCCGCGGTGCGTGGCGTGCCGCCGGCAGCGGAAAGATCGCGCGTCGTCCCATGCTCTCCCAGTCCCCCGAGCGGGCTTCTTTCAGGGCGAGGCACTTCATTTGGGACGGGAGAACTGCTGCGGGGCGTACTCATGCGCGAATCAAAGCAAAAAAGTAGAACGCGTGGTGCCAGGCGCACCGCGCGTCAGTGCAGCGACCCCTGGCCATGGCGCATTTTCGTGGCGAACTGGCTGGCGGCCTCGTTGGGCATCGGGCTCGCGTGAATATGCGCGATGCGCCATTCGCCGCGCTCGTGAACCATCACGTAAGTGGTGAACACCATGGTGGGCGTGGCTTTCGGATCGGCCGGACGATGCGCTTCGGCAATCGCGTAGACGACCGTGCCGAGGCTGTCGTAGACGCGGATATCGAGCGGCTCGATCGACACGCGCGCGGTTTCGAGCTGGATCTGCAGGCCGGCGCGAATGCTGTCGAGGCCGTGCAGGTGCGAGCCGTCGGCGCAGATGCAACTCACGAACTCCTCATCGATCCACAGGCCCATCAAACTGTCGATATTGACCTCGGCGACGGCCTGGTAATAGGCGTTCAGGGTATCGGCGGCGGCTTCGAAGATATGGGCAAAACGTGGCATGGCTCGTCAGTCTCTAGTGCGCGGCGCGCGGTTGCGGGACAGCGGTCAGCGGGACGGCCCGGAACGGGACCGTGCACCCGAGCGCCAGAATGCCCGCGCCGCAAGGCGCGAACATGACGCGACGCGCTCAGGGGCGTGCGGTGTTGCGTGCAAGTGTCAATCGGTTCAGCGTTGCGCGAGCAACATGCCGCGCAAATCGCCGAAGACCTGCTCGGCGCTCAGCTGTTTCAGGCAGTTCAGATGACCGAGCGGACACTCGCGCTCAAAACAGGGGCTGCATTCGAGATGGAGCCATTGTACCTTCGCAAGCTCGGACAAGGGCGGCGTGTGGCGTGGATCGGTCGAACCGTACACCGCCACCAGCGGACGGCGCAGCGCGGCGGCCACGTGCATTAGCCCGGAATCGTTGGTGACGACCACGTTGGCGCGCGAGATCAGCGCGCAAGCCTCGCCCAGCGCGGTTTGGCCGCACAGGTTGCGCACGTTCGGCGCTTTCTCGGCAATCGCCTGGGCAAGCGGCGCGTCTTTCGGTGAACCGAGCGCGACGATCTGCGTATACGGAAACGATTGACCGACCATCTGCGCGAGCGACGCGAAGTGCTCGGGCGGCCAGCGCTTGGCGGGGCCGTACTCGGCGCCCGGACAGAACACCAGCAGCGGCACGCGCGTGTCCAGATTGAAACGCGCCGAAACACGCGACGCTTCGTTCAGGTCCGCGTCGAGGCGCGGCATAGGCAGGTCGTCGGGGACTTTGGCGCCGGGCGCGTAGGCGAGGGCGGCGTATTGGCCGACCATGGGCGGCCGCTCGTCCTTGCGCGGATTCGCGTGACGCACGTTCAGCAGACCGTAGCGGCTTTCGCCGGTATAGCCGATGCGCAGCCCGATGCCCGCCATCCACGGAATCAGCGCCGATTTGAGCGAGTTCGGCAGCACGTAAGCCGCGTCGTAGCCGACGTCGCGCAAATCGCTCGCCAGTTGCCAGCGGCGCAGCATTTGCAGCTTGCCGTGTGCAAGGTCGGTGGCGTAGACGTCGCGGATTTCCGGCATGCGTTCGAGCACGGGCGCGACCCACGAGGGCGCGACCGCGTCGATGACGATGCGCGGATGCAATTTCACGAGGCGCGCAAACAGCGGCTGCGCCATCAATGCGTCACCGATCCAGTTCGGTGCGATAACCAACGCGCGACGCATCAGAGTGAGTGTCCGGTGTCGAAACGAAGCGCCGCGCGCGCCATGCGCGTGGCGTTCGGATGATTCAAAAGGGAAAGGCCGCGAGCCGCGTGGCGCGAGTCCGGCATGGCCGGACCCGCCGCGGCAGCGGCCCTGCTATGGCGTGCTTGCGTGGGGGCCAGTGTCCGTGGCCGGGCTCAATGACCTTTGACCACTTCGCCGTCGCGCAGCTTGTAGCGCGTGCTGCAGTAGGGGCAGCGCGCTTCGCCATGCGTGACGTCGATAAAGACGCGCGGATGCGCGCTCCAGCGCGGCATGGCCGGGTTCGGGCAGTACGCCGGCAGGTCTTTGGCCGACAGTTCGACCAGCGGCATTTCCTTGATTTCGCTCATGGGGCTTTCTCGTTGTATGCAGGGTACGGGCGCCGCGCCGGTCAATGCCGGCGCAACGCGCATCAATCAGATTCTGGTCAGCCAGTGCGCGTACTTCTCGCTCTTGCCGTTCACGACGTCGAAGAACGCGGCTTGCAGCTTCTCGGTGATCGGGCCGCGTGCGCCGGAGCCGATCGTGCGGTTGTCGAGTTCGCGGATCGGCGTGACTTCGGCGGCGGTGCCGGTGAAGAACGCTTCGTCGCAGGTATAGACCTCGTCGCGCGTAATGCGCTTTTCGATCACCTGGATGCCCGCGTCGCGCGCGAGCGTGATGACCGTGTCGCGCGTGATGCCGTCGAGGCATGACGACAGATCAGGCGTGTACAGCTTGCCGTTGTTCACGAGGAAGAAGTTCTCGCCCGAGCCTTCCGACACGTAGCCGTCAACGTCGAGCAGCAGTGCTTCGTCGTAACCGTCGGCGATGGCTTCCTGGTTGGCGAGGATCGAGTTCACGTACCAGCCCGACGCCTTGGCGCGAACCATCGAGACGTTCACGTGATGGCGCGTGAACGACGAGGTCTTCACACGAATGCCCTTGGCGAGGCCGTCTTCACCCAGGTAGGCGCCCCACGGCCAGGCGGCGATCGCCACGTGGATGGTGTTGCCCTTGGCCGACACACCGAGCTTTTCCGAGCCGACCCAGATGATCGGGCGCAGGTAGCAGGATTCGAGCTTGTTCTGGCGCACCACTTCGCATTGCGCCGCGGCCAGCGTTTCGTGGTCGAACGGCACATTCATCTGGAAGATCTTGGCCGAGTTCAACAGACGCTTGGTGTGTTCCTGCAAGCGGAAAATCGCGGTGCCGCCGTCTGCCGTCTTGTAGGCGCGCACGCCTTCAAATACGCCCATGCCGTAGTGCAGCGTGTGGGTAAGCACGTGGATCTTGGCATCGCGCCACTCGATGAGCTTGCCATCCATCCAGATCTTGCCGTCGCGGTCGGCCATTGACATACGATTCTCCAGCAGGTGCGTTTGTGAATGCCCCCAAACCTGTCGCTTCGCGTCAGGCCCCCGAGGGGACAAGAAAACCTGGAACGGCCCGGTATTTTCTTGCGAGGTGGTGCGAAGGCCGTCATTTTAGCGTCTTTTGCACCTGGAACGGGCGTTTGGCCGTATTCCGGACGCTATAATCCAGCACTCGCATAATTCAAATCCGGATGCGCCAGCGGGTGCTTGACGACCTGGCGCCGACTTCCCATCGTAGCGGCGTCCCTCTTCAGGTGCCGTTCGTCCTGTTCAGCCTCATGCTCGCTCGTCTGTCCGATACCGATCGCCGTGCCTTCCGTGATGGCGCGCGCGACTATTCGCCCACGCTGATGGCGATTTTCTCCTGGGGGCTCGTGACGGGCATTGCCATGAGCAAATCCGTGCTGACGGTGCCGCAGGCGCTTGCCATGTCGCTGCTGTGCTATGCCGGCTCGTCCCAGTTGGCGGTGCTGCCGCTGCTCGCCGCCAAGCTGCCGATCTGGACCGTGCTCCTGACGGCCGCGATGGTCAATACGCGTTTCGTGATCTTCAGCGCCGGCCTCGCGCCGCACTTTTCCTATCTGCCGATGTGGCGGCGCATCGTGCTCGGCTATTTCAATGGCGACGTGATCTATCTGCTGTTCCAGAAGAAGAGCTTCCGCACGGGTTATGTGCCGGGCAAGGAGGCGTACTTCTGGGGCATGGCGGTGTGCAGCTGGCTGTCGTGGCAGGTGTCGTCGATTGCCGGCATTCTGCTGGCGAGCCTGATTCCGGATAACTGGGGCCTCGCGCTGGCGGGCACGCTGGCGCTGCTGCCCATCATGGTATCGGCGATCGCGACGCGGTCCACCCTGGTCGCGTGCAGCATTGCCGGCCTGGTGTCGCTGCTCGCGTTCGACCTGCCCTACCGGCTCGCGTTGCCGCTCGCGGTGATCGCGGCGATCATCGCCGGCAGTGCCGCCGACCTGATGGTCGAGCGCGCCGACTTGCGCCGCATCCGCAACAGCGCCGGAGATTCCCAATGACCGCCACGCAGATCTGGATCGCCATTATCGGTATGACCTTCGTCACCGCCGTGACACGCGCCATGTTTCTAATCGGCGGCGAGCGCACGGTTTTGCCGGAGCGCGTGCAGCGGATGTTGCGCTACGCGCCGGCCGCGGCGCTTGCCGCCGTGGTCCTGCCCGATGTGCTGGCGACGCCGGCCGGTCTCTCGTTCGCGCTGTCGAACCACGAGTTTTACGCATCGCTGTCCGGTCTGGCGTGGTTTTTGTGGCGGCGCACCATGCTGGGTACGATTGTCGTCGGAATGCTCGTGTTCACGCTGTTGCGCCTCTTCATATGAGTGGAAGAGCAAGAATTGTTGCGCTGCGACATGCGCGGCGCATCCTTCAAATACGGGACATTCGCCCGGCCGCGGGTCAGAAGGCAGTGTGGATCAGTTAAAATGGTTGTTTCCGGGATAACCGCGCCGCCGCAAGGCGCGCGAGCCGCGGCCTCGCCGCCGGCGCCCGAGCCCGATTCAGCGGAGCCGTTGCTGTGCCCAGGCGCTGGAGTTCACTGCGCTGAAGGCCGCGTGCGCCGTCCGTCACCGCCTTCTCATCAACTCGCACATACACGCCCATGAACAAGGTATTGCGTCTCTCCGATCTGATCGCCGAAGGCAAGCTATCCGGCAAACGCGTGTTCATCCGCGCCGATCTGAACGTGCCGCAGGACGATCAAGGCAACATCACCGAAGACACCCGTATCCGCGCCTCCGTGCCGGCCGTCAAGGCAGCGCTCGACGCAGGCGCCGCCGTGATGGTCACGTCGCACCTGGGCCGTCCGACCGAAGGCGAGTTCAAGCCGGAAGATTCGCTCGCGCCGGTCGCCAAGCGTCTGGCCGAACTGCTTGGCCGTGACGTGCCGCTGGTGGCGAACTGGGTCGAAAACGGCGTGACGGTTGCGCCGGGGTCGGTTGTGCTGCTGGAAAACTGCCGCGTCAACAAGGGCGAAAAGAAAGATTCCGACGAGCTCGCGCAAAAAATGGCGAAGCTCTGCGACGTCTACGTGAACGACGCATTCGGCACCGCGCACCGCGCCGAAGCCACCACGCACGGCATCGCCAAATACGCTCCCGTCGCGTGCGCCGGCCCGCTGCTGGCCGCTGAGCTCGAAGCGCTCGGCAAGGCACTGGGCGCGCCGAAGCGTCCGCTGGTGGCGATCGTCGCCGGTTCGAAGGTGTCGACCAAGCTGACCATTCTGAAGTCGCTCGCCGACAAGGTCGATCAACTGATCGTGGGCGGCGGCATCGCCAACACGTTCATGCTGGCCGCCGGCCTGAAGATCGGCAAGTCGCTCGCCGAAGCCGATCTGGTGGAAGAGGCCAAAGCCATTATCGAAGCCGCGAAAGCGCGCGGCGCCTCGGTGCCGATCCCGACCGACGTGGTCACCGCCAAAGAGTTTTCACCCACTGCCAAGGCCGAAATCAAGGCCGTCGCCGACGTTCAAGACGACGACATGATCCTCGACATCGGACCGGAAACGGCCCGCGTGCTCGCCGCGCAACTGGAGAAGGCCGGCACGATCGTCTGGAACGGCCCGGTCGGCGTGTTCGAATTCGACCAGTTCGGCAACGGCACGAAGACGCTCGCTGACGCGATCGCCAAGTCGTCGGCGTTCTCGATTGCGGGCGGCGGCGATACGCTCGCGGCCATCGCCAAGTACGGCATCCACGACAAGGTTAGCTACATCTCGACAGGCGGCGGCGCCTTCCTCGAGTTCCTCGAGGGCAAGAAGCTGCCGGCCGTCGAAGTTCTGGAATCGCGGGCTTAACGTGACGGCGCGCTCCCCCATGACAAAGTCTGCAAAAGCGCGCGGTGCCAAGTCGCCGCGTAATACCGAAGCAGCAAAGGCGGGGGAGCGCGCAGCGCGCTCCGCGGCTGCGGCTGACCCGACCGCGGTAAATCAAGCAGAAGCGCCGCAACCTGAAGAATCCGGCTCGCCCCTCGCGCACGCGGAGTTGACCACTGCCGTCGAAGCAGCGGAATTGTCCACCGGACAAGCCGCTCAATCGCAGGCAGAACTCGCGGACGACGAGGTCGCGCTCGCCGAACCGCCGGCACGCCCCGTGCCGGTGTCGAACACCGCCTCACCCCATAAAGCGACGCTGGCCCCAGCCGGCGCGCAGCCCCCGGCAGCATCCCTCGGTGCGCAGCCTCCGCATCCGACTCGCAGCGCTCTTTCCAGCGATCTCACCCAGACGAGGAGACTCATGCATCGCGCCACCAAGATTGTCGCTACTATCGGACCGGCTTCCAGCACGCCGGAGATTCTGCAGCAAATGATTCAGGCAGGAGCCGACGTCGTGCGGCTGAACTTTTCGCACGGCACCGCCGACGACCACCGCCAGCGCGCCGAATTCGTGCGCGAGGCGGCCCGTCATGCCGGCCGCGAAGTCGCCATCATGGCGGACCTGCAAGGCCCGAAGATCCGGGTTGGTAAATTCGAAAACGGCAAGATCATGCTGGTCGCCGGCGAGCCGTTCGTTCTCGACGCCGAATGCGAGCTTGGCAACGAAAGCCGCGCCGGCCTCGACTACAAGGACCTGCCGCGCGATCTGAAGCCGGGCGACGTGCTGCTGCTCAACGACGGCCTGATCGTGCTGGACGTGGCACGCGTGATCGGCAGCGAGATCCACACGATCGTCAAGATCGGCGGCGAGCTGTCGAACAACAAGGGTATCAACCGCCAGGGCGGCGGCCTGTCGGCGCCCGCGCTGACCGCGAAGGACATGGAAGACATCCGCACGGCCATGTCGCTCGGCGTGGATTACGTGGCGGTGTCGTTCCCGAAGAACGCCACTGACATGGAAATGGCGCGCCAGCTGGCGAATATCGCCGGCGCGCCGTACGGCATCAAGCCGAAGATGATCGCAAAGGTCGAGCGCGCGGAAGCGATTCCGGCGCTGCAAGGCATCCTCGACGCCTCGGACGGCATCATGGTCGCGCGTGGCGACCTGGCCGTGGAAGTGGGCAATGCCGCAGTGCCCGCGCTGCAAAAGCGCATGATCCGCATGGCGCGCGAGTCGAACAAGTTCGTGATCACCGCGACCCAGATGATGGAGTCGATGATCCACGCACCGGTGCCGACCCGCGCGGAAGTGTCGGACGTCGCCAACGCCGTGCTCGACGGCACGGACGCGGTGATGCTGTCGGCGGAATCGGCGGCGGGCAAGTACCCGGTGCAGACCATCGAGACGATGGCGGCGATCTGCGTCGAAGCCGAGAAATCGGAGCATTCGGAGCTGGACAAGGATTTCCTCGACCGCACGTTCACGCGCATCGACCAGTCGATCGCCATGGGCGCGCTGTTCACGGCCTACCACCTCGGCGCGAAGGCGATCGTGGCGCTCACCGAATCGGGCTCGACCGCGCTGTGGATGTCGCGTCATTCGACCCACGTGCCGATTTTCGCGCTCACGCCGCGGGTCGGCAGCGAACGGGCCATGGCGCTGTATCGCAACGTGACCTCGCTGCATCTGGACACCAACACCGACCGTGACACCGCGTTGCAACAGGCGTTGGAAACCGTGGTCCGCAAGGGCTATGCATCGCATGGCGACATGGTGGTGCTGACTGTCGGCGAGCCGATGGGCCAGGCCGGCGGTACCAATACGCTGAAGATCGTGCGGGTCGGCGAGCCGTATTGATTCTGCAGCGATCCGCGTGGACCGGAACAAGTGTTGAAGCGCTAATTCCGGTCGACACGGATAGCTCGATCGGTGCGCTCTGCGTGGGGCCAAAGTAAGTGCTTTGCATGGGACCGGAGTAGCGAGCTTTGCATGGGACTGGAGTAACGCGCTAAAGCGCGAACTCCGGTCGACAGCTAAAGCGCTAGCTCTGGCCGACACGTGTTGATTGAACGAAGCAGGTTGTCATGCCCCGCGAGAGGCGGCGCACAGACTCCAATCGCGCATCCGGGGAACATGCGCTTTAGAGACTGGGTGAACGGGTAGGCAGCTTGCTTCGCGTAAAATCGCCCAAAAGATGCCGACGGCACAAGAATTCGTTTCAATCTAAGGAGTTAAGCATGCCTCTCGTATCAATGCGTCAACTGCTGGACCATGCTGCGGAAAACGGCTACGGCCTCCCGGCATTCAACGTGAACAACCTGGAGCAGGTGCAGGCGATCATGGCGGCGGCCGACAAGGTCAACGCACCGGTCATCATGCAGGCATCGGCCGGCGCGCGTAAGTACGCGGGCGAGGCGTTCCTGCGCCACCTGATCGAAGCCGCGATCGAATCGTATCCGCACATCCCGGTCGTGATGCACCAGGATCACGGCCAGTCGCCGGCGGTCTGCATGGCGGCAATCCGCAGCGGCTTCACCAGCGTGATGATGGACGGTTCGCTCGAAGCCGACGGCAAGACGGTCGCTTCGTACGAGTACAACGTCGAAGTGTCGCGCAAGGTCGTGGAAGCCGCGCACTCGATCGGCGTCACGGTGGAAGCGGAACTGGGCGTGCTCGGTTCGCTGGAAACCATGAAGGGCGACAAGGAAGACGGCCACGGCGCGGAAGGCACGATGACCCGCGAGCAACTGCTGACCGATCCGGAGCAGGCCGCCGACTTCGTCAAGCTGACCCAGTGCGACGCACTGGCGATCGCGATCGGCACGTCGCACGGCGCCTACAAGTTCAGCAAGAAGCCCACGGGCGACATTCTGTCGATCCAGCGCATCAAGGAAATCCACCAGCGCATTCCGAACACGCACCTGGTCATGCACGGTTCGTCGTCGGTGCCGCAGGAATTGCTCGCGGAAATCCGCGAATTCGGCGGCGACATGAAGGAAACGTACGGCGTGCCGGTCGAGGAAATCCAGGAAGGCATCAAGCACGGCGTGCGCAAGGTCAACATCGACACCGACCTGCGTCTGGCAATCACCGGCGCGATCCGCCGCTACATGGCGACCAACCCGGGCAAGTTCGATCCGCGCGATTATCTGAAGCCGGCGCGCGAAGCGGCGATGAAAATCTGTATCGAGCGTTACACGCAATTCGGGTGCGAAGGCCAGGCCGGCAAGATCAAGCCGGTTTCGCTTGATAAAATCGCGGAGAAGTACAAAGCAGGCGAGCTCGCACAAGTCGTCCGCTAAGCCGGCGCCCGGGCCGGTGCCACGCCATGCGTGTGGCCATCCGGCCAGGTTGTCGTCAGATCGCCGTTCCCGCATCATCCGGGGAACGGCGTTTCCCTTTTGTTCCGGTCACACTTTTTGCCTCACTTTTAGCGAACCACGACGATGTCTACCCTCTACGAATCCACGCTCCGCTCGCTGCCGCTGCTCGGCCGCGGTAAAGTCCGCGACAACTATGCGGTGGGCAACGACCAGTTGCTGATCGTCACGACCGACCGTCTGTCGGCGTTCGACGTCATCATGGGCGAGCCGATTCCGAATAAGGGCCGCGTGCTCAATGAAATGGCGAACTTCTGGTTTGAGAAGCTGAAGCACGTGGTGCCGAATCACCTCACGGGCGTGGCGCCCGAGTCGGTGGTCGCGGCAGACGAAGTCGAGCAGGTCAAGGGCCGCGCGGTGGTGGTCAAGCGCCTCGAGCCGATCCTCGTCGAGGCGGTGGTGCGCGGCTATCTGGCCGGCAGCGGCTGGAAAGACTACCAGGCAACCGGCTCGGTGTGCGGCGTCGAGTTGCCGCCGGGTCTGCAAAATGCGCAGAAGCTGCCCGAGCCGATCTTTACGCCGGCCGCCAAGGCCGAAATGGGCCACCACGACGAAAACATCACGTACAACGAGATGGAGCGCCGCATCGGCACCGAACTGTCGGCCACGATCCGCGACATCTCGATCCGGCTGTACAAGGAAGCCGCGGACTACGCCGCCACGCGCGGCATCATCATCGCGGACACGAAGTTCGAATTCGGTCTCGACAACCACGGCAAGCTGTACCTGATGGACGAAGCGCTGACCGCGGATTCGTCGCGCTTCTGGCCGGCCGACCAGTATCAGGTCGGCACCAACCCGCCGTCGTTCGACAAGCAGTTCGTGCGCGACTGGCTCGAAACCCAGCCGTGGAAGAAAGAGCCGCCGGCGCCGAAGCTGCCCGACGAAGTCGTCACGAAAACGGGCGAGAAGTATCAGGAAGCGCTCGAGCGCCTGACCGGTCACAAGCTCGCGTGATTGCCAGCGCGTGGCCTTTGCGCCGCGATCGAGACACAAGGAAGCCGTAAGATGAGTGAAGCACAAACCGCCCATACGCATGGCGCGCCGGTCGTCGGCGTGCTGATGGGCTCCAGTTCCGACTGGGAAGTCATGAAAAACGCCGTGGCGATTCTGCAGGAATTCGGCGTGCCGTACGAAGCGAAGGTCGTATCCGCGCACCGCATGCCCGACGAAATGTTCGCCTATGCTGAAAGCGCGCGCGAGCGCGGCATTCGCGCGATCATCGCGGGCGCGGGCGGCGCGGCGCATCTGCCGGGCATGCTGGCCGCCAAGACCACGGTGCCGGTGCTCGGCGTGCCGGTGGCAAGCAAGTATCTGAAGGGCGTCGATTCGCTGCATTCGATCGTGCAGATGCCCAAGGGCGTGCCGGTCGCCACCTTTGCGATCGGCGAAGCGGGCGCGGCGAATGCGGCGCTGTTCGCCGTGTCGCTGCTGAGCGGCACGAGCCCGGAGTATGCGGAAAAACTGGCTGCATTCCGCGTGCGCCAGAACGAAGCGGCGCACGCCATGGTGTTGCCGGCGCTGTAAGCGCGCAGGCTGATTGCTTTAAGACGTCCCCCTGTCCGACCCCCGGCCGGGTGCTTGCTGCGGTAGCGCATGCACACCCGGCCGCGACCGACCACTAAGATGAACCCAGACAACACACCGGTTTCACCGATTCTGCCCGGCGCATGGCTTGGCATGGTCGGTGGCGGCCAGCTCGGCCGTATGTTCTGCTTTGCCGCTCAGGCCATGGGCTATCGCGTCGCCGTGCTCGATCCGGACGAAAACAGTCCGGCCGGCGCCGTGGCTGACCGCCATCTGCGCGCGCCTTACGACGACGAAGCGTCGCTGACCGAACTCGCGCGGCTGTGCGCGGCGGTGTCGACCGAATTCGAGAACGTGCCGGCCGCGAGCCTCGATTTTCTCGCCCGCACCACCTTCGTGAGTCCGGCCGGCCGCTGCGTCGCCGTGGCTCAGGACCGCATTGCCGAGAAGCGCTTCATCGCGTCGTCGGGCGTGACCGTGGCGCCGCACGTGGTGATCGAGTCGTCGGATGCGCTGGCCGCGTTGGAGGACGCCAAGCTCGAAGCCGTGCTGCCCGGCATTCTCAAGACCGCGCGCATGGGCTACGACGGCAAGGGCCAGATTCGCGTGCGCAACGCCGAAGAAGTGCGCGAGGCGCATGCGTCGCTCGGCGGCGTGCCGTGCGTGCTGGAAAAGCGTTTGCCGCTGAAATTTGAAGTGTCGGCGCTGATCGCGCGCTCGGCGAACGGCGCGTCGGTGGTGTATCCGCTCGCGCAGAATACCCATCGCGACGGCGTGCTGTCGCACACCATCGTTCCCGCGCCGGACGCGAGCCCCGCGCTCGTGCAGCAGGCGCAACAGGCCGCCCTGCAAATCGCCGACAAGCTCGGATATGTCGGTGTGCTGTGCGTCGAGTTCTTCATTCTCGAAGACAGCTCGCTGGTGGCCAATGAAATGGCGCCGCGCCCGCACAATTCCGGCCACTACACCGTCGACGCCTGCGCGACCAGCCAGTTCGAGCAGCAGGTGCGCGCCATGACCTGCATGCCGCTGGGCGACACGCGCCAGCATTCGCCGGCAGTGATGCTGAACATTCTCGGCGACGTGTGGTTCCCGGACGGCCCGAAGGGCGCGGCGGTCACGCCGCCGTGGCACGAAGTCGCGGCGATGCCGGCGGCGCGTCTGCATCTGTACGGCAAGGAAGAAGCACGCTGCGGCCGCAAGATGGGCCACGTGAATTTCACGGCGGCGTCGCTCGAAGAAGCCCGCACGGCCGGACGCGATTGCGCGCGGCTGCTGCACATCCTCACGAGCTGACGCGCGCGCCATGCCAGATCGACAGAATCCCGCCGAGGGTGCCGCGAGCGCACTGCCTGTGAGCGCTACGCAGATCGACCATGCGGCGGCGCTGCTCGACGCGGGCGGTCTGGTCGCGTTTCCCACGGAGACGGTGTACGGCCTCGGCGGCGACGCCGAGAATCCCGACGCGGTCGCGCGTATTTACGCGGCGAAGGGCAGGCCGGCGAATCATCCGGTGATCGTGCATCTCGCGCCGCAGGGCGATCCGGGTTACTGGGTCGAGCATTTGCCCGCGGAGGCACAGCGCCTGATCGACGCGTTCTGGCCTGGGCCGCTTACGTTGATCCTGAAGCGCGCCGCGCGCATTCCGGCCGCGGTGAGCGGCGGGCAGGATTCGGTGGGGCTGCGCTGCCCATCGCATCCTGTCGCGCAAGCCTTGCTCGATGCGTTCAGTGCGTTGCGTGGCGGGCACGGCGGGGTGGCGGCGCCATCGGCGAACCGCTTTGGGCATGTCAGCCCGACCACCGCGCAACATGTGCGCGAGGAATTCGGTGACACGATTCACGTGCTGGACGGCGGCGCGTCGGACGTTGGCATCGAGTCGACCATTCTGGATCTGTCGCGCGGCTTTCCGGCGCTGTTGAGACCGGGCCGTGTGACCCCGCAGGATATCGCCGACGTGCTCGGCGAGGCGCCGCGCTTGCCCGACGGTTCGGACGCGACCGCGCCGCGGGCTTCCGGCACGCTGAAGGCGCATTACGCGCCGCGCACGCCGCTGGCGTTATTGCCTTTCGGCGAGCTGGAGCCTTTGCTTGCCGCGCGGGAAGCCGGCGAGCGCGTGGCCTTGGTGGCGCGTTCGTCGCGCGCCGGACATTGGGTCGATGCCGACGGCGTGCATTTCGTCGCCGCGCCGGAAGATCCGCATGTCTATGCGCGTGAACTGTATGGCCTGCTGAGGGCGCTCGACCGCGCGAACGTCACGCGGATTCTGATCGAGAAGCTGCCGGATACGATCGAGTGGATCGCGGTCAATGACCGGCTAGGGCGCGCGGCTGCGGCGTTTGAAGCGCAGGGATAGCGCTTGCGTGCAGAGCCCGGCTGAATCCAGCCGCGTCTTCCATCATCGCAAAGAAAAACGGCGGATCGCCTGATCCGCCGTCTCGCTTGCTGCGTTGCCTGATTACTTGCCCAACCCCGTCGCCGCGATCTGCTGTTGCACGAATTGCGCGAACAACGCATTGGTGTGCGTGCTCGCGTGGACCGTGTCCGCGAAGATGTAGGTCTGGTCAGCGCCAGCCACCGTGTAAGTCTGCGGCGAGCAGAACAGCGACGAGCCGAACTGCTGGCCGTACTGGGCCGGGGTCAACCCGTTCGTTGCGCTCGGATTGGCGGTGGCGTACGCGGTTGCGTTGGCCTGCATTGCCTTCACGTTACACGCCGTGTCGGTGTTGGCCACCGTGAAGCCCAGCGCCTGATAGTTCGCCAACGTTTGATCGAACCACGTGAACGCATCGATCACGATGACTTTACCCGTACCCAGCAGGCCGAGGGCCGTCAGGTTCTGTACCAACAGGTAGTTATACGCCGCGGTGATCCCGGACAGCAGTGCGGCTGCGCCAGGCGAGCTCGCGTTAGCGGTGACACCGAGCGGTGTATTGCCGATGTCTGGCACCGTCGACACCACCACGTGAGTCGCGCCCGCGGCGACGATTTTCTGGACTTGCGCGGCGAGCTGGCTGGCGGCCGTCGCGATCTGCGGGTTGGCCAACTGCTGCAGATAGCCGACGATGAACGCGACCTGGCCTGCCTGCGAGTTCGGCAGTTTGCCGGCCTGCACGAGCAGCGGGTATTGCGTCTGCAGCGCGGTGCCGAGCGCTTGTAGATTGGCAGTGGTCGAGAACTGGAAGATGTCGTTTGCACCGCCGTTCATCAGCACGAGCTGGTTGCCGTTGAAGCTCGTATTCGTGCTCAGGTAGCTGGCCACCTGCGCCACGACCGGGACGGTCGTAGCGGCCATGCTGTTGGGCGCCCAGCCTATACCTTGAGCATTGACGACGTCAGAGCCGCCCTGCGCGTAGCCGAAGCCGCCCGTTGCCACCAGCGGCTGGCCGAAGCCCCCGAGGAACGCCGGTTTTAACGTGTCGCCGTAGTACTCCGCGACCTTCTGCGTCCACACTTCACCCGGGTTGGTCGTGAAGCGGCCACCGCCGAAGTTGCCCTGGATCACCGGCGAATACGTGCCGGCATCCGACAGGCTGTCGCCGAACGAGACGATCTGCAGCTTGACGCCGCCTGCCGGCGTGCTGCTGGAGTTGTTGTTATTGTCGCTACCACCGCCGCAAGCCGCGAGCAGGGCAAACGCCGTGCTGGCCATGGCGATCTGCGTGACGCGCAGCCAATGCTGTTTCCTCGATGCTGTTTGCTTCATGTTGACTACATCTCCTCGTATGTGTGGCCTTTGCGCCATGTGTTGCAGGCAGCGCCCGCCGCGTCGGCGGCGTGACGCCAGCTTACAGAATCTTCTACGGTCTGCGCGTTGTTTGCATCGCCGCCGTATGGTCTTCATTCACGCGAACGTCACCGCCCGAATGCCTGTTTGCCGCTCCATCCGCTCCATCAGCACCGGCTGAACCGAGCGAGCCGGCCGCCAGTCGCGCGTGATAGTCCGCGGCCCATGCGGGCGGCGCAAACAGCGCGCGCCACTTGTTGCGCCAGCCGCGCACGCTCGCGAAGTCGCGGGCCATCGACGCCCATTCGTGAAACGTCGCCTTCAGTGGGTTGTAAGTGTGAAGCGGTTCGACGATGCCGTACACCGGTGCGTCGCGCAGATCTTCTTCGACGTAGCTGCCGAACAGGCGATCCCAGATCACCAGCACGCCCGCATAGTTGCGATCGATATAGCGGTCGTTGCGCGCATGGTGCACGCGATGAATCGACGGCGTGTTGACCACATATTCGAGCCAGCCGAGCTTGCCGATGGCCTGCGTATGCACGAAAAACTGAAAGCCGAGATTGATCAGCACGATCGCGACGATCTGCTTTGGCGGAAAGCCGAGCACGGCCAGCGGAATCCAGAACAGCCACATGCCCGCGATCGGATACATCAGGCTCTGGCGGAACGCGGTCGAAAAATTCATGCGCTCCGACGAGTGATGCACGACATGCGCGGCCCACAGCCAGCGCACGCGGTGGCTGCAACGGTGAAACACGTAATAGAGCAGATCCTGAGCGACGAACAGCACGACGAACGATACCCAGTTCGCCTGCCACGTGGTGACGCGATAGTGATCGTAGAAGAACGCGTAGACCGGGATGATGGCGAGCCACGCGACTTTGTCCGCGGCCTGCTGCATCAACGCGAGCCCCGCATTGCAGAGCGTGTCGCGCCAGCTATAGATTTGCGCGCCCGGCCGCGTGCGCCTCAGATGCCACGCCTCCCAGCCGATGCATGCGAGAAAGACTGGCGCCATGGCGAGCAGCAGCAATTCGGCATCGAATTGCATGGTGTCTTCCTCCGTGGTCCCTGACCGCCGCGCGCTGCGCGGCGGGTGTTGTCGTTATCGTTCGGGCGGACTGCAACGGGTGCACGGCTCGTGCGTTCCCTATGGCGTTTTACGCGCGCCTCAAACACTGCCCGACAGCGTACACGCTTAGGAACGTTGCGGTGCGCGGCTTCGCTAGAAGGAACCCTCAGTGGGCGCCGCGCTTGTGCGGGTTTTTCCTGGGCTTGCTGGCGCGCGGTTCGGCGACGGAATCGGCAACCTTGGTGAAGCCCTGAGACGGCCCCTGATACACCCATTCGAGCAGCGCGTCGTGCGCGGCGCGCGCGGCTTCCGAATGCGGGTCGTTGATGAGGCTCACGACGATGTAGCTGTTGCCGTCCGCCGAGGCCACATAGCCGGCGATCGCGCGCACGTCGCGCAAGGTGCCGGTCTTGATGTGCGCGTTGCCGCCCGCGCCGTCGTTGGTCAGGCGGTTGCGCATCGTGCCGTCGACACCCGCGATCGGCAACGACTCCACGAACACCTGCGCGAGCGGGCTCGCATTGGCTCGCTGCAGCAGATCGGCGAGCGCGAGCGCGGTTACATGCTCGTCGCGCGACAGGCCCGAACCGTTGTCGAGCGTCAGGGATTCCATGTCGATGCTGTCGCGGCGCAGAAATGCCTTGATCGCGCGCGCGGATTTCGCGGGCGTGGCCGGCGGCTGGTCCTCGGTGGCGCCGATGGTCAGGAACAGATTGCGCGCCATCGTGTTGTTGCTGAACTTGTTGATGTCGCGAACGATGTCCGACAGCACCGGTCCCTGGTGTGTCGCAACCAGCCTGGCGCCGGCGGGCACGGCGCCGTCGCGCGTCGTGCCATTGAACGTGCCGCCGGTTTGCTGCCACAGCGCGAGAAAGCCGCCCGCAAAAAACGCGCTGTGATCGAGCACCGCCACGTTGATCGTGCGCGGGCCGCAGCGCTCCGAATACTCGCCGCTGAACGAGGCCACGACCTTGCCGTTCGGCTGTGGCGTGACGGTGGGCGACACGGTGGCCGCGTCCCCGCGGCACGGGCCGTTCACGGCGTGCATCTGATTGTCGATCTGCAACTGGCTGAGCGCCGGCAGCACGTCGATCGCCACGCTGCCGTCGGGCGACGGCGTCAGCGTGAACGACAGCGATTTGAACGCGTACAGCAGCGGATCGGGGCCGACGTTGTACGGCGCGGTGCTGTCGTCGTCGAACGGCGGCAGGTCGCGCGTGGAAGGGTCGAAATAGCGCTTGTCGAGCACCAGCGCGCCGTCGATGCCGGTGATGCCCGCCTTGTGGATTTTCTGCACCAGGTCGATCAGCTCTTCAGGCACGAGCTTCGGATCGCCCGTGCCCTGAATGTAGAGATTGCCGTGCAGCACGCCGTTGGCGTCGATGGTGCCGTCCGCGTAGGCGCTCGTGCGCCAGCGGTAGTCGGGCCCGAGAATCGACAGGCCCGAGTAGGTGGTGACGAGCTTCATCGTCGAGGCGGGCATCATCGGCTTGACGGCGTTCAGCGCGACGATCGGCGTGCGGTCGCCGACTTTCTCCACTACCACGCTGATCGACGACAGGGGCACGTGCGCGCGCTGCAAGCCCACCATCACCGGTTGCGGCAATACAGTGGTGACGTTGACCGCCGGATGCTTGGCCTTGAGGCGAGCCTGCGCGGCGAGCGGCAGCGATGCGCCGCAGCCGAGTGCGGCACAGGCGAGCAGCCAGGCGGCCGCACGCGGAGCGAACCGGCGAGGCAGGGAAGTGGCGCAATGCGGGGAGGCGGGAGATGAGCGTGAGCGCGACGGGAGCTGGGACAGCCTGCGTGCGAGAGAAGACAGAAAAGCGTGCGTCATGAACGGGCGAAAAAGCAAAATATCAGGGCGTGGGGCACGCTTCGCGCGAAATCCCGCGAACGGACGCGGCAATTCAGGCGACACCGGCACAGCGCGCTGCGGGCGGACCGATCCGGCCCGGCGCCGGCCGCGCGACGCAAAGCGCTCATTGTAGAGACATGCCGCGAGGCTGCGGTGGAAAAAGCGCCACGCGGCGCGCACGACGGGGGCGGGCGCTAGAATGCGGCATCATCGAACGTTTTGGAATGAAGAACCATGCGCATCTTGCTAGTCGAAGACGACCGGATGATCGCGGAAGGCGTGCGCAAGGCGCTGCGCGGCGAAGGCTTCGCGGTCGACTGGGTGGAAGACGGCGAAGCGGCGCTCAGCGCGGCGTCCAGCCAGCCTTACGATCTCGTGCTGCTCGACCTCGGCCTGCCCAAGCGCGACGGTCTCGACGTGCTGCGCACGCTGCGCGCGCGCAGTCTCGCGATGCCGGTGCTGATCCTCACCGCGCGCGATGCGGTGGCCGATCGCGTCAAGGGCCTCGACGCCGGCGCTGACGATTACCTTGTCAAGCCTTTCGATCTCGACGAACTCGGCGCCCGCATGCGCGCGCTGATCCGGCGTCAATCCGGACGCAGCGACTCGACCATCCGCCTCGGCAACCTGACGCTCGACCCCGCGTCGCACCAGGTCACGCTCGACGGCTCGCCGGTCGCCTTGTCGGCGCGCGAATTCGCGCTGCTCGAGGCGCTGCTCGCGCGGCCGGGCGCGGTGCTCTCGAAGAGCCAGCTCGAAGAAAAAATGTACGGCTGGGGCGAGGAGATCGGCAGCAATACCGTCGAGGTCTACATTCACGCGCTGCGCAAGAAGCTCGGCGCCGATCTGATCCGCAACGTGCGCGGCCTCGGCTACATGATCGCGAAGGACGCCTGAGCCAATGCGTTCGATTCGCCGTCAATTGCTGGTCTGGCTGCTGGCGCTGGTGCTGCTCGGCGTCGGTATCGCGGGTTGGCTGATCTACCGGCAAGCGCTTGCCGAAGCCAACGAACTCTTCGATTACCAGTTGGAACAGATCGCCGCGGCGCTGCCGTCGGAACCGTTCTCGCAGGTGCTCGGTTCGCGCGATACCGGCGACGAGGGCATCGTGCTGCAGATCTGGAATCGCAACGGCGTGCTGATGTACTACTCGCGTCCGCGTGCGCCGCTCGCGCCGCGTGCCGAAATCGGCTTTTCCACGGAGCACACCGAGCGCGGCGACTGGCGTGTGTATGGCGCGATCGTCGGCGATAACGTGGTGCAGCTCGCGCAGCCGGTGTCCGTGCGCAACCGCCTCGCGGCGAATGTCGCGCTGCGCACGCTGTGGCCGCTGATCGTGCTGCTGCCGCTGATGGGGCTGGCGGTGTGGGTGATCGTCGGACGCGGGCTGAGGCCGTTGCGGCGCGTGACCAGTGCGCTCGACACGCGTCATCCCGAGGCGCTCGATCCGCTGCCGGACCAGCGCCTGCCGCTCGAAGTGCAGCCGCTCGTGCGCGCGCTGAACGGTCTGCTCGAACGGCTCGCCACCGCGCTCGATATTCAGAAAGCCTTTGTCGCCGACGCCGCGCACGAGTTGCGCACGCCGCTCGCCGCCGTGCAGATTCAGGCGCAACTGGTGGCGCGCGCGAAAGACGAAGCCGGCCGCGGCGAAGCGCTCGCCGATCTGCAAGCGGGGGTGACGCGCGCCACGCGCCTCGCCGAACAGCTGCTCGCGCTCGCGCGCTCCGAACCGGACGGTCTCGCCGCCACCGACATGATCGATCTGCGCGCGCTGCTGCAGGATTGCGTGGTCGCTTATACGCCGCTTGCGGTGAATCGCGGCGTCGATCTCGGCATCGAGGCGACGGAAGCCGCTAGCGTCACCGGCGACGCGGAAGCGCTGCGCGTGCTGTTCAACAACCTCGTGGACAACGCAACCAAATACACGCCGCGCGGCGGACGCGTGGATGTCGCCCTGCATGTCGAGGAAGGGCGCCCGGTGGTGCGCATCGCCGACAGCGGCCCGGGGATCGACCCGGCCGAGCGCGATCGCGTGTTCGATCGTTTCTATCGCGTGGGCGCCGGTGCGAATCGCGCGCGCACCGACGTGGCGGGCAGCGGCCTCGGCCTCGCGATCGTACGCCGCATTGCCATGCAACATCATGCTAGCGTGTCGCTCGACGAGTCGCCGGCGGGCGGCTTGCAGGTCAACGTGCGCTTCTGAAGGAAGGTAAGGTTTTCTGTTCGCAAAGTGGCTTAAACGAGGCTTAACGGGCCCAAGCAGGGCTCGAAAATTGGGGAAAAGCGATCTGTCGCTGCTTAAGACTCTTTTAAGCGATGCCACGTACGCTTCGAGACATCCAAAGTCTCTTTCTCCCAGTCAGGAGTACACGATGAACGCGAAAACCTTGTCCCGCAGCGCTGTTGCAATAGCGGTCGCCGTGGCGCTCTCCGCCGGCTACGTGGCGGGGCATCGCGACGTGCCCACGCCGCAGGTGATCACGCAGGCGCAAGCCGCCGCGTTAATGCCCGCGGAAGCCGCCGCCAAAACCGGCATTCCCGATTTCTCCGGCCTCGTCGAAACCTACGGCCCGGCCGTCGTCAACATCAGCGCGAAGCACGTCGTCAAGCAGACGGCGCTCCGAGGTAACCCCGGCAACGGCGGCGGCAGCCAGTTGCCGATCGACCCGAGCGATCCGTTCTACCAGTTCTACAAGCACTTCTTCGGCGGCATGCCCGGCATGCAGGGCGGCGACGGCGGCGACTCGCCCGATCAGCCGAGCGCGAGCCTGGGCTCGGGATTCATCGTCAGCAGTGACGGCTACATCCTCACCAATGCGCACGTGGTGGACGGGGCGAACGTCGTGACGGTGAAGCTCACCGACAAGCGTGAATTCAAGGCAAAGGTGGTCGGCGCCGACAAGCAGTCCGACGTCGCCGTGCTGAAGATCGACGCCGGCAACCTGCCGACCGTGAAGATCGGCGATCCGCGTCAAAGCAAGGTCGGTCAGTGGGTGGTCGCGATCGGCTCGCCCTACGGTTTCGACAACACGGTGACCTCGGGCATCATCAGCGCGAAGTCGCGCTCGCTGCCGAACGAAAACTACACACCGTTCATTCAGACCGACGTGCCGGTGAATCCGGGCAACTCGGGCGGGCCGCTCTTCAATCTGCAAGGCGAAGTGATCGGCATCAACTCGATGATCTACTCGCAGACGGGTGGCTTCCAGGGTCTTTCGTTCGCGATCCCGATCAATGAAGCGATCAAGGTCAAGGACGATATCGTCAAGACCGGCCACGTGAGCCGCGGCCGTCTCGGCGTCGCGGTGCAGGGCATGAACCAGACGCTCGCCGACTCGTTCGGCATGAAGACGCCGCAAGGCGCGCTGGTCAGCTCGGTCGATCCGGGCGGCCCGGCCGCCAAGGGCGGTTTGCAGCCGGGCGACGTGATCCTGTCGGTGAACGGCGAAGCGGTCAGCGACTCGTCGGATCTGCCCTCGCAGATCGCGGGTCTCGCGCCGGGCAGCTCGGCCACCGTGCAGGTGTGGCGCGACAAGGCGACCAAGGACCTGAAGGTGACCATCGGCTCGCTGTCGGATGCCAAAGTCGCCGCGGACAAGGCCGATCAGCCGGCCCAGCTGCAAGGCCGTCTCGGCGTGGCGGTGCGCCCGCTGACGCCTGAAGAGAAGAGCGGCGCCTCGGTGTCGCACGGTCTGCTGGTGCAGCAATCGGGCGGCGCGGCGGAAAGCGCCGGCATCCAGCCGGGCGACGTGATTCTGGCGGTCAACGGCCGGCCGGTCACGAGCGTGGATCAGCTCAAGCAGATGATCGCCAGCGCCGGCAACAGCATTGCGCTGCTGATCCAGCGCGACAACGCGCAGATCTTCGTGCCGGTCGATCTCGGCTGACAGGCCGCCGGGCCGGCGCTCCGAGCGGGCGTCCGGCTGATCCGTCCACCTGATCCGCTCAACTATGGCAGTCAAGCTTGCCGGTCCGTTGCACTTACTGCCAACGGACCGGCATTTTTTTTGTCTGTGCGCAGGTTTGGAAATAGGGGGCCGTGCGCCGCATGGTGTGGCGCAGCAGCGATTCTTCAGACGACGTTATCCGCCATCTGGCACGCAGGTTGCGTGTCCTTTGATGGTCCCATCGAAAGCCCCCGGCCGGCAGGGCGAGGCAACTCAGTAAGGAGCGAACCGATGAAAACCCAACGCAATCAACGAAGGATCGCAGCCGTCGCAGTCTGCGCGGCGCTGACGCTTGGTCTCGCGGGCGGCGCGTACGCACAGGAGGCGAGCGGCGTCACCGGCGGCAACACCACCGACCAGACCAGCGCGGGCAATGCGAACGGTGGCGGCCTGCCGCAAATCCAGCAACAGGGTGACGTCTCGTTCGTGTCGGGCGGCGTCGGTCTCGACGAATCGACGGCGCTGCGGCAGGCCGAAAGCCAGTGGCCGTTGTCGCTGCGCTTCACGGGCCCCGGTTCGGACTTTCTCGCCGACATTCACGTGCGCGTGGTCGACGCGCACGACAGCGACGTGCTGAGCGCCACGTCGCGCGGGCCGTACATGCTGGTCAAGCTGCGGCCGGGCCGTTACACGGTGCATGCGCAGTACAAGGATCGCGACCAATCCAGATCGGTGACGATCCCGGCCAAGGGCTCAACCAAGGCCGCTTTTTACTGGAACACGCAGTAAGCGCCGCGCCGTTGCGCGTGCGGTCCCGTGGGTGAGACCGCACGCCGTGCAGGAAGGCCGCGCAATCCATCAGACTTTGGCTGATAATGAAGCCACGGGCGCGCCCCGTGGCTTGACTGTTTGCACGACCGCACACCATCACGGAGCCGTGACATGAGCGATGCCTCCACCCCTCACATAAGCCCTGGCGCAGGCACGGGCGGGCACACTGTCGCGGTCTCGGGCAACCGTCACCGGGTGCGCGTGATACACGGGGGCGTGACCATGGCCGATACTCAGGCAGCGCTCACGCTCACCGAAACCGGCATGCCTGACGTGTTCTATTTTCCGCGCGCGGACGTGAACATGGCCCGGCTCGAACGCTCCCCGCACACTTCGCACTGCCCGTTCAAAGGCGAGGCGTCGTACTTTCATTTGCGCACCGAAGACGGGCTGATCGAAAACGCCGTGTGGAGCTACGAAACGCCGCTCGAGCCGCTCAACAAGATCAAAGGGTATCTCGCGTTTTACGCATCGCGCGTCGACCGCATCGATCAGACGTCCTGATCCCGCTGTCACGCGTTTATCGGGGAGGCTGCCATGGAACTGAACCACGCGTTACGGATTCCGCTTGCGCCGTCCGACGTCTGGGAGGCGTTGCAAGATCTTGCGCTGTTGCGCGCCAGCCTCGACAACTGCGAGTCGTTCACGCGCCTCGCTCACGGCGAATATGCGCTGACCATGACGGTGCCGCTCGGCCCGTTGCGCGCGCATTACGCGGCGCGCGCCCATGTGGCGGGCCAGGATTCCGGGCCCGCCGACGCACAGCGCCGCACCATCAACTTCAAGGCCCGCGCCGAGGGGATCGGCGCATTGCGCGGGCAGATCGAAGTGCGCCTGCGCGCGGACGAGAGCGCGCTTGCCGCGGGCAAGGAGCGCGGCACACGGATTGATTACACGATCTGGGCGACTTCTTCCGGGCCGCTCGCCGAATTGCCGACGCGTCAGCTCGAAAACGCGCTGCGTCATCTGGCCGACGACTTTTTCACCGAATTCGACGCAGTGGTGCGCGCCAAGCATGGCCAGGGCCCGAATCGCGCGCGCAGTTCGGCGGTGCGCCGCCAGCATGTGTTTCTGCGGCCTATCACGCTTGGTGGCATGGCGCGCCGGGTGCGCACGGATCACGGCAGCGCGCTGACCGGTCGTGCGGCGAGCGCGTCGCATGGTGCCGCGCAAGGTGTCTCGCATGGCGTGTCACGTCACGAACCGAGTCCGCACGCCGTGCCGAATTGGGCGTGGGCGGCGATGATCTTTCTGGTAGCGCTGCTGCTGTATGTCGCGCGCTGGATCAGCGAGCACTGATTATTCTGTTTCGTTCCGGCATGGGCCTGACGGTTGTAGCGTCGGCGCGACTACGAAATCCTGGTGACCTGCTACGAAAGGCCGTCGATAAGGTTGGTCAAGCGGTGCGGCTCGCACGCCGTTCCGCCTCGCCGACCACTCTCACACGCCACGAAACTCACGCCGCCACGCGGATGGCGACGTGCGGAACGCTTGCGCGAAATGTTGCCGCAGCGAAGCGGTCGAGCCGAACCCCGCCAGTCCCGCGATCGCTTCCACCGGTTCGTCGGTGCTTTCCAGCAAATGCTGCGCGCGAGCGAGCCGCTGCGCCAGCAGCCATGCGCCGACGGTCGCGCCGGTGGCGAGCCGGAAACGTCGCGTGAACGTGCGGCGGCTCATCAACGCGCGGTCGGCGAGCGTGTCGAGCGTATGCGGTACGTCCAGATTGCCGCTCACCCAATCGAGCAGGCCCGACAGCCGGTCGCCCCGCACATTCGGCGGCATGGGCTGCTGAACAAACTGCGCCTGGCCGCCTTGCCGGTGCGGCGATACCACCAGTCTGCGCGCCACATGGTTGGCCACCTGCGCGCCGCAAATCTTGCGCATCACATGCAGACAGCAATCGAGTCCGGCGGCGGTGCCGGCCGAGGTCAGCACGTTGCCGTCGTCGACATAAAGGACGTCGGGGTCGAGCCGGACGCGCGGATAGCGGCGCGCGAAGTCGTCGGCCCACGCCCAATGGGTCGACGCCGGACGGCCGTCGAGAATGCCGGCCGCGGCCAGCACAAACGCGCCAAGGCACAGCCCGACCAGTTGCGCGCCGCGCGCATGGGCGGCGCGCAGGGCGTCGAGCAGCGCGGCGGGCGGTGTTTCAGCGGGATCGCGCCAACTCGGCACGATGATCGTACCGGCGTCGGCTAGCGCTTCGAGTCCATGCGTGACGGCGATGGAAAAACCCGCGGTGGTGGTTAGCACGCCCGTTTCGGCGGCGCAGACGCGGAAGTCGAATTCCGGCACGCCGCCGCCGCTGCGGTCCTCGCCGAACACCACACATGGCACGGAAAGATGAAACGGACTGATACGGTCGAACGCGACCACTGCGACGACATGGCGGGGTGCAGCGTCGTGCGCGGCGCCGGAGGCGGCGGGTGTTGCCATCAGTCACCTCGTGAAAGCCGATGATGGCCCGATTCTAGCGAATCTTGTCATTCGGGTCGCTGTCGTGGAAATGGCGGGGAGGGAACAATGCAGTCATCGCCGCTGCCCGTGCGGGGCAAATCCGCAGCGGGGCGTGCAGAGCGACGCTATCCCTTGATCCGAACCAGGAGTCTTGCCATGACCACACCGCGCCGTGCGCTGATTGTTATCGATGTGCAAAACGAATACGTGAGCGGCGATTTGCCGATCGAATATCCGGAGGTGCAGAGCTCGCTCGCCAACATCGGCCGCGCGATGGATGCGGCGCGGGCCACCGGCGTGCCGGTGGTGGTCGTGCAGAATTTCGCGCCGGCCGGCTCGCCGCTGTTCGCGCGCGGCAGCGCGGGCGCGGAGTTGCATCCAGTAGTGAGCTCCCGTGCTCACGATCATTACGTGGAGAAATCGCTGCCGAGCGCTTTCACGGACACGGATCTGGCTGACTGGCTGGCCGCGCGCCAGATCGACACGCTGACGGTCACCGGCTACATGACGCACAACTGCGACGCATCGACGATCAACCACGCGGTTCACTCGGGGCTGACGGTGGAATTCCTGCATGACGCGGCAGGCTCGGTGCCGTATGAGAACAGCGCGGGCTTCGCCAGCGCGGAGGACATCCACCGGGTATTCAGCGTGGTGCTGCAGTCGCGCTTCGCGGCGGTGGCGAGCACCGACGCGTGGCTGGCGGCCGTGGCGAGCGGCACGCCGCTGGAACGAGGCAATATCTATGCGTCGAATCAGAAGGCGCGCGCTGCGCGTGCCGCTGCCTGATATATATAGGTGGGGCGGATGCCGCGGCGCGGGCCGCGGCTCGCTAGACGGGCCGCTGAGCGCCGAACGCGCGCTGCGCATGCCCCTTGCGCAGCGCCGGGCTCAGCCTCAGCGCGTCGATCATGCCTTCGACCATCTGCGCGGCGTGCGCGCCGAAATCCGTGGCGTCGGGCAGGAACAGCATGTCGCGCAGCGAGCCGGTGACGAAGGCATGCATCATGGCCGCCGCCAGCTTCGAATCGAGATCGGCGGGCATCTGCCCCTTGGACATGGCATTGCGCAAACCGCCTTCGATCTTCGCGAGTCCTTCGCGCATGTTGGTCTGGTAACGGAGCATGACCGGACCCATTTCCTCGACCAGCTCGCATTTCAGAAACAGAATGTCGAACACGCGCCGGCGACGCGGATCGGTGGCGGTGTCGCGCAGGCAGACCGTGCAGATTTCCATCACGCGCCCGAGCGGATCCGGCTCGTTAGGGTCCAGCGTCGCGGCGATGAGCTCGTCCATAGGCAGCAGCACGCGGTCGAACATTTCCGTAAACAGATCGCTCTTGTGCGCGAAGTGCCAGTAGATCGCACCGCGTGTGACACCCGCGGCCTGCGCGATGTCGGCGAGCGACGTGCGCGAAACCCCCTTCTCGAAAAAGACCCGTTCGGCCGCGTCGAGGATGCTGTTGCGCGTCTCCTGCGCCTCTTCTTTGGTTCTTCTGACCATGTGGAATGACCTGCCCTGATTGTGGGGTTTTCCCGGGTATTTTTAAGTGCGCCCAGTGACATTCTGTCTGCCGTCAGGCAAATGACGAAGCGTTCTTGCGGGCCCCTTCCCCCAAGAGCGATAAATGTACTTTTACATGCATTCATGAATGTATATATAATAGCACCCCAGATCGGATAGCCCAAGCTGTGACGACCGGTTAATATCCGTCACTGTTGCCTTTCAAATCGCTATTTGCGTCGTGCCCGTCGGGCGGCGCCGTGCGGCATCTCCTCCGGTATGGCGCATTTCGCTCCGGTTGCCTGGCAGGTTCGGTTTGCATCCACGGGCATCAGGTCAAGCGTCGCAAGACGCATGTGTGCGCTGTCGTCCCCGGGGTAGGGATGCGCGCACTTTTTCATTCTCAGTCTTTGACAGAGGTCGCTCCATGCGCGTCGAACGGATTCCATTCCGCTTAATCAGTGCCGCGACGGCTGCCGTATTGCTGGCAGCGTGCGGACCAAAACAATCTGCCCCGCCGCAACAAACGCCCGAGGTCGCCATCATCACGGTTCAGCCGACCACGGTGCCGGTCGTCACTGAATTGCCGGGCCGTACCAATGCGTTCCTCGTCGCGCAGGTGCGTGCGCGGGTTGACGGCATCGTGCTGCGCCGCGAATTCGTCGAAGGCAGCCTCGTCAAGGCCGGCCAGCGCCTGTACAAGATCGATCCGGCGCCGTATATCGCCGCGCTGAACAGCGCCAAGGCTTCGCTTGCCAAGGCGCAGGCGAACCTCGCCTCGACCACCGCGCAGGCGAACCGCTACAAGGTGCTGGTCGCGGCCAATGCGGTCAGCAAGCAGGACTACGACAACGCCGTCGCATCGGAAGGACAGGCCGCGGCAGACGTCGCGTCGGGCAAGGCCGCCGTGGATACCGCACAGATCAATCTCGGCTATACCGACGTGATCTCGCCGGTGACCGGCCAGGTCGGCATTTCCCAGGTTACGCCGGGGGCGTACGTGCAGGCGAGCGCGGCCACGCTGATGTCGACGGTTCAGCAACTGGATCCGGTCTACGTGGACCTGACGCAATCGAGTCTCGACGGGCTCAAGCTGCGCCGCCAGATGCAGGAAGGGCGTCTGAAGACGAACGGTCCGGACGCCGCCAAGGTCACGCTGATCCTTGAAGACGGCCGTGCCTATTCGGAGCAGGGCAAGCTGCAGTTCACCGACGTGACGGTCGACCAGGGCACCGGCTCGGTCACGGTTCGCGCGATCTTCCAGAACAAGGACCGCGTGCTGCTGCCGGGCATGTTCGTGCGCGCGCGCATCGACGAAGGCGTGAACGACCGCGCGATCGTCGTGCCGCAAACGGGCATTACGCACGATCCAAAGGGTCAGCCGACCGCGCTCGTCGTCGACGAACACAACAAGGTCACGGTGCGTCAGCTCGTCACCGGGGCGACCTACGGTGCGAACTGGGTGGTCGAGAGCGGCCTGAACCCGGGCGATCGCGTGATCGTGCTCGGTACCGACAAGGTGCGTCCGGGCATGACGGTCAAGACGGTCCCCGCGCCGGCGCCCGCCGCCGACGCGGCGGCTAGCGGTGCACAGGTGGCACAGACTGCCTCTGCTGCATCGGCCGCGCAATAACAGGGAGCCTGCTTCATGGCAAAGTTCTTTATTGATCGCCCGATTTTTGCATGGGTGATCGCCATCATCCTGATGCTTGCGGGTATCGCGTCGGTGTTTACGCTGCCGATCGCGCAATACCCGACCATCGCGCCTCCGGCGGTGCAGATCAGCGCCGTGTACCCGGGTGCGTCGGCGAAGACGGTGGAAGACACCGTCACGCAGGTGATCGAGCAGCAGATGAGTGGTCTCGACCACTTGCTGTACCTGTCGTCCACCTCGGACGACTCCGGTACGGCAACCATCACGCTGACGTTCGCGGCCGGCACGAATCCGGACATCGCCCAGGTGCAGGTGCAGAACAAGCTGCAGCTGGCCACGCCGCTTCTGCCGACCATCGTGCAGCAGCAGGGGATTAACGTCACCAAGTCGAGCAGCAGCTTCCTGCTCGTTCTGGCGTTCAACTCCGAAGACGGCAGCATGAACAAGATCGACCTGGCGAACTACGTCGCGTCGAACGTCAAGGACCCGATCAGCCGTCTCGACGGCGTGGGTACCGTGACGCTGTTCGGCACGCAGTACGCGATGCGGGTCTGGCTCGATGCGACGAAGCTGAACAAGTTCAATCTGACGCCGGTCGATGTCCAGACCGCGCTGCAGGCGCAGAACGTGCAGGTGGCCGGCGGTTCGATCGGCGGTACGCCGTCGGTGCCGGGCCAGATGCTGCAGGCCACGATTACCGAGGCCACGCTGCTGAATACTCCTGAGCAGTTCGGCAACGTGCTGCTGAAGGTGAACACGGACGGCTCGCAGGTGCGTATCAAGGACGTGGGGCGTGTCGAGCTGGGTGGCGAGAACTACAACTTCGACACCCACTACAACGGCAAGCCGACCGCGGGTCTGGGCATTCAGCTCGCGACGGGCGCCAACGCGCTGCAGACGGCGAAGAACGTGAAGGCGAAGATCGACGAACTGTCGAAGTACTTCCCGCACGGCCTCGTCGTGAAGTATCCGTATGACACGACGCCGTTCGTGCGCCTGTCGATCGAAGACGTGGTGAAGACGCTGCTCGAAGGTATCGTGCTCGTGTTCCTCGTGATGTACCTGTTCCTGCAGAACCTCCGCGCGACGTTGATTCCGACGATCGCGGTGCCGGTGGTGCTGCTGGGTACGTTTGCGATCATGAGCGCGGTGGGCTTCTCGATCAACGTGCTGTCGATGTTCGGCTTGGTGCTCGCAATCGGTCTGCTGGTGGACGATGCGATCGTGGTGGTGGAAAACGTCGAGCGGGTGATGGCCGAGGAGGGCTTGTCTCCACGCGACGCCACCCGCAAGGCGATGGACCAGATCACCGGCGCGCTGGTCGGCGTGGCGCTCGTGCTGTCGGCGGTGTTCGTGCCGGTGGCGTTCTCGAGCGGTTCGGTGGGCGCGATTTACCGGCAGTTCTCGCTGACCATCGTGGCGGCCATGGTGCTGTCGGTGCTGGTCGCGTTGATTCTGACGCCGGCGCTGTGCGCGACGATTCTCAAGCCGATTCCGAAGGGCCACCACGAAGAAAAGAAGGGTTTCTTCGGCTGGTTCAACCGGACCTTCGAGTCGAGCCGCGACAAGTATCACTCCGGCGTGCACCACGTGATCAAGCGCTCGGGCCGCTGGCTCATCATCTACCTGGTGGTGATCGTCGCGGTCGGTCTGCTGTTCGTGCGTCTGCCGAAGTCGTTCCTGCCTGACGAAGACCAGGGGATCATGTTCGTGCTGGTGCAAACGCCGGCCGGCTCGACCCAGGAGCGCACGGCGCATGCCCTCTCGGATGTGTCCGACTACGTGCTGAACCAGGAAAAGGACATCGTCGAATCGGCGTTTACGGTGAACGGCTTCAGCTTCGCCGGCCGCGGCCAGAATGCCGGCCTCGTGTTTGTGAAACTGAAGGGCTACGCCGAACGCCAGCACGCGAACCAGAAGGTGCAGGCGCTGATTGGCCGGATGTTCATGCACTTCTCGACGTACAAGGATGCACTGGTGTATCCGGTGAATCCGCCGTCCATTCCGGAACTGGGTACGGCGTCGGGCTTCGACTTCGAGTTGCAGGACCGTAGCGGTCTGGGCCACGCGAAGCTGATGGAAGCGCGCAACATGCTGCTCGGCATGGCATCGAAAGATCCGACGCTGGCTCAGGTGCGTCCGAACGGCCTGAACGATACGCCGCAGTTCAAGGTCTCGATCGACCACGAAAAAGCGGCGGCGCTCGGCCTCTCGCTGGCGGCAGTCGACCAGACGTTCTCGATCGCATGGGCTTCAGTCTATGTGAACAACTTCCTCGATACCGATGGCCGGATCAAGAAAGTGTACGTGCAGGGCGATGCGCCGTTCCGGATGAATCCGGATGACCTCAGCAACTGGTACGTGCGTAACGCTTCGGGTGGGATGACGCCGCTCAACGCGTTCGCGTCGGGCAGCTGGAGCTATGGTTCGCCGAAGCTGGAGCGCTACAACGGTATTTCGGCGGTGGAAATCCAGGGTGCGGCCGCGCCGGGCAAGTCGACCGGTCAGGCGATGTCGGCCATGGAATCTATCGTGGCGAAATTGCCGCCGGGTATCGGTTACGAATGGACGGGCCTGTCGTTGCAGGAGCGCCAGTCCGGTTCGCAGGCGCCGATTCTGTACGGCATCTCGATCCTCGTCGTGTTCCTGTGTCTCGCGGCGCTGTATGAAAGCTGGTCGATTCCGTTCTCGGTGATCATGGTGGTGCCGCTCGGGGTGCTGGGCGCACTGCTGGCCGCTACGCTGCGCGGGCTCGAGAACGACGTGTTCTTCCAGGTGGGTCTGTTGACCACGGTGGGTCTGTCGGCGAAGAACGCGATTCTGATCGTGGAATTCGCCCGCGAGCTGCAGCAGAGCGAAGGGATGGGGCCGATCGAGGCCGCGCTGGAAGCAGCGCGTCTGCGGTTGCGTCCGATCCTGATGACCTCGCTCGCGTTCATTCTCGGCGTGATGCCGCTCGCGATCAGTAACGGCGCGGGTTCGGCCAGCCAGCACGCGATCGGTACGGGCGTGATCGGCGGGATGTTGACGGCGACCTTCCTCGCGATTTTCATGATCCCGATGTTCTTCGTCGTGATCCGCGCGAAATTCGGCGGTGAGAAGGAAGACCCGGATGTGGCGCTCGCACACTACAACGAGCACCATCCGCATGACGGCCAAGGCGGCGGTTCGGCCGGCGCGTCCACGGATGAAGGCTCGGGCAAGGACGGACATTGAGATGCAAAAACATTCTCTGATTGCAGTGGCAGTCGCGTTGTTCGCCGCGGGTTGCACGATGGCGCCGAAGTACGAGCGCCCGGCGCCGCCCGTGACGGCGACCTTCCCGACCGGCGGCGTGTACGACACGCAGCCGGGCGCGACCCAGCCGGACGCCGCCAGCGCACGCAGCGCGAACGGCGTGGCTGCGGCCGACATCGGCTGGCGCGAGTTCTTCGTCGATCCGCGCATGCAGCGGCTGATCGACATCGCGCTGAAGAACAACCGCGATCTGCGCGTGTCGGTGCTGAACATGCAGGCGTCGCAGGCGCAGTACCGGATCGTTCGCGCCGGTCTGCTGCCGACGCTCGACGCCGCGGCTTCGCAAAGCAAATCGCGTACGCCGAAGGACCTGTCGTTCGCTGGCCAGACGATTTCCAACCAGTACTCGGTCGGTCTGAACGCGTCTTGGGAAATCGACTTCTTCGGGCGGATTCAGAGCCTGAAGGATCAGGCGTTGGCGCAGTACCTGGCCACGGCTCAGGCGCGCAAGGCGGCGGAAATCTCGCTGGTCTCGCAGGTGGCGGATCAGTACCTGACGGTGCTCGAACTGGACGATCTGCTGAAGGTCACGCAGAACACGCTGACGACCGCGCAGGAGTCGTACCGGATCACCAAGCTGCAGTTCGACAACGGTACGGGTTCCGAGCTGGATCTGCGCCAGGCGCAGACCGTGGTCGAGCAGGCGCTCGCCAACCTGCAGCAGCAGGCGCGCTTGCGGGCTCAGGCTGAAAACGCGCTGGTGCTGCTGGTGGGCGAGCCGTTGCCGGCCGACTTGCCGCCGGGTCTGACGTTGAGCGACCAGAATCTCCTCACGGATATTCCGGCGGGCCTGCCGTCCGATCTGCTGACGCGTCGTCCGGACATCATGGAGGCCGAGGAGAATCTGCTCGCGGCCAACGCGAATATCGGCGCGGCGCGCGCAGCGTTCTTCCCGAAGGTCTCGCTGACCGGCAACTTCGGCACGCTGAGCCCGACGCTCGGTGGGCTCTTCAAGCCGGGTTCGGCGGCATGGGGCTTCTCGCCGTCGATCACGTTGCCGATTTTTGAAGGCGGCCAGAACAAGGCTAATCTCGATCTCGCCCACATCCAGAAGAACGTCCAGATCGCCACGTATGAAAAGGCGATCCAGACGGCCTTCCGCGAAGTGGCAGACGGCCTCGCGGCACGCGGCACGTACGATCAGCAGATCCAGGCGCTCGAGCGCAATACCTTTGCCGAGCAGCGCCGGCTGGATCTGTCGGATCTGCGTTATAAGAACGGCGTCGACAGCTATTTGTCGGTGCTGACCGCGCAGACCGATCTGTATTTGGCGCAGCAGTCGTTGATTACCGCGCGCATGCAGCGCCTGCAGAACCTGGTCGATTTGTATCAGGCACTCGGCGGCGGCTGGATCGAACACAACGGCGACCAGCCGCGCCCGGCCGACGCACCGGTTGACTACGGCGCGGCGAGTGCGCCGGTGGCGGCTTCGGCAGCCAAGGCGGGTTGAGTCTTGTAGCAGCTGGCGCTTAGGGCGGGTTTCTGTTTCAGGGAAACTTGCCTTGGCACTGCCTCAAAGCCCTTGGGACCGATGGTCCCAAGGGCTTTGTCTTATTTGAGCGAGCCAAAGCGACCCGCCAACAAAAAGCCCCTGTCAGTCGTCGACTGACAGGGGCTTTTTCTGGAACTCAAAAAGTGCCTATCGACAGATCAAGCGATAGGCTTGGGCAGGCAGTGGCATTTGTCCAGCCGCCGCGCCTGCCGAGGCTCGCTCAGTGCAGATCCGCCGAACGCAGCATATTGTCGCCTTGCTGCGACTCATTACCGCCGCGTCCGTCGAAGTCGTGGCCGGCGCTGCGGATTTCGCGGCGTGCCTTCCGCTCGCTCTTCACGCCGTTGAAGATCAGGTTCAGCACGACCGCCGACACCGACGCCGGCAGAATCCCGCTATGCAGCAGCGGCGAGAGCGCCGGCGGCAGTTGCGAGAAGAAGCGGGGCGACACCACCGGCACCAGCCCAAGGCCGATACTGACCGCGACGATGAACAGGTTGTGGTGGTTCTTCACGAAGTCGACTTTCGACAGCACCTTGATGCCGTTCGCCGCGACCATGCCGAACATCACGATACCCGCGCCGCCGAGCACGAAAGCCGGCACCGACGCGACCACTTGTGCCATCTTCGGGAACAGGCCGAGCAGCACCAGGATCACGCCGCCCATCGCGCAGACAAAACGGCTCTTCACACCGGTCACGCCGATCAGGCCGACGTTCTGCGAGAACGAGGTATGCGGGAACGAGTTGAAGATGCCGCCGATCAGCGTGCCGAGGCCGTCAACGCGCAGACCGCGCACCAGTGTCTTCTGATCGACCGGACGATCCACCATGTCGCCGACCGCGAGGAACATGCCGGTCGATTCGATGAACGTGACGAACATCACCGTGACCATTGTCGCGATCGACAGCGGATCGAAGTGCGGCATGCCGAAGTGGAACGGCATGACGAAGCCGACCCACGGTGCGTGCGTGACGCCGTCCATATTGACGCGGCCGAGCGCGAGCGCGATCACGAAGCCCGCGACAATGCCGAGCAGCACCGAGATATTGGCGAGGAAGCCCTTGGCGAACTTGTTGATCAGCAGAATCAGCATCAGCACGAGCAACGAGAGGCCGAGATAGACCGGATTTCCGTAATCCGGATTACCCACGCCGCCGGCCGCCCAGTTGATACCGACTTCCATCAGCGACAAGCCGATCACCGAGATCACCACGCCGATCACGACCGGCGGGAAGAAGCGCAGCAATTTACCGACCGCGGGCGCGAGCAGGATGCCGACCACGCCGGCCGCGATCGTCGAGCCGAAGATGTCGAGAATGCCAAGCGAGGGATTGGTGCCGATCGCCACCATCGGACCGACGGCTGCGAACGTGCAGCCCATGATGACCGGCAGACGGATGCCGAAGATCCACAAACCGAGCGTCTGGATCAGCGTGGCGATACCGCAGGAAAACAGATCGGCGCTGATCAGGAACGCGATCTGGTCTTTCGGCAGCTTGAGCGCCGCGCCGATGATCAGGGGCACTGCGACAGCACCGGCATACATCACCAAAACGTGCTGAATGCCGAGGGTCAGCAACTGGCCCGCGGGCAGTCGCTCGTCGCACGGGTGAACCGTGTTCGCTTGCATATCGTCTCTCTCCACCATCTAGTTTTGGGATGGCTCCAAGTTATAGGGGATGAAATAGTGCAACAAGACCACTGGGGCCTATTCCGGCATTTGCGGTGACGATATGCGCGAGGGTCATTTGAAAGCCAAAATTAAGGTGCATCCCCGGTTGATGGCCGGTAGGTCCCTTGCAGCAGCGATCCGAAGGCGCGCGCCGCGCGAACCCGGCTCATCGAGATATGTGTGAGAATCAATGAGGTGTATCTCGTTTTGCGCATAGTGCTGTTTTGACGTTGCTCGCGGCGTAGGCGGGTTAACCCGCGATTCGGGGTTTTCGGCGTGCGTTCGGACGCGTTCCCCGCATCTCGCTCCGGCGAGGAAAATCTGGCCGCTCCGGCAACTTTCGCGCGCTCGTACGCGTCTCCCAATTTGATGCTTTTTCGTCCATGAGTTTTCTTGGTATAGACCTTGGGACCGGTTCCCTCAAAGTAGCAATCGTCGACGAAAACGGCCACGAGCGAGCGGTGGCGAGCGTCGCGTATGCACTCGACACGCCGCACTCGGGTTGGGCGGAAACGGATGTGCAAACCTGGTGGCACGCGCTGTGCGATGCGGCGGCGCGCTTGCCCGAAGCATTGCGCCGCGACGTGCGGGCGATTGGCTTCTCCGGGCAGATGCACGGTGTCGTGCTGATCGATGCCGCGGGCGAAGCGGTGCGGCCTGCCATGCTGTGGCCCGACACGCGCGCGCTGGGCTTGCTCGACGCTTGGCCCGACCCGCAGCCGAATCCGGTTGCGCCGGGCATGGCCGGTCCGTTGTTGCGCTGGATCGTGCTGCATGAACCGCACTCCGCGAGCCGCACGCGCTGGGCGCTGCAGCCGAAAGACTGGCTGCGCGTCGCGCTCGGCGGCGCGATCGTGACCGATCCTTCCGATGCCTGTGCAACCGCGCTCGCCGATCCCGCCGGTGTGTGGGACACGGCGCTGCTCGAGCGGCTCGAGATCCCGCCTGAGTGGTTCGCGCCATTGGCGCCGTCGTATGCGGCGGGGGGCGTGCTCTCGCAACAGGCGGCGCAAGCACTCGGCTTGCGTGCCGGCATCGTGCTCGCGACCGGCGCCGCCGACACGCCCTGCGCCGCGCTCGGCAGTGGACTGGCGCGCGACGGCGACGCCTTGCTCACTACGGGCACAGGCGGCCAGATCGTCGTGCTTGCCGGGCAGGCGCCCGCGCCGGTGAAGGGGTTGCATCGCTACCGGGCGGCGAGCGATCACTGGTACCGGATGGCGGCGATGCAAAACGTCGGCATAGCACTCGAACGCGCACGCGGGTGGCTGTCGTATGAATGGGCGGAGGCTTATGGAGATGCATTCGGCGAAGCGTTCGGCGACGCGTCCGGCACACCCGCCGCGGCTGCGACCGGTCTCACGTTCCTGCCGTACCTCACCGGCGAGCGCACGCCCTGGCTCAACCCGATGGCGCGCGGCGGCTGGCTGGGTCTCGCGCTCGAGCACACGCGCGGCACGCTGATGCGCGCCGCGTTCGAAGGCGTCGCGTTCTCGCTGCGTGCCGGGCTCGATGCGATTCGCGCGAGCGGCGCGCTGGTGACGTCATTGAAGCTCGCCGGCGGCGGCTCCGTCGACGCGCGCTGGCGGCAGTTGCTCGCCGACGCGCTGAACGTCGAGCTGCATGCGGTCGATTGTCACAATGCGGCGCCGCGTGGCGCGGCTATTCTTGGCGGCCTCGCGAGCGGACACTGGCACGCGCGCGATCTCGCCGCACTCGCGCCGGGCGCGACGCGGGTCGCGGCGCCGCAAGGCGATGCGGCCATCGCCGAACGCTACGCGCGCTTTCTCGATCTGTACGGCCGGGTTGAAACCTGGTTTGCCGAAACACCGCATCAATGATCCTCCCGATGTCCGATTCAGACCATGCCGTGACGCGCTTTGCAATACCATGACGTTTCTCGCCCGCTAAGGTAGAGCTTGGCGTCTTGCGTCGTGGCAGCAATGACAACGCCGGCGCCTTGCGCGACATATCCATCGCCCGCGGCACCGACCCTCAACACGCGCGCGCCGCCATGCATGCCACGGCGACGCGCCTCGCACTGACAGACTCACAGGAGCATTCACGATGAAGACCAAAGCAGCCATCGCATGGAAAGCCGGCGCGCCGTTGACGATCGAAGAAGTCGATCTGGAAGGGCCGCGCGCCGGTGAAGTGCTGATCGAAGTGAAAGCCACGGGCATCTGCCACACCGACTACTACACGCTTTCCGGCGCGGACCCTGAAGGCCTCTTCCCGGCGATTCTCGGCCATGAGGGCGCAGGCGTGATCGTCGATACGGGTCCGGGCGTCGGCACGCTGAAGAAGGGCGATCACGTGATTCCGCTCTACACGCCGGAATGCCGCCAGTGCAAGTTCTGTCTCTCGCGCAAGACCAATCTGTGCCAGGCGATCCGTTCGACGCAAGGCAAAGGGCTGATGCCCGACGCCACCTCGCGTTTCTCGCTGGACGGCAAGCCGCTCTTTCACTACATGGGCACGTCCACGTTTTCGAACTACATCGTCGTGCCGGAAATCGCGGTCGCGAAGGTGCGTGAAGACGCGCCGTTCGACAAGATCTGCTACATCGGCTGCGGCGTGACGACGGGCGTGGGCGCCGTGGTGTATTCGGCCAAGGTCGAGGCCGGCGCGAACGTGGTGGTGTTCGGTCTCGGCGGCATTGGCCTGAATGTGATTCAGGGTGCGAAGATGGTCGGCGCTGACAAGATTATCGGCGTGGATATCAATCCGGGCCGTGTCGAGCTGGCGAAGAAATTCGGCATGACGCACTTCATCAACCCGAACGAAGTGGAGAACGTGGTCGATCACATCGTGCAACTCACCGATGGCGGCGCGGACTATTCCTTCGAATGCGTCGGCAACACGAAGCTGATGCGCCAGGCGCTGGAGTGCACGCACAAGGGCTGGGGCCAGTCGTTCATCATCGGCGTGGCAGCGGCGGGCGAGGAGATCAGCACGCGCCCGTTCCAGCTGGTGACGGGCCGCCAGTGGAAGGGTTCGGCCTTCGGCGGCGCGCGCGGCCGCACGGACGTGCCGAAGATTGTCGACTGGTACATGGAAGGCAAGATCAATATCGACGACCTCATCACGCACCGTCTGCCGCTCGAACGCATCAACGAAGGCTTCGATCTGATGAAGAAGGGCGAGTCGATCCGCTCGGTCGTGCTGTACTGATGCCGCACAACGAGGAGCATGGCGATGCTTGAACTACTGTCGTCGCACGCCTGTCATGGCGGCGAGCAGCGCTTCTACAAGCACGACTCGTCCACCATCGGCCTGCCGATGCGCTTTTCCGTGTATCTGCCGCCGCAAGCCTTGCAGGCCGGCGCGAAAGTGCCCGCGCTGTTCTATCTCGCAGGCCTCACCTGTACGGAAGAAACCTTCGCGATCAAGGCCGGCGCGCAGCGCTTCGCGGCGCAGCACGGCATTGCGCTGATCGCGCCGGACACGAGCCCGCGCGGTGCGGGTGTGCCGGGCGAAAGCGCGGCATGGGACTTCGGCGTGGGCGCGGGTTTTTACGTCGACGCGACGCGCGAGCCGTGGGCGCGGCACTACCGGATGTACTCATACGTGCGCGACGAGCTGCGCGAAACGGTGCTCGCGAATCTGCCGGTGGACGGCGCGCGCCTCGGTATCTTCGGGCATTCAATGGGTGGGCACGGCGCGTTGATGCTGGCGCTGCGCAATCCTTCGATCTACCGGTCGGTGTCGGCGTTCGCGCCGATTGCCGCGCCGATGCGCTGTCCGTGGGGCGAGAAAGCGTTCAGCGGTTATCTGGGCGAGGACCGTGAAGCGTGGAAGCAGTACGACGCGAGCGAGCTGGTGGCGCATGCGTCGCACAAATTCGCTGCGGGGATTCTGGTCGATCAGGGGCTCGCGGATCAGTTCCTCGCGGAGCAGTTGAATCCGGATGTGTTCGAAGCCGCTTGCCGGGTTGCCGAACAGCCGCTCACGCTGCGCCGTCACGCAGGATACGACCACGGCTACTACTTCATCCAGACCTTCATCGAAGATCATCTCGCGCATCACGCGAAGGTGCTGCTCGGCTGAGGTCTGGCAGTCCTGCAGGATGATGGCGGCGGCATGCCGCCATCATCGCTTCAATGCCGCTTCAACAAACTCCCGCCGTACACCACTGCCGAGAGCACGGTGATCCAGAAGCTGGTCGGCCAATCCGTATAGAACGCGAGCGTCAGACCGAGCCACGCCTGCAGCAGCGCAAACGCCGCCGCGAGCACGAGGCCGGTCGACAGCCGCGTGGTCATGTTCTGCGCGGCGGCCGCCGGGCCGACCATCAGTGTGAACACCAGCAGCACGCCGACGATCTGCGTGCACGCCGCCACGGCCAGTGCGGCAATGGCGAGAAACAGCACCGACACGAGACGCAGCGACACGCCCTTGGCTTCGGCCAGTTCCGGCTGCAACGAGGCAAACAGCAGCGGCCGCATGATCGCCGCGAGCGCCAGCAAGCTCACGACGCCCAACGCCGCCAGCACACCGAGCGTCGACGCATTCACGCCGAGCACGTTGCCGAACAGCAGAGCAGTGACCTGGGTCGCGTAGGCGGTGAAGAAGTGCAGAAACAGCAAGCCAAAGCCGAGCGACAGCGAGAGGATCACGCCGATCGCCACATCGCGTCCGGCGAGGCGCTCGCCGAGCGCGCCCATGCCGACGCCGGCCGCCAGCGTGAAGCCGATCATCCCCCAGATCGGCGAGATGCCGATCAGCACCGCGCCGGTCGCGCCGGTGAAGCCGACGTGCGAGAGCGCGTGGCCGGCGAAGGTCTGTCCGCGCATCACCAGAAAGTAGCCCACCACGCCGGACAGCACCGCGACGATCCCCGACGCCGCGAATGCGTTCACCATGAAGTCGTATTCAAACATCGTGCGTGTGTCCGTCGTGCGAGTCGTGCGGGTGTGAGTGGCCATGTGAGTGGCCGTGCGAATGTGAATGACCGTGGCCGCCGTCTTCGTCCTGTTCGTGCTCGTGATCGTGCTTTTCGACTTCGACGCCGCCCGACATCACGAAGATGCGCCCGTTCACGCGCATCACGTCGATCGGCGAACCGTAGAGGCGCGACAGCACCGGCCGCGTAATCACCTCGTCGACGGTGCCGAGCGCCGCCACGCCGCTGCCGAGATACAGCACGCGGTCGAGCGAGTTGAGCAGAGGATTCAGTTCATGCGCCGAAAACAGCACGGCAATGCCGAGCTCCTGCTGCACGCGCCGCACCAGTTCGACGACGCTCTTCTGATGATGCGGGTCGAGGCTGATCAACGGTTCGTCCAGCAGCAGGAGTTTCGGGTTGCCGAGCAGGCATTGCGCGAGCAGCAGCCGCTGACGCTCGCCGCCCGAGAGTTCCGACAACGGCCGCTTCGCCAGTGTGCTGCCGCCCACCAGGTCCAGTACGCGGTCGACCTCCGCACGGGTTGAGGCGCTCGCAAGCGGTAGGCCCCAGTGGTGACCGTCGGCGGCCATGGCGACGAAGTCGCGCCCGCGCACGCGCCGTCCGGCGAGCGCGCTGCGCGTCTGCGGCATATAACCGATCGATGCATGCCCGCGCTCGACCGGCTGCCCCAGCACGCGGATCGCACCGCTCGATGCGGGCACGAGGCCGAGCACCGCGCGCATCAACGTGGTCTTGCCGGCGCCGTTCGGTCCGAGCACGCCGATAAATTCGCCCTGGTTCACCACGAAACCGGCGTCGCGCAGAATCGTGCGGCCGCCGAGCTCTAGCGTGACGTGCTCGAGTTCGAGGACGGGCGCACGATCCGGCGCGCTGCTGCCAGTCTGTGTCATTGAGTTTTCCCTTTCGCGGCGCCGGCATCGCCCGAGGCCAGCGCCGCGGCCAGCGCGTCGAGCTGCGTCAGCATCCACGTCTGATAGGTCTTGCCGGCCGGTTCGGTCTCGGTAACGCTCATGGTCGGCACCTTCGATTGCTGGGCGAGCTTCAACATGCGTTTGGTCAGGGCCTCGGTTGCCTGGCTGTTATAGATCAGAACACGCACCCGCTTCTCGCGCAGATCGCGTTCGAACGCGGCGATATCGGCCGCGCTGGCTTCAGTGTCGTTCATCGTGGCGAGCTGGAAGCGCAGATTGCGCATCGTCAGGCCCACCGCCTCAGACATATAGCCGAACACCGGCTCGGTCGCCGTGACCGGCACGCCCGCGTAGCGGCTGCGCAGCTCGGCCACCTTGGCGTCGACCGGTTTCAGCGAATCGAGAAACTTCGCGAGGTTCGCATCGTACGCCGACTTGTGCGCCGGGTCAGCCGCGGCGAGCGCTTCCCTCACCGCGCGTGCCACCTTCGGCATGGTCGCCGGGTCGTACCAGAGGTGCGGATTATCGCCGCCTTTCTTACCCGTGAGGTCGGCGGCGACGATCGTGACGCGCTGCGTACCCTTCGACGCGGCCAGCAATTTTGCCATCCACGGATCGTAGTCGGCGCCGTTGTAGACCACAAGGCTCGCATGCTGCAACGCGCGCGCCGTCTTCTGGCTGGCTTCGAACAGATGCGGATCCTGATCCGGATTGCTCAGGATGCTCGTTACCTCGACGCGATCACCGCCCAATTGTTGCACCACGTCGCCGTAAAAATTCTCCGCCGCAACCACCGGAATTTTCGCGTCGGCGGCCATCGCGCCTTGGCCGAACGCGAGCACGGCGGCGCTGACGGCGACATATTTCGACAGCCTCAGTGCGCGTCGCGCGGCGTTCAACATCGAGCCGATTCTGTTCATTGTCCTGTCCTGTTGCGGGAGGGTTGGGGCCATCGAGCGGCGAAGGCCTCGAAGTGAAGCGAGGTCGAAATGATATAACGTATCTCGATTTTTTGGCAGCGGTGCGTGCCGCAAGCGGGTCGGCGCTCGTGGATCGATTCGTGCTCGTGCCGTGTGGGGCAGGGCGCCGCCGCATGTGGCCTTCCGCGCTGCAACATCGAAATCTGGTTGCGCGCCTTGACATGACCCGGCTCGTATCCGATCATTCGATCACAAACAGAGCAATTGTTCGCGTGATGAGCGTTCGCTCACCGCGACTCAAAAGTCGGACCGAACCGGAGACAAGCAGTGGCGGCACGATTACAAGACAAGGTGGCCATTCTGACGGGCGCGGCAAGCGGCATCGGCGAAGCCGTGGCGCGCCGCTATCTGGACGAAGGCGCGCGCTGCGTGCTGGTCGACGTAAAACCGGCCGACAGTTTCGGCGACGCGTTGCGCACCACCTACGGCGAGCGCGTGCTGACCGTGAGCGCCGACGTCACGCGCCGCGACGATATCGAGCGCATCGTGGCGAGCACCCTGGCGCGTTTCGGCCAACTCGACATTCTGTTCAACAACGCGGCGCTCTTCGATATGCGCCCGATTCTCGACGAATCCTGGGACGTGTTCGACCGCCTCTTCGCGGTCAATGTGAAGGGCATGTTCTTCCTGATGCAAGCGGCGGCGCGACACATGGTCGAGCAGGGCCGCGGCGGCAAGATCATCAATATGTCATCGCAGGCCGGGCGGCGCGGCGAGGCGCTCGTCTCGCACTACTGCGCGACCAAGGCGGCGGTGCTCAGCTATACGCAATCGGCGGCACTGGCGCTTGCACCGCACAAGATCAACGTGAACGGCATTGCGCCGGGCGTGGTCGATACGCCGATGTGGAATGAAGTCGACGCGCTGTTTGCCCGCTATGAAAACCGGCCGCTTGGCGAGAAGAAACGCCTCGTGGGCGAAGCGGTGCCGCTTGGCCGCATGGGTGTGCCGGACGACTTGACCGGCGCCGCCCTGTTTCTCGCGTCGGCGGATGCCGACTACATCACCGCGCAAACCCTGAACGTCGACGGCGGCAACTGGATGAGCTGAGTCCGCCAGATTCACTGAACTTCATCGTTACTCTTTGTCATTTTCGCAAAACAAACGCAGCACGATATAACGCACGAGAAAAGGAGACAACACATGAAACCCGTCCTCAAATCCGCGCTAAAGGCGGTCAGTGCCGGCGCTGTTGCATGCTTTGCATTGCACGCGTCGGCGGCCACGGTCACGATCGCCACGTTGAACAATCCGGACATGATCGAGCTGAAGAAACTCTCGCCCGAGTTCGAAAAGGCCAATCCGGACATCAAGCTGAACTGGGTGATTCTCGAAGAAAACGTGCTGCGTCAGCGCGCCACGACCGACATCACGACCGGCAGCGGCCAGTTCGACGTGATGACGATCGGCGCGTACGAAACGCCGCAATGGGGCAAACGCGGCTGGCTCACGCCGCTCACCAACCTGCCCGCCGATTACGATCTGAACGACGTCGTCAAGACGGCCCGCGACGGCCTGTCCGCCGGCGGCCAGCTGTATGCGCTGCCGTTTTACGTCGAAAGCTCGATGACGTATTACCGCAAGGATCTGTTCGCGGCCAAGGGCCTGAAGATGCCCGATCAGCCGACCTACGACCAGATCGCCCAATTCGCCGACAAGCTCACCGACAAGGCCAACGGCATCTACGGCATCTGTCTGCGCGGCAAGGCGGGCTGGGGCGAAAACATGGCGTACGGCACGACGGTGGTGAACACCTTCGGCGGCCGCTGGTTCGACGAGAAGTGGAACGCGCAGCTCACCTCGCCGGAATGGAAGAAGGCAATCACGTTCTATGTCGATCTGCTGAAGAAAGACGGCCCTCCGGGGGCGAGCTCGAACGGCTTCAACGAGAACCTCACCCTGATGTCCTCGGGCAAGTGCGGGATGTGGATCGACGCCACGGTGGCCGCCGGCATGCTCTATAACAAGCAGCAGTCGCAAATCGCGGACAAGGTCGGTTTTGCCGCCGCGCCGATCGCGGTCACGCCGAAGGGCTCGCACTGGCTGTGGGCATGGGCGCTGGCGATTCCGAAGTCGTCAAAGCAGGCTGATTCGGCGAAGAAGTTCATCGCGTGGGCCACCTCGAAGCAGTACATCGAACTGGTCGCGAAGGACGAAGGCTGGGCGTCGGTGCCCCCGGGAACGCGTCAATCCACTTACGCGCGTCCTGAATACAAGCAGGCTGCACCGTTCGGCGACTTCGTGCTGAAGGCGATCGAAACGGCGGACCCGGATCATCCGACGCTCAAGCCGGTGCCGTACACCGGTGTGCAGTTCGTCGGGATTCCTGAGTTCCAGTCGTTCGGCACCGTGGTCGGCCAGAGCATCTCCGGCGCGATTGCCGGTCAGATGACGATCGATCAGGCGCTGGCAGCGGGCAACGCCACCGCGGATCGCGCGGTGAAGCAGGCCGGCTATCAGAAGTAGGAGAAGTCAGCCACGTGAGTGACGTGGCACGCGCCGGCTGACGCCCGTCAGCCGGCCCACGCAGCACAGCGGGCCGTTCCCGCCGCGCCTCTTGCCGCGCAGCGTCGTGCCATGTCCCGGCGGCTCTCACGCGGCGACAGCGGCTGGCCCGCGCTTTACCGAACAGGTGGTCAATCATGCGTCCTTTGCGCCTGCCTCTCATGCATGCCCATCCTCAGACTGAAAAAGAACGCGAAATCCGCAAAGCCAATTCCGCCCGCTGGCTAGTCTCGCCATCGGTCGCGATCTTGGTGTTGTGGATGGCGATCCCGCTCGCGATGACGATCTGGTTTTCGTTCTCGCGCTACAACCTGTTGAATCCGGATCTCAAAGGCTTCGCCGGTCTCGACAACTACAAGTTTCTCGCCGGCGATCCGTCGTTCGGCCCTTCGATCGGACACACGCTCGAACTGATCATCTCGGTGCTGGTGATCACGGTGGTGGGCGGCGTGCTGATGGCGATCCTGTTCGACCGCAAGTTCTACGGCCAGGGGATCGCGCGGCTGCTTGCCATTGCGCCGTTCTTCGTGATGCCGACCGTGAGCGCGCTGATCTGGAAGAACATGATCCTGCACCCGGTGTATGGGCTGATCGCGCAGGGCATGCGCGCGCTAGGGATGCAGCCGATCGACTGGTTCGCCGACTACCCGCTCACGGCGGTGATCATGATCGTCGCGTGGCAGTGGCTGCCGTTCGCGTTCCTGATTCTGTTCACCGCGATCCAGTCGCTCGATCAGGAGCAGAAGGAAGCGGCGAAGATCGACGGTGCGGGTCCGTTCTCCATGTTCTTCTACATCACGCTGCCGCACCTGAAACGGGCGATCGCGGTGGTGGTGATGATGGAAACGATTTTCCTGCTGTCGATCTTCGCCGAAATCTACACGACCACGGGCGGCGGTCCCGGCACGGCGACCACCAATCTGTCGTACCTGATCTATTCGCTGGGCCTGCAACAGTTCGACGTGGGGCTCGCATCCGCGGGCGGGATTCTCGCTGTCGTGCTGGCCAACATCGTGTCGTTCTTCCTCGTGCGGATGCTCGCGAAGAACCTGAAAGGGGAGTACGAAAAATGAGCCAGATTGCCTCCACCTCGGCGTCGAGCGCGACGCCCATGACCGTGCCCACCAAGTCGCCTTTCGAAGGCATTCGCCGTGGCATTCCCGGCGTGATCGCCTGGCTGGTTGCACTGCTGCTGTTTTTCCCGATCTTCTGGATGACGATCACGGCATTCAAGACCGAGCAGCAGGCGTACGCGTCGTCGCTCTTTTTTATTCCGACACTCGATAGCTTTCGCGAGGTGTTCGCGCGCAGCAATTACTTTTCGTTCGCGTGGAATTCGATTCTGATCTCCGCGGGCGTCACGGTGCTGTGCCTGATTCTCGCGGTGCCGGCGGCCTATGCGATGGCGTTCTTCCCGACGCGACGCACGCAGAAAGTGCTGCTGTGGATGCTGTCGACCAAGATGATGCCGTCGGTCGGCGTGCTGGTGCCGATCTATCTGCTGTGGAAGAACAGCGGCCTGCTCGATACGGTGTCCGGTCTCGTGATCGTCTACACGCTGATCAATCTGCCGATCGCGGTGTGGATGTCGTTCACGTACTTCGCTGAAATTCCGCGCGACATTCTTGAAGCCGGCCGGATCGACGGTGCGGCGACGTGGCAGGAAATCGTCTATCTGCTGATGCCGATGTCGCTGCCGGGGCTTGCCTCCACCGCGCTGCTGCTCGTGATTCTTTCGTGGAACGAAGCGTTCTGGAGCATCAACCTGTCCAGTTCGAACGCTGCGCCGCTGACGGTGTTCATCGCGTCGTATTCGAGTCCTGAAGGGTTGTTCTGGGCCAAGCTGTCCGCGGCATCGCTGCTGGCGGTGGCGCCGATCCTGATCGTCGGCTGGCTGTCGCAGAAGCAACTGGTGCGCGGCCTCACGTTTGGGGCGGTCAAATGACGGCAGGCACGAGTGCGGCTCAATTCGCGCTGATCTGCGATTGCGACGGCGTGCTGATCGACAGCGAGGCCGTGGCGGCGGGCATGCTGGTGCACGAACTCGAAGCGCGCTGGCCGGGCGTCGAGGTCGAACCGGTGGTGATGCCGCTGCTGGGATTGCGCATCGAGAAGGTGTTGGAAGGCACGGCGGCGCAGCTCGGCAAGACCCTCGCTGCTGAAGACATCGACGCGATTCGCCGCGCAGTCGAGGCGGCGGCGATACAGGCGCCGACGGTCGAGGGTATCGAAACCGCGCTCGCCCAGGTGCCGCTCATCAAAGCGTGTGCGAGCAACAGCTTCCGGCCGTACGTGGAAACCGTGCTGACTCGCACCGGGCTCGTGAGGTTTTTCGGCGACCGCCTGTTCTGCGCCGACGCGGTGCCCAATCCTAAGCCCGCGCCCGATGTTTATCTGGCTGCGGCCAAGGGGCTTGGTCTTGCACCGTCTGCCTGCCTCGTGGTTGAAGACAGCGTCACGGGCGTGACAGCGGCAGCGGCGGCAGGCATGACGGTGCTCGGGTTTATCGGCGGCGGCCACGCGAGCGATGCGCAGATCGACAAGCTGCATGCAGCCGGCGCGCGTCATGTGTTCGACGACATGCAGCAACTGCCGGAGCTGGCCGCGCAATGGACGCTGAGCGCGACGGCGGCCGCGCCGTAAGCAGGCGAACCGGATCAGCTCAACGCAACTCGAGTTCCTGAAGCAACGAACACGCGAACACGCAACACACAGCATTACACGGAGACACATCATGGCAAGCGTAACCCTGCGCAACATCAGAAAGGCCTACGACGACAACGAAGTGATGCGCGACATCAACCTCGATATCGCGGACGGCGAGTTCGTCGTGTTCGTGGGCCCGAGCGGTTGCGGTAAATCCACGCTGATGCGGATGATCGCCGGCCTCGAAGACATCAGCGGCGGCGATCTGACCATCGACGGCATGCGTGTGAACGACGTTGCACCAGCCAAGCGCGGCATCGCGATGGTGTTCCAGTCGTACGCGCTGTATCCGCACATGACGCTGTACGACAACATGGCATTCGGTCTGAAACTCGCCGGCACCAAGAAGCCGGAAATCGACGCGGCAGTGCGCAATGCGGCGAAGATCCTGCACATCGACCATCTGCTCGATCGCAAGCCCAAGCAGCTCTCCGGCGGTCAGCGCCAGCGCGTGGCGATCGGCCGCGCGATCACCCGCAAACCGAAGGTGTTCCTGTTCGACGAGCCGCTGTCGAACCTCGACGCCGCCCTGCGCGTGAAAATGCGCCTCGAATTCGCGCGCCTGCATGACGAGCTGAAGACCACGATGATCTATGTGACGCACGATCAGGTCGAGGCCATGACGCTCGCGGACAAGATCGTCGTGCTGTCCGCGGGCAATCTCGAGCAGGTGGGCAGCCCGACCATGCTGTATCACGCGCCGGCCAACCGCTTCGTCGCCGGCTTTATCGGCTCGCCGAAGATGAACTTCATGGAAGGCGTCGTGCAGTCGGTCACGCGCGACGGCGTCACGGTGCGCTACGAAACCGGCGAGACGCAGCGTGTCGCGGTGGAGCCGGGCACGGTCAAGCAGGGCGACAACGTGACGGTCGGCATTCGCCCCGAGCATCTGCACGTAGGCATGACCGAAGACGGCGTGTCGGCCCGCACCATGGCGGTCGAATCACTTGGCGACGCGGCATACCTATATGCGGAATCGAGCGTTGCGCCGGATGGACTGATCGCGCGGATTCCGCCGCTCGAGCGGCATGCCAAGGGCGATACGCAAAAACTCGGCGCCACCCCGGAACACTGTCACCTGTTCGACAGTGCGGGCAAAGCGTTCCAGCGCAAGATCGTCGAGGTGCTGGCAGCCTGAGGATGGGAGTAAGCGGTGCTCGCGTGAATCGCGAGCCCGCTCAGGCTTCGAGCGCGGCCCGCGCGCAGGACTCGTCGGTGACGAGCCCGGACAGCCAGCCGCCTTTGAGCACCGCGATCAGCGCTTCACGCTTGCGCTGGCCGCCGGCGAACCCGATAGTGGGGCGCCGGGGCGGCGAGTCGAGCGCGATGCTCGTCACGCGCCGGCCGGTCGGCGATTCGACATGGGCGCCGGCGGAATCGATTGGCAGTCCGAGCATTTCCGCCACGGCGCCGTTCTGCATCAACTCATCCACTTCCGCCGATGTAATGAAGCCGTCTTCGTGCAGCGGGCATTGCAGCCCGATATTGCCGATGCCGACGAACGCGACATCGGCCTGCGCCGAGAGCGATTCGACGATCCGGTACAGCCGGTGATTGCACCATTGCGCGCGCTCCGTCTCGCTATCGGCGAGCAGCGGCGCGGGCAGCAGGAAATGCTTGCCGCCGGTCTTCTCCGAAATGTGCAGGGCGACGTCATAGCGGTTCGAGGAGCCGTCCTGGGCGATCGCCCCGACCATCGATACCAACCGATGCTGTGGACGGTCAAGCTGCGCGATCTGATCGACCGCGGCCTTCAGCGTCCGGCCGCTGCTCACGGCGACCACCATCGGTTTCTCTTCGCCGAGATAGCGTTCCATCACCTGCGCGCCGGCCACCGCGAGCTTGCGGTCGACTTCCTCGGAGGTGTCGCTGTCGACCGGCACCACTTCGCACATGCTCAGGCCGTAGCGCTTCGACAGTTGATCGGCGAGCGCGAGGCAGTCGGCCAGCCGATGATCGACTCGCACGCGAATCAGGTTCTTTTCCACCGCGAAGGCAACCAGTCGTTGCGCAACCGGCCGCGACACCTGCAGCTTCTCGGCGATTTCGTTCTGGGTATTGCCGGCGACGTAGTACAGCCAGGCGGCGCGGGTAGCAAGATCTAATTTTTCTGTGGACTTGGGCACGGTGACGGCTCGCTTGAAGTGCGCCGATGATAGCAGCCGGTCCGCGCGCGCTAACTCAAATCCGCGCGGACACCGGCTGCGGTTTGCCGGTCAGGCGAGCGGTTGCCGCGCGGGGTCGAACAGCGGCCGCACGTGGCGATAGAGCGCGCGATAGGCTTCGAGCCGCGCGCGCAGTTCGGCATGGCGGCGCGGGTTCGGTGTGAATTCCTTTTCGATTGGCGGCTTGGTCAGCACCGTGGCCGGATCTCCGCCCGCGGCGAGCCAGCCAAGGCGCGCCGCACCGAGCGCCGCGCCGGTCTCGCCGCCGCCGTGCTTGCGGGTGGCGGTGTCGAGCGCGTCGGCGAGCAACTGCGCCCAGTAATCGCTGCGTGCGCCGCCGCCGAGCAGGGATAGCGCCTTCGCCTCAGTGCCGGCCGCGCGCAGCGCGTCCAGGCCGTCGGTGAGCGCGAGCGTCACGCCTTCGAGCACCGCGTAGCCGAGCAGCGCGCGATCGGTGGCGTGGTTCATGCCGAAGAAGACGCCTTGCGCATACGGGTCGTTGTGCGGCGTGCGTTCACCGGACAGATAGGGCAGGAAAAGGGGGGCGGTGTTCAGCGCTTCAGCCGGGAGCGCCTCGATTTCGGCGAGCAGGGTGGGCTCGTCGGTCGAGGTGAGCTTGCAGACCCAGCGCAGACAGCTCGCGGCGGACAGCACCACGCTCATCTGATGCCAGCGATCCGGAATCGCGTGACAGAACGCGTGCACGGCGGAGGCCGGATTCGGCCGGAAGCTGTCGCCGACCACGCACAGCACGCCTGACGTGCCGAGCGAGACGAAGCCGTCGCCCGGTTGCGTTGCGCCGATGCCGATCGCACTGGTGGCGTTGTCGCCGCCGCCGGCCGCGACGATGACGCCGTCGCTCAGGCCGAATTCGCGCGCCACCTCGGGTAGCAGCGTGCCGGACGGCGCGCTGCCTTCGCACAGGCTGGGCATTTGCGCGCGCGTCATGTTGCAGGCGGCGAGGAGGGACTCGGACCAGTCGCGCTGAGCGACGTCGAGCCACAGCGTGCCGGCGGCATCCGATGGATCGGACACCTTGCCGCCCGTCAGTTGCAGGCGCAAGTAATCTTTCGGCAGCAGCACGCAGGCGGTCTGCGCGAAAATCTCGGGCTCGTGGCGTGCGACCCAGAGCAGCTTTGGCGCGGTGAAGCCGGGCATGGCGAGATTACCGGCCACGCTATGCAAGTCCGGCGCGCGCTCGGTCAGTTCTGCGCACTCCTTGTCGCTGCGCATGTCGTTCCACAGGATCGCGGGCCGCAGCACGCGGTTCTGCGCATCGAGCAGCACGGCGCCGTGCATCTGGCCCGACAGGCCGATGCCGCGAATTTGCGCGAACTCGTCGGGATGTTTCGCGCGCAATGCCGCGAGCGCGGTGCGCGTGCCTGTCCACCAATCTTCGGGATTCTGTTCGGCCCAGCGCTGATGCGGACGCGATACGGTGAATGGCGAGCCTGCTGTGCCGATCACGCGTCCGGTGGGGGCGAGCAGCAGGACTTTCACTTCGGACGTGCCGAGGTCGATGCCGAGATACATGGGCGCGAAACCTTCGTCGTTAGAGATGCGCTACTTTAGCCTCACATCACGCGCTGTGCCATGCGCATTAAGCCTGGCAACGCGGGTACTTCGATGCCGTGCGGCGCGCTTGATGCGTGGCGCAGGCGGCGCTCAGTCCGCGCCGCGTTTGACGAGCCACGCATCGACGCGTGCTACCGCGTCCGCCAGCGCCGCCTCAAGTCCCGCCGTTTGCGCCATGCCGCCCCACAGTAGCCGGTCCGCGGCGAACGCCTTCAGCGGATCGTCTGCCGCGAAGAAGCCGCGCGCGACGCGCTCGTCCATCACGCCATCCTGATACGCATACGGCAGTTTGCCTGCTTGCCAGCGTTCGAGAAAACGGAAGAACAGGGCGGGCAGCATCGCCGTGGCGGCGGGCGTGACACCACGCTCGAAACATTCGCTCAGCGTGGGCGCGATGAAACCGGGCAGCTTCGAAAAGCCGTCCGCCGCGACACGTTGATTCGTGTCCTGGATGTAGGGATTGCTGAAGCGCTCGAGCACCACATCGCGATAACGTTCGAGATCGAGCGGACTCGGTGTCAGGCAGGGAATCACGTCTTCGGTGACGTAATCGAAGGCGAACTTGCGGATGTCCGCGTCGAGCGTGCCTTCGTGAATATAGTTCAGGCCGACGAGCGTGCCAGCCCACGCAATGCAGCTATGCGTCGCGTTGAGAATGCGGATCTTGGCTTCCTCGTACGGCATGACCGAGTCGACCAGTTCCGCGCCGACCTTCTCCCACGCTGGGCGTGCCGTGATGAAGCGGTTTTCGATCACCCATTGGATGAAAGCCTCGCCCATCACCGGGCAGGCGTCGTCGACGCCGGTGGCGGCCTTGACGCGTTCACGCACGTCCGGCGTGGGCCGCGGCGTGATGCGGTCGACCATCGAACTCGGGCAGGCGGCGTAGTCATCGAACCATTGCGCCAGTTCGTCGTCGCCGCGCCTTGCGAGGAATTCGCTCATGCCCGCATGGAATCGCTCGCCGTTGCTGCGCAGGTTGTCGCAGGTTTGCAGCGTGACCGGGCCCGCGCCCCGTTGCATGCGTGCCGCGAGAATTGCCGCCAGTGCGCCGTAGATGGTGGTGTGGCCGCCCTTGAGGTCGGCAGCCAGATCGGGGTTGGCCGTGTCGAGCTTGTCCTGTTCGTCGAGGTAATAGCCACCTTCGGTGACGGTGAACGCGATGATCTTGCAGGCGGAATCGGCGCCTGCTTCGATCAGCGCGTCAAGGCTTTCGGTCCATGGGACTACGCGCTCGATTGAGCGAATCGTTTCGTATGCGCGCTCGCCTTGGGGCGTGACGGTTTCGAGTGTGTACACGCCGTTTTGCGCGGTGAGCGCGTCGAGTACGGCGTTCATGTCGCTGCGGATGTTGCCGACTGTTAGCGACCAGTGCGGCTCGCCGGGCAATTTGGCTTCGTTCAGGCGGTGGAGATACCACGCCTGATGCGCGCGATGAAACGATCCCGCGCCGATGTGCAGGATTGTGTGGGTGGCTGCGCCGCTGCCTTGCACGCTGTTCATGTGCGTCTCCTGGGTGTTTTTGCCTGCACGGCGTTGGCGTGCGATTTTTTTTGCAGTTTGGAGCATTTGCTCTGTGTGTGAGCGAATGATCTTACCCGGTGATGCGAATGTCAAGGCGAGGGGAGAGGGTTTTTTTGGCGCGGCGCGGCGTGAAGGTTGGGTTTTTTCTGGGTTTATCGTGGGTTTTTACGGTATGGAGGCGTGTCGTCGTGTGTGGTGCGGTGCGGAAAATTGGTGTGGATGTGGTGGTTGGCTGCATGCCGCTTTGTCTGTGCTCTGCAAGGTGTTGGCCTTTCCTTGAATTCACGGTGGTCTATTAGCGTTGCCCCTGTGCGGGGCGGCACCTACTTTCTTTGCCGCGGCAAAGAAAGTAGGCAAAGAAAGCCGCTTCACACCGCAAATTCTTAAGCGGGTCCCCTGGCTTGGAGGGGGTAGTGGTGCATCTGGAATCTGTCATCTCGCACACTCCGCGTGAGTGACAAGGCACTCATTTTTCCCGCCTCGCGCTGCGCGCTCGCCGGAGCGGTCCGCCTGGAAAACCGGTGGCTTTGCCTCGGCGTAGCGCGGCCATTGGCTTCGCCTCGGCGACGTGCCGAAATTGTTAATGGATTGGGAGGCGGCCAGTGGCTTGATGAAATGCCGCGGGCGCAAGAAGTGGCGAACGGTGTAATGAAGTACCGCTGCGGAGCGCGCAGCGCCGCCGGAAGTATGACTGCCTTGTCACTGGCGCTGAATGTGCGAGGGCACGGATTCCAGATGCACCACTACCCCCTCCAAGCCAGAGGACCCGCTTAAGAATTTGCGGTGTGAAGCGGCTTTCTTTGCCTACTTTCTTTGCCGCGGCAAAGAAAGTAGGTGCCGCCCCGCACAGGGGCAACGCCAATAGACCACCGTGAATTCAAGGAAAGGCCAATACATTAGGATCACAAACAAAACCGCCGGGCAGGCAAAAAAAGCGTCCTAGAGCATCGTCCTAACATGCCAAAGCTCAGGAAACAAAACCACATCAAGCATCTTGCGGAGATAAGGCGCCCCACTAGTCCCCCCAGTCCCTTGCTTAAACCCAATAATCCTCTCAACGGTAGTGACATGCCTGAACCGCCACTGCCTGAAAGCATCTTCAAGATCAACAAGCTCCTCAGCCATCTCATACAACTCCCAATGCTGGGACGGATTCCGATAAACCTCCAACCAGGCGGCCTCAACAGAAGCATCATGAGCAGTAGGCTGAGTCCAATCCCTCTCCAACCTGGAAGGCGAAATAGCAAACCCGCGCCGCGCCAGCAACCTCACAACCTCATCATAAAAAGAAGGCGCCTCCAACGAAGCCTTCACCTCGGCGAACACATCAGCCCGATGCGCATGCGGCTTAAGCATCGTCTCGTTCTTGTTGCCGAGCAAAAACTCAATCTGCCGATACTGATAAGACTGAAACCCGGAGGAACTGCCCAAGTAAGGCCGCATCGCTGTGTACTCAGACGGCGTCATCGTCGCGAGAACGCTCCATGCCTGAACGAGTTGTTCCATAATCCGCGAAACACGCGCGAGCATCTTGAACGCCGGCGGCAACTCATCGCGATGCACGGCCTTCAACGCGGCACGCAATTCATACAGCGCGAGTTTCATCCACAACTCGCTCGTCTGATGCTGAATGATGAACAGCATCTCGTTGTGATCCGGCGATAAGGGATGCTGAGCATCCAGCACTTTCCCCAGCGACAGATAATCGCCGTAGCTCATCGATTCCGAAAAATCGAGCTGCGCATCATGCCAGCCCTCACCGGCAGCCGTGGCGCCGGCCACGCCGGAATCAGCCGCAGAGGCAGCAGGCGCCGCCGCCCGCCCATGCCCAAACGGACATCCCTGCGACGCCTGTTCTTCCGGCAACCCCGGCGTTTGCATATGATCGGTCATCGCGCGCTCCTCAGGTCACAGCGCCGCGTGCGGCAAATTCAGGGGCCCGCCAGGTCTCATGCACCAGCACCTCGCGCAACGTCTCCACGGCATCCCATACATCGACGAAACGCGTGTAAAGCGGCGTAAAGCCAAAGCGCAACACATGCGGTTCGCGATAATCGCCAATCACACCTCGCGCGATCAGCGCCTGCATCACCTCATAACCATGCGGATGCTCAAAGCTCGCATGCGAACCGCGTTGCGCATGGTCGCGTGGCGTGACGAGCGTCAACGGAAACTCGCTGCAACGCGTTTCGACCAGCTCGATAAAGAGATCAGTCAGCGCGAGTGACTTCTTGCGGATGGCCTGCATGTCGGTTTGCAGGAACACGTTGAGTCCGCATTCGACCAGCGACATCGACACCATGGGCTGCGTGCCGCACAAGAAGCGGCCGACGCCGTCATCGGGCTGATAGGTCGGGTCCATCTTGAAGGGCGCGCGATGCCCCCACCAGCCAGACAGCGGTTGAGAAAAATCATTCTGATGGCGCTTGGGCACCCAGACAAACGCGGGCGAACCCGGGCCGCCGTTCAGGTACTTGTACGTACAGCCGACCGCGTAGTCCGCGCCGACGCCGTTCAGATCGACCGGCACCGCGCCGGCCGAATGCGCGAGGTCCCACAGCGCGAGCGCGCCTTTCTCGTGAATCAGCTTCGTGAGAGCGGCCATGTCGTGCATGTAGCCCGTGCGGTAGTTCACGTGCGTAATCATCGCAATGGCGGTGTCGTCGCCAATCGCGGTGGGCAGTTCGGACGGATCGTCGACGAGGCGCAGTTCATAACCGCGGTCGAGCTGCTCGATCAAACCCTGCGCAATGTACAGGTCCGTAGGGAAATTCGAGCGCTCGGAGACGATCACGCGACGCTTCGGGTCGCGTGCATTCGCCAGCCGCAGTGCAGCCGACAGCAGCTTGAACAGATTGATCGAAATCGTATCGGTGACGACCACTTCGTTTTCGGCCGCGCCGATCAGCGGAGCCAGTTTGTTGCCGAGTCGCCGCGGCAGCGTGAACCAGCCGGCGGTGTTCCAGCTGCGGATCAGGCCTTCGCCCCATTCGGCGGCGATCACGGTCTGCGCATGCTGCGCGGCAGCCGCGGGCGGCACGCCCAGCGAATTGCCGTCGAGATAGATGGTGGTCGGCGACAGCGCAAACTGGTCGCGCAGTGTCGCCAGCGGGTCGGCGCTGTCGAGCGCCAGTGCTTCGTCACGATGGTTCATGTCGATTCCGTTAGTCAAAACAATTCAATCAATCAGATCAGGAGCGCTCAGTGCGCGTCTGGCAGCGCGCGCAATACCGCGCGCACTGGACTTGCGTCGAGTGAGGTCAGCTTCAGCGGCAGCGCTATCAATTCGTAGTCGCCGGGCGCGACATCGTCGAGCACGATGCCTTCGAGAATTGCCATTCGGTGCGCGCGAACCCGATGATGGGCGTCCATCGTCTTCGATTCCTGCGGATCGAGCGACGGCGTGTCGATACCGATCAGCTTCACGCCGTGCGCCGCGAGCAGATCGATCGTCTCCGCCGCGACCGCGCAGAATGCGCTGTCCCACGCGGCGGCTGGCGCCTCGCTGTAAGTGCGCAGTAAGACTCGCGGCGGCAGTTGCTCGAGCGAGCCGTTCAGGTGTTGTGGCGTCACAACAGGCGACGCGCCGATGCAATGAATCACGCGGCATAGACCGAGGTACGCGTCGAGCGGCACCATGCCGATCGCGGCGCCTTCGGCGTCGTAATGCAGCGGAGCGTCGGTGTGCGCGCCGGTGTGCGGCGACAAGGTCAGCCGCGCGACGTTGACCGGCGAGCCCGCCTCCATGCGCCAGACGCGCTCGATGCCGACCGGCGTATCGCCGGGCCACACGGGTGTCGCGGTATCGACGGCGGGGGTGATGTCCCAGAGTGTTTGCATGTCTCCATCTGCGCTTTGTGTCTATCAGGGAATGATAGGTGGCTTGCCGCGAAATGTGATTGCGAAAAAATCTTCTTTTAAGCCGTGTCTTGGAACATAATTTGATATAAATGGAAAAGGGAGACCGAATATGAATGCGATCTCGCTCGACGCCACCGATTGCCGTATCTTGACGGTGCTTCAGCAAGAAGGACGGATCAGCAATCTCGACCTCGCGGAGCGCATTTCGCTCTCGCCGTCAGCCTGTCTGCGACGCCTGCGCCTGCTCGAGGAGCAGGGCGTCATCGAACATTACCGCGCGTGTCTGAACCGGGAAGTGTTGGGTTTTGAACTGGAAGCGTTCGTGCAGGTGTCCATGCGCAACGACCAGCAGAACTGGCACGAAATCTTTGCGGAAGCGCTGCGCGACTGGCCGGAAGTGGTCGGCGCGTATGTCGTGACCGGCGAGACGCATTATCTGCTGCGGGTCCTCGCGCACAACCTCAAACACTATTCGGATTTCGTGCTGCAGCGCCTCTACAAGGCGCCGGGCGTGATGGACATTCGTTCGAATATCGTGCTGCAGACGCTGAAGGAAGATTCGGGCGTCCCGGTCTCGCTGGTGACGAAATCCAGCGGGCACAGCACCGCCCACAACGACCGCTGAGCCACCGCTGAGCGCGGACGGCGGCCGTGCTTACAGCGGTTTGAGTCCGTGGAACTTGCCGTGCTGGAAGATCAGCGGCGCGATTTCCGCGGCCTGTCCGTGCACGCCGCAGCGTTCCACTTCGCCGACGAATATCACGTGGTCGCCTTCGTCGTAACGGCTGCGGTTATGGCACTCGAACCAGGCGAGCGCACCATCCAGCACCGGCATGCCGCTGTCACCCTCCGCGTGCGACACGCCTTCGAAGCGATCGCCCTTCACCGTCGCGAAGCGCTTGCACAAATCGAGCTGCGACGAGGCCAGCACATTCACCACGTAGTGACTGTTGGCGCGGAACACCGGCATCGACGCTGAGCGTGTGGCAAGACTCCACAGCACCAGCGGCGGATTGAGCGAAACCGAATTGAATGAGCTGGCCGTGATGCCGATCAATTGGCCGGATGCCGCACGCGTTGTAATGACGGTGACGCCGGTGGCAAACTGGCCAAGCGCCTGTTTGAAGGCGGTCTGGTCGAAATTGGGTGGGCTGGCGCGCGTCATTGGGTGCAAGCCTCTGGCGCAAAGCGGGTGAACCCTTGGCCGACCCCGTTGCGCATGTAACTGGAAACAAATGATTCGAAAGTCATAGTGAAAATCGTCGATTTGTCCCAATTTTAACTGCAATCGCGGCGCATTGGCCGCGGTCCCAGCCGGTAAGCGGAAAACCCGCTAAGCTGGAAAGCTCGAGGATGATGTGAGCGTGGCGGTGAACCGACGACCGGCATCGGCCGACTATGAGTTTCAAGGAGCGAGCAGCATGAGTCAGACAGGCGAAGTCGCCACTCTCGGTGGCGGGTGTTTCTGGTGTCTCGAAGCGGTGTATCTGGGCGTCGAGGGCGTGAACTCGGTGGAATCCGGCTATGCGGGCGGCCAGACGCGGCAGCCGACGTATGAACAGGTGTGCGACGGCGTGACGGGCCATGCCGAAGTCGTGAACGTCGACTTCGATCCGGCGAAGATCAGCTACCGCGAGATTCTCGATATCTTTTTCGCCATCCACGATCCGACGCAGTTGAACCGGCAGGGCAACGACGTCGGCACGCAATACCGGTCGGTGATTTTCACGCACTCCGAGGCACAGCGGGAAACGGCGTTGCAGGCGATCCGCGAGATCGGCGAGCAAGGTATCTACGACGGCCAGATCGTCACTCAGGTGCTGCCGCTCGACGGCAATTACTGGCCGGCGGAGGCGTACCACCAGAACTATTTCGCGCAGCATCCGAATCAGGGGTACTGCTCGTTCGTGGTCGCGCCGAAAGTGGCGAAGTTTCGTCAGAAGTTTGCTCACCGGATCAAGGCGAGCTAAACGCACGAACGGGTGGCCGGCCTGGCTGGCGGCTGCCTGTTGTTCCGCGTCGGCGGGCTGCCGGTTGAATGCGCTTACGGCGCCACCGGGTCCGGCTCGCCGTTACCGGCGTTGCCACCTGCGGGCTGGTCTTCCTCGTCGGGCGGCGAGGGCTCGCCGTCGTTCTCGTCCTCGTCCTCGTTCTCGTGCTCATGCTCGTGCGCCAGTCGCGCATAAGCCTCGATGATCTCCCGGGCCAGCTCCACGCAGCTCAACGGCGCTGAACCTTCCGCTTTGTTGTTGATCGCGATCACCACCGGCTGGCCGGCCAACGCATAACGCGCGGCCAACTCGGCGAGCGAAGCGCGTGTGGCCGGGTCGTGGTCGACCAGCTGGTTGAACGGTTCGTACTTGGCCTTCGCCTGTTCGTATTTGAAGCCGCCGTGCAGGCTCCAGCGCACGATCAGCGGCCCCGCCGGATCGCCGTCCAGCAGCGCGAGCGCCGCGGCCTGGCGAAGCGGGTCCGGCATCCGCGCATGAATCCCGACGCAATAGCGCACCCCCGCCGTCTTGAGCGTGCGAATGAAGCGCGGCGTGAGCAGGCTCGCGTCGCGGATTTCGATCGCGTAGCAGGTGCGGTCCGGCAGCGCCGGCAAGGCGCTCAGGAATTCGGCGAGCCGCTCGATGAAGGCTGCGGGCTGCGCGAGCATCTGATCCGGCAGCGGTGAAAGCTGGAACACCAACGCGCCGGCCTTGGCGCCGAGGCCTTCGAGACAGGGCGTCACGAAGTCGTCGATCGCCATTTGCGCGTTCAGAAAGCACGGGTTCAGCGAGACCGGCTCGCCGCGTTCGGCGCGCACGGTGGCGTCGGTGATCGTCATCGGCGCCTTGACGATGAAGCGGAAGTGCTCAGGCACCTGCTGCGCGTAGCGCAAATACTCGGTGACCGTCAGCGCCTGATAGAACGACCGGTCGATGCTGACCGTCGTCAGCAGCGGATGCGCGCCGTAGGCCGTGAGACCTTCGCGCGAGAGCTTGCTGTTGCTGTATTCGTCGCCGTAGACAATGCCGTTCCAGCCGGGAAACGACCAGGTGGAGGTGCCGAGGTGGACCTGCGGCGGCAACTGGGCCGCGAGGGCGAGCAGTTCGGGGGTGGGCGTGGCGGCGAGAATCTCGCGGGTACGGCGTTTTTTGGGGGTGTCGGCGGGGGCCGGTGTGGTCTCGGCCTCGTGCGCCGCCTCCCGGCGTGCCTTCACGCGGGGCTCGGCCCTGGCGGGGGCGGAAGCCGGCGTCGACTCGAGCGCCACCGGCATTCCAAACAGATCGAACTGCACCGCTTCACCGCCGGCGCCGGTCTCGCCTTCGACCGGCTGTTCAACTTCGCTTGTCCCGCTCTTGTCCATCAATGTCCGACCTGCTGTTCAAGGATTGCGCCGAAGCGGGCCGCTCATGCACGGCGCCGCGGCGCAACCGTATCACAGCGGTTTGTCGTACATATAACGGCGCGACCACGGCAAGGTTTTCGCGCTGCGGCCGGCTTTGCGGCACACCACCTGATAGATCGAGACGTCGTCGTTTTCGAACGCATACGCGCAGCCGGCGAGGTACACACGCCAGATGCGGAATTTTTCGTCGTCGACCAGTTTGCGGGCTTCGTCCGCATGGGCTTCGAATTGTTCTGCCCACAAATTCAGCGTGTGCGCATAGTGACGGCGCAGGCTTTCCACGTCAACCGCTTCGAGCCCGCCGCGCTGCATCGATTCAAGCGCGAGGCTGATGTGCGGCAGCTCGCCGTCCGGGAACACGTAGCGGTCGATGAATTCGCCCCCGCCGAGCGCGGTTTCACCACTGTCCGAATCGCTCGACGTAATGCCGTGATTCATGGCAATGCCGTCGTCGGCCAGCAAATCGTGCATCTTTTCGAAGTAGCCCGGCAGATTCTTGCGGCCGACGTGCTCGAACATACCGACGCTGGTGATGCGGTCGAATTGCCCTTGCACGTCGCGGTAATCCTGCAGACGAATCTCGATCTGATTTTCCAGACCTGCGGCCTTCACGCGCGCGGTGGCGAGATCGAACTGATTCTGCGAGAGCGTGATGCCCACGCATTTCGCACCGAATTTCTGCGCCGCGCGCAGCACGAGCGCACCCCAGCCGCAACCGATGTCGAGCAGGCGCTGCCCGGGTTGCACCTGGATTTTGGTGAGAATGTGGTCGATTTTCTTGAGCTGCGCGGTCGCGAGGTCTTCGTCGCCGTTCTCGAAGTACGCGCACGAGTACACCATGTTCTCGTCGAGCCACAGCTTGTAGAACTCGTTCGAGACGTCGTAGTGGTACTGAATCGCTTTCTTGTCTGACGTTTTCGAGTGATTGAAATAGCGCCGTACGCGCGCCAGCTTGCCGGCGCTGGTGACCGTGTTGCGCGCCAGCTGGTAGCTGACATTGATGATGTCCGACAGCTTGCCCTCGATGTCGATCTTGCCCTTCACGTACGCCTCGCCGAGATTGTCGAGGCTCGGTTCGAGCAGATAGGGCAGCGCCGTCGCGCTTTTGACGTGTAGCGTGACCGAAGGCGCGGCAAACTGCCCGAAGTCGTGCTGCTGACCGTCCCACAGCACGAGGCGTGCAGGCAGATTAGCCTTGGTTTTTACTTCTTCAACCCACTGCGCCAGCTTCTTCTCCCAGAACATGTGATCTCTCCGTGTCCGATGAATTAAAGCAAAGCTTGTGTGGACCGCAACTCAGTGCGGCGCGACTCCTATGCCGCGAGTGCCATCCTGCCGGCGCGCGCTGCTGCGATGGCAACGCGCGGGCGGCGTTGTGTTCCGACTCAGGGCGACAGGCGGGAGATTTGCCAGCCGCTGTGTTCGCTTGAACGCGTATAAAGGAGGCGATCGTGCAGACGCGATGGCCGCCCTTGCCAGAATTCAATTGCTTCGGGTACCAAACGATACCCGCCCCAATGCGGCGGGCGCGGAGGCTCGTCGCCGTATTGCAGGCTGAATTCGCGTTCGCGTGTTTCGAGCTGCGAACGGCTTTCAATTACCTGACTCTGATTGGACGCCCACGCGCCGATACGTGAACCGAGCGGACGCGACGCGAAATAAGCATCGCTTTCTTCCGCGCTGGTTTTGACAATGCGCCCCTCGACGCGCACCTGGCGTTCGAGCTCGATCCAGTAGAACAGCAGGCTCGCGTACGGATTGGCGGCCAGTTCACGGCCTTTGCGGCTTTCGTAATTGGTGAAGAAAACAAAGCCGCGCTCGTCGACGCCCTTGATAAGCACGATACGAGCCGACGGCCGGCCGCGCGAATCCACCGTGGCCAGCGTCATGGTATTTGGTTCGGGGAGTTGGGCGTCTACCGCTTGCTTAAACCACGTATCGAATTGACGAAACGGGTTGTGGTCAACGTCGGCCACGTCCAACGAACCCAGCGAATAGTTTTTTCGAAGTTCGGCGAGTGAGGTCATGTTCTTATGCGAACGCTACAGTTCATTTAAGTATAGCTAAGCCGCTGGATTTTTGCCTGCAGCCAGGTCAAGGCCTTGCGCTGTCAGTTGCGCGTTTGTGCCGGTGGCAGCGGCGGACTTTGGTGTTGCAATGCAAATTGGCGCGTTCAGGCAAAATACAGGGCTGTGCGCGCCCGGACCCGTCATCCCGGTCGAGCGTCGCCGTTTTACGTATGCCTGATTTCAACGAGTCCCGCCACCATGTCCAGCACCCCAGTGCAATCCGATCATACAGCCGGCCTTGACGGCGATGAAACCGCCGACCGCGCACGGCGCTTCGGCGGCATCGCCCGCCTGTACGGCGCGCCGGCGCTTGCCGCGTTCGAAGGCGCGCACGTCGCGGTCATTGGCATTGGCGGAGTCGGTTCGTGGGTCGCCGAGGCATTGGCGCGCAGTGCGATTGGCTCGCTGACGCTGATCGATCTCGACAACGTCGCAGAGAGCAACACTAACCGGCAGATCCATGCGCTCGACGGCAACTACGGAAAACCGAAGGTCGAAGCCATGGCTGAGCGCATCGCGGCGATCAATCCGTTTTGCGACGTGCGGCTAGTGGAAGACTTTGTTGAGCCGGATAACTTTGAGGCGACGCTCGGTGGTGGCTTCGACTATGTGATCGACGCGATCGACAGCGTGCGCACCAAGACCGCGTTGATCGCATGGTGCGTCGAAAAGAAACAGCCGTTGATCACGGTCGGCGGCGCCGGTGGCCAGCTCGATCCCACGCGCATTCGCATTGACGATCTGGCGCTGACGATCCAGGACCCGCTGCTGTCGAAAGTGCGTGGGCAACTGCGCAAGCTGCACGGCTTTCCGCGTGGTCCGAAGGCCCGCTTCAAGGTGAGTGCGGTGTATTCCGACGAGCCGCTGATCTACCCGGAAGCCGCCGTGTGCGATATCGACGAAGAAGCCGAACACGTGAGCACGTCGCCGGGTCACACCGGGCCGGTGGGATTGAACTGCGCGGGATTTGGTTCAAGCGTGTGCGTGACCGCGAGCTTTGGATTTGCCGCGGCCGCGCATGTGCTGCGTGCGTTGGCGAAGCAGGCAACGGCCTGAGGTGATGAGTTGAGGCACGCCGCCGCATTTGCCACGGCGTGCCGGGATGCGGCCTGGAAGCCGCATCTGGATACCGCGCGGATCAGAACAACGACGCGCTCAACTTGCGCCGCCATTGCGACACCAGCTCCGGCTGATGCGCCGCCAGATCGAACACCGAGAGCATCGTCTTACGGCCGATATCGTCGCGGAACGTGCGGTCGCGCTGCACGATCGCCAGCAGATGTTCGAGCGCGCCCGCGTAGTTGCGGCGGGCAATCAGCGCGCTGGCCAGATCGAAACGCGCTTCGAGATCGGCCGGGTTGGCGGCGACGGCCGCTTCCAGTGCATCCGTGGGCGGCAGATCGGCAGCGGCGTCCACTGCATCCAGCCGTGTCTTGATGGCGTTGAAGCGCGCGTCGATGCCTTGCGTCGTTTTCGGCGAAAGCAGATCGACTTCGTTACGAGCTTCGTCGATGCGGTGGTCTTCGAGCAGCATCTCGATGCGGTCCATGCGTGCCTCGTCGAAGCCGGGGTCGTAGGCGAGGGCGGCTTGCAGCGCGTCGTAGGCGTCTTCGCGGCGGCCTTCGGCCAGCGCGGTTTGCGCCTCGAGGCGAGCAGCGTCCGCGCCTTGCGGCACGAGCCGGTCGATGAATTCGCGCAACTGCCCTTCAGGCAGCACGCCGACAAACTGGTCGACCGGGCGGCCGTCGGCAAACGCCATGACGTGCGGAATGCTGCGCACCTGGAAGTGCGCGGCCAGTTCCTGATTCTCGTCCACGTTGACCTTCACCAGCTTCCATTTGCCGGCGGCTTCGGCCTCGAGCTTTTCCAGCATCGGGCCGAGGCTCTTGCACGGGCCGCACCATGGCGCCCAGAAGTCGACCAGCACGGGCGCCAGTGTCGACGCCGTGATGACGTCCTGTTCGAAAGTGGCCAGAGTGGTGTCCATTGCGTCCTCGTCGATAAAACGGTTTGCCGGCTAGTTGGGGCCGATCGTCGCGGATTCAATGCCGCCTGAACCCGCCCGCAATTATTTGCGCGTGGGGAGCGGGATCCATTCGGTTTCGCCCGGCACCGTGCCCATTTCCTGGTTGGTCCAGGCGAGTTTCGCGGCTTCGATTTTCTCGCGTGAACTCGCGACGAAATTCCATTCGATAAAGCGCTCGCCATCCAGCTTCTCGCCGCCGAGCAGCATGACACGCGCGCCGTGCGTGCTGGCGAGCGTGACTGTTTCGTCGAGCGCGAGCACCGCCATCTGGCCGACTTCGAGCGGCGTGCCGTCGATTTCCAGGTCGCCCTCCGCCAGATAGACGCCGCGTTCCTCGTGCTCCGGTTCGAGCGCGAAGGCGCCGCCTGGCGCGAACTCGGCGGCGACGTACAGCGTGCCCGAGAAGGTGGCGACCGGCGAGGTTTCGCCGAACGCCGTGCCGGCGATCACGCGCAGCGTGACGCCGTTGCGCTCGACCACCGGCAACGTGTCCGCCGCGTGATGCGCGAACGACGGTTCGATCTCTTCGTCTGCGAGCGGCAGCGCGACCCACGTCTGGATGCCGTGCATGGTCTGGCCTTTCGCGCGGTCTTCGTCCGGCGTGCGCTCCGAATGGACGATGCCGCGTCCCGCGGTCATCCAGTTGACGTCGCCGGGGACGATCTTCTGCAGCGACCCGAGGCTGTCGCGATGCATGATCGCGCCTTCGAACAGATACGTCACTGTGGCGAGGCCGATGTGCGGATGCGGGCGCACGTCGAGGCCGACACCGGGTTCGAGGACGGCCGGACCCATGTGATCGAAAAAGATGAACGGACCGATCAGGCGTGCGGCCATGGCGGGCAGCACACGTCGCACCATCAGGTTGCCGACGTCACGCAGATGGGGTTTGAGGACCGCTTTGATCGAGGTAGACATGGTCGGGCTCGGCTAGAAGAGTGAGTGGGGATCCTGCTTAATGGACGATTCTACTGCGGCGGGCGCAACGACGACGGTTAGGGGCACGTCCATGCTCCGGGAATTCGTGGCGCGGGCGCGCACGCGCTGTTGCCGGCTCCGCTAAACTGGCGGATCAGCCCATCAACCGGAGACCGGGATGTCGCCCAAGGATTTACTGCTCGCGCTGGTCGTCGTCGTGGCGTGGGGCGTCAATTTCGTCGTGATCAAGGTGGGCCTCCACGGCGTGCCGCCCATGCTGCTCGGCGCGCTGCGTTTTACGCTTGCCGCGGTGCCGGCGGTGTTTTTCGTCAAGCGGCCGAATTTGCCGTGGCGCTGGCTGCTCGCGTACGGCGTGACGATCTCGCTGGGACAGTTCGCTTTTCTGTTTTCGGCCATGTATGTCGGCATGCCCGCGGGTCTTGCCTCGCTGGTATTGCAGGCGCAGGCATTTTTCACGTTGATTTTCGCGGCCGCTTTCCTGCATGAGCGGTTTCGCGCGCAGAACGTCGTGGGCTTGCTAATCGCGGCGGCAGGCCTTGCCGTGATCGGCATGCAAGGCGGCCATGCCATGACGTTGGCGGGTTTTGTGCTGACGTTGTGCGCCGCCTGTTCGTGGGCGCTCGGCAACATCGTCACGAAGAAAGTCGGCAAAGTCGATCTGGTCGGACTCGTGGTGTGGGGCAGCCTGATTCCGCCGCTGCCGTTCTTCGCGCTGTCGTATGCGTTCGAGGGGCCGCAGCGCATCGTTGCGGCGCTGTCCGGCATCAGCGCCATGTCGATCTTCGCTGTCGTGTATCTGGCCTTCGTGGCCACGCTGGTCGGCTACGGGTTGTGGAGCCGCCTGCTGTCGCGCCATCCGGCGAGCCAGGTCGCGCCTTTTTCGTTGCTGGTGCCGATTGTCGGTCTGGCGTCGGCGTCTCTGTTTCTCGGTGAGCAGTTGTCCGCGGCGCAGGTCGGCGGCGCTGCGCTGGTGATGGCGGGACTCGCCGTGAACGTATTCGGCGGCTGGGCCGTGCAGCGCTTTTCCCTGGCGCGTTGAGCCGAGCGGCTCGCCCGTCTGAAGGGAGACGAAACAACGGCCGCATCGAGCGGCCGTTTTTCATTGCAGCGCTGCGTGCACGCGCATCACGTCATGCGGTTTTTCGCCAGCGGCGGATTCGCCGCGAAATAGCGCTTGATGCCGCTCATGATCGCATCGGCCATCTTGTCGCGGTAGGCATCATCGTTCAGCTTGCGCTCTTCATCCGGGTTGCTGATGAAGGCCGTTTCGACGAGGATCGACGGAATGTCCGGCGCTTTGAGCACCGCGAACCCGGCCTGTTCGACCGAGCCCTTGTGCAGCTTGTTGATCCCGCCGATTTCCTTCAGCACGAAGTTGCCGTAACGCATCGAATCGCGGATCTGCGCGGTGGTCGACATATCGAACAGCGCGCGATTGACCGTGGCGTCGGTGGACTTGATGTTGATCCCGCCGATCTGATCCGACGAGTTCTCCTTGTTGGCCATCCAACGCGCCGCGGCGCTCGATGCACCGTGCTCGGACAGCGCGAACACCGACGAGCCCTTCGCGTCGGGTGTGGTGAACGCGTCCGCGTGGATCGACACGAACAGGTCCGCACCGACGCGCCGCGCCTTCTGCACGCGCACGTTGAGCGGCACGAAGAAGTCGGCGTCGCGCGTCATCATGGCGCGCATGTTCGGCTGCGCGTCGATTTTCGCGCGCAGCTTCTTCGCGATGTCGAGCGCGACGTGTTTCTCGTACGTGCCCGAGCCGCCGATCGCACCCGGGTCTTCGCCGCCGTGGCCCGGATCGATGGCGACGGTCAGCAGACGCACCGTGTTGCTCTTGCCGGACTTGGGGTTGGTGAAGGCGTAGGTATCGTCGTCGCCGGCGTCGTCCGAGCCCAACGCGCTCGCGCCGTTGCTGTTGCCGTTCTTGTTGCGCGCAATTGCCGTGGGCGGCGCCACCGGCGGCACCGGTACGGCAGGCGCGGGCGCCTTCCCGATGATCGGCGGCGCGGGCGGCGGCACGACATGCACCGGCGGATGCGGCACGCCAGACGAGGCGCCGCTGCCGCCGTTCTGCGCGTACCGCTCGAAGAACGCCTCGCTGTTGTCGGGCGTGGGCGGCGTGGTGCCCGGTCCGCTCAGCGTGGCAGGCGGCGCGCTGTTTTCTTCGTTCAGGGTTTGCTGCTTGCGCTCCGTCTGAGCGAGCAGATCCATCAACGGATCAGGCGCGACCGCCGGATACAGGTCGAACACCAGCCGGTACTTGTACGCGCCGACCGGCGGCAGCGTGAACACCTGCGGCTTCACCGAGCCCTTCAGGTCGAACACCATGCGCACCACGTGCGGCTGATATTGCCCGACCCGCACCGACTGAATCTGCGGGTCGTTCGGCGTGATCTTCGACACGAGGTCCTTGAGCGCCTGGTCCAGGTCGAGGCCGCTCAGATCGACCACCAGCCGGTCCGGTCCCTGCAGCAACTGCTGCGTGTTCTGCAATGGTTGATCGGATTCGATCGTTACGCGCGTATAGTCGCGCGCCGGCCAGACGCGCACGCCGAGCACCGAGCTGGCCCACGCGAGACGCGGAGCGACGAGGCCGAGCACGAGCGTGGACGCACCCGCGCGCAGAATCTGCCGGCGCCGCCAGTTATGCGTTGCGGTAGCGGCCGATTCGATCGAGCGGAACGGTTTGATTAACATCTTTCGAGACATGCCTTTCCTGATTCGCTGTATGCCAGTGCAACGAGTACGCGGCCGTCACCCTCGTTGTCCAGGTCGAGCGAGAAGACGAGATCCGGCACGCCCAGCAGGGCCCCCGCGCGTTGCGGCCACTCGACGAGGCAGATTGCGCCGCTGTCGAAGTATTCGCGAAAGCCCGCGTCGGCCCATTCGGCCGGATCGGTAAATCTGTACAGATCGAAGTGATAGAGCGCGAGTTCCCCGCCGGCCCGTTCGAGCACATAGGGTTCGACGAGCGTGTAGGTGGGACTGCGCACGCGGCCGGTGTGGCCGAGACCGCGTAAGGTCGCACGCACGAGTGTGGTTTTGCCGGCGCCGAGGTCGCCGACCAGTTGCACTTGCAGTCCGTGGAATGCCTGGCCTTCCGGTGCGGGTGACGACGCTTCGCGCACGCTTTCGATAGCGTGCGCGAAGCGCTCGCCGAATGCCAGCGTGGCGGCTTCGTCCGCGAGCGCGAAAGTGCGTTCGAGCAGGACAGGAGCGGGCGGTTGGATCGCGAGATCAGGATTGGCAGGCATTCTCGTAAAATGGCGTGATGAACCGAAGTCCGGAGTCCCCTGTTTCCTGCACGCCTGCGTCTGTTGACGATGCGCGTGCCGAGCGTCATTTCGATGAAGCGGCGCTGAAGGCGCTCGCGCTGAATATCAAAACCTGGGGCCGTGAACTGGGATTTGGAGCGATCGGCATTAGCGACACGGACCTCTCCGCCGCCGAAGCGCCGCTTGCAGCCTGGCTGGAAGCGGGTTGTCACGGCGAGATGGATTATATGGCGAAACACGGCATGAAACGCGCGCGTCCCGCCGAGCTTGTGGCCGGTACGCGACGTGTGATTACCGCGCGCATCGCCTATTTGCCCGCTCATGCATCGAGTGGAAAGCCGCACGAAAGCGCTTCGCAGGACTGGCAGGACTGGCGTTTGGCCGAGCATGCGCGGCTAGCGGACCCGTCGGCGGCCGTGGTGTCGATCTACGCCCGCGGCCGCGATTATCACAAGGTGATGCGTAACCGTCTGCAACATCTGGCCGAGAAAATCGAAGCGGAGATCGGTGCGTTCGGCTACCGCGTATTTACCGATTCGGCGCCGGTGCTGGAAGTCGAGCTCGCCCAGAAAGCCGGGATCGGCTGGCGCGGCAAGCACACACTGCTGCTGCAGCGCGACGCCGGTTCAATGTTCTTTCTCGGCGAGATTTACGTCGACGTGCCTTTGCCGACCGACGCCGAGACCGTCCCCGAAGCCGCGCCCGAAACGCCGGGCTCGCATTGCGGCAGTTGCACCCGCTGCATCGGCGCCTGCCCGACCGGCGCGATCGTCGCGCCTTACAAGGTCGACGCGCGGCGCTGCATTTCGTACCTCACGATTGAATTGAAGGGCAGGATTCCCCTGGAAATGCGGCCGCTAATCGGCAATCGTGTGTATGGCTGCGACGATTGTCAGCTCGTGTGTCCGTGGAACAAGTTCGCGCAGGCCGCGCCGGTCGACGATTTCGACGTCAGGCATGGGCTCGATCGCGCGTCGCTGGTCGAACTCTTCGCGTGGAGCGCGCACGAGTTCGATACGCGCATGCAGGGCAGCGCGATTCGCCGCATCGGCTACGAGAGCTGGCTGCGCAATCTCGCAGTCGGCATGGGTAACGCGCTGCGCGCGTCGCCGGAAAGTTTGAGTGTGCCGGCGCGCGAGGCGATCGTGCAGGCGCTGAGATCGCGTGCCGACGATCCGTCCGCGATCGTGCGAGAGCACGTGGAATGGGCCCTGGAAGCGGCGTAAAGTAGCGGCAATCGGGCGGGCTGTCGGGTTGTTGGGTTATGGCGTTATTGGGCGGCGCATCTGGAATGCGCGCCGTGGAACTCAATCGAAAACCGGCACGCCGCGCCAGCGAGGAGCAGGCAACCATGTTCAATGCAGTGATCGATGCACCGTTTGGCAAGGTCGGCATTCGCCTCGAAGGCGAGGCCGTGCGCGAGATCGTCTATCTGCCGGATTCGATACCCTGCGTCGAGCCCGATACGCCGTTAGCCCGGCAAGCGGTTGAGCAGATCGAGCGCTATTTCGAAACCGCGTCGGCGACCTTCGAGTTGCCGCTCGCGCCGGTCGGCACCGCGTTTCAGCGGCGCGTCTGGCAGGCGATCCGCGATATTCCGCCGGGTGTCGTGCTCACCTACGGGCAACTGGCAAAGCAGGTGGGCAGCGTGCCGCGCGCAGTCGGCCAGGCCTGCGGCTCCAATTACTTTCCGATCGTGATTCCGTGTCACCGGGTTGTGAGCTCGAGCGGCATCGGCGGCTTTGCGCATCACGCCGGCGACGGTTTCTTCCGCAACGTCAAACGCTGGCTCTTGACCCACGAAGGCATTCCCTACGCATGAGCGACACCTTGATTGACGACGCGCCCGCCGCGTCACCGCTGTTCATCGCCAGCTCGGCGTCGATCGATGCATTCTGCGACGCGCTCTGGCTCGAGCACGGCCTGTCACGCAACACGCTCGATGCGTACCGCCGCGATCTGCGGCTCTTCTGCGAATGGCTCGCGCAGACTCGTAACACCTCGCTCGACACCGCCAGTGAGGCCGATCTCAACGCCTATAGCGCGGCGCGGCAGGGCGACAAATCGACCTCGGCGAACCGGCGGCTTTCGGTGTTTCGGCGCTACTACGGCTGGGCGGTGCGTGAGCATCGGGCGAAGGTGGACCCGACGGTGCGCATCCGTTCGGCGAAGCAGCCACCGCGGTTTCCGTCCACGCTCAGCGAAGCGCAGGTCGAAGCGCTGCTTGGCGCGCCCGACATCGACACGCCGCTGGGCCTGCGCGACCGCACGATGCTGGAACTGATGTACGCGAGCGGCTTGCGCGTGACCGAACTCGTCACGCTGAAAACGGTGGAAGTCGGGCTGAACGAAGGCGTAGTGCGCGTGCTAGGCAAAGGCTCGAAAGAGCGCCTGATTCCGTTCGGCGAAGAGGCGCACGGCTGGATCGAGCGCTATCTGCGCGAGGCTCGCCCCGCGTTGCTCGGCGCGCGCGCGGCGGATGCGCTGTTCGTCACGAACCGCGCGGAGGGCATGACGCGTCAGCAGTTCTGGAACATCATTAAACGACACGCGGCTGCGGCCGGCGTGCATGCGCCGCTGTCGCCGCACACCCTGCGGCACGCGTTCGCGACGCATCTGCTCAATCACGGCGCCGATCTGCGCGTGGTGCAGCTGCTGCTGGGCCACACCGATATTTCGACCACGCAGATC
>NZ_LXKA01000010.1 GCF_001645125.1 Paraburkholderia ginsengiterrae | reverse complement strand
TTAGGCAGTATGACTTTCCGTGAGGTGGTGGCTGGCCCGCCGTGAGGAACCAGACGCGGGTTAGCATTGCTGCCAGAGCCGCATGGTGTGCACGAGGGCGACACCCGGCAATTTCCAGCGCGGAGGCCAGCATGGAACACGATAGCACGGTGTACGTCGGTCTGGATGTGCACAAGGAATCGATCACGGCAGCGTATGCCGTCGGGATAGGCGAGGTCGAATTGCTGGGCAAGATCGGCACTTCGAAGACGGACATCGATCGCCTTTGCCAACGCATGCAGTCCAAGGCGAAGCACGTCCGCATCGTCTACGAAGCAGGGCCATGCGGCTATGGCCTTTACCGGCAACTGGTACAGAAGGGATTCGACTGCATGGTATGTGCCCCGTCGCTGATTCCGAAGAAACCAGGCGAGCGGGTCAAGACCGACCGCCGCGACGCAGTCAAACTCGTGCGCTCGTTGCGCGCAGGTGATCTCTCACCTGTCTACGTGCCTGGCGTCGAAGATGAGGCATTCCGGGACCTGGCCCGCGCGTGGGCCGCCGCCAAAACGGATCTCAAGCACGCGCGCCAGCGGCTCAAGTCCTTTCTGCTCTCTCATGGTGTTCGTTACACCGGCAGCGCGAACTGGGGGCCGGCACATCGAAGGTGGATCAGCACCTTCGCGTTCCCCAACCACTGGCAACAACTGGCCTTTGACGAGTGCCGCCGTACCATCGAAGACAGGCTCGCGCAATGCGACCGCCTCGAGGCGGCACTACGCGAGGCTGTCGTCAACTGGCGCTTCTATCCGGCCGTACTGGGACTGCAGGCAATGCGGGGCATCCAGTTCACCACGGCCGTAGGCATGCTCGCCGAACTCGGCGACCTGTCGCGATTCGAACATCCGCGTCAGCTGATGGCCTGGCTCGGGGTGACGCCCTCCGAACACTCTTCAGGAGACCGGCGCCGTCAAGGCAGCATCACAAAAAACGGGAACAGCTATGCAAGAAAGCTGCTCGTCGAGGCTGCGTGGAGTTACAGATACCCCGCTCGGGTGAGCCCGGACATACAACGCCGCCATGAAGGAATCCCGAAACCGATCATCGACCGCGCGTGGGATGCCCAACTGAGACTGTGCCGGCGATATCGCAAGCTCGCAGCGCGCGGCAAGAATGTGAACACAGGCGTGGTTGCCGTTGCGCGAGAGCTTTCGGCGTTCATCTGGGACATCAGCAGACTGGCGATGTCCCTCGCGATACCGAAGGATGCCAGACCAGGGTGACATCACATCACCTTAACGAGGACATGGAGAGTTTCCTGAAGGCGGCGTAGCCCGGCACCCGAGCAACCCGCGATTGGACTATGCAACACATCTCATGCGACTTGCGACTTTAGGTAGCGGCAGGCTCATAGGGCGGACCACAGTAATGCGGTAACCAACCCGCGGATATCAGTGTGACCCACCGTCGAGACGTACTGCTACGTCGCCCTCAGGAAATTCAGATGCACCAAAACCGAGAACCGATCGCGATTGACACGGAAAGTCATATCAGTCC
>NZ_LXKA01000009.1 GCF_001645125.1 Paraburkholderia ginsengiterrae | reverse complement strand
CATCCACGATGGCAAGCGTGTGCTTGCCGGTGTGGACCTGCACGCCCAACTCCTCGATCTTGCTGCGCAGAACCCGTCCGCCGCCTTCGTCGACCTGCACCGCCATCAGCCGCGGGGCGAACTCGACAACATGCGCAGCCAGTCCCATGTCATGCAGCGCCTTCGCGCATTCCAGCCCCAGCAGGCCACCGCCCACCACGACGCCCGACTTGGCGCGCGCGCCGCACGCCTGCATCGCTTCGAGATCTTCGATGGTGCGATAGACGAAGCAGTCCTGACGATCGCTGCCTGCCATCGGTGGAACAAACGGCGACGAGCCGGTGGCGAGCACCAGTTTGTCATAGGAAAGCGTCTCGCCAGTGGAGAGGCTCACCGTGCGGGCCTCCCGGTCGATCAAGAGCGCCTTCGTGTCGAGCTTGAGCAGCACGTTCTCGCGCTCGAAGAAGCCGGGCTTGACGAGCGACAGGTCCTCCGCCGACTTGCCCGAAAAGAATTCGGACAGATGCACGCGGTCATACGCGGGGCGCGGCTCCTCGCACAACACCGTGACGTGCAGCGCGGCTCGCGCGTCGTCGAGCAGACATTCAAGCAGCTTGTGCCCCACCATCCCGTGGCCAATGACGACAACGTTCGTGACGGGGGTTTCAGCCATTTCCGACTCGGTTCGCGGCATGATTTTTCGTCCGGCAAATAAAAAGGCGTCCCGCGGATGCAGTCGACAGATGACTGAATTCGAGGGACGCCGTTGTCCAAAAACCAAAGAGTTAAAGCGTGACGCTTTGCTGCGGGCTGGCCGGATCATCGTTGATCCGCTGGCTTGAGTTACGCAAAGACCATGCCATAACAGGGCAACTCATTGACGGCCCGCCCAGCATGGTCAACAAGCGTATTGCGAGGCGCGTCCATCGAAAATGACTTGATGCAATTTGATGCGGCGGGGCACAGTCGTGGTGCGGCGCAGCACTCTCACCGTGCAACGCGCTGCGCCAATCTCAGCGGCTGCATGGCAGGGATAGCGGCTTGCCGCACGCGCCGGCATGGGTCGTCAGTTCGCCAAACCATTGGTGCCGGCCACAGTCAGCGCGTGCTCGCGCAGCGCCGCTTCGCGTGCCTTGTGTTCATGGCTGAAGCGCACTGCCAGCGCGCACAACGCGGACAGCGTCACCAGCATGCCGAGCAGCGCGAGTGTCTGCTGCACGCTGCCGACGCCTTTCATCAGGAAGCCCGCCGCCACCGCGCCGACATTGCCACCGGCGCCAATCACGCCCGCGACCCCGCCCAGTGCCTTGCGGTCGATGAACGGCACTAGCGCGTAGGTCGCGCCACAAGCCATGTGCGTGAACAGGCCGAAAACGGGCATCGAGGTCACGGCCAGTGCGACGCTGTTCGCGTGCGAGAAACACACGAGGCCCAGACCCTCGCCGACGATCAACCCGAACAGTAACGTCGCGCGGACGTCGAGGCCGCGGCGCGCGGCGGCCTTGTCCGACAGCCAGCCACCCAGCGCACGGGCGAACAGGGCGAGCAGACCGAAGCTGCCGGCGGCAATGCCTGCCGCCTTGAGCGACAGAT
>NZ_LXKA01000008.1 GCF_001645125.1 Paraburkholderia ginsengiterrae | reverse complement strand
CATCCACGATGGCAAGCGTGTGCTTGCCGGTGTGGACCTGCACGCCCAACTCCTCGATCTTGCTGCGCAGAACCCGTCCGCCGCCTTCGTCGACCTGCACCGCCATCAGCCGCGGGGCGAACTCGACGACATGCGCGGCCAGTCCCATGTCATGCAGCGCCTTCGCGCATTCCAGCCCCAGCAGGCCACCGCCCACCACGACGCCCGATTTCGCGCGCGCGCCGCATGCCTGCATCGCTTCGAGGTCTTCGATGGTGCGATAGACGAAGCAGTCCTGACGATCGCTGCCTGCCATCGGCGGAACAAACGGCGACGAGCCGGTGGCGAGCACCAGTTTGTCATAGGAAAGCGTCTCGCCAGTGGAGAGGCTCACCGTGCGGGCTTCCCGGTCGATCAAGAGCGCCTTCGTGTCGAGCTTGAGCAGCACGTTCTCGCGCTCGAAGAAGCCGGGCTTGACGAGCGACAGGTCCTCCGCCGACTTGCCCGAAAAGAATTCGGACAGATGCACGCGGTCATACGCCGGGCGCGGCTCCTCGCACAACACCGTGACGTGCAGCGCGGCTCGCGCGTCGTCGAGCAGACATTCAAGCAGCTTGTGCCCCACCATCCCGTGGCCAATGACGACAACGTTCGTGACGGGGGCTTCAGCCATTTCCGACTCGGTTCGCGGCATGATTTTTCGTCCGGCAAATAAAAAAGCGTCCCGCGGATGCAGTCGAAAGATGACTGAATTCGGGGGACGCCGTTGTCCAAAAACCAAAGAGTTAAAGCGTGACGCTTTGCTGCGGGCTAGCCGGATCATCGTTGATCCGCTGGCTTGAGTTACGCAAAGACCATGCCATAACATGGCAACTCATTGACGGCCCGTCCAGCATGGTCAACAGGCGTATTGCGAGGCGCGTCCATCGAAAATGGCTTGATGCAATTTGATGCGGTGGGGCACAGTCGTGGTGCGGCGCAGCACTCACACCGTGCAGCGCGCTGCGCGAATCCCAGCGGCTGCATGGCAGGGATAGCGGCTTGCCGCACGCGCCGGCATGGGTCGTCAGTTCGCCAAACCATTGGTGCCGGTCACAGTCAGCGCGTGCTCGCGCAGCGCCGCTTCGCGTGCCTCGTGTTCATGGCTGAAGCGCACTGCCAGCGCGCACAACGCGGACAGCGTGACGAGCATGCCGAGCAGCGCGAGTGTCTGCTGCACGCTGCCAACGCCTTTCATCAGAAAGCCCGCCGCCACCGCGCCGACATTGCCACCGGCGCCAATCACGCCCGCGACCCCGCCCAGTGCCTTGCGGTCGATGAACGGCACCAGCGCGTAGGTCGCGCCACAAGCCATGTGCGTGAACAGGCCGAAAACCAGCATCGAAGTCACGGCCAGTGCGACGCTGTTCGCGTGTGAGAAACACAGGAGGCCCAGACCTTCGCCGACGATCAACCCGAACAGTACAGTCGCGCGGACGTCGAGGCCGCGGCGCGCGGCGGCCTTGTCCGACAGCCAGCCACCCAGCGCACGGGCGAACAGGGCGAGCAGACCGAAGCTGCCGGCGGCAATGCCTGCCGCCTTGAGCGACAGAT
>NZ_LXKA01000007.1 GCF_001645125.1 Paraburkholderia ginsengiterrae | reverse complement strand
CTCGCCATTGACCAGCGCACACACGCCGGTATTCGGCACGATGTCGTCGAGCGCGCACACGGGCATCCAGGATTGCGGAAGTCGGTCGTTGTTCATGCTGAACTCCTCAGGGCAGGTATGGTGATTGGTCAGGCGGTCTCGGCGACCACGGGAATCGGGAATTGCTTCGCTTGCCGTTCGGCCGACGTCGCCGGGCGGATCTGGCCGCGCTCCTCGACGAAGGTCACGTGCTCGTCGAGCTTGTCGCTGTTGACGAAATGACGGAAGCGCTTGCGAGTCTCAGGGTCGGTCACGGCCTTCTTCCACTCGCACTCGTAGGTGGCGATCACGTGCTGCATTTCCGCCTCCAGCTCCTCGGCGACTCCGAGCTTGTCGTGCACGATCACGTCGATCAGGTATTCAAGTCCGCCTTCGAGGTTGTCGCGCCACACGCTGGTGCGTTGCAGGCGGTCAGCGGTGCGCACGTAGAACATCAGGAACCGGTCGATGTAGCGCACCAGCGTCTCGCGGTCCAGATCCGACGCGAGCAGTTCGGCGTGGCGCGGCTTCATGCCGCCGTTGCCGCACACATACAGATTCCAGCCTTTGTCCGTGGCGATGATGCCGACGTCCTTGCCCTGCGCTTCCGCACATTCGCGAGTGCAGCCCGAGACCCCGAATTTGAGCTTATGCGGCGAACGCAGCCCCTTGTAGCGGTTTTCCATGGCGACCGCGAGTCCCACCGAATCGCCGACGCCGTAGCGGCACCACGTCGAGCCGACGCACGACTTCACGGTGCGCAGCGACTTGCCGTACGCATGGCCCGATTCGAAACCGGCGGCGATCAGCTCTTCCCAGATCAGCGGCAGTTGATCGACACGCGCGCCGAACAGATCGACACGCTGGCCGCCGGTGATCTTCGTGTAGAGGCCATATTTCTTCGCGACCTGGCCGACCGCGATCAGGCCTTCCGGCGTCACCTCGCCGCCCGGCATGCGCGGCACAACCGAATACGTGCCGTCGCGCTGGATGTTGGCGAGGTAGTAGTCGTTCGTGTCCTGCAGCGAGGCGTGCTCTTTCTTCAGCACGAACTCGTTCCAGCACGACGCGAGAATTCCCGCGACCGCGGGCTTGCAGATGTCACAGCCGAGCCCATGACCGTGCATCGCCAGCAATTCACCGAAGCTGCGCACGCCTTCGACGCGGACGATGTGATACAGCTCCTGGCGCGAATACGGGAAGTGCTCGCACAGGTGGTTGTTGACCGCGAGGCCCTGCTTCTTCATCTCGGCCTTCATCACCTGCGTGACGAGCGGCACGCAGCCGCCGCACGAAGTGCCGGCGCTCGTCGCGCACTTGAGCGCGCCGATGTCGGTCGCGCCTGCGCCCACCGCGGCGCACAGTTCACCCTTCGAGACGTTGTTGCACGAGCAGATTTGCGCGGATTCGGGCAACGCGTCGACCCCAAGGCCGGGTTTGGCCTTGCCGTCGCTTTGCGGCAGGATCAGGAATTCCGGCGCCTCGGGCAGCTCGATGCCGTTCAGCATCATCTGCAGCAGCGTGCCGTACTCGGCCGCGTCGCCCACCATGACGGCGCCGAGCAGTTGCTTGCCGCATTCCGACACCACCAGCTTCTTGTAGACCTGTTTGCGTTCGTCGCTGAACTGGTACGTGCGGCTGCCGGGC
>NZ_LXKA01000006.1 GCF_001645125.1 Paraburkholderia ginsengiterrae | reverse complement strand
CTCGCCATTGACCAGCGCACACACGCCGGTATTCGGCACGATGTCGTCGAGCGCGCACACGGGCATCCAGGATTGCGGAAGTCGGTCGTTGTTCATGCTGAACTCCTCAGGGCAGGTATGGTGATTGTTCAGGCGGTCTCGGCGACCACGGGAATCGGGAATTGCTTCGCTTGCCGTTCGGCCGACGTCGCCGGGCGGATCTGGCCGCGCTCCTCGACGAAGGTCACGTTCTCGTCGAGCTTGTCGCTGTTGACGAAATGACGGAAGCGCTTGCGAGTCTCAGGGTCGGTCACGGCCTTCTTCCACTCGCACTCGTAGGTGGCGATCACGTGCTGCATTTCCGCCTCCAATTCCTCGGCGAGTCCCAGCTTGTCGTGCACGATCACGTCGATCAGGTATTCAAGTCCGCCTTCGAGGCTGTCGCGCCACACGCTGGTGCGTTGCAGGCGGTCGGCGGTGCGCACGTAGAACATCAGGAAGCGGTCGATGTAGCGCACCAGCGTCTCGCGGTCCAGATCCGACGCGAGCAGTTCGGCGTGGCGCGGTTTCATGCCGCCGTTGCCGCACACATACAGATTCCAGCCCTTCTCGGTGGCGATGATGCCGACGTCCTTGCCCTGCGCTTCCGCACATTCGCGGGTGCAGCCCGAGACGCCGAACTTGAGCTTATGCGGCGAACGCAGCCCCTTGTAGCGATTTTCCATGGCGACCGCGAGTCCTACCGAATCGCCGACGCCATAGCGGTACCACGTCGAGCCGACACACGACTTCACGGTGCGCAGCGACTTGCCGTACGCATGGCCCGATTCGAAACCGGCGGCGATCAGCTCTTCCCAGATCAGCGGTAGTTGATCGACGCGCGCGCCGAACAGATCGACACGCTGGCCGCCGGTGATCTTGGTGTAGAGACCGTACTTCCTCGCCACCTGGCCGACCGCGATCAGGCCTTCCGGCGTCACCTCACCGCCCGGCATGCGCGGCACCACCGAATACGTGCCGTCACGCTGGATGTTGGCGAGGTAGTAGTCGTTCGTGTCCTGCAGCGAGGCGTGCTCTTTCTTCAGCACGAACTCGTTCCAGCACGACGCGAGAATTCCCGCGACGGCGGGCTTGCAGATGTCACAGCCGAGCCCATGACCATGCCTGGCCAGCAATTCGCCGAAACTGCGCACGCCTTCCACGCGGACGATGTGATACAGCTCCTGGCGCGAATACGGGAAGTGCTCGCACAGGTGGTTATTGACCGCGAGGCCCTGCTTCTTCATCTCGGCCTTCATCACCTGCGTGACGAGCGGCACGCAGCCGCCGCACGAGGTGCCGGCGCTCGTCGCACACTTGAGCGCGCCGATGTCGGTCGCGCCCGCGCCGACCGCCGCGCACAGCTCGCCCTTCGAGACGTTGTTGCACGAGCAGATTTGCGCGGATTCGGGCAACGCGTCGACCCCAAGTCCGGGTTTGGCCTTGCCGTCGCTTTGCGGCAGGATCAGGAATTCCGGCGCCTCGGGCAACTCGATGCCGTTCAGCATCATCTGCAGCAACGTGCCGTACTCGGCCGCGTCGCCCACCATGACGGCGCCGAGCAGTTGCTTGCCGCATTCCGACACCACCAGCTTCTTGTAGACCTGTTTGCGTTCGTCGCTGAACTGGTACGTGCGGCTGCCGGGC
>NZ_LXKA01000005.1 GCF_001645125.1 Paraburkholderia ginsengiterrae | reverse complement strand
CGGCGTCGCGTCGGTTGAACCGCAACGTTCTCATCCATGGTGTACACGTGTCCATTTAGTTTCTTGATGGACGCGATCGTCGCTGGTGTTACACCGTCAATTCAAGATGGGTTCGCCGGGTGCTTACGTCGTTCCATTGGACTATGTCGCTGCATGTGCCATGGACGGCGCTGGGTACGGTTGCGCTGGTGATGCTGGCGTCGTCATGCTCGACAGCCGTGATTGCGGGACGCGGCGCGGTGTCCGTGGATGCGGTGCGCGCCGTCAAGGAGGATTGGTGATGCGAGTCTCGCGGATCGCTCGTGCAATGTCGAGCCGGGGGGTGGCTGGCGCCCGGTCCGTCGCACGCACGTTGTCGTGCGAAACGTCGAGCGCAGGCGGCTACTTCATTGAGCAGTGTTCAGGCTCATGGATTCGTGGCTTGCTGTGTATCGGTATGCTCGCTGCGTCAACAGCATTCGCCGCGGCACCTGATTTCGCATCGGTCACACCGGACCATCCGATTAGCCTGCCGCAGGATAGCGGCGCACACGCTGCGTTCCGCACCGAGTGGTGGTACGCAACGGGCTGGCTCACAACGCCGGACAATCAACCGCTCGGATTTCAGATCACGTTTTTCCGCTCGGCGACCGGTCATGATGCCGCCGATCCGAGTGCGTTCGCGCCGTCACAATTGATCATTGCACACGCCGCGTTAAGCGATCCGGCGCTCGGCCATCTGGCCCACGATCAGCGTGTTGCCCGCCAGGGTTTCGGTCTCGCTTACGCGAAGCCGCTCAACACCGATGTCAAACTCGATGCATGGACGATCGTGCGCACCGCTGACGGCCGCTACAACGTCGCCGCCGATGCAAACGGCTTCTCGTTGCATCTCGTGTTGACGCCGACCCAGCCGCCGATGGTTCAGGGCGAGCACGGCTATTCGCGCAAAGGTCCGCACCCCGAACAGGCTAGCTATTACTACAGCGAGCCGCAATTGCGTGTGACTGGCAGCGTGGTTCGGCCGGCTGCCGCGGGCCAACCTTCACGGGGCAATACTGCCGTGACCGGCATGGCGTGGCTCGATCACGAGTGGTCGAGCACGCTGCTCGACGCCAACGCGGTCGGATGGGATTGGCTGGGTGCCAATCTCACGGATGGCTCTGCACTGATGGCGTTCCGAGTGCGCAATCGCGATGGGCAGGCCATGTGGGCGCATGCCGCGCTCCGCCAACCCAACGGCGAAGTCACGACGTTCGGCCCGGATCAGGTCGACTTTACGCAGCTTCGTACGTGGCGCTCGCCACGCACGAACACATCGTATCCTGTCGCGATGGCGGTCAAAACCGGCGCGCTGACGTGGCAACTCAACCCGTTGATGGACGACCAGGAGCTCGATTCACGGCAGTCGACAGGCGCAGTGTACTGGGAAGGCGCGGTGCGGGTGAGCCGCGAAGGTGTGGAGGTGGGACGCGCGTATCTTGAATTGACAGGCTACGCGAACGCGCTGCGACTGGGGAAGGACTGAAGGCGGCGATACGAGGCGGTTTCCGGCCGAGTGCTCTGCGTGCGTCGCCCCATTTGCCATGAGACAGCGATTTTTTCTTGCGCCGTAAACGCAGAAACCCCACCTTTTGGGGGTGGGGTTTCTGATGCTGCAGGGGGAGCCTGACGATGACCTCCTTTCACACGGGTAATCCGACCTCTCATCGGCGTGGAGTCG
>NZ_LXKA01000004.1 GCF_001645125.1 Paraburkholderia ginsengiterrae | reverse complement strand
CACCGAATGCCCGCTGCATACCTGTCTGGACCATCTGCGTGCCCAGCAGCAGAAGCGCGATCGAACCCGCCAGATCGATCAGCGTGAATGTCGTCGGCATGGCTGCGCCCCCGTTGTGCCGTCGTATCGCCGGTTTGCTCGACACACTTCCGACCTGGCGCCGCACACCCCGTCCATGAGCGCAGCAGGTAGTCCGATGAATATACGCCATTGTCCGGAGAATTGGCGCAGGCATTCGTGCGTAAGCGCACGGCGAGTCAGCCAACAAGGGAAGTGCGAATCACTCGTGTGAAGCAGATCGATGAGGCGCAGGCCTCCATTCATACACCGGCATATGTCTGCGGAAGCAGTTTGATTTAACGTCTGACCGTGCCGGCACGATTCGTCAAGGATCACACCGGTTCGAGGCTGCCAGGCGCCCGTTGCACGCATGTGACGGGAAAGTGCGGCACGTCCTCGACGCGCACCGGATTTTTATTTCGCCGCGATGGTCACGCTTTCGCCGGCGGGCGTCCCTGTCTGGTCAGAGGGCGCAACTATCTGAATCTGTCCATGTGGAAACAGCAGTGCGACGATGCCGCGTGTGGGAACGCTGGCCGACAGTGTGGCGATCTTCGATGGCACAAACCACCGGCATCGCGCAATCTCGTTGCCGGGTTGTGCGACCTCGTCGGACGGCACACCGGCCAGAAAGACATCGTGCAGCGTGCCCAGACCACCAAACCGGAACAGATAGGTCAGCTCCATCGCAACAAGTCCCGTCTCTTCTTCAAGCTCGCGCCGCGCGGCATCAGCAGGTGTCTCGTCGCGCCTGATCCTGCCACCGGGCAGTGCCCACCGCGAACGAGCCCTCGCGACCAGCAGTACCCGGCCATCCCTGATACATAGCACCGTTGCCCTGTCTTTCATGCAAAGTCCGAACTCTTATGCGAGGCGCCGATTTTATGACGACACCGACGATGAATCGATGAAGTTGCGCGATCAAAACCTGGTGCCTTTCCTCGACGCTGGCACCGAGCGGCGATCCGGTGTGGTTCGCACCGGCATTCGATGTGTACTTCGCACACTATATCGTCACAAAAATGTCACAATTATGCGTTTTCAGGTATTACGGCGCTATCGAAGAATGAAATTCGATAGTTATGACAATTCGCCTGCGACTGCGAGGGGATTCCGGTCGATTGTGCGCGGCTGAAACCCATGTCAGGCGTGCACGCCTGCGAGCACGGCAAGTCAATGGAGCACGCCATGACACGGACATACGAGTACAACGGCTTTACCCTGCAGGTCGCGGTCGAATCTGATTTCTGCAACGGCCCGACAAAGCGCGCATCGGCCCATCCGGGCTATGTTGCGGTTGTTCGCATTTTCGAGGCGGGTAGCGTGGTGCCCCGATTGTCGCAACTCAGACTGGGGGAGGTGGGCGGCCACGCGTTCGATAGCGAGGCCGCCGCCCTGAACGGCGGGTACGTTGCAGCATGCACGATCGTGGACGATCTTTTTGACCAGGACATGGCAGACGCCTTCGTCGTGCCATTACGGCCCTCGCCGGTTACGCTACGACGCGGGGCAGGGCTGTCGCCAAGAGACGCGTGACGATCATCCGGAGCTTCGCACGATCGTTGAGCCGCTGCTGTCCGGTGCTCAATGATCCAGGGCTTCGCGCTCAAGCCGCTCGCGCGACACATGGCGCACATCCGTGCCCTTGACGACATAGATGACGAGCTCGGCCAGATTCTTCGCGTGATCCCCG
>NZ_LXKA01000003.1 GCF_001645125.1 Paraburkholderia ginsengiterrae | reverse complement strand
TTTTTTTCGTGCGCCCGGCAGGGCGCACTCACTCGGAGGTGAAAGTCCTCTACACACCCGGCAAGGGGAAGTGTTAGCCAGAGGCAAGGGTTTCGCGGGCGACTGCGAGTCTGAAGGAAGTCCGAGGCAAAGCGCTGGCCTGACGAACAGGAAGCGGATATGAGGCGACGCGTTGGGACGAGGCAGCGAAAAAGGCCAAATCCAGTACTTGCACGGAACGACGCGGCGTAAATCCGACGGGCATAAGCGTGAAGGTGGGTGCGTCATACCCGGGGAGATCTGTACGGCTGCCATAGGCTACCGGCGTCGAGAGGCGGCGGGATGGCTGTGCAGAAGTCAGCAGAGGGCATAGTAGGCCGAGAGGCTGAAGGCCCGAACATGAAGGACCACGATTAGGACGGTGGAGACTCGATGCGAACCGACGAAGCACAAGCCCGTGAGAGCGGGGCCATGACGCAGGAACCGGGGCGGAACCTCGGGGTGGGCGTACATGGTGCGGAGGCAGGCACGGCGGCTACCGGGCAAACGAAAGTGGAGGAACCATCGCTGATGGACGCGGTGGTTGAACGTAGCAACCTATGGGCAGCGTATCGACGGGTGGTCAGCAATCGCGGTGCACCGGGGGTCGATGGCCTGCCGGTGGATCAATTCGCGGACTGGCTGAAGATGCACTGGCCAAGCGTGAAGGCGGCGCTGCTGGAAGGACGGTACATGCCTGAGGTGATACGCGCGGTGGATATACCGAAGCCTGCGGGCGGGGTACGGACACTGGGCATTCCGACGGTGCTGGATCGGCTGATCCAGCAGGCGCTGCACCAGGTACTCCAGCCGATCTTCGAGCCGGGGTTCTCCGAGTCGAGCTACGGCTTCAGGCCGGAGCGCAGCGCGCAGCAGGCGGTACTGATGGCACAGCAGTATGTGCAGGGAGGCCGTCGCTGGGTGGTGGACATCGACCTGGAGAAATTCTTCGACCGGGTGAACCACGATATCCTGATGTCGCGGATTGCCCGGCAGGTGAAGGATGATCGGGTGCTCAAGCTGATCCGGCGGTATCTGGAGGCGGGTCTGATGCGCGAAGGGATGGCGCAGCAACGACGGGAAGGGACGCCGCAAGGCGGTCCCCTGTCGCCACTGCTGTCGAACATCCTGCTGACGGATTGGGACCGCGAGCTTGAGCGACGTGGGCATGCGTTCTGCCGCTACGCGGACGACTGCAACATCTACGTCCGAAGCAAGGCGGCGGGCGAGCGACTGTTGATCGGCATGACGGCGTTTCTTGCGAAACGCCTGAAACTGAAGGTCAACGAAGCGAAAAGCGCATGTGACCGACCGTGGAAACGCAAATTCCTTGGCTACAGCATGACGGTACATCGTCAGACGAGACTCCGCATTGCACCTGACAGCCTGAAACGGCTTATGGGGCGGGTGAAGACATTGCTGAGGGAAGGGCGCGGAAGAAGTCTGAGCCACACCATCGAAACACTGAATCCGGTGCTTCGCGGATGGATCAACTACTTCCGGTTCACGCAAAGCAAGCGCGTACTGGAAGAACTGGATGGTTGGATCAGACGGCGCTTGCGCTGTCTGCTCTGGCGGCAGGCCAAACACCGCCAGGGCCGCACCACCATGCTACGTCGGCAGGGGTTACCGGAAGAGCGCGCATGGCGCTCGGCGCACAACGGCCAGGGGCCGTGGTGGAACGCCGGCGCGTCACACATGGGCACAGCCTTCCCGAAACGCTTCTTCGACCGACAGGGGCTTGTTTCGATGCTGGACACCCAGCAACGCCTCCAGCGTTCTTGATGAACCGCCGTATGCGGAACCGCACGTACGGTGGTGTGGGAGGGCTGAGGGGGTGACCCCTCACCCTACCCGAT
>NZ_LXKA01000002.1 GCF_001645125.1 Paraburkholderia ginsengiterrae | reverse complement strand
TGTCAAACGCAATCTCAAGTTGATACAGCGTCGGACGCAAACGCAATTTAAATTTGATACACCTGCGCATACGGTTATTAGCTGAGTGCTGCCTCCTTCGAATTGCGTTTGCGTTTGACGTCGTCCGCTTCGTTTAGGTGCGGCGGTGGGATGCGGTTAATCATGCCGGCTTGACGTTTTTCCTTCAGCCTGTACGAGTCGCCGGAGATCGGCACGACGTGTGCGTGATGAAGCAGCCGGTCGAGGAGCGCCGCCGTGAGCGTTGCGTCGTCAGCGAAGGTCTGGTCCCACTGGCCGAACGGAAGATTGCTGGTCAGGATGAGACTGCCGGTTTCGTACCGTTTGGCGACCACCTGGAAGAGCAGGTTCGCCTGCTCCCGGTCCATGGGCAGATAGCCCATCTCGTCAATGATCAGCAGCCTGTAGGGCTTCGTGATCCGCTTGATGGTCTCCTCCAGCTGGTTGCGGCGCAACGCTGTCGTCAATTGCATCAGCAGATCGGCGGCAGTGATGAAGCGGGTGCGAAACCCGGCCTGCGTTGCACGATATCCAAACGCGACAGCAAGATGGGTTTTACCAACGCCACTGGGTCCGAGGAGCACGACATTCTCGGCCCGCTCCACAAAGGCAAGACTGCCGAGTTCGAGAACCAGCGCTTTCGGTACGCCGAGCGCGAATTCGAAGTCGAATTCATCAAGCGTCTTGATTGCCGGGAAGCCAGCCAGACGCGTTAGCATCCGGCGCATTCGTTCCGCGCGTGCCATCGCTTCATCCTTCAACGCCTGTTCGAGGAAGTCGAGATAGCCCAGCTCGCGCTTCGCGGCCATCTGGCCGAGGTGCGCAATCTGTGTCGGCAAGTGCAGCAGGTTGAGCTGCTTGCACAACACAGTCAGTCGTTCGAGCTGTGGCGTCATGCACTTACCTCCTGTGCGCGGCTGAACGCGTCGTAGACCGACAACGGGTGCTGCAACGGTTTGTTCCACTCCGAGCTCGCGTACCGTGATGCTGGTTTCGGCTGCTGATGTGGCGTCGCGCCCGTTCTAACCGATCGCCCCACGTATGGTGCCGGCAGTGGCAGAAGATGCGACCGCTCCTCGAGCAACACCTCGGCCGGAACCCGTTTGGTAGTGCCGTGCACACGGACGTTGGCGACGTCGCGCAACCACAGCCTGACGCGCTCATTGCACAGGCCGCAGTCGGCTGTGAGCCCTGCCTGTTTGAGCATTGAAACCAACGGGACCCAGAAGCTGTAGCGCAGATATCCGTTCATACGCTCGACCTTGCCCTTCGTCTTCGCGCGGTATGGCTTGCACACGCGAGGCACGAACCCATGGTGTTTGGCGAAGTCAGCGAACCCCGGATGATAGCGGTGCTGCTTCTTGCCATAGGCATCGCGTTTCAGAATCACCGTCTTCATGTTGTCATACACGACCTCTCGGGTGACGCCGCCAAATGCCTCGAATGCCCGCACATGGCAAGCCAGCAGCGTTTCGATACGCATGTCGGTGACAAACTCCGCGTAGCTGACGCGGCTATAGCCCAACGTCGCAACGAACGCCGCGAGCATGCCGAGTTTGTGCCCCGGCTTACGAAACTCAATCCAGTCCATCTGCATCTGATGTCCCGGCTCTGTTTCGAATCTGACCACCGGGTCGGGACGTGCAGCGGGTCGAAGCTTCTGCAGATACTCCTGCACCCGGCGTAAGCCGCCCGTGTATCCGCGCTCCTCAATCTCCCGCTTGAGCACCGTCGCCGGAATCCAGTCCGGCTTCGCTGCTTCGACACGGCCCTGCAGATAGGCCTTGAAGGGCGCAAGCTTGCCGACGACTGGCTGACGGGCCTTACGCTGCGGCGGACCCGATTCCAGATACTTCCTGACTGTGTTGACTGCCATGCCGGTCTCGACCGCGATGTCCCGGAGGCTGTTTCCCTGGCGACGCAGAATCTCGATTTCCATGTACTCCTCGTAGCTGATCACGGGCCGCCCAAAATGAGCAACCCTACAACGAGGTGTATCAATTCCTAACTGCGTTGCTGTATCAATTTACAACTGCGCGCGACAC
>NZ_LXKA01000001.1 GCF_001645125.1 Paraburkholderia ginsengiterrae | reverse complement strand
GTAAGCACCCGGCGAACCCATCTTGAATTGACGGTGTAACACCAGCGACGATCGCGTCCATCAAGAAACTAAATGGACACGTGTACACCATGGATGAGAACGTTGCGGTTCAACCGACGCGACGCCGTCGACACAGTGCCGAATTCAAGGCTCAGGCTATCAAGGCCTGTATGCAGCCGGGTGTTTCAATTGCGGCGGTAGCATTGCACTACCGGTTGAACGCCAATCTGTTGCGCCGGTGGGTAGCTGCACATGAAGAGCTGGATTCGGTGGCCGAAGCGCGCGAGGCGATGGCGTTACCATCAGCCGAGTTTGTGCCCCTGCAACTGTGTTCGCCGACACCGAACAGCGAGGCACCCGATATTGTGATCGAACTCAGGCGCGGCGCCACCACGGTCACGCTTCGCTGGCCTGCCTCGAGCGCAGGCGAGTGCGCGAAATGGCTGCAGGGGTGGCTGCGGTGATCCGGATCGAGGCGATATGGCTGGCGACCGAACCGCTGGATATGCGCGCAGGAACGGATACGATTCTGGCTCGCGTGGTGAAGGTATTTGGCGCGGCGCGCCCGCATCACGCCTACCTGTTTGCCAACAAGAGTTCAACGCGCATGAAGGTGCTGGTTTATGACGGTTTCGGCATCTGGCTGGCGGCACGACGTCTGAATACCGGACGGTTCGTCTGGACGAACGGCCAGGAGGCGATCACCTTCGCGCTGAATGCCGAACAACTGCAGGCACTCGTGACCGGGTTGCCATGGAAGACGCTGGCGGATGATCACGCGATCTGCGTGGTGTAAGGCAACAGATATCGGGCGGACGTAAACAGTTTCGATTTCGCGTCGGCATCCGTTCTGGCAAACTGGTTCGCATGAACTCTGCCACTGATCTCGACGACCTCAGCCCCGAGCAGCTTCGTGCCCTGGCGGCTCAGCTGATCGAGCAGGTCAGTGAGAGCAAACGGGAGCTGCATTACCGTCAGACGCGCATCGATCAGCTTACACACGAGATCTCGGTGCTCAAGCGCCTGCAGTTCGGCAAGCGCAGCGAACAGCTCAATATCGAGCAGGCCAGCCTGCTCGATGAGACGATCAGCGCCGATATCGCTGCGATCGAAATCGAGCTGGACCAGCTTCATTCGAATCCGTCGCGCGACAAGCAACGACAGCAACCGAAGCGCACGCAGCTGCCACCGCAATTGCCCCGCACGGATGTCCATCACGAACCCGATAGTGCCGTGTGCCAGTGCGGGTGCGAACGCGTGCGCATCGGCGAAGACGTCAGCGAGAAGCTGGACTACACGCCCGGCGTGTTCACGGTCGAGCGGCATATCCGCGGCAAGTGGACATGCAGGAACTGCGAGACATTGATCCAGGCGCCCGTAGCGCCGCACGTCATCGACAAGGGTATCCCGACAGCCGGGCTGCTCGCGCACGTGCTGGTGGCCAAGTACGGCGACCACCTGCCCTTGTATCGACAGGAACGCATCTTTGAACGCGCCGGGCTGGCCATCGCCCAGTCGACCCTGGGCGCCTGGGTTGGCGTATGCGGTGTGAGGCTGCAGCCGCTGGTTGACGCCCTGCGCGAACAGATCCTGCGTCAGGACGTGCTGCACGCCGATGAGACGCCCGTGCAGATGCTCAGTCCCGGCAAGGGCAAGACACATCGCGCGTATCTGTGGGCCTGGGCCACGACACAATACTCACCACTCAGGGCGGTCGTATATGAGTTCACTGACAGTCGCGCTGGCGAGCATGCCCGTGCATTCCTTGGCGACTGGCAAGGCAAGCTCGTATGTGACGACTTCAAGGGTTACAAGGCAGGATTCCGGCAAGGCGTAACCGAAATCGGTTGTGCTGCGCATGCCCGACGCAAGTTCTTCGATCTGCATGCGAACCATCAGAGCGAAATCGCCGGGCAGGCGCTGAAGTACTTCGCTACGCTGTATGAGATAGAAGATGAGGCAGCGGCACTGGATCCCGATTCGCGGCGCGCGCTTCGACGAGCTCGTTCGCGACTGGTCATGGATGCCTTGCATGAATGGATGAGCGCGCAGCGACGGCTGGTTCCAGAGGGCTCAGCGATCGCAAAAGCACTCGACTACAGCCTCAATCGCTGGGAGGCGCTCACACGCTACCTCGACGATGGGCACGTCCCGATGTGCAACAACTGGGTCGAAAATCAAATCAGGCCCTGGGCGACAGGAAGAAAAAACTGGTTATTCGCGGGCTCTCTTCGTGCCGGCGAACGTGCCGCTGCCATCATGAGCCTGCTGCGCTCAGCACAACTGAACGGGCACGATCCCTACGTCTATCTGAAGGACGTGCTCACCCGCTTGCCAACACATCGTGCCGCTGACATTGATGCGTTGCTCCCTCATCTCTGGAAACCCTACGCTAGCGCACTATAGCTTACGCACGGGCTGGACAAGGTGCCTTCACCGGGTGCTTAC
>NZ_LXKA01000011.1 GCF_001645125.1 Paraburkholderia ginsengiterrae | reverse complement strand
CCAGATGATCCAGATACGCGTCAAATTCGTCGACATCCTCTCTCATTCCGGTCGCCCGAAGTCTTTATTATTTAATACTACCAGGTATCACTCCACAGTAAATAGCTTTTGTGACACAGTAAGATTAGCGAACTGGAGCGCAATAGACCCATTTATCCCTGACGGACACAACTGTTGTTCAATCGTGGTCATTTACCCAAAGGGCTTGTTTGCACACGACCGGCTTGACTACCGCGGTCTACGGTTCGCAGTCTGTTAGCCGAATGGAAAAGGATCATTTCCAGGCGGACGCGTTGTCCCGGTAGTTGTGGTGATATTGTCCAGATTATGAATGGAATGGACTAGTACGCGACCTTTGTTAGTAAGAAAGTGGACCCGTCTCATTGAATGAGATGAATCCATTGCGCGGCAGCGATACGTGATTGAACCGGTTCGAACGACTGTGGGAAAAACCATTGGGCGATTGGACCAGGTTCTTTCGCGGCGCATCCGTGATCTTCGCGAGCACTGCGCGTGAGAGGAAGACTTCCCGATCCAATAGCCCATTGAACGCTGGTAGCGTCGCGGACTCTTATGAACCCCGCCAAGCAACGGACAACTGGAACGGCAGAACCGAAGCTCGCACACTCGCCGGAGCCGGTTTCCGCACGGGAGGCAGACACTTCTGTACAGACAACGTCCAAAGAAGCCGACTTGCCACTTCGCCTTGCTATCGGCCTGATCGGAATGCTGCTGGCGTCGCTGCTGGCAATATTGAACGAACAGGTCACTGCGGTGGCGCTGGCCGATATTCGCGGCGCGTTCTCGATTGGAAATGACGATGGGACCTGGCTGACCACTCTATTCGAGGCTACGAACGTAGCCACGATGGTATTCGCTCCGTGGTTTGGGGTGACGCTCACGCTGAAGCGATTTACGATTGGCGCCGTGCTGGCCGTGATGTTCCTTGGATTTCTTTGCCCCTTTGCGCCGAACCTGCTTACGCTATATGTGTTGCGTACGCTGCAGGGCGTAGCCTGCGGATGTCTGCCGCCGATGTTGATCATCGTGGCGCTTCGATATCTTCCCCCGAAAGTCAAGTTATATGGACTCGCGGGATACGCACTCACCGCGACCTTCGGACCGGCGCTCGGCACGCCTCTCGCAGCCTTATGGACGGAATACGTCAGCTGGCGAATGGCATTCTGGCAAATCGTGCCGCTTGGCATCGTATGCTGCGTGGCGATCCAGCAGGGTCTTCCGCCAGATCCGCTCAAACTGGAACGGTTCCGTTCATTTAACTGGAGCGGATTCATACTGGGATACCCCGCTATCGCCATGCTCGTCATTGGTCTTCTGCAGGGCGATCGCCTTGATTGGCTGAATTCCACGTTTATCTCCACGATGTTTTGTGGCGGAGCGCTGTTGTTTGTGGCGTTCCTTATCAACGAGTGGTTTCATCCACTGCCGTTTTTCAAGCTTCAACTGCTTGCCCGCCGAAACTTCGCGCACGGGCTTCTGACGCTGGTAGGCGCCGTTACGCTGCTGGTTGGCGTCGCCGCTATACCCGGCCAATATCTCGCCCAAATCCACGGTTACAGGCCGCTGCAAACCACGCCGCTGTCTTTGCTCGTTGCCATTCCCCTATTGATTGCGCTACCTGCGACCGCCGCCGTCCTGAACCTCCGGCAGGTCGACCACCGCTGGGTCATGGCCATTGGACTTTGCCTGATGGCCACCACGTGCTTTTTGGGGAGTTTCATGACCTCCGAGTGGGTGCGCGAGAATTTTTACTGGCTTCAGTCGTTACAGATCGTTGCACAACCCATGGTGATCATGGGGATCCTGATGGGTGTCACGACAGGCCTGGCCCCAACGGATGGGCCGTTTGCCTCGGCCATGTTCAATACGGTCAAAACATTTACGGGTGCTGCGGCAACCGCTCTCATTGAAGGGCTGGGTACTACGCGCGATCATTTTCATTCGAGCATGCTCGTGGACCACTTAGGCAACAACGCGCTGGTGACGGGCCAAAGCATCGGCGCAATTGATGATCTCGGCGAACTCGCGCACCGGATCCACGAGCAGGCCGTAGTACTGACATCGGCGGATCTCTATCGCGTGATGGCCGGCATCGCCGTCGCCTTTCTTTTCGTTGTTCCGGTGTTACCCGTGCGTATTTATCCGCCATGGTGCACTACGTCGCCCTCTTCCCGCTAAGCGATGGTATCTATGTCATTTGTCACTCGAATTCCTCCCAAAACAATTCGTCTTGCCGCGTATGTGGTCATACTTGGCGTGGCTGTATGGGCTTGCATCAAGCTATTTTCCGCCCCGAATAGCGAGACCACAAACGATGCCTATGTGACGGCCGATTTCACGCTGATAGCGCCCCGTGTTCCCGGCCAGCTTTCAGAGGTACTCGTCGAGGACAACCAGCAGGTAAAAACCGGCCAGCTTTTGGTGCGTATCGACGACCGCGATTTCCGCGCCGCATTGATGAGCGCACAAGCCGACGTCGCGGCAGCCAGGGCTTCGGTTGCGAACTACGACGCCGAGATCGCGCGGCAACCTGCGCTTGTCGACGAGGCGCGCGCCACGCTACGGGCAGATGACGCGACGATTGAGTTTGCGCGAGAGAATGCCTTGCGCTACCAGAATCTCTCGGTATCGGGCGCAGGAACAACGCAGGAGAAACAACATGCTTCGAGCGCGCTTGCCGAGGAACTCGCGCAGCAGGCCCACAATCGGGCTGTACTTGTTGCGACTGAACAGAACCTCGAAGTTCTGCGTACCGAGCGCGACAAGGCGGCAGGCACGTTGGCCCACGCCGAGGCCGTACTCGATCAGGCGAAACTCAACCTGTCCTATACGGAGATCCGCGCGCCCATCGACGGCAAGGTTGGACGACGCTCGGCGCGGGTCGGCGCATACGTTACAACGGGCACGCCACTGCTCGCGATTGTCCCGCTTTCGGAGGCGTATGTCCTTGCCAACTTCCAGGAAAACCAGCTCACCAACATGCGCCCCAGGCAGACCGTGCGCATCACGGTCGACAGCTTGCCGGGCGTCGTGATCCAGGGACACGTCGATAGTCTTGCCCCGGCTACAGGATTGAGCTTCGCGCCTATCGCGCCCGACAACGCAACGGGCAACTTCACCAAGGTCGTCCAGCGCGTCCCTGTCAAGATCACAATCGACCCGGGACAGCAGGCTGCGTCCGAGTTGAGCGTGGGGTTGTCGGTCGAAACAGAGGTCGCCGTTGGCAAGCGCGCCGATACGCGAATCGCAGGAGCCGACGCGAAATGAATGCGAGTGAATTCTCCATCCGCACGCCAGCGCTCGCAGTATCGCTCTGTTTCGCGCTCACGGGCTGTCTGGTCGGCCCGAACTTCGAACGTCCGCAGACGAGTACGCCTGACGTATTTAACCGCACTCAGACTGCGCAAGCATCGAGCAAACCAGTTGAATCCGAATTCGGTCAAGAATGGTGGACCCTGTTTAATGACCCGGTACTGGACTCACTGGAACAACAACTCGCCGATGCGAACCTCGACGTAGCGGCGGCGTCGGCACGTCTGCGGCAAAGCCGCGCGGAGCAACGCATCGCCGGAGCAGAGGAATATCCAACACTGGACGGCAATGCCTCGTATCACCGCGAGCGCGGAAGTCCGAACGGCATCCTCTCGTTGCTTGGCGTCACCCCGACGGGAAGTGAGCCGCAGTCAGCATCGGGCACCGCGCCGCTCGGTGTGGCGCCAATACCAGGGTCCAAAGGCTCGCCACCTTTCAACCTCTATCAGTTCGGTTTCGATGCATCCTGGGAACTCGACATCTGGGGACGGGTTCGACGCGGTGTCGAGGCCGCGACCGCTCTGTCCGATGCCTCATACGAGGACCGCAACGCAGTGCTTTTGTCGGCGCGCGCTGAACTCGCGCGAGACTACATTCAGTTGCGTGACACGCAGGCTTTGCTTCAGATCGCACGACAGAACCTGGAAATCGCCCGTGACGCAACGAAGCTTACGGAGAATCGGGTACGTGAAGGCGTCACTACGAATCTGGACGTGGACAACGCTTCCGCACAGGCTGAGTCGATTGAGAGCCTGATCCCGACGCTCGAATCGCGTTCCGAGACCACGATCAATGCGATCGGCATACTGCTGGCGAAGGAACCTGGTGCGTTACAACAGATGCTCGCCGAGCCCCGTGATGTTCCGGCACTGCCTGACCAGGTGCCCATCGGGCTTCCGTCTGAACTGGTGCAGCGCCGCCCCGACATCCGCAAAGCGGAGGATCAACTGCACGCAGCCACGGCGGCGATCGGAATGGCAAAGGCCGACTTCTACCCACGCATATCGCTGAACGGCAGCGCCGGTTTTCAGAGCCTGCAACTGTCGAATCTCGCCGGCTGGGAGTCCGGCCAGTATGTCGTGGGACCATCAATCACGCTTCCAATCTTCCAGGGCGGACGCCTCATTGGGACGCTTCATTTGCGCGAGGCACAACAGCAGGAGGCTGCGATTGTCTACAAACGTACCGTACTAGACGCCTGGCGGGAAGTGGACGACGCGCTCGTCGTCTATGACGCTGAACAGCGGCGTCGCGATCGCCTGAAAACGGTCGTGAGCCTGAACCAGAGTGCGCTCTCCATCGCGCGGCAACGATACAAGGAGGGCGCGGTCGACTTCCTCAACGTACTCAACGTGCAGAAACAGTTGCTCGATGCGCAAAGCAACCTTGAGCAAAGTAAGGCCGACGCCGCCGTCACCCTGATCACGCTATGCAAGGTGCTCGGCGGCGGGTGGGAATCAACCTACGCCAGACAGGACAGCCTTCATTGACGCGGCATTCTGCGGCAAGCGACGCGGAGCCTGCATCCTTGCGCTCACCGCAGCGACCGGAAGCTCACGCGAAGCTCTTCCGAGAAGGTCTGCGGCTGCTCCCAGGCCGCAAAATGCCCGCCTTTGGGAAGGCGGTTATAGTGAATCAGCTTCGGATACGCCTTCGCTGTCCAGCTTTGCGGGGCGGCGTAGATTTCATCTGGAAACACGCTGACGGCCACCGGGATAGCAACGTGCTTGGGAGCAAAGAAGTTGAGCTTGTTTTCCCAATACAAACGAGCCGAAGAAATTCCCGTGTTCGTGAGCCAATAGAGCGTCACGTTGTCGAGAACATCATCTCGCGTAAGCCCCTCCGACTGACCGTCAAACACGCGTGCGATAAGTGCCTGGCTGGCGGCATCGTGGTCGAGCATCCACGCGGCGAGGCCGACAGGTGAATCTTCAATTCCGTACAGCGTCTGCGGGCGGTTCGTCATCTCCTGGGCGTAGCCAAGGCCGTGCTTGTAGAAATAGTCGAGCTGATCGTACGCGTGCTTCTCATCAGCTGAGAGGCCTGCTGGCACCGGGTCGCCGAACTTGAGTGCATTTGCAACGTTGTCCGGTACGGTGGCCGGCATGTTGGTGTGAATGCCGAGCAGTTCCGGTGGCGCCAGGAGGGCCATCTGCTCAGTGACGGCATTCCCCCAATCGCCGCCTTGCGCAACATATCGTGTGTATCCGAGCCGTTTCATCAGTACGACCCAGGCGCGTGCAACGCGGGCAGGATCCCATCCCGTCATGGTCGGCTTGCCTGAAAACCCGTAGCCCGGGAGAGATGGAATCACGACATCGAAGGCGTCCGACGCAGTCCCGCCATGGCCCGTAGGATTGGTCAACGGATCGATGATCTTCAACTGCTCAATGATCGAGCCAGGCCACCCGTGCGTGATGATAACCGGCAACGCATTTTCGCTTTTCGAACGAACGTGGATGAAATGAATGTCGAGCCCATCGATCTCGGTGACGAATTGCGGCAGAGCGTTCAGCCTCGCCTCCACTTTGCGCCAGTCATAGTCGGTCGCCCAATAACGTGCGAGCTTTTGCATTGTCGCGAGCTGCACGCCTTGCGATGCATCGGTTACCGTTTCCCGCTCGGGCCACCTGGTCGCCTTGATACGCCTCTTCAAATCGATGAGTTGCGATTCCGGCGCGTGCACACGTAGTGGCCGAATAGCGGTCTTGTCACCGCCGCTCGACGGCGCGACTTCAGTGACGGCTTGATTCGTTTCCGCGAAAGCGAGTTGACTCAACGAGCCTGCAATAGCGGCCGCCGCTGCCACGCCAATAAAGCGACGGCGCGATGGGGTCTGGGGAAGAATATCGTCAGACATACAAGTTCCTGTTAGTAAAGGTGGAGCGATGAGTGCGGCAGCAACCCAACATCCTGGGGCAATCACTTTCACGATTGTCCAATTGAGCCGACTATAGAGGCAGCCAGTTGGCAAGCCTCACATCGTCACCGCCTCGACCGACCGCAAACCGCAGTCCGCAGTAGCTGTATTGATTGTGCGGAAGCAAGCCATCTGGGTAAACGCCCAGGTTAGAACAACAGTTGTGTCGGTCGCGAACAAATCCGTCGCGCTCGACGTTTCTATTCCAGAGCAAATCCCTCGGGCGTGCGTCTGATGGAACTTGGGTTGCAGAAAAGGCCTGATGTGGAGATTCATCTCGACCGGTACACCGGCGAGGTAAATCAACCGGACAAGTAATCCACGCGCTTCGCACCTGGCAGCACAGGCCCCGCCAGCGAGCGAGGCTTCTTCTTTCCCGGTCAGCAGTCGCTGTGCTTCGGGATAGTGCCGCCACCATTACCGCAGCCAGCGATGCCACCGGCGCCCCGCGACACGCTTGACGCCTATTCGGCTCATCCGGGGCAGCACTTCATTCCTCAGCCAGCGCAGCCATCTGCCGCCAGGCTCATGTCGGCGACTGCGTGCCGGCCTGCTCAGCGATGATATGGTTGGCATACCAGTCCGGCCAGTTTTCGTCATGCTGTCCGGACACTTTCTCAAACTCGCCATGCGCGGCCGCGGCCCGTCGTAGCGCCCCTGCGAACTCGATCGCCGAAGTGAACGTCGTGGCCTGCGTGTCCGTCCTTCCAGGGAGTCGAGTGGTCACCTCCTGGAAGACCCAGCCATTTCCGTCAGGATCTCTGAACGAAGCGAAAGAACCATAGCTGCGCCGCGCCGGATGCGGGCCGCTCACGCGTTCTTCCTCACCCGCATGGTGGAAAAGGCCGCCGGCGTCATGAAAGACTTCGCTCACGTCGATGGCCCGCTCGACAAGCTCTGCGCGCGCTTCGTCTATATCAGACACAATGAGATGGAGTCCCTGCGCCGAGCCTGGCTCTGCCGTTGTGACGCCCTTGCCGAAGAGAATCGAGCATTGCGAGCCCGGGGGCGTGAAATGCACAACCCGAAACTGGTCATCCTTTGCGATATCGACGTCGAGCCTCCAACCTAGCCCAACGTAGAACTGCTTGGCGCGATCGACGTCAGAGACGGGGATGACCACGACCTCAAGCTTCATGTCGGCCGTCCGCGCTGTTCCAACCGCTGTTTTGGCTTCGTTACGTGTCTGTGCATTGCTCACGTCATGCTCCTTGTGTTTTGATCATCCGGGGTTGCAACTGGATGGAATATTTCTAGCGCTGAGAACTCAATCTCGCGCTCAGTCAGATGCTCATTCGGGATTTGCCTCTCCAGAATGCCACCTGGGAGAACAGGTGGACAATCGACTGGCGGGCAAAACATTCTTTACCCGATGGAAAAGGCTTGCAGAAAAAGCCGTCTTCGTGGCGGGCCACCTTCAGACCGCGATCGTCGTCGACGAGCGGTGCCCCCTTCTTCGGCGCCAGGCGCTGTTCGGCCGTCATGACGGCCGCGAAGTACGCGTGGCCGCCCGCCGCGCCTGATTTGTTCCTCCGGATCACAAGTGTTTGTCCGCCCCGGGTATTCGAACTCGACGCCAAAGCGCCTAGATTAGACCCCTATCGGAGCCACGGGCCCGATCGGCAACAGAGCCCACTCAATTGATTCGGAGGTTCTATATGAGCACGTCACAAAAGGTCATCGTCGTTACCGGTGCGTCGCAAGGCATCGGCGCAGAAGTCGTCAAGGCTTTCCGCAAGCTCGACTATCGCGTGGTCGCCACCGCGCGCAGCATCAAGCCGTCGGAGGATCCCAACATCCTGACCGTGGTCGGCGACATCGCCGACCCCGAAACCGCCCGGCGCGTGATCAGCGAGGGCGTGGCGCGCTTTGGCCGCATCGACACGCTCGTCAACAACGCCGGCGTCTTCGTCGCCAAGCCTTTTACCCGCTACACCGCGGAAGACTATGCGGCAGTCATAGGCGTGAACCTGAACGGCTTCTTCTACATCACGCAGCTCGCCATCGCTGAAATGGAGAAGCATTCCAGCGGCCACGTCGTCAGCATCACCACCACCCTGGCCGACCACGCGATCGACGGCGTGCCGTCGGTACTCGCCTCGCTCACCAAGGGCGGCCTGAACGCGGCAACAAAGTCCCTTGCGATTGAATACGCAAAACGCGGCATTCGTGCCAACGCGGTCGCGCCGGGCATCATCAAGTCGCCGATGCACGCGGCGGAAACGCATGCGGCACTCGGCGCGCTCCATCCGATGGGTCATATGGGTGAAATGAGCGATATCGTCAACGCGATCGTGTATCTCGACTCCGCCCCGTTCGTCACCGGCGAGATCCTGCACGTCGACGGCGGCCAGAACGCCGGGCATTAAACGCGACCAGGCAATACCAGCCATATCAGGCACCATCCCGCACGACCGGACGCCGCCGCTAGCTGGCGGCCGGTTCGTCAACTACGATCAAGGAGAACACCATGCCAATCGTCACGATCCAGGTGACCCGCGAGGGCACCAGGCCGGGCGTCGACTCGGTCACCGCAGAAGAGAAAGCCGAACTCATCAAGGGCGTCAGCCACCTGCTGCTCGACGTGCTGAAAAAGCCGCTCGACGCAACCTTTGTGGTCATCCAGGAGGTGGAAACGGAGAACTGGGGCTGGGGTGGTCTACCGACTGACGTATATCGCAAGCAGCGAGGGTTGAAGTAGGGGCGTTTCGATACCACACCACGCGGCAGGATCTCGTCGATCCGCGCTAGCAGTCGCGCCTTCCAGGAGAATATCTACAGCTGGTTTGTCAGCAACGGTTCAATCGCGTTCAAGGCCGATTCGAGGATCGTCGCACGGGCATTGACCGGTGCAGGTTTCGAAGGTCGCGGATGAAAGATGCAGACCCCGCGCCTGATCCGTTGCCCGCTCAACGTGCATATCCCTGATACGCCACCTCGACGGTGCTCCCCGCGCACCACGCCTTAGCCGTTCGAGGTAGGTTCTATCGCCGGACCGTCGGCGTTTAGCGCGCTATCCGTCCAGTCGCGCAAGAATTCGATCCATGTTTTGATCTTCGCGTCGAGATACTGACGCGACGCATACAGCGCGAAAACATTCTGCGCTTGCAGCTGATAGTCCGGTAGCACGCGTTTCAGCGAGCCCGAGCGCAGCAGGGACCGCACCGTGAACGTCGGTAACGCGGCAATGCCCATTCCTTCCAGCGCCGCAACCGCCATGGCATCAGGGACGTTCACCTTGAAGCGGCCATCTGGCAGCATGAATTCGTGCTCTCCGCTCACATCTTCCAGAAGCCAGCGGTCCGCCGGAAAAATCGGCACGGCGACCTGAAGACAGGTGTGATTCGATAAATCGTCAACTGTCTGCGGCACACCGTGTATCTCGAGATACTTTGGAGACGCGCACAGAATACTGTAGAACGTGCCGAGCCGCCGTGAGATGTAGGCCGAGTCGGGTAGCGCCCCCGGGGTGACCCTCAAGGCCACGTCGTAGCCCTCTTCCAGCAGGTCGGGAACGTTCTGCGAGAGCGTGAGATCCACGGTCACTGCGGGATAACGCTCCTGATAGGCCGCAACCGCGGGGACCACATAGTTTTGCCCCAGGCTCGACAACGCGTGGACTCGCAGCGCTCCCACCGGCTTCGCATGCGCGTTCGATGCCTCAGCCTCTGCCTCCGCAACCGACGCGGTAATCGCGTAGCACCGTTGCAGATACCGCTCGCCTGCCTCTGTCAGTGCGAGACGCCGCGTCGTGCGGTTGAGCAGGCGGGTGCGCAAATGAGTTTCGAGTTCGGAAATCGACCGGGACACATAGCCAGTTGTGGTACCCAGTTGATTGGCAGCCGCCGTAAAGCTTCCCGCCTCGGCCACTTCGACGAAAATCTTCATGTTGCGGAACGTGTCCATTATCTCCGCCTCGGCATCTTGCCTGGATTCGACATGCTGTCCCTGACGCTTCATTCACAGCATAGCCCGAACCAGGTCCGGATTCTGCTGCGCCATCCTCCTGGCAATCCGTGCTCCGTGCATTGCGCCCTTGCTGGCCGGAGTCATCCCCGATTGTTTCCGCGTTAGAACAGGTTTCCCGAAAAGACTCCTTTGGGTAAAAGATGAAGATCGAGACAGATGCCTGATTCAAAGACAATCCTGTTCCCTCCCGGCACGCCGCCACGCCTGTTAGTGTGGTCCCGAAACCTGAAGTGCCAGAATGTCTGAGATCGCCTGTCCCGCCACGCCACGACCGGCCGATGCTGGCGGTGTCTCAGGCCGCGGCCAGGCCTCCGTCGATCAGATAGATAGCGAACGAAAAGGTGATGACGGACAGCACTGTGCTCGCGAGGATCGAGGTAGCGGCCTCACTACGGTATGCGCCCGCTTCGTTGGCGAACATCGCGGGAATCGTCGCTGACGGCAGTGCGCAAAGCAGGTTCAGCGAGTCGTTCAGCACAGGAGGAAGCTTGACCGCGAGCAGCGAGCACAGGATGCCGATCGCTGGTGCCCACATCAGCGGCCGTCGCACTGCAGCCGAAATGCTCGAGACGCACGCCTTAGCGCCACCGCCCTCACCGCTCGCGATCGCAAGCAGCATCGTCGTAAGCGGGATCATTACGAGGCTGGCAATCAGATTGAGCACCAGCACCGCATACAGGCTCGACGGTCCGAACATGGCCTGCAGAATCGGAATACCCATGAATGCACCATCCGGGTAGCCGCACACGAAACCCTTCAGCGTGGCGGCTTTCAGTTCACGATAGCGGTACCAACCGGTCGCAAAAGCAAGCGCGTACATGCCCATTATCGCGATGAACGTCGCGACGACAAACCGGACATCGAGCAGTTGCGAGCGCGGCGTGCCAGCCATGCCCGCCGGCAGAAGCGCGGGAAAAATCCAGTTCAGCACGAGCTTACTGATCAGCAGGCTGTCGGAATAGTTGAGCTTGCCACGTTTGCCTGCTATGAAGCCGAGCACAATGACAAAGGCGACGGGCACGAGAGGCCCCAGGATATGGTCCAGCATTTGAGTTGCTACTCCCAGGCGTCGACCTGCATGCCCCGCCGCATGTGCCGGCAGAGACGCTGCTACAGATTGCGAGGAACGCGGCACCGCCGCGCCCAGGCACTCACCGATGCTGCGCGTTCATCTCAGACGAAAATCGCGGATCACATCGGCATCCGGTTCAAGCCCAAGTCCCGGACCTCACGGAACGGCCATCGTGCCGTTCTTCGGGATGATCGCTTCACCGTAGAGCTGCGCCTCGCGGTCGAAATACCGCCACTCGACCATCGCACCTGGGCCGCCCAGTGCCGCACTTGCATGCACGTTTGCCAGCGGCCCCGGGCCGTCATAAAACGAGTGCACCATCACCGTGACGTTATGGGCGTTGGCCAGCGCGAAGACCTTGCGCAGTTCGGTCAGGCCGCCCATTTTGGCGGAGCTCGGCTGAATGAAGTCGACGGCCCCCGCCTCGAGAAGATGCTGAAAATCCGTCAGCGTCGAGGCGTTCTCGCCGGCGGCCACCGGATTACCGCCCTGCTGTCGAACCTGCGCCAGCCCTGAGTAGTTCTCGGGTGGCCATCTCGACGTCATCCCCGGCCGCTTCGCGCGCCGCACGGATACAGTCGATATCGATCTCATGCAGCTTGAGATGCCGAAAGCCGCTATCCAGCGCACGTCTGAGTTTTCCCTGACCAGCTCAGGATCGGAGTAACGGATCAGGCTTGCGTAAGCGGGCAGCGAAACGGCTTCGCTGCCGCCGAGGAGCTGGTGCACCGGCTGCCCCACAACCCTGCCGGCAATATCCCACAACGCGATGTCGATGGCCGAGAGGCCGTAGATGAAGGCTCCGCTGCGCCCGAAGACATGGAATTTCTTCTGCAGATCGAGCATCCGCTTCTCAAGCTGCGTGGCATCGCGGCCGATCATTTCAGGCGCGAGGATCGAGTCGATCACCACCTTCACCGCCGGAATGGCGGTAAATCCAAACGACTCCCCCCAGCCGACGACGCCCGTATCGGTGGTGACCTTCACGATCAGCGAGTCGACGGTTTCCAAACCCGCTTTACCCCACACTGCCGCGCCGGACCTGCCGCCCGCCGGTATAGCTTGAGGCGCAATGACACCAGGAAAAACCGTGCGCAATATCTGGCGATGAGGGCGAGCATTGCTTACCATACGGAAAGGATCAGCGTCAGCTTACCGTGACGAACTTTTCGAAGATCGAGCGATGAAACACGACAACGTTGGGGCGGGAAGTGAATCATTGCCGGGCTCGGTCGTTTATGTGGTCGACGACGACGAGTCAATTCGAGGCTCGCTAACCTCTCTGCTGATGTCGGTCGGAATTCACGTGCGGGCGTTCGAATCGGCCGACGATTTTCTAGCCGCGGAGATGCCGGACGTGCCGAGTTGTCTCATTCTTGACGTCCGGCTGCGAGGCGCGAGCGGCCTTACCCTGCAGCAGGAGCCATTCAAGGAAAGTGTTCACTTTCCGATCATATTTCTGACCGGGCACGGTGACATTGAGATGTCCGTCAAGGCAATGAAGGCGGGCGCTTTCGATTTCATGACAAAGCCGTTCAAGGATCAGGATCTGATCGATACGATCGCCGCAGCCCTGAAAAAGGATGGCGAATTGAAGCGTCAGGAAAGGATCGTTGCGGGCATCCGTCAAACATACGATTCGCTGACAGCGCGCGAGCGGGAAGTGATCAGGTTGGTCGCCGATGGACTGTTGAACAAGCAGATCGCCGACCTCCTGTGTCTTAGCGAGGTGACGGTCAAGATCCATCGGGCGCAAGCGATGCACAAGCTGAATGCGCGCTCAGTGCCCGATGTCGTCAGGAAGTTGCAGCAGGTGCAGCCTCTCCACCAGGGCGCCAGATAGAAGTTTCTGCATTCGCTGCGCTGTGGCCGTCATCTTCAGCGCTGGGATCGATCCCGGCTCATACGAACTGTCACCAAAATCATTCGAAGGTCTTATTGTCTCCTTGTCCGTGGGCCTGTAATTTGTCTAGAGGATTCGAGCTTTCCGAATCCTTTCGACGGCCTGCGAACTCTCGATGAAATCAAAGCGCTCTTCTGCAGTTATTGGGGTGGTGGACGATGACGAATCCGTCCGGATGGCGATATCCAGTTCGCTTCGATCGGCAAACTGGAAGGTCATTGCCTATTCGTCCGCCAGCCATCTTCTAGACGATACGCGGCGGTCGGAACTGAAGCTTGTTGTCGCGGATATCCACATGCCGGGCATGGACGGTTTTGCGCTGCTTGAGTCGATCAAGCTATCGAAGCACCCAGTTCCCGTCATTTTCATTACAGCCTATGAGACGCAGGAGCTTCTCGAGCGAGTCAATGCCGGCGGAGCCGCCGGTTTCTTCTCAAAGCCAGTGGACGACGCGCGACTGCTCGCGCTGATTGGCGAAATACTTTTGAAGTAAGCTAACCGAAGGTCCCTCGCGCTGGCCTGGGCGAGACCTGCGAAGGGGCCGTCATGCCGCCGCTTGCTCAAAGCATCCGAACGTATTAGACGAACATGCGACTGCACAACGCATCACATCACATCGGACGATAGAATCGCGCGGCGTTCGCGCTTACCCTTCAATCGTTGGACGAGGGACTCCTGGCTCATTCTGGCACCGTCTCAGACAGCGTGCGAGCCGCCGCGGACATGCAACTTTGGCTACACGCGCAGAGGGGCGGTTGAGTTTTCGTCATCTTTGGCAGTTCTGAGCGGCTGGATACTCCCTTCATCAATTTGCCTGTGGGGTGCGAGATGGATCAGCTTTACATGATGCGTGCATTCATTGCGGCCGCGCGGTATCAAAGTTTTAGCAAGGCCGCCGAATCCTTGAATGTGACCACCGGGTCAATATCGAAAGCGATCGCCAAGCTCGAGGGATGCATTCAGACAAGGGTCTTGCTCAGGACAACAAGGTCCGTCTCTTTGACAGAAGCGGCACAACCGTACTATCTGATCTGCTGCCGTTTGCTTGAAGAGCTCGATGAGGCAAACCGTCGCATTTCGCAAGAGCAAGAAGTCAACGGCGGAAGGCTGCGGCTTGTCGTGCACCCCATGCTGGTGAGCGAAACGTTCTCCCGCCTGGTGCGGCGCTATCGCGCCATTGCGCCCAATGTGAGTCTCGTTGTTTCCGTTCAGGATGGCGCCACGAATCTGTATGACGGCCGGTTCGATATAGCGATTCTTCCGCCTCATCTTGTGGAGCAATCCGCCGTGATTCGCCGGATGCTATTCAGGTCGCCGCGCATTCTAGTCGCTTCACCCGCTTATCTGCAGCAATACGGTACGCCAGAAACCGCTTCGAAGCTCGCCAGTCACTTTCTGCTGGTCGACCCCGAGTCGAGGAAGAAGAGCGCGGATTTCATCGATCTGTATGAGGGTGGCCGACGCGTGAGCGTATCCCCCATGTCGTCGATGGATGGTAACGAAGTGCTGCTGCGGGCGGCGGCGCTAACCGGGACCGGTATCGCCACGTTACCTGAATCCATGGTTCGCGAAGATATCGACATGGGACATCTCTTGCACATCCTGCCGGAATGCACGACATCGGACAGCAACGTTGAAATATGTCTCTTCTATTCGCACCGGGAACTGCTTCCGGCGAGGTTCAGGACATTCGTCGATTTCTGCGCCGAGTTTTTCAGAGCGCCCGCCCGACCCTTTGCCCATGATGCGATCAGGGTTCCCCAACCAAACAATCGTCATGAAGAAGTCGCAACGATGTCATGACGGTCTATTTCGCGATCGCCTGATCGTTGCCGGGATGCGATACGTTGCCTTGCGCAGGCAACGTGAACTGAAAGATGGCGCCCCCGGGAGAGTTCGACGTCACCCATAACCGTCCTCCGTGACTTTCCACGATCGAGCGGCAGATTGGCAGTCCCATCCCAAGGCCGTTGGGTTTGGTCGTAAAAAATGCCTCAAAGACGCCTTCCAGATGCCCGGCGTCAACGCCCGGTCCCGAATCCTGCACGGTAACGCAGAGTTCGTTGTCGTCGGTCTTGCCGGTTCGGATCAAAAGCGTTCGCGCGCCGACCGTCGTTGCGCTCATCGCCTCAAGGGCGTTGATGATCAGATTGAGCATCACCTGCTGCAGTTGTACCCGATCGCCATGTATCTGCGGCAGTCCTTCAACAAGCTGTACAGCGAGCTCGACGCCGGACTTGTCGGCTTCGCCTCGCATGAACGCGATCAGTTCAAGAATCGCTTCATTGATGTCGAGGCCATCTTTTCGCAGCGGTTCTTTTCTAAAGAAGGCGCGGGTTCGGTCGACGATGTTATTGGCGCGGCCGCTATCCGCGACAATCCGGTTGAGCGCCTGACGCACTTCGTCGAGATTGGGCGGCCGCGCCGCCAGCCAGCGCAAGGCCGCACTGGCATAGGCAGCCATTGCAGTGATTGGCTGCTTCACTTCGTGGGCAATCGATGCCGATAGTTGGCCCATCGTTGCCACGCGATTTGAATGCGCCAGTACCATCTGGAGTTCGAGATATCGTCGTTCGCTGTCGCGTACTTCCTGTTGCGCCCGCTTCTGGTCGGTCAGGTCGAGTATAAAAGCGACACCCTGCCCCTCGCGGTCGCCGAACGCAGCCGCGCCGACCAGCACTGGCACCCGGCGGCCGTCCTTGCGGAAGTATTCTTTCTCAAACGGTTTGGCGCTTCCGGTGGCCTTCAATTCCACCCTCGCCAGTTCGTCGCGGCTATGCCACTCAGGCGGAGTCAGATCGGGCCACCGGATACGCCCTGAGAGGAGATCCTCCCGGCTGTAATCCACAATGCGCAGAAAAGCATCGTTGGCTTCGATGACGTTGCCTTCAAAGTCCCAAATGTGGATCCCGATGATGTTGGAGTCCACCAGGCGCCGAACCCTTGCCTCGCGCTCCTGAAGATCAGCATAAAGCCGGGTGTTCTCCAGCGAAATAGCCGCCTGTGATGCCAGCAAGTCGAGCAGCGCGGAGCGGCGCGCCGTGAAAACGTGCGAAGTGGCTGTGTTCTCGAGATAAAGCAGGCCGCTGAGTTTGCCCTGTCTGACAAGAGGCAGACAGAACACAGACCGGGTCGTCCCGCGCGACAGATAGTTGTCTTCAGAGAACAGACTGGACGCCAGGGCATCGTCGATGATGACGCTCTTTTGCGTGTGGATCACGTAACGCAGGAGGTCGGCAGGGACGGCGGAATGGGCAACCGGTCCCCGGTTCAACTCGATCCCGTCGCCGTTGATGCGCGCCTCCGCCTCGATCCGGTAGCCGTCGGGCTGCTCCGGCACGATTAACAGGCCCCGATCAGCGCCTGCGGTCTGCAGCGCTATCGTCATCAGGCGCTCGATCAGGCCGGTCACCTCGATCTCGCTGGAAAGCGCCTGAGACGCCTTGAGCAGCGTTGCGGCGTCGAACTGCCGCCAATCGAAGCTGAGTGTCGATGCAGGTTTGCTCCCGTCCTGATCGGCGAGGCGGGGGAATTGCCCGTCGAGTTGCGCGACTTTGCCGTCGGCTCCCCACAGCGCGAAGCAATGACGCGCATTGTGTAAATACGCATCGGCGTTCGTCCTGAGACCACAGCCTAGATAGAAGCGCCCGGCAAGTTCGCTGGCAATGCCTTCGTGGTGTAGAAAGCCGTTTTCGCGAGCGGAGTGCGCCGCCTGTTCGTAAAGGCGCATGGCGTCGAGATCGCGGCCCTCCAGACGCGCGAGTTCCGCGCGGACAAGCGCGTAGCGGTTGTGATAGTTCTCCGGACAGTGCCCGGCCCACATTTCGAACTTCTTGAGTTTCGCTGCAAGAATGTGCCCGTAGGCTTGCTGCTGTTCCGCGGATGCCTCCGGATAGAGCGCCGTCAAAGTGAGCACATGAAAGAAGTGGTAGGTCGCTTCGATTGACAGTGCCATGACAGAACTGAGGACCGCCTCCGCCCGGTCCGCAGCCTTCAATGCGTCGGCATACCGGCCATCAAGGAAGGCAAGCATCACCTTGATGATGTGATAGACGCCGATCGCACAGCCGAAGTTTGATTTGATGATTGCCTCGAAGCAGGCTGCTTCGTCGAATGTATCGTCGTTCAGCTTCAACGTTTCGGTCGTTTTGCCCCGGAGACTGGCGACGAATTGCTGCTCGATCCGGACCAACTCGTAGACCGCGTCGTTGTGACTGTCCCGCGCGAGGGCAGCGTACTTTTCCGATAGCGTCTGCACGTCGTCGAGGACGGCCCCTTTCTCGATTGTCTGCCAAATCGCGTTGAATGCGAGGTTGCCTGCAAAAACGAGGTCGCCCACTTCCAGGCACGCGGCGGTCGCCCGTTCGAGAACCGGCAGATTATTCGCAATGTGGCACCGCCAGAAATTGACATGGGCGCCATACAGGTGAAGCAGCTTTCCATACAAGCGCCGATTGCCAAACTTTTCGTTCAGCTTTAGCGACATTTCTGAAAATTGCACCGCAGTGGGGATATCGCCGAGACGGGAGACCAGCATTAACGCGTAATTGCCGTATGCAAAACTGGAGTTGTCGGTATTGCCGCGCTGCAAGGAGAGGTTGACCGCCTTGAGGGTGAAGAGCGGGTAGAACGCGGGCCGCGCCGCAAAGGCGCAGGGCATCGCCTGAATCAGAAGGTTGACGATCGCACGGGTCGCAGGATCCGTCGCTACCGGCGCCTCGACCAGTTCGCCGATGGGACGCCCGGCCTGATTGATGCGAATGTCCCGCAATCCGCCGTCGACCGCCGCCTGGATGTCCTGATCGGTCTCGGGAAAGATGATGCCGAACTCGCGGAGCGCTGTGAGCGCGACAGTGAAGCTCTCGTCATATCGTCCGGCGAGCTGATACAACTCCATTCGCAGGCTGAAGACTTTCGCACGGTCGAGATTGGAGCGCGCCCTGGCGAGCATCATGTCGGCCAGAGCGTCGGCTTTCACAAAATCGCCAGCAATATATTCGCACTCCGAAAACGCCAGATAGAGGTCGAACGTGCTGTCGTAGCGCTGCGTCCACGCGTCGGGCGACAGCAGCGCGACGCCCTGCGCCAGATAGCTGCGAGCGGCCGCGTAGGCCGCCGAACTCATGGCGCGCCTGCCTGCGATGAGGTTCAACGCAACGACCTGCTCACGCTCCGCCCCCGACACGATCAGCACCGCGCCGCAATTGAGATGGTTGACGATGTCGAAGATGACACCTTCAAGCGCTTCTGGCGCGGTCCGCGACACGAGCGCCCGGCCGATCCGCAGATGAGCGGGGGCGCGCTCGTCGGCGGGTATGAGCGCGTAGGCGGCCTCCTGCACGCGATCGTGTGCGAATTCATAGGCGTTGGCCACACGAAAAACGAGGCCCGTCCGCACGGCTTCCCACAGGTTCGCGTGCACCGTCTTTTCAGATCCGCCCTGAACCGACGTCAGTGCGGTGACTTTGGCGACGCTGCCGAGGCACGCCAACTGCCCCAACGCGTCGCGCGTCAGAGGAGGCAACCTGCTCAGCTTCGCGGCCATCAGATCGGCGACGTTCTCGGTAAAACCCTTCGCATGAATGCGCGGCAGATCCCAGCACCACATCGCGGCGCGTTGGTCGAAAGTGAGCAGATCTTCATCGGCGAGCGCCGTCAGAAACTGGATCGTGAAGAATGGATTGCCGCCCGTCTTCTCGTGCACCAGTTGCCCGAGCGGCCCGACCGTCGCGCCGTCGCAGTGAAGCGAATCAGCCACGAGTTGCGTGACGCTATCCGGCGTGAGCGGAGCGAGCGCTATCTGCTGCACCTTCCCTTCGGCGTGGCTGATCGACTCCAGCGTGCGCGCAAACGGGTGCGATGCATCCACCTCGTTGTCCCGGTAGGCGCCGACCAGCAGAACGTGCTTCACGGCCGGATGCGTGACGAGGTGTGCGAGCAGGTCGAGCGTCGCCGTATCGACCCATTGCAGATCGTCGATAAACAGCGCGAGCGGATGCCCAGGTCGTGCGAACACGCCGAGAAAACGTCGAAATACGATCTGGAAGCGGTTTTGCGCATCCTTCGGCGGGAGAACGGGCGCGGGCGGCTGCTCGCCGATGATGAGCGCAAGCTCGGGGATCAGATTCACAATCAGCTGACCGTTGGGCCCTAGCGCCTCCATGAGCGCGTTCCGCCACGGCTCGACCTCCGCGTCGCTCTTGCTCAACAGGTTGCGTACGAGCGTCTGGAAGGCCTGTGCAAATGGCACATAAGGGATATCACGTTTGTACTGGTCGAACTTGCCGGACGCGAACAGGCCGCGTGGCGGCACCAGCACGCTGTGCAACTCGTTGACGACCGACGACTTGCCAATACCCGGATCGCCCGAGATAAGCACCAGTTCGATCACCCCGCTGCGCACGACACGATCGAACGCTGTAACAAGAGCTTCAATCTGTGCCTCGCGTCCGTACAGTTTTTCGGGGATCAGCAGCCGGTCGGACGCGTCGTGCGCACCCAGCGGGAACGGGTCGATGCGGTGGTGCGCCTCCCATGCCACAAGGCACGACCGGAGGTCAGCCTCGACACCCGCGGCGGTCTGGTAACGGTTCTCAGCCGCTTTTGCGAGTAGCTTCAGAACGATGCCCTCGACCACCGCCGGAATACCGTCGACGCGCTCTCCTGGCGGCGTCGGCCTGCGAGCGATATGGCAATGAATCCATTCCATCGCGTCCGACGCCGTGAACGGCAGCGACCCGGTGAGCATCTCGTACAGCGTGACGCCGAGCGAGTAGAGATCGCTGCGCGTGTCGATCGAGCGGTTCATGCGGCCCGTCTGCTCGGGCGCCATATACGCGAAGGTCCCGGCAACGATCTCCGGCGGCACGGGCGGCTGATGTTCGTGCTGCAGTTGCGAGGCGATGCCGAAGCCGGTGAGCCGCACGTTGCCGTTTCCGTCGACAAGCACATTCGCCGGCTTGATGTCTTTGTGAACGAGACCGCAGCGGTGAACGTGGTAGACCACCCTCGCCAGATTGACGGCGATGCGCAAAAAACGCGTGAGCTCCAGCGGACGGCCGAGTAAGCGATGCAGGGGCTCGCCACCGTCGTCGTCAAGAACGAGCATGGGCGGCTCTCTGCGCCGGTAGAGCGCGAGGGGACGAGCCGCCCAGCTGGAATCGAGCATCGCGGCTAATCCATATTCGTGCTCGAGGCGTGTAATGGCCTGCGAGGCCGTGCGCCTGGCGACGAGCGCCAGCACCGAGACGGGGTGGCTGGGTCTCCGAGCGCGATATAGTGAGAAGTCGCCGTCATCGTGCAGCGGCTCTAACTCATATCCGGTGAGATCCACCATGGACTCCCCTGTCATGCTGCGAATTCAGAGATTATTTTCCACGCCTCTCACCTTTTCGGCTATCGCTTACATCGCCGGTAAGTGATTTCTCTGAGCAATGGTGAGGTACTGGACGAAACAAACTTGCATTGATCTGCATTATTTGTTGTCACGCCGCTGCTGGCGACGGATCGCCCATGATGCGGGAGGCGAAGCCTCCCATCCCACTTGTTGGATCGCCGCCGGCACTTTGCGCGTACCGACCGCAGGTCGACGCGTCCTGGTTATATACCAGACCTTCTGCCCGTACAAGGGGATCTGTAGCTACTACGAAATCGGCGAGACCCGAACCGCGATCTGGACTTATCCAGATGCTTTTTTGGAGACGAGCGGCCTTTTCACCGGCGCTGTCCATGGAGAACCGTCACACCCGAATCGGGGGAAAATCTGGCCGCACCGCTACATCTGCCCCCTGAGTGCCCCCCGCTCACTTCGATCGTGACGAGGCGGCCGTCGTGGGACCGCCTCCGGATACGGTTCACGTTTCACTATTATCTACTTCGCGGAATAAAACCGGGGCTGCCGGTCTTCGTAACTTCGTTGAACCTCTGCCTGGTCTGAATCCGGTTGATCTCGTCGAATGCGTCTGCCGGGAGGGCAGAGATGTTGAAATTCTCCTGCGCCCGGGTCGCAGTCTTGGGCGTTGTAAGCAAAGCTGTGCCGCGTTGCACCGCCCAGGCGAGCAGCACCTGTGCTGGCGTTTTTCCAACTCGCGCGGCAATCTGCGAGATGACCGGGTCATCGAGCGGCCCTGGCCTTATTCCGTGACCCAATGGCGCAAAAGCCAAAAACACTATCTCCCTCTCCTTGCAGAATTCCAGAAGTTCCGTTTCTGGAAGATAAGGATGTGCTTCGATCTGGACCACGGCCGGCTTGATTCTTGCCGATTCGTAGAGGGGCAGCATTTCGTTCAGGCTAATGTCAGACAGTCCGATGGCCCGGCATCTTCCATGGTCGACGAGATCTTCCATCGCCCTCCACGTGTCGAGCAAAGTCACACCTTTGTCGTAGAGGACATCTCCATTTTCGTCGCGCGGATCCTGCTCATCTCCTGGTTGAAATGCAAACGGCGTATGAATGAGATAAAGATCCAGATAGTCCAGCCCAAGTCTTTCAAGACTTGCCTCGAATGCCGGTTCGACACGCTCGGGCCGATGATTTGAATTCCATAGCTTGCTGGTCACAAAGATTTCTTCGCGCGCGATCCCTCCGACTGCAAGTCCTACCTGCACAGCCTCGCCCACCTCACGCTCGTTCCGATATCGCTCGGCACAATCGAAGTGTCGATATCCGGCTTCCAGCGCCCATCTGGTGGCGCTTGTCGTCGTGGCCGCATCGGAAATCAGCGTGCCAAATCCGACTGCGGGCATACGGCCGCCTCCGTGATTAAGCACCATCCTTCTCCCCCGAAAATCGGAAGACTCAATCATGACGACACCTCCGCACTATCTCGTGCTCAGCGATGAAGGACCGACGCTTGAGCGGGCGATTGTGACGCCAGGTCCATGGATCTATGCGCACCCGAAATGCTTCGCGGCGCTACTAGTGATTGTGGCCATGCTCATCGCCACTAGGCCCGACCTGATATTCCTCGTCGGTAACCTTCTCCATCCAAACGACGCTCACGCCATCCAGAGCTTCCTGAACTCCGATGTGGGTCATGGAGGTAGTAGCGGATGCTCCGTGCCAATGCTTTTGACCCGGCGGGCACCAGATCACGTCGCCAGCACGAATTTCGACGATGGGTTCACCTTCGCACTGAGTCCATCCACAGCCTGCGGTGACGATAAGCGTCTGCCCGAGAGGATGAGTATGCCAGGCGCTCCGTGCGCCAGGTTCAAACGTCACGCTCACCACTGACACGCGCGCCGGCTCTGGAGGAAAGTTCAACGGGTCGATGCGAACAGCACCCGTAAATTGCGCTTCAGGGCCTCTCATTGAAGGTTCCGAGCCTACACGCTTGAGATTCACGGTCGATCCTGTTCAGTATCGGGACATTACCCGGCACTTCTAGTCGGAAAAGCCAGGAGCGTCGCCTGGAAACTTAAGAGTAGTCTATAGGCAGGTGCGCTCGGCGATAAGTTGACGACGCGGTGCATTTGCGATCCACCACGGCGACACATCAGACTCCGTCGAGGACGCCGACGTGACCCGCGAAGGAGTCGGAATGCAGATGTGCACCGGCCTCGTATCGCCCGACCGAGATGTGCTCCAGCAAACCCGAGAACGCTTTGCTACCGTAGAAGGCATCCCAACGCATGCAACTCGCAACGATGCGTAAACTCCCGACCTATTGGCGATGAGACTACGACTGGCGCAAGGTTGAAGCGAAGCTCAATGCCCCGCCGCAATTCGTGACGAACATCCACTGGGTGGACATCGTTATATACGCTAACGCGGCGGACGACGACTAGCCGTACCAATGCTCAACTACCAATAATCTGATTCAGGACGGTTGCACGATGACCGATAGCAACCGTCCCTCGCGCCTATCGGCGCTCAGCGGCTATACATTGCATTCCAGTCGGCAGCCGACACGCGGCTACCCGACTGCGATGTGCTGCTGGACACGCCACCGTAACTGCTCGCCGATGCATCGCGCGCCGCCACGCTCGCTTCGGCTGCCTGGATTGCATCAGGATAGTGCGTCGCATCGCCGTCACCGACGTGAAAACCCACACTCTCAAGTTGCGCGAGTTCTGCGCGGACCTGCGCACGTGTCGTGTGCGCCGTCGATTGAGCGAACGACGCAACTGGAATCACCAGAGCGCTGGCAAAAATTGCTGCACGGATAATTGATTTCATGGCAAACACCTCGATTAATGTTGGATGGCCTGCAACAAACTCAGTTGTTTGATGCCGTGAATGAAGTCTATGCTTCAATGTTGTCAGGGTTAACCCAAGATTGAACAAGAGATCGTTTACCGGGAGCGCTTGAATGCGGGCATCGACTGGCCGGCAATACGCGAATGCGCGTCCAAACTACATCAATCGCGATCTGATCGCACCGCCTGCGTGCAATCGATCGACATTGTCCTTCTGCGCTAGCATCATCACCACAACCCGGAGGCTCAAATGACCGCGAAACCACTAACGCTTGGCATCGATCACATCGGCTTGACCGTTCGCGATTTGAACCTCACTCGCGACTTTTTCATCAGTTGTTTGGGATGGACGCAAATCGGAGAGAAGCCGGAATATCCGGCTGCATTCGTGTCTGACGGGCGGGTGATGCTGACGCTGTGGGAGGTGCAGAATCAATCGGGCCGCGTGGAATTCGACCGCAAAACTAACGTGGGCCTGCATCACCTGGCCTTGCGCGTCGGCAGTGGAGCAGCGCTCGAGGACGTATTCTCAAAGGTGTCCAAATGGCCCGGTGTTGAAGTTCAATTTGCACCCGAAACCCTGGGGGCTGGCCCAAAGCGGCACACGATGATTTTTGAACCGGGCGGGATTCGGCTCGAGTTCGACTTCGATCCGCGAGTCTCGGCCGCCTGAGCGCGCACACGTTGCGCGTTCGAAAGTAACGCGCAACGTCTCCGTCGTGATGCGCGATACCGCGCAGCAGGCTCAGTGCGGTAACCGGTCCGCGACCTTCGCTACGCCCGCGGCAGCGCACACCTCATCCTTGTCGCCGCCGGGTGCGCCCCCGATACCGAGCGCGCCCACCATCTCTCCGTTTACCTTGAACGCTACTGCGCCCGGCAACGCCATGACGTTGTGCACGGTCGCGAGTTGCGGCGCGTACGGACTCGTCTTCATCAATTCGAAAAAGCCACTCGACCTGTCGAAGCCGAATTCCGGCCCTAGCGTCACGACGGTGAACGCTTTACGCATGCTCGATTCAGCAGTGTGTACCGTGCTCCTGTCACCGCGCAGTACCACTTGCGGCAACCCATCCATATCGAGCACCGTGGCACTCACCCAATAATGCTTCGCTTCGCACACGCGAATCGCTTCTTTCGCCGCATCGAGAGCGACGTCGAGCGGCAATATGTAGTGGTAGCCGGACGTCTGCGGTTCTTGTGCCTGAATTACTGGCGGCAGTAGCTACGCCACGCATAGTGACGCGATCAGAAAAAAACGTTTCATGATCACACCGTGCGGCGCCGCGACGGGCCGTTGTAATAGATCGGTAAGGGGCAGTAGTGCGCACAGAAACCGACACGCTCGCCGTGCACCCTGCCCGTTTCGACGTTGACTACCCGCGCCCTATCGCGCATGGGTTCGACACACACGCCCGACGGCCTGTCGATCTGAACAACTTCCAGCGTGAGCATTTCGCGCAATGCTAGAACCCGGTACGGGTTTGCTACGAAAACCCTGCAACATTGATATCTGTCAACGCCGATCTCGGGAGTTTGCACCGGGGCGTTGAACCAACAGCCGTTGGTGCAATCATCGGACGACGCCCGCGTCGGTGCGCAGATCAAATACAGCGTCTCGTCGGGCACTTTAGGTCTTACTGGGCAGGCACCTGCTTTCCGTAGGTGGATGCCCGCAATAGTGCTATCGCACTGCGCTCGCCTGGCAGCGTTACCCAAACCACGCTCGGGTTCAGGTCCGACAACGTCACGGCCCCGCTTCGCCGTATTCACCTTCGATGTCCTAGCCAAGCAGATACCTGACGAATGGCGTGAGCCACGGTCACGCTGATCCATTCGGACTACCTGGCTGTCCGCAGCTGAAGTGGAAACCGTTGCGCTCCGCAAACATTCGTGAGCATGGTGCGCGAGCGGCCAGTTTCGCCGCGCGCAACGCAGGGAAATGCGTCGTCCGCCGCCCGAAACGGGCGTCATATCGTTTAAAAGGAAGCATCAGTTTTTGCAGCGGGCACTGCACCCGCCTGGGATTCAGTCCGTCGCCAGGGCGACAGCAAAAACCCGCAAACCCAAGCCAGGCTTGGTGGGCCGGGTGGGAGTCGAACCCACGGTGTCCTTTCGGAGGCGGATTATGAGTCCGCTGCCTGCAACCAGCACGGCGTCCGGCCCAAGAAAAAGACCCGGTCTGAAAGCCGGGTCGATTCATCGATTGGCCGACATAGTACACGAAAAAAGGGCTTCCGCAACCGCTTCGCTACTGCGAAACAATTGGAAAGCCCCTTCGAACCACTACATCGGTGTCAATCGGCCACCAGCCTCGATCAATTCCCTTCGAGGAACGACTTCAGCTTGTCCGAACGGCTCGGATGACGCAGCTTGCGCAGCGCCTTGGCCTCGATCTGACGGATCCGCTCACGCGTCACGTCGAACTGCTTGCCGACTTCTTCGAGCGTGTGATCGGTGCTCATCTCGATACCGAAACGCATGCGCAGCACCTTCGCTTCGCGCGGCGTCAACGAGTCGAGCACGTCCTTCACGACGTCGCGCATGCTGGCATGCAACGCGGCGTCTGCCGGAGCGACCGTGTTGTTGTCTTCGATGAAGTCGCCCAGATGCGAATCGTCGTCGTCACCGATCGGCGTTTCCATCGAGATCGGCTCCTTCGCGATCTTCATGATCTTGCGGATCTTGTCTTCCGGCATTTCCATCTTTTCAGCCAGCGTTGCCGGATCCGGCTCGAGACCGGTTTCCTGCAGAATCTGACGCGAGATGCGGTTCATCTTGTTGATCGTTTCGATCATGTGAACCGGAATCCGGATCGTGCGCGCCTGGTCCGCGATCGAACGCGTAATGGCCTGACGGATCCACCACGTAGCGTACGTGGAGAACTTGTAGCCACGACGATATTCGAACTTGTCCACCGCCTTCATCAGGCCGATATTGCCTTCCTGAATCAGGTCGAGGAACTGCAGACCACGGTTCGTGTACTTCTTCGCAATCGAGATCACGAGACGCAAATTCGCCTCGGTCATTTCACGCTTCGCCTGCCGCGCCTTCAGTTCGCCCGCCGCCATCTGACGGTTGGTTTCCTTGAGGTCCTTCAGCGGCAGCACCACGCGCGCCTGCAGATCCAGCAGACGTTGCTGCTGTTCGCGGATCGCCGGAATATTGCGCGTGAGAATCGCGCTATACGCGTGACCCTCGCCAACGATCTTGTCGGCCCACTCGAGATCCGTTTCGCTGCCCGGGAAGCGCGCGATAAATTCCGCACGCGGCATGCCGCACTTGTCGACCACCGTATGCAGAATCTGACGCTCGACCTGGCGCACTTCGTCCACCTGCGAACGCAGCGTGTCGCACAGACGCTCCACGGTACGCGCGGTGAAGCGGATCGTCATCAGCTCGTTCTGGATCGTTTCCTGCGCCTTCAGGTACGACTTGGACTTGTAGCCTTCCTTCTCGAAAGCGCGACGCATCTTGTCGAACCATTCGCTGATCATGGCGAATTTTTCGAGCGACGCACGCTTGAGCGCTTCCATCTGCGCCGCGTTGGCCGTGGCTTGCGCCGCGCCGTCGTCTTCTTCCTCGTCTTCTTCGCCCTCTTCCTCGGTGTCCTCGTCTTCGCTCTCGATCGCTTCCGCTTCCTGTGCGGAGAAGCCGTCCGCGTCTTCCGCGTTGGCGTCGATCAGGCCGTCGACGAGTTCGTCGATCCGGATTTCCTCATTCGCGACACGCTCGGCCATGGCGAGGATATCGGCGATCGTGGTCGGGCACGCGGAGATAGCCATCACCATGTGCTTCAAGCCGTCTTCGATCCGCTTGGCGATTTCGATTTCGCCTTCACGCGTAAGCAGCTCGACCGTGCCCATTTCACGCATGTACATGCGGACCGGGTCGGTAGTGCGGCCAAACTCGGAGTCGACCGTGGACAGCGCAACTTCCGCTTCTTCTTCCACTTCGTCGTCGGACGAGGCGGCCGGCGCGTTGTCGTTCAGCAGCAGCGTTTCGGCGTCCGGCGCCTGCTCGTACACCGCCACGCCCATGTCGTTGAACGTGCTGATAATGCCTTCGATCGCCTCGGTCTCGGTGAAGTTGTCCGGGAGGTGGTCGTTGATTTCAGCGTACGTGAGGAAGCCGCGCTCCTTGCCGAGCTTGATCAGCGCGCGCAGTTTGGAGCGGCGCTCCTCGAGTTCCTCGACCGTGCCGGGCTGCGAGGACGCGAAAGCGTCTTTCAGCAGCGCTTTTTCCTTGGCACGGCGGTCGCGAGCCTTGACCTTTTCCACCTTGGCGGGAGCGGCCGCAGGGTTTTCTTCGCTTTGGGTTGCGTCGTCATCGACGGGTACTTCATTCAGCTTTTTCGTCATGGAGTTCGCCGTACCGGCTGTAGTCTCGACTCGCGGCTGGTGGACGCCAGCCGGTTGAACCGTGGATACTGGAACCTCGCGCACTGCCGCATCGTCCTGCGCGGCAGCCGCTTCCCTTGCGCTACTGACACCCGCCTCCTTCGTGGCCGGTGGTGATACCGCTTTCGCCGCCCTGACCGGCTCCGCTCGCGCAGCCGAAGTGGTCGGGGATTTCTTCCCGGCAACCGGCGCGACACTGACAGCAGACGTTTTTCTGGCGGAAGAAACTAACTTGGCCTCGGTGACCTTTCGGGTCGGCTCCGTGGAGCGTGTGCCTGCCGCCTTATTTCCGCCTGTAGTCTTTGCCATCGCATCGCCCGCCTTTTGGCATTTAGCCTTTGCTTGGAAAACCCTTAAAAAACAAACCGCTGGAAACCTTTTATTATAGCACCCAGGCTCCCGGCCTCCCGGTTACAGACCCAGCTGACGCTTCATGTCAGCCCGCTTCCGATTGAGCTCCGACAGCTCCGCAAACTCCTCCGGCGTGTGCCGGGATTGCCGCGAAAGTTGCTCGAGACGATCGCAATAAGCGTCATACCGCATCTTCAGAATGGCTGCCTTCAGCTCTTCTCCGACGATCCGTTCCTGCTCGCGCCGTTCCTCTATGACGGTCGCATCCTCCGGGTCCTTCAGCAGCAAATCCCGGACGTTTTCATCATAGTCTAGAATTTTGCGAAAGATTTCCTCGAAAGTTGGGGCGTTAGCGCCGTTTCGCAATAGATCGGACAACAGCTGAAACTCCGCCGAGTCGCCCAGCGCACGCGCATGCGTCGTCACTTCCTCGAACAGTTCCCCGTGCCGCGTGACCGTCAGGAGCGCCTGCTCGGCCTCTTCGTCGAGCACGGCCACCGTGCGCGGATGCATCACCAGGTTGCGCAGCGTCTTTTCCTCGATCCCGGTCACACTGCGCCGATCCTTGCGGGCCGGGGCCGCGCGGGCCGCCGCCGCGATGCGCGCGTCGACCTCGCAAAGCGCGGCGACTTCCTCGAACGGCACGTCGAGCCGGTCGGCGAACATATGCATGATCTGCGCGCGCAGCGCGTTGGCCGGCAGTGCCTGCAACAGCGGCTTGGCGTCGAACAGCGCGCGGGCCCTGCCTTCCGGCTGATCCAGTTCCTTGCCGGTCAGCACCTCGTTCAGCATGAACTGCGACAGCGGCATGGCCCGCTCGACCTGTTCGGCGAACGCTTCGGTGCCGAATTCACGCACGTAGCTGTCCGGATCGTGCTCGGACGGCAGGAACAGGAACCGGATGGTCCGGTTGTCCGCCGCGTGCGGCAAACAGGCGTCCAGCGCACGGCGCGCGGCGCGCCGGCCGGCCGAATCGCCGTCGAAACTGAAAATGACCGTGTCGGTCTGGCGCATCAGCTTCTGCACGTGAATCGGCGTGCAGGCCGTGCCGAGCGTGGCGACCGCGTTCTGGAACCCCAATTGGGCCAGGGCGACCACGTCCATGTAGCCTTCCACGACCAGCACGTAGTGCTGCTCGCGAATCGCCAAACGCGCCTCGAACAGCCCGTACAGCTCGCTGCCCTTGTTAAATAGCGGCGTTTCGGGCGAATTCAAATATTTGGGCTCGCCGCTGTCCAGTACGCGGCCGCCAAAGCCGATCACCTGCCCCTTCACATTGCGTATCGGGAACATGATCCGCTCGCGAAAGCGGTCGTAGCGGCGGTTCTGGCCCTGTGCATCGGACTTTTCGCTGACGATCACCAGACCTGATTCGACCAGCGAATCGTCCCGGTAGTTCGAAAATGCCGCTTCGAGGTTTTGCCAGCCATCCGGCGCATATCCGAGCCCGAAACGGGCCGCGATCTCGCCGGTCAAGCCCCGTTTCTTCAGGTACTGGATCGCGGTCGGCGCGCCGCGCAGTTGCTTGCGATAAAAGTCGCAGGCTGTCTGCATCACGTCGGAAAGCGCCGTGGTAACCGCCTTGGATGCCGCCGGCGCATAGCCGCCGCCTGACGAACCACCGCCATATCCTGGCGAAGGTTCGTTTGGCACGGTCAAGCCAACCGACTGCGCCAGCTCGTTGACCGCCTCCGGAAACGACGAGCCGACGTGCTCCATCAAGAACCCGATGGCCGTACCATGCGCACCGCAGCCGAAGCAGTGATAGAACTGTTTAGTCGGACTAACCGTAAACGAGGGGCTTTTTTCGTTGTGGAACGGGCACAGCCCCATGAAGTTCGCGCCGCCCTTTTTCAACTGCACATACCGGCCGACCACGTCGACAATATCGACGCGGTTGAGCAGATCCTGCAGGAATGACGGTGGAATCACAGTAAATCACGCTACCTAAAAAGCTCGGCGCGGCCCGCAGTGTCGAACGACGGCACGCGCCGCGCGGAAATACAGGAATTTACTTCGAGAGCGCCGCTTTGACTTGCGCCGAGACGGCAGTCATGTCGGCACGGCCGGCCAGCTTCGGCTTGAGCACGCCCATCACCTTGCCCATGTCCTGCGGGCCGGCAGCGCCCGTTTGCGCGACAGCGGCCTGCACTTCGGCAACGATCTCCGCTTCGGACATCTGTTCCGGCATATAGGCAGACAAGATCGCCATTTCGGCCTTTTCCTTGTCGGCCAGATCCGTGCGGCCAGCCGCTTCGAACTGGCTGATCGAGTCCTTGCGCTGCTTGATCATCTTGTCGACGACCGCGGTGATCGCGGCGTCGTCGAGTGTGACGCGCTCGTCGACTTCGCGTTGCTTGATAGCGGCGAGCAGCAGGCGGACCGTGCCGAGACGCTCGGTCTCACGTGCCCGCATGGCAGCTTTCATATCGTCGTTGATCCGGTCCTTGAGACTCATCACTCACCTGAATGCGTTGGGATTTGAAAAACCGGCGAGGCTCACCGCATCAACACGAATGCCCGCTTGGGAACAGCTTCCTCAAGCGGGTTGGCGCAATGTGCGTAGTGGATGCGACCCTGCCGGCTGGCCCGATGGGCCGTGTTTTGAATGTTGCCGCTCCGTTGAACGGGCACCGCGGCAACGCCAGAATCAGTAGAACTTCTTAGGTAGCATCTGGCCACGCAGACGCTTGAAATGACGCTTCACCGCTGCCGCCTTCTTACGCTTGCGTTCAGCCGTAGGCTTTTCGTAAAACTCGCGAGCGCGAAGTTCCGTCAGCAAGCCGTTTTTCTCCATGGTGCGCTTGAAACGGCGCATGGCGACTTCAAACGGCTCGTTGTCTTTTACGCGGATGGTCGTCATTTTTCAATAACGGAACTTTGTAAAGGTTCAGGAGTATAGCAGAGCTTTCTCACAAAGCCAGTGTGCCGTCAAGCCCCCAGAACGTACTCCGCGGCGGCCTCTCCGGCCGCCACGCCCGAGGCCCACGCCCATTGGAAATTGTAGCCGCCGAGCCACCCCGTGACGTCGACCGCCTCGCCGATAAAGTACAGCCCGGGCGCCCGGGCGCTCATCATCGTCGTGGACGACAGGTCGCGCGTGTCGACGCCGCCGCGCGTCACTTCGGCCTTGCGATAGCCTTCGGTGCCGTTCGGGGTGAGCGTCCAGCGCGACAGCGCCTCACCGACGCGACGCAGGGTCTTGTCCGGCAAATCGGCTACGCGGGCGTCGGCGGGAATCTGGTGGGTGTCCAGCCAGACGTGGGCGAGCCGCTGCGGCACCCACTCCGACAGCAGATTGGCGATCTGGCGTTTCGTGCCGGTTTTCGCTTCCAGCAAAGCCGCCGTGGCGTCCTGCTCCGGCAGCAGGTTGACGTGGATCGGCTCGCCCGGCTGCCAGTAGCTTGATATCTGCAGGACACCTGGACCGGACAGGCCGCGATGGGTCAACAGCAGATCTTCGTTGAAGTCGGCCCCGGTCTTCTTGTTGCCGGTCGCGAGTTGCACTTCGAGCGACACGCCCGATAGCGCCGCGAACGGCTCCCAGTCGGCTGCCGCAAAGGTCAGAGGGACCAGCGCGGGACGGGTGTCGATCAGCTTGTGGCCAAACTGCTTGGCGAGGCGATAGGCAAAATCGGTCGCGCCGATCTTGGGGATCGACAGGCCGCCGGTCGCGATCACCAGCGCACGGGCGGTGATCGGGCCCGACTGCGTATCCAGTGTGTACCGCCCTTCGTCGCTGCGCCGCACCTGCTCGACCGCCAGAGGCGTGCGCCAGGCCACGCGGCCGGCGTCACACTCGTGCTTCAGCACATTGATGACTGCGTCGCTCGACTGGTCGCAAAACAGCTGGCCTTTGTGCTTCTCGTGCCACGTCACATGATGGCGCTTGAGCAGCGCCATGAAGTCGCGCGGCGTATAGCGCGCGAGCGCCGAGCGGCAGAAATGAGGATTGGCCGACAGATAATTCGCCGGCCCGGCGTACAGATTCGTGAAATTGCAGCGGCCGCCGCCGGAGATGCGGATTTTCTCCGCGAGGCGCTGCGAGTGGTCGATCAGCACCACGCGACGGCCGATCTGCCCGGCCACGGCCGCGCACATCATGCCGGCCGCGCCTGCGCCGATTACCGCGATATCGAAGGATTCCATGGGGCCGCATTGTACCTGCGCCTCGGCGGCGCTTTGCCCGCGCTGCTATACTTTCAGGCTTGCCTCTTCAATTTCCGAAGCCGGCGCGCCGTTACTCGCGCGTCGGCTCACGACCACCCATCATGCTCGTTCTCGGCATCGAAAGCTCCTGCGACGAAACCGGTCTCGCGCTCTACGACACGGAGCGCGGCCTGCTCGCGCACGCGCTGCATTCGCAAATTGCGATGCATCGGGAGTACGGCGGCGTGGTGCCGGAACTGGCGTCGCGCGATCACATCCGGCGGGCGCTGCCGCTGCTCGAAGAGGTGATGGAGCGTGCCGGCTCAGTCCGCTCCGACATCGACGCGATCGCCTACACGCAAGGGCCGGGGCTCGCGGGCGCGCTACTGGTGGGCGCGAGCGTCGCCAATTCGCTGGCCATGGCGTGGGACAAGCCGACCATCGGCATCCATCACCTTGAAGGGCATTTGCTGTCGCCGCTGCTGGTGGATGAGCCGCCGCCTTTTCCGTTTGTCGCGCTGCTGGTATCCGGCGGCCATACGCAATTGATGCGCGTGACGGACGTGGGCGTCTACGAGACGCTCGGCGAAACGCTCGACGACGCGGCCGGAGAGGCGTTCGACAAAACCGCCAAGCTGCTCGGCCTCGGTTATCCGGGCGGCCCGGAAGTCTCCCGCATGGCTGAATTCGGCACACCCGGCGCGGTCGTCCTGCCACGCCCGATGCTGCATTCCGGCGACCTCGATTTCAGCTTCAGCGGCCTGAAGACAGCGGTCCTCACGCACGCGAAAAAGCTCGGCGGCGCGAATATCTGCGAGCAGGCGAAAGCCGATCTGGCGCGTGGTTTCGTCGATGCGGCAGTGGACGTGCTGGCCACGAAGTCATTGGCTGCGTTGAAGAAAACGAAGCTCAACCGATTGGTCGTGGCGGGCGGTGTCGGTGCGAACCGGCAATTGCGCGAGGCGCTTTCCGCGGCCGCGCAGAAGCGTAATTTCTACGTGCACTATCCGGATCTGTCACTGTGCACGGACAACGGCGCGATGATCGCGCTGGCCGGCGCCCTGCGGCTGAAACGCTGGCCCGATCAAGCGGGCAAAGACTATGCGTTCACAGTGAAGCCGCGCTGGGATCTGACCTCCCTCGCACGCTGAGTTTCACCGTGTTGGGCCGTAAAAAAACCGCTTCTCGAAGCGGTTTTTTTTCATGCATTCAGCGAGCGCCGGTATCAGGCCACCCGCTTGTCCCGCTCGATCACCGCATACGCGCTGTGATTGTGGATCGACTCGAAGTTCTCGGCTTCGAGCACATAGGCAACCACCCGCTCGTCCGCATTCAGACGCTGCGCGACGTCGCGCACCAGGTCCTCGACGAACTTCGGGTTCTCATACGCGCGCTCGGTGACGAACTTTTCGTCCGGACGCTTGAGCATGCCCCACAGTTCGCACGAAGCTTCTTCCTCGGCGATACGGATCAGCTCTTCCACCGCAATCTCGCCCGCCAGTTCGGCGTTGATCGTGACGTGCGAACGCTGATTGTGCGCGCCGTACTGCGAGATTTTCTTCGAGCACGGGCAAAGGCTCGTGACCGGCACCAGCACCTTCAGGAACAGCCGCGTCGCGCCATTGCGGATCTCGCCCGTCAGCGTGACTTCGTAGTCGAGCAGGCTCTGCACGCCCGAAACCGGCGCGGTCTTGTTCACGAAGTAAGGGAACGACACTTCGATGCGGCCCGCCTCGGCTTCGAGCTTCTCGAGCATCGCGGCGAGCATGGTGCGGAACGTAGCCGGTTCGAGCGGCGCCTTGTTCTCTTCGAGCAGTGCAACGAAACGCGACATGTGCGTGCCCTTCTGCTCAGCCGGCAGATGCACGTCGAGATTCCACGTACCGACCGAAGGCTGCACCTCGCCGCCTTGTGTGCGCACCGTCAACGGATGACGCACGGCCTTCACGCCAACCCGCTGAATCGGGATCTGACGCGTGTCGGGCGTGCTTTGCACGTCGGGCATCACAAAGGCGGGGTTCATCTGATTCATTATCTTGTCCTTTCAGGAAAACGCCGGGCTGCCCCAAAGGGTTCGCGCTCCCGCGAATGCGCTGTCGCGCAGCGACAGGTTCGGGCGCTCTCGGCGGCCGCGCGGATCAACGCACGCAACGGCGAACGCCGGCCCCTGCCGGCGTTGGATGATGGGCCTGAAGGCCCATCGATTCAAGTTGAAGATTGCTATGGCCGCCATAGCACCGCGACGGCCCGGCAAGCGGCAACGCGTTACGCGACGCGCTTCACCGACGACTGAGCGCCGACTGCGCCGCTCGACAGAAAGCGTTCGCGGATCGACTTCGTGATACCCGCTGCGTCGAGACCGCACGCAGCCAGCAGCTTGGCCGGATCCCCGTGATCGATGAACCGGTCGGGGAGGCCCAATTGCAGCACGGGCCGCATTACGCCACTTTCAAGCAGGGCTTCGACGCACGCTGAACCCGCGCCGCCCATCACACAGCCTTCTTCGACCGTGACGATGGCGTCGTGCGTTTCGGCCAGGTGACGAACCAGATCGGCGTCCAGCGGCTTCACGAAGCGCATGTTCGCAACCGTGGCGTCCAGTTGCTCGGCAGCCGCCAGCGACGGCGCCACCATCGTGCCGAAAGCCAGGATCGCAATGCGCTTGCCAGCCGGCTGCGACGTTTCGCGACGCACCTCGCCCTTGCCGAGCGGCAGCGCCGCCATCTGCTTGACCGTTGCCACACCCGTGCCGGCGCCACGCGGATAGCGCACGGCCGTCGGATTCGGCTGCTGCAAGGCGGTGTACAACATCTGGCGGCACTCGTTTTCGTCCGCGGGCGCCATCACCGTCATGTTCGGGATGCAGCGCATGAACGCCAGGTCGTAAGCACCCGCGTGCGTCGCGCCGTCCGCGCCGACCAGACCCGCGCGGTCGATCGCGAACACCACCGGCAGGTTCTGCAGCGCGACGTCGTGGATCAGCTGGTCGTAAGCGCGTTGCAGGAAGGTCGAGTAGATCGCGACCACCGGCTTCATGCCTTCCGCCGCCAGGCCGCCGGCGAACGTTACCGCGTGCTGTTCGGCAATGCCCACGTCGAAATAGCGATCCGGGTAGCGCTTCTCGAACTCGACCATGCCCGAGCCTTCACGCATGGCCGGCGTGATACCGACCACGCGTGCGTCCAGTTCGGCGGCGTCGCACAGCCATTCGCCGAACACCTGCGTGTAGGTCTTCTTCGACGGCGTGGTTGCCGGCTTGATGCCTTCTGCCGGATTGAACTTGCCCGGGCCGTGGTACAGCACCGGATCTGCCTCGGCCAGCTTGTAGCCCTGGCCCTTCTTCGTCACGACGTGAAGGAATTGCGGACCGCGCAGTTCCTTGATGTTCTGCAACGTGGGGATCAGCGAATCGAGGTCGTGGCCGTCGATCGGACCGATGTAGTTGAAGCCGAACTCTTCGAAGAGCGTGGCCGGCACGATCATGCCCTTCGCGTGCTCTTCGAGCTTGCGGGCGAGATCGAGCATAGGCGGTGCGACGCGCAGCACGCGCTCGACGCCCGCGCGCGCGGCGGCGTAGAAGCGGCCGGACATCAGACGCGCCAGATGGCGGTTCAGCGCGCCGACCGGCGGCGAAATCGACATGTCGTTGTCGTTCAGGATGACCAGCAGCGGCACGTCGTCTTCGACACCGGCGTTGTTCATCGCTTCGAAGGCCATGCCGGCCGTCATCGCGCCATCGCCGATCACGGCGATGCCCATGCGGTTGTCACCCTGCAGCTTGCTCGCGACCGCCATGCCGAGCGCGGCCGAAATCGAGGTGCTGGAATGCGCGGTGCCGAAGGTGTCGTATTCGGACTCGTCACGCTTCGGGAATCCCGAGATGCCGCCGAGCTGACGCAGCGTATGCATCTGCTCGCGGCGGCCCGTCAGGATCTTGTGCGGATAGGTTTGATGGCCGACGTCCCAGACGATCCGGTCGTGCGGCGTGTCGAACACATAATGCAGAGCAATGGTCAACTCGACCGTGCCGAGGTTGGACGAAAGATGGCCGCCTGTCTGCGACACGCTGTCGAGCACGAAGGCACGCAACTCGTCAGCAAGCGGTTGCAATTGGCGGCGATCGAGGCGGCGCAGAGCTGCCGGGTCGTCTATAGTTTTCAGCAAGTCGTACATCGTCGTTCCATTGTAGGAAAACTTACGCGCCCGCACTTCATACATGCACCTCGTCAAGAAGGTGCGCGGCGGCGGGCTTTCGCGTTCAGCTAACCCGGTTCACCACCAGGTCGGCCAATTCGGCAAGACGCTGCGCCCGTGCGCCGAACGGCGCCAAGGCAGCGTGCGCGTCGCTGCGCAGCTGGGCTGCGAGCGCGCGCGACGCGTCGAGCCCAATGATCGACACGTAGGTCGGCTTGCCGTCCTTCGCGTCCTTACCCGCCGTTTTGCCGAGCGTCGCGGAATCGGTCGTGACGTCGAGAATGTCGTCGACGACCTGAAACGCGAGGCCGACAGCAGCCGAATACGCGTCCAGCGAACGCATCGCGACCGCGTCCGGCGTTTCGCCCGCCAGCGCGCCCATGCGCACCGCGGCACGCAGCAGGGCGCCGGTTTTCATCCGGTGCATGGTTTCGAGCTGCGGGCGCGTCAGTGTGTGGCCGACGCTCGCCAGATCGATGGCCTGCCCGCCGCACATGCCGATCGAGCCGCTCGCGAGCGCCAGTTCACGCACGAGTGAAGCCTGCTGGCCCGGGGCCAGAACATCCGACGTCAACGCGACGAACGCCTGCGATTGCAGCGCGTCGCCAACCAGCAACGCCGTCGCCTCGTCATACTTGACGTGCACCGTAGGCTTGCCACGGCGCAGCGCGTCGTCGTCCATGCACGGCATGTCGTCGTGGACCAGCGAGTACACGTGGATCATTTCCAGCGCCGCCGAGGCCGCATCGAGGCACTCGGCGCGCGCGCCGGTCAGCTCGCCGGCCGCATGGCACAGCAGCGGGCGAACCCGCTTGCCGCCGCCCAGCACCGCATAGCGCATGGCCTCATGCAGGGTGGCGGGCTCGGTCGTCTCGGCCGGCAAGTAATGTTCGAGTGCCGTTTCGACGCGCTCGAGCACCGAGCGCATCCATTGTTCGAATGTCATAGGTCGTCCCCGCTTTCAGTAGCGGCTGTGCCTGCGGTATTCATGGGCAGCGGCTTGAGCGTCTCGCCGTCGAGCACGCGCACCTGCTGCTCAACCTTCTCGAGCTGCTGCTGGCAAAACGCCACGAGGGCCGCACCGCGCCGGTAGGCGGTGAGCGACTCCTCGAGACTGAGATTGCCGCCTTCCATGCGTGCAACCAGTCCTTCCAGCTCCGCCTGAGCGGCCTCGTAGTTCTCGGGCAGCGGCGTGGTGTCGACGCCTTCGGCTGGCGTGGCAGCAGGTTCTTTCGACGCGGTCTTCGCCATGAATAGTCGCAAAATTAAAACAAGTCGGACATTCTACGGCAAAAGCAACTTTTCCGATCTGCTCGCCGCTCTACGCCCCGTCCTCGCCCGTTGCGCAGCCCTAGCAGTCTCGCAGAAAAAAAACGATCAGTCTGCGGCGAAAAAGTCGAACTTTCCAAACTTTTTTGACCCAAATCAGACACTTAAGCGCCCCCAGGGAGGGGAAACTGATATACTAGCGGGCTCCCTAAATCGAATCTATCGATGGTTGGGTTGTTCACTGCTTTCATCTTCACGGGAGTGGGAATGTCCAATCTGAGCAATGCATTGCAGTTGCGGTCTGTCCACAGCCAGCTGCCAGTCACGGCTTACTTTGACGAAGCGCTTCTAACGCGCGAAATCGACACCCTTTTCAAGAAAGGTCCTCGTTACATCGGCCACGATCTCATGGTGCCCGAAGCGGGGGATTATTTTGCTTTGCCGAGCGAGAGAGAAGGGCGTGTGCTCGTCCGTAACCAGCAGTCGCAAGTCGAACTGCTGTCGAACGTGTGCCGCCACCGGCAAGCCATCATGCTCAACGGCCGCGGCCAGACGGAGAATATCGTCTGCCCCCTGCACCGCTGGACGTACGACCTGAACGGCCAGCTCTTGGGCGCACCGCATTTCGCCGACAACCCCTGCCTGAATCTCGGCGCCACGCCGCTGCAGAACTGGCAAGGCCTGCTGTTCGAAGCGCAGGGGCGCGATGTCGCGCGCGATCTGGCACGCCTCGGCACGAAAGAGCACTTCGATTTTTCGGGCTTCATGTTCGATCATGTCGAAGTGCACGAGTGCAACTACAACTGGAAGACCTTTATCGAGGTCTATCTGGAGGACTACCACGTCGCGCCGTTCCACCCGGGCCTCGGCAGCTTCGTCAATTGCGACGACCTGACGTGGGAATTCGGCGACTGGTATAGCGTCCAGACAGTTGGCGTGCACAAGGATCTGGAGCAGCCGGGCAGCCCGACGTACCGCAAGTGGCACGACGCAGTGCTGCGCTTCCGCGACGGCAATCCGCCGGAATTCGGCGCGATCTGGATGGTGTACTACCCGGGCATCATGATCGAGTGGTATCCGCACGTGCTGGTCGTGTCGTGGCTGATTCCGCGCGGCCCGCAGAAAACCACCAACGTGGTCGAGTTCTATTACCCTGAGGAAATCGCGCTGTTCGAGCGCGAGTTCGTCGAAGCCGAGCGCGCCGCCTACATGGAAACGGCCCGCGAAGACGACGAGATCGCCGAACGCATGGACGCCGGCCGCCGCGCGCTGATGAATCGCGGCGAATCCCAGGTCGGCCCGTACCAAAGCCCGATGGAAGACGGCATGCAACACTTCCACGAGTTCCTGCGGCGCGAACTGGGCACGATCTGATTGGTGCCCGCGAGAGCTGGGCAGCATCAACACATGGAAAGACGGGCTTCGGCCCGTCTTTTTTTGTTTAGACTATCGGAATAGGTCGGCCATTCGCTCGACAGGAGACATCATGCCCCACACTCACTACACCACTCTGATCTCCGCGACCAATCTCGCGGAACGGCTCGCCGTCGCGCCGGGCAGCGTGTTCGTGATCGACTGCCGTTTCGACCTGGCCGACACCGACGCGGGCGAAAAAGCCTACCTGGCCGGGCATCTGCCGGGGGCGCACTACCTGCACCTTGACCGCGACCTGTCGGGGCCCAAGAACGGGACGAACGGGCGTCATCCGCTGCCGGATCGCGCGCGGCTGGTCGAAACACTGGAGTCGCGCGGCCTCAAACAGGGGCAGCAAGTGATCGCCTACGACGCGCAAGGCGGCATGTACGCCGCCCGCGCCTGGTGGCTGCTGCGCTGGCTCGGCCACGACGCGGTCGCCCTGCTCGACGGCGGCCTGCAGGCATGGGAAACGGCGGGTCAACGGCTGACGCAGGACGCGCCGGCCCAGAATAACGGCGACTTCAACGCAGCCGCGCCGCTGTCCGTCACGGTCGACGCCCAGACGGTCGAACGCAATCTCAGTACGAAGGAGCGGGTCGTGCTCGACGCGCGCGCTGCCGATCGCTATCGCGGCGAAAACGAGACGCTCGATCGCGTCGGCGGCCACATTCCGGGCGCGCTCAATCGCTACTTCAAGGACAATCTCACGGCCGACAACCGCTTCAAGTCGGCCCATACACTGCGCGAGGAATTCCACGCGCTACTGGGCGATACGTCGCCGGAACACGTGGTGCTGCAATGCGGCTCGGGCGTGACGGCGTGTGTGAACGCGCTGGCTATGGAAGTTGCCGGCCTGCACGGCGCCGCGCTGTATGCGGGATCGTGGAGCGAATGGAGTTCCGATCCGAAGCGGCCGGTCGCGACCGGCCCGAATCCGTAAGCGCAAGCCCAGTCTCACGGATAGCAGACATGCCGTTGCCGCCTTGAAGCGGCAACGGCATTTTTTCGACCTGCGCCGTTGCGGATGCAACCTTCTGCATCGGCGCAGTAACGCGCGTTAATGCAGCTTGACCCGCGGCAGCGTGGTACGCCGCAACCAGTGTGCGAAGGTATCGAGCACCATGCGCGCGTAGCCGTGCAGCGCGGCAATATGCAGCCGGTACAGGGACATGTACATGAATCGCGCGAACAGACCTTCAATCAGCATGTTGCCGCCGATCACCCCGCCCATCAGATTCCCAACCGCACTGAAGTGTCCGAGCGACACCAGCGAGCCGAAATCGCGATAAGCGAATTCCGGCAGCGGCTTGCCGTCGAGCCGCGCCGCCAGCGCTTTCATCAGAAAACTTGCCTGCTGATGGGCGGCCTGCGCGCGCGGCGGCACGTTACGCTCGTTACCCGGCCACGGGCAAGCCGCGCAATCGCCGAGCGCAAAGACGTTGTCGTCGATTTCGGTTTGCAGCGTCAGGCGCACGTTGAGCTGGCCAAGCCGATTGACGGGCAGGCCGTCGAGCTGGCTCAGGATAGCTGGCGCCTTGATGCCCGCCGCCCACACCGTCAGGTCGGCACGCACCGTTTTACCGCTGGCCGTGCGGATGATGCCCGGCGCGACCTCGGCCACCGTTTCGCCGATCATCAGCTTCACGCCGAGCTTGGTGAGCAATTCGGCGGTAGCTGTCGACACACGCTCCTGCAAGGCCGGCAGAATGCGCGGCCCCGCTTCGATCAGCACAATGCCGACGTCATGCCGCGGATCGAGCTTATGCAGACCGTACGCGGACAGCACCTGCGCCGTGTTGCGCAATTCCGCCGACAACTCCACCCCCGTCGCGCCGCCTCCGACGATCGCCACCTGAATGCGCGGCTCGCTGGAGGGTGCCGCGCCCGGCGTTGATTCGACAGGCTCGTGGACCTGATGCTCGGCGCGCATGCAGGCCGCGATCAGGCGTTTGCGGAAACGCTCCGCCTGGCCCACGGTGTCGAGTGCGAGGGAATATTCCGGCGCGCCTTTCACTCCGAAAAAAGCGGTCGTGCTGCCGATCGCGATGATCAGCGTGTCGTATTCGAGCTCGCGCTCGGGGAGCAATTCGGCGCCGTCGTCGTCGAGCACCGTACCCAGCGTGAGCCGCTTGTTCGCGCGGTCCAGCCCGGTCAGTTCTCCCTGTTGAAACTCGAAGCCATGCCAGCGCGCCTGCGCCGCGTATTCGAGTTCCTGCGTGAACGGGTCCATACTGCCGGCCGCCACTTCATGCAGCAGCGGCTTCCAGATATGAGTCGGATTGCGATCGACGAGCGTGACTTGCGCCTGCACACCACTCTTATTCTTGTGGGGTGCATAACGATCGCCCAGACGCGTCGCCAACTCCAGCCCCCCCGCGCCCCCCCCAACGACGATAAAACGATGCATTGAACTCTCCGTGATTGCCGATGGTAATGCGTCGCGACGGGGCGCATGAGCTAACACGCGAGCGCGCCGTCTTTCAGCGATTGTCCGTTAGCAGGACGGATTGTCACAAGCCGCCAAATCACATGTGTGACATGCGCGCGACGTTATCGCGCGCCGTCACACGCACGTCAATGCGCTTCTTCCCAGTTCAGGCCCGCGCCTACTTCGGCGACCAGCGGCACTTTCAGGTCGGCGACACCGCACATCAACTCGGGCAAGCGCTTGCGTACTTCGGACAACTCTCCGTCCGGCACTTCGAGAATCAGTTCGTCGTGCACCTGCATGATCATGCGCGTGCCGATCTTCGACTCTTCGATCCAGTCCTGTACCGCGATCATGGAGAGCTTGATCAGGTCGGCGGCCGTGCCCTGCATGGGCGCGTTAATCGCGGCTCGCTCGGCGGCCTGACGGCGCGGACCGTTGCCACCATTGATCTCCGGCAGCCACAGGCGGCGGCCGAATACCGTTTCGACGTAACCCTTGGCCTTCGCGCTCACACGCGTTTCGTCCATATAGCGCGCGACGCCCGGATAACGTGCGAAGTAGCGGTCGATATAGAGCTTGGCGGCATCACGCGTAATGCCGAGGTTCGAGGCAAGACCAAACGAACTCATGCCGTAGATCAGCCCGAAATTGATGACCTTCGCCACGCGCCGCTGATCGCTCGAGACTTCGAGCGGCGTTACGCTGAAGATCTCCGCCGCAGTCGCGCGGTGAATGTCTTCGCCTTGCGAGAACGCGCGCAGCAATGATTCGTCGCCGGAAATGTGCGCCATGATGCGCAATTCGATCTGCGAATAATCCGCGGAGACCAGCTTGTGCCCCGGCGGTGCAATAAACGCTTCGCGAATACGGCGGCCTTCGCCGGTACGCACGGGAATGTTCTGCAGGTTCGGATCGTTCGACGCGAGACGCCCGGTAACCGCCACGGCCTGCGCGTAGTTCGTGTGGACGCGGCCCGTCGTGGCGTTGACCATGCGCGGCAGCTTGTCCGTATAGGTCGACTTCAGCTTCGACAAGCCACGATGTTCGAGCAGGATCTTCGGCAGCGGATAGTCTTCGGCGAGCTTTTGCAGCACTTCTTCGTCGGTGGACGGGGCGCCGCTCGGAGTCTTCTTGATCACCGGCAATTCAAGCTTCTCGAAGAAGATCTGGCCGATCTGCTTCGGCGAGCCGAGATTGAATTCACCGCCGGCCAGCTCGTACGCTTCGCCTTCCAGCTGGATTAGCCGCGTGGCGATTTCACTGCTTTGCCGGCGCAGCTTTTCCGCATCGATCAGCACGCCCGTGCGCTCCATCTTGCGCAGCACGCGCGAGGTGGGGATTTCGATATCGCGGTACACGTATTCGAGCGTTTTCTCCGCGGCCACTTGCGGGTACAGGACCTGATGCAGTTGCAACGTGATGTCGGCGTCTTCCGCCGCATACTCCGAGGCCTTGTCCAACGCGACTTCGTCGAAACCGATCTGACTCGCGCCCTTGCCCGCCACGTCTTCGTACTTGATCGTCTTCACGCCGAGATGGCGCAGCGCGAGGCTGTCCATGTCATGCGTGCGATGCGATTCCACCACATACGATTGCAGCAGCGTGTCGTGTTCGATGCCGCGCATTTCGATGCCGTAGTTGGCCAGCACCTGCTCGTCATACTTGAGATGCTGACCGACCTTCTTGTGCGTGGTGCTCTCCAGCCACGGTTTGAGCTTCGCAAGCACCTCGTCGCGCGGTAGCTGCACAGGCGCGTCTGGGCCGCGATGCGCGAGCGGCACGTATGCGGCGCGACCCGCTTCCACCGACAATGACAGCCCCACGATCTGCGCCGTCATCGGATCGAGCGACGTGGTCTCCGTGTCGAACGAGGTCAGCTCGGCCACGTTGATCTTCTCGAGCCAGGCATCGAACTGCTCCCACGTCTGCACCGTGTCGTAATGCCGTTCGTGATTCACGGTCAACGCCGGCGGCACGTCGGCGGCCGGCGCGCCCTCCACCGGCTCCGCGCTCGCGCTTTCCACCTCGCGCAGCCAGGTCTTGAAACCGTGCCGCATGAACACGTCACGCAGCTCCTCGCGCGCTTCAGGCCGGCTTGGCAGGCTTTCCCCGATCGACACGACATGCCCGGTCAGATCGCAATTGCGCTCGACGGTGACGAGCTTTTTCGCCATTGGCAGAAAATCGAGCGCGCGGCGCAGATTGTCTCCTACCGCACCTTTAATCTCGTCAGCATGTGCGACGATGCCATCTAGCGAGTCGAATTGCGTGAGCCATTTGATCGCTGTTTTCGGCCCGCACTTATCGACGCCCGGCACGTTGTCGACGGTATCGCCGATCAACGACAGGTAGTCGATGATGCGCTCCGGCGGCACGCCGAACTTGGCGATCACGCCTTCGCGGTCGAGCGTTTCGTTGGTCATCGTATTGATGAGGGTGACATGATCCGACACGAGCTGCGCCAGATCCTTGTCCCCAGTCGACACGATCACCTTCATGCCGCGCTGTTCCGCCGCGGTGCTGAGGGTGCCGATCACGTCGTCGGCCTCGACGCCTTCGATCATCAGCAACGGCCAGCCGAGCGCGCGCACGGCCACATGAATCGGCTCGATCTGGCGCGAGAGATCGTCCGGCATGGACGGACGATTCGCCTTATAGTCGGCATACCAATCGTCGCGGAACGTTTTGCCCTTGGCGTCGAACACGCACGCGCTATACTCTGCGGTGACTTCCTTGCGCATGCGCCGCAGCATGTTGATCATTCCGTAGAGCGCACCTGTCGGACCACCATCGGGGCCGCGCAGATCCGGCATCGCATGATAGGCCCGGTACAGATAACTCGAACCGTCGACCAATAGCAGGGTCTTACCTTCAAGGCTTCGTTCTTCAGGCATTATGACTAAGAGAAAAGTGATTCCGAGTCTGCGATCACTCGCAGATCAAGAGCGCGCAACGGCCAAAAAGGCGCGCGCATCGTGGCAGATGTTCACGATTATGGCAGAGTTTATCGAGGCGACCGAGTACCTCTCGGAGATTCGCCCGGCGGTCAGCATTTACGGTTCGGCGCGCCTGAAACCGAACTCGCCTTACTACAAGCTCGCCACGCAAATCGCGCGCAAGCTGTCGGATGCCGGCTTCGCGGTGATCTCCGGCGGCGGCCCGGGCATCATGGAAGCGGCCAACAAGGGCGCGCATGCCGGCAAGGCACCTTCGGTCGGACTGAACATCGAATTGCCGCATGAGCAATCGGGCAATCAGTGGCAAGACATCTCGTTGCGCTTCCGCCATTTCTTCACGCGCAAAGTCACGTTCGTGAAGAATTCGGATGCGGTGATCGTGATGCCGGGCGGCTTCGGCACGCTGGACGAACTCGCTGAAGTCCTCACGCTGATCCAGACCAAGAAGTCGCGCCACGTGCCGATCATTCTGGTGGGCGGCGAGTTCTGGGAAGGCCTGCTTGCGTGGTTCAGGAACTCGCTCTTGCCGATGGGCCTGATCAATCCGACCGACATGGACCTCATGCAGGTCATCGACGATCCGGATCAGGTGCTCGAAGCAGTGCTGAAGTTCTATGAAGACCGCGAAGAAGCCGAACCGCATCCGGCCAAGTCGGACGAAGACCGGATGTTCTATCTGTAACGTTGCGAACGCACCGTGAATATCAGCGGGCGGCCTCCTGGCCGCTCGCTTCCGCTTGGTCATTCTGATCGCCTTGCGCTTGCAGCCACTCACAGAACTGCGCCACCAGCGGCGCCTGCGCAACCTCTCGCCTCGCCACCCACCAGTAGCCGCGCGCATCGATACGCGGACCCGCCAGCGGCACCACGAGCCGCCCCGAAGCCAGTTCATCCGCGAGCAGCGGCAATGGCCCGAGCGCCACACCAAGACCATCCACTGCTGCCTGCAAGGCCAGGTAGAAGTGATCGAACGATTGCTTCTTGCGGCACCGGGCCGTCACCCCCGCCGCCGATAACCAGTTGCCCCAGGCGTCCGGCCGCGTGTCGGAATGCAGCAGCACATGCCGCGCGAGATCGTCGGCGACTTTGATCGGCGAGCGCTGCAATAGCGCGGGACTGCAGACCGGAATCTCGCTCTCGCCAAGAAAATGACCGCTCACGCAGTTGGGCCAATGCGCCGGACCGCGCCGCACCGCCACATCGAAGCTGTCCAGCGTTTCTACCGGAGCGTTCGACGTGGCCAATCTCAACTCCACGTTCGGCACCTTGCGCTGGAATTGATGCAGCCGTGGCAGCAGCCACTTCATCGCAAACGTGGGCAGCGCATTCACGCGCAGCACGTGGACGACACCCGTATCGCGCAACTGATCCGTGGCGAGCGCGATGCTGTCGAACGCGGCCTGCACGGTGGACAGATAGCGGCGGCCATCGCCGGTCAGACGCACGCGCTTGCCGCGGCGCTGGAACACCTGCACGCCCAGCCATGTTTCGAACGCCGCGACTTGCCGGCTGATTGCACCGTGCGTCACATGCAATTCGTTCGCCGCAGCCGTAAAGCTTTCATGCCGCGCCGCGGCTTCGAAGGCGCGCAGCGCCGGAAAGGGAGGGAGATTGCGAGCCATGCTTGTGATTCTAGATCACAAGCGCGCGCCCAAAAATCGTTTTGCGCGCCGCCAGTTCGGCGCTACCCTCCTGAGCTTGAACTGCAAGCTTCTCGATATGGACCAAGATCTCACTTCGACCGAGCCATCATTGGCTACGCCACCCACATTGCGGGAAATTTTTGGCGGCTTTCTCGGCCTTGGGCTGATCTCATTCGGCGGCGCGCTGCCGCTGGCGCGGCGCGCCTTGGTCGAACAACGCCGCTGGCTGAGCGCCAAAGAATTCACCGACCTGCTGGGCCTTTGCCAATTCTTGCCGGGCGGCAATGTCATCAATCTCTCGGTGGCTATGGGCATGCGCTTTCGCGGCGTGCCGGGCGCGCTGGCCGGCCTGCTCGGGCTGATCGCCGGTCCATCGCTGGTGGTGATCGGCCTCGGCGTGCTGTACGAACACACGCAAAACGACCCGCACGTGCGCCATCTGTTTGCAGGTCTCGCGGCCGCCGCGGCCGGCCTGTTGATCTCGATGGCCGTGAAAATCCTGCTGCCGTTGCGGCATGACCCGATGGCCGCGCTTATCGCGGTGCTCGGCTTCATCGCGATTGCGATCATGCGGCTGCCGCTTCTGCCCACCATGCTGGTACTGACGCCGCTCAGCATCTACATCGCGTCGAGGAGAGCACGATGAACGACACGCTCGTTTCCCTCGCCGTCATTTTCAGCCAGCTTTCACTGCTCGCGTTCGGCGGCGGCAATACGATTCTTCCGGAGATGCAGCGTCAGGTGGTGGACGTGCATCACTGGATGCCGGCCAGCGAGTTCAGCGCCTTGTTCGCGCTCGCGCAAGCCGCGCCGGGGCCGAATCTGATGGTCGTTACGTTGGTGGGCTGGCACGTGGCGGGTTGGGCGGGGATGCTGGTGGCGTCGGTGGCGAAGTTCGGGCCGTCATCGCTCGTGACGATCCTCGCGCTGCATGCATGGGAGCGCTTCAAAGACCGCCCGTGGCGGCGCTATGCACAGATGGGACTGGTGCCGGTCACGGCTGGCATCGTGGCGGCAAGTGCGGCGTTGATCGCCGAGGCGTCGGACCCGACCGCGATTGCGTGGGCGATCACCGCTTTCACCGCCGTCATGGCGATGAAGACGCGCATTCATCCGCTGTGGCTGCTGGCCGCCGGCAGCTTGATCGGGCTGACGGGGTTCGGGCAAATGTAGGTGCTGTTTTAGGTGCGGGCGGCCGGCCCGCACCTGATAAAAACCCGCTTATTGAAACGCCACTTCCGCAAAGCTGCGCAGCTTGCGACTATGCAAGCGATGCAGCCCGTTCATCCGCAGCAACTCCATAGCCTTCACACCGATCTGCAAATGCTGATCGACCTGCGCGCGATAGAACTGATCCGCCATGCCGGGCAGCTTCAGTTCGCCGTGCAAGGGCTTGTCCGACACGCACAGCAAGGTGCCGTAAGGCACCCGAAAACGGAAACCGTTGGCGGCGATCGTCGCGCTTTCCATATCGAGCGCCACCGCGCGGCTTTGCGACAGCCGCTGCACCGGCTCGCGGTGATCGCGCAATTCCCAGTTGCGGTTGTCCACGCTCGCCACCGTGCCCGTGCGCATCACGCGCTTCAATTCGGCGCCGTCCAGTTGCGTGACCTGCGCGACCGCGCGCTCCAGCGCCACCTGCACTTCGGCGAGCGCCGGAATCGGCACCCACAGCGGCAAATCGGCGTCGAGCACGTGATCCTCGCGCACATAGCCGTGCGCCAGCACATAGTCGCCGAGACGCTGCGTATTGCGCAGACCCGCGCAGTGGCCGAGCATGACCCACGCATGCGGACGCAGCACGGCGATGTGATCGGTAATGGTCTTCGCATTCGACGGTCCAACCCCGATGTTGACCATCGTGATGCCGCTGCCGTCCGCGCGCTTCAGGTGATACGCCGGCATTTGCGGCAGACGCGGCGGCGCCGTGCCTTCCTGCGCCTGTTCGCCGAGATTCTCGTTGTAGGTGATTACGTCGCCGGGCTCGACGAACGAGGTGTACTCGCTGCGATAGGCGCGCAGTTCCGCGTCGTCGGTATGAGCCATCATCGTGCGGCCGAGTTTGACGAACTCGTCGATATAGAACTGGTAGTTCGTGTACAGCACGTAGTTCTGGCAATGCGTTGGCGATGTCGCCGTATAGTGCTTCAGCCGATGCAGCGAGAAATCGACCCGCGCCGCCGTGAACAGCGCGAGCGGATGCGGCTCGCCCGGCGGCGGCTCATAGGTGCCATTGACAATGCGGTCGTCGAGCAGCGCGAGGTCCGGCGTGTCGAATACGTCGCGCATCAGGAACAGACGCTCGCGGTCCAGATCGCCCTCGAGGTGAATGCCCTCGGCGAAAGCGAAATGAATTGGAATCGGCTGTTCCGACACGCCGACTTCGATCTGCACGTGGTGGTTCTTCGCTAGCAGGCGCAATTGCTCGCGATAGTAATTGCCGAACAGATCCGGCCGCGTGACGGTCGTCTCGAACACGCCCGGCCCCGCCACAAAGCCGTACGAACGGCGCGAGTCGATATGCGTGTTCACTTCAGTGCACACTCGCACGAACGGGTAGCAGGCGCGCACCCGGCGTTCGAACAGCTCGTTGCGGCGGTAGCGCGCGAAGGCGTCGCGCAGGAACGAAGTGTTCGCTTCGTAGATCGCTGAGAGGCGGGTAACGGCCTCGGCGGCGTCGGCAAAGGATTCGGTTGGGAAGCTGTTGGCGGGAGTCTGCACCGCGCGTTGATTGGTATCGTTGTTCATCGTCATTCGCCTCGATTGATGAGACCACATTACCACGGAACCCATGATCGCCATATGTCCTGGCGAGCCTTCCCGCACAGGCCGTCATCCGGCCCGCAGGATTGCCGGCATGCGGCGCGAAAGGGGCGCAAAATAAGGCGGTCGCGCCCGAAGGCCAGGCTGGATTTGCTAGAATCGGGGCACCATATTGGAGAATCACCATGAAGCCGCTCCTTCCCGTCGCCGTTGCACTGGCCCTCGCCTTTGGCAACGCCGCGATGGCTGCCCAGCCTGTCGATGAGACTCCGCCTGCCGACGTCGCTCAATCCGCCAATGAACGGGCGGGTCTGCCAGACCTGGCGAAGATCAATCGTCCGGCCGCCGAGGTCAGCTCGAAGGTCGAAATCAACGTCCCGCGCACGCCGAGCTTCCACGAGCGCAGCGCCAACGGCACCGAAATCACCGAATACCGTGACAAAGGCAAGCCTGTCGAAATCAACGTGCATTCGAATTTTGGCACGCACTACCAGATGAGCGCACCGCTCGACACGTCGCCCACCGTGCGCGATAACGGCCGCGCGAGCACGCGCTTGCCGTCGGTGAACCTGACCTATTGACTTATTGATTGCCAAGCCGGGGCGGCGCCCCCGGTGTAGGCCACCGCCCCGGATCCGGACGCTCACGAGGCGCCCCCTGGGCCTTCAGCCTGCTTGCCGAGCCTTACCCTGGCCGTACGGTGTCGATATGCCGCAGCGCTTCGCGGCTCCGGAAGCGCGCGTTGCCGACATCGCATTTGCCACACATCGCACTGGCCCTCACCGCGCCAGCCCGACCAACCTGATCTGACGTCTCCCGCATGGCTGTCTTCACCGCTGTCACCGAATCCCAACTCGCAGAATGGATGGGCCATTACGATCTCGGCGATGTCGTCGACTTTCGCGGCATTTCCTCCGGTATTGAAAACAGCAACTTCTTTCTGACGACGACGCGCGGCGAATACGTCCTCACGATCTTCGAAAAGCTCACGGCCGAACAGCTGCCGTTCTACCTCGAACTCATGCGGCACCTGGCCGCGCACCACGTGCCGGTGCCGGACCCCATGCCTCGCGAAGACGGCGCGCTGTTCGGCACCTTGCATGGCAAGCCCGCCGCCATCGTGACCAAGCTCGAGGGCGCGCCGGAGCTGGCGCCGGGCGTCGAACACTGCGCGGAAGTCGGCCACATGCTGGCGCGCATGCACCTGGCGGGCCGCGATTACCCCCGCTACCAGCCGAACCTGCGCAGCCTGCCGTGGTGGCAGGAGACCGTGCCGACGGTCCTGCCGTTCCTCGACGGCGCGCAACGCGAGCTGCTGTCGTCCGAACTGGCGCATCAGGAGGCCTTCTTCGCCTCCGCCGATTACGCCGCGCTGCCCGGCGGCCCGTGCCATGCCGATCTGTTCCGCGACAACGCGATGTTCGCGCACGCCGCGCCGGAAACCGGCCACGAAGTACGCCTCGGCGGCTTCTTCGACTTCTATTTCGCGGGCTGCGACAAGTGGCTGTTCGACGTCGCGGTCACCGTCAACGACTGGTGCGTCGACCTCGCCACCGGCAAACTGGACGACGCGCGCACCGAAGCCCTGCTGCGGTCCTATCAGACCGTGCGCCCGTTCACCGCCGAAGAAAACCGCCATTGGGGCGACATGCTGCGTGCGGGCGCGTACCGCTTCTGGGTCTCGCGCCTGTATGATTTTCATTTGCCGCGCGCGGCCGAGCTGCTCAAACCGCACGATCCCGGCCATTTCGAGCGCATTCTGCGCGAACGCCTGTCCGGCGTAGCACTTCCTGGCATTCATATCCCATGCAACTGATCGAAGTCCCCGCGAAAGCCGGCTATGTATGGTTCCGGCAGGGTATCTGGCTGTTCCGCAAGAACCCGCTCGCGTTCCTGACGCTGTTCTTCACCTATCTGCTGGTAATGACGCTCGTGTCGCAGATTCCGGTGATCGGCGGCGTGCTGCCGCTCGCGTTCATTCCTGGCGTCGCGGTCGGGTTCATGGCGGCGTGCCGCAACACGATTGCGGGCAAGCCGGTGTTCCCGACCATTCTGGTGGACGGTTTTCACTCTTACGGCCCGGTGGTCGCCAAACGGCTGCTGGTGCTCGGCGTGCTTTACGTCGTCGCCATGGCGCTGGTGCTGGCAGGCTCCGCGCTCGCCGACGGCGGCATGCTGCTGAAGGTGATGCTCGGAGGCGCCGCGCTCGATCAGGACGCGATCGCCAACAGCAATATCCCGCTCGCGGTCATCACGGCTTTCGCGTTTTACGTGCCGGTGGCGATGATCTTCTGGTTCTCGCCGATCCTCGCCGCGTGGCATGACGTGCCGCCCGTCAAGGCCATGTTCTTCAGCATCGTCAGTTGCTGGCGCAACCGCGGGGCGTTCATTGTGTTCGGCGCGCTGTGGTTCGCCGTGGCCATGACCGTATCGCTCGGTTTGTCCGCGCTCATGCAGGCGCTGGGCGCGGGCGACTTCGCGTTCGCGATCCTGATGCCGGCCACGATGATCGTCACGACCATGCTGTATTGCTCGTTTTACGCGACCTATCGCGGCTGCTTCGGTGTGCAGACGCCCGAAACACCCGATCTGCCGACCAACAAGCCGGCGGCCTGAGCATCATTCCGGCGCGGGCGCTGTTCTGGCGCCCGCCCACACGCCCCGTTCACGGCGGCGCTTGTTTTTGCTACTTGTCTTCGCCCCTTCCCGGTCTACGCCACGCCCCCCAGTCTGCCGCCGCACTCGTCATCGCACGCCGATTTGCGGCACAATAGTTTGCACGCAATCGATTTGCACACTCTTTTTGCACGGGAGGCATCATGACCCAGCGCCTGGCTTTGCCCTTCACACTCGACGAGCAACTCTGCTTCGCCCTCTATTCGACCTCGCTCGCCATGACGAAGGCGTATAAGCCGCTACTCGACAAGCTGGGCCTGACCTACCCGCAATATCTGGCCATGCTGGCGCTCTGGGAGAGCGACGACATCACGGTCAAGGACATGGCCGCACGCCTGAACCTCGATCCGGCGACGGTCACGCCGCTGCTCAAGCGCCTCGAGACACAAGGGCTTCTGGAGCGGGTTCGCGGCGTGGACGATGAGCGCCTCGTGTATATCCGTCTCACCAAGGCCGGCTTGGCACTCAAGCGCCAGGCGCGCGAAGTGCCTGCGGAAATCCTCTGTGCGACCCAACAGACGCCCGACTTCCTGCTTCAATTGCGCGACGACCTGACCCGCCTGCGCACCACGCTCAACGATTACATGGACCACTAGCCGGAGCGTTGCAAACGCACGCTATCGCGACGATGCAAAAAAATTAATTTGCACACAAATGATTTGTGTACTATCTTTATCACATGCCGCTTCGATAGGGCTCCGCCAGAACGGCGGGCAAGGCGGAGCGGCAAACATGCAGATCCCAACAAACCAGACATAGGAGCAACACCATGAACATCCTCTACAAGGCAAGCGCAACGAGCACCGGTGGCCGCGACGGCCGCGCCGTTTCGTCGGACAACGCTTTGGACGTCAAGCTGGCAGCACCGCGTGAACTGGGCGGCAACGGCGCAGCAGGCACGAATCCGGAACAACTGTTTGCAGCCGGCTACTCGGCGTGTTTCCTGAGCGCGATGAAGTTCGTGGCCGGCCAGAAGAAGCAGGCGTTGCCGGCGGACACGCAAGTCACGGCCGAAGTCGGCATCGGCCCGAACGACAAGGGCGGTTTCGCGCTGGACATCGATCTGCGCGTCTCGCTGCCGGGCCTCGAAGCGACTGCGGCCAAGGAGCTGGTCGACGCGGCGCATCAGGTGTGCCCGTACTCGAACGCCACGCGCAACAACGTCGCGGTCCGTCTGCAAGTCGCGTAAGCTGCGGCCTCGGCCTATCGCCAGAAAATCGGCTAAGGAGCCAAGCGGCGCGGAAAACCGCGTCGCGGGCCACAAACAGCGCCCGCACCCTGCACAATAGGGGCGGGCGCTGTGCCATTTTGCGAACGCGGCATGTCTTGTGCGACGCGGGTTCGTGCCGCCTCTTGCGGTCGACGGCAAGCCCGACCGCTCACCCAGATTCCATGATCCCCGTTTCTGATGACACTAGCCCGACGACTGAACGCCGCCTTCGACACCGGTCTTGTCTGGTTTCGCCGCGACCTGCGCAGCACGGACCATGCCGCGCTCTATTACGCGCTCAAGCATTGCGAACGGATCTGGTGCGTATTCGTGTTCGACACGACGATCCTGAATCCGCTGATTGAGACCTGGCAGGCACGCCATCCGGGCGCTCAGCCGCAGGACCGCCGCGTCGAGTTTATTCTTGCGGCGCTAGGCGAACTCGATGAGGCGTTACGTGCCGCCGGCGGGGGCCTGATCGTGCTGTACGGCGATCCAGCCGAGCTGGTGCCGACGCTCGCCGACGAACTCGGCGTGGATGCTGTCTTCGCGAATCAAGACTACGAACCAGTCGCGATCGAACGCGACGAGACCGTACGCGAGCGGCTCACCGACGCCGGACGCCAATGGCTGACGTTCAAGGATCAGGTGATTTTCGAACGCGACGAAGTGCTCACCGGCCAAAACAAGCCCTTCACGGTGTTCACGCCCTATAAGAACGCGTGGCTCAAGCAGCTAACAGCCTTCGACTTGAAGCCGTACCCGGTTGAAACCTACGCGAACCATCTGGCCGCACTGCCGCCGAAGCTGGATCGCCAGTTGCCCGCGCTCGACCAACTCGGCTTTGCACCGAGCAACCTGGCTGAATTGAATCTGCCGACCGGCATGAGCGGCGCGCGGCGGCTGCTCGACGACTTCACCACCCGTATCGACAGCTACGCGGACCGGCGCGACTTCCCCGGCGCCAAAGGCCCGAGCTACCTGTCGACGCATCTGCGCTTCGGCACGGTGTCGATCCGCACGCTTGCGCGTCTCGCTCACGAGATGTCGCTGCAGCCCGACGGGCAAGGTTCGGCCACGTGGCTGTCAGAACTGATCTGGCGGGATTTTTACTTCATGATCCTGGCGCATCATCCGCGGCTGGCGAGCGGCGCGTCATTCAAGGAAGAGTACGACCTGGTACGCTGGGAACAGGGTCCGGAAGCGGACAAGGCTTTCGCCGCCTGGTGCGACGGCCGCACCGGCTATCCGCTGGTCGATGCGGCCATGCTGCAACTGAACCGCACCGGCTATATGCACAACCGCTTGCGGATGGTGACGGCGAGTTTTCTGGTGAAAGATCTGGGCGTGGACTGGCGGCTCGGCGAGCGTTATTTCGCCGAACAGCTGAACGACTTCGATTTCTCGGCCAATAACGGCGGTTGGCAATGGGCGGCGTCGACGGGTTGCGACGCGCAGCCGTACTTCCGGATCTTCAATCCGGTCACGCAATCCGAAAAATTCGATGCGGACGGCCGCTTTATCAAACGCTATTTGCCTCAGCTTGCGAAGCTGCCGGCGAAATGGATTCACGCGCCATGGCTCGCGGGCGCGGAGCGGCTCGCGGAAGCGGGCGTGGAGCTAGGCAAGGACTACCCGGCACCGATTGTGGACCATGCCGAAGCGCGGGCGCGCACGTTGATCCGTTTCGGCAAATCTGACGGCCGAACCACGGGGCAGGCGGACCGCTGATGCGCTATTTCACACGTTGCGCGGCGTTAACCTGCGCAGCGTAGGCCATGCTTAGTGCTGGCTCATCCACGACGGGTGACGCAGGTTCGCTTCACGGTCGAGCTTGCGCATACGGAATTCCAGATCGTACAGATCGGTTGCTTCAGCGAGGAATGCGTCAGCGCGTTCTTTCGCGAGCTGATCGGGCGACTTGGTCAGAAACAGAAACAGGCGGCTGAGCAGATACATGGCTAACCTCGGAAATGAGTTTAGGCGTTAACGCCTAAGGGATAACCCGTATTATAGGGAAAACCCTAGGAAAGCGCCAATACTCATTTCGAAGTGTTGCTCCAACCTCACCGGGCACCGGCCGAGGCCGCTGTGGCGGTGTTTTCCACTACGCGGCCGGCGCCGGTGCGGCGCTGGTGTCTGAAAAACTCCCACACCATGGCGCTCGCGTCCGGACCTTTGGCGGAATGGAACGGCACGGCGTCGTCGCCGCCGCTCCAGGCATGGGCGAGCCCTTGCACGCGGCAGAACCGCACCACGCGCCGACCGCCGCGCACGTAGTCGCGCATCACCACACCGCTCTTACGCTCTTCCCGCACTTCGCCCGACTTGCGCGCGCCGGTTTCGTCGACCATACGGTTCAGGCGAAGAAACTGCTCCGCCAATTGGTCCGCGTTGACCGGCGAGACCACATGGTCGGCGTCGCCGTGGATGATGATGGCCGGCATACCCGGGTAGTGCGCCACATCGACGGTCTCGTCGACCAGTTCGGCCGGTTCACCGCGTGCGCCGCGCCGCATCACGTCCATGGCCGCAATGCCGGAGCGCGCCTCGCCGAACGCGGGGCCGGAATGCAGCGCGACCGCCGCGAACCGGTCCGGATAGGTGGCGGCCAGAAGCGCCGTCAGGCCGGCTCCGGCCGAGATTCCGGCAACATAGACACGCTCGCTGTCGAAACCATGCTGCGCGACCAGCGCATCGACGAGCGACACCACTGCGCGCGCCTCAGCCCCGCCCGCGTGTTCGCCGGCGTCGTACCAATGCCAGCAGCGGTGCGAGTGCGCGTGCTTCGACTGCTCGGGATAGACCACGGCAAAGCCAAAGCGGTCGGCCAGCACGTTCATCCGCGTGCCTTCCGCGAATTCGTCGATCGACTGCGTGCAGCCGTGCAGCATCACCACCAGCGGCAGCGCCTCGCGCGCATGACCTGCCGGGACATACAGACCGTACTGAAGATGATTGACGAGACGCCCGGGAGAAGCCGGCGCCGAGTGGAACGAGCGCGTCCACGAACCGCTCGCCCAAGCAGACGCACGCGGACGCACACGCGACTCGCGGGCGGCGGGATGCGGCGCTTCCCGCTTGGCGGGCGCGCGTAGCACAGCCACTTGCTTGAGCGGGCGAACCTTGGCGGACGGCTTGCTGGTGGCGGCCTTGGCCGGTCGCGTCGTCGTCCGCTTGGCGGTTTTGCTGGCGTGGTCGGTTTGGATCGCGAGCAGCCGCTTGAGACCGCCCAGCCAGATTTTCGATAGACTTTTTGCCATCGGTGGATAACCTCGCAAAAAGGGACAGGGTCCGTTCGATAAACGATGCTTTCTTGTGCAATGCACAATAACATCATTCCTCATGCGATGCTGGAACCCTCCGCGTTATCCAGGCTTGAAATTTCCGCTCGGCGAACCTTGTCGCGCAGGCGGCGTCCAACCCCCACAAGGCTTTGCCGGCTGCTTGTTCGCCAACCGGCGTTCGGCGGCAAAAAGCCAGGCGCACGGCGCAACTGCCTTGCAGCACCCGTCTATACTGACGGTTAAATCTTTGACTTAAGCGCCTGTGTCACGTCGGCGATTCAAGCCGCTCACGCGTTAAGTCATTACCAATCCGATTCTACGCGGCCCGGGTCGCACTTTTTGCCATGCCCGATTTACCTGCTCACCTGTGGTATTCGATCACCAATCTCGGCGGCGCCGGCATCACGCTGCCGCTGGCGCTCGCGATCGCGCTCGGGCTGGCCGCCGGTTATTCGTGGCGCATGGCAGCGGGCTGGCTGCTCCTGCTCGGCGGCGCCATCGGCGTGGTGACGGTGACCAAGCTGGCGTTCCTCGGCTGGGGTGTGGGTGTGCGCGAGCTGGATTTCACCGGCGTCAGCGGCCACGCCATGCTGTCCACCGCCGTTTATCCCGTCGTTCTGTTTCTCATGCTGTTGCCCGCGCGTCCGGCCGTTCGTCTGCTCGGCGTGCTGGCTGGCCTGGCCGCGGGGATCGCGGTGGGCTTGTCGCGGGTCGTGCTGAGCGCGCACTCGCCGTCTGAAGCCATCACCGGCTGTCTGGTCGGCGCCCTGGCCGCGCTGGTATTCGTGCGTCTCGCGTGGCATGCCGAGCCGGGCCGTCTGTCGGCGCTGCCGGTTGCCGTCAGCATGATGGCGCTGGCGATATTGATGCACGGCGTGCATGTGCCGACCCAGCGCTGGGTCACGCATATCGCCCTGAAAGTGTCCGGTCATGAGCGGCCGTTCATTCGCGCCAAGTGGCGCTCCGTGCGCGATGTCCGCCCTGCAACTGCGCCGCTGTCGCAAACGCGCAATACGCTGGCGCCGCTGCAATCATCTGACGTTTGAACCCTCGCCTTCCGCTTGAAGAGCCGCGTTATGCGCGCGGCTGAATAATTGTCATGGGTCACCGCTATAACCTTTCATATATTACGATAGCGTTTTAACCCACTGCTCCGGCTCAAGCCGGACTTCAAGACCTTCATGACACTCTCCCGCCGCCTTCTGAAGCACGCGTTGTTCGTCGCCAGCACTGTCTCTGTCATGGTTAGCGCCCAGGCGCGGGCCGACGAACTGGTGGTCTCCGCCGCCGCTAGCCTGACCAACGCGTTCAAGGCGGTCAGCGAAGTGTTCGAACAGCAGCATCCGGGCACCAAGGTGCTGCTGAACTTCGGCGCCTCCGACGTGCTGATGCAGCAAATCGTCAAGGGCGCGCCCGCCGACGTGTTCGCCTCTGCGGATCAGAAAGCCATGGACAAGGCCGCCGCCGAAAAGGTCATCGTGCCGGCCACGCGCAAGGATTTCGCCGCCAATTCGCTGGTGCTGATCGTGCCGGCTGACAGCCATTTCGCGCCGGCCGGGCTGAACGATCTGACGTCGGCGAATGTGAAACGTGTCGCCTACGGCGATCCGGCCTCCGTGCCGGTCGGCCGTTATACGCAAGGCGCGCTGCAAGCCGCGGGCGTGTGGGATGCGGTGAATGCGAAAGCCGTGCTGGCCGCGAACGTGCGTCAAAGCCTGGACTACGTGTCGCGCGGCGAAGTCGACGCCGGCTTTGTTTTCAGCACCGACGCCGCGGTCATGCCCGACAAGGTGAAAGTGGCGCTGAACGTGCCGACGCAAACGCCGATCACCTATCCGATCGCGCAAGTCGAAGGCAGCCACCATGCCGCGGATGCGCAAGCGTTCGTGAATTTCGTGCTGTCGCCGGCCGGCCAGGCCGTCCTGGCGAAGTACGGTTTCAAGCCCGCGCATTAAGCCCACCCTGCGCCCCCTGGAATAACGCACGCTCATGCAACAGGCCTGGATTCCGCTCTTGCTGTCGCTGAAAGTGGCGGGCTGGGCCACCGCGCTCAATCTGGTGTTCGGTGTCGCGGCCGGCTTCGGTTTGTCGCGCTGGCGCTCCGGCGCGCGCGACGTGATCGATTCGCTGCTGACGTTGCCGCTCGTCATGCCGCCCACCGTGCTCGGTTACTACCTGCTCGTGCTGCTCGGGCGGCGCGGCGTGATTGGCGGGTGGCTCGACCGTTTCGATATCCAGCTGGTGTTCACCTGGCAGGGCGCGGTGATTGCGTCGACGGTCGTGGCTTTCCCGCTCGTGCTGAAATCGGCGCGCGCCGCTTTCGAAGCCGTCGACCCGCAACTCGAGCGGGCCGCGCGCACGCTCGGCGTCAGCGAGACGGCCGTGTTCTTTCGCGTGACGCTGCCGCTCGCCGCGCGCGGCATTCTTGCCGGCGGCCTGCTGGCCTTCGCGCGGGCGCTCGGCGAATTCGGCGCGACGCTGATGATCGCGGGCAACCTGCCGGGGCGCACGCAGACGCTGTCGGTCGCGGTCTAGGCCGCCGTGCAGGCCGGCGACGACAGCACCGCGAATTTCCTCGTGCTCGTGACCTCGGTGACGTGCGTGGTGATCCTGTTGCTCGCCGGGCGTCTCGTGCCGCAGCACTCGCTTTTGACGTCCCGCTGATATGCCTCTCACCGTCGACATCCGCAAGACCTTTGAGAGCGCCGAGCGCCGCTTTACGCTCGACGTCGCTTTCGACGCCACCTCGCAACGCGTCGTGCTGTTCGGGCCGTCCGGCGCGGGCAAGAGTCTGACCTTGCAGGCTATCGCTGGACTGCTGCGTCCCGACCATGGAACGATCACGCTGCACGGCAAGGCGCTATTCGACAGCGCGAGCGGCGTCGATCTGAAACCGCAGGCGCGCAAGATCGGTTATCTGTTTCAGGACTACGCGCTATTTCCGCATCTGAACGTGCGGCAGAACATCGGTTTTGGCTTGCAGCAGGGCTGGTTCAATGCACGCGCGCGGCACGCGCACCCGCAAGTCGACTATTGGCTCGACACGCTGGAATTGAAGAGCGTGGCGGGCAATCATCCGGTACAGCTTTCGGGTGGACAGAAGCAACGCGTGGCGCTGGCGCGAGCGCTCGTCGCGCAGCCTCAGGTGCTGTTGCTCGACGAACCGTTCTCGGCGCTCGACAGCGCGCTGCGTCAGCGCATGCGGCGCGAGTTGTCCGACCTGCAAACGCGGCTCGATATCCCGATGGTGTTGATCACACACGATCCCGACGATGTCGCCGCCTTCGGCGATCAGGTCGTGCAGATCGGCGATGGCCGCGTGCGCGAAAATCTTCCGTTCGCCGGCTACGCGCGCAGCGAGCCCTGAAAGCGGCACGATCCGGCGCGAGTGCAACGCACGCTCAGTCCTTCACTCCGAGTATCACGCTCGATGCCTTGAATGCCGCGACAGCGCTGCCGCCTTCCACGAGGCCGAGCGTATCGGCGCTTTCATTGGTGACGACCGCGGTGATCACCGCGCCGCCGTCCAGCACCAGCGACACCTCGGCATTGATCGCGCCGCGCTTCACGCTCTGCACCGTGCCGCGCAGCTGATTACGCGCCGACAGCTTGAGCGGCGCCCCGCTGCCGTTGTCGACAAGCAGCACGACCCACGACGCCTTGATCAGCGCAAACGCCACCGCGCCCTCGACGAGGCCGAGCGTCTCGGTGCTTTCATGCGTGATGACAGAGACGATCGCGTGACCGCCGGGCAGCGCCAGCGTGATCTCATCGTTGACAGTACCGCGCGAGATCGCCGACACCGTGCCATAGAGCTGATTGCGCGCGCTCGTCTTCACGCCGATGCGGCCAATCAGATCCCAATCGTTCGCGAACCCTTCGATCACCTGACCCGCGCGTTCGAGAAAGCGCCGATGCTCGCGCTCCACCGCGCGAAACGTCTCGATCAGCTTCACGGCGCGCGGCGTGAGCGTGGTGCCGCCGCCGCCCTTGCCGCCGGTCAGCCGGACGACGAGCGGCTCGCCGGCAAGATTGTTCATAGTGTCGACGGCATCCCACGCGCCTTTGTAGCTCATCCCGACGGCTTTCGCCGCACTGGTAATCGATCCGGTGTCGCCAATCGCCGCGAGCAGCGCGATGCGCGACGCACCGCCGAGCGTTTGCGCACCCGCCTGGAACCAGACCGAGCCGCCTAGTTCGAGAGGTTCGTGACGCGGATCGGTGTGGTCGGATGTCATGGCGTAGAGCGGCCGATGGCCGGGAAAAGGCGACGAATCATTATAACGACGCCAACCCGCGCCACGGCGCGCACGCTACACAGCGACGACCGCCGTCACAGCGCGTACTGCGCAATGCCGTTGCCGAACGACCAGTTCTCCTTCAGCACCTCGACGAGATTGATGAGCACGTCCTCTCGCCGCAGCCCCGGCGACTTCGCCAGTTCGTCCGCCATGCGCGCGTACAACGCTTTTTTCTGTTCGAGCGTGCGGGTGTTATTGAGCGTGATCTGGATCATCACCAGATCGTCGCTGCGCTCGACGTTCAGATACTGGTTGTCGTACACAAAATTGCCGGCATCGTGCTCGGTGATCAGCATGAAGATGTCGTCCTTCGGCACGTTGAAGGTGTCCACCAGCGAGCGCTGGATGCTGTCCGACACCGCCTTCCGGTACTCGACGGACTTGCCGGTGCGCAATGCAATTCGTGTGAGCGGCATGATGAATCTCCTTGGTTGCGTTGATGTGGTGTTGCTTGGGTAAACACACTTTAGGCGCGCTCAGTCATAATAAACAGACATCATTGATTATTTCATCTATTTATACTGAAAATGAAAGTCCTCGATCTCGATGCGGTTCGGGCCTTCGTTCTGGTCGCCGATCTGCACAGTTTCACGCGTGCCGCGGACGCGCTCGACACCACGCAATCGGCCGTCAGCCTGAAGCTCAAGCGGCTCGAAGCGCATCTGGGCAAGCAATTGCTGGAGCGCACGCCCCGCGTGGTGCGCCTCTCCGCGGACGGCAACGCGTTTCTCGGCGCGGCCCGCGACCTGTTGAACGCGCATGAACGCGCGCTGGGCTCGCTGTCGATCGAGCGGCGGCGGCTCGTGCTGGGGCTGAGCGAGCATGTCGCGGGGCCGGACCTGCCGCTGTTGCTCGGGCGGCTCAATGCCCACGATCCGGGTTTGGTCGTCGAATTGCATCTGGGTACGTCGGCGGCGCTGCTGGCGCAATTCGACGAACGCCGTCTCGACGCGGCGATCGTCCGCTACGGCGCCGACGAGCCTCCGCGCGACGACGCCCAGGCTTTGTTCAGCGAACCGCTTGGCTGGCTCGCCACGCCGGCCTGGCTGCCGCGCGTCGGCGAGCCGTTGGCGCTGGCGCTATTGAGTCCGCCGTGCAACGTGCGCGACGTGGCGCTGCGAACGCTCGTGGAGGCTGGTATCGGCTGGCAGGAGGTGTTCGTGGGCGGCGGCGTGGCCGCCGTGGGCGCCGCGGTGGCGGCGGGGCTGGCGGTGTCGCCGCTCGCGCGCAGAGTGGCGCCGCGCGGACTGGTCGACGTCGGCGCGCGGCTGGGTTTGCCGCCACTGCCGGAGTCGCGCGTGACGCTGCATTCGCGTGTGCGGGACAAGCGGTCGGTGGAGACGCTGCGGTTGGTGACGAGTGGGCTGGCGAGCGCTTGAGGCAGACGCACGCGAGATCCCATAAACCCAAGCGGCTACGGTAATTCAATGATATGGTGCCGTTCCTGTGCTCCGCCTGGAGAGGAATCCACTCATGAACAGCAGCGAAGAATGGCGGCTTGCGCAGGAGCGCGGCGCCGAGACTGCCAGGCGGCCCGCCGCACGCAGCGCATGCTACAAGCCGCGTACCAAACGTCTCGACATCATGCTGACCAACGGCATATCCCTGCTGGTGCCAGTCGCCTATATCGAAGGCCTGCACAACGCGACTGCCGCGCATCTTCGCGAAATCCAGCTCTTTGGCCTCGGTTCGGCGCTTGTGTTTCCGGCGCTCGACGTCGTGGTGTCGGTACACGGTTTGATCGACGGCGTATTCGGCTCGAAAGCTTGGATGCGCGATATCGGGCGCAGCGGCGGCAGCGTCAAATCCGAGGCAAAGTCAGCGGCTGCACGCGAAAACGGCAAGAAAGGCGGCCGTCCACGTAAAGCGGCGTGAGACGGCCTGAGCGCTTGATCAGTGCAAAATCGGCGGCAACGAACCGCTGCTGGCAGTCGCCGGATTGTTCGTTACGTTTGATGACGGGCTGGCGCTAACGTTTGCGCTTTGGGCCGGCACATTCGCATGAGATGCCGCCGGCTTCGCCGCGCCGGTTTTGGCCGCGACCTTCACCACATGAGGACGAGCCGTGTGGCCTTGGACCAGATTGGCACGCACGATCTTGCCTTGCCCCGTTTTCGCCTGAGCGACTTGCGCATGCGACGCCGCGTGTTGCTTCGCATGTGGCTTGTCACTCTGCACCATCAGGGCCGCTTTCGATGGCGTCTTGCGCGCACCTGCCGTCCCGGCCCCGCTCTTCGTTACACCCTTGGCCGCCACTGGCTTGACATGTCCCTGCGCCGCCTTATTGCTGTGTCCCGATGCCGATGCAGCCATCACGTGCGGCGCAGAATGCTTTGCACCCGCCACGTGCTTCGCGCCGGCTTTTGAACCGGCGGCAGGCTTGACCTTGGCCGCACCCGACTTTTTCTTCGGCTGTTTCGCGACATGCCCGGTCGACTCGGGCGGATTCCATACTTCGGCGTAACCCGAGGCCATGGCCGCGCCCGACACACACAACGCGGCAAACGCCGCGGCTACTGCTACTGCTCGAACCCGCATCTCCTGCTTCTCCTGATTTTCGGCTTGCATGACGAGCCGGAATTATATTCTTTTGCAAAAATCCATATTTAGACTAGAATTAATTTCAAGTACACATAAGGACTTACCCGCTCATGGCTCATGCTGCCCGTGCCACCCAGCCCGAAGCGCCGATTCGCCGGCCCGCTTCGACGCCTTCGCTAACGGAAATGTCCGCGGCGGGTCTACGCGCGTTCTTCAACATCGCGCGCGACTGGGACTTGAGCGCCGAGGAGCAAATCGTGCTGCTCGGCTCGCCCGGCCGCTCCACCTATTTCAAATGGAAGGCCACGCCGGAGACCGCCCGCCTCGGGCGCGACACGCTGGAACGCCTGTCGCTGCTGCTCGGCATCTACAAAGCGCTGCAAATCCTGCTGCCGCAGGCCAGCGCCGCGGACACCTGGATCAAGCGCCCCAACAGCGCGCCGCCATTCGGCGGCCGCCGTGCGCTGGACCGCATGCTGGCCGGCAACATCAGCGATCTCGTGGCCGTGCGCCAGTATCTCGATGCAATGCGAGGCGGCTGGGCGTGACACAACCGCATTGGCAGGACCGCTGGCGCACCGCGCCGCTCGACTGGTCGCCCGCGTATCGCGTGATTCCCACACGCTTTCCGGCCATCAATCTATTCGACCGCGTGGCTTCGCCGGAAGATTTCGACGCGCTGTACGCGCTCGAGGCCATGACCAACGACCGCTTGCGCACCGAAGTCGGCGAACTCGATCTGGTGCCACGCGAAGAGCGTCGCTTCGGGCCCGGTTACGGGCCGATCATGGCCGCGTTGACGCATCTGAATCCGCTCGGCAGCCGCTTCTCCGACGGCACCTACGGCGTGTTCTATTGCGCCCGCTCACGCGCCACCGCAATCGCCGAAACGCGTTATCACTCGGGAAAATTTCTGGCGGCGACGGCCGAGCCGCCCATGCGCCAGCAGATGCGGCTCTACACGGTCGTCGCGCAAGGCCTCGTGGTGGACATCCGCGAAGACACTACGCTCGATCTCGCGGTGCTGTCGCCCGACGACTATCTGCCCGGACAATCGCTCGGCCGCGCAGTGCGCGAAGCCGGCGCGCCAGGCATCGCGTATCCGTCCGTGCGGGATGATGGCGGGGAATGTCTCGCCGCGTTCAGCACAACGCTGCTGCGCGACTGCCATCACGCGGCGTATCTGGAATACAACTGGAACGGCACGAGTGTGGATATCGTGTTCGAACTCAACCAGATCGGCTGACGACTCAGCACGCAGGCGCGCGCCGCATCATGGCAGCGCCAGCGCCGCCGCCCCTTCCGCGCGAGCTTCGTCGACCGAGATCGACCAGCGCCGCAACGCCAGCGGCTCGACGATGGTGAGCTTGCCGCCCGGTCCGAATGCACCGGTGTCGATAAATACCTGCGAGCCGACCTGCTTGATGTCGCGCATCGGCGTATGGCCGCAATAGGTCAGCGAGAGACCGCGCTGCCGTTGTGGATCGCCATTACCCAGCGCGAGGTCGCGTCCCCATAGCAAGCGCTGGCGGGTTTCGTCGGAATAATTCCCCGCGTCGAGTTCGGCGTCCGAGCCGAAAAATTCGGCATGCAAAATATTGAAGCGGTCTTTGCCACTGCCGACTACACGTGCCAGCGGCAGCGTCTGCAGGATTTCCGCGTAATGCTGCAAGCGTTCGTCGGACAGGGCCGTCGCCCATAGGCCGCCGATGCCATACCACCACTGGCGCCGCACGCGTCCGTCGGCGACGGCGCACAGCGTGTCCTCGTGATTGCCAAGCACGGCGAAGAACCACGGCTTGTCGAGCAGCGCCAGGGCCTGTTCGGAATGCTCACCGCGGTCCACCAGATCGCCGACCGAAAAGAGCCGGTCATTCTCCGGGTCGAACGTAATCACGCGCAGCAGATAGCGCAATGCATCGACGCAGCCATGCAGATCGCCAACCACGAAGTCGCGCCCGCGCACGTTGGTCGCGTGATGTTGAACTGAATTGACGAGTACGGAAGCCATGGGATCATGATAATGCCGCACGCACGACCGTGTGTGAGCGTTGCCTATCCTATCCTGGCGCTCCGGAGAGTGAAGATGACCGAAATTCACGCGAAAGCAGGGGATTTCCGGCAGGCCTTACCGGAAATCCCATCTCTACGCGGTCACTATTGCTGAGTCCGCAATTTGGCAACCTGGTCGGCCGTCACGGTCGACTGCGGATTGCCGAACTGCTGGGTCACGTAGTTGGTGATGGCGGCCACCTGCTCGTCGGTGAGTTCGTTGCCGAAGGCGGGCATCAACACATCCGCATCCTTGGTCGTACGGCTGACGCCGTGCAGGATCACCATCGTCAGATTGTTGGCGTCGCCCGCGCCCACCGCCGAGTTGTGAATCAGCGAGGGATACGCACCCGGTGCGCTCGCGCCCACGCCCTGGCCCGTCCAGTTGTGGCACGTCGCGCAATTGGCCACGAACAGTTGCGCACCGTTCACCCCCGTGATCGCGGTGCCGCGAAGCGCCGTAACGGCGTCGGCGGGATGGCCCCATTGATCGCGCGCGCGCACTTCGCCGCCGCTGACCGCCGGCACCGTGCGCAAATACTTGACGATCGAACCGAGGTCCTCATGCGTCAGGTATTGCGTGCTGTCGCTCACCACTTCGGCCATCGGACCGGCTGCATTGGCCCGGCCAGGCGCAGCGCCGGTCGACAGGTACGACACCAGTTCGTCGTCGCTCCAGTTGCCCACGCCGCTGTTCTTGTCCGGTGTGATGTTGTAGGCGTGCCACCCGGCTTGCACCTCGCCTGAAAAACGCGAACTCGACTTCAGCCCCTGCATGAAATTACGCGGCGTATGACACTCCTCGCAATGCGCGAGTCCCTCCACCAGATACGCGCCGCGATTCCACTCGGCGCTTTGCTTGGGATCGGGCACAAAGCGGCCCTCGGTGAAATTGAACAGATTCCAGAACACCATCAGCCAGCGCTGGTTGAACGGGAATTTCAGGCTGTTGGCCGGCGGTGCGTAGTGGATCGGCGTGAGCGTATTCAGGTACGCGCGAATGGCCAGCACGTCCTGATCGGTGACCTTGGTGTACTCCGCATACGGGAACGCCGGATAAAGCCGCTCACCGCTCTTGCCGATGCCTTCATGCATCGCGCGCAGAAAATCGGCATCGTTCCATCGGCCGATGCCGGTGTCGGGGTTCGGCGTGATGTTCGGCGTCACGATAGTGCCGAACGGCGTGTTGATCTGCAGACCGCCCGCGTAAGGACGGGCTTTGTCGGCCGTGTGGCAGGCCACGCAGTCGCCGGCGCGTGCAAGGTACTCGCCGCGCTTGACCAGATCGCCGCCGGCCGCGGCAGCGGGCATTGCCGCGCCATCGGCCGGTTGTGCATTGTCGTCCGCGCGAGCCTGGAGGATGGGCAGCTCATCGTTATGCCGCGCGCCGGGGCCGTGTGCCTCGTGCCAGGCGACATAGAGCGCAAACAGCGAAAAAGCCGCCGCCAGCGTCGCGACCCTGAAGGGATGGCGGCGCGCTTGCCGCATCAGCGCATCGGCCGGTTGCACGCGAGAGGTGTTCTTCGTCATGGTGGCTCTCCGTGGCGGCTCAGATTTCGCGCTTGAGCTTGTCGGCCAGTTTCAGCGACAAGGCGGCGATCGTCAGCGTGCAATTCACCGATGCAGCGGTCGGCATTACGCCGCTGCTGGCGATGAACAGATTGGAGTGGTCATGCGTGCGGCAATCCGCGTCGACCACCGAATCCGCCGGGTCGCTGCCCATGATCGTGGTGCCCATGATGTGATTGTTGGGCGCGAAGGTGTCGTCGAACGACACCTCGGCGCCGCCGAATAGTCCGGCGATCTGTGCATACAGCTCGTGTGTATTGGCCGCGCTTTTCTTTACGTAGTCGTTGATCGAGTAGTAAATCTCGGGCTGCGGAATGCCGAGCGCGTCTTTATGATCCGCCGAGGGCAGCACGCGATTCTGCGGCTCCGGCAGATGCTCGTGAAAGCTGTTGATGTTCAGCGTGCGCGCCGCGCGATCGCGAATCTGACGGTCAAGCTCGGCACCGGTGAGACCTTTTTTCAGCAGGTCGGCGGTCACGCTCATGGTCGGCACGCCGTTCGACAGATGCAGTTTTTTCGACGAGTAATCGGAGCGGAACGCGCCGTCGCGGAAATTGACGATCGAGGTCATCTCCATCGGCCCGCGTCCGGGCCACAGCGGCTCATTGGCGAGAAAGGTGACGCCGGTGCCGGGATGGTCCATCAGATTGCGGCCCACCTGATCGGAGCTGTTACCCACGCCATGCGGAAATTTATCCGAGGTCGACATCAGCATCAGCTTGGGTGTTTCGATGCCGTTGGCGGCGAGCACGAACAGCTTGCCGGTCACGCGCGTGCTGTTGCCGCTCGGGTCCTTGTAGTGAACCGCCGTGATCAGCCCTTTGTTGTCCGCTTCGACGCGGTACACCACGGCTTCGGGAATCAGCTTCGCTCCGGCCTGCTCGGCCTTTTCCGCGTGCACCACGCCGTTGTACATCGCGGCAATCGGGCAGATCGGCATGCAATTGTTGTTGCCGCAACAGGTCGGCCGCGCATCGTAAGGACGGCTGTTGCGCGCCACCGGCTCAGGCACCACCTTGAAACCCTGTGCGTTGAGCACTTCGCTGAAGCGCTGATCCATGTACGACAGCGGCAGCGCGCTCATCGGATAAGGCCGCGAGCGCGGCGAGCCGAGATCGACCGAACTGTCGGGACCCGATACGCCAAGCTGCACTTCAGCCGCGAAATACCACGGCTCCAGCGTTTCATACGGATACGGCCAATCGCGTCCCACGCCATACAGCTTGTGCAACTGGAAGTCCGACGGCAACAGACGCCACGCGGCGGCGGCCCAGTGCCAGGTCGTGCCGCCCACCAGTCGCACGTACTGTGAGTTGTACGGATAGTCGCCCTTCTGGATCAGATAGTTGTTGGCCGGCGCGTACTCGGGATGTGGCGCATACGAGGTCGACGGATACGGCGTTGCGAAGTCCGACTTGGCCGGCGAGTTGCGGAAGTTCTCGACGATCTGCCAGCGCGGAATGCGCGGTCCCGCTTCGAGCAGGATCACCGACGCGCCGGCCAACGCCATCTGATGCGCGACCAGTCCGCCTGCCACGCCCGACCCGACCACGACGATATCGGCGGAATTTGTGTTTGCCATTGTTGCCCTCTTCGACTGGCATATCGTTGCTTGCGGTACTCGCGCGTCGATGCCTCGCCACGTCATTCAATCGAGCGATGCGGCACGCGCGAGAGGCATGCCGTTCACGCGCTCACCGGTTTCTTCGTCCAGTAGAACGGCACGTCGCGGCAATAGGACGGAATCGTCAGCACGTCCTTGACGGGATCGAACATCAGCGCTTTTTCATACGCGACCACTTCCACGTGCGGCATGTCTCCGACGAGGCCGAGATACCACGCGCGCATGATCGCGCTCACGGACTTCGCGAGCGCGGGCTGGTCGACCTGCAAGGCCTGCGTGACGGTATCGGACGGCACGCCGCCATGGCCTTGCAGCCACGTGTTGAGCGCGGCGACGTTCTGCGTGAACTGGCTGTCGGATATGGCGAGGGCCGTATAGACACGCTTGCCGAGCGTAGCGTCGAAGCCCGTGCGGCCGGTGAGGCGTTGCGAGAGTGCAAGGAACGCGTCGAGTCCGCCGCCTGCGGGTGCGTCGGCGAAGGCCGGCGTGATCCACGAGAATGGGCGACCGGTTCCGGCAAACGCAAGTGCCGCGGCTGCGGCGCATGCGCCAAGCACCCAGGTTCTGCGCGATGAGGAGAATGAAACAAACGGCGGCGGCTCGGCCGAATGCGTCACTTCGTGGTGCGCAGGGTTGTTCTCTCGAACATCTGTCATGGGGACTCCAGATGGTGAGTCATTCTCAACTTGCAATGCGGTGGCGTAGCCGTTCGCGTTGCATGGATCTCTACCCCAAACCTGGTCTGACGCCGCTCGAGCGGTCTTGTGAGCCGGCGCGATACGGGTGCGCGCCGCCTTATGCTGTGCCGATGACACTCATATGAAATCGCATGTGCCGCATGGCACGCACTGCGAAAAATACCTGCCGCCTGCCAATCGCCTTTCAACTGAAAGCGGCACGCAAGGGCGTTGCGAAAGACTATAGCCTGTGACCACCCGATTCGACAAATGGTGGTCGAGGCGCGGGTAGAATCCGCGACACTGAGAGTCCTCCACACGACAAACCATGCTCACAAAATACTATCCGCAGATTCTTCGCAACCGGCCGCGCATGGTGATCGGCCTGATATTCGGCCTTGCCGCTGCCCTCGCCGTGCCCGAACACACGCGTCCGATGGCCCGTGGACTGGTCGGCTGGGACGCCGCCGTGTGGAGCTTTCTGGTTCTGATCTGGGTGCACATGGCCACCGCCGACGAAAGCCGCGTACGTGACTTCGCCCGCCGCGACGATGAGAATGCAGGCGTGGTGCTCATGCTGATCTGCGTGGCAACCGTGGCGAGTCTTGCCGCGATCGTGCTGGAACTGGCCTCGGCGAAGGGCACGGCCGGCGCTTCCACCGTGTGGCACTACACGCTCACCGGGCTCACGATGATCGGCGCCTGGTTCATGATTCCGACTATCTTCACGCAGCATTACGCCCGGCTTTACTACGACACCGATGCTACGGAAACACCGTTGCTGTTTCCCGACCACAAGCTCCAGCCGAACTACTGGGATTTCATGTACTTCTCGTTCACCATCGCGGTCGCCTCGCAAACGTCGGACGTGGTGCTGCGCTCGCGCTCGATTCGCCGCGCCGCGCTCGCACAATCCATTCTCTCGTTCTACTTCAACGTCGCCGTACTCGGCTTGTGCGTGAATATCGCAGCGGGCCTGGTAGGCTCGTAACATGGCTGACATCATGATTCTGGGCGCATAGAGCGCCGGTTTTCACGATCACCGCCCCAGTCTTTGCGCGCGGCATGTAAAACCCGGACGCTGCCGGCCTGTTTTACATGCCGCGCCGCCTACCGCCGCGCATCCCTCCTCGCGCACGCCGGCGCATCCATCCCTCGACATCGTCCGCCAAGCGCACCCTGGCGCGCCGGCTCAACCCGGCATGACGCCACGCCGAACCGCACTGGCACAGCGTTTGCTGCGGCTAATGAGTCGCTCTGATCAGCCCGTTCCAGCAACGCATGGCGTCAAATCACCCCTTACTGGCCAGCGGGGCGACGATCTTTGCACTACATTGACCAGTACGCGCCATTGCTTCGTGCATTGCGCGGTTGCCGGCTCTGGAAGCTCAATGAGCGCTGTGATCGCATGCCAACTGCATCCACACCGCAGCAGGACGAATCTGGAAACGACCGATGGAATCTCCAAACGGGTACGCGCCGCGGATTTACTTTCTTCATTCACTTCTGGTTGGGCCGCTCGACGCATGGCCTGCGCAGTTCGCGCACGCCGCCGCGCTGGGCTTCGATCACGCGCTGATCGGCAACCTGTTCGAGCCCGGGCAGGCGGGCCACGGCCAGGTGGTCGGCAACCATGCCCGGCTGCATCCTGTGTTCGGAGCCCGGCAACCGGCGGCCGACACGATACGCACGCTTGCGAGCACCGCCCGTCAGCATGGCTTGACCTTGCTGGTCGATCTGGTGATCGACCGGATGGCCGCCGACGGCGCGCTCTATGCCGAGCACGCCGACTGGTTCCATGCCTTCGAATCGGACGAGGCGCGGCTCGATCCGCGCCATGTGCATCGCGAAGACAACGTCGCGTATGCGAACTTCAATGATGCCGGCAGCCGCGCCGCGTTGACCGGCTGGTGGACGCGGCACCTGCTGGCGCTCGCCGAAGCCGGCGTGGGCGGCTTCCGCTTCGATTCACCGCATCGCGTGCCCGCAGCCGTCTGGCGGCAGCTGGGCGACGCCGTGCGCGCAAAGCACCCTGGCGCGCGCCTGCTAGCCGCTACCCCCGGCCTCGCGCGTGGCGACCTGGCCGGGCTGGAAGGCGCGGGCTTCGACAGTGCGTTCTCCTCGGTGCGCTGGTGGGACTTCCGCGCGACCTGGATGGCCGAAGAGCACGCCGCGCTCGCGCGCATCGGCGCGCCCATCGCGTTTCCCGAAGCCCCTTACGGCACACGTCTGGCCGCCGAGCTAAGCGATGCCCACGACGCCGCCATCGTGGAACGGGCGTACCGGCGCGCGCTCTTCACGTCCGCCGCCATCGGCACGGGCTGGATGATGCCGATGGGTTTCGAATACGGCATCACCGAGCCGATGTCGCAAACGCGCGGCGACGCATCGCAGTTCTCGCTTGCCGTTCAAGCGAAGCGATTCGATCTCTCGGCGCCCATCAAGCAGGCGAACGCCGCCGCGCACAACAGCAACGTGCTGTACGCCAACGGAGAATTGCGCTCGCTCAGCGGGCCCGGCGCAGCCGCGGCGGTCCTGCTGCGCGCTAATCAGCCCGACTTGCGTACCGCCGACGAAGCGCTTCTGATCGCCATCAACCCTGAACTCAGCACGCCGGTGCGCGTCGATCCCGCGCGCTTCCTTGCGGGCGTGCCCGGCAATTTCACCCGTTTCGTGCAGCTCGACGCGCCGGCCAGCACCGAGCCCGCCTCACTTGCACCGTTCACGCTCGCGCCTGGCGCCGTCAGCCTGTTCCATGCGTCCGCGGAAAAGCCGGTCTGCCTTGCACCACCTATCGACAAGGCGAACTCGACGCGCAGCGGTCACAAGAGCGTGCTCGACGCGATCAACGCGCCGCGTGTGGCAATCGAAAGCGTGACGCCTTCCGTCGATCACGGCGCTTTCCCGGCCAAGCGCGCCGTGGGCGAGCGGGTCGAGATCAGCGCCGCGATCTTCGCCGAAGGCCACGACAAAATCGCCGCCGCCGTAATCTGGCGCGCCGCCGACGAAACCGCCTGGCACGAAGTGCTGATGACGCCTGCACCACCCGCCGGCCTCGACCTCTGGCATGCGCGCATTCCGCTCGAACGCGTGGGCCGTCACGAGTTCACCGTGATCGCGTGGCGCGATGACTTCGCCTCGCTGGTGGAGCATGTCCAGAAGAAGCTGAAAGCGAATCAGACCGTCGAGCTCGAACTCGACGAAGCCGCGCATCTGTTCGCGCTGGTGCTCGCCGAAGTAGAGACCGCCGACGGCGCCGCGACGAAACCGCTCGAACAGATCGTCAAGACGTTCACCAAGTCCGACGCGCAAGCCAAGCTCGCCATTCTCCTCGCGCCGGCCACGGCCAGCGCGATGACCGCCGCGCGCCACCGGCCCTCCCTGAGCCGCGATCCGGTCATCTACAAGCTTGACGTCGATCGGACCGCCGGGCGCTTCGCGAGTTGGTACGAGATCTTCCCGCGTTCGATGAGCGACGACGAAACGCGCCACGGCACCTTCGCGGATGTCACGACGAAACTGCCGCGCATCCGCGACATGGGTTTTGACGTGCTGTACTTCCCGCCGATTCATCCGATCGGCCTCGCGAATCGCAAAGGCCGCAATAACGCGCTGAACGCGCAGCCGGGCGACGTCGGCAGTCCGTACGCGATCGGCGGGGCGGAGGGCGGCCACACCGCCGTGCATCCGCAACTGGGCACGCTCGACGACTTCAAGGCGATGCTTGCCGCCGCGCAAGCGCATGGCCTCGAGATCGCCCTCGATTTCGCCGTGCAGTGCTCGCCGGATCACCCCTGGCTCAAGGAACATCCGACGTGGTTTGCGTGGCGACCCGACGGCACGCTGCGCTATGCGGAAAATCCACCGAAGAAGTATCAGGACATCGTCAATCCCGACTTTTATGCGCACGACGCCAAGCCCGATTTGTGGCTCGCGCTGCGCGACGTATTTCTGTTCTGGATCGCAGCGGGCGTGCATATTTTCCGCATCGACAACCCGCACACCAAACCGCTGCCATTCTGGGAATGGGTGATCGCCGATGTGCGCGCGCGCCACCCCGAGACGATTTTCCTCGCCGAAGCCTTCACGCGCCCGCGCATGATGAATCGCCTCGGCAAGATCGGCTTCTCGCAGTCCTACACGTATTTCACGTGGCGCGAGTCGAAGCGCGATTTCATCGAATACATGAGCGAGCTCACGCAGACCGGCGCGCGTGATTTCTATCGCCCGAACTTTTTCGTCAATACGCCGGACATCAATCCGCGCCATTTGCAGTCGCAAGGGCGCGCGGGCTTTCTGATTCGCGCGGCCCTTGCTTCGACGCTGGCCGGCTTGTGGGGCGTGTATAGCGGTTTCGAGCTTTGCGAAGCGGCCGCGCTGCCCAACAGCGAGGAATATCTCGACTCCGAGAAGTATCAGTTACGCGCGTGGGACTGGAACCGGCCCGGCAATATCGTCGGCGAGATCACTGCGCTGAACCGGATCCGCCGTGCGAATCCGGCGCTGCAAACGCATCTCGGCCTGACGTTTCTGCCCGCGCACAACGACCATATTCTGTTCTTCGAAAAAGCAACCGAATCGCGCGACAACGTCATAGTTGTCGCCATCAATCTCGACCCGTTCAACGAACAGGGCGCGGATATCGAACTATCGTCGGACACGTTCCAGCGATGGAATCTGCACGATCACAGCGCGCTGGAAGTCGTCGACCAGATGACCGGCGCGCGCTTCGAATGGCATGACCGCTGGCAGCACATACAGCTCGCCTCGGACCAGCCCTTCTCGATCTGGCGCCTCGCGCCGCTCGGCGGCCTGCCCGCCGAACGGCCGGATGAAGCCGACGGCGGCACCAATGGCGCCCTTCACGCAGACGCTGGCTACCAAACTCCAATGGAAGGTGGGACATGAAGCGTGACGATCCAGCTCAAACCACGTCGCAGGCCCATACCAGTGCAGCGGCCGGCAGTGCCACGAAAGCACGCTCGCATCGGCGCGGCAAACCCGCCGCCTTGAGCGACGATCCGCTCTGGTACAAGGACGCGATCATCTATCAGGTGCACATCAAGTCGTTCTTCGATGCGAACAACGACGGCGTGGGCGACTTTCCCGGCCTGATCGCGAAGCTCGACTACATCGCCGAACTGGGGGTGAACGCGATCTGGCTGCTGCCGTTCTATCCGTCGCCACGACGCGACGACGGCTACGACATCGCCGATTACCGCAGCGTGCATCCCGACTACGGCCAGATTGCCGACGTGAAACGCTTCATTCAGGAAGCGCACGCACGCGGCATTCGCGTGATCACCGAACTGGTCATCAACCACACGTCGGATCAGCACCCGTGGTTTCAGCGCGCACGCCGCGCGAAGCCGGGTTCGAACCATCGCAACTACTACGTGTGGTCCGATACCGATCAGAAGTACCAGGAAACGCGGATCATCTTTATCGATTCCGAGCCGTCGAACTGGACGCACGATCCGGTGGCGGGCGCGTATTACTGGCATCGCTTCTATTCGCATCAGCCCGATCTGAACTTCGACAATCCGGCCGTGCTGAGGGAGGTGCTGCAGGTCATGCGCTTCTGGCTCGATATGGGCATCGACGGATTGCGGCTGGACGCGGTGCCCTATCTGGTCGAACGCGAGGGCACGAACAACGAGAATCTGCCGGAAACGCACGCGGTGCTGAAGAAAATCCGCGCCACCATCGACGCCGAGTATCCGAACCGGATGCTGCTCGCGGAAGCGAACCAGTGGCCGGAAGACGTCAAGGAATACTTCGGCGAGGAAGACGAATGCCACATGGCATTTCACTTTCCGTTGATGCCGCGCATCTACATGTCGATTGCGAGCGAAGACCGGTTTCCGATTACCGACATCATGCGGCAAACGCCGGATCTCGCCGAATCGAACCAGTGGGCGATTTTCCTGCGCAACCACGACGAACTCACGCTAGAGATGGTCACGGACTCCGAGCGCGACTATCTGTGGAATACCTATGCGAGCGACCGCCGCGCGCGCCTGAATCTCGGCATACGCCGCCGCCTCGCGCCGCTGATGGAGCGCGACCGCCGCCGTATCGAGCTGATCAACTCGCTGTTGCTGTCCATGCCCGGCACGCCCGTGATCTATTACGGCGACGAACTCGGCATGGGCGACAACATTCACCTCGGCGACCGCGACGGCGTGCGCACGCCGATGCAGTGGTCGTCCGATCGCAACGGCGGTTTCTCGCGGGCCGATCCTGAACAACTCGTGCTGCCGCCGGTCATGGGTTCGCTGTACGGCTTCGACGCGGTCAATGTGGAAGCGCAAAGCCGCGACCCGCATTCGCTGCTGAACTGGACCCGGCGCATGCTCGCCACGCGGCGTGCCAAGCAGACCTTCGGGCGCGGCACGATCCGCTTCCTGAAACCAGAAAACCGCAAGATTCTCGCGTATCTGCGGGAAATGCCGGACGAGCCGCCGATTCTGTGCGTGGCGAATCTGTCGCGCGCGCCGCAAGCCGTCGAACTCGATCTGTCCGAGTTCAATGGCGCCGTGCCGATCGAAATGACCGCTGATTCCGTGTTCCCGGGCATCGGCCAACTGACTTATCTACTGACATTCCCGCCGTATGGCTTTCTGTGGTTCATGCTGTGTTCGAGCGGCCAGCGTCCTACGTGGGCGCAGGCGCATTCGGAGCCGTTGCCGGAATTCGTCACCATCGTGATCCGCGAAGGTCAAGTCGGTCCGACGCCGGAGAACGTGCGCCTGCTCGAATCGGAAGTGCTGCCCTCGTGGCTCAGCCGCCGCCGCTGGTTCGCGTCGAAGGATCAGAAGATGCATGCGGTGCACCTCGCCGCCTTGACCACGATCCCTAACGGCGGCTTTGCCTTCACCGAAATCGAAGCCGATGTGGGCAACCATACCGAACGCTACGTGGTGCCAATCGCGATTACGTGGGGCGGCGAAACCACCACGCCGCTCTTCATGCAACTGGCGCTGGCGCGCGTGCGGCGCGGCCGCAACGTCGGCCACCTGACGGACGCGTTCGCGCTGCCGATTTTCGCCCATGGCGTGATGCGCAAGCTGCGCGAACGCGCCGTGGTGCCGACCGTGCAGAAGAGCGAGATCCGATTCCTGCCCACCGAGCGTTTCACCGAACTCGACGATCTCGGCGAACGGCCGGAGATTCGCTGGCTCGCGGCCGAGCAGAGCAACAGCTCGCTCATCGTCGCCGACGCCGCCGTGCTGAAACTGGTGCGCCGTCTCGTGAGCGGCATTCATCCGGAGGCGGAAATCAGCCGCTATTTGACTCAGCTCGGTTATGCGAACACCGCGCCGCTGTATGGCGAAGTGGTGCGCGTCGATCCCGAAGGCGTGCCGCATACGCTCGCCATCCTGCAGGGCTACATCGACAATCAGGGCGATGCGTGGAACTGGTCGCTCGACTATCTGCGCCGCTCGGTGGATGAACTCGCGATCACCGCCGATACTGAGACGCCGTCTCCAACTGATCGGGATAACGAAGCCATTTTTATGGAGGGCTATAGCGAATTGGCCGGCATCATCGGCAAGCGGCTGGGCGAACTGCACGTGGCGCTCGCCTCGCAGACCGACGATCCGGCGTTCGCGCCGGAGCCCGCCAGCCAGGCGCAGGTGAAGGCATGGGTGGACGGCACGCAGGCGATGCTCGCCAGCGCGCTCGATCTGCTCGCGACGCGCATCGAGCAGATGACCGACCCCGAAACGCAGGCGCTTGCGCAGAGCCTGATCCAGCGCCGCGCGGCGCTGGTTGCTGCCGTCAACGAGCTGGTTCCCGCTGACGTATCCGCCCTGCGCATCCGGATTCACGGCGACTTCCACCTCGGCCAGGTACTGGTCGCGCAAGGCGACGCGTATCTGATCGACTTCGAAGGCGAGCCGGCACGCACGCTGGAAGAACGGCGCCAGAAGTCGAGTCCGCTGCGCGATGTGGCCGGCTTGATGCGCTCGTTGTCGTATGCGGCCGCGGCTGCGCAGTCCACCATGGAAAGCGCGCCGCAACAGACCGCCGATCGCAAGCGCATATTGTTCGAGCGTTTCCGCGCGCATGCCACCGAGAGGTTCCTCGCCGAGTACCGCATGGCCGCGGCTGAAACGCCGGCACCCCTCGTCGCGCCCGAGGCCGAACAGGCGCTGCTCGATCTGTTCCTGATCGAAAAGGCCGCCTACGAGATTCGCTACGAGGCGGCCAACCGCCCGACATGGCTCGGCTTGCCGGTGCGCGGCCTCGCCGCGCTCACGAGCCGTTTGCTCGGCGACACCGGCGAGCACGCCCAGGCTGCCTCCGCCCATGCGCCAGGCGCCGCCACGCCACCCGATCCGGCGGAGGGCGACTATGAGTGAGCATGATCCGGCCATCGGCCTCCAACCGCTCGAAATCGACGCCCTCGTCGAAGCGCGCCATCCCGATCCTTTTTCTCAGCTCGGGCTCCATCAGACCGACGCTGGTCCGGTGGTGCGCGCGCTGCTGCCGAATGCCGCGCACGTCAGCGTGATCTCGCGCGCCAACGGTTCGATGCTGGGCGAACTCGAGCAGTTGCGGCCCGGCCTCTTTGCAGGACGCGTCACGTCCGCGGCGCCGTATCGCTTGCGGATCGACTGGCATGGCGTTGTGCAGGAAATCGAGGACACCTATTCGTTTGGCCCTATACTCGGCGACGAGCCGCTCGGCCGTCTCGCGGGCGGCGATCCCTATGCGGTGCTCGAATGCCTCGGTGCGCGTCCGATGGACGTGGACGGCATACCCGGCGTGCGCTTCGCCGTGTGGGCGCCGAATGCGCGGCGCGTCTCGGTGGTGGGCGACTTCAATGCGTGGGACGGCCGCCGTCATCCCATGCGGCTGCGTCATCAGGCCGGCGTGTGGGAGTTGTTCGTGCCGCGCGTCGGTCCGGGCACGCGCTACAAATACGAACTGCTTTCGCGCGATGGCCACCCGCTGCCCCTGAAGGCCGATCCCTGCGCGATGCAGACGGAAAAGCCGCCGGGCACGGCATCGGTGGTGGCGCATGTCGATGAAGTCGAGCAGTTTCCGTGGAGCGATCACGCGTGGATCGAGTCGCGCGCCGATAAACAAACCGCGCGCGCTCCGATCTCCATCTACGAGGTGCACGCCGAATCCTGGCTGCGTATCGCGGAGGAAGGGCAGCGCGGACTCGATTGGGAAGAGCTTGCGGAGCGGCTGATTCCGTACGTGAAAGGCATGGGCTTCACGCACGTGGAGTTCATGCCGATTGCGGAGCATCCGTTCGGCGGATCGTGGGGATATCAGCCGCTTGGACAGTTCGCGCCGTCCGCGCGCTTCGGCAAACCCGAGCAGTTCGCGCACTTCGTCGACAGGGCGCACGAAGCCGGACTCGGCGTGATTCTCGACTGGGTGCCCGCGCACTTTCCGAACGACGCGCATGGCTTGGTGGACTTCGACGGCACGCCGCTCTACGAACACGCGGACCCGCGCGAAGGCTATCACCAGGATTGGAACACGATGATCTACAACCTCGGCCGCCACGAGGTGAGCGCGTTCCTGATCGCCTCGGGGCTGGCGTGGCTGAAGCGCTATCACGTCGACGGTTTGCGCGTGGACGCGGTGGCGTCGATGCTGTATCGCGACTATTCGCGCGCCGCCGGCGAGTGGGTGCCGAACATCTACGGCGGCCGCGAGAACCTCGAATCGATCGCGTTCCTGAAACGCCTGAATCACGAAGTCGGCTATGTGCCCGGCGTGCCGGGCGCGATCACGATCGCGGAGGAATCGACGGCGTGGCCGGGCGTGACGGCGCCCCTCGAAAGCGGCGGTCTCGGCTTCCAGTTCAAATGGAACATGGGCTGGATGCACGACACGCTGCACTACATGCAAGAGGATGCGATCCACCGCCGATACCATCACCACAATATGACCTTCGGGATGGTGTACGCCTACTCGGAGCGTTTCGTGCTGCCGCTTTCGCACGACGAAGTGGTGCACGGCAAAGGCTCGCTGCTCGGCAAGATGCCAGGCGACACCTGGCAGCGCTTTGCCAATCTGCGCGCCTACTTCGGTTTCATGTGGACGCATCCTGGCAAGAAGCTGCTGTTCATGGGCGGAGAATTCGGCCAGATGGCGGAATTCAACCACGACGCGTCGCCGCATTGGCATCTGCTCGACGACTCGAACCATCACGGCGTGCAGAAACTGGTGCGCGATCTGAACCGTCTGTACCACGAAGAGCCCGCGCTCTACCTGCTCGACTGCGAACCGGGCGGCTTCGACTGGCTGATCGGCGACGACAACGGCAACAGCGTATTCGCCTATCGCCGCACCGACGGCGCCGGCCGCGAACTCGTCGTGGTCTGCAACATGACGCCGGTGCCGAGAGTGGGGTACCGGATCGGCATGCCGCGCGGCGGACGCTGGGCCGAGGTGCTGAATACGGACGCCAGCGTGTACGGGGGCTCGAATATGGGAAACGGCGGCTTGATCCATACCGAACCCATGTCGAGTCACGGCTGGCCGCATTCGGCTGCGCTGACGCTGCCGCCGCTGGCGACGATCGTATTGCGCGCGGAATGACCGGCATGTTGAAACGCGGGCTCGGCGGGCGCGTTCTTCGCGCCGTGCGCGCGTTGCATAACCACCCACGATAGCGTTCGACAATCAGAACAAGGAAAGGGAATCATGTCGCATGCGTTGCCCGACCGGCTTTTGCCGGGCTTGCCCTATCCGCTCGGTGCAAGGTGGGACGGCCTCGGCGTCAACTTCGCGGTGTTCTCGGCGAACGCGCAGAAAATCGAACTCTGCCTGTTCGATCCCGCCGGCCGAAAGGAGATTCGCCGCTTCACGCTGCCTGAATGCACCGACGAAGTCTGGCACGGCTACCTGCCTAACGCGCATCCGGGGACCGCGTATGGCTTTCGTGCGCACGGACCGTATCAGCCACAGCACGGGCAGCGCTTCAACCCGCACAAGCTGCTGCTCGATCCGTATGCGCGCAAACTGGTCGGACAGTTTCGCTGGTCGGATGCGCTGTTCGGTTATCGCGTGCACTCGAATCGCGCTGACCTGTCCATCGACCGGCGCGATTCGGCGCCGGCCATGCCGAAGTGCGTCGTGGTCGACGAAGCCTTCGACTGGTCGCACGACAAACGCCCGAACGTGCCGTGGGGCGACACCATCGTCTACGAGACGCATGTGCGGGGCGCCTCGATGCTGCGCACCGATTTGCGCCAGCACGAGCGCGGCACGTTCGCGGCGCTGGCTTCGCCGGACTTCATCGAGCGTCTGTTGAAACTCGGTGTGACCGCCGTCGAACTGCTGCCCGTGCACGCGTTTCTCAACGACCGCTTTCTGGTGGAGCGCGGCCTGCGCAACTACTGGGGTTACAACACGGCGGCGTTTTTCGCGCCGGAGCCTTCGTACCTGAGCACGCACCGGCTCGACGAAATGCGCATTGCCGTGCGCCAGTTGCACGCGGCCGGCATCGAAGTCATTCTCGACGTGGTCTACAACCACACCTGCGAAGGCAACGAGATGGGACCGACGGTCTCGTGGCGCGGCCTCGACAACGCCAGTTATTACCGGCTGATCCCGGGCGACGAGCGCCACCATATCAACGACACCGGCTGCGGCAACACCGTGAATCTGCAGCATCCCCGCGTGTTGCAGATGGTGATGGATTCGCTGCGCTACTGGTCGACGGCGTTCAATATCGACGGCTTCCGCTTCGATCTCGGCGTCACCCTCGGGCGCGAGCAGCATGGTTTCGATCCGGGTTCCGGCTTCTTCGACGCGATCCGCCAGGACCCGATCCTGTCGCAGCGCAAGCTGATCTCCGAGCCGTGGGATATCGGGCCTGGCGGCTATCAGCTGGGCAATCATCCGCCGGGATTCGCGGAATGGAACGACCGTTTCCGCGACACCGTGCGCCGCTTCTGGCGTGGCGACGCGGGCTTGCGCCCCGACCTCGCCGCTCGTCTGACGGGTTCGGCCGACCTGTTCAACCGGCGCTTCAGGAAGCCGTGGGCCTCCGTCAATTTTGTGACGTCACATGACGGTTTTACGCTCGCCGACATGACGGCATACGAGCAGAAACACAACGAAAACAACGGAGAAGACAACAACGACGGCCACAATGAAAATTGCAGCCGCAACTGGGGCGCCGAAGGCACGAGCGCCGACCCCGCGATTCTCGCCACCCGCCAACGCGTGGCCCGTTCGCTGATCGCCACGCTGCTGATGGCGCTCGGCACACCGATGATCCTGGCAGGCGATGAATCGCTGCGGACGCAGAACGGAAACAACAATGCCTATTGCCAGGACAACGAAATGTCATGGCTCGACTGGGAGCATGCAGAATCGCCGGACAGCCGCCAGATGACCGAGTTCGTCGCGCGAGTGATCGCGCTGCGCAAAGCCCATCCGCTGCTGCGCGAAACGCGCTTTCTGTTCGGCGACCGCGAAGTGTTGCCGGGCCTGTTCGATGTGGGCTGGTTCGACGAAAACGGCGACCCGCTCACCATCGAAGCCTGGCAGGACCCGGAAGGCCGCGCGTTCACACTGCGGCGCGCCGGACCAGGCTTAAACGGCGAAACCGAAGTATTGTTAATGATGCTCAACGCCAATGAGGACATGCTGCGCTTTACGCCGCCCGCGCCGCATCTGGAATGGCACGTGCTGTTGGACACGGCTGAACCGGAAAGCGCGCCCCATGCGCTGGCGGTTCCCGAGGTCGAAGTGGCCGCACATGGCCTCGTGATGCTGGCCGCGCAACCGGTAGGCGAAGCCGACTGGCAGGCGGGCTGGAAGGCCGGTGCGCAGCACGGGCCGCGGCTTCTGACTGCGCTGCCGCCCGATCCGGGCGAGCATCCGCCCAGCAGCGATACGTCGCCGTCGACATAGATGAGCACTCAGGCGGCCACGGCGCCGCGGCGGAACAGCATGCAAGGTACGGCTCGAAAGCGAAACTGAAGGGGCACGAAACATGTCCGAAAGCCCGATTGATCCTCATGCGCATCATCACGCGCATTGCCTGCCCTTCGGCGCGCAACTGCTCGGCGCGGCAGGCGCGAATCCGTGCACGCGGTTTCGCTTCTGGGCGCCTTCGTGCAAGCAGGTCGAGGTGGTCATCGAAAACGGGCCGGCTCAAGGCGCGCACGGCATGACGCCAGCCGGCAACGGCTGGTTCGAAGCCGCCGTCAACACCGGCGCGGGCACGCTGTACCGCTACCGGCTGGACGGCGGGCAGGCGGTGCCCGATCCGGCGTCGCGCTTTCAGCCCCAGGACGTGCATGGACCGAGTGAAGTGATCGACCCGCGCGCGTACCGTTGGGAGCAGACCACCTGGCACGGCCGGCCCTGGGAAGAAACGGTGCTGTACGAACTTCACGTGGGCGCGATGGGCGGATATGCAGGCGTGCAGAAGCGCTTGCCGACTCTCGCCGCACTCGGCGTGACCGCCATCGAGTTGATGCCGCTGGCGGATTTCCCGGGCCGGCACAATTGGGGCTACGACGGCGTCCTGCCATTTGCGCCCGATTCCGCCTACGGCCGCCCCGAGGAACTGAAAGCGCTGATCGACGCCGCCCACGGTCTCGGCTTGATGGTGTTTCTCGACGTGGTCTACAACCACTTCGGCCCGGACGGCAATTATCTTTACCAGTACGCGCGCCCGTTTTTCCGCGAAAGCACGCACACGCCGTGGGGCCAGGCGATCGATTTCGAGCGCAGTGAAGTCAGCGACTTCTTCACGGATAACGCCGTCTACTGGATCAACGAATATCGTCTCGACGGGCTGCGCTTCGACGCCGTGCACGCCATTGGCAATCATGCGTGGCTGCGCGAATTGTCCGACCATATTCGCGCGAGGGTGCAGCATGGACGGCATGTGCATCTGGTGCTGGAAAACGAGCACAACAGCGCGAGCCTGCTGGACACGCACTTCGACGCGCAATGGAACGACGACGCGCACAACACGCTGCACGTGCTGCTTACCGGCGAAACGGAGGGCTATTACCACGCCTACGAGGAGCAGCCGATCCGGCGCCTCGCGCGCGTGCTGTCGGAAGGCTTTGCGTATCAGGGCGACCCGTCGCCGATTCACGACGGCCGGCCACGCGGCGAAGCGAGCGGGCATTTGCCGCCTGCATCGTTCGTGATGTTCCTGCAGAACCACGATCAGATCGGCAATCGCGCGTTCGGCGAACGCCTTCGAAAGCTCACTTCGGATGATGCGTTGCGCGCCGCCACCGCCCTGCTCTTGCTGTCGCCGCAAATTCCGCTGCTGTTCATGGACGAGGAATATGGCTCGACGCAACCCTTCCTGTTTTTCACGGACCACACCGGCGATCTCGCCGATGCGGTGCGCGAAGGACGACGGCGCGAATTCGCACGCTTTTCGGCGTTCAGCGACGAGAAGCAACGCGCGCAGATTCCCGATCCTAACGACGTGAAGACGTTCGGCGCGTCATCGCCGCCTGGGCCGGATGACACATCCAGGCTCGACGAAGATGAAGCGAAAGACCGCCTCGACTGGATGCACTTCTACAAGTCCGCGCTAGCCGTGCGCGCCAAGCTGATTACGCCACGCCTGAAACATGGCAAGGCCTGCGGCGTGACGGTGCTGAGCGGGGCCAACGGGGGCGACGCCAATGCGCTGATTGCCCGCTGGAAACTGGGCGACGGTGAGACGTTGTCGGCCGCGCTGAATCTCTCGAAGGAGAGTGTCATGCTCGCCGAGATTCCCGCCGGCAAAGTGATTTTCGAAACGCCGCCGCGCGTGCGCGATCAGATCGAACTCAAGACTTTGCCGCCGTATGCGTTCGTCGCGTGGCTGACCGGCGACGTCGGCGGCTATGCCATCGGCCACGATGCCCGCATCGTGGGACACCAGGAGCACCGCGCGTGACTACCCGACACTCCAATGACACGATCGTCACGCTCGCCGCGCGCGCGGGCTTCGAGGTGGAGTGGCAGGACGCCCACCACACCACGCAGCACGTGCCTGAGAGCACGCTGTCCGTGCTGCTCGAACAGATGGGTTTGCCGTGCGGCAATGCCACGCAGATCCGGCACAGCGCGGCCGCTCTGGACGCCGAATTGTCAGGCCGCAAACTGCCGCCGCTGATGACCGCGGAAATCGGCCGCGGCATTGCGTTGCCGGCCGCCGCGATCAAATCGGGAAGCCATTATCGGATCGACCTCGAAAGCGGCTCGATCATCGACGGCCGCTTTACCGCGCCCAAAGGCGAAGAAGCCCTGCTCGCACCGATCGACGAACCCGGTTATCACACGCTTGTGATCAACGACCAGCATGTGACGCTCGCGGTGGCGCCGTCGCGCTGCTACACCATCGCCGATGCCTGGCGCACGCTGCACAACAACGAGGCCGGCAGCGCCGCGTCCGCGCCTCCGCTGTGGGGCATCGCCGCGCAGTTGTACGGTCTGCGCCGCACTGGTGACGGCGGCATCGGCGATTATTCGGCGCTCGCACAATTCGCGATCGAAAGCGCGAAGCGTGGCGCGCATGCGCTCGCCGTCAGTCCGACCCACGCCATGTTCAGCGCGGAACCGAACCGCTTCAGTCCGTATTCGCCGTCGTCGCGCTTGTGGCTGAACGTCACGCATATCGATCCCGCCGCCGTGTTCGGCGGCGATGCGCTGCACGCGGCGCTCGATACCGCGCGGGCCACGCATGCCTGGTCGGCGTTCGAAGACTTGCCGTTGATCGACTGGCCGAACGCCGTCGTGCTGAAGCTGAAGGTCTTGCGCACGCTGTACGAGCGCTTCTGCACGCAGGAACGCGCGCTGGACACGCCACGCGCGCTGGAATTTCACGGCTTCTGTGAACGCGCTGGACGCGCGCTCGAAGACCACGCGCGTTTCGAAGCGCTACAGGCCGCTCAACTCGCACAAGGCGGCAACGGACACTGGCGCAACTGGCCCGACGCGTTGCGCGATCCGCGCAGCCCGGAAGTCGAAGCCTTTGCCGAGGCCAACGGCCACGAAGTCGCGTTTCATCTGTTTCTGCAATGGCTCGCCGCCAAGGGACTGTCGCACGCACAGTACGCGGCGCGCGATGCCGGCATGGCCGTCGGCCTGATCGCCGATCTCGCGGTGGGCTGCGATAGCGCCGGCAGTCACGCGTGGTCGTATCGCGACGACATGCTGCAAGGCGTGTCAGTCGGGGCGCCGCCCGATCTGTTCAATCAGGCCGGCCAGGCGTGGGGGCTGACCACCTTCTCGCCGCGCGCCATGCGCACGCAGGGATTTACCGCCTTCATCGACATGCTGCGGGCGGCGTTCGCGCATGCGGGCGGCGTGCGCATCGATCACATTCTCGGCTTGCGGCGGCTATGGCTCGTGCCCGAAGGTCAAAGCGCACGGCATGGCGCCTACCTGCGCTATCCGCTCGAAGACCTGCTGCGGCTGATCGCGCTCGAATCGTGGCGGCATCGCGCGATCGTGATCGGCGAGGACCTCGGCACCGTGCCACCCGGCTTTCGCGAGCGGCTCGACGACCATGGCCTCGCCGGGATTCGCGTGCTGTGGTTCGAAGGCGCGTACGGCGGCAGCGGTTTCAAGCCGCCGCAGCAATGGGACCGCCATGCGGTCGGCACCACGACCACGCACGATCTGCCCACCGTGGCCGGCTGGTGGCGCGGCAGCGACATTAGCTGGCGCAACAGGATCGGCCAGACCATGGCGCGTGCCGACGGCCGCGATCCCGAAGAAGTCGCCCAGCAGGAACGCGCGCGGGACCGTGCCGAGCTATGGCGCGCATTCCAGCAAGCCGGAGTAGCCGCGCCAGGTGTCGACGCGCCGCCGCCGGAGAGCGCGCCCGTGGACGAGGCGCTGGCCTTCGTCGCCGCCACGCCCGGACCGCTGGTGACATTTCCGCTGGAGGATCTGCTCGCCCAGGTCGAGCAACCCAATCTGCCCGGCTCGATCGACGAGCATCCGAACTGGCGCCGCCGCGTGGCCTTGCCGGTTGGCGAGCTGTTCGACAACGACAGCTTCTGCGACCGCCTGCTCGCGGTCGATCGCGCGCGCCACGCTTCCGCATCGGCGGCGGCTTCCAACGCTTCTTCAGAGCCTGATACGCCATGACCGTCCCACGCTCCACGCTGCGCCTCCAGTTCCATCGAGGCTTCACGTTCGACGACGCCGCGAAGCACGTCGGCTATTTCGCCGCGCTCGGCATCAGCCATCTGTACACGTCGCCCATTACGACTGCGGAGCCAGGATCGACGCACGGCTACGATACCGTCGACTACACCCAGGTCAGCGCCGAATGCGGCGGCGAGGCGGGCCTGAAGCGCCTCGCCGATCAACTGCGCGTGCACGGCATGGGCTTGATCGTAGACATCGTGCCGAACCACATGGGCGTCGGCGGCTCGAGCAACGCGTGGTGGCTCGATATCCTCGAATGGGGCCGTCACAGCGCGTATGCGCGGCATTTCGACGTGGACTGGCATTCGCCCGATCCGGCCTTGCGCGGCAAGGTGCTGCAGCCGACGCTCGGCGCGCCGTACGGCGAGGAACTCGCGGCGGGCCGCATCGCGCTGCATTTCGCTGGCGACACAGGGCGTTTTTATATCGGCTACGGACCGCATGTGTTCCCAGTGTGCCCGATCGACTACGCGTCGATTCTGCAAAGCGCCGACCGTGCCGATCTCAACGCGCTCGCCGAGCGCTTTCAAGGGGTCACGACGCAGCCTGCCGATCAGCCGCGCGCCGCGGAAGGACGCGAGATGCTGCGCGAATTCGTCGCGCAAAACGGCGGCCCGGCGATCGAGTTCGCGCTGCAGGCGTATTCGCCGCACGAGCCGGTGACGCGCGACCGCCTGCACCGGCTGATCGAGCGGCAGCATTTCCGCCTGGCATGGTGGCGCACCGCGTCGGACGAACTGAACTGGCGGCGTTTCTTCGATATTTCAGCGCTCGCGGGCGTGCGCGTGGAACGGCCCGAGGTGTTCGAGGCCGTGCATGCACTGCCTTTCCGTCTGTATCAGGAGGGCGTGGTGGACGGCTTGCGGATCGATCACATCGACGGCCTCGCCGAGCCGCGCGAATACTGTCAGCGCTTGAGGCAGCGTCTCACTGAACTGCGCGACACCGCGCCGTATGTCGTAGTGGAAAAGATTCTTGGCCGTGACGAACCGCTGCGCGACGATTGGCCCGTGGACGGCACGACCGGCTACGATTTCATGAACGACGTGGGTGCGCTGCTGCACGATCCGGACGGCGCCGAGCCGCTCGCGCAGACGTGGACCGAACTCACCGGCCGCAGCCCGCGCTTCGAAGGCGAGTGCCTTGCCGCGCGCCGCAAGATGCTCGCGGAAAACTTCCCCGCGGAACTGGACCGCGCGGCGCGTGCGTTGCATCGCATCGCACGCGACTCGCTAACCACGCGCGACTTCACCTTCACCACGCTGCGGCGGGTGCTGATCGAACTGGTCGTGCATTTTCCGGTGTATCGAATCTATCCGCAGAACGGTTTGCGCAGCACCACGGACAACCTCTACTTCGATCAGGCGCTGGCGGGCGCTCGTCACTCGCTCTCGCGCGCCGACCATGCCACGCTCGATCTCGTGAACGCGTGGCTCGGCGACAGCGCCGAAGAAGCGCCGGCCGGACGAAACGGCGCGGCGGCCCAACAAGGCCAGAATAGCGCGCCGCCGAACCATGCCGGTTCCTCGCGACGCACGGCGCAAACGCTGTTTTCCCAGTTGACCGCGCCGGTCGCCGCGAAGGCGGTGGAGGACACCGCGTGCTATCGCTACGGCCGACTGTTGTCGCGCAATGAAGTCGGCTCGGACCCGAGCGAATTCGCGCTCTCCGTCGAGCAGTTTCACGCGGCGAATCTGGAGCGCTCGCAACACTTCCCGCACGCCATGCTCGCCACGGCCACGCACGATCACAAACGCGGCGAAGACGTGCGCGCGCGGCTCGCCGTGTTGAGCGAGATCGCCCAGGACTGGGGCGCGACCTTGCGCGCGTGGTCCACGTTGAATGCGCCGCATCGCCGTGCGCTGGATGGCAAGCCGGTCAGCAGCGTTGGTCAGGACAGGGGCTACGACTGGGCACCCGGTCCCGCCGCCGAAGCGATGCTGTATCAGACACTGGTGGGCTGCTGGCCGCCGGATCTGAAACCGGACGACGCAGCGGGCGTGAAGGACCTGGCCGAGCGCGTCGCGCAATGGCAACTGAAGGCGCTGCGCGAAGCAAAACTGCAGACCAACTGGCTCGCGCCCGACGAAGCGTATGAGGCCGGCTGCCGCGACTTCCTGTTCGACATCCTGGCGCCGCAGCGGCGCGACGGATTCCTTGAGGTGTTGTCCGCGTTCGTCGAGCGAATTGGCCCTGCCGGCGCGCTCAATAGCTTGCAGCAGACGGTGTTGCGACTGGCATCGCCTGGGATTCCCGATCTTTATCAAGGCACCGAATTGTGGGACTTCAGCCTGGTGGATCCGGACAATCGCCGGCCCGTCGATTTCGCGAAACGCGACGCGTGGCTCGTGCAAACGCCGCCGTCGGATTATCTGCCGGGCTGGCGCGATGGCCGCGTGAAGCTCGCGGTCATCCAGCGCGTACTCGCGCTGCGAACGTATTTGCCGGAGTTGCTGAGTCAGAGCGTGTACTTGCCGCTTGTCGTGCGCGGCGCGCATGCACCGCATGCGATCGCGTTCGCGCGGCGGCACGGCAATGCGTGGGCGGTGGTGGTGGCAAGCCGGCTCGCTGCCGGTCTGCTCGGCGGGAACAGCGATGTGCCGATGATCGATCCGCAGGCCTGGGGGGACACCGCGGTGGAAATGCCGGCGGATCTGTCGGCCAGAGCGTTGTTCGACTGGCTGAGTCCCGCGGCACCGAAGATCGATGAGAACGGCCTGTTATATTTGCGCGACGCGTTGGGCTCGATGCCGATAGCAGTGCTGGTGGAGGAAGGTGTGCCACGCAGCTGACGGCAAGTGAAGTGTTGCGCGGTTAGGTGGAAGGCTCGGTTTAACCGCCTTCGTCGTCGAACGTTTTCGGATAGACGCGCACGAGCACGATCCTCGGCCCCTTCATCTTCTTGACCACCACGTCGAAGCGATCGAACTCGATTCGCTGCCCCTCGGTAGGCAGATCGTTCAGTGCGTGAATCACGAGGCCGCCGACCGATTCGGCCTTGCCTTCGTCGATGTCGATTCCCAGCGCGCGCTCCAGCGACACCACCGGCAAGCTGCCCTTGCCCATCAACGTGCCGTCATCCATGCGCGTCCAGTCTGCGTCGCCCTGACGGAACTCGTCGTGAATCTGGCCGACCAGCGCGCCGAGCAGATTGTCGAGCGTGAGAAAGCCAATGGGCTTCGAATGCTTGCGGCCAACCAGCGCGAAATGCGGCGCGCCCTTGCGGAAGCGGCGAAACAGTTCGAGCGCCGGCATCTCCGGCTTGACGTACTGCACGGGCCGCACGTATTTGGACAGGTCGTCGAGCGTGCTGCCGGCATGGCGCGCCAGCAGCAGGTCCTTCAAGTGGATCATGCCGGCCACGCGTTCGCCGGATGCGTCTTCGAACAGCGGATAGCGGCTAAAGCGATGCCGCGCCACCACACTCATGTTGTCGCGCAACGGCAGATCGCGCCGCAAGCCGACCATTTCATGAGCCGGGCGCATCAGGTCCGACACGGTCATGCGCGAAAAATCCAGCGAATGCGCAATCGTGTTCCACTCGTCCTGGCTGTACGCGCCGTCGGGAACGCCCAGTTCAGTTACGACGTTGGCGCGGCGGCCGCGCAGGATCAGCTTGAGTTCGTCGGTCGAATAGTGCGAGTCGTGGCCGTGGTCGGCGTCGAGGCCCGCGAGTTTGAGCACGGCGTTGGCGCTCGTATTGAGCACCCAGATGGCCGGATACATGGCCCAGTAAAAGCCGTACAACGGCGTGGCGGCCCACAGCGAAACCTTCTCCGCCTCGCGAATCGCCAGCGACTTCGGCGCCAGTTCGCCCACCACGATGTGCAGGAACGAAATGCACGAGAACGCGAAGAACAGCGAAATGCCGTGGACCAGCTTCTCCGACTCCACGCCAAGCAGGTTGAAGACCGGGTTCAGCAGTTCCGCGAACGCCGGCTCGCCGATCCAACCGAGCCCGAGCGAGGCCAGCGTAATGCCGAGCTGGCAGGCGGAGAGATAGGCGTCGAGACGGGCATGCACCTTTGCCAGCAGTTTTCCGCGCATGCCGTGCTGGGCGGCAAGGCTTTGCACGCGCGTCTGCCGCAGTTTGACCAGACCGAATTCAGCGGCCACAAAAAAACCGTTGAGGGCAACGAGAAACAACGCACCGATAAGGGCGACGACCTGGATCAAAGCGAAAGGCTCCGGCAACAAAAGTTGTCAGTATAGAGGGTGAAAGCTCGGTGAAAACTTAAACGGGCAAAGGAAGCGGCTTTGGCGGACCATTCACTGCGGGGCCGCCGCGCTCAGCGGTACACGCAGCGCCAGCCTAGCCGCGTCGCTGCCGGTTGCATCGATCTGCTCGAAGCTGCCGCCGTGGGCTTCCGCGACGCGCTTGCACAGCGCCAGCACCCACGCGATCCGTTTCGCTTCGCGCGGCTCGCCTGCCTGCTTGCGGGCAAATGCTTCCAGCACATGAGGCAACCCTGGATTCTCCAACGCCGCGCCGTTGGCTGCGTACGTGACGGTGGCATGCCATGCCGTCGCGTCCGCATGCGCCGCCAGTGTGACGGTGGCGCCCTCGCTGCTCGCTTCGACGGCGAACGTCAGCATCACCCACAGCGCGGCGGCAAGACGCTCCCGGTCGCCGTTGAGCTGCTCCGTGGCGAGGCGCGAGTCGACCGCGACTTCCACGCCGCGTGCACGCGCGAGGCCCGAGCGGACTTCCGCCACGGTTTCGTCGATGAGCGGATGCAGCGGAAACGGCGCATAGTTGAGCGCCAGCATCCTGGTTTCGGCGCGCGTGGCGTCGACGAGCGTTTCGAGCAGCTTCACCTGCTGGTCCACCCCGCTGCGAATGCCGCTGACGGCGCGCTGCGAGTTGGGGTCGTTCGCGTCGAGCTTGCGCTCAAGCACGTACGCCCAGCTATGAATGGCGTTCAACGGCCCACGCAGGTCGTGCGATACCAGCGACAGCACGTGGTCGCGCATAAACAGAGCGGTTTCCGCGCGCAGATGCGCTGTGCGTTCGGAGACCGCGAAGCCGGAAGACGCTGGTTCTGCGCCAGGCGTTCCGGTTGAAGGCGTTGTCACGATCGAGCCCTCTCAGGCAGTACAGGGTGATTGAATGAAGCCCCATTATAGGCATGCCGTCCGGCGCGGCCAGCCTGGCCGGACGGCCAACTTGCACGCAATCCGCGTGCCGCAGGACAATCACGGCAAACTCCGCAATCTCGGCGATGCAGGGCCAACGCGCCTACAATGTCGTTTTTTACGTTTTTGACCTGAGGAGCGACACATGTCGACTGTGACTACCGAATCCGGCTTGAAGTATGAAGACATCGTTGAAGGCACCGGCGCCGAAGCGGTGGCCGGCAAGACCGTCAGCGTGCATTACACCGGCTGGCTGACCGATGGCCAGAAGTTCGACTCGAGCAAGGACCGCAATGACCCGTTCGCTTTCGTGCTGGGCGGCGGCATGGTCATCAAGGGTTGGGACGAAGGCGTGCAAGGCATGAAGGTCGGCGGCACGCGCAAGCTGACCATCCCGCCGCAACTCGGCTACGGCGTGCGCGGCGCGGGCGGTGTGATTCCGCCGAATGCGACGCTCGTGTTCGAAGTCGAATTGCTCGACGTTTAAGGTTTTTGCAGTTTTGTCTTTGCGCGACGTCGCCGGATTGCACCGATGAACCACCCCGCCGTTACCGCACCTTGCGTTTCGCTTCGCCGCTACGGCGCGATCGAAGCGTCGGACGTGCACGACTTTCATCAGGTCGTGCTCGGGCTCGACGGCGCGATGGTGATGGCGGTGAACGGCGTCGCGCAGCAGATCGACGCCGGCTCCGCCTGGCTCATTCCGGCCGGTGCGCGGCACGATTACGCCGGCGTCGGCGAGAACCGGCAGTTGGTGCTGGATTTGCCGGCCTCGTCGCTGGCCGTGCCGGAGCGCCTGTTCGACCGCGCGCGGGCCGTCGCCGTCGACACCTCGCTGACGCAGCTCGTGCATCGCATCGCGGCGCACGCCGCGGGCGGCGCACAAGGCGACGATCTGGACACCCGCCGTTTCCATTGGGACGCCGCGGCGCGCCTGGGCGCAGCGCTGGTGGCCGATGCAGGCACGACGGCGGGCGCGCAAGCGCCCGGCGCCGGTCTCGACTTTGCGCGTATTGACCGCTGGCTGAGGGCGCACCTGTCGGAGCCTTTGCGGATCGCCGACCTCGCCGCCCATTGCGGCTTCGGCATGCGTCGCTTTCATCAGCTTTTTGTCGACGCTTTCGGTGAAACGCCGCATCGCTATTTGCAGCGCCTGCGGCTCGACACGTCGCTCACCCTTCTCGCCGATCCGCGGCTCTCGCTGGCCGATATCGCGCTGGACATCGGCTTTGGCGATCAGAGCGCCTACACGCACGCGTTCACGCGGCGTTTCGGGCTGGCGCCCGGCCAGTGGCGCGCGTTGCGCCACTGAGCTGCATGTCACTTCGCGAGCCGCCTGATTGGACGGCCCGCTTTCCCGCATCAAGAGCAGCGGCTCAGCCCGCCAGACCGCGTTCCAGATCGGCGCGAATATCGCCCGCGTTTTCCAGACCCACCGCGAGACGGATCAAGCCCTCGGTAATACCCGCCGCCGCACGCGCTTCCGGCGTCACACGGCCGTGCGTGGTCGTGGCCGGATGCGTGATAGTGGTACGCGTGTCACCGAGGTTGCCGGTGATCGAGCAGATCTTCGTGTTGTCGATCACGCGCCAGGCATTCGCGCGCATCTGCTCGGGCGTGTCGCCCTTCAGTTCGAACGAGAGAATCGCGCCGCCCGACTTCTGCTGACGCATAGCCAGCGCATGTTGCGGATGCGATTCGAGCCCCGGATAGAACACGCGGTTCACAGCCGGATGCGTTTCGAGCCAGCGTGCGATTTCCAGCGCATTCGCCGACTGCTTGTCGACGCGCAGCGACAGCGTTTCCATGCCCTTGAGCAGCACCCAGGCGTTGAACGCGGACAGCGTCGGCCCGGCGCTTCGCACGAACGGAAACACTTTTTCCATGATGAACTGCCTGGAGCCGACCAGCGCGCCGCCGAGCACCCGGCCCTGCCCGTCGAGGAACTTGGTGGCCGAATGCATCACGACGTCCGCGCCGAGCTTGAGCGGTTGTTGCAACGCCGGGCTGCAGAAACAGTTGTCGACCACGAAGATAGCATTGGCCGCCTTCGCGATCTTGCTGATCGCTTCAATATCGGCGACTTCGGTCAGCGGATTCGACGGCGTTTCGAGGAAGAACATCTTCGTTTCGGGGCGCACGGCGTTCTTCCATGCGTCCAGATCGGTCGGATCGACGAACGTGGTCGTAATACCGAACTTGCTGAAAATCTGCGAGAACATGCCGAGCGTCGAACCGAACAGCGCTTGCGAGCTGACCAGATGATCGCCGGCCTGCAGCGTGGACATCACCACCGACATGATCGCCGCCATCCCCGACGCCGTGGCCATGCACGCTTCTCCCCCTTCAAGCGCGGCCAGACGGTCCTGGAACATCGAGACGGTCGGGTTCGTGAAGCGCGAGTAGGTGTAGTTGTCTTCGGAGTTTTTGAATTTTTCGGCGGCGTCCGCGGCGCTCGCGAAGACGAAGCTCGAGGTCAGGAAAATCGCTTCCGAATGTTCGTTGAAGTCGCTGCGCGCGGTGCCCGAGCGGATTGCCAGCGTGTCGAAGTTCAGGGAGTCGTCCATGTTGGTTCTGGTTTCCAATGTTCCATGGCTGCGTTCGGTGGGGTTCGAGTGAAGCCGAACCGCCGCCCGACGGCAGCAACAAAAAAGCCCGCTTTTGCGTCGGCATAAGCGGGCTTCATGTGCGGGAGAAAGCTGGAGCGGAGGCGGATGAGTGCGGCTTTCCCACCTGTCGCTTTAGCTGTTTCGGGTTGCCCCGCGTCCGCAAGCTGAGATCAAATCGACGCAAGCCCTCATGCTAACACGCTCGCGGCGTGCCGTGCAGGCGTGCCGCGCCGCGAGCGGAGTCGCTTAACCTACCGACAACTGCAGATGCAGTTGCGAGCGCGCGAGGCCGCCGTCGATCGCTTCGCTCGCGGCGTCGCGGTCCGATTGCGAAGCGGGTGCGAGACGCGCGGTTTCGATGCGGTCGAGGTATTCGGTGGTGACGTCGCCGGTGACATAGTTGCCGTCGAAACACGACGCTTCGAATTCCTTCAGCGCCGGGTTGATATCGCGCACCGCCTGCTTCAGCGCGTCGACGTCCTGGTAGACCAGGTGGTCCGCGCCGATCATGCGCGCAACTTCTTCGTCCGAGCGGCCGTGGGCGACGAGTTCACCGCGCGTCGGCATGTCGATGCCGTACACGTTCGGGAATTTCACCGGCGGCGCCGCCGAGGCGAAGATCACCTTGTTCGCGCCCGCATCGCGCGCCATCTGCACGATTTCATGCGAGGTGGTACCGCGCACGATCGCGTCGTCGACGATCAGCACGTTCTTGCCCTTGAACTCGATGGCCATGGCGTTCAGCTTCTGGCGCACCGATTTCTTGCGCATCGCCTGGCCCGGCATGATGAAGGTGCGGCCCACGTAACGGTTCTTGAAGAAGCCTTCGCGATACTCCACGCCCAGCTTCTTCGCGACCTGCATCGCGGCCGGACGGGACGAATCGGGAATCGGCATCACGACGTCGATCGCGACATCGGGCAGTTCACGCTTGATCTTCTCGGCGAGGTAGTCGCCCATGCGCAGACGCACGTTGTAGACCGGCACGCCGTCGAGCACCGAGTCCGGACGCGCGAGGTACACGAGTTCGAAAATGCACGGGTTCAGGCTCGGGTTCGTAGCGCACTGCTGCGAGTGCAGATTGCCTTCGAGGTCGATGAAAATCGCTTCACCCGGCGCCACGTCGCGCACGAACTCGAAGCCGATACCTTCAATCGCTACCGACTCCGACGCCAGCATCCACTCGACGCCTTCCGCCGTTTCCTGCTTGCCGATACACAGCGGGCGGATACCGAACGGGTCACGGAAGCCGAGCAAGCCATAGCCGGCGATCAGCGAGACGATCGCGTACGACCCGCGCACACGCCGATGCACGCCCGACACAGCCTTGAACAGCGCCGCCGGATCCAGTTGCAGGCTCGAGCTCGACAACTGCAATTCGTGCGCGAGCACGTTGAGCATGACTTCCGTGTCGGAATTCGTGTTGATGTGGCGGCGGTCGATGCGGAACATCTCATCTTTCAACTGCTGCCAGTTGGTGAGATTGCCGTTGTGCGCGAGGATGATGCCGAACGGCGCGTTCACGTAGAACGGCTGGGCTTCCTCTTCGCTCGACGCGGAGCCGGCGGTCGGGTAACGGACCTGGCCGATCCCGGTCGTGCCGGGCAGGCTGCGCATGTTGCGCGTGCGGAACACGTCGCGCACCATGCCGTTAGCCTTGTGCATGTGGAAATTGCTGCCGTTCGCTGTCGCGATACCGGCGGCGTCCTGACCGCGGTGCTGCAGCAGCAGCAGGCTGTCATAGATCAGCTGATTGACCGGGGAATGGGAAACTACGCCTACGATGCCGCACATGGCATGTCCTTCAAAGGTACAAAATTCGTGATGGCAGCCGGTTTGCGCCGGAGTCCTGCCGCGTTCCTCTAACCACTCGCCTGATCGTCACACTTTGACGTAAGCAGCAAGCGGTTCGGGAAGCAACGGTTTCATTACGTGCACGCCCTCGACCGCATAGGGCCGCAGCAAGGCGTTGCGCCAGAATTCCTGTTGGGGCAGTTCGGTCAAGCCAGCCAGGGCGACCAGAATCAGCACCAGAACGACCCCGCGCACGAGGCCGAACATCAAACCGAGCGAGCGGTCCACGCCGCTCAAGCCGGTTGCCTGCACAATGCGGCTCAACAGCGCGTTCAGCACGCTTGCCACCAGCACCACGCCGATCCACACCAGCGCGAAGGCCAGCAGCCACTGGGTCAACGCGCCGCCCGGCCATGTGGACGGGATGAACGGCACGACGTAACCGACAAAGCGGCCGGCAATGAAAAACGCCGCAATCCAGCCGATCAGCCCGAATATCTCAGACAAAAAACCGCGCCATGTACCGCGCAATGCCGACAAACCGATCACCGCCATTACAGCGTAGTCGAAGGCAGTGAACATCGCTCGCTTACTGTGCCGTGCCGTTGTTGGCGCCCGACGTCAAGCCGGCCTCGCGAACCTTCGCAATGGCGGCGCTTGCCGCTGCGCGATCGGCGAATGGGCCGGCACGCAACAGCGTGAGCGTCGAGCCGTCAGCCTGCTTCCGATGTTCGGTATATGCGGGTACTCCCGCCGATTTCAACTTCGCCGCCCAATTGCGCGCGTTGGCGTCGTTCGCAAACGCGCCGAGTTGCACCGCGAAACGGCTGCCCGGGGGCGAAGCCGGGGTGCCTGAATTGGCGTCCGCGGCGGCGGCCGTGGTCGTGTCGTCCGTGCTCGGTGCCGGCGTGGCCGGTGCGGGAGCAGTCGCGGCGTTTTGCGTGACCGACGGCTTGGCCGCCGGTTTGGTCGATTTCGCCGATGCTGCCGACGCCGCTGGCGCGGTATTGGCAGCGACAGCGGGAGCCTGCGGTTTCGCCGCGGACGCTGCACTCGTCTGCGTGCTGGATTGCTTCGTAGCGCCTGACTGGCTCTGAGCGGCGGCCGTTGTTGCCGGTGCGAGACCGGAAGCGGCGAGTGCCGTGTCAGGCGTGGGATTGTCAGGGGCTACGCCGGCCTGCGTGTCTTCGTCAGCTTTGGCAAGCTTCGGCGCCGGGCGATTCGGAATCTCAATGGAGATGTCGTCCGTGACCGGCTTGGGATGCGAATCCAGCACCATGGGCAGGATCACCACAGCCGCCACGACCATGGCAATGGCGCCGACCAGCCGGCGCCGCGCACGTTGCTTTTCCGGCAACGTAGGGTCGAGCAGCATCGCATCGGCGTCGACGGTGCGCTCCGTGCGGCGGGTTCGCCGCTCCACGCGCTCGCCACCACGGGCGGCCCGGTTGGAACTGGTATTTGCGCCGCGCCGCGTGGGTGCGTCGTCTTTCTTGCCGAACGAGAAAATTCCCATGAATCGCTTGGTTCGAGCCTGGCGCCCGTTCAGTGTTGCTGCGATTTACGGTAGGCCATAACGCCTGCTACCGTATAGAAACTGCCGAAAACCACGATTCTATCATTCTCTGACGCACGTTTTAGCGCGTCTTGGTAAGCCTCTGCCGGTGTTGCGTAACGCGTCACGCTGCTGTCGGCACCCTCACCCACGCCCTGCTCCCGCAATGCCGTTTCGAGTTCTCCCGCCGACGCGGCCCGCGGGGTCGGCAGATCCGTCACGCACCAGTGGTCGATCTCGCCTTTCAGGTGGGCCAGCACGCCCGCGATGTCCTTGTCGCGCATCGCGCCGAACACCGCGTAGGTGTACGGAAAATAACCCATGTTGCCGAGGTTTTGCGTCAGCACCGCGGCGGCGTGCGGATTGTGGCCGACATCCAACACGATAGCCGGCTTGCCCGGCAGCACCTGGAATCGCCCCGGCAGTTCCACGTTGGCGAGGCCGAGGCGGATATCTTGCGCCGAGACCGGCAGCCGGTCGCGCAATGCCTCGAGACCGGCGAGCGCCGCCGACGTGTTGATCAACTGGTTCGCGCCGCGCAACGCGGGATACGCGAGCGCCGAGCGCCGCAGGGTCGGGCCGACGTAGCTCCACTGCTGGCGCTCGCTGCCCGCCTGCCCTTCATAGCGGAAATCGCGGCCGAATAGCCACAGTTCGGCGCCAATCTTCTCGGCATGATCGATCAGCGTTTGCGGCGGCACCGGGTCCGCGCAGATCGCCGGCTTGCCCGGACGGAAAATGCCGGCCTTTTCGAAGGCAATTTTCTCGCGCGTGTCGCCGAGATATTCCGTGTGATCGATGTCGATGCTGGTGATGATCGCGCAGTCCGTATCGAGAATATTTACCGCGTCGAGACGGCCGCCCAGACCGACTTCGAAAATCACCGCATCCAGCCCGCGCGACGCGAACAGGCTCATGATCGCCAGCGTCGTGAATTCGAAGTAGGTGAGCGTGACCGGTTCGTCGAGGCTCAGGCGCGCCGCCTCGACGGCTTCGAAATGCGGCAGCAGATCCGCGTCGCTCGCCATTTCGCCGTTCACCCGCGCGCGCTCGTTGAACGACAGCAGGTGCGGCGACGTGTGGCAGCCGACCGTGAAGCCCGCTTTCAGCAGAATGGCTTCGAGGATCGCGCAGGTGGAGCCCTTGCCGTTCGTGCCGCCGACCGTGATGACCGGGCATGCGAACGACAGTTGCATCGCGTCGCGTACCCGGGAGATGCGGGTCAGACCCATGTCGATACCGACCGGATGCGCGGATTCAAGGTGCGTGAGCCACGCGTCGAGGGTGGGGAATGTGGTCATCGGGTGAATCGCGGGTGGATCGCTAGTGAATCGGTCTGGCAATGACAGTATGTGCGCGGGTTCGCGCGTCACGAGACCGAGATTATCCTGGAAATGACAGCGCGCCGCTTGATTGCTCACGCGGCGCGCTATTTTTTTGACTGCTTATTTGACCGCTTGTCTGACGGCGGCCGCGCTCGGGAAGGCGCGGCGGCTCCGCTCTGGCGTTGGGCTTACGCGACGGCGTCGGCCGGCTGCTGGCCCAACAGCGCCATCAACTGCGCAATCTCTTCGCGCAGCTTGCGACGGTCGACGATCATGTCGATCGCGCCCTTCGTCAGCAGGAACTCGGCTCGCTGGAACCCTTCCGGCAGCTTTTCGCGCACCGTTTGCTCGATCACGCGCGGGCCGGCGAAGCCGATCAGCGCCTTCGGCTCAGCGATCACCACGTCGCCGAGGACCGCGAAGCTCGCCGACACGCCGCCCATGGTCGGATCGGTCAGCACGGAGATGAACGGCAGCTTGGCTTCGGAGAGCTTGGTCAGCATGGCCGTGGTCTTGGCCATCTGCATCAGCGACAGCAGGCTTTCCTGCATCCGCGCGCCGCCCGAAGCGGTGAAGCAGATAAACGGCACTTTCTGTTCGAGCGCGTTTTGCGCGCCGCGCGCGAAGCGCTCGCCGACCACCGAGCCCATCGAGCCGCCCATGAACGAGAACTCGAAGCAGGCCACCACCACCGGCAGCGTATGGATCGCGCCACCCATGACGACCATCGCGTCGGTTTCGTCGGTGTCGTCCATCGCCTCCTTGAGGCGATCCGGATACTTGCGGCTGTCCTTGAACTTCAGCGCGTCGACCGGGACGATTTCCTGACCGATTTCGTAGCGGCCTTCCGGATCGAGCAGGCCGTCGAGCCGCTCACGCGCGCCGATGCGCATGTGATGGTCGCACTTCGGGCAAACGTGCAGATTGGCCTCGACATCGTTGCGGTACAGCACCGCCTCGCACGACGGGCACTTGATCCACAGGCCTTCCGGAATCCCCTTGCGGCTCTTCGGGTCGGTCTGTTTGATTTTCGGCGGCAGCAGTTTATCGAGCCAGCTCATATTGAATCCTTCAGGGTCGACAGTCGCGCAAACGGCGGGACAAGCCCGCCGCTCACACTACAGAAGACAAAAAATAACTGTTATCGGGCAGCCGCGACGCTATCGAGCGCCTCGCGCACTTCGTCGACGAAACGCGTGAGCGTCTCGGCGGCGGTTTCGGGCGCCGCCTGTTCGAGCAATTGCACGATACGGCTGCCGATCACGACGGCATCGGACACTTCGGCTACCGCACGCGCGGTTTGCGCGTCGCGAATACCGAAACCGACGCCTACCGGCAGGGGCACGCGCGACTTGATGGCCGGGATTTTACTCGCGATGCTGGAAACGTCCAGATTTGCCGCGCCGGTCACGCCTTTCAACGACACATAATAGACGTAGCCGCTGGCAATCTTGCCGACTTCAGCGATACGCTCATCCGTAGAGGTGGGCGCAAGCAAAAAGATCGGATCGATGCCGGCAGATCGCATCTGTTCGGCGAAGTTAGCGCATTCTTCCGGCGGATAGTCGACCACCAGCACGCCATCCACACCACCCTCTTTCGCCGCCTTGGCGAACGCTTCGGCGCCCATGCGTTCGATCGGGTTGGCGTAGCCCATCAACACCACCGGGGTCGTGTCGTTGGTTTCGCGGAAGCGCTTGACGTCGGCAATCACGGAACGCAGCGACACGCCCTGTGCCAATGCGCGCTCGGACGATTGCTGGATCACCGGGCCGTCGGCCATCGGGTCGGAAAACGGCACGCCGAGCTCGATCACATCCGCGCCGCCGGCGGCGAGCGCGTGCATGAATTCAACCGTGCGGGCCGGGTCCGGGTCGCCGGCGGTCATGAACGGAATCAGACCCTTCTTACCTTGCGCGGACAGCGCGGCGAACGTGTTCTTGATACGGGACATGGAATTTTCTCGGATTTGAGTGACTGCGCGGCGTGCTCATTGCACTTCGGTCGGCCGTTGCGTTTTGGCCTTGGCCCGGCGCGGCGCGGACGGAGCAGCAGCAGCGCTGACGCGTTCGCGCGCGATCGCGCAGTAACTTTCATTGATCTCATAGCCGACGAATTCGCGCTGCTGACGCGCGCAAGCGACTGCCGTGGTGCCGCTGCCCATGAACGGGTCGAGCACGCGCCCGCCCTTTGGACAACTTGCCAGCACCATCCGCTCGACAATTTCCAGAGGCTTCTGGGTGGGATGAGCGACCCGCTCGGCGTGTTGCCGATGCAGCCGCGAAACCGACCAGACATCCTTGGGATTATAGCCAAGCTCCAGCCACTTGCTGCCTTCAAACAATTTACGCGAACGCGCCTTCTTCGTGATGGCATCGTACGGGATGCGGACGGGATCGAGATCGAAGAAGTAATCCTTCGACACCGCGAAAAAGCCGATGTTGTCGTGCACCGAAGTAAAACGGCGCACGGTGCCGCCCATGCTCGGTACGCGCCGGTCCCAGATGATTTCGTTGATCATCGTGAGTTTTGTCTTCAGGAAGCTGAAGATTTCCGGTGCGTACTGCCACGTGCAGAAAATGTAGAGCGAACCCGACGGCTTGAGCTTCGGGATGGCCAGCTCGAGCCAGCCACGCGTCCAGGCGAGAAATTCCTCGCCGGTGCGCATGTCGGAGTCGTTGCCGTAGTCCTTGCCCAGCCCATAGGGCGGATCGCAGACGATCAGGTCGATCGACTCGTCGGGAATGTTCGCCACATCGGTCAGAAAATCGCGGTTCAACAGCTGGATGCCGGCGGGCACCTGCGGCAACAGCGATGCAGGCGCACCGGCCGCCGTTGCACCGGTGGCCACGTTGGTCTCAACCGCCGGCTGCGGCTCGTCGAACTCGTCACGCATCGTCGCGGCGCTCAGAACTGAATGCCCGATCGCTCAGCGACCGTATGCATGTCCTTGTCGCCGCGGCCCGACAAATTGACCAGAAGGACCTTGTCCTTCGACAGAGTCGGCGCGAGTTTCGCGGCATAGGCCAGCGCATGGCTGGATTCCAGTGCCGGAATGATGCCTTCGATTCGGCAGCAATCGTGGAACGCTTTGAGCGCCTCTTCGTCGGTGATGCCGACATATTCCGCGCGGTTGCTCTCTTTTAGCCACGCGTGCTCAGGGCCGACGCCCGGATAGTCGAGGCCCGCCGACACCGAATGCGTCTCGATGATCTGCCCATTTTCGTCCTGCAGCAGATACGTGCGATTGCCATGCAGCACGCCAGGGCTGCCGCCAATCAACGAAGCGGCGTGGCGACCTGTTTCAAGACCATCGCCGGCTGCTTCGACACCGATCAATTTCACCGAAGTGTCGTCAATGTACGGGTAAAAGATACCCATTGCATTCGAACCGCCGCCAACGCACGCAATTACGGCATCCGGCTGACGACCGACCATCTCGGGCATTTGCACCTTGCATTCGTCGCCAATCACGCGCTGGAAATCGCGGACCATCATCGGGTACGGATGCGGCCCGGCCACCGTGCCGATGATGTAGAAGGTGTTCTCGACGTTGGTCACCCAGTCGCGCATGGCTTCGTTCAGCGCGTCCTTGAGCGTACGTGAGCCCGATTCGACCGGCACGATGGTCGCGCCGAGCAGCTTCATGCGGTACACGTTGGCAGCCTGGCGGCGCACGTCTTCCGCGCCCATATAGACCACGCATTCCATGCCGAAACGCGCGGCAATGGTGGCGGTGGCCACACCGTGCTGGCCGGCGCCGGTTTCCGCGATGACGCGCGGCTTGCCCATGCGCTTCGCCAGCAGTGCCTGGCCGATCACATTGTTGATCTTGTGCGCGCCAGTGTGGTTCAGGTCCTCACGCTTGAGGTACACCTGCGCGCCGCCGAGCATTTCGCTCCAGCGCTGTGCGTGATAAATCGGCGACGGACGGCCGACGAAATGTTTCAATTCGCGCTCGTACTCAGCGACGAATTCGGGGTCTTTCTGATATTTCTCGTACGCGACACGCAGCTCGTCGAGCGCGTGAACCAGCGTTTCAGCGACGAACACGCCGCCAAACTGGCCGAAATGGCCTCTTTCGTCAGGCAAGTTATACATGGTGATCACTCTTCTCAGTGTGGCGCGCGGGTCTCGTGCGAGACAACCGCGGCACCGGAATCATTCGGCGTCTGCCGCGCGCACCGCGCGTACGAACGCCGCCATCCGGGCGTGATCTTTCACGCCCTTGGCGCCCGGCGTTTCGATGCCGCTCGAGACATCGACCGCGTACGGGCGCACGCGATGGATCGCATCACTGACGTTTTGCGCGTTCAACCCACCACTCAAAACGGCCCGACGCGCGAGCTCTGAAGGAATAAGTGACCAATCAAAAACCTTCCCGCCACCGCCATAACCTTCGACATGGGTGTCGAACAGTAGGCCGCTGGCTGCTGAATAGTTAAGCGCCGATTTTACCAAATCGGCTGGCTGAGTGTCCGCCGCAACGCGCAACGCGCGCAACCAAGGCAAACCCGCAACGCCGGCAAGGGCTTCGCACTGCTCCGCGGTCTCGTCGCCGTGGAACTGCAACAGTGTGAGGCCGACGTTGCTAACGACTTCGCGGATCCAGTCCGGCGTGGCGTTGACAAACAGGCCGACCACCGACACGAACGGTGGCACGTCATGCACCAGTTCGACTGCCTGGGCGACGCTGACCGAACGCGGGCTGGGCGGATAGAACACCAGCCCGATTGCGTCGGCGCCGAGATCGATCGCGTGGGCGACGTCTTCCGGCTTCGACAGGCCGCATAGCTTGACGCGCGTGCGATGAGGTGCGGCTTGCTGCTGCATACCGGCTGGGGTTTCGTTCACGAGAGATTCGGGAGATTTCATGTTGGCGCTTGCTCGGTCCATACAGTACTCCATGGCACGCTGCCCGTCTGCGGCGCGGGTACGGCGAATTGCTCAGGATAGCCCACCTGCGCCAGATATAACCCGTCCGGCATGAAGGTCGGCGCGGCGCACTCGCGATCGCGGCCTGCCAGTACCTCGGCCATCCAGTCGACAGGGCGACGGCCACGGCCGATGTACACCAGACAGCCCATCACGTTGCGCACCATATGATGCAGGAACGCGTTCGCCCGAAAGCGGAAATGGACGAAGTCGCCCTGCTGCTGGATGTCGATCTGATACAGATGCTTGATCGGCGTTTTCGCCTGACATTGCGACGAACGGAACGCCGAAAAATCGTGTTCGCCGATCAGAAGCGCAGCGGCCGCGCGCATCGCTTCGAGGTCTAGCGTGGCGTGCACCCAGCCGGCCCGTGTCGCCAGCATCGGCGAGCGTACGGGATGGACATACAGCACGTAGTAATAGGTCCGCTCGAACGCCGAGAAACGTGCGTGGAACTCGTCGGGCATCGGCTTGGCCCACTGCACCGAGACCGTCTTCGGCAAGAACGCGTTGGTGCCGCGAACCCACGAAATGTCCGCGCGTTCGAGCTCCGTGTCGAAATGAACGACTTGTCCGAGACCATGCACACCCGTGTCCGTGCGGCCCGCGACGACCGTGTGCACGGGCGTTTGCGCGAACTCGCGCAGCGCTCGTTCGAGTTCGTCCTGCACGGTGTTGCCATGCGGTTGCGACTGCCAACCGCAAAACGCCGAGCCGTCGTACTGGACGCCTAACGCGATACGCTTCACGACAACGGGGCGAGCGTCGACAGCAACGCGCGAGCCTCGGTGCGCGTTGCGGGATCGTTCGTCTCGATCACTTCGTTGATGAGCGCACGCGCGCCAGAAAGATCGCCGAGTTCGATGTACTCGGCAGCCAGATCAAGCTTGTTGCGGGCGATGCGGCCGAGATCGGCCTGCGTAAATGCCGGCAACGGCTGAGCCGGGCTAGGCGGCAATTCGAGGTCGAAATCGAGTTTCAGCGCGCCGAAGCCGGACGCACCGAAGCCGGCGCCCAAGCCCGCTACCGCGGCGTGGCCCGCAGTGCCGGCGGCGATTTCGTCGGCGATATACGATTCCTCGTCCGGGTGGGGCAGCGCAGCTTGCTGCGCAGTCGCTTCCGGCGATGCCACCGGCTGGGTCGATAGCGAAGCGGGAGCATGCACGGTATCGGCGGGCGAGTCCATGCGCGGCGGCAGCGGCATGTCCAGGCTGCCGAACGCGTCGACGGCGTCGCGCGGGAATTCGGTCGGCACGGACGGGGCGTGTGCTACCGGTGGCGGCTCGAGGTGCTGCGGTGTGCGCAAATGATCTTGCGGCTCAATCGACGGTTCCAGTCGCGCGACCGGCTCGTCATCCCATTGCAGACCGTGCGCGGGCGCCTCGTGCGGCGCGGGTTCGTCGACGGGCTCGAGCGACGTCAGCGGCAACGCTTCGGCGCCGAGCTCGGCGGCGGCGGCAAGGCTGGCCGCCGTGGTCGCTCCATCGAGGTTGTCGTGATGGGCGGGGGAAAGCGGTTCGGGCGCGAACGCGCTCGGCGTAGACCCGGCGAGGTTTGGATCCGCTTGTGCAGGTTCAAATGAAGCGGGCGCTGCCGGGCGCTCCTGCCAGACGTGCTGGGGTAGGGTGAGATCGGGTGCGGGGATGGCTGGGTGAGACGCGGCTTCGCTGCCGGTTGCGGATTGTTCCGATGCCGCGTGCTCTGCTTCTGCACGTTCCGCTGCTGCATGCTCTGCCGCAGCCTGTTCTGCTGCTGCCTGTTCCGCTGTGGTACGTTCCGCCGCTGCGGTACGTTCCGCTTCGGCCCGCTCAGCTGCGGCATGCTCAGCTGCCGCCTGGTCGGCTGCCGCTCGCTCTGCAGCGGCCTGCTCAGTTGCAGCACGCTCCGCAGCGGCTCTCTCGGTCTCCGCCCGTTCTACCGCCGCGCGCTCCGCTGCTGCGTGTTCCGCTGCAGCGTGTTCCGCCGCAGCCCACTCTTCAGCAGCTTGCTCGGCGGCGGCTCGTTCCGCGTCTTCCTGCTCCGTTGCCGCGCGGTCCGCAGCGCCAGCTTCCGCAGCGCCCTCCGTTTCATGCTTCACAGGCGCCAGCGCCGCCGCATTTTGCGCCACCGCGTCGTCGCGCCCCGCCGACGCCGCATTCTCTGCCGCGACACGCTCGCGCTTCCGCCGACGCATACGCCACGCCGCCAACAATGCAACCAGCGCCGCGCCAACCGCCGCCGCTATGCTCAATTCTGTCTGCGACAGGTCGACATCATTCGACGTTGAGCCCGCCGGCGCAGCTGCGTGCGCAGGCGCCACGGCCGTTGCGGACACGCCGGCGGCCGGCTGCGCGACATTGGCAGACGGAGCGCCCGTGGCTACCGGCTTCCCGCCGATACCATGCTTCTGCAACTCCATCAGCACGCGATTTTTCAGCGCGAGCAACTGCTGCAAGCTCGAGACCTGCACACGCGGTTGCGATGCCGGCTGCGCGGCGGTCGTCGCAGGCATTGTTGCGGCACCCGATGCCGAAGCGCCTTCGGCAGCCTCGCTAGCCGAAGGTTGAATCGAGCCGGACCACTCATGCGCACCGCTGGCCGGCGCGGCTGCCGTCTGCGAACCCGCAACCGGCGCCGATGAAGCCGTGATGGCGGCTGGCGCCACCGAACTTGCCCCAACGGCTGCACTCGCTGCCGCCGAAACTGCGGGCATAGCAGGCGCCACCGCATGAGCCGCAGCACTTGCGGCGCTTGCCGCCGCCGCGCTGCCCTGTGCCGCACCGCTCGCCGCTTCCGCCGTTGCCGCCGCGTTCGGCGCGGAAGCAGGTGCAGACGACGAAGCAGAACCCGCCGCCGACGACGAAGCGGCCAAAGCACCCGACGCATCCAGCACCGGCACCGTCAACACCGCGCCCATGCGCATCCGGCTTGGATCATGGCTCATGAAGGCGTTCGGGTTCGCGTCGAACAGCGCGCGCGAAGCGCGTGCGAGCGTCGCGCGGTCGCGCGACTGCGTGACGGCAATCGCCAGGTCGTTCAACGACTGCCCCGGCCGCACCGTGATTTGGCCACCGTTCGCGTACGAAACGGAAGCGGCATCCGGCGCGCTCGCCGCATCGGCCGGCGCGGCAGCCGCGCTGCCCATGCCGGCAGCCGTCAATGCAAGCGCCACAGCGGCAACGGCCAGACGGTCCGTGCCTTTGAAATTGAACATGACCCGAAGGGATGAGAGTCGAAGGTTCATCGAGACTCCAGCCGCGTCAGCGCGCAGCCCTTTTTTGCGGTTGGAAAGAGACAAGATATTCGGAGCACACAATGAAAAAAGCGCCGCGCAAGCGCGACGCTTCTGGATTTTTCTACGCGTCGTAACCGCGTAGTTTACTTTACTTGTCGAGCACAATGCGAAGCATACGACGCAGCGGCTCCGCGGCACCCCACAGCAGCTGATCGCCGACCGTGAACGCCGACAGATATTCGCCGCCCATCGCGAGCTTGCGCACGCGGCCGACCGGCACCGTCAGCGTGCCCGTGACGAGCGCCGGGGACAGATCGCGCATCGACGCTTCGCGCTCGTTCGGCACGACCTTCACCCAGTCGTTGCCCGACGCGAGGATGCTGTTCACCTCGTCCAGCGGCACATCCTTGTTCAGCTTGATGGTCAGCGCCTGCGAATGGCAGCGCATTGCGCCAATCCGCACGCACAGGCCGTCGACCGGAATCGAGCCCGGCGTGCCCATGGCCGGCTTGCCGAGAATCTTGTTGGTTTCGGCGCCGCCCTTCCACTCTTCCTTCGACATGCCGTTGCCGAGGTCCTTGTCGATCCACGGAATCAGCGAGCCGGCGAGCGGCACGCCGAAGTGGTCCGTCGGCATGCTGTCGCTGTTCATGGCTTCGAGCACGCGGCGGTCGATGTCGAGAATCGCCGAAGCCGGGTCGGCCAGTTCGTTCTTCACCGCGCCGTGCAGCGTGCCCATTTGCGACAGCAGCTCGCGCATGTTTTGCGCGCCCGCGCCCGAAGCGGCCTGGTACGTCATGGCCGTCATCCAGTCGACGAGGTTTTCGCGGAACAGGCCGCCGAGCGCCATCAGCATCAGGCTGACAGTGCAATTGCCGCCGATGAAGTTCTTCTGGCCCTTGACCAGCGCGTTCTTGATCACGTCGAGGTTGACCGGGTCGAGAATGATGACCGCGTCGTCCTTCATGCGCAGCGACGAAGCCGCGTCGATCCAGTAGCCGTTCCAGCCCGCCGCGCGCAGCTTCGGGAACACTTCGTTCGTGTAGTCACCGCCCTGACAGGAGATGATCGCGTCGCACTTCTTCAGGTCTTCGATGCTTGTCGCGTCTTTGAGCTTGGTCTCGTTTTTGGCGAACGACGGCGCGTTGCCGCCCGCGTTGCTGGTGCTGAAAAACACCGGTTCGATCAAGTCGAAATCGCCTTCCTGCTGCATACGTTGCATCAGGACGCTGCCGACCATGCCGCGCCAACCTACGAGACCTACGTTCATGACTTCATACCCTTCGAATGGAAACTTCCCCGCATCTTTGCCCGCAGTGACCGCGCGGGGAAGATGAGCGGGCACGACGGACGATCAGCGCTTCGTGATCGTTTTCGGGGTAATCGTTTTGGTGGTAGTAATGGCGAGCTCAACCACACGGGCCGTTTTGCCGTGCAGTTTCGAAATCGAGGAGATTTGAGCCGAGAGTGCCATCGCCACAATATACACGAAAACCGGAATCCGGCGACGCCAATGTCCGCCGCTGTCGTCCGTATTGCACGCGAATCGGCCTGTTTCAAGGCCGATTCGCGCTTTAAAGGCCGTTTGACGACCTAACTACGCTTCATTCCGGCGCGTTTTACAGCGCCGCAACCACCGCGTCGCCCATGGCGACCGTGCCCACCTGCTTGCAACCCGGCGTGAGAATGTCGCCCGTGCGATAGCCCTGTTCGAGCACCTTTTTCACCGCGTTCTCGATCCGGTCCGCCTGTTCCGCCTTGTTCAGCGAATAACGCAGCATCATCGCGGCCGACAGGATGGTGGCCAGCGGATTCGCCACGCCCTTGCCGGCGATATCCGGCGCGGAACCGTGCGAAGGCTCGTACAGGCCCTTGTTGTTCTTGTCGAGCGACGCCGACGGCAGCATGCCGATCGAGCCCGTCAGCATGGCGGCCTCGTCGGACAGAATGTCGCCGAACATGTTGCCGGTGACGATCACATCGAACGACTTCGGCGCCTTGACCAGCTGCATGGCGGCGTTGTCCACGTACATGTGCGACAGCTCGACGTCCGCGTATTCCTTCGACACGTCGATCATCACGTCTTTCCAGAACTGCGACGTTTCGAGCACGTTGGCCTTATCGACCGAGGTCAGCTTCTTGCCGCGTTTTTGCGCCGCCTGAAACGCGACGTGCGCAATACGGCGCACTTCGGGTTCCGAATAACGCATCGTGTCGAAGCCTTCCTTCGAGCCGGCGAACAGGCCATCCGGCGCTTCGCGCACGCCACGCGGCGCGCCGAAGTAAATGTCGCCGTTCAATTCGCGCACGATCAGGATGTCCAGGCCCGAAACGATTTCTTCCTTCAACGACGACGCACCGGTGAGTTGCGGATAGCAGATGGCCGGACGGAAGTTCGCGAACAGCTGCAGGTGCTTGCGCAGGCCGAGAATGGCCTGCTCCGGACGCAGCGCGCGTTCGAGGCTGTCGTACTTCCAGTCGCCGACGGCGCCGAACAGGATCGCGTCGGCTTCCTTCGCCAGCGCCAGCGTCGAATCGGGCAGCGGATGGCCCTTTGCTTCGTAGCCTGCGCCGCCAACCGGCGCTTCTTCGAGTTCGAACTTTTCGCCGAGTACGTTCAGGACCTTGACGGCCTCCTTGACGATTTCGGGACCGATGCCGTCGCCCGGCAACACTGCGATCTTCATGCGAATTCCTTGATGATTGTTCTGTTCTTTGAGGCTTCTGAGCCTGAATCAGCGAACGTGCCTGAACACGCTTACGCCCTTAACCGACGATACGGTGTGCCAGCCAAGGCTGCTTCGCGATGCGCTCGGCTTCGAACTGGCGAATCTTGTCCGCATGGCGCAGCGTCAGACCGATGTCGTCGAAACCATTCAGCAAGCAGTACTTGCGGAAACCCGCGACTTCGAACGGATACTCAGCGCTGCCGTCCGACGTGCGCACCACTTGCGCTTCCAGGTCGATCGTCAGCTGGAAGCCGTTGAACGCGTAGGTTTCGTTGAACAGGTGATCGACTTGCTGCTCGGTCAGCACGATGGGCAGCAGGCCGTTCTTGAAGCAGTTGTTGTAGAAAATATCGGCGAAGCTCGACGCGATGATCGCGCGAAAGCCGTATTGCTGCAGCGCCCACGGCGCGTGCTCACGCGAGCTGCCGCAGCCGAAGTTCTGGCGCGTCAGCAGCACGGAGGCGCCTTGATAACGCGGCTGATTCAGCACGAAGTCCGGATTGAGCGGACGCTTCGAGTTGTCCTGACCCGGCTCGCCGTGGTCGAGGTAGCGCCATTCGTCGAATGCGTTCGGACCGAAACCCGTGCGCTTGATCGACTTCAGGAATTGCTTCGGAATGATCGCGTCCGTATCGACGTTTTCGCGATCGAGCGGCGCCACGACGCCGGTATGTACGATGAATTTATCCATGACGCTTGCGCCTGTTTCGAGACCGCGTCATGCGCGTGACGGCAGGAAAGCCGCCAGACGCATGACCGGCAAAAATCAAAAAACCGCTTTATTCAGCGTGATTGCTGATCGAATTGCCGAGATGTGACATGTCTTGCCCGAACCCGTGCACAGTGTTGCAGCCGGCCAGGCCAAACAGTAGGCCAGCCAGCGCGCCGAGCGCGACGCGGCGCAGGAGAGTGGTGCGATTCATGTTCTTCATCATGCGATTCATCCAAGCTTGCGAATATCGACGAAATGCCCTTCGATGGCAGCGGCCGCAGCCATTGCGGGGCTCACGAGGTGGGTACGGCCACCGGCGCCCTGACGACCCTCGAAATTACGGTTCGACGTGGACGCGCAACGCTCGCCAGGCTCCAACCGGTCGGCGTTCATGGCGAGACACATCGAGCAACCGGGTTCACGCCATTCGAATCCGGCATCGGTAAAGACCTTGTCGAGGCCTTCGCGTTCCGCCTGCGCCTTCACGAGACCCGAACCCGGCACCACCATGGCCAGACGGATGTTCGACGCCACGCGGCGGCCCAGCTTCTTCACGACGTAAGCCGCGGCGCGAATGTCTTCAATGCGCGCGTTGGTGCACGACCCGATGAAGATTTTATCCGGCTTGATCGACTCGATCGGCGCATTGGGTTCGAGCGCCATATATTTCAGCGCGCGCTCCATCGCGTCGCGCTTGACCGGGTCCTTTTCGCGTTCCGGATCCGGCACGCGGCCGTCCACGGCCGTGACCATTTCCGGCGAAGTGCCCCACGTGACTTGCGGGACGATTTCCGCGGCATTCAACTCGACCACGCGGTCGAAGTGCGCACCCTCGTCCGACGTGAACTGCTTCCAGTATTCGACCGCATGATCCCACTCGACGCCTTCCGGCGAGAACGGGCGGCCTTTCAGGTATTCGACGGTGGTGTTGTCGACCGCGACCATGCCGGCGCGCGCGCCCGCTTCGATCGCCATGTTGCAGACCGTCATACGGCCTTCCATGGACAGCGCGCGAATGGTTGAACCGCCGAATTCGATGGCATAGCCGGTGCCGCCTGCCGTGCCGATCTTGCCGATGATGGCCAGCACGATGTCTTTCGCGGTACAGCCGCGCGGCAACGGGCCCTCGACTTTCACCAACATGTTCTTGCTCTTCTTCTGCAAGAGCGTTTGCGTGGCCAGCACGTGCTCGACTTCAGACGTGCCGATGCCGTGCGCCAACGCGCCGAACGCGCCGTGAGTGGAGGTGTGCGAGTCGCCGCAGACGATCGTCATGCCCGGCAGCGTGGCACCCTGCTCCGGCCCGATGATGTGCACGATGCCCTGACGCAGGTCGTTCATCTTGAACTGCGTGATGCCATAGGCGTCGCAGTTCGAATCGAGCGTGTCCACCTGCAGTTTGGAGACCGGATCGGCAATGCCGTGGCTGCGATCCGTGGTCGGGACATTGTGGTCCGAGACAGCCAGGTTCGCGCTGATGCGCCACACCGGGCGCTCAGCCAGCTTCAGGCCTTCGAACGCCTGCGGGCTGGTGACTTCGTGCAGCAGGTGACGGTCGATGTAGAGAATCGTTGTACCGTCTTCTTCCGTGTGGACCACGTGGGTGTTCCACAATTTGTCGTAGAGAGTCTGTGCCATGGTATGCGGGGTAGTAATGACTGGACTGCGGGCTGACCGTGTCAGTCGATTATGCCACGCAGCTTCCCGCTTTGGGCCGCTCAAACAAGGAAAAAACCGATAAAAAACAGGGAGTTGGGTGGTAGTGGCGATACCTGTATTGGTGGCACCCGGCAAGCAGGCGCGACGGCCGCACACTGCGCCGCAAAGCAAAACGCCCCAACGGTGAACCCGTTGAGGCGTCTTTTATCAGCCAGAATCCGCACCCGTTCGACGCAGACCCACTACGACGACCCTGGAGGATTCAAACTCGATCAGCGTTGCGCGATCGGCTTGGCTTCACGCGGCGTGTCGCCCACGAACAGTTGGCGCGGACGGCCAATCTTCTGTTCCGGATCGGCGATCATTTCGTTCCACTGTGCAATCCAGCCCACCGTACGTGCCATCGCGAAGATACACGTGAACATCGAGGTCGGGATGCCCAGCGCGCGCTGCACGATGCCCGAATAGAAGTCGACGTTCGGGTACAGCTTGCGCGACACGAAGTATTCGTCTTCCAGCGCGATCTTTTCCAGTGCCATGGCCAGCTTGAACAGCGGGTCGTCGTGCAGGCCCAGTTCTTCGAGCACTTCGTGGCAGGTTTCGCGCATCAGCTTCGCACGCGGATCGTAGTTCTTGTAGACGCGGTGACCGAAGCCCATCAGCTTCACGCCGGAGTTCTTGTCCTTCACCTGCTTGATGAACTCAGGAATGTTGTCCACCGAGCCGATCTCTTCCAGCATGTTCAGTGCGGCTTCGTTCGCACCGCCGTGCGCCGGGCCCCACAGACACGCGATACCGGCTGCGATACACGCGAACGGATTCGCGCCCGACGAACCGGCCAGACGCACCGTCGAAGTCGACGCATTCTGCTCGTGGTCAGCGTGCAGGATCAGGATACGGTCGAGCGCGCGCACCAGCACGTCGTTGACCTTGTACTCTTCGCACGGGTTCGAGAACATCATGTGCATGAAGTTCGCGCTGTACGAGAGGTTGTTGCGCGGGTACGCAAACGGCTGGCCGATGCTGTACTTGTAGGCCATTGCCACCAGCGTCGGCAGCTTCGCGATCATGCGGATAGCCGACACTTCACGATGGCGCGGATTGTTGATGTCGAGCGAGTCGTGATAGAACGCCGACAGCGCGCCGACCGCGGCGACCAGAATCGCCATCGGGTGTGCGTCGCGACGGAAACCGCGGAAGAAGAAGTGCATCTGCTCGTGCACCATCGTGTGATTCGTGACGGTCTTCACGAACTCTTCTTTCTGCTGCGCGTTCGGCAGTTCGCCCTTCAACAACAGGTAGCAGGTTTCGAGGAAGTCGGCGTTCTGGGCGAGGTTATCGATCGGGTAGCCGCGGTACAGCAGTTCGCCCTTGTCGCCATCGATGTAGGTGATCGCCGAATTGCAAGACGCCGTCGACATGAAGCCCGGGTCGTACGTGAACTTGCCGGTCTGACCGTACAGCTTACGGATGTCGATCACGTCCGGGCCGAGAGTACCCTTGTAAATCGGCATTTCAACGCTCGGCGAATTGTCGCTGAACGATAGCGTGGCTTTAACATCTGACGGGGTCATAGCACATCCTCAATCGAAGTATGGAAACAGGGTTTCGATAATTGCACGCCTGGAACAACGGACTCGCGACGCTCTAGCCGGTCAAGCCAATCAAGCGTTTCGCAGCAGCTCCAGCACCCGGATCACGTCCGGGTCGGCCAGCTCGCCCTCCGGTTCCTTGCGCGCGAGCAGCAAGTCCATCAGGTCGTTATCGCTCAGCTCGAGCAGGCGCGTGAGTGCGCCCACATCGGCATCGCTGAGGTCATGCTCATATCGGCTGAAGAAACGTTCAAAGATCAGATCGTTTTCCAGCAGGCCCCGCCGCGCGCGCCAACGCAGGCGCGCGCGGCGGAGAGGGTCGGACTGATGCGATGTTTCGTTCATGTCAGTACGCGCCGGGCCGCCCCAACCGTACTGACTGCCCCCTCGGGGGGCAGCGAACGATAGGGAGCGCGGCGCTTATTCATCCTAGACAGCGCGGCGAACCATCAATTCCTTGATCTTGCCAATTGCCTTGGTCGGGTTCAGGCCCTTCGGGCAAACGTCGACGCAATTCATGATGGTATGGCAACGGAACAGACGGTACGGATCTTCCAGGTTGTCGAGGCGCTCACCCGTCGCTTCGTCGCGGCTGTCCGCGATGAAACGGTAGGCTTGCAGCAGGCCGGCCGGGCCGACGAACTTGTCCGGATTCCACCAGAAGCTCGGGCACGACGTCGAGCAGCTGGCGCACAGAATACATTCGTACAGGCCGTCGAGCTCGTCGCGCTCTTCCGGCGACTGCAGGCGTTCTTTTTCCGGCGGCGGCGTATCGTTGATCAGGTACGGCTTGATCGAGTGATACTGGTTGAAGAACTGCGTGAAGTCGCAGATCAGGTCGCGCACGACGGGCAGGCCCGGCAGCGGACGCAGCACGATCTTCTGCGGCAGGTCGTTCATGTTCTGCAAGCAGGCCAGACCGTTCTTGCCGTTGATGTTCATTGCGTCCGAACCGCACACGCCTTCGCGGCACGAACGGCGGAACGACAAGGTTTCGTCCATCGCCTTCAGCTTGAGCAGCGCGTCGAGCAGCATGCGTTCGTGCGAGTCGATTTCGATCTCGTACGTTTGCATGCGCGGCGCTGCGTCCTTGTCCGGATCGTAGCGGTAAATTTCAAATGTACGCTTTGCCATTTCTGAATTCCTTTGACTTGTGCCTTAGAAGGTCCGTGCTTTCGGCGGAACCGATTCGACCGTCAGCGGTTTCATGTGAACCGGCTTGTAGTCGAGGCGATCACCTTCGCTGAACCACAGCGTATGGCGCAGCCAGTTTTCGTCGTCGCGATGTTCGAAGTCGTTCTGCGCGTGCGCACCACGGCTTTCCTTGCGCGCTTCAGCGGAAACCATCGTGGCGCGTGCCACTTCGATCAGGTTCGCCACTTCCAGCGCTTCGATGCGGGCCGTGTTGAACACCTTCGACTTGTCCTTCAGATGGATGTTGTCGACACGGTCAGCCACTTCGCGGATGCGCTCGACGCCTTCAGCCAGCAGCTTCGACGTACGGAACACGCCGGCGTGTGCCTGCATCGTGCCGCGGATGTCGTTGGCGACCGATTGCGCGTACTCGCCCGAGGACGAGTTATCCAGCTTCGCCAGACGCGACAGCGCGAAGTCGGCTGCATCCGCCGGCAGCGGCTTGTGTTCCTTCATGTCCTTCACGTGCTTGACGATGTGGTTGCCGGCTGCACGGCCGAACACCACCAGGTCGAGCAGCGAGTTCGTGCCGAGACGGTTTGCACCGTGCACCGACACGCACGAGCATTCGCCCACTGCGTAAAAACCGTTGACGACTTCTTCGTGGCCCTTCGGCGTACCGACAACCTGACCGTTGATGTTCGTCGGAATGCCGCCCATCTGATAGTGGATGGTCGGCACAACCGGGATCGGCTCTTTAATGCAGTCGACGTTCGCGAACTTCATGGCGATTTCGCGGATCGACGGCAGACGCTTCATGATCGTCTCGGCGCCAATGTGCGACAGGTCGAGCAGCACGTGATCCTTGTTCGGACCCACGCCGCGGCCTTCCTTGATTTCCTGGTCCATCGAGCGCGAAACGAAGTCGCGTGGCGCCAGGTCCTTCAGCGTCGGCGCGTAGCGTTCCATGAAACGCTCGCCGTTCGAGTTACGCAGAATGCCGCCTTCACCACGCACGCCTTCGGTAATCAGCACGCCCGCGCCGGCCACGCCGGTGGGGTGGAATTGCCAGAATTCCATGTCCTGCAGTGCGATGCCCGAGCGCGCGGCCATGCCCAGGCCGTCACCGGTGTTGATGAACGCATTGGTGGACGCCGCGAAGATCCGGCCCGCGCCGCCCGTGGCGAACAGCGTGGTCTTGCCTTCGAGGATATAAACGTCGCCGGTTTCCATTTCCAGCGCGGTCACGCCAAGCACGTCGCCGTCGGCGTCGCGGATCAGATCCAGCGCCATCCATTCGACGAAGAATTGCGTCTTGGCCGCCACGTTTTGCTGGTACAGCGTGTGCAGCAGTGCGTGACCGGTACGGTCAGCCGCCGCGCAGGCGCGTTGCACCGGCTTTTCGCCGTAGTTCGCGGTGTGGCCGCCGAACGGGCGCTGGTAAATCGTGCCGTCCGCGTTGCGGTCGAACGGCATGCCCATGTGTTCCAGCTCGTAGACGGCATTCGGTGCTTCGCGGCACATGAACTCGATCGCGTCCTGGTCGCCGAGCCAGTCGGAACCCTTGATCGTGTCGTAGAAGTGGTAATGCCAGTTGTCTTCGCTCATGTTGCCGAGCGAGGCGCCAATGCCGCCTTGCGCTGCGACCGTGTGCGAACGCGTCGGGAACACCTTGGACAACACGCAGACCGACAGGCCCGCGCGCGCGAGTTGCAGCGAAGCGCGCATCCCCGAGCCGCCTGCGCCGACGATAACCACGTCAAACTTGCGACGCGGCAGAGAATTTTTGATTGCAGCCATTCTTTTACACTCTCCAGAGAATCTGCGCAGCGTAGCCCGCACACGCGAGCAGCCAGACGATCGTCAGCGCCTGAAGAAACAGACGCGTGCCAACGGGCTTCACATAGTCCATCCAGATGTCACGGATACCCACCCACGCGTGATAGAACAGCGACAGCAGCGTGACGAACGTGGCGAGCTTCATCCATTGCGTGGCGAAGATCGACGCCCAGCCGTCGTACGAGAAATCGCGCGCGCCGAAGAACCACGCGAGCAGGATCACCGTGTAGACCGCCATGATGGTGGCGGTGATGCGCTGCGCCAGCCAGTCGCGCAGGCCGTAATGCGCGCCGACGACCAGACGCTTCGAACCGATTCGGTTATTTGATGACATTTTTTAGAATGCTCCGAACAGTTTTGCCGCGAATGCGATGGTGAGCAGCGACGACACGACGAGAACGACGATGGAGGTCGACTTGCCCTTTTCCTTCGTCACTGCGTTGTGGTTCGTGTCCATCACGAGGTGACGGATACCGGCGCAGAAGTGGAACAGGAAGGCCCACGCGAGAACGAGCGTGATGAGCTTGACGACGATGTTGGAGAGGAAACCTTTGAAGACTTCGAAACTAAGTTCGGAAGTCAGGCTCTGATCGAAGAGGTACAGCAGGAACGGAAGAAAAACAAAAAGCAGACCACCGCTCACGCGGTGCAAGATCGACACTCGCCCCGCTAGCGGGAGACGGTATGCCGTCAATATCTGCCCGATACCGATGTTCCGGAATTCCGGCCTCGGTTTTTTTACGGCTTCAGCCATGCTAGACCCCTACTATGTAGTCACACTAATCCGCAATTTTAGCGCCTTTTTATATCGCGCTGCAGCGAAAACCACCACAGGTCCGTTACAGCAAGCGCGATAAAGGCGCCCTCAAACAGGCGCGCACGTGGGATGTGGCGCCCTCACACAGTCACACTCAGCTTAGATCGTTCTGATAGTAATACCCGGTTGTGACATACCAACCACGGCGCACCTCAACCGGCCGGTCTCCATATGTATAGGACACGCGCTCGACCGACAGCAATGGAAAACCAGCGGGCACATTCAGCAGGTCGGCTACGGACGGCTCGGCTGCCACCGCGCGGATCTTCTCCGTTGCGCGGATCATGCGTGTGCCGAACTCCGTCTCGAACATCGCGTAGAGGGGACCTTTATACTCCGACAAGCGCTCGAGCGTGAGCCCGCGGAACACCGCGCCGGGCAGCCAGATTTCATCGAGCACGGTCACTTCGCCGTCGAACTGCAGCAAACGCTTGATCAGCACAACCGGGTCGGCCGGCTTCAGATCGAGTTGCCGGGCAATGTCCGCCGAAGCGCGCAAGCGCCGGCATTCAAGCAGGCGGCTGACGTGCGGGTGCTCCGCACCATCGTCAGCCAGTAAGCGGAGGAAGCGAAACTGGGCGCGATCTTCGTTGTGCGTCGCAACAAAAGTACCCTTGCCCTGGCGGCGCACCAGCAGGTTGTCGGCAGCCAGCTCGTCGATCGCTTTGCGCACCGTTCCCTGGCTGACCTTGAATCTCGCCGCCAATTCGACTTCACTAGGAATGATCTCGCCGGGCTTCCACTCGCCGCTTTCCAGGCTCTGTGTAATCAACCCCTTGATCTGCTGGTACAAGGGGCTGAAAGTAGGCGCGGTGGCCGGGGCGGCAGCGGGTACACCCTCTCCCGCGACCGCCGGGCCGCTCGGATTCGTCGTGTTCGCCGGGTTCGCATTCATGCGCGCATTTCATCATAAAGGGCTAGGATGCGTCTAGGGTTTTTCCCTCAATAGATATGTCTTATATAAGACATAAGATAATGTTGACTTTGTGCCTGACGACTCCTACACTCCCTGTCGAGCAAGGGTTTGCGGGTTTTTTGAAGGCGGCTGAACGCAGCGCCGCGACGCACCGGCAGCCACTCTGCACCATGCTGTTCCCACGCAGTTCAGGTTTCGATTCGCCGCCATTCGCTGGTCAGACGCATGCCGAAACGCGCTGTTTGCAGGAGCCCGCACCGTGCAGCGGCTACCCGGCGCCCGCCCTCCCGCTCGGCAGTACAGGTTTCCGGCACGGCGGTCTCGCCGCAACGCGCCACTCGGGCCCGGCAGATTACGAGTCCGTCCGCGAAGAGTGATTTCCGCCGTGTTTCACAACGCTTCGCTGAACGCGCATATAGAATGGCGTTTTTCCTAGCGTCTAACGCATCGTCCTGGAGATTTCTCAATGGCTAAGCCCGCAAAGCGCGTTGCCGTCACCGGCGCCGCAGGTCAAATCGCTTACTCCCTGTTGTTCCGCATCGCCAATGGCGATCTGCTCGGCAAGGACCAGCCGGTTATCCTGCAACTGCTCGACCTGCCGCAAGCGCAAGGCGCCGTCAAAGGCGTCGTGATGGAACTGGATGATTGCGCATTCCCGCTGCTGTCGGGCGTCGTGATCACCGACGACCCCAAGGTTGCATTCAAGGATGCAGACGTAGCCCTGCTGGTCGGCGCGCGTCCGCGTTCGAAAGGCATGGAGCGTAAGGACCTGCTGTCGGCCAACGCGGAAATCTTCACGGTTCAGGGCAAGGCGCTGAACGACGTCGCCAGCCGCGACGTGAAGGTGCTGGTGGTCGGCAACCCGGCCAACACGAACGCGTACATCGCCATGAAGTCGGCGCCGGATCTGCCGAAGAAGAACTTCACCGCCATGCTGCGTCTGGACCACAACCGCGCGCTGTCGCAACTGGCAGCCAAGTCGGGCAAGCCGGTCGCTTCGATCGAAAAGCTCGCGGTGTGGGGCAACCACTCGCCGACCATGTACCCGGACTTCCGCGTCGCCACAGCAGAAGGTCAAGACCTGACCAAGCTGATCAACGACGAAGAGTGGAACCGCAACACGTTCATCCCGACCGTCGGCAAGCGCGGCGCGGAGATCATCGAAGCGCGCGGCCTGTCGTCGGCAGCGTCGGCGGCTAACGCTGCGATCGACCACGTGCGTGACTGGGTGCTCGGCACGAACGGCAAGTGGGTCACCATGGGTATCCCGTCGGACGGTTCGTATGGCATTCCGGAAGACATCATCTACGGTGTGCCGGTCACGTGCGAAAACGGCGAGTACAAGCGCGTCGAAGGTCTGGCAATCGACGCGTTCTCGCGCGAGAAGATGGACGGCACGCTGAACGAGCTGCTGGAAGAGCGCGAGGGCGTTCAACACCTGCTCGGCTAAGCCGCTGATGCAGACGAACCGGAGCTCCGAAGCATCACAGCGGCGGGTTCCGGTTTTTTTCGTGCGAATGCAGTACAAGCAGTACGACGTGGCATCTTGCGGTTCAATCCGTCATGTGCCACGCCAGTGCCGGCGTTCGCATCTGATCCGGGCGCGCTTTGCTGAGGTGTCAGCAGAGCGCGCCCGAATCCGATTTCCCTAAACACTACCCACACTCCTGACGCCGAAGATGCGCGCCCTCACACCCGCCGAAGTGCTGTTTGACGGCGAAGTGCCGCCCGCTGTGCTGCCTGCCTGCGATCACTACGCCGGCAGCGAGAAGCTGATGTTGAAATCGCTCGCGCTGCAGCAGCAACTCGGCCCGGTGTTCGATATCACGCTCGATTGCGAAGACGGCGCGCAGGTCGGCCGCGAGGCGGAACACGCGGAACTGGTCGCCTCGCTGCTGGGCAGCGAGCATGACCGCTTTGGCCGCGTCGGTGTGCGGATTCACGACTTCGCTCATGTGCACTGGCGCGACGACGTCCGCCTCATTCTGCGCGCTGCGAAGCGAGCGCCTGCTTACATCACCCTGCCGAAAATCCGCAACGTCCCTGACGCCGCCGAAATGCTCGCGTTCATCGAGGCGACGCGCCGCGAGCTCGGCATCACGCAACCCGTGCCGGTCCAATTGCTGATCGAAACCCACAGCGCGCTCGCGCGCGTGTTCGATCTGGCCGCGCTGCCGGGTGTCGAGGCACTGAGCTTCGGCCTGATGGATTTCGTCTCGGCGCACGACGGCGCGATTCCCGATACGGCCATGCGCTCGCCCGGCCAGTTCGATCATCCGCTGGTGCGGCGCGCGAAGCTGGAAATCTCGGCGGCTTGTCATGCACACGGCAAAGTGCCGTCGCACAACGTCAGCACGGAAGTGCGCGATATGAGCGTGGTCGCGAACGACGCCACGCGCGCGCGCAACGAGTTCGGCTACACGCGCATGTGGAGCATCCACCCGGCGCAGATCGAGGCGATCGTCGCCGCATTCGCGCCACGCGACGAAGAAATCGCCACGGCTACCGAGATCCTGCTGGCCGCGCAGTCCGCGCAATGGGGGCCGACACGCCATCGCGACACCTTGCACGACCGCGCCAGCTATCGCTACTACTGGTCGGTGCTGCGCCGCGCGCAGGCTACCGGGCGTGCCGTCCCCCAAGACGCCGCGCCGCTTTTTTCGAAAGTGGGCGCTAACGCGCAATGAGCAGGCACAAAGGAGATTGCGGGAGATGAGCGAGACAACGCAAACCGCCGGTGCACAAGGCGGTAACGAACCCCAAGGCGGCTTCAAACCGAAGAAATCCGTCGCCCTGTCCGGCGTGACGGCGGGCAACACGGCGTTGTGCACGGTCGGCAAGACCGGCAACGACCTGCATTACCGCGGCTACGACATTCTCGACCTCGCAGGCGCCTGCGAATTCGAGGAGATCGCCTACCTGCTGGTGCACGAAAAGCTGCCGACCCCGGCCGAACTGAGCGCCTACAAGACCAAGCTCAAGGCGCTGCGCGGCCTGCCCGCGAACGTGAAGGCCGCGCTCGAGTGGATTCCGGCCGCCGCCCACCCGATGGACGTGATGCGCACCGGCGTCTCGGTGCTCGGCACCGTGCTGCCGGAGAAGGACGACCACAACCTGCCGGGCGCGCGCGACATCGCCGACAAGCTGATGGCCTCGCTCGGCTCGATGCTGCTGTACTGGTACCACTACTCGCACAACGGCAAGCGTATCGAAGTCGAAACCGACGACGACTCGATCGGCGGCCATTTCCTGCATCTGCTGCACGGCGTGGAGCCGTCGAAGGCATGGGTCGACGCGATGCACGTGTCGCTGAACCTGTACGCCGAGCATGAATTCAACGCGTCGACCTTTACCGGCCGCGTGATCGCGGGCACGGGATCGGACATCTATTCGGCGATCACCGGCGCGATCGGCGCGCTGCGCGGGCCGAAGCACGGCGGCGCCAACGAGGTCGCGTTCGAGATCCAGTCGCGCTACCAGAGCCCGGACGAAGCCGAGGCGGATATTCGCCGGCGCGTGGAGAACAAGGAAGTGGTGATCGGCTTCGGCCACCCGGTGTACACGATTTCGGACCCGCGCAACAAGGTCATCAAGGAAGTCGCGAAGAAGCTCTCGAAGGAAGCAGGCAACCTCAAGCTGTTCAATATCGCCGAGCGACTTGAAACAGTGATGGCAGATGTGAAAAAGATGTTTCCAAATCTCGACTGGTTCAGCGCGGTTTCGTATCACATGATGGGTGTGCCGACCGCGATGTTCACGCCGCTCTTCGTGATCTCCCGCACTGCAGGCTGGAGCGCGCACATTATCGAGCAGCGCATCGACAACAAGATCATCCGTCCGAGCGCGAATTACACAGGCCCCGAGAATTTAAAGTTCCTGCCGCTAAATAGGAGAAAATAGCGGTCGCTGTGCGCTTCCAAAGCGCGTGCAGTTCAACCACGCGGTCGCCAGGACCGGTAGCCCGCGTCATGTTTAACTGAAATTAGATAGAAAGGTTTTCTCCATGAAAAAGCTGATGATCGCCGCCGTGATTGGCGCCCTGTCCACGACGATGCTGACTGTCGCGACTGAAGCCGCCGCACAAACGACGACCACCGCTACGAAACCGGTGGCCAAGCGCCCGCAACCGAAACGCCTGATCAAGCGCAAGCCGAATCCGGCCAAGGAAGCGAAGGTCGATCCGGTGCCGGACGGCGCGGAAAAATGGTCGTGCAACGAAGGCCTGTCTTTCGACCTGAAGGGCGACATGAAGCGTGACCAGATCGTGACGGTTCACTGGGCGAACAAGAACTACAATTTGCCGCGTGAATCGACCACCACGGGCGCTGACCGCTTCCACGACGCCGCTACCGGCATGGACCTCGTCGTGATCCCGACGAAGGCCATGTTGTTCTCGGACAAGGACAGCTCGCGTCTGGCCGACGAGTGCAAGACGGCAGCCATGACGCAAGGCGCGCCGGCTCCGACGCAATCGAACGCGATCAACAAAACCAACTAATCCGTTACATCAGGAAAGCACCCCGATGTCCGCTCCGATTTCCAACGTACGACCCGACCCGGACGCAGTCCTGGTCGATATCGTCGATTACGTTCTGGATTATCAGATCGACAGCGCGCTCGCGCTGGAAACCGCGCGTCACTGTCTGATCGATACGCTCGGCTGCGGACTCGAGGCGCTGACCTACCCCGCCTGCGCCAAGCTGATGGGACCGATCGTGCCCGGCACGATCGTCCCCAACGGCGCCAAGGTGCCGGGCACGTCGTTCCAGCTGGATCCGGTTCAGGCCGCCTTCAACATTGGCGCCATGATCCGCTGGCTCGACTTCAACGACACATGGCTGGCCGCCGAATGGGGCCATCCGTCCGATAACCTCGGCGGGATTCTGGCGACGGCCGACTGGCTCTCGCGCAGTGCCATCGCAGCGGGCAAAAAGCCGCTGGCGATGAAAGACTTGTTGATCGCCATGATCAAGGCGCACGAAATTCAAGGCTGTATCGCGCTCGAAAACTCCTTCAACAAGGTCGGGCTCGATCATGTATTGCTGGTGAAACTGGCCTCGACGGCGGTAGTCGGCCAGTTGCTCGGCCTCACGCGCGACGAGCTGATCAACGCGGTGTCGCAGGCGTTTGTCGACGGGCACGCGCTGCGCACGTACCGCCACGCGCCGAATACCGGCTCGCGTAAATCGTGGGCGGCGGGCGACGCGACCTCACGTGCGGTGCGCCTCGCGCTGATCGCGAAGACCGGCGAGATGGGTTATCCGTCGGTGCTGACGGCCAAGACGTGGGGCTTTTACGACGTGCTCTTCAAGGGCAACGCGTTCAGGTTCCAGCGGCCGTATGGCTCGTATGTGATGGAAAACGTGCTGTTCAAGATCTCGTTCCCGGCGGAATTCCACGCGCAAACCGCCGTGGAAGCCGCGATGACGCTGCATGCGCAGCTGAGCGCCGCCGGCCGCCGCGTGGAAGACATCCGCAAGATCACGATCCGCACGCACGAGGCCGCGATCCGCATCATCGACAAAAAAGGTCCGCTGAACAATCCGGCCGACCGCGATCACTGCATTCAGTACATGATCGCCGTGCCGCTGATCCACGGCCGCCTGACGGCCGCGGACTATGAAGATTCGATCGCGCAGGACGCGCGCATCGATGTGCTGCGTGCGAAGATGGAATGTGTCGAAGACGCGCAGTTCACAAAGGATTACCACGATCCGGAGAAGCGCTCGATCGCCAATGCACTGACGATCGAATTCAACGATGGGTCGTCATTCGACGAAGTCGTAGTCGAATACCCGATCGGTCATAAGCGTCGTCGCGAAGACGGGATTCCGTTGCTGGTCGAGAAGTTCAGGACCAACCTCGCGCGCCGCTTTCCGGTCAGGCAACAACTGGCGATTCTCGACGTGTCGCTGGATCAGGCACGACTCGAAGCCATGCCGGTCAATGAGTACGTCGATCTGTACGTCATCTAGTCAAGTTAAGTACTGTAGTTCCGCGATCAAACCAAGGAAAACACCATGGCCCACAACCTCCACAAAACGCTCAAGGAATTCGACAGCGGTTCCGGCAAAGGCAAGTTCTACTCCCTGCCGCAACTCGGCAAGGCACTGAACATCAAGATCGACCGCCTGCCGGTTTCGATCCGTATCGTGCTGGAATCGGTGCTGCGTAACTACGACGGCAAGAAGATCGCCGAAGAACACATCACGCAACTGGCGAACTGGAAGCCGACCGCCTCCCGCGTCGACGAAATCCCGTTCGTCGTGTCGCGCGTCGTGCTGCAAGACTTTACCGGCGTGCCGCTGCTCGCCGACATCGCTGCCATGCGCGGTGTCGCGAAGCACATGGGCAAGGATCCGAAGTCGATCGAGCCGCTGGTCCCGGTCGATCTGGTCGTCGACCACTCGGTGCAGATCGATCACTTCCGCGAAAAGAACGCGCTCGACCTGAACATGAAACTGGAATTCCAGCGCAACAACGAGCGCTACCAGTTCATGAAGTGGGGCATGCAGGCATTCGACACGTTCAAGGTCGTGCCGCCGGGCGTCGGTATCGTTCACCAGGTGAACCTGGAATACCTCGCACGCGGCGTGCACAAGAAGGCTGACGGCTCGGACACGGTGTACTACCCGGATTCGCTGGTCGGCACCGACAGCCACACCACCATGATCAACGGTATCGGCGTGGTGGGCTGGGGCGTGGGCGGTATCGAAGCGGAAGCCGGCATGCTCGGCCAGCCGGTGTACTTCCTGACGCCGGACGTGGTTGGCGTCGAACTGAAGGGCAAGCTGCGCGAAGGCTTGACGGCAACCGACCTGGTCCTGACCGTGACCGAACTGCTGCGCAAGGAAAAGGTTGTCGGCAAGTTCGTCGAGTTCTTCGGCGAAGGCACGAAGTCGCTGTCGCTGCCGGATCGTGCGACGATCGGCAACATGGCGCCGGAATACGGTGCAACCATGGGCTTTTTCCCGGTCGACGAAAAAACCATCGACTACTTCAAGGGCACGGGCCGCACCGACGCAGAAATCTCCGCCTTCGAAAACTACTTCAAGGCGCAAGGTCTGTTCGGTATTCCGAAGGCTGGCCAGATCGATTACACCAAGGTCGTCACGCTGGACCTCGGCACGGTGACGCCGTCGCTGGCAGGTCCGAAGCGCCCGCAAGACCGTATCGAAATCGGTCATGTGAAGTCGACCTTCAGCGACCTGTTCTCGAAGCCGGTGGCCGAGAACGGCTTTGCGAAGAAAGAAGCCGATCTGGACACGCAATACACGACGACCAACGGCGTCGATGTGAAGAACGGCGATGTGCTGATCGCCGCGATCACGTCGTGCACGAACACCTCGAATCCGAGCGTGCTGCTGGCCGCCGGCCTGCTGGCGAAGAAGGCTGTCGAAGCCGGCCTGACAGTCGCTCCGCACATCAAGACCTCGCTGGCTCCGGGATCGCGTATCGTCACGGAATACCTGACGAAGACCGACTTGATGAAGTACCTGGACAAGCTCGGCTTCACGCTGGCCGCTTACGGTTGCACGACCTGTATCGGTAACGCGGGCGACCTGACGCCGGAGCTGAACGAAGCGATCACGAAGAACGACATCGTCGCGGCGGCAGTGCTGTCGGGCAACCGTAACTTCGAAGCGCGTATTCACCCGAATATCCGCGCCAACTTCCTGGCTTCGCCGCCGCTGGTCGTCGCTTACGCGATCGCCGGCAACATCACGCGCGACCTGATGACCGAACCGGTCGGCAAGGGCAAAGGCGGCCGCGACATCTACCTGGGCGACATTTGGCCGACCAGCGAAGAAGTCGACGCGCTGCTCAAGTTCGCACTGGACGCAGACGCGTTCCGCAAGAACTACTCGTCGCTGACCAAGAAGGGCGACCTGTGGAGCAAGATTGAAGGCGAAGAAGGTCAGGTCTACGACTGGCCGAAGTCGACCTACATCGCTGAGCCGCCGTTCTTCGGCAGCGACTTCTCGATGACGCCGGCTGACAGCATCGCAGCGGTGAAGAACGCGCGCGCACTGGGCATCTTCGGTGACTCGGTCACGACCGACCACATCAGCCCGGCTGGCTCGATCAAGGAAGACTCGCCGGCAGGCAAGTGGCTGAAGGCAAACGGCGTGCAGAAGGCCGACTTCAACAGCTACGGCTCGCGCCGCGGCAACCACGACGTGATGATGCGCGGCACGTTCGCGAACGTCCGGATCAAGAACCTGATGATTCCGGCGAAGGCAGACGGCTCGCGCGTGGAAGGCGGCCTGACGATTCATCAGCCGAGCGGCGAACAAGAGTCGATCTATGACGCAGCAATGAAGTACATCGACGCCGGCACGCCGACCATCGTGTTCGCGGGCGAAGAGTACGGCACGGGCTCGTCGCGTGACTGGGCTGCGAAGGGTACGCAACTGCTGGGCGTGAAGGCCGTGGTCGCACGCAGCTTCGAGCGGATTCACCGTTCGAACCTGGTCGGCATGGGCGTTCTGCCGCTGCAGTTCAAGGGCTCGGATAGCGTGCAATCGCTCGGCATCACCGGCGAAGAAACGTACGACATCGAAGGCCTGGGCGACGACTTCAAGCCGCAACAGGAAGTGACGCTGGTGATCCGCGGCAAGGACGGCAAGGAAAAGCGCGTGCCGGTGCTGCTGCGTATCGACACGCCGATCGAAGTCGACTACTACAAGCACGGCGGGATTCTGCCGTTCGTGCTGCGTTCGCTGCTGGCTGCTTAAGCCTGGCGGTAACGCAAACGGCCCGGCCGTTTTGCAGGGGCTGCGTCCTGTGGAGGACGCAGCCGACTTTGAAGCCCGACCATTGGTCGGGCTTTTTTTTGCCATCAGTTGGTGTTGACCGCTCTCTCGAGTTGCGCGACGAGAGTTCGCGCACGCTCCATCAGTCCTTCAATGGCGCTTGCGTTGTGTTCCAGCGGCGCAGCACTCGCACGCCGCAGCGCTTCCATCAAGCTGTGTGCGCCGACCAGACCTACGGCGCCACTCAACCTATGCAACAGATCGCGAAGACGATCGACGCCGCCTTCCCGACGCAACTCAGCGAGGTGCTCAAGGTCGTCTTCCATCGCCCGGCGCCAGCTGTCCAGAAACGCGTGAAGGTCGACACCCTCATCGGATAGTGCATGTAGATAGCGGAGTTCGAAGTGTTCAATGGGCTCACAGGAAGTGCCGACGGAGTTGTCTCCTGGCCGCCGTGCGCCGGTTTGATTCCATGTGCATGCGGAAGAACGAGTCAGGCTGTCAGTATTCATAACCCACCAAGCCTAATCGCTCAAACGGTGCACAGCTGCAAACTCGATTAACCCTGCCAGCGACGAAATACCGAGCTTCTCCAGCAGACGGCCCTTGTAAGTACTGATGGTTTTGTCGCTAATAAACAGCGCCTCGCCAATCAGCTTATTCGACATACCTTTCGATAGCATCTGCAGGATAACGACTTCCTTGTCCGACAGCAGCGTGATCCTTTCCGCTTCATCTCCCAGGCCCAACGCAGGCACCATGCCAGTACCCTTGGATGTCACAGGAAAAACCGTGTAACCGGCGAGTACCGCCTCCACGCCGCGCATGATTTCCTTCATTTCCTGCGACTTGCCGACAAAGCCGTGCACACCTGATCGCATTGCGCGAGGCGCGAACGTGGCCGCGTCATGTCCGGACAGCACCAGCACGCGAATCGACGGATGGGCAAGCTTGAGACGCGGAATCACATCGAGCCCGCTAATGCGCGGAATATCGAGGTCCAGTATGGCGAGTTCCGGTGTGTGTTGGCGGGCCAATTCGACAGCGGTCTGTCCGTTATCGGCCTCGATGACCTCTTCAACGCCCAGCAATTGCATGAGTTGCAGCTTGATGATCATCCGGAATGCGGGATGATCATCGACAATCAGAATGGTTGACATTTTTCCCTCTTGAACACACGCCTTGCGGTACTGAGCTTGCCTTCGATGCGTGCACGCTAAGAAACCGCGACAACAAGTTCTAGATGGTGTTAAAGATTTTTCACAGATCGGGACCCACCGTGGGCACGGCGCGTAGTGCCGGATTGGCGGCGGATAGAGGCGCCCCATTCTCGAGTGCCTTGGCGTGAAAATAGCAGTTCGCTTCAGCCGACAGCCGATCGCACCGCGTCTGTAACGATGTCAATGCCGTGTGGCTATTTGCGACCGATGTGTAGGTTGTGACCGACGGCGAATTGGGCGCGCCCGCGGCTTCGTCCTGTGTGGCGCCGAGGCCGGTTTGCAGTACTGTGGCGTCTCCGAAGGCGAGCCGGTCACGCGCGGCGTGATTCGCACAACCTCCGAAGGCCAGCGCGCGCACAAGCGCCATTTGCTGGATTTTCATTGATTCTCTGCGGCAAGCGCATCTTCTTATCGAGAGCTACGAGTATGAAGACAGCCCAGTGCACAGGGAATGGGAGCACTCTTAGAATATCGTTAGAAAGTTGTGGACATGGTGCGCGTCAAATAAAACGGCACCCCTCCGGTGGTATTCAAGCCTTGACCGCTCGCGCCGCGTTTCGTCCACGCAGCCACTCAAGCGCCAGCAAGAGGCTCGTGGAAAAGACAATCAGAATCGTCGCCAGCGCCGCAATGGTCGGGCTGATGTTCTCGCGTATGCCGGTGAACATCTGCCGCGGCAGCGTAGTCTGATCCGCACCCGCGAGGAACAAGGTCACAACGACTTCATCGAACGAAGTCGCAAACGCGAACAACGCGCCTGAAATCACCCCCGGCGCGATCACCGGCAACGTAATGCGAAAGAACGTCTTCACTGGATTCGCACCCAGCGACAAACTCGCCCGCACCAGGTTGTAATTGAAACCCTGCAGCGTCGCCGCCACAGTCGTCACGACAAACGGCACGCCAAGCGACGCATGCGCGAGAATCAGCCCAATATACGTATTGGCCAACCCGAGCGGCGCAAAAAACAGATACATGCCGACGCCGACCACCACCACCGGCACGATCATCGGCGAGATCAGGATCGCCATGAGCAGCCCTTTACCGCGGAAGTTCGCTTTGGTGAGTCCGATTGCCGCCAACGTGCCGAGCACGGTTGCGACCACCGTCGCCGAGGGCGCGACGATGAAGCTGTTCTTGGCCGCCATGCGCCATTCATCGGATGCAATCAGATTCTGATACCAACGCAGCGACCAGCCCGGAATCGGGTACACGAGAAACGTGCTCGATGAAAACGACAGCGGCACGATCGCCAACACCGGCAGAATCAGATACAGCAGCGTCAGCACGGCAAGGCCGCGCAGCGCGAAATACCAGACGCGCTCGACCCACGAGGTATGCGGCGCAAAGAGAGGCTTGGCAAGTTTCATCGCGATAGACTCCGTTCAGCCAAGGCTCAATGACGAGCGCGTGAAGCGCCCGTAAATCACGTACAGCACGAGCGTCGCGGCGAGCAGCAAACCGCCGAGCGCACACGCCATGCCCCAGTTGATCGTCACGTTGGTGAAGTACGCGACGTAGTAGCTGACCATCTGATCGTTCGGCCCACCGAGCAACGCCGGCGTGATGTAGTAGCCGATCGCCAGAATGAACACCAGCAACGCGCCTGCGCCGATACCCGGATAGGTCTGCGGCACGTAGACGCGCCAGAATGCCGCGAACGGATGGCTACCGAGCGAGACTGCCGCGCGCTGATAGGTCGGCGGGATCGACTTCATCACGCTGTACAGCGGCAGAATCATGAATGGCAGCAGAATGTGCGTCATCGAAATATAGACGCCGGTCCGGTTAAACAGCAGCGACAGCGGATCGTGCAACAGCCCGCTGCCAATCAGCGCTTTGTTCACCAGCCCTTCGCTCTGCAGGATCACGATCCACGCGGCAACCCGCACGAGGATCGACGTCCAGAATGGAATCAGCACCAGAATCATCACCAGATTCGCGCGGCGCTCGGACAGCGTCGAGATCCAGTAGGCAAGCGGATAGCCGAGCAACAGCGCGAAGAACGTCACAGCTGCGCCGATCACGAAGGTACGGCTGAACACGGCGAGATAGATCTGCTGGTCAGGATCGGTCGGAATGATGTGGCCGAACGCGTCCTGCTTGTGGTCCAGCGAAGCCAGCACATAGAACGGCGAATAGGCGCCTGCGTTCTTTGCAATGGCTTGCCAATACGCGACATCGTTCCAGCGCTCGTCCAGTTCGACGAATTTCGCGTGCACCTGGGCGGGTGTCAATTGCAGGGGTTTGTTGTTGTCGTCCACGAACGGCATGGAGTGCGCCGACTTTGCGACCAATGAACGATAACCCGGAATCTCCACGTTCAGGCGTCGCGCGAGCGCGCCCATACCGTCGCTGTCGGCGACCGCGGTGAGGTCGACTGCGAGGGCGGCATACGCGGCGTCCGGCGGCGGCGCCTTGCGATCCCAGCCGTTCAACGCGGCGAGCGTATGCGGCAACGCGCTGACGACTTCGGGGTTCTGCGCGGCGCGCGTCAATAGGGCGCCAATCGGCACGACAAAAATCAGCAGCAGGAAAATCGCGAGCGGCGCGATCAGCAGCAGGGCCATGGCCCGCTTTCTGGATTCTGCGGCCTTCAATTCGCGCTTGAGTCGGCCGCTTGATTCAGGCGTCGAGTCGGCAGCCATCGTCGTCGTAGTCACACCTGTCTCCAAGGCTGCGCGCGCCTGTCCGCCGGACCCGCGCGCGCTTCATTGCATCGATACGGCGCGGCTACCCATACAGCGAGCCGCGCCTTCCAACACCAGACTCGTTACTTCGAAGCCCACGACGAAAAACGCTGCTCCAGTTCGTCGCCATGGTCGGTCCAGAACGCGAGGTTCTGCAGCACTGCGTTCTTGCCGTTAGCCGGCGAGTTCGGCAAATTGGCGAGCGTCTTCGCGTCGAGCGCCTTGATCGCCGCCACGTTGACCGGACCGTACGCGATGTTGTGCGCGTAGTCCTGCTGCGGCTTCGACGAGATCGAATAAGCGATGTACTTCTCGGCCAGCGCCTTGTTCGGCGTGCCCTTCGGAATCGCCCAGTAGTCCAGATCGTAGATGCTGCCGTTCCACACCACCTTGAGGTTCTTGCCTTCCTTCTGCGCGGCGTCGATACGGCCGTTGTACGCCGTGGACATCACCACATCACCCGCGACGAGGAACTGCGGCGGCTGCGCGCCCGCTTCCCACCACTGGATATTCGGCTTCAGTTCGTCGAGCTTCTTGAACGCGCGGTCCTGGCCTTCCTTGGTGGCGAGCACCTTGTAGACATCCTTCGGCGCCACACCGTCAGCCATCAAGGCAAATTCGAGGTTGTAGCGCGCGCCCTTGCGCATGGCCCGCTTGCCCGGGAATTTCTTGACGTCCCAGAAATCGGCCCAGCCGGTCGGCGCCGTCTTCAGCTTGTCAGCGTTGTACGCGAGCGCCGTCGACCAGACGAAGAACCCCACGCCGCAGGTTTGCGGTGCTTCCGGAATCAGATCCGACTTCTTGCCGATCTTCGACCAGTCGAGCTTCTCGTACAGGCCTTCATCGCAACCACGGCCGATATCGCCCGATTCGACTTCCACCACGTCCCAGTTCACGTGCTTGGCTTCGACCATCGCCTTCACTTTGGCCTGCTCGCCGTTGTATTCGACGGCTGTCACCTTGTTGCTGGTCTGCGATTCGAACGGCTGGTTGAAGGCGACCTTCTGCGCGTCGCCATTCGCGCCGCCGAAGTTGACGACCGTCAGTTCGGCAGCGTTGACTTGCGCGGCGCCCAGCGCGAGCGCCACAGCACCGACAGCGATGGCGCAGCGCGATTTCCCGATCTTGCTCATGGTGTGTTGCTCTCCTTTGGTGGTGTGCTTCAAGCTCAGTACGTTACGACTTTGTTATGTGCGTCTTGACTTGCCCTGCTTGCGTTGAACACGTTGCATGTTCAATGCATTCACGCTCCTGCGAACACCCGCAGATGCTCGGGTGCGAACTCCAGCGCGACCGGTGCGCCGGGCGCGAAGGACTCGAGTGCGTCGGTACCGAGCGGCACCTTGACGAAGCACTCGTCCTGCTGCGGCACACCACAACGCATGCGCACGTGGTCGCCGAAGTAGATCAGACCGCGTGCTTCGCCGGTCAGCGCATTGGCGCCGGGCCGTGACACGCCGTTGGCGAGCTTCATGCGCTCAGGCCGGATGCAAGCGACCGCCGGCGTGCCTGCCCGCGCGCCGCCGATATTGCGGCCGGTGAGGCGCGAGCCGTCGCTCAAATGGAACTCGCAATACTCGCCATCGACATTCGCAATCGTGCCGCGCAGCTTGTTGCTGTCGCCGATGAAGTTCGCCACGAACTCGTTGCACGGCGATTCGTACAGGCGATCCACGGTATCGAGTTGCTGCACGATGCCTTTGTCGAACACGGCGACGCGGTCCGACATGGTCAAGGCTTCGCCCTGATCATGTGTGACGTACACGAACGTGACGCCGAGTTTCTCGTGCAATGATTTAAGTTCGTACTGCATGTGTTCGCGCAGTTGCTTGTCCAGCGCGCCGAGCGGCTCGTCCATCAGCACCAGCTTCGGTTCGAACACCAGAGCGCGCGCGAGCGCGATACGTTGCTGCTGTCCGCCGGAAAGCTGCGCCGGATAGCGCTTGGCGAAACTCTCCATGCGCACCATTTTGAGTGCGTTGTTCGTACGATGCGCGCGCTCTTCGGCCGAGACCTTGCGCACGGTAAGCGGATAGGCGACGTTCTGCTCGACCGTCAGGTGCGGGAACAGCGCGTAGTTCTGAAACACCATGCCGATGTTGCGCTTATGCGGCGGCACCGTGTTGAGCAACGTGCCGTCGAGCCAGATTTCGCCGCCAGTGGGAAATTCGAAGCCCGCCAGCATCATCAGACAGGTGGTTTTGCCCGAACCGGACGGTCCGAGCAACGTCAGAAATTCGCCCTGATAGATATCCAGGTCGAGCTGTTTGACGACCAGTGTTTCACCGTCGTACGTCTTGCGCACACCTCGAAAGCTGACGATCACGTCATCGGTTTTCATCGTCCAAGTCTCCTCTGCGGTCCGGCTGGCTTCCCGGTCATGCGGCGGGATTGCATCAATTGCGTGGCTCACTATAGACCGTTACGGTTCTACAATATGGAACCATTTCATTATTCTGGATAGAACCACTTGGACACGGTGATTTTGTCGGACTGGCTCGCCGCGAGGCTCGAGCGCACGGCTGCCGAACCGGTCTATCGTCAGACGTTGCGACTCATGCAACAGGCCATCCTGACCGGCCAGTTGCCGCCGGGCACCAAGCTGCCCAGTTCGCGCACGCTCGCCGAAGACCTCGGCATCGCGCGCAATACGGTGCTGCACGTTTATGATCAGCTCACCGCTGAAGGGTACGTGATTTCGACCACCGGCAGCGGCACTTATGTCGCCGACACGCGGCCGGACACGGCCGCGGTGAATACGCGCGGGAAGCCCGCCGTGGCGGGCGTCGACATGGCGAGCAGCGCGACCACGGAAACCCCGAAACCGCCAAAGCACGGTCCGGACGACCTGTCCATGCGCGGACGGCGCCTGATCGACAAGGCCGGCGTGTCCGCCAAACAGTGGGGCGCGTTCATGCCGGGCGTGCCCGACGTCGCGGAGTTTCCGGCGCGCACGTGGAGCCGCCTGCAAGCGCGGCTGTGGAAAGAAGCCAATCCCGATCTGCTCACCTACGCGCCCGGCGGCGGCTACCGGCCATTGCGGCGGGCGTTGTCGGATTACCTGCGGGTGGCCCGCTCGGTGAACTGTACGCCGGATCAGATCATCATTACCACCGGCATCCATCAATCGATCGATCTGGCCGTGCGCCTGTTGACCGATGTCGGCGATCGCGCGTGGGTCGAGGAACCCTGCTATTGGGGCGCGCGCAGCGTACTGCAATCGTCAGGGATCACCCTGGTGCCGGTGCCGGTCGACGACGAAGGTCTGAATCCGCGCGAACAGGACCTGCAACAGCCGCCGCGGCTCGCGCTCGTCACGCCGTCGCATCAGTATCCGCTCGGCATGGTGATGAGTCTCGCGCGCCGCCGCACGCTGCTCGAATACGCGCGCCAGCACAACGTGTGGATCATCGAAGACGATTACGACAGCGAATTCCGCTACGGCAGCCGACCGCTCGCCTCGCTGCAAGGACTCGACGACGCGGGCCAGGTGATCTACGTCGGCAGTCTGGGGAAGATGCTGTTTCCCGGCTTGCGGATCGGCTACATGATCGCACCGGAGCATCTGGTGGACACGTTCCGCACCGGCGTCGCCGAGTTGTATCGCGAAGGCCAGTTGATGCAGCAGGCGGTGATGACCGACTTCATCATGGACGGCCATCTCACGTCGCACGTCCGGCGTATGCGTGCGCTGTACGGCGAACGCCGGCAGATTCTGATCGACGCCATTACCGCGCGCTTCGGCACCGAACTGCCCGTCATGGGCGACGAAGCCGGCCTGCATCTGGTGCTGGGCCTGCCGGATCACGCGAACGATCGCGCGGTGACGGCCGCCGCTTACGATGCCGGCGTGATCGTGCGCCCGCTCGCCAGCTACTACAGCAGCGACACGCCATCGCGGCGCGGACTGCTGCTGGGCTATGCGTGCGTGCCGAACGAGAAGATCGCTCCCGCGTTCGACACGCTCGCACGCGTAATCGAGCAAACCGCGTTGAAAGTGCCGACCCGCGCGGCGTAAGCGGCGGGTGCGGCATGAGCGGCGGGTGCGCCTGCCGCCGCAGGCACGGCGCACGGCGCACGGCGGCGGCACGATCAACGCGCGACTCTCACTTCAGGCCGAAATCGACCCGCGTCGTTGCACCCTTGTCCTTGATGCCGTCGGCGTTCAGCTTCGGCGCGACGACAAACACGCGGCTGCTGTCGATCTTGCCATCCAGATACTGCTGCACGCTCTGCGCCCGCCGTTGAGCGAGCTCGCGCAAGCTGGCGTCGTCGATCGGCGCATTGGCGGCAAGTGCGCTCTTCATGTCGTCGTCCGGCAGGCTCTTGGTCAGGCCGACAAAATTGCGCGGCTTCTTGAAGTCCGCTGACTTGTACGCGTTGGTCAGATACTTGTCGTATTCCTTCGGATCGACCGTGACGGTCGACAGATCGACGCTCTCACCGTTGCCTACCACGTCCTTGATTTTCTGCTGCTTGACGAGGCGATCGACGTAGCGTGTACGCAAGGCGGGTTCATCGACCGCCGGATCGACCCGGCCAATCAGATCCATCTTGATCGACGGCTTGTCGGCCAGCGCCTTCACGATCGCATCGAGTTTCTGGTTGTCGGTGTCGGTGAGTTTCGCCGAACCCGGCTCGAATTCGACGTAGCCCAACTCCTCGCCCTTGCCGCCGAACGCGTTGGCGATCAGCGAGAACGGCGCGGTCACCGCCTTCTGCAGCAGGTTGAGCACCGCATGCCAGATCAGGCCGCCAATGCTGAACTCCGGATTCGACAGCGACCCCGACACCGGCAGATTGACATCAATCTCGCCGCGTGAATTTTTCAGCAGCGAGATGGCAAGACGCACCGGCAGTTTGGTCGCCGTATCGTTCTCGATGTGATCGCCGAACGTGAGCTGATCGATGAACAGATGGTTGTCGGCGTTCAACTGATCGTTGTCGAGCTTATAGTGCAGATCGACGTTCAGCTTGCCCTTGGTGATCGGATACCCGGCATATTTCGCTGAATACGGCGTGAGATTGGTCAGCTCGATATCGTGCGCGCTCGCGGTCAGATCGAGCGCCGGCTTCGCGATCAGCGGATTGATCGTGCCACGGATCGACAGCGGGCCATTGGCCGCCAGTTTCGCCGCGACGTCCACCGGTGCGGGCGTGGTCGATTGCGTGCCGAACGCGCCGACCGTGCCCTGAATGCTGACCAGGTCCGCCGTGTAATTCGGCTTGATGAAGTTGTCCGTGTAGGTCACGCGGCCCTGCTGCAGCACCAGTTGGCCGAAGTGCATCTTGACCGGGCTTTGCGGCGGCGTCGCGGCGGTAACCGTGGCGGGCGTAGCCGACGCGGGTGCCACAGGCGCAGCCGCCACGGCGGAGGCCGCCTGCGGCGTCAGCGGCACGGGTTCGGCACCGCTCTTGTCGCGCGTCAGCGATTGCGGGGCGCCGCTTTCGTGCGCCACGACGTCCTTGAGGTTGAGCTTGCCCTGCGCGTCGAGCAGCACGCGTCCGTAGAACTTCGTGAACGTGACACGGCCCGCGTCGACGACTGTTCCCTGCTCGTCGTAAGTGGCCTTGAGGTTGGACAAGGCGAGCGAGCCCCACCCCGCGAACGGGTCCGAGGTCGCCTTGTCGAGCATGCGGACGTCGACGAGCGCCATGTCGCCGCGGTAGCTCGCTTTCAACGACTTCGCCTGACTCAGCGCGAGATCGCCGCTCGCATTGAGCAACGCACTCGCGATCACCGCATTCAGCTGGCTGCCGAAGTACGGTTCCAAAGCCGCAGCGTCGAGCCGGTTGGCGTTCACCTTGACGGCCACCTTGAGCGGCGTCGCCGTCACGTCGCCTTTGAGGCCGAGCGTGCCTTTCTTGTTCAGCGTCGCCTGCAAATCGACCGGCAGCGGACGGCTCAAGTCGTCGCTGATCTGCTGCACTTTCAATTGCAGCGGCGTGATGCTCAGCTTCACCGGCTGAGGCGTGGTGTTGTCGGTGAAATTGACGGTGGCGTCTTTCAGGTTCAACTCGTCGATCCTGTAATGCCACGCGGGCCCTTCCGCCTGCGCCTTCTTGACCGCGTGGACCGCGCTACGCTCCGACGCGGCTTCGTGCTCGGCCGCAAGCGAAGCAAGGTTGATGCTGCCGTTTTTCAGACGCTGTGCGTCGACCGCGAGACCGGTCGTGTCGACGCTGGCGATCTCGGCCATGCGGGCCGCCACGTCGACCTGTTTGAGTGTCACGCGGCCTTGCGCGAGCGAGATCATCGGCGCCTTGCTGCCGCGCGCCGCCAGCTTCAACGATTGCAGGTCCAGTTGCGTATCGTTGACCATGACAGCCACCGGCGACTTCGACCAGTTCGCGCCGACGTTCGCCGTGGCGGACAGCTCGCCGTCCACTACTTGCGCCGCGGTCGCGGTGTCGATGTACGGTTGCACCAGCGGCAGCTTCAGTGACTTCAGATCGACCTTCGAATTGGCGGTCTTCGCGACGAGGCCAAACTCGCCCGCCGCGCCGAGGGAGCCGGCGCTATCCTTGAAGTCGGTGTTGAGCGTGTAGTGCGCGGGCGCTGAACCCAAGGTCGAAAAATCGGTGAGCGTGACATTGAGCTTCTGCAGGCCGGCGTCGATCGGACGCGAGGCGGCGTAGTCGCGGACATTGATGGTGCCGTCATTGAGCGCGAAGCGTTTGATCGACAGATCGAGCGGCGGAGCGGCCTTCTCCGTGGCGGTGGCGCCGGAGGCCGCAACCGGGGCGCTCGCGGCCGGTTCGGACGCGGCTGAAGAAGTTGCAGCCGCAGGCGCGGGTGCGAACATTTTCTCGACGCTCAGTACGCCGTCCTTGTCGCGCGCGAGACTGGCGCTCGGGGCGTCGATACGGATATCGTCGAAGTGATAGAGGCTCTTCAGCGGCTCGAGCGTCGCGGCGGCCACGTGCACCGCGCGCGCCGCGAAAAACGGCGCCTTGCTTTGATCCTGCACGTCGACGTCGTTCATATCGACGGTGCCCGCCACGCGCAACGAAGGTGCGTCGTTGGCCATCACGAAGTTCAGCTTCAGATCGGTGGACAGCTTGCCGGACTGAACGACCACCGGCAATTTGGTCGGCACGTAGGACATGAGACGCGGCACGTCGAGCCCTTCGAAGCGCAACGACACTTCCGATTCCCGCGACGCAGCAAACGGCTTGGTCCTGCCGTCGATGGCAAGCGGGCTACCGTCGATCCGCGCACGCAGCAACGGCTCGACGAAGATATCGGTTTTCGAAGGCAGCGTGGCGATAAACGGAATGCCGAGCTTCCATTGATCGATCACATGCGTCGCGCCGAGCAGCTTGTCGTCGAATATGATCTGGCCGTTTTCGAGGCGGATGTTCGAGACGGCGAACTGCGCCGGCTTGCTGTTAGGCTTGGACGGCTGCTTCGCGAACTTGTCGATCAGATCGGTGAAATTGAAGCGTTGCGGATCAAAGCGAACAATGTGAAAGCGCGGCGAATCGAGCTGCACTTCGTCGACGATCGGCGCTCCGCGAAACAGCGAACTCCACGACGCCTGCACGATGAGCCGCGAAATGTCCACGAAGTCGCCCGCGCCGCCGCGCTCGCCGATATGCACACGATCGGCTTCGAGTTTGAGCGTGTACGGGTTGAGCGCGATACGGCCAATGGTGGCGGGGCGGTCGAGCTGTTTGCTGAGCTGTTGTTCGGCAAGATGGCGAATCAGTGGAGGCGCCGCGAAAAAGCCCAGCAGACCGAACAATACGAGGAAGATCAGCAGGCCGGTGATGACGCGCCGGGTGCGGCGCGACTGCGCGACATTGCGCACGGTCTGCATGGAAGAAGCTAACGATGCTTTATTGAGGCTTGCCATGCTCGGTTTTGGGTAGTGCGGCAGCAAGCCCGCCGCGAAAACGAAAATCCCGCAAGCGGCAGTATAAGTCGTGAATCACCGGTGAGATAGGAATGTAAGCCGCGGCTTACACAATCGTCCGCGCGGTCATAGCGCATGCCCGTCGCGGGGAGCGGCGGACATGCGTGGATGGATGCGTCATCCTGTTGTCACTGACATCACCGAAGCGCGGCTGTCACGCTTCGGCCATGGATCACTGGCGCACTACCGCCGGTGGTTGCCAGCTGCCGTCGGTGGCTTGCGGCTTTGGTGCGTACAAGCGCAGCACCAGTTGCATATCGGCGCGCGGCGCCGGCAGCCAGTTGCCGTTCTTGCTGCGCGCGGACGACACCACCACGTCGAGCGAGCCGTCGCGATTGCGGCGCGCGGCGTTGCGATCGCCGACAGCCACGCGCGCCGGCGCGCTTTCACCCAATGCGCCTTCCTTGGTGTAGGCGGTGATCGACCAGAAGCCGCGCACCGGCGGCAACTGGTTCGGCGCGAAATGGATCACGTAGCGGTTGGCGCCGTTGAGCGCGTGACCGTCGCTGTCCTGAGTCACGACCGCGCGCACTTCGTCGTCTTTCGTGCCAATGCCCGGTTGCGCATAAGCGGCATAAGCGCGCAGCGCGTAGTCGGGACCGTAGGCACCCACGCCGTCGCCGAACCAGCTCCAGCCGTTGCCGTTCAGCAGATTCGACGGCGGCGTGACGACGCGCTCATGACCGTCAGCGAGACCGGCCGCGATGGCCTCAGGCGCGTTCGGCAGCTTGACCGGCTCGACGGGCGCCACGCCGAGGTCCGAGAGGAATTTGAGCGCATGCGGATCCGCCGGTGTCGGCGGATTGTCGGGCAAAGCCTGTGCGAGCCGGCTGAAGAAGCCGTTCGCGTCGAGCGCCGCGACCTGGGCGGCCGCCGTGCCGGAAGCGGGAACGGCCGCATTGCTGCGCGGCGGCGTAATCGACACCGAGCGGGTGTCGCCTGCGTAGGCGCTCAGCGGCGCGACACGAATCGCGCGCTGCAACTTGCGGACCGCCGTCAGGTCGCGCGTGCCGTTCGACTGAATCCGCACGCTCACCCACGCGTTGCGGGTCGGCACGTCGACGCGCTTCACGCCCTTGGGCAGATCGCCCTGCCAGCCCGGGCCCACGAAGGCGATGGTCTGCGCCTTGATGCCCGCCGCATGAGTGGCGAACTGCGAACCGGTCGACCACACCACGTTGGTCCACATGTCGAGCACACGAGCGTCGACGTAGCGGCCATGCGAGTCGGGCAGAGAAACGATCACCGGCTCGCTGCCGACGTCCAGCCAGCCGGTCGAATCCAGCGTGTCGAGGCTCGGCTGAAGCGGATTGGACGCGCCGACCGGCGGCGCCGCCTGCGCATGGCGCAGCGTATTGAGCGGCGCCTGCCCCGGATCGGTACCGACCGCCGCGTCGCGCGCAACACCCATCAGAACCAGCGGATAGCCGAATACGTACGAGTCAGCGACTTCGTCCTTGATCCAGCCGGTGGACTTCTGCGTCGAGCTCGGCGTCGACGCGCAACCGGCCAGAAATGCGAGGCCTGCGAGCGATGCGCAGGTCCAGTGAATCGAAAACAGTTCTCGGCGATTTTTTATCATTCGTTCAGGTGGCGGAACGTGCGGTCCTAAGGGAGGCGCCGGTGCGCGGCGAAACCTGCCTGGGTGGCCCCCCAAGCAACAATACAGCCAGGCTGCGGTTCGCAATGCCGACAACACCGGGTTGTATCGTATCCTTGCTCACCAGGCAAGCGCATTTCAGGAATAGCGCCGGATCGTGCGCACGAGCAGTTCATTTGCGGTACGGTTGACTCTTTTTGACGTCTGCCGTGGCGCTCCCGCCAATTGCATTGCAACCGTGCTTAGGCGATTGCCGGGATCGCGATCGAGGTGACGTGGCCAGGTTAAGGCCTCCCGTGCAATCCGTTCTTGACCTTCCCATTATGGCAAGGTCAATACTGGGTTCATGACGCGGCCGGATGCCGCCACGAGCCTTGCCTACCATGACCGAACTTGCTAACCCTCTGCGCCCCACGGACCTTGTTGCCCAGCACACCCATAAGGCCGAACTCGACATCGGCGGCATGACTTGCGCCTCGTGTGCGATGCGCGTCGAAAAAGCGCTGGCGAAGGTGCCTGGCGTCGCGGGCGCGTCGGTGAATCTGGCCACTGAAACGGCCACTGTCGATCTGACCGGTGCCGACACCACCGCGGACACGCTGATCGCCGCGGTCAAGAAGGCGGGCTACGAAGCGACGTTGATCGCGCCGCCGGACGCTCCGGCAGCGGCCGTGGCCGACGATGCCAACCCAGCGGACTCCAGTGGCCGCAAGCGCAACCAGACCCGCCGGGAACTGGCGGCGGTGCTCGCCTCCGCCGTACTGACACTGCCGCTCGTCGCACCGATGGTGGGTGAATGGTTCGGCTTGCACGCGATGCTCCCGCCCTGGCTGCAACTCGGACTCGCCTCGATCGTGCAGTTCGCGTTCGGCGCGCGCTTCTATCGCGCGGCGTATCGCGCCGTGCGGGCCGGCGCCGGCAACATGGACTTGCTGGTGGCGCTCGGCACCTCGGCGGCGTACGGCATCAGTGTCTATGAACTGGCAACCCATCCGGGCGACGTGATGCATCTGTACTTTGAAGCGTCGGCGGTAGTCATTACGCTGGTGCGCTTCGGCAAGTGGCTCGAAGCGCGCGCCAAACGCCAGACGACCGACGCCATCCGCGCGCTCAACGCGCTACGCCCCGATCGCGCGCGAATCCGCGTCGGCGCCGGCGAGCGCGAGGTGCCGCTGGCGCAGGTGCGAGTCGGCACGGTGGTGATCGTGCGCCCCGGCGAGCGCGTGCCGGTCGACGGCGCGGTGCTCGAAGGCCGCACACATATCGACGAATCGCTGATCACCGGTGAAAGTCTCCCTGTGCCGAAACAGGTGGCCAATGCGGTCACTGCCGGCTCGATCAACGGCGAAGGCGCGATTGCCGTGACCACCACGGCGATCGGCGCGGAAACCACGCTCGCGCGAATCATTCGCCTCGTGGAAAGCGCGCAGGCCGAGAAGGCGCCGATCCAGCGCCTGGTCGACCGGGTTAGCGAAATCTTCGTGCCGGCGATTCTGGCGATCGCGGCACTGACGCTGGTGGGCTGGCTGATTGCCGGCGCGGGCGGCGAAACTGCGATCCTGAACGCGGTCGCAGTGCTGGTGATAGCGTGTCCTTGCGCGCTCGGACTGGCGACACCGGCCGCCATCATGGCTGGCACCGGTGTTGCCGCGCGGCACGGCGTGCTGATCAAGGATGCCGAGGCGCTAGAAACGGCGCACCGGGTCACGATTGTCGCCTTCGACAAGACCGGTACGCTGACGCTCGGTCAGCCGTCGATGACGGCGTTCGAACCGATTGGCGGCATCGGCCGCGACGACGCGCTGGAGTTGGCCGCCGTCGTGCAGCGTCACAGCGATCATCCGTTGGCGCGGGCGGTGGTCAAGGCGTATGAAGCAGCGGCGCCGAGCCGCTCGCCGGTAGCCGGCGGCGTCGATAGCGCGGCAAACAGCGCGTCGGCGAGCAGCGGCGAAGTCGTTGCGCCTGTCCGTCATGCGAGCGCGGCCCGCGCGGTGGCGGGCCGCGGCGTCGAAGCAGACGTCGACGGACGCACGCTGGCGTTAGGCAGCACACGCTGGCTCAACGAACTCGGCGTCGAACTGCCGCCGGAGCTCGCGGCGCGTGCGCAGGAGCTCGAAGCCGCCGGCAACACCGTCTCCTGGCTCATGCAACGCGATTCGCACGCGACCACGGCGCTCGCTCTGATCGCTTTCGGCGACACGGTCAAACCGACCGCACGCGCGGCCGTCGAACGGCTCGCGCAAATGGGCGTGAAAAGCGTGCTCGTCACCGGCGACAACCGGGGCAGCGCGGCGAGCGTCGCCAAGGCGCTCGGCATCGACGAATTCCACGCCGAAGTCCTGCCCGACGAAAAGGCGCGCGTGATCCACGATCTGAAAATCCGCAGCGCCGGCATCGTGGCGATGGCGGGCGACGGCATCAACGACGCTCCGGCGCTGGCCGCCGCCGACATCGGCATCGCCATGGCGACAGGCACCGACGTCGCCATGCACGCAGCCGGCATCACGCTGATGCGTGGCGACCCGGCGCTCGTGGCCGACGCCATCGACATTTCGCGCAGGACCTGGCGCAAGATCCAGCAGAACCTGTTCTGGGCGTTCGTCTACAACCTGATCGGCATTCCTCTCGCCGGCTTTGGCCTGCTGAACCCGATGCTCGCCGGCGCGGCCATGGCATTTTCGAGCGTCAGCGTCGTCACCAACGCGCTGCTGCTGCGCACCTGGCGAGGCGCGCAGGATCGTTCGGGGCGCTAACCAGACGGATGCGTCAAAACTCCACATCCAGCTCGTCGATCTCCTCCACTTCCTGCTGCGCATCGGCGATCCACTCCTGCATCTCGGGCATTGCCATGATGCGCTGTCCGTATTCGACAATCTCCGGATCCAGTTTGACGTCGTAGGTCACGAAACGCGTCACCACGGGCGCGTACATCGCGTCCGCCGCGGTACGCTCGCCAAACAGAAACGGGCCGCCGTACTGCTGCAGGCACTCGCCCCAGATCGTCACGATCCGGTCGATATCCGACTGAGCCCGCGCCCACACCTTGAAACCCGGAAAATGGGCCTTGAGGTTCATCGGCAAAGCCGAGCGCAACGAACTGAAACCTGAATGCATCTCGCCGCAAATCGAGCGGCAATGCGCTCGGGCGTGCGGGTCTTTCGGCAGCAGAGCCGCGTCCGGTTTCAATTCGTTCAGATACTCCGCAATCGCGAGCGTGTCCCAGATCTTGATGCCGTCGTGAAAGAGGCACGGCACCAGAATCGACGGCGACAGCAGCAACAGTTCGGCGCGCGCCGCGGGATCGTCGATCGGCATCACGATTTCCTCGAAAGGCAAACCGCTGAACCGGGTCAGCAGCCAGCCGCGCAACGACCATGAGGAGTAGTTCTTGCTGCTGATAGTAAGCGTGGTATTCGCCATACAGTTCTCCTCCAGATGAGGTACTCAGCCGACACCGGATACCGCGCGTGCACGTTGTCGTGCATGCACGCACCAAAGGGTGGCAATTCCGGCCCGCTCCCAGGACCCGCGCAAGTCATGTGCCAATCCGCACATACGGGCGGGACCGTGGGCAGTTATGATTGGCATGTGACTTGCCTCTGTTCGGGCTCCTTCATTTTCAAGCATTCGTGCGAAGGTTATGAACCTGTTCGCATACTCCTCCTACCAGGCTTTCGCCGACATGATGCTGCCGATGCGGCACGGTGCGGCGCTGGTGAATCATTCGCTCGACGCCTGGGCTGAGTTCGGCGAAACATCGCGTGGGCGCTCGATGCGCGCGGCCTGCGAACTGTTGATGCTGGCCGGCCTCACGCCCGTGCGGCCGCCGTTCGGCATCGACAGCGTGGTGACAGAAGGCCAGTCCGTGGCGATCGCCGAGGAAGTCGTGGCGCATACGCCGTTCTGTTCGCTGTTGCATTTCCGTAAGGACACCCAGCCTTCGACTCCGCAACCGCGCGTGCTGGTCATCGCACCGATGTCGGGCCACTTCGCGACGCTGTTGCGCGGCACCGTGCGCACCATGCTGGCCGAACATGACGTCTACATTACCGACTGGCACAACCCGCGCGATGTGCCCTTGAGCTACGGACGCTTCGGTTTCGACGAATTTGTTCAGCATGTGATCGACTTCACCGAGACGATCGGGCCCGGCGCCCATCTTCTGGCCGTGTGCCAACCGATCGTCGCCGCGCTGGCCGCGGTCGCGCTGATGGCCGCCGACGACCATCCCGCGCAGCCCGCGAGCATGACGCTGATGGCCGGCCCACTCGACACGCGCATCAACCCCACGCGCGTCAACGAGCTCGCCATGAGCAAACCGATCGAATGGTTCGAGCAGAATCTGATCAGCGCAGTGCCGTTCGGCTTCGCCGGCTCGCACCGGCGCGTCTATCCGGGCTTCGTGCAGTTGAGCGCGTTCATGTCGATGAACCTCGAGCGTCATCTGGAATCGTTCGAGACGATGTATCACGAGCGCGCCAAAGGCGACCCGGCGAAGGCCGAAACGATTCGCGCGTTCTATGAAGAATACTTCGCGACGATGGACCTGACAGCCGACTTCTACCTGGAAACTGTCGACACGGTTTTTCAGCGGCACGCACTGCCGTTGCACACCCTCGAAGTGCAGGGGCGGCTCGTCGAGCCGTCGAAAATTCGCCGCACCGCGCTGCTCACGGTCGAGGGCGAAAAAGACGATATCTGCGCGGTCGGTCAGACGCTCGCCGCGCAGGACATGTGCGACAAGCTGCGGCCGTATCTGAAGACGCATCATGTGCAAACCGGTGTCGGACACTACGGCGTGTTCAACGGACACCGCTGGGAGCGGCAAATTTATCCGCGCGTGCGGGCCGTGATTTACGACAACGAGCCGCGTGCCGTGGTCGTGAGTTCACGGGCGGGCGCGATCCGCCCGGTGCCCGCGGCCACGGCCGTCGAGGTTACGGCGGCCGCACCGGCCGCTGCGGCGGTGGTCGACGTGGAAGTGGCAGCGGTGGCGGCGAAGACCGGAGCGAATGGATCAAAGACCGACGCTGCCGTCGCCACGCCGCAAGCTTCCCGTGCTGCCCGCAAGCGGCCGCCGGCAACGCAATGAGCGCTTGATTCAACGAGCGGCCGTTTGCGTGGCGTTCGCGCTACCCCGGGCTGCCGCTCCGCTCTCGCTACACCGTGGCACTCTTCCACGGCGTAACGGCCGGCACCTCGCACGGTCCCTCGACTTCGATCGATTTGAAATCGGCCGGCGCGACGATTTCGATGTACTCCATGTCTTCCGAGTAATCGAACAGGTAGTGAACGATGCCCGGCGCCTGGTGCACGCAATCGCCGGCCGCGACGAGCGTCTCCTTGTCGCCGTACATGAAGCGCGCCCAGCCCTTCAGCATGATCACAATATGGAAATCGGCCTCATGACGGTGCCAGCCGGTGCCTTGCTCTGGTGCGTGATGCGCCTTGACGAGTTGCGCGAGTACCTTGCCGCCAGTCGCCTGCGCGATGCCCAGATCGCGGTACAGAAAAAAGTCGCGTAAGCCTTGATCCACGTAAGACGTGTCTTGCGGACGAACATGGCTGAACTGCGTGGCAAATTCGGTGGACATGATCGCGCTCCTGGAGAGTGACCGCCAATGAAAAACGACGCGTTGGAGCGTCGTTTGCAAGCATCAAGCGAGCCAGTCTGCCGTTATGCCACCGCGGGCGAGAACTTCCGCTAGCCGCGGCTAATCACGCGTTTGCGCCCTTCCTTCACCTGCGCGAGATGCGCCTCGTCCCACTCATAGAAGCCCGCGCCGCTGCGCACACCGACCCGTCCTGCCTCGACCTGCTCACGCAAGAGATCGAGCACGTCTTCGTCCTTGGCCAGTTCCGGCATCAGATGGGCGGAGATGTCGAGGAACGTGTCGAGTCCGCCCATGTCGGCGCCTTCGAGCGGCCCGACGATCCCCCAGCGGCGCCCGAGCGACGCCTTCATCACCCGATCGACCACGTCCGGCGTCGCCGCCCCGGAGCGGACGATATTCAGCGCCTCGCGCAACACCGCGAACTGCAGCCGGTTGCCGACGAAACCGGGAATAGCCTTCGTCAGCACCACCGGCTCCATGCCGATTGCGCTCATCAGCGCGGCGGTCTGCTGAGTCACTTCCGGCGCCGTCGCCGTGCCCGGCACGACTTCGACCAGCGGAATCATGTGAGGCGGATTCCAGAAATGCGCGATCACAAAGCGCTCTTTCGCGCGCAATGGCGCGGCCAGTTGATCGGGCGTAAAGCCGCTGGTGTTGCTCGCGAGGATCGCGTCATCGGCCAGCAGTTCGGTCAGCGCGCCATACAGGCGACGCTTCAGCTCGAGCACCTCCGGAATGGCCTCGATCACGAATTGCGCCGACGCCATGACGTCGAGCCGCGCATGGGTTTCGATACGCGCCAGCGCTGCCTGCTTGGCCGCCTGGTCGATGCGGCCGGCGTCGATCAGTTCGTCGAGCACCGCGGCCGCTTTCGGCGCGACGCTCGCGAGACGCGCGGGATCGACGTCGTGAACGATCGTCCTGTGTCCGTGCAGCGCGCTCTGCGTTGCTATGCCGACACCCATCAACCCCGTGCCCACCACGCCTGTCACTGCCTTGTTCACGCCGCTCTCCTGCTGCCGTCGATAAAAGCTTTCAAGCATAGCGCAGCACGCCGTTTCGCAAGACCGAACGTGACAAAGCCGGTCCTCCGTGAGGAGGGACCGGCTTTGTGGACTTCGCGCCGCGATGTGCGGCGCATATGTCGCGCGGATTAGTAGCGCGGGGGCGGCGGACGATGGTCGTCGTGGTGATGCGGATCGTAGTCGCGCGGATGATGGCGCATCCACTCGTCATGCTCCCAGTAGCGGTGACCGTCGTAGTAGCGGTCGCCGTGCCAGCCGATATTCACGTGGACATCCACCGGCCTCATGTGCGGCTGACCGTAAACCGCCGGCCCCGGACCATATTCGACACCTCCGCGTTCCTGAGCAAAAGCGCCGCCGCCCGCGAGCAACGCGCCGCCCGCCAGCAGAGTCGCGATGATCGAACGCGATATCTTGTTAAAGGTTTTCATAGCGACCTCCCGTCAAAGTGTTATCTCGAGCCGGCGTCCGTGCTGGATTCGACTCGCACCAGACGCCGTACGCTTGAGACCAACTTTAGCGGCGCAAACCGCGTGAAGACGTGAGCACTTGTAAGCGCACATTTCAGACTTGGGGACAGATTATCGGTGCGCGATTTAGCGCTCTGCGTCCGCTGCAACGCTATGCGCAGTGGTTCGACCCTATGGCGCCAGGGCAGGGTGTGAGGCGCCGTTACATCCATTTCGGGCGGGAAATATTCGGTAAGGCGAATTGCGAGCCGACCAGGCGTCAAAAAGACAAAAGCCACGGTACGCATTTCGCGAACAGTGGCTTTAAAACAGTGGCTTTAATGATGCAATGCGCACCCGAAGTGCGCGGCCATGCGCGGTATTCCGCGCTCAGGCCGGTACGACCTCGTTATTAGTCGCTCAGCTTGATGCCGAACAACGTTGCTTGCGCACGGCGCATACGGTCCGCTTCGCGGCTACGCGCTTCGTACGAGTAGTCCGCATCCAGCGGCAGATGGGGCGACGCAAAGAGGTCGCTGACCTTTTGGAACAAAGCAAAAATGAAGCTCATGGCGACTCCCGGTTGATTACTGCATTAGCTAGGGTTTTCCCTTAAGATGAATTATAGGGTTTTCCCTAGGCAAAAGCTAGTGCGATGCAGCATTTTTCGAGTGTGGTGTGTTGTCACAGGCTTTGGCAGACATGGTGCGTTGCATCATGACAACGTCCCTGTTTTTTTAAACTTGGGGTCGCAAGGAGCCGTCAGCTCCTGTCTGTTGCCGCGCGGTCGACATCGGCTTTTGCTGCGCGTGGGCTTTGTGCTTGCCACGCTTCTGCGGGGATTGGTCACGGCGGCGTCAGGCGCCACGTGACCTGGCGGAGCGCCGCAGCCGGTTCACAGCAGGTGCGGCGCTTGCCTGCTATCAGTGCGGATTGACCACTTTCGGCTTATGCGAGTGCTGCGCTCGCGCGGCGCGCTTTGCATGCGCCGGGGCCGCGGCGGCTGGCTGAGACGCAGCGGGCGCTGCTGCTGCCACCGCATCGGAAGCGGCATTCGCGGCCGCCGCGTTCGCCATCGCCATGTGGGTGTCGAGCAAACTGGCCATCGCCGCTTGCTGGTTCTGCATCATCTGTTCGATGCGGCGCTGCTGAGCCGTGGTCTCGCGCGTCAGGCGCATCAGCAGCAGCGTTTGCGTAATGCCGATGGCGACCGTCATCAGCAAGGCGCCCACCACGATCGACAGCATCCATTTCATGCGGCGCGAATGGTCGGTCGCGGCGCGGCGCTGATCGGCGATCACCCCATATAGCGCGTCGACGGTATCGGCGAACGCGGTTGCCCTCGCCCGATCGAGTTCCGGCGCGGCGCGCAGCGCAGCCGCGGCCGCTTCGGCTCGTTGCGCTTCCCGCCATGGCGCGGCAAACGCGGTGCCGGCCTGCGCTGCGGAGGCTGCTTGAGTCGTAGGTGTCTCCGCGCCCGGCTTTGGCTCGGCAGGCGTAGCGTCCGATTCCGCCGATATCCGCTCTTCCGCCACGCTGACGGGTTCGGCTGCGGCTTCCGCCGTGTCCCGCGAAGCCGAGGCCGCCTCCGCTGAAGTCGCGGAGGCGCGTTGCGGCGCATTGCCGTCACGTGAGGTCGATTGACCCGCTGCGTCGCTCGTCGCAGCACCCGATTCCGCCGACTGACGCAGCGCGGTCACGCTGCGTGCGACGGTTGCGGCCGCCATGGCCGACGTGACCGGCGTCGATGCCGCCGCCTTCTCTTCCGCGGTCGCCGCCTGCTTCGTGTCACCCAAAGCCAGCTCGCCAGCCGATGAAGCCGCCACCACCGGCTCGATTTCGAGCCCGCTCAGTTGGGCGTTGACCGGCACCGGCTCGTCGGACTTCGCAGCGCGGGGCGCGCGGCGCGCAGCGCGCGAATCCAGTGACGCGCCGTCGCCGGCGTCGATCGCGCCGACCGCTGCCAGCACCACATCGGGTAATTCGAATCCGTGCAACGTGCCTTGCCGGATGTCGATGTTCATCGCTTCCAGCGTGGCGCGGGTGGGATCGTCGGGGAACAGGTCGAGCGTGCTGTCGTCGCGGGACGCACCGCTCAGTTGGGCAAGGCGTTGTGCCGAACGCGCGGCGCGCGCCAGCTTGTTTTCAGTTTCGGTCGAGACGGTGGCCTGACGCCGCTTCTTTGAAGCGGCGCGCGGAGGCCGGGACTGCGTGGATGCTACGGAATCTGCCATAGATAAAAAAGCGGTCGTCGCCGGGAAGCGGGCGCCGAGCACCGCTCGTCAATGCCATTGGAATTTTTCGAGACCGCATTGTCGCATGGCCGCACGCCCCCGCCGAAGCCATTCGCCGAGGATTTTCCGTTTTTGAACGCATCGGCAAAACCGCCGGCAGAGACGGCCGCGATCCGCGCCGGAGTATCATCGGAACCCGTTTGCATTATGCTAGGCCGCACGCCGCCCAGCAGGGCGCTCGGCCAGGCCCCACGCCGCAACTCGCGCGACGGACATCGACAAAGTCCGTGGATGCGCCGACTTACCTTGTTTGACCAATTTGACTATGCAGAGCACGCCCCCTTCCGCCACTTCGACGATCGCACTCGCCAGCACGCTGCGCGATCACTTCGCCGGCGCGGTGCTGCCCATGTGGCGCGGACCGGGTTTCAACACCGCCCTGAAACTGCCCTACGAAGCGCTCGGTGGCGAGGACCAGCAGCCGCTCCCCGCCGAACGCTACCGGGCAATGGCCTGCGCGCGGCAGTTGTTCGTGTTCTCGCAAGCAGGCGACGCAGCCCATGCGCAGGTGCTGTTCGACTCGTTGGTGCATACCTTTCAGGACGCGCGCCACGGCGGGTGGTTTTATAGCGTGGATGCGCAAGGCGCGCCGCTCGACACCACCAAAGACCTATACACGCACGCATTCGTCGTGTTTGCCTGCGCGGAGTACGGCCGGCGCTCCGGTAATCGCGCCGCGCTGGACGTCGTGCACAGCACGTCGGAACTGATTCAGTCGCGCTTCGCCGCCGACGGCGATCTGTTCAACGCCGCACTGAGCGCGGACTTCGCCAGCGTCACGGGTACGCCGATCCAGAATCCGCTGATGCACCTGACCGAAGCCTGGCTGGCTGCCCGCGAAGTCACGCGTGACAAAACCTTCGACGCCGCGTTGCGGCGTCTGGCCGACGCAGTTGCACGTCACTTCGTGCATGAACCTACGGGTTGCATCGCCGAATTGCCAATCGGCACGGACGATAACCGCCTGGAACCCGGACACCAGTTCGAATGGTTCTGGCTGGTCAAGCAGGCGGACGCCGTGTTCGAGGGCTCGGGACTCGCCGAAGCCCTGCCCCGTGCGTTCCGCTTCGCGCAACAGCATGGCGTGGACCGGGAAACCGGCGGCGTGTGCGCCTCGCTCGATGAAACCGGCCGGATCAAGGACGCCATCCAGCGGATCTGGGCCCAGACCGAATATCTGCGCGCGCTGGCCAGCCACGACGAACCAGAGGCACTTGCCGCGCTGCCGCGGCAAATTGAGCGGTTCCAGCAACGCTTCCTGCGCCCGCAAGGCTGGTTCGAATGCAAGACGCAAACGGGAGAAGTGGCGCGCGCCGACATGCCGTCGACCACGCCCTACCACCTCGCCACGGCCTATGCGGCCTTGCCGGCCTGAATGAGGCAGAACGGGCCGGAGGCGCCTTCCGGAAGCGAGCAGTAAGAGGTGATTTAGACTCCAATATCGGTAAATTGCGTGCCGTACAACTCCAGAGCAAAGCAAATTGATCTTAAATATGCAAGATCAATACTTTTCCTGGAAATGTAATAGAAGCAATTTATCCTAGCCCCGCGGGCACTTTTTCAATCGCTTTCCAGGCTTCAAAAACGGCCGAAGCGGGGAATACCCGAATACGGGTTGGTTGGCGTCCATCTTAAAGACGTGATACAAATCGTACTTCGCGCTTCAATCTCGTGTTGAGAAATAGCGGGCGCGAACGCAACACACAACATTTACTGGATTAAAAATGGCAACAGGTACTGTGAAGTGGTTTAACGATGCAAAGGGCTTTGGCTTCATCACGCCGGACGACGGCGGCGAAGACCTGTTCGCACACTTTTCGGAAGTTCAAGGCAGCGGCTTCAAGTCCCTGCAGGAAAACCAGAAGGTGTCGTTCGAAGTTAAGCAAGGCCCGAAGGGCAAGCAAGCTGCGAACATCACGCCGGCCTAAGTACCAACAGGTATCTTGAGGCACATTTAGGCGTTTGCGTCTAATGCAAAATGGCCCGCGAAAGCGGGCCATTTTCTTTGTCTGATGTTTCTTGCTGAGCATCTGCGCCGGTCAGATCGCGCGCATCCCCGGCAACGCGAAATCCGCCGGCTGCTCATGTGCTCCGTCGAAATGTTGCGTGCGTAATACAGATTCCGAAATTTCGAACACGGAAACTGCCTGCTTCAATTGCTGCGTCTGCTGATGCAGTGAAGCCGCCGCTGCCGCGGCCTGCTCGACGAGCGCCGCATTCTGCTGCGTCATCTCATCCATCTGCACCACCGCCTGGTTCACCTGTTCGATGCCCGTGCTCTGCTCGAGCGACGAGGCGCTGATTTCCGCCATCATCTGCGTGACCCGCGAAATCGAAGCGGACACGTTGCTCATCGCTTCACCGGCATGTTCGACCAGCGCCGAGCCGCCCTGAATTTCGGCGACCGATTCGCTGATCAACGTTTTGATTTCCTTCGCCGACTGCGCGCTGCGCTGGGCAAGACCGCGCACCTCGCCTGCCACTACCGCAAAACCGCGCCCCTGCTCGCCCGCGCGCGCCGCTTCGACGGCCGCGTTCAACGCGAGAATATTGGTCTGGAACGCGATCCCGTCGATCACCGAAATGATCTCGGCGATCTTGTCCGAGCTCTGCGCGATGCCGCGCATCTTGTCGACCACCTCGTTGACCACTTCACTGCCGCGCGAGGTCGCCTCGAGCGCGGTCTCGGCAAGCGCATTGGCTGCGCGGGCGTGATCGGCGTTCTGGCGGACCGTGGCCGTCAGCTCCTCCATGCTCGACGCGGTCTCTTCGAGCGACGCCGCCTGGTTTTCCGTACGCGCCGACAGATCGGCGTTGCCGGTGGCAATTTCATCGGCGCCGAGGTGGATCGAATCGGCCGATTCGCGCACCGTCTGCACCGTGCGCGCTACGCTTGCCTGCATCTTCGCGAGGCCTGAGAACAGGCGGCCGATTTCATTGGTGCCGCGTGCGGCGATCGGCTCGTCTAGGCGCCCTTGCGCGATGCGGTCGAAGTGCCGGCCGGCTTCCTCCAATGGCGCCACCACGCCACGGCGCAGCGCCGTGTACACGCCGACCGTGCCGGCCACCAGCGCCAGCAGGATCACGATGCTGACAGCGCGAAATGTCACCATGCGCGCATCGATCGAATCGAGCGACGCACGGCTCGCCGCCTTGCCGAACAGCACGAAATTGTGCGACTCGCCGAGGTACGCGTCCTGGAACGACTGGGTCGGTTGGTCGAGAAACGCCTGGATATTGTTCGAGTCGAGATACTGCACCAGTTCTCCCAGCGCGTCGTGCAGCTTCTTGTAGCGCTCAGCGAGCGCGGCGGCACGGGCACTGTTTTCGTCGTTCGTCTTTGGTGCACTCATGAAGGCCGCGAACGACTCGTCAGCGGCCGTCAATTGCTCGCGGGCGTGCTGCACGATGTCGCTCGGCTCGGCGCCGCCGCGCACCATGCGTGTACCAGCGCGCGAGAGGTTGATGCGCGCGTCCATCAAATGCTGGGTCGTTTCATTGACCGCATCCACCTGCTTCAACGCGATGCTCGACAGATCACCCACGTCATCGTGTGTGCGCGTAAGCGACCAGAACCCCAAACCCACCGTGACGAGCTGGAAAACGCAGAACGCGGCCAAAACACACAACAGGCCGGAGGCGACCTTGATCTTGCTGAACATCGTGAATACCTAATAACGGGAGCGACCTCAGCGTTAACGGCATATGCGCGTGCGGCTTAAGACCCATTCCATCAAAGATCGTCTTACACCCCCTTTTCAGCGGCCAACTTCGCTATTGCAATCGTTTGGCGCAACAATGCGCCGCGCAATTTGCCGATTCACCTTGACGCGGTGCGGGAGCGCTTCCTAGAGTGGGTAGGGACTGCACGACGCAGGCCAGTGCAGATTGCCACTGCGGGCTACGCCCGAAGGAATCACAATGACCGACCTCCTCGACCGGGCGCGCGGCGCACTGCATGCCCAGCCGTTCAGCATGCTATTGGGCGCAGAGTTGATGCACACGAGCGGCAGCGAACTCACGCTGAGCCTGAAGATCCGCGATGAACTGCGGCAGCAGCACGGCTTCGTGCATGGCGGCGTCATCAGCTATCTCGCCGACAACGCGCTGACGTTCGCCGGCGCGCTCGTGCTCGGGCCGAAGGTCGTGACCGGGGAGTACAAGATCAACTATCTGCGCCCGGCAGTCCACGGCATGCTGATCGCGCGCGCCAAGGTCGTCTACGCGGGCCAGCATCAAGCGACCTGTCAGTGCGACGTGTATGTGATGGACGGTAACCGCGAAAAACTGATCGCAGTCGCGCAAGGCACCGTCAACCGGATCGGCGAGAACGGCGGCGAGCACGAGCATACGAGCTGATCCTCCCGCGCTTGACCAGCGCCCATCGCGTCACCCTGGAACGCGATGGGCCATATTTCGTTAAACTCGACCGCGACCTCGCCAATCGCCAGACGCGCGTCACGACACTGCGCCGTCACTGTCTCGATACTCCAGGGAGTCACATGGACGAACTCACTCTTGCCGCCGACGCGGACCGGCGCGCCCACGCTTACCTTGCCGGCATCGGCAAACGCCGCGTGTTCCCGGACGCCGCCGCCCTCGCCCAACTCGCCGCTTTCGACGAAGCCTTCCCGCAGCACGGCCACGCGCCCGCCGACGTGTTGCGCCTGCTCGACGAACACGGAACGCCCGGTACGGTGGCCTCGAATGATCCGCGCTATTACGGTTTCGTGATCGGCGCCGTATTGCCGGCTGCCGCCGCGGCCGAACGCTTGATGGGCGCGTGGGATCAGTGCGCGTCCACCTTCGACAACTCGCCGGTCGCTGCCACGCTCGAAAAGATCGCGGCGCGCTGGGTGCTCGACGCACTCGATCTGCCGCGCGAATCGGCGATCGGCTTCGGCACCAGCGCGACGGCCTGCACGCTCGTTTGCATTGCGGCCGCGCGGCGCGCGCTGCTCGCGCGCAAGGGCTGGGATTTCGACAACGATGGATTGGACGGCGCGCCACCGGTGCGCGTGGTGATCTCCGAGATGGCCCACATCACGGTGAAGAAGGCGTTGCGGGTGCTCGGGTTCGGCATGAAACGCGTCGTCGCGGCACCCGTGGACGCACATGGCCGAATCGATCCCGCGCGCTTGCCGCCGCTCGACGACATGACGATTCTCTGCGTGCAAGCCGGCGAAGTGAACACGGGCGAGTTCGATCCGTTCACGGATTTGATTCCGCGCGCCAAGGCAGCCGGCGCATGGGTTCATGTGGATGGCGCGTTCGGTCTGTGGGCGCGTGCATCCTCGAAACGGGCGCTGACCGACGGTATCGACGGTGCCGACAGTTGGACCACCGACGGCCACAAATGGCTCAACACGCCCTACGACGGCGCGATGGCGATCTGCCGGGACGCGCAGGCGCTAGCGTCGGCGATGAACAGCGATGCGGTGTACATGAGCGCGGCGCACGATGCGCAAAAAAATCTGAATTTGGAGTTCTCGCGCCGTGCGCGCGGCATTCCCATCTGGGCAGCGTTGCGTTCGCTTGGCCGCAGCGGTGTGCGGGAGATGGTCGACCGGCATTGCGCGCAGGCGTCGCGGATCGCCAATGGTCTGCGTGCTGCGGGCTTCGAGGTAGTGAATCGCGTCGTACTGAACCAGGTGCTAGTGCGGGCGAAAACCGACGCGCAGACGGTTGCGATTCGCGAGGCGGCGCAGGCGTCGGGCGAAACGTGGTTCGGGCAGACGGTCTGGCAGGGCAGGCCGGCGTTTCGTATCAGCGTGTCGTCGTGGCGCACCGAAGACACGCACGTCGATCAATTGGTGGCGCTGCTCGCGCGTTTGCTCGCGGAGCAGCGCGCCTGACCTGAGAGGCGAAAAAAAGGCCGTTCATCTGCGGAATGCAGGAACGGCCTTCCCTCATGCGGCAACAACTCGGCTAGTGCGTTATTGCACCGACGCCGCGTGCGTTGTTACTCCGCCGCATACGTCTTCTGCGTTTGCTCACCCAGACCTTCGATACCCAACCGGATAGTCTGGCCCGGCTTTAGGTACACCGGATTCGGCTTCACGCCCATGCCGACACCCGGCGGCGTGCCAGTCGAGATCACGTCGCCCGGTTGCAGGCTCATGCACTGCGACACGTACGAGACCAGCTTTGCCACGCCGAACACCATGGTCTTCGTGCTGCCGTTCTGATAGCGATGGCCGTCCACTTCGAGCCACAGGCTCAGATTCTGCGGATCGACGACTTCGTCGCGCGTGACCATCCACGGGCCAATCGGGCCGAACGTGTCGAAGCCCTTGCCCTTGTCCCACGTGCCGCCGCGTTCAATCTGCCATTCGCGTTCCGACACATCGTTTATCACGCAGTAACCGGCGACGTAATCGAGCGCGTTGGCTTCGTCGACATATTTCGCGGGTTTGCCAATCACCACGCCGAGTTCGACTTCCCAGTCGGTTTTCTTCGAGCCGCGCGGAATTTCCACGCCGTCGTTCGGCCCGCAGATCGCGCTCGTCCACTTGTTGAAGATGACTGGCTCAGTAGGCACCGGCAGATTCGATTCCGCCGCGTGATCGGCGTAGTTCAGTCCAATGCAGATGAACTTGCCGATCTTGCCGACACACGGTCCGATGCGCGGATTGCCTTCGACCAGCGGCAGCGAAGCCGGATCGAGCGCGCGCAGTTTGGCGAGTCCCTCGCTGCTCAGCACGGCGCCGTCGATATCGGCGACCACGTTCGACAGATCACGAATCTTGCCTTGTGCGTCGAGCAAGCCCGGCTTTTCCTGGCCTTTCGGCCCATAACGAAGCAGTTTCATCCTGACACTTCCTTTCAGTGGTATTCGGTTCGTAGTCGGCTGGCGTCAGTTCGACCAGCCGCCGTCGATCACATGGGCATGGCCCGTGGTGAACGACGACTCGTCGGACGCGAGATACAGCGCCAGCGCGGCGATCTCTTCCGGCTTGCCGATGCGGCCCATCGGCTGACGCGCCACGAAGGCCGCCTGCACGGCTTCCAGCGTCGCGCCCTGCGCCTGAGCCTGCGCGACGATCCGCTGTTCGAGCGACGGCGAAGCCACCGTGCCCGGGCAAATCGCGTTACAGCGTACACCACGTGTGATGAAGTCTGCAGCGACCGACTTGGTCAAGCCGATCACCGCGGCCTTGGAAGCGCTATACGCAAAGCGGTTCGGCACGCCCTTCACGCTCGACGCCGCCGACGACATGTTGATGATCGAGCCGCCGCCTTTCTCCAGCATCGCCGGCAGGAACGCGCGGATCATACGGTACATCGCCTTCACGTTCAGGTCGAACGCGAAGTCCCAATCTTCCTCGCTGCATTCGAGAATGTTGCCCGCGTGCACGAAGCCCGCGCAATTGAACAGCGCGTCGACCGGGCCGAGTTCGGCGGCCAGCGCCTTGATCGCCGCGCCGTCGCGCACGTCGAGCTTGCGCGCCTCGACCGGTTTGCCGGCCAGCCCGTCGATGCGGATATCCGTGGCGATCACACGCGCGCCTTCGCGTGCGAAGAGTTCGGCGGTGGCGAGTCCGATACCTTGTCCTGCCGCCGTGATCAGGGCCGTCTTGCCGGCCAGTCTTTGTGTCATCTACGACTCCAGTTGAATGGGCTTTGCATGTGCTGCCTGTCCCTCACGGGGATGTCCTTCAAAACGTCTCGTCCAGCCATCAAAGCCGATAGAACGCCACGGCGTTGCTGCCGAAAACCGCTTCGCGCTCGCCGTCGCTCAAGGACGCGAGCAAGGTGTTCGCCACTGAGTGCCACAGCAGATAGTCGCCGTTCAGATCCAGCACGGGCCAGTCGCTGCCCCACATCAAACGCGCCGGACCGAACGACGCCAGCAGATGTTCGACATACGGTTGCAGCGTTTCTTCAGTCCAGCCGGGCGAAGCCTCGGTCGCCAGGCCCGACAGCTTGCAGTGCACGTGTGGCAGCCTGGCCAGCCGCGTGATCGCCTCGGCCCAGCTTTGATACCCCGTGCGGCCGTAGCGGATCGGCGGCTTGGCGCCATGATCGACCACGATGCGCAGCGCAGGAAAACGTGCCGCGAACGTTTCGAGCGGCTCGACGTGGCGTGCGTAGATCAGCGCGTCGAACGCGAGATCGTGCGCAATGAGCGCTTCGATTGCCGGGACCAGATCAGCGTTCGCAATCCACGTATCGTCCGGCAGATCCTGCAGCATCGGCCGCACGCCCTTGAATTTCGGTTCCTGCGCGAGCGCTTCGATCAGGGCCGGCGCGGTAGGCAGCAGGAGCGGCACCCAGCCGACCACGCCCGCAATCGACGGCTCATGCCGCGCGAGATCCAGCAGATAACGTGTTTCGTCGAGCGTAGGCGCCGCCTGCACCACCACCGTACGGTCAATGCCCGCTCGTTCGCGCAGCGGTTTGAGATCCGCGGGGCCGAATGGCCGGTACAGGATCTTCAGTTCCGGTGTGAGCCACTCGTAGTCACCGCGAGCGGGATCCCAAAAGTGCTGGTGGGCATCGATATGCATCGTCCAATCAATCCGCTGGCACGGGCGCGCGGCTGTCGAGCAAGCCTTGACTGCGTAACGCGGACCACAGGTCCGCGGGGATCGGCTGCTCGAACGACGCGACGTTCTCGCGCAATTCGTCGGCACTGCGCGCGCCGGTCAACACGGTGGCGACCGCCGGATGCGCATACGGAAACTGCAAGGCGGCGGCCGCGAGCGGCACACCGTGGTCACGGCACACCGCCTCCAGCCGCGCGACGCGCTCGATCACTTCGCGCGGCGCTTCACCATAGTTGAATTTCAGATCGCCTCCGACGCCGCGCGCCAGAATGCCCGAGTTGAACGCGCCGCCTAACAGGATGCTGACGTTGCGCTTCTCGCATGCCGGCAAGAGGTCGTTGAGCGTACTCTGTTCGAGCAGCGTATAACGTCCCGCGAGCAACGCGCAATCCAAATCGAACTCGGCCATTGCGTCGAGTATGACCGCGCCTTCGTTGACGCCGAGTCCGACGGCCTTGATCGCTCCCGATGAGCGCAGCGTGTCCAGCGCGCGAAAGCCGCCGCCTTCGGTCAATTGCCGCCAGTAATGGAGATGCTGGTCGCCGTGCGTGACACGGCCAATATCGTGCACCAGCAGAATGTCGATATCGACGATGCCCAGGCGCTGCTGACTGTCTTCGAATGAACGCAGAATGCCGTCGTGCGTGTAGTCGTAGATCGCCTGGAACGGCAGTGGGTTTTGCCAACCCTCCCTGTCGTCGAAAGGTGTGGTGCGCGGCACGAACCGGCGCCCTACCTTGGTGGACAAGACATAGTCGCTGCGCGGATAGCGGCGCAGGGCATTACCCAGACGATGCTCGGCCTTCGTATTGCCGTAATGCGGCGCGGTGTCGAAGTAGCGCACCCCGGCGTCCCACGCAGCGTCGATGGTGGCGTGCGCTTCTTCATCGGACAGATCGCGGTAGAGGCCGCCCAAAGGCGCCGTGCCGAGTCCCAGTCCGCTCACCTGCAAAGTGCTGCCGCCGATGCGGCGGCGCTGCCCGATCTTTGATCCGATCGTTGCCGTCATTGAACGCGTCCCATGCAATTTGTTGCTGTCGAATAGTGTTTTAGCACGCATGGGCGAGATTTGCCCAGCGTGCCGCTCAATGCGGCGCGATCGCGACAACCCGCTGCGGCGGCGTAGCGCTCGACGGCAAGCATGCTGGCCCAACCGGTTCGAAGGTCTTGTAGGTCAGGATGAACTCCTGGTGACCGAGAGTTTCCGATTTCGACGCCGCGCCGCACGACACCGCCACCGTTTGCTCGAACACTTCAAGACCCACTTCATCGAGCGTGCCACGGCCTTCGAGAATGCGGCCTGCGTCGACATCCATGTCGCCGGACAGATTGCGATAGGTGGCGGGATTTGCGCACACCTTGATCACCGGCGAGATCGCCGAGCCGACCACCGAACCGCGTCCCGTGGTGAATAGAATCACGTGCGCGCCGCACGCAATCAGTTCGCCGATTTCCGCGTTGTCGCTGATGTTGGGAAAGCCGAAGCGCGGCTCGCCGTCCGGCACCACGTCGAGCAGATAGAGACCGCCGGTTGGCGGTATGTCGCCTGGTTTGATGATGCCGACAATCGGCGATGCTCCGCTCTTGGCGTAGGCACCGAGCGATTTTTCTTCCTGCGTGGTAAGGCCGCCGTCCGCGTTGCCGACCGCAAAACTGCCGTGTCCGAGAATCGAGTAATAACGCGCCGCCTTGGCGACACAGGCGACGATTTCCTCGCCCAGATCCGGACGCGCCGCGCGGGTCTTCATATGGAACTCACAGCCCACCAGTTCGCCGGTTTCCTCGAAAATGCACGTCGCGCCTGCATCGATCAGGTGATCGAACGCGCGGCCCACCGCCGGGTTCGCCGTGATGCCGCTGGTGCCGTCCGAGCCGCCGCAAATCGTACCGATCACCAGTTCGCTCAGCGCCATCGGCACTTTTTGCTGCGCGGCGAGTTGCTTACGCACCCCGCGAATCCAGTCGACGCCGTATTGAATCGTGCTGCGCGTGCCGCCCTTTTCCTGGATCGTGAGGACTTCGACGGGACGGCCGCTCGCGCGCACCACGTCCGCCAGATAGTGCTTGTTCATGCTCTCGCAACCCAGCGACACGAACAGCACCGCGCCCACATTCGGATGCGTGGTGAGCCGTTCAAGCATCTTTTCGGCATAACTGTTCGGATAGCAGCCGGGAAAGCCGATCAGGTGCACGGGCGGCTCGCGTTCGGCGGAAGGATCGTCGAACGCATCGAGCGGATCGCGAAACTGCGTGACGATCTCGCGCGCCACGTGATGCGCGCACTCGACCAGATACGCCACCGCCACCACATTGCGGATGCCCTTGCGGCCGTCGCGCCGCAAATACCCTTGCAACATGGGCGGCCGCACAGCGGCAGATGCTACGGAAATGTCAGTCATGATCGTTCCAGCGCGGCGCAAGGCCACGTCGTAGTGCTCGCGTTAGTGATGGACAAACTCGTGACCCGCGTCATGCGTATACGTCGGCAGATAATCGCTTGCGAGGTTGTGCGTATGCAGATGCGCGCCGCGCGCCGCCGCTTCCGTCACATGACCGATCACCGCGCCGTAGCGCAACACCTTGTCGTCTTTCGCAAGTTCATGGCGCGCCACCTTGTGACCGAGTTCGATGGTTTTGGTCAGCGTCACGCGCTCGCCTTCGATCTCGATCAGCGTGCCCGCCTCAAGACGCGCCGCCGCGATCAGGCAATTGTCGGCGGGGCTGAGCAGGATCAGACGTGGGTCGGTTTGATTTGAGCGGCTGGTCAAGCGAGGTCTCCTGAGTTCGTACGCATCAGTTCTGGCCTTCGCCGCTAGCGAGGCGCGCCACCATCAACGAGCCCAGAATGATCGCGCCGTAGATCGCCTGAATCCAGAACGACGGCACCTGAGCAAGCGTCAGCAGGTTCTGCACGACGCCCAGCAGCAGCACGCCGGTGAGCGCGCCGAACATGGTGCCTTTGCCGCCGTCGAGCGAAATGCCGCCAATCACCGCCGCCGCGAACACGGTAAAGATCATGCCGTTGCCCTGATTGGCGTTGATCGCGCCGACATAGCCGGTCACGATCAAGCCGCCCAACGAGGCGAGCACACTGCCGAGCACGAATACGCCCCACGTAATGCGTTCCACGCGAATGCCCGCTGCGCGCGCCGCTTCAGGATTGCCGCCGATCGCGTACAGTGCGCGGCCCAATCGGTGATAGCGCAACATGAAGGCCGCGACCGCGAACGCCGCCGCCGCGAGCCACACCGACAGGGGCAAGCCGAACACGATCGTGGTGGCGAGCGAAAAGAACGACGGCGGCATATCGAACAGCGTGCCGCCCTGGGTCGCGCCGACCAGCATGCCACGCAACACGATCAGCATGGCGAGCGTGACAATGAACGCATTCAGCCGCAAGCGCACCACCAGAAAGCCGTTGACGAGACCGATCGCCGCGCCGACCACCACGATGACGAGCAAGCCGGCCACCGCCGGCCATTGCGTGCCGAAGCCCGCCGACGCCGCGGGCATCACCAGCATCGCGCCCACGGCGGGCGCAATGCCAACCGTCGACTCGAGCGACAAATCGAACTTGCCGGTCAGCACGATCAGCGACTCGGCGAGCACGACCAGCGCTAGCGCGGCCGACGCGCCCAGCACGCTGATGAGATTCGCGCGCGTCAGAAAGCTTGGGCTGACGAACGCGCCAATCACGATCAGCAACGCGAGCGCGGGCAGTAGCGCCAGTTCGCGCAAGCGCGCGAGTTCGAAGCGCGCGCGTTTGCCGCGTGACGCCTGTGCGGCCGATTGCGGCTGAGCTTGCCCTTGCGTGCTGCCGAATGCAGGGCTAGGCGCACTATTCTTCATGGAGACTGACTCCTTCAACGGATGCGATCAGGTCGTGGTCCTGCCAACCCGCGGGAAATTCGGCCGCAACACGGCCACGGAACATGACCAGCACGCGGTCACAGGTGCGCAGATCGTCGAGTTCGCCGGACACGACCAGCACGGCCTTGCCCTCTTCACGCACACGATCCACGACGGAGAGCAACGCTTCCTTCGATTTCACGTCGACGCCCGCGGTGGGGTCGATCAGCACGAGCACATTGGGGTTGGTGGCGAGCGCACGCGCCATCACCACCTTCTGCTGATTTCCGCCGGAGAGCCCGGACACGACATGCTCGGGACCTTGCGCGACGATGCCGAGCGCGTCGATCATCTTCTGGCCGAAGGCGTTTTTCTTCGCGGGCGCTGCGATGCCAAACTTGCCGAGCAGACGCGCGATCGTCATCGAGGCGTTTTCCGCGACCGATTGCGTGAGCACCAGCCCTTCGTGATGCCGGTCTTTCGGCACGCAACCGATGCCGTGCGCGAGCGCGGCCGGCACGTCGCCGGGCGGAAGCACGACGCCATCCACGCTGACCGTGCCGCGTTTGGCGGCACGCAAGCCGGCAATCGCCTCGGCCACGCTGGTGCGGCCGCTGCTGGTTGCGCCCGTCAATCCGACGACTTCGCCGCGCTTCACGGTGAACGACACGCCTTCGTAGTCGGCACCCGCCAGCTCCTTGATTTCCAGTGCCACCGCCGTGCCGGCGGGCAATGCATCGCGCGCTGCCGCATCGGCGACGGAGAGGCCGCCGCGCTCGCCCGTCATCGCTTCGATCAGGCGCTCGCGCGGCAAGGCGGAGACCGGTGCGCTGACGATATGCCGCGCATCGCGCAACACCGTCACGGCCTGACAAATCTCGTAGACCTCCTGAAGATGATGCGAGATGAAGAGAAAGGTCACGCCTTCGCGCTGCAACTCGCCGATGCGCCGGAACAGCCGCTTGATCTCGTCGCCGTCGAGTTGCGCGGTCGGTTCGTCGAGAATGATGAAACGCGCGCCGTACGACAGCGCACGCGCAATTTCCACCAGCTGCCGCGCTTCCACCGTCAGATCGCCGGCGCGGGCGTCTTCGCGCACGTCGATCTTCCAGTGATCGAGCAGACTGCGCGCGTCGCGCCGCATGGTTTGCCAATCGATCACGCCACCGCGCAGCGGCTGCCGGTTGATGAACAGATTCTCCGCCACGCTCAGATCGCGGATGATCGTTGAATGCTGATAGACGCAGGCCACGCGCTCGCGCCACGCGTCGCGATCCGCGATCGGCGGCGCGGCCGTGCCGTTGAAACGCACCTCGCCCGTGTCGGGCTTGCGCAGGCCAGTGAGGATCGACACCAGCGTCGATTTTCCCGCGCCGTTGCGCCCGACGAGCGCATGCGACTCGCCGGGCATCACGCGGATGCTCACGTCGTTCAGCGCGGCCGTCGAGCCATAGCGTTTGGTTACCTCAAACGCTTCGACCACCGGCGCGGAGGGCGTGAGTGCGCTCATTTGACCGCTCATTTGATCGTGTTGCCCCACAAGGCTTTGTCGTCGACGTTCGACTTCGTCACGAGCGGTGCGGGCAACTGGTCTTCGAGCACGCCCGGCGCGAGCTGGATGATGTTGCTGCCATGATCCGTCGGGCCCGGCTTGAAGGTCTGCCCTGCCAGCGCGGCCTTGATATAGAACAGGCCGTACTTCGCGTACGAATCGGCGGGCTGCGATATGGTCGCGTCGATGTCGCCGCGGCGGATCGCATCGAACTCCTGAGGAATGCCGTCATTGCTGACGATCACGACGTGCTTCGCATCGCCAGCGGGAAACAACATCTGCTTGCGCCGCAAGGTTTGCAGCGTCGGCGACAGATAAACGCCACCGGCCTGCATGTAAATCGCTTTTACGTCCGGATTCGCCGTCAGCAGACTGTCGAGCGCGGTGGCCGCCACGTCACCTTTCCAGCTCGCCGGAATTTCCAGCAGCGACAAGCCCGGATAACCCTTCAGACACGCGCGGAATGCTTCCGACCGGTCGCGCCCGTTGACCGAGGCCAGATCGCCCATGATCTGCACGACTTTGCCCGACTTCACGTGTTCGCCGATGTACTTGCACGCCTTCTCGCCATACGCGCGATTGTCGGCGCGCACCACCATCGCGACTTTGCCTTGCGTCGGCGCGACATCCACGGCTACCACGGGCACGTTCTTCGCCGCCGCGGCGTCGAGCGCGCGGCTGATCGCCGCCGAGTCCAGCGGACCAACCACGATGCCCTTCGAACCGAGGTTCAGCAGGTTGTTCATGTCCGTGATCTGCTGCGCGGGGTCACCGTTCGAATTGACCGGCGCAAGAATGTCGAGCCCCATCTCCTTCGCGTACTTAGGCAGGTAGTTGTTGTACGACTGCCAGAACGGCGACGTGAGCAGCGGCAGGCCGAGGCCGATCTTGCCGGTGTCGGCGGCTTGTGCCGCGCCGCCCATGCCGAGGCCAGCGAGACACGCGGCAACCGCCACGGTGGATAGCGAACTGCGGAACAAACGGCGAGCCGCATGCGGCCCTTTCGCGAACGACATGGTTGTCTCCAGATCTGCGTTGTGGGAACTGCGTGATCCGGCATCGGGATGCCGGCGCTTCGTTCTGCGCTTTCTTATCGAGTATTGGCGTGCGCTCATTCACCAATGAACGTATTATTCATATACGAACTTTATGAAGTCAAGGAATGTGCGCTGCATCAAACGTCCGTGTTTTCCCTGGACGGGCATCGTGATACACGAGATTTGCCACGCACTTACACTGACGCGCCAGATAATGAGAAAAACGCACGAGACCTCGCTCACCATGGACGCAGAAGACAAAGACGACGCAGACCGCTACCGCGCCCCCGCGCTGGATAAAGGCCTCGACATCCTCGAGCTGCTTGCCGAGCAAAAGGAAGGGCTGACGCGCGCCGAAATCACCAAGCTGCTGGGACGCAATGCGAGCGAGATGTATCGCATGCTTGAACGGCTGGTCGCGCGGCAGTACGTGGTGCGCTCGACGGGGGGAGACCGTTACTCGCTGAGCCTCAAGCTGTACGCGCTCGCTCATCGTCATCCGCCGATGAACCGTCTGATCTCCGAAGCGCTACCGCTCATGCAGCGCTTTGCGGATGCTGCTGAACAATCGTGTCATCTCGCGGTATACGACCGCGGCAATCTGCTGGTGATCGCCCAGGTGGATGGTCCAGGTACATGGGGCATGTCGGTGCGGCTCGGCTCGCGGGTCGGCCTGATCGACACGGGTTCGGGGCGCGTGATGCTCGCGTTTCAAAGCATGGAGCAGCGCGAACAGATGCTGGCCGAACACACCAAGGTGAAAGGCGAGGTCACCATCGATCGCGGCGCGCTCGAAGAAGCCTGCGAGCGGATTCGCTCGGCCGGTTTCTCGCAGAAGGACAGTCAGCAGACATTCGGCGTGACCGACGTGACCTTCCCAATCCAGGGGCCGTCCGGCCAGGCCATTGCGGCGCTCACCTGTCCGTACTTGCGGCGTATCGACGAATACGTCGCGCCGACGCTGGAAGCGGCCACTGTCCTATTGCGCGACACGGTGCAGGCGCTGTCGATGGTTCACGAGCACGCCGCCTAGCGCGGCACGGCACAGCGAGAGCGGCGGCCCGATGAAAATCGGCCGCTCGCGCACATGGTTTAGAATGGCGACCCTCTCAAAAATCACGCCGCATGGGTTCGCTCATGCGCGCCCATCGACAAGCAATGGCGAAACTTCTGACCGATTCCGAATTCCAGCGTTTTTCCGAACTCCAGCAGAAGCAGTCGAGCTTCACGATCACGTCCGAGGAAGCCGACGAATTGCGCGACATCGTTGCTCATGCGCAAAAGCGCCGCGACGACCGCGCGGCGGCGATGCAAAGCATCGAAAACTTCATCCAGCAATTCGACATCAGCCCGGACGAGCTGTTTTCGCCGGAGCAGATCGGCGAGGCTGCACGCACGTACGGCCTGATTCCGGCAGCCAAGAAAGAACGCGTGCTGCCGCCGTCGTTCACGTACAACGGCAAGCCCTACCAGTGGACGGCGCGCGCGCTGCCGGACGACATTCGCGTGCCGCTGTTCGACGCGTTCAAGGCAGGTGAGTCGGTGAAGTCGTTCATCGCCACGCCGAAGGATGCAATCCGTTGCGCGGCGACCATCGCGCGGCTGGAGCGAGAAACCGGCGCGGTGTATGGGGATGCGTGGCTCGAAGAACTGGCCGTGACGCGCGCGCAAGTCGACGAAGCCATCGCCAAGCTGGCGGCCTGAGGCCGCTTAGGCGCCCGTTGCCGCCGGTTCATCCAGCGCCATACGGAAGCCGACTATGCCGGGATCCTCGGTCCGTACCATCGTAAAACCGCTCGCCTTCGCGAGCGCGATCATCGGACCGTTCTCGCGCAGCGCCTCGCCCACCAGCCAATGAATGCCGCGCGCCCGCGCGTATTTGATAATCCGGTCCATCAGCAACTGGCCGAGGCGCCGGCCTTTCTGGTCCGAGCGCACCGCCACCGCGAACTCGGCCGTTTCGTTGCCGGGGTCGGCCACCGCCCGCACCACACCCAGCGTCCTCGTCAAACCCTCTTCGCTTTGCACGGTGACGATCAGCGCCATTTCGCGGTCGTAGTCGATCTGCGTCATGCGCGCGAGTTCCGAATGGTCGAAGTTGCCCACCGCGCCAAAAAACCGCAGACGTAAATCTTCCGGCGTCATGGCTTCGACGAAGTCATGATGCGCGGCCTCGTCTTCCGGACGAATCGGCCGCACGGTCACCTGCACGCCTTGCCACTCCAGCGTCTCTTCGAAGCGGCGCGGATAGGGCACGATCGCGAAGCGGCTGCGCGTGGCCGCCAGGCTCAACGTGGGCTCGACCAACATCACGTGATCGCGGTACACCCTCAGCGTCAGCGCGAGACCGACGAGCTCCTTGACGTCGCAGACAGCTTGCGAGAGCGCCGTCAGCGCGGTGAGAGCCGGCTCCGGATCAGCGAGCCGCGCATAACGCGAGCGCGTGACGAGATCCCGCGCCAACATCGGATTCAGCGGCGGCAGGCCGTAGACGCGCAGCGGCTCGGACACGCCATCCACCGGTGGCGCCGTGAAACTGAAAACCGGGCCGAAGTTGTCGTCGTCGTGAAGCTCGACCTTGATGTCGACGACCGGCTTGGTAACGTCATCCGCGCAGGGCGCCTTGGCCTCCCCCGGATTGACCGTTTGCGCTTCTACCGCCAGCCCGAAACGCGCGAGAAACCGCGTCGCCACTTCGCCGGTTAGTTGGTGCTCACCTGCGGCGAGCGCCGCGCGGGCCTGCGCCTGAGCGGCGTCGATCGCTTCCGGGACGCGCTCCGGCAAGCCTTCCGGCGTCTGCATCAGCAACTCGCGCCCCATCCGGTAATCGACCAGCCGCGCGAAGGCGCGTGCGAGGCGCTGCGGGGTCGTATGAACCGGAATGCCCTGGGCGTGCAGCGCATCGCGCGTGGCGGCATCCACCCCGCCGAAGAAGCACGCGAGCAAACCGCGATACGCGAAACGCTGGTTCGCGATCAGTGCCTGCGCGACCTCGCCGACCGGCGCTCCGTGTGTCGATGCGTGGACCACGAAGGCCGTGCCGGAGCTGCGATGGTTCGCCAGCAACTGAAGCGCGGTGCCGAAATGCTCGGGCCGGGCGTCGTCGCCGAGTTGCAGCGGGTTGCCGCCGACGGCGTGCGGCAGCGCCTGGCGCAGGGCGTCGCAGGCCTCCTTCGGCCATGGCGCGAGCATGCCGCCGGCTGCGGCGAAGGCGTCGCAGGCGAGCGTGGCAAGACCGCGGTCGCTGGTAATCAGGGTCGCTGTCGCGCCTGCCGCCACGCGGCCCACGCCGAGCGTTTCGATTTCGTCGAGCAGATCGTCGAGCGAATCGACGCGCACCATGCCCGCTCGCCGGAACGCGGCTGTATAAAGCGCGTCGGCGGGATCGGAGCGGCCGGAGCGCAGCGCCAGCACCGGCTTGTTGCGCGCCGCCGCGCGCGCCGCCGACATGAACTTGCGCGCCGCCCGCACGCTATCCAGTTCGAGCAGGATGGCGCGTGTGCCGGGGTCGCTCGCCAGATAGTCGAGCACGTCGCCCGCGTCCACGTCCGCCTCGCCGCCGAGTGCCACCGCGTGCGAAAAACCGAGCCCGCGGGCGTGCGCCCAGCCGAGCACGGCATTGGTCAGCGCGTTGGACTGCGACACCCACGCCACGCCGCCCGCCTTGACCGTGCACGACGGCGCGCCAAGATGCGCGCACAGCGCCGGCGACACCACGCCGAGACTGCCCGGCCCGACGATGCGCAGCAGATTCGGCCGGGCCGCCGACAGGGCGTGCCGCAGCGCGAGCCGGTCGTCGTCGCTACGCACCTCGCCGACGATAATCGCCGCGCGCGTGCCCAGCCCGCCAAGCTTGTGGATGATCCCCGGCCACGTAGACGGCGGGGTGCAGATCACCGCGACGGTGGGCGCTTGCGGCAAGTCGCCGGGGTCGCCGATCACCGCGTGGCCGCCGAGCGTGTCGTACTTCGGGTTGACCGGCCAGAGCGGGCCGTCGAAGCCCCCTTCCAGCACGCGCGCCCACACCATCGCGCCGGTGCTGCCGGGCCGCTCGGAGGCGCCGATCACGGCGACAGATTTGGGACGGAACAAGGCGTCGAGATTGCGAACGGTCACGGGCGCTCCGAAGACGGGGAAAGGCGCGCCGGCCTGGCCGCAAGGCGCGCGTCTTCGTCAGCATAGGCGAAGTCGGGCATTTGCGCGGCGTGCCATCGTGATGGCATGAAATGCCCCCGATTGTGCTCGCCACCAAAAGCGAAAAGCGCGCGGCGCGGATATTTGTTATCGAGATCAAGAAAAAAGACGAGCGTAAATGCGACAATCGTCATGTCGCTGCGCTAGCGGTCGGCCCCCGGATGACCAAAAGAAACTGAAGGTGATTTATGCGGCGATTGCCATCGCTGATCGCGTTGCGCTTTTTCGAAGAGACAGCCCGTCACATGAGCTTCAACCGCGCGGCCATTGCGCTGTGCGTGACCCAAGGCGCCGTGAGCCGGCAGATCAAACTGCTCGAAGAATCGCTCGGCGCAAAACTGTTCGAGCGCGATCACAAAGGCATCCGCCTGACGCCGGCGGGTCTGCAACTGCTGCCTTGCCTGTCCGAGGCCTTCGACACGATCGAGCGCGGCTTCCGCCAGATTACGGCGGCCAACGGCCGGCGGCGCCTCGTGCTCGCGATGCCGCCCACTTTTGCGACGCAATGGTTTTCGCCGCGGCTCGGTTCGCTCGCCGTGGAGTTGCCCGACGTCGAGCTATCCGTTCGGACCGACGCGAACGCCGACTGCCATTGCCAGATCCGCTTTGGCCGCGAGGCCTTGCCCGACGCGCATTCCGAATTGCTGCTGATGGAGCGCCACGTGCTCGTCGGCGTGCCGCGCCTGCTCGAACAACCGCTCGACGCGCTGCTCGAGCGGATGCCGGCGTTGCACGTGCTGTACAACGACGCGCGCCTTGAACTGTGGCCGAACTGGCTGGCGAAGGCAGGCTTGCCCGCGCGTTACGCGGACAATGGAATCGAGTTCTCGACGCTCGAACAGGCCATTCGCGCGGCGGTTAAGGGCGCGGGGCTGGCGGTCGTCGACCGGAACATGATCATCGAGGAATTGGCGGACGGCCGTCTCGCGCTGTTTTCCGACGTCGAAGTGAACGGGCCGTTCGGCTATTGGCTGGATATCCCAGAGCGTCATGTGGGGCTCGAACATGTGCAGGCGCTCGCCGGGTGGTTGCGGGAAGAGGTGTTGAAGCTGGCTTGCCCGGAGCAGGCTGATCAATAGCCGAGGCGCTTCTGAAACGAAAAGGCCCCGTTTGTCGCAAACGGGGCCTTTTTACTTTACCTTGCGGTTCCTCGCGCGAGCGCGCGCGAAGCCTACATCGACTTCCTGAACGGCGCGCCGGAGTGCTCGCGCAACTCGTTGAACACGATCTTCGGCCAGGCCTTCTGCGCGACTTCGATCTCGGACACGTGCGAGGCCAGATAGGTCGGTGCGTCCGACGCATCGAGGGCGATCCGTGCCGCGTACGAATCGGTGAAACGGCGCAATTCGGCTGCATCGTCGCAAGTCACCCAGCGTGACAGGCGATAGCGGGCCGGCGCCATCCGCACATCGACCTTGTACTCGGTCGACAGACGATGCGACACCACTTCGAACTGCAGTTGCCCGACCGCGCCGAGAATCATCAGCCCGCCCACTTCCGGGCGGAACACCTGAATCGCGCCTTCCTCGCCGAGCTGCTTGAGCGCTTCGCCGAGTTGTTTCGCGCGCATCGGATCGACCACTTCCACGGTCTGGAAAATTTCCGGCGCAAAGAACGGCAGGCCGACGAACTGCAACAGTTCTCCTTCGGTCAGCGTGTCGCCGAGACTCAGCGTGCCGTGATTCGGGATACCGATGATGTCGCCCGGATACGCCTCGCTCACGGTTTCACGACGCTGCGACAGGAACGTCACCACGTTGTTGGCGCGGAAGGTCTTGTTCGAACGCGTCACCTTGACGGCCATGCCGCGCTCGAAGCGCCCCGAACACACGCGAATGAACGCCACGCGGTCGCGGTGCGCCAGGTCCATGTTCGCCTGCACCTTGAACACGACACCGGTGAACTTCGGCTCGTCCGGCATCACCGGACGCTGCACCGTCATGCGCATGGACGGCGGCGGCGCCAGATCGACCAGCGCGTCGAGAATTTCCTTCACGCCGAAGTTGTTGATCGCCGAGCCGAACAGCACAGGCGACTGCTGGCCGGCCAGGAACTGTTCACGATCGAAATCGGGCGTGGCGCCGGTGATCAGATCGATTTCTTCCTTCGCCTTGACCCAGCTATGGCCGAAGCGGCGTTCGCCTTCCTCGTCGCCGAGAGCCTGCAGTGTTTCGACTTCGCCGCCGGCTTTGTCTTGCCCTGCGCGGAACAGGCGCACCTGGTCGCGCTGGACGTCGTAGACGCCTTGGAATTCCTTGCCCATGCCGATCGGCCAGGTGAACGGCACAGCGGCAACGCCCAGGTGCTGTTCGATTTCGTCGAGCAGTTCGAGCGGCTCGCGCACTTCACGGTCGAGCTTGTTGATGAAGGTGACGATCGGCGTTTTGCGGCTGCGGCAGACTTCGAGCAGCTTCAGCGTTTGCGCTTCGACACCATTGGCGCCGTCGATCACCATCACGTCGGCGTCGACCGCCGTCAGCACGCGGTAGGTATCTTCGGAGAAGTCTTCGTGGCCCGGCGTGTCGAGCAGGTTGATGACGGCGTCGCCGTACTCGAACTGCATCACCGAGCTCGCCACCGAAATGCCGCGCTGCTTTTCGATCTCCATCCAGTCGGACGTCGCGTAGCGATTGCTCTTGCGGCCCTTCACGGTGCCGGCGATCTGAATCGCGCCCGAGAACAGCAGCAGCTTTTCCGTGAGCGTGGTCTTACCCGCGTCCGGGTGGGAAATGACCGCGAAGGTGCGGCGGCGTTTGAGTTCGGAGACTGACATCGGGTCTGGCGGTCACGGATAGGGGTTCGGGCGGTTCCCGGCGGCTTGTGGCGGCCGGTGTGCCACGCCTTGCGCGGCGGCGTCGAGCTGCGGGAATTGGGCCGGAACCCGCATCACAGTGGCAACTCGGCCGCGTCGGAAACAGGTCACGAACAAGCGTTCGACAATACGGGAATCGCCAGCGCAGAACAGCGCAGGGAACGAATGATACACGTCTGGGGGCGGCCGAGGGTGGAAAGGGCCGCCTGCGAGTATCGGCGCGTGGTCGAGCCACGCGCCGATTGTTGTCGGTTTTTGCCGGTTTTGCCGCTCGTCGCCGCTGTGTGCCCGGTATCCGGCCGGTTTAGCGTCCGAGGCCGCCCATCATCATGTACTTCAGTTCGGTGTATTCATCGAGCCCGTACTTCGAGCCTTCGCGGCCGAGGCCGGATTGCTTGACGCCACCGAACGGCGCGACTTCCGTGGAGAGAATGCCCTCGTTGATGCCGACCATGCCGCTTTCCAGCGCTTCGCCCACACGCCATGCGCGGGCCAGATCCCGCGTGTAGAAATACGCCGACAAACCGAACGGTGTGTCGTTCGCCGCGGCAATCGCCTCCTCTTCGGTCTTGAAGCGGAAGCACGCTGCGACCGGACCGAACGTTTCTTCTCCGGCGATCAGCATCGAGGCGGAGGCATCCGTCAGAACAGTGGGTTCGTAAAAGGTGCCGCCGAGCGCATGCGGTTTGCCGCCAGTCAAAATCTTCGCGCCCTTTTGCAACGCGTCGGCAACGTGCGTTTCGACCTTCTTCAGCGCCGCCCGATTGATCAACGGACCTTGCTCGAACTCGCCCTGCAAACCGTTGCCAATACGCATCTTGCGCACCGCCTGCGTCAGCGCTGACGTGAACGCATCGTAAATGCCGTCCTGCACGTAGAAGCGATTCACGCACACACACGTCTGCCCGGTATTGCGGAATTTCGACGCCATCGCGCCTTGCACGGCGGCATCGATATCTGCGTCGTCGAATACGATAAAGGGCGCATTCCCGCCGAGTTCGAGCGAGAGCTTCTTCAGCGTATCCGCGGACTGCTTCGCGAGCAGCTTGCCGACCCGCGTCGAGCCGGTGAACGACAGCTTGCGCACCACCTCCGATTCCGTGAGCGCGCCGCCGATCGCGACCGCATCGCCGGAAACGACATTGAATACGCCGGCCGGGATACCTGCCTTCTCGGCCAGCACCGCCAGCGCGAACGCCGACAACGGCGTTTCTTCCGAGGGCTTGAGCACCATCGTGCAACCGGCCGCGAGCGCGGGACCGGCCTTGCGCGTGATCATGGCAAGCGGGAAATTCCACGGCGTGATCGCCGCGACCACGCCCACCGGTTCGCGCGTCACGATGATCTTCGCGTTCGGATTGGGGCTCGGGATCACGTCGCCGTAGGCACGCTTCGCTTCCTCAGCGAACCATTCGAGGAAGCTGGCCGCATAGCCGACTTCGCCGCGAGCTTCGGCAAGCGGCTTGCCCTGCTCGAGCGTCATCAGTGCGGCGAGCGCCTCGCGGTTCTCGAGCATCAGCTCGCCCCAGCGCCGAACACGGGCGCCGCGCTCTTTGGCGGTCAGCGAACGCCATGCCGGGAAAGTGCGCTCGGCCGCTGCGATGGCTTGCAGCGTTTCCGCCGCGCCGCCTTTCGCGACGTTGGCAATCACCTCACCCGTCGCGGGATTCAGAACGGCATACGTGCTAGCGCTTGCGCACCACTCTCCGCCGATGTAGTGGCCTGTGCGGAGAAATTCGTTCATGCCGCATTCTCCAGGGTTTCGACGAACGCGCCTTGCGCGAGCCGCGGTTCGCGCGCAATACGGTTGCCCGCGGTGTAGTCGTTGATCAGATCGCACGGCGTGTAGTTGCGTTCGAGCTCGAACAGTTCATCGGCGGAAAGCGTCGTGCCGAGTGCGGCAAGCGCGCTGTCGAACTGCGCCGGCGTGTCCGCGCCAACCAGCATGCTCGCCACGCCGCCGTGGTTCAGCACCCAGGCTTGCGCGATTTGCGCCGGCGACACACCACGCCGCGCGGCCACGCGCGCCACCGATGCGGCGATCTCACGCGAGGCCGTGTCACCGTACATTTGCGCGGTGAAAAAGTCCGTCTGATTGCGGGTCGATTGCGGATCGCTGGTCAGCAACCCACGTGCGAGTGGGCTGAACACGGAAACGCCCACGCCCTGATCCTGGCAATACGGAATCATTTCGCGCTCTTCCTCGCGATAGGCCAGGTTCAACTGCAACTGCATGTTGATCGGCTTGTGCCAGCCGTTGCGCTCGCAGACCTGCATGATCTTCGCGAACTGCCACGTGTACATGGTCGATACGCCGATGTAGCGGGCCTTGCCGGCGCGCACGATATCGTTGAGCGCACCCATGGTTTCTTCGACCGGCGTGTTCACGTCGAAGAAATGCAGCATATAGATGTCGACGTAATCCATGCCGAGGCGCGTGAGCGAGCCGTCGATGCCGTCCATGATGTGCTTGCGCGAATGGCCGCCGGCGTTCTGATACGCACCCATGTCATAGCCGACCTTGGTCGTCACGACGATTTCCTCGCGGCGCGCGATCCGCTTCAGAATGCGACCCACCACTTCTTCGCCCACGCCGGTCGAATAGAAATCGGCGAGGTCGATGAAATTGACGCCTGCTTCGAGCGCGTGACGGACGATCGGCTCGCTTTGCGCTTCGTCGAAAATCCACGGCTTCCATTGCGGCGTGCCCATGTTCATCGTGCCGAGGCACAGACGCGACACCTTCAGGCCAGATTGGCCAAGGCGGACATATTCCATAGTGCTTGTCTCCTTCCTGTTCTCTTCAGGCTGAGCGGGCGGTCAGCGGCGCGCGGGCGCCCGCCGGCACGCACTGCGCGCAATTAACGTTGTTTCGGGGTATAGAACGGATTCGACACTTCGCGCGCCGCGGCGAACACTTCATCGCGATGCGGCAGTCCTTTCATCGCCGCCAGAATCGCGTTTTTGCACGCGCGGTAGTTGTTTTCAAACACGGCGTCGAGGTCGTCCGTGGACGGATTGACCCAGTTCGCCGACACGACCACCCAATCGTTCTCCGCTTCCGGCGGCAACGTGCCGTTCTCCAGCGACTCGGCCACCGCCTTCGCGATGCCGGCTTGCGAAGCACCCCACGGTGCGTTGCCGTGGAAATCGCTGCCGATCTGCGCCTTGTTCACATACAGCGTCAGCGGTTTGGTCGGCACGCCCGGACGCGCGATCACGACGAACGGTGCGTGGCCCGCCGAAGGCGTCGCCAATGCCGTGGCGAAAGCCTGCCCTGCGGGGCCGTTGCGCGGGCCGACCAGTACGTTGATGTGCGCGAGGTTGACGCCCGGGCCTTCGAATCCTTCGCCAATAAAGAGTTGTTTGTCCGTCGATGCGCTCATGGTCCTTCCGTCGGGGTTGAGTGGATGACCGATTGTGACGTTCAGCCTCCGCGACCATGTATCGATGAGTTTTGATCTAGGGTATGAGAGGAACTCAACTCCGGGTTAGTCCGGAGCTCCGTCATTCGCGTCTGACGGCGGGCACAAAGGTGAGCGTTTTCGGGAGGCGCGCCGGAGCGCCTCGACGCGCGGCGAAAGGTGAGCACGCCGAAGATCGCTCACGCACCCGCGAAGCGGTACTCAGTGGAGCACAGGTTATAGCGGACGCAACTGGCGATGGCAGGAACGCGGGCGCCCGCGATCCTTCGCAGAGCCTGGGAACCGCCGCCAGCAAAGGGGAGCGCGGGTTTCGGAAGAATCAGTTCGAGCGCGGCAAGCAGGTCGGGCGAGCAGGTCGCAAGGTGCGTCGTGCGATAAAACCAGGCTCACCGAAGCAACGAGGCCGACGCGAGCAGCGCAGCCGAACTCGCAGCTTGCGCTCCAGGTTCAGACGAAAGGTGAGCGTTTTCAGGACCCACGGGACGGTGCGGGAAAAACCTCGCACAACATCACTTCAGACAGTCCGGCGCGCGGCCAGTCAACGCGCCATGCGCTTACGCGCATCAGCTCTCGATCAGAAAGCGCTCGCGATTCTTGCCGGCGAGCCAGGCGGGCGATCGGCCGCGGCCACTCCAGGTCTCGCCGGTTTTCGGGTTGCGATACTTGGGGACCGAAGCCGTCTTGCGGCTCACGGCACGCTTGCTCGTGAAACCCAGTTCTTCCGCGGTAATGTCGTATTCGGCCACTTTCTGCTTGATGTCGGCGATCGCCTGCGCAATTTCCTTCTCGCGGGCCGCCGCAACGTCCTTGTGTAGTTTTTCGAGTTGGGCAGTCAATTGCTTGTACGTGGCCATGACGGTCGCTCCGGTCGATTTGACGAACTGAAGTGCGGACACTATCAGATGCATAAAGCGCCGGATAGAGAGGTCCGCCCCTGCGCAGCGGTCCGAGGGCGTCGGCTTAGTTGGCGCGGCCGTCGCACTCAATCGTCGATTGCATCGTACACGCGGCGTTCGAAGTCGATCGCCATGGAAAACGGTTCGATGGAGCGCCGCTGAATCAGCATCAGGCCGATCAGATCTTCCACGGGATCGGCGAACCAGCTCGTGCCATACGCGCCCGGCCAGCCGAACGAACCCACCGAACGGTAGCCATGCGGCAACTGCTGCGCCGGATCGTCGACGACGGACACGCCGAGGCCGAACCCCTGCCCTGCCCACATGACCTGCCCGAAAGCCGGCACGCGGCGCTGGTCGCGCGTGAGGAAATTCGAGCGCATCAGATCGACCGAACGATGCGACAGCAAACGCGTCGTGCCGACCCGTCCGCGCCCGAGCAGCAGCCGCGCGAATTGCAGATAGTCCTGCGCCGTCGAAACAAGCCCGCCACCGCCGCTCTGGAACCGGTCGGGATTGGCCCAGCGGCTCGCCGCCGGGTGATCCTCGACCACCCGGCGGCGCGTGCCCGGGTCGATGCCATACGCCGTGGCGAGGCGCGCGAGTTGCGCGTCAGGCACCCAGAACGCGGTATCGCGCATGCCCAGCGGTTCGAAAATCCGGGTCCGGAAAAATTCGCCGAGCGGCATGCCGCTCACGCGCTCGATCAGTACGCCGAGAATGTCGGTCGCAATACCGTAATGCCAGCGCGAGCCGGGCTGGAACATCAGGGGCAACGGCGCGACACGCGCCAGCCACGCGTTGGCATCGGCACGGGCGTCGAGACCGTTGAAGGCGGCCGCGTAAGCCTCGGCCAGCGGCCCGGTCGCGGTGAAGTGATAGGCGAAGCCGGCGCGGTGCGTCAGCAGATCGAGCACGGTGAGCGGCGCGTTGGCCGGATGCGTGTCGTCGAGCGGACCGCCCGGGTCGCGCAGCACGCGTGGTGCCGCGAGTTCCGGCAACCAGGACGAAACCGGCGTGTCGAGCGCGAGCCTGTCCTCTTCAATCAGCATCAGGATCGCGGCGCTGGTCACCGGCTTGGTCATGGACGCGATGCGAAACAGCGTATCGCGCTCCATGGGCAGTTGCGCGGCGTCGTCACGCCAGCCGAGCGGCTCGAAATAGCCGGTCTCGCCGCGCCGCCACACCATCGAGACCACACCGGCCACTTCGCCGCGTTCCACATAGCCTTGCATGGCGTGGGTGAGCGCCGTCAGCCGCGACGCGCAAAGTCCTGCTGGTTGCATGGTGGTCCCGAGATGGACGTTATGTTCCCTTATTTTTGCAGAAAACGTTACCTGACCGAAGGCGACACTACGGCTTTCCGCCGTGGAGGGGGTTTTACGCCTTCAGCCGTTCCTCGAGCGCAAGCAGCACGGCATTGAGCCGTTTGACGCGGTTCGCCTGCGCCGGCACCAGTGCCGCGAGGGAAACCGAATCGAGACGGCTGCGCCAATATGACAACGGGATGCGGTCTTCAGCGGAAATATGTGAAATTACGTGTTCAAGGTGTTCAATATCTTTTTCGAGTTGGTGATGATTCATTGCGATCCCCGGAATACTCGTTGAACTATTTTCAGTAGCATGAAGCGTGCCGTAATGTCGCCGGGTTTTGCGAGAAGCGGAAAATCCTGCCTGACGGTTTTTCCCATCAACCCAAAACCGGCAAAAGCTTCTAGCCGCTTGAGCCTCGAACCCGTGAGAAAAGAGTACCGCCATTAAAACGCACGTTCCGTTAGGTGCCGCACTGACTCCACGCAACGGGAAAAATCGGGGGTGTTTTTAATATCGTGCGCGGCTCGGGAAATAATCAAAAACGCGGGACGTATATCCAATGCGCATGATAGATGTAGTGACAAACGGCGATTAGACGCAGATCTTTATGACAGTCATACGTCTATCGTGGCGCTCTGGAAGTGATAGCCGAATGAGCCGGCCGGAGACGGGAGAAATCCGCGCTGTGAAAGAGATATGCACCGCCGGTTGTCGCACCAGCTATAAGGGAACCATGCCAGGAACGGTCGCCGCGCCGGCATTGCGCCGGCGCGTTGCTATTTCGCGCGGCAGGCGTAGATCAGATTGAGCGTGCCGTTCTCGGTGGACTGGCGCACGACGTCGAATGCGCCATTGCAACTCGCGTTGGCCTGCTGCGAGCACGAATCGGAGCCCGCCGGACATTGAACCAGCGTGGTCGCGCGCCCGTCCGAAAGAAACAGGGGTGCGCTGCTGCTGCAACCGCTCAACGCGGCCGCGAAGCCAACCGCCAACGTTGCACAGGCCCCGCGCGCGAAGAAGGAAAGACTGCGTTTCATTTCAAACCCCGATCACGTCTTGTTTTTCGATGCCGCGATTGTGCCACGCGGCAATTGCGCTGCGTCATTGACATCGCCGGACGTTGTCACGCTTCGATGCCATACGCCGCGATCTTCTTGTAGAGCGTCGCGCGCCCCATGCCAATCTGGTTGGCGGTATCGATCACACGCCCGCCATTGGCGCGCAGTGCATCGATCAGGAAGCGCTTTTCGAACGCCGCCATCGCGTCGCTCCACAACGCCGGTTCAGGCGCATCGAGCGCCGCGCCCCGAGCGTGAGCTTGCGCGTGAGAAGCCACCTCGGATACGCCCGGCCGCTGGATGCCACCATGCACCGAGCCGATGAACGGAGCCAGCGCCCGCGCATCGATCCGCTCGCTGTCGGACAGCATCACGGCGCGCTCCAGCGTGTTGCGCAACTCGCGCACATTGCCCGGCCAGCCATACGAACACAGCAGCCGCAGCGCGTCGTCCTGCAATTCGAAATGACTGCCGCCGCGCACTTGCGTGGACAGATCTTCGAGCATGGCGTAGGCGAGCGCTTCGATATCGGACGTCCGCTCGCGCAGGGGTGGTGCATGGATCGTCAGCACGTTCAGCCGATAGAACAGATCGGCACGAAAGCGGCCCGCCGCCACCAGCGCGGGCAAATCGGCCGAAGTCGCCGCGATGATCCGCACGTCCGAGCGCACGATCCGGTTCGAGCCAAGCGGTTCGAACTCCTTGTCCTGAAGCACGCGCAGTAGCTTGCCTTGCAACGGCAGTGGCATATCGCCGATTTCGTCGAGAAACAGCGTGCCGCCGTTCGCGAGTTCGAACTTGCCGACGCGCCCTTTGCGATCCGCGCCGCTGTATGCGCCGGGCGCCGCGCCGAAGAATTCGACTTCGAGCAGGGTGTCGGGAATCGCCGCGACGTTGACGGCCACGAGCGGCTGATTGGCGCGCGCCGAGCCGCCGTGAATGGCATGCGCGAGCAGTTCCTTGCCGGTGCCGGTTTCGCCGAGCAGCAGCACCGGCGATTCGAGTTGCGCCGCGCGGCGCGCCTGGCGCTTCACTTCGAGACCGGCCGCGCTCGTGCCGACAAAGCTGCCGAACGTATATTTGGCGCGCCGCGCCTGGGCAAGCGACTGACGCGTCGCGATCAATTCTTCCTGGACGCGCGAATAGTGGGAAAAAAGCGGGGTCAACGCCTTCAACTCATCGAACAGCGCGAACCCGACGGCGCCGACCGTGATTCCCGCGTCGTCTTTCAACGGCAAACGCGTCACCACCAGCGGCTCGCGGTCCGTTTCCAGAATATCGAGCAGAATCGGCTTGCCGGTGTTCACGACCTCGCGCATCAGGCTATTGGGGATCACGGCTTCGCAATCGCGGCCGATCGCCTGCTCCGGGTCCGAAAACCCGAAACGCGCGGCATAACGCTTGTTGATCCAGACCACGCGCGCGTCGGCATCGACGATGAACGTGCCTTCGCTGAAATTTTCGAATGTGCGGAAAAGCGAGTCCATCGCGCGGCGCAGTACGTCGCCGTAGGTGGCGGGAAGTCCCGCCCAGTCGTTCATCATGCTGTCGCTGTCTCCGGCTATCGTTCTAATCATGCTTGTCTCATTTCGTAGACAAGCTTATCTCACCAGCAAGACTGACGGTAAGCATACTGCATAAGGGTTTGTCCTCGTTTCGGCCTGTGTTCAGACAATTTGCGTCCCGTTTTGGAGACGTTTGGGTACAATCGGCCGCAGCGCGTTTCGCACTTCGGCCTGTTAAATCAGGCAATTGGCCGTTGCCGCGTGCGTGGCACAAAACCTGCGTTTGCCGCCGCCGTGCCGTCGCGCTCTTCAGACGGCGACCATGTAGAACAACCAAGCTATGGAGACTTAATGTCCTTCGTCATCGTCCTCGCCGCGCTGGCGTTTCTGATGTTTGCCGCGTATCGCGGCTACAGCGTGATTCTGTTTGCGCCAATCGCCGCGCTCGGCGCCGTTCTGCTGACCGACCCTGCCGCGGTCGCGCCGGTTTTTTCCGGCATCTTCATGGAGAAGATGGTCGGTTTCGTTAAGCTCTACTTCCCGGTGTTCCTGTTGGGCGCCGTGTTCGGCAAGGTGATCGAACTGTCCGGTTTCTCGGAGTCGATCGTGGCCGCCGCGATCCGCTACATTGGCCGCTCGCGCGCCAACGCGGTGATCGTGGCAGTGTGCGCGCTGCTCACCTACGGCGGCGTGTCGCTGTTCGTCGTGGTGTTCGCGGTGTATCCGTTCGCCGCCGAGCTGTATCGCCAAAGCAATATTCCGAAGCGCCTGATGCCTGGCGCGATCGCCCTCGGTGCGTTCTCGTTCACCATGGATTCGCTGCCGGGCACGCCGCAGATCCAGAACATCATCCCGACCACGTTCTTCAAGACCACTTCGTGGGCCGCGCCCACGCTCGGCGTGCTTGGCTCGCTGTTCATCATCGTGGTCGGCCTCTCGTATCTGGAGTGGCGCCGCCGTGCGGCGATGGCAAAAGGCGAAGGCTACGGCACGGATCTCGTCAACGAGCCGGAGCGCGTCGAATCGAAGCAACTGCCTCATCCGCTGCTGGCGGTTGCGCCGCTCGTGCTGGTGGGTGTCGCGAACTTCCTGCTGACCCGCTGGATTCCGAACTGGTACGGCGCGACCTACACCGTGACGCCGGAAATCCTGCCGGGCGTTCATGCGCCGGTCACGACCACGATCAAGGCCGTGGTCGCTATCTGGGCGGTGGAAGGCGCGTTGCTGCTCGGCATCGTCATGGTCGTCGTCACGGCGTTCAACCGCGTGCGCGAGCGCTTTGCTGCCGGCACCAAGGCCGCGGTGGCAGGCGCGTTGCTGGCATCGCTGAACACCGCGTCGGAATACGGCTTCGGTGGTGTGATCGCAGCGTTGCCCGGCTTTCTGGTCGTTAGCAGCGCACTGAAGAGCATTCCCAATCCGCTCGTCAACGCAGCCGTTTCGGTAAGTTCGCTCGCAGGTATTACGGGCTCGGCGTCAGGCGGCATGAGCATCGCGCTCGCGGCCATGTCGGACGTGTTTATCAAAGGCGCGGAGGCCGCGCATATTCCGATGGAAGTCCTGCACCGGGTCGTCGCCATGGCGAGCGGCGGTATGGACACGCTGCCGCACAACGGCGCGGTGATCACGCTGCTCGCCGTGACGGGATTGACGCACCGGCAGTCGTACCGCGATATTTTCGCAGTGACGGTCATCAAGACGATGGCCGTGTTCTTTGTGATCGCGGTTTATTACGCTACTGGCCTGGTTTGATTGGGTTGGCGTAATAGCGCTGAAACGAAACGGCGACCGTAAATTTCATAAGCTGATTTTTACGGTCGCCGAATCGGAGTAGCGCACTTGAATCGGGGATACCAGCCGTCAGTCGTTTTAAGCAATTAAAAGAACAATAGCCCCACCCCTCGTGACAAGGCGCCAGCCAAGGTCATATACCCAACGAGTGGCTAGTGCCGCGTGCGGTCCGGCAGGGACTGAAGCAACGCGGAGATGCTCATCTCTTCATCCAGATCCGGCCAGTACAACTGCTGGCGGTCCAAAGAGATTGCAAAGTGTCCGCGCTCCGTTTCAGTGGCCGCCTGCAAGACGGGAAACCATCCAAGCGGGAATTCGACGGACTCGCCGTCGGACAGGTCGAGAAACAGGTGCCCACTGTCGAAATGCACACTTACCGCGCCGCTGTCCATGACCGTCTCCTGAGTGAGAAGCAACTTAAAAGATAGGCTCACGCACGGCGCGATACAAGAAAGAATGCTGGAGAGCAGGGCTGCTTCCGCGTTGGAGTTGAAGTGACGCGCCTCTTCAGTTTCAACACGATGCCGGTCAATGGTTGCGTGGTTCGACCCCGGAAATTGCCGCAAGCGACTCAGCGGGGAAGCCAAGCGCGGGACCTTGCTCAACGAGACGGTCGAGCGTGGCGATCGTGGGCACGACAAAGCCTGAGCCGACACCTATCGTGTAAAGTCCCTCGGCCGAGGTGACGAAATTCGCTGACGGCCAAATCGCTGACCTCATCTGCCTCCAATGCTCTACGCGACCTACTCTCAGCGCGCCCGCGCCCTCTTCATCGACTCGATATGGTGGACAGTCATCGTCCTGTTCATCCCGCTTGGGCCGTCGACCGATGACATCCTGGCTGCGCCGGAGGCTTACGGCTCCTCCATTGTTCTCTGGCTTGTGGTCGGCCAGTGCATTCCGATCCTGGTCACCGGCGTAATGTGGGCAGTGTGGGGAACATCACCCGGAAAGCGCGCGGTTCGCATTCGAATCGTAGACGCAGACTCAGGGCAATCGATGACCGTGAAACAGGCCATGCTGCGGACAGTCGGATATTTGCTCACCTTCGGGATATTGGGAGCGGGATTTCTGTGGGTCCTGTTTAATCCGAAAAAGCAGGCTCTGCACGACCGCCTGGCCAACACGGTAGTCATTGATGTCGGGTCCAGGACACCCGGCGCCGCGTCGACTTCATGAACACGCTGTCGTATTGCCCGCGTTCGCTCGCCCACAACCTTCGATGCGGCCAGACGCGGAAACGCCGCGCACCTGATCGATCACGTAGCTCCAAACATCCATCGGATGCATTGGATGAGGTCCGCGCAGTGCCTCCTGAGCACCGACGACTGCAGGAGCGTATGCTGCTGTAAATCTCATCAGGAGACGACCATGAGCCTCGCTGGCAAGACGTTATTCATGTCCGGTGGCAGTCGCGGCATCGGACTCGCGATTGCACTGAGAGCCGCACGCGACGGTGCGAATGTCGTGATTGCCGCCAAGACCGCCGACCCGGATCCGCGTCTCGAGGGTACGATTCACACGGCGGCTGCGGCAATTGAAGCTGCCGGCGGCAAGGCGCTCCCGCTAGTTGTGGATATCCGCGACGAAGAACGCGTGAAAGCCGCGGTTGCCGAGGCCGTTGCGTTGTTCGGTGGCATCGATATCCTTGTGAACAATGCGAGCGCCATTCGACTGACTGGCACGCTAGACACGCCCGTCAAACGGTACGACCTGATGCATGGGGTCAATGGCCGAGGGACGTTCGTATGTGCACAGGCCTGCCTGCCTCATCTTCTGAATTCATCGAACCCGCATATCCTCACGCTGTCACCGCCGTTGGTGAGCGACGCGAAGTGGTTTAGCGATTTTCCCGCGTACAGCATTGCAAAATACACGATGAGCCTGTTCACTCTGGCGCTTGCCGGCGAGTTCAAGGACCGCGGTGTCGCAGTCAATTCGCTATGGCCTCGAACAACTATTGCGACTGCTGCTGTGCGAAATGAGATTGGCGGTAACGACATGATTGCCGCGTGTCGCACGCCTGAGATTGTGGCCGACGCGGCCCACTACATCCTGACTCGCCCGGCCAAAGAGTGTTCGGGAAACTTCTTCCTCGACGACGAAGTCCTGCTCGCAGCCGGTGTGCGCGACTTCGCACAATACGACGTGCAGGCTGGAGCCGCATTGCAAGCCGATTTATTTGTCGAGGCGTTGCCGGGCATGTTACCGGCGGACAATATGACGAAGCGTGCTTCCCGCAACCCCGCTTAAGCGAGCGGATAGCAGTCTTTGCCCAACACCAACGTGGTTTGCGAGGGCCGCCTGCGTTCTGCAAGACATACGGCGCGCACGGCAACAAACGCCCGGCTTGCGCCGATGCACCAGTCCCTGCTGAGTCTGGAGGAATCATGAGTCGAACTGAGACCGCGTTGATTGTAGGTGCGGGTAAGGGGCTGAGTGCTTCCCTCGCGAGGCTGTTCACGGCAGAGGGTATGCAGGTCGCGCTTGCGGCCCGGGATACCGGCAAGCTGAAGGACCTCGTCGACGAGACGGGCGCGATCGCTTTTAGTTGCGATGCCGGCCGGCCGCACGATGTCGAGGCGCTCTTTGACGGCGTAGAGGATTCACTCGGCACGCCTGACCTCGTTGTGTACAACGCGAGTGGCCGCTATCGCGCGGCGGTGGAAGACATTGACGCAGAGAAACTCGAGGAGGCGATTAAAGTGACCGCCGTCGGCGGATTTCTCGTCGCTCAGGCCGCAGCCGTTCGCATGCTCGCGCGCGGCGACGGCACCATTCTTCTGACCGGCGCGACAGCAAGTGTGAAAGGACTACCCGGTTCGACGCCGTTCGCGATGGGCAAATTCGCGTTGCGAGGGATGGCGCAATCTATGGCCCGAGAACTCGCCCCAAGGAATATTCACGTTGCCCATTTTGTCATCGACGGTGGTATCGGCAGTACTTGGGCGCAACCGGACGATGGCAGCACTGACGACAAGTGGTTGGACCCCGACGCTATAGCACGGGAGTATCTCCACATTCACCGACAGCACCGTAGCGCCTGGACATGGGAGGTCGAGTTGCGGCCTTGGGTCGAAAAATTTTAACGAGCGTGCCGACCGTGCGACCAATGCCCGGCAATCCCGGCCAAGGGTGGGCTATGGATAATCACGCAGCATTTCATGCTTAAGTCTGAAATATTAGCTGTGAGACTTTTCAAGCAATTAAATAAAAAATTTAACCACGTATCGCAACAAAGTACCAATCAACGTCATTTTTCAGATAAAAATTCTCCGCCGTCTGAACCGGACGGGCCAGCCCGTTTTTGCCACGCTGGCTGCAACACTGTTTTCAGGAATCGCACATCGACGGCAGCGCTCCTCAACACGATACTTCACACGTCGGAATCAACTTGTGGCAAAGCGAATCGGCGAGCCGAAGGCTGGAACTTCGAAGGGGACACCAACATGGATGAGCAAAAACGCCAAAGCATGATCACCTACCTGCGCCGCAAGATGGCGAAGGTTGGCATCAAGGTGGGCGACGTCGCGGCGGCTATTGCCGAAGAACGGGCGCGCCAGAAGTCGGCACGATATCGCAGCGCCTTCGGCGATACCTGGGATGGCAAGGGCGATATGCCTCAGTGGCTGAAACAAGCTACGAGCGCTGGGCAGTCATTGGCGCATTTTGCGGTTGAAAAGCCGTCGACGTCAGCAAGCCGTGCGCGTCCAGCTATTGACTGGAGCCGGGACCCGTTCGCCGGCACCCGGCTGGCGACAGTTCGGGCGTAATAAGCGCCAGCGTCCTGGTTGCAGGCCAAAGACGCGGCGCACGGTTCCTCAGGTTATTTCGACGCGGCAGTCGTCGGCGTGCCCGTGTAGTGCAATCCGTCGAGATCCTTCGTAGCGTCTTCTGCGGACTCAAGCGACGGGATGATGCGGCCCACGAGCAGCCCGAACCCAACGCTGGTTTTCACGTATTTTGTTTCGCCCGCGTCGAGCTTGAACGAGACCGTTTTTTCGGTCTCGGTGGCGGTCGATACCACGTACTGACCGGCCGGCTCGTCAACATAGAAGAATCCTCCCGCTTGCGATTTTCCGACCGTCTGGCCATTCACGTTGATGCTCGGCTGGAGAGCGGCACCGAACATGGAGCCGGAGCGATAGAAATAGATTCGGCCTTGCTCCTGTTTTAGCGTCGGAATTGACGAGGCAACATCCTTGTACTGCGGCCCGCTGGCGCAACCGGACGCGACAAGCGCTACAAATGCACTGGCTACCAGCGCTCGGAACAGATTAGTCATTTATTTTCTCGACGGTTATGGGTTGAGATGGTTCCAGAACGGAAAAGTGAGATTCACCGGGCAGAAAAAAGCCCACCAGCCTGTTCTCTTTGACGACCAGGTAGGCCTCGTGAACCTGACGTCCTTCGATGGTGAAAACCGTGTCTACCGGTTGCAGAACGAGCCCCTGCGGCACTTCGCCGGCAGGCCGCCAGACTGAGCCCGCCTTCACTTGCCGCGAGTATCCCGTGGCGAGTTGGACGGCAACTGGCGTCACAACCCGCACGCGCTCATGGGGGCCCGCCGCAGTGAGGGGCACTATCTGGGCACTTTGAACGGGTATTGCCGGCGCGCACGCAGAAAGCAACAGCGCGGCAAACGCTGAGGCTGCGAGAGCCTGAATTCTGAACAAGATGATGTTTTCTCCGCATCGTTTCCGACAACGTTTTATCGGCACACCCTGCGGGAAACTTGAGAAAACAACGAGACCTGAATTTCAAATGAACAGGCGATTATTCAATATGAATCGCCACATCAGTAATCTACATCGCAAATCCGTGGATCATTTCCGCGTTGAGAATAGTTTCCATATCGACACCGGTAATGTGCGCTGAGGTCGGCGCGAGGGACGGTTTATATAAGTTCGGGAATCCCATCACCCCAGACCACAGCAGTACGCAATTCGCCGTTTACCGACAGCCGCATGATCAACAAGCGTTTCGTCAATGCTGACCCGCATTCAGCAGCATCCAGATCTGCCGAGTCGGCGGCCCGGCAAGAATTCGCGCAAAGACCCCGCGGCACCGAACGCACGTGTAGTGCTCTTCTGCCCGCACATCCTTCACTGCACCCGCACTATTGAGCACAAGGTCGTGATGAGGTGGTTCAGTTGCCGGTTTGCCGGCAAGATCAGCGCATGGCGCGCAGGGTTGAATCCAAAGGTCCATTCGTCAGTTGTCGGCAGTTACCAGAGCTCACGCCATCAAAATCGAACAACAAATCGATCGCTTTCGTAGTTAGTCCCCAAACGGGTTACCGGTGTCTTTCACTTCGGTATTGAGGTTGTATTCCGCACGCATGGCCTTGAGCACGCCCTCGATGTCGCGCTCGAAGCCGATCGCGTTGCCGAAGTGAGTCATGTTCCAGTTGCAGCCCGTTTTGTCAGGCTCCTGCAATTGCGGCCGCGGCACACGAATCTTCACGCCATCCTCGACGACTTCCTGCAGTCGATGGATTCGCCGGTTGACCTCCTGCTGTAGCTGCGAAGCATTGAGCGTCTTGCGTATCATCCAAGTCTCCTTCCGGTTGCTCAAGTCAGTCTAGCGCAAGTCAGGCGTTCCACGACCTGACGCTAAAATTCATCACTTAACTCCTGCGTTGAAACTCAAAGTCGGGCAGGACTGCACTGCCCGGCGAGACAGAAAATCAGCTGTCCGGCAACTCTCCGGCGTATTCGTAGGCAACCGTTCCCTTGGGATGTTTGAACCAGCCGGGGTCGCGATAGTCATTGCGTCCCAGTCCCTCACGCACCTTCACGACGGTGAACATGCCACCCATTTCAAGCTGGCCGAATGGGCCAGTCCCGGTCATCATCGGCAGCGTGTTGTCGGGCAGCGGCATCTCCATCTCGCCCATCGCGCCGCCGGTGCTGCCCATTGCCATGTAGTCCGGCACGAGTTTGTTGATGCGCCTTGCGAGGTCCTGCTGGGGCACGCCGATAAAGTTAGGTACGGAGTGCCCCATCGCATTCATTGTATGGTGGGACTTGTGGCAGTGAAACGCCCAGTCTCCCGGCCGATTTGCCGTGAATTCGATGGCACGCATCTGGCCGACCGCGACGTCGGCGGTCACCTCAGGCCAGCGTGCGCTCGGCGGAATCCATCCGCCGTCCGTGCCCACGACCTCGAAGTGATAACCGTGCAGATGGATCGGATGATTGGTCATCGTCAGGTTGCCGAACCGGATGCGCACGCGGTCTCCGGCGCGCACTGGCAACGGGTCGATGCCCGGAAAGACCCGCGAATTCCACGTCCACATGTTGAAGTCGGTCATCTCGTTGACGCGCGGCGTGAAGCTGCCCGGGTCGATGTCGTACGCGGACATGATGAACACGAAATCGCGGTCGACCTGCATAACACCGGGATCTTTTGGATGAACGATGAAAGTCCCCATCATCCCCATCGCCATCTGGACCATCTCGTCGGAATGCGGGTGATACATGAAGGTGCCGTGCTTCTCGAGCTCGAATTCGTACACGAACGTTTTGCCCGGGGGAATGTGCGGCTGCGTGAGGCCGCCCACCCCATCCATGCCCGATGGCAGCAGCATTCCGTGCCAGTGAACGGTGGTGTGCTCCGGCAGCTTGTTAGTCACGAAGATGCGGACCTTGTCGCCTTCCACTGCCTCGATAGTTGGGCCAGGCGCCTGTCCGTTATAGCCCCACAGGTTCGCATTCATGCCCGGCGCCAATTCGCGCACGACAGGCTCGGCAATCAGGTGGAACTCCTTCCAGCCGTTCTTCATGCGCCACGGCAGCGACCATCCGTTCAGCGTGGCAACGGGCGTGTACGGGCGGCCGTTGGGAGGCGTGAGCGGCGATTGCGTGGTGGCCTTGGCCATCGTAGGCGCCTCAGGCAACGACGCGGCACCGGCCTTGCTCACCAATGCTGCTCCAAGCAATGCGGCCCCCGAGCCGCCAAGAAAATTTCGACGTGAGACCATGTCATTGACCTTCGGAATCTATGGGCGACGCCGGTTGCGTCGGGTGAACTGACGGCGCCGAGGCCATCGCAAGCGGTGGAAGACGGCCACCGACGGCTTGCTGCAGATCGGTCTCCGCGAGCCAGTAGTCTTTCAACGCGTCGATATAGCTGTTCACTGCGCCGACCTGGTCGCGCGAATCCGCCAGCAGTTCGAACACGCTTGCAAGCATGCCGTTGTAGCGAAGCAGGAGTTCGTCCGAAATGGTTTTACGGATTGGCAGGACTTCGTCGCGGTAGTGCTTTGCGATGTCGTAGTCGGTCACGTAGGCCGAATACGACTCACGAACTTCTGACCGGGCGTTAATCGCCGACTCGGCAACGCGGTTGACCGACTGCATGTAAATCGCCTCGGCACGCGCAACCTTCGCACCGCCCCAATCGAAAACAGGAACCTCGACGCTGATTTCGTAGCCCTGCTCATGGCCATCGGAAGTCGTGAAGTTGTTCTGATACCCGACGTCCAGCGCGTTGATGAAACGCGTCGCCTTGCTGAGACCTAACGAACTCGCGACACTCTGCGTCTGCAGCTTCGCGGCCTGGATATCCAGCCGGTTCTGCATCGCAAAGCTCTCGAGGTCATTGAGCTCGGGTCGGTTCCTGGGCAGATCTGGCAGGCGTTCGGGGAGCGTGTACTGCGTCGCGGCACCCCACAGGCCCATCATGCGAGTCAGCTTTTCGCGCGCGGCAACGGACTGCTGCCGCATTCTTGCGAGTTGCGCCACCGCGTCCGCGTAAAACGCCTGCTCGCGAGCGTAGTCGAGCTTGCTGAAGTTGCCGGCCTGCTGCATGCGCAACGCCAGTTCGGCACCCGCCTCCGCCGAATCCTTCACCTGCGCGGCATATGTCGCAGCCTGCTCGGCGGCGACAGCCTTGATATAGGCACGTCGTGCGTCAGCGGCCACCTTGAGCATCGCGTCTGCCGCCAGCAGCCTCGTTTGCTCGAAACGGCCACTCTCGATGCGAGTCGCCAGAGGCAGCGTCAGGACGCCCAATAGTCCAACCGTGAAGGTGCGGCTGATGCTCAGGTCGTTGCTCCCATGCGTCCGGCTAAAACTGAAACCTGGGTTGGGTAGCCGTCCCGCTTGCACGAGGTCCGCCTCGGAGATGCCGAGTTCGCCGTACGAGGCCTGCAGGCCGCGATTGTTCAGCAAGGCGATTTGCACGGCGTCGTCCATACCAAGCGGTTTGGACAGCAGTTCGTGCGTGCGCCTGGTCACCGCGTCCTGGTCCTCGTCGGTCTTCACCTGCACGGCATCTTTCCCAAGCCGCTCGGAGGCGATGGAAGAAACCGTATTGAAGCCACCGTCCTTCGAAAAGGTCGTGCAGCCTGCAAGGAACACCATCATGCCGGCGAACGCAAGAATGCGGCTACTTGATAAGAAATGCCGCCTCATATCGCCGGCTCCTCGTGGCTGGAGCCGTGTTCGTTCTTACTGGCGTCGGCGCTGCCGTCCAGCATGTTGCCGTGGCTCATCCCGTTCATGCCCGACGAACTTGCCACGGAACGGTTGAGCTCCTGCCAGGTGGGTCCTTGCTGATCCCGGTATGGCTGGTAGTCCGCGAACGCGGACGGCACGCTGACGGCCGGAACCGATGCGGCGGCATCGGCCGGGTCGGGATTTTGAGTGGTGGCGTGCACGAGCGCCGGCAACAAGGCCGCCGCGCTCGATAGCGCCGCGATAAACATACGCATGGGTTTTTCTCGTCGTCAGTCGCCTGGATGGCCGACACGCGGTCATTCAGGGCGAAATTGCGCATCGCAGCCTGAGGCCGCGAATAAGGACTAGACGAGAATGGCTCTGGGAGGTCGTTCGATGCCGCTAGTCAGAAACGACGCGACGCTGATCGAGGGAGGGAATGGAACTGCAAAGTGAGCCGTGTCGGCCGGAGCTGCCACCGCGGGGACGGCAGGTAACGCTACGCCGGAGCAACAGGATGCGCAGGTCGCGCAGGCGTGCACATGCTGTGCACCTCCGTTCTGATGGCTGTGACGCGTACCGTCGGCCATCGCCATACCGTGCATGTCATGACCGTTAGTCGGCTCAGCCTCATGTGCGTATTGCGCGGACGTCATTTCGCCCACGAAATGCGAAGACTCGCATTTCATGGAGATGGCCGCGAACGACTGAACCGGAAGGCTCATGATCAGCAGCACGATGACGAAAAGTTTGCGCCAGTACGACATGGTTGCGAAGTCTAGCACGCAATTTAAGACGGTTGGAAGGTCAGGAATGTGTCATTGCGCACCTGCGCTCTTACAGAGATTCGCGCTGCAGCTTGGCCTGCCGCCGCGCCCGGTCGTTAATGATCTGGTGGCGCCGGTGGTCGGTCATCTTCTTCCACGCCCGAATTTCATCGAGGGTACGAAAGCACCCGACGCACAGTTTGGTCTTGCCGTCGAAGGCGCACACATCGATGCACGGCGACTTGACTGTCATGGTCAGGCCGCCGCGCGTGAAGGTTGCACTTCGACGGTGACATGCGAGAGTCCTTTAAAGCGTTCGAGCGCTGCGTGATAGAAACGCGAATCGCGCTGAGGCTCACCGGTTGCCACTGACACCACGGCGCTCATGTGCCCCGGGCCCACGCGCCATACGTGCAGGTCGACGACCTTGTCGCCGCGGTCCTCGATTGCATGACGCACGTTGTCCGCCATACGCCGGTCGGAATTCATGTCGAGCAAGATTGCGCCCGTGTCTCGCATCAGGCCGTACGACCAGTTGGCTATCACCAGCGCGCCGATGACACCCGCGAGCGGGTCCATCCAGAGCCAGCCGAACGCGCGTGCCAGCAAGAGACCGATGATCGCTAGCACGGACACCGCGGCATCGGCCATGACGTGGATATAGGCCGACCGGATGTTGTGGTCGCGCGTCGCCGCAGCATGCGCGTCGTCGTGGTCGTGCTCGTGTTCTTCAAACTCGATTTGATGTTCGCCATCAGGCAGACGGACAATCGCCTTGAACGCGTGCGGCTCAGGAATGTCTTCCTTCGATTCCAGGTAGCCGCCCCGATCAGCCAGCGCGAAGACCTGTCGTGTCCCATCGGGCCGTACTGTTGTCACGGACACCGCTGAAGCGTCCAGTCGCGGAGTTTTCGTTGCCGGTGTAATCCGGAAAACGGGCGGCACGCCATCTTCGAAGATGGACACGGCAAACACGCCTGACGGCGTTGAAATCTCCTGCATTTCGCTTTCGTGAGCGTGGTCATCGTGGCCGTGACTATGACCATGGTTATGACCGTGGCTATGACCGTGGTCACCGCCGCTCAACAGCCACACGCTTGCCAGGTTGACCAGCAGGCCAACCACCGCGATAGGAATCGCTTCGCCGAAGTGAATGGGGACCGGCGACAGAAAACGCGAAACCGCCTCGTAGCCGATCAACACCGCAATCATCGCGAGCACGATGGCACTCGTGAAGCCCGCGAGGTCGCCGAGCTTGCCGGTACCGAACACGAAGCGGGAGTCGGTGGCGTGTCTGCGTGCGTAGGTATAAGCGAGCGCTGCAATCAACATGGCGCCGGCGTGCGTCGACATGTGCAGGCCATCGGCAACGAGCGCCAACGAGCCGAACATGCTGCCACCGACAATTTCAATCAGCATCATCGCGCTGCATAGCGCAATTACCGCCCACGTCCTGCGCTCGTTCTGTTCATGACCGGCACCCAGAAAGATGTGGTCATGACCCGCGCCGAATGCAGCGTCTTTGAAATCACTCATTTTTGACTCTACTTGAAATAGCTGTGAACGACCTCGATGAGCTGGTCGGTGGCACTGCCGCCGTGCTCTTCGCCGTCATGCGCATCGACGAGATGGTTCCTGATGTGGTCCTCCAGCACCACGGCAAGCAGGCCGTTCATCGCTCCGCGGCAGCTCGTGATCCGTTGAAGGACATCCGAGCAGCCGTGTTCTTCCTCGAGCGCCCGCTCGATGGCTTCAACCTGGCCCTTGATACGGCGAACCCTGTTGAGAAGCTTTTGTTTTTCCTGAACCGTGTGACTCATCGCGCTCTCCATATACCCCCACCGGGTATATAACAACGCAGAGTGTATCATAGGGGGTAGGGGTATTTAACGACCGCGCAGAGTTTTCCTCGCTCGCGGATTTCGCAGACGTCGTCTCGATGTTTTATGTAGAAGCCAGATCAGTCCGGGCAGCATGAGCCGGACTGCTGCATCGGAGGGCACCGGTTGGTGCCGTATGAGCAGTAGACGCAACAATCTCCGGGTTTCGGCTTAAGCAGGCTTTCGCATTGTTCGCATGCGTAGAACCAGACACACGCGTCGGTGGGCATGGTCTCGCTCTTCTTATGTCCGCACACCGGACAGGTAATCGTCGACTCCAGAACGATCGCGTTCATCGCGTTATCCGTTTGATGTTCGGCGGCGACTCAATGCGCCGACTGTTCATCGAGCCCGTAGTGATCGGATAAAGCCTCATGCAGCGAGACAGCACGTTCGTCCATTTCGGTTGTCCAGTGTTCGTTGTCCCTGCATAAGCGTTGCAACTGCCGGCATTCGTTGACGAACTGCGGCTCCTGCATCACGACGAACGCACCGCTCGCGCTATGGGCCCAGCCGGCCAGCGCCTGTTTGTCCTCCGCATCGACGATCGCCAGCAATCTCGGCAAGTCTTTCTGCAGATGCTCCTTGAGCATTGCGGTGTAGCGCGCCTTATCGTCCTCGTGGAGTGGGGTCGTTGCAGTGCCAACGGAAGCAACGGGAGCGGAGGACGCGGCTGCTTGCGCTGACGCCAACTTGCCCGGCTCCGCCCGCGTCAGCGTGGGCACCACCGCAAGCAACGCCGCCTGCAATTCGCCCAGCGACGCGGGCTTGGTGACGGACCCGCTAAAGCCGAGCTCACGCCAGCCGTGCGCCTCATCATTTTCGGACGCGGCGCTGAAGGCCAGCACCGGCACTTCTGCCCGCTCCTCGCGCAGTGCAGCCAGCAGTTCGTAGCCGTTCATTTCCGGCATGTGGATGTCGGTCAGCACTACCTCGAAGCGCGCCTGATTGAACGACGTCAGCGCTTGCTTGCCGTCGTGCGTGATCGTAGGCACGCACCCCAATTCGGTAAGCTGCTCGTCGATCAGGCTCTGGATCAGCGGGTTGTCTTCCGCGACAAGGACCGTGAGGCCAAGCAACTCAGGATAGAGCACCGCAGGTTGCGCCACGGTGGGCGCCGGAGCGGGCGCCGTACCTTCCGCGACCAACTCGATGGCCGCCATCACCGCGGTCCGGTTGAATTCACTGACTTCAAGCACGCCTTCGCCGCGCGCCTCCGCTTGAAGCGGGCCGGCGCGCGTGATCCAGACGGTGCCGACCGGTTGTGAATCGCGCAGCGTCGCTATCGCGTCGAGATCGAACTCGCCGGAGACAATCAACACGTCGGGACGGTTCGCGCGCAGCGACGCCTGCGCGGCCGCCAGCGAGTCAACCAGGTGTCCCGCCCAGCCGGCACGCTGAAGCCACTGGTCCATCAATTCGGCGGCTTCGCGTTGGTAGGACAACACAAGCACGTTACCGCGTTGCCCGGGGGGCGCGGTGGGCGTGGACACATCGGCGGATGGTTTTGCGAGCGGAATCGATACGTTGAATGCGCTGCCCACGCCGGGCACGCTCTCCGCGAAAATCTTTCCACCCATGAGCTCGCACAGGCGCGCGCAGATCACCAGCCCGAGACCCGTGCTGCTTGCACCGCGCGACGTGCCCAGCTCGCCTTGCGCGAACGGTTTGAAAAGTCGTGCCAGCGTCTCCTCGCTCATGCCGGCGCCTGAGTCCGACACGCGGCAGGTCAATATCGCACGGCCGGGTGAATCTTCAATTACTTCGGCATGCAAAGTGATCTTGCCGCTCGACGTGAATTTGAACGCATTGCTCAGCAGGTTATTGACGATCTGCGCAATGCGAATGCGATCGCCAATCAAGGTCTGGTCGAGGGTCGGCGAAATGAGTGCATAGAAGCGGATCGCGCGATCGCCTCGCATAGGCGCATAAGTCAGGGCGATATTCTCGAAATCGTCGATGAGACGCATCGGCTGGTTGACGAGCATCATCGCGCCGGCGTCGATCTTCGAAAAGTCGAGCACGTCGTTCACGACGCGGCGCAGCGTGTCGGACGCCGCACTCAAGGCCGAGAGGCGCTGCAAATGCATCTCGAGACCGGGCGTGCGTGCGAACAGTTCGAGATTGCCGAGCAGTGCGTTCAGCGGCGTACGGATTTCGTGGCTCATCGCGGCGAAGAAATTCGTTCGCGCACGCATCATGGCGTCGGAAGCCTGCTGCGCGCGCCGCAACTCCTGTTCGAGCAGGGTCTGCGCGGTGACGTCGAGAATCGCGCAGAACAGCACGTTCTCACCCGCGTATCGCGCGGGCGCGTAGGTCAATTGCAAAAACCGCGCGGGCGGGCCGCCCTCATCTGACACCGGTGAGGTGGGCTGCATGGTCTGCTGCACTTGCAACGGCTCTGCGGCCACCACGAAAGCGGCGATCCGTGCAAACGCAGTGGCCGAAGGTCGGTCCGGCGTCTGCGCGAGAAATTCGCTCACGACATGTGGCGGCAGCCGCTTGCTGCCAGGCTCGATACGCAGCAACTCGGCGGCCAGCGCATTGGCGGTCAGAATGGAATAGTCGCTTTGGCGAACGATGCACAGACCGACCGGCGTCGCGCTGACCAGAATGTGATTGAGGGTTTCACTTTCCAGTGCGCGCGAGGCCTCTTCGAACGTCTTGCGCAGTAGCTGCAGCCCGAAATAGCGCGCCATCAGTGCAATTGCCAGCAGTATCAAAGCCGTGAAGCCGGCGATCACCGCGAGTTGCCAGCCAAGCGCGACGGCCAGCGCAGCCCACGGTGTAAAGCCGACGATGTAGCCGAAGTCAGGCTTCATCGGTTCGTGAAAGGTCGAACCTGCCAGCCCATAGTGGAATAGATGCGATGGCGTGGTGGCCACCGCCTGCTGCAGCATCTTGCCCGTCAAGGCGCTGATCGGCTTCGATGACACGACGATGCGCCGATCCGCGGACATCAGCAGTATCACGCCCTGCGTGTCGGGTGGCGCGATGCGCGCCGCGAGCCCATCGAGCGGAATGTCGACGCTGATCAGCGTGGTGGGCGTGTTGCCCTCGAAGTAGGCGCTCACCGCCGAAATCATTTGAACATGGTCCACCGGGTCGAGATACGGCCCCAGCCAGATGCGCTCGCCTTTGGCCGGCAGCTTTTTGCCGGTTTGCGCCTCGATCTGGCGTTCGAGTGTCGCGCGTAACGCCCTCACCCTCTCCAGTCGCTCCGGCGACGTGGGGGATGGACCAGGCCCCGCGGCTTTGTCCGCGACCGGTTGCGTGAGCGAAGGCAAGAAGACGGCATAGCCTTCCTGCAACCCGATCAGCGTCGCCCGTTGCTGCAATTCGAACGCCTGCTGGGTCGCGAGTGTCGACTGCGCCGCTTCGTAGAGACGCCCAAGTTTCTCGCCCAGCCGAGGCCCCCACGCGGCGCGCGTGGCTTGGTCGACCAGAATGTCGAAGTCGCCGTCCGCCTTGTCCGTCTTGCCGCGCGCGGCGCCGCTCTGGCGAATCGCCTGTTGTACGGCGTCTGGCGCCTGACTCACCTGGGGAGCGCGGTCGAAATAGTCGAGCGTGAACTGGACGCGGCGCAGGAACGACTCCTCGCGATGCAGGAGCAGGGAAATCTCGGCGGCATTCTGCGAGTCGAGGGTGCGGCGATAGTCGAGTAGCTTGAGCCCGTCGGCAATCACCAGGATCACCGCGACGATCAGCACGATCAGCATCAATACACCGATCGTCGCCAGATAAACCCGCCGCTGACGCTTCGCGTTATGCGCGAGGGAAGCGAACGCCTGCGCCAGTGATTCTTGAGTACTGTCGAGGATCTTCTGCATCGGCTCGTGTGGTGGGCAGATTTGCGCAGGCAGGCCGCTGCGCAATCGAGGAACGAGCTGCGCCTGCAACCCGCGTCTGAAACCCTTGTACGGCCGCAGTGTAGCCCTTTTGAAGGCATCGCGCGACGCACCCGGAACCGATTGAATAACCCTGCTTTAACGGCCCAGCGCTGCATAAACCTGAGTGGTTTACTGGGAAACCCTCAAGCGTAAGGGGTTATTTGCCGTTATGCCTTGCAACCCCGTCAGCACCGCGCCCATCGGCGCGTTAGCATCAGCAAGGAAAGCCATGCGCAATAACCAGCCTGTCACTGGGCAAGAGCACGAATTCCCCTCGTCACACATGCTAGTGTCCGCGACCGACCTGACCGGTCGCATCGAGTATTGCAATCCGGCCTTCATCGCCGTCTCGGGCTTCACGCGCGACGAACTGATCGGCCAGCCGCACAACCTGATCCGCCATCCGGACATGCCGCGCGAAGCCTTCGCCGACATGTGGGCGACGATCCGCGACGGCCGTCCGTGGACCGCGCTCGTCAAGAACCGGCGCAAGAATGGCGACCACTACTGGGTCCAGGCCAACGTCACGCCGGTGGTCGAGAAAGGCGCCGTGGTCGGCTATCTGAGCGTGCGCGTGAAACCGGAGCGCGACGCGGTGCGCGCCGCCGAGGCGCTGTATGCGCGCATGCGCTCGGGTAACTCGCGCGGCGCGCGATTGCGCCGCGGAGTGGTGGTGCGTACCGGTGCGCTCGGGCGCCTGCAGGCCCTCATGCGTCTGCCGGTCGCCACGCGCGCGGCAACCGGCTACGCGATCACGCCGCTGGCGTTGCTGCTGACCGGCCTCGCGGCATGGAACGGCGCGCCGCCCATGCCGTTCTGGATCGCGTTCGGAGTCGCCGCGGCGGTCAGCGTCGTGTCCTGGCTCGTGCTGGCGCGGCAGCTTGGCGCGCCGATCCGCGACATGTCGCGCGCCGCCATCCGGCTCGCCGCGGGCGATCTCACCGCCGATCTGGAAGTTGCCCGCCACGACGACCTGGGCGACGTGCTTCAGGCCTTGAACCAGCTGAAGGCAAATCTCGCGGCGATCGTCTACGACGTGCGCGCGCAAATCACCGGCATGCTCGACAACGCGCGCGAGATTTCCAGCGGCAATGTCGATCTCGCGCGGCGCACCGAGCTGCAGGCGGCATCGCTCGAGGAAACCGCTGCCACCATGGAAGAGCTGACTACCACTGTGCAAGCCAACGCCGACGCCACCGTGCGCGCGCTCGATCTGGCTCGTGACGCGCAGGCGGCGGCCGCGGTGGGCGGCAAGATCGCGGGCCAGGTGGAGCAGACCATGGCCGGCATCACGGCGGCTTCGCGGCGCATCGCGGACATTACCGGGGTGATCGACGGCATCGCCTTCCAGACCAACATCCTGGCGCTGAACGCCGCGGTCGAAGCCGCCCGCGCGGGCGAAGCGGGGCGCTCGTTCGCGGTCGTCGCGGGCGAAGTGCGGACGCTGGCGCAACGCTGCGCGGCGTCCTCGAAAGAAATCAAATCGCTGGTCGAAGCGAGTGCGACCGAAGTCGCGGCAGGCTCCGAACTGGTCGCCCGCACCTCCTCGCAGATGCGTGTCATCGACGAAGCGGTGGGCAGGGTGTCGTCGATCATCGTCGAAGTGGCGAATGCCAGCAGCGAGCAGGCGGAAGGGATTCGCCAGGTCAACCAGGCGGTCTCCCACCTGGACGGCGCCACGCAGCAGAACGCGGCGCTCGTCGAGCAGGCGGCGGCCACCGCGCAACGCCTCGCGGAACAGGCCGACGTGCTGGATGAGGCGGTGCGCCTGTTCACCCTCGCCGAGGCTGCCGCCGCGCCACGCGCCGCCGCTGCGAAGCGTCGGCGGCCTGCAACGGATCTGGCGCAAGCGGCGTCACGGCACCTCAGGCATCGCGCTGCCCCAGCCGCCGCCCATGACCACGAGCGGGAAGAAGCGACATTGATCTGATAGATCGGCGTTACTCCCACCTCGACAGCCGGGTATTGACGCATCACGATGGAAACCGTCAGCGCCCAGTTGGTTGCGGGGCAGGCTGACCCGAGTAACAACGGCGTTTAGCAGCCCGTCCCCTTTCAAGGACGGGCTATTTTTTTGTACGCCATGTGCGCCGGTTTGCATTTGCCTAACCGGTGCGCGCGTCAGGAAAATGACAGTCGCGCAGAAGTGGCGCACCTCCACAGGGCACGAAAAATGCGGCCGCCGAGCCGGGGAGTCGCGTTACACTGGCTGTCCGTGCCCGGTGTCTGAGCACGCGCGGGCGCACAGCGCCATACGGCGCGCGGGCAGGTGGACTGGCAAACGCGCGAGGCGTGACTATGGCGCGACAGACGGCACGCAATCCTGCCCGTACAATGGTTTAGTCAACAACGGAACGAGGACAACTTCGATGCGCACTACCGGGTCTTCCGGGTCAATGGCCCTGCTCACCGAATACGACGACGCAACGGCGCGCGAACTTCGCTCGCTGCGCCTCGAATCGACAGAAGACGGCAAAGGCATTCTTTTGATCGAAGTCGATGAGCGCAAGCCAGGCATACATCGCGAAGTGCGCTACGAAATTACGCCGGCCGAGCTGATTGCGGCAATTCGCGCGCATGGCGCCGAATTGCCGGGTGAACAGCATAATCATCGCCAATAAAATAAGCCGCGCGGCACTGACGCCCACGTGCCGCGCCCACAGCGCCAGCCGTTAATTGCCGGGTGGTCGAGCGTTCGCCGGACACGCATCGGGCATTATTACCACTCCGGAACGCCGCGCCGCTTTCATACTTTTTCTCGTTGTTCCAATCGCGCTTCCCATGCGCGTGTTAAATCACTCCATGTGCTCGCGGTAGCGCTTTCAACATTCGGATATCGGACATCTTTTCACGTCGGTTGCACGTCTTGAAAATGCGTCCATAATCTTCACATTCTGGTTTGCTTTCCTACCTGCGCCGCTCCCGAAAGGGCTGCGGATGTAAGCCGATGCTACATGATCTCGTCGAGCAATATGGGCCGGCGCTCGTCTTCGTGAACGTGCTCGCCGCCTCCATCGGACTGCCGGTCCCGGCAATGCCGTCGCTCGTGCTGTTCGGGGCGATGGCCGCCATGCATCCCGGCTCCGTGGGCACGCAGTTGGCACCCGTTCTCATCCTGTCAATCTTTGCCACGCTGATCGGCGACAGCGCGTGGTACCTCGCCGGCCGTATGTACGGCGGCAATACCCTGAAAACGATTTGCCGCCTGTCGCTTTCGCGTGACACCTGCGTCAAGAAGACCGAACGCTTCTTCGGCCGCTGGGGCGTGCGCGTGCTGGCTGTGGCCAAGTTCGTTCCGGGTTTGTCGATCGTGTCGATTCCGATGGCCGGCGCCATGGGCACGCGCTACCGCACGTTTCTTACCTACGACAGCATTGGCGCCGCGTTGTGGTCCGGCACCGGTCTGATCATCGGCGCGCTGTTCGCGCGGCAGATCGACATGCTGTTTGCGCTCGCCGGCCGGCTCGGCCGCACTGCGGCGCTCGTGGCCGTCGCGCTCTTGGCGCTGTACGCCGCCTATCGCTGGGTACGTCGGCGCCAGCTCATTTCGAAGCTCGCGTCCGCGCGGATCGAAGTCGACGAACTGGCCGAGCTCGTGAAGGCGGGCAAGACGCCGGTCATGTTCGATATCCGTTCGCAGGAGAAGCGCAAGCTCGATCCGTTCGTGATTCCGGGCTCGCAATTCGCCGACGAGCGGCAACTCGACGAGATCATCGCAACCTATCCGCACGATCAGAAGTTAGTCATCTACTGTTCCTGCCCGAATGAAATCTCCGCGGCATGGATGGCTAAACAGTTGAACGAAGCCGGCTTCGCGGACGTGCTGCCGCTGCGCGGCGGCATGGAAGCCTGGCGTGACTCGGGCAAGTCCGTGGACGCGCTGCCCGATGCGCCCCCACCGGAAGTGGCGGTCGACGAGGTCGCGCCAAAGGCCGTGTAGCGCGGCAGCGCACCTGCATCCGCGCCTTTGCGCGCCGCGCCGCTTCGCCTCCCGGTCAGTCAAACCATGAACACCGAAGGAGCGGTTTAATGCTTTCGTCTCAAGAAGTTCCGACTCAAGAAGCTGAAGGACAACCGCAAGCAGTCGTCGCTGACGCGCCGTTTTCGAATCTCTCGACGCGCATGCACCAGATGTTCCCCCAACTCACGTCCGCGGAGATCGATCGCCTGCGCAAGTTCGGCGAGCCCGGCCATTGGGCAACCGGTGAACTGTTGTTCGAGACGGGCCGCACCGGTCCCGGCATGTTCGTCGTGCTTGAAGGACGCGTGAAGATTTACCAGCGCGACGGTATTGGGCGCGAAGTCGTGATTGCGGAGCATGGCGCAGGGCATTTTCTGGCCGAAGTCGGTCAATTGTCCGGCCGCCACGCGCTGGTGAACGGCATGGCGCTTAGTCCGGTGGATGCGTTGCTGATCACGCCGGAGCGGCTGCGCGCGCTGATCATCGCCGAGGCCGAGCTGGGCGAGCGCATCATGCGCGCGCTGATCCTGCGGCGCGTGTCGCTCATCGAAAAGGGTGCGGGCGGGCCGATCCTGATCGGCAGCAGCAACGATGCGCGGCTTGTCATGCTGCAAGGCTTCCTGTCGCGCAACGGCCATCCTCATTCCGTCATTGACGAACGCGACGAGGACGCATTGCGTCTGATCGAGCAATTCGCCGCGGGGAAAGAAGACCTTCCTCTGGTGATTTGCCCGGACGGTTCGGTGCTGCGTCATCCCAGCATGCCGGAACTTGCGACCTGCCTCGGCTTGCTGCCCGACCTCGACGACTCGCACGTGTACGACGTGGCGATTGTCGGGGCCGGCCCTGCCGGCCTGGCTACCGCCGTGTACGCAGCCTCCGAAGGCCTCTCGGTAATCGTGCTCGACAGCCGCGCTCCGGGCGGCCAGGCGGGCGCTAGTTCGCGGATCGAAAACTATCTCGGCTTTCCGACCGGTATTTCAGGTCAGGCGCTGGCCGGCCGTGCGTTCGTGCAGGCGCAAAAGTTCGGCGCGCACGTCGCGATCCCGGTCAACGTGCAGGCGCTGCATTGCGCGGAATCGCCGCATCGGCTGGAACTCAAGTGCGGCGGGCATATCAGCGCGCGCGCCATTGTGATCGCAAGCGGCGCCGTCTACCGGCGCCCCGCGCTCGAAGGGCTCGACCGCTACGAGGGCCGCGGCGTGTACTACTGGGCGTCGCCGGTCGAAGCCAAACTGTGCAAGCGCCAGGAAGTCGTGCTCGTGGGCGGCGGCAATTCGGCCGGCCAGGCGATCGTCTATCTGGCGACCCACGCGGCCAAGGTCCACGTGCTGATCCGGCGCAGCGGTTTCGAAGCCACCATGTCGAAATACCTGATCGACCGCATCCGCTCGCTGCCGAATGTGTTCGTGCACCCGAATTCGGAGATCGGCCGGCTGGATGCCGACGAAAGCGGACTCGCATCGGTCGCCCTGAAAAAGCCTTTGCCCGACGGGACCGATCATTTCGACACGCGCCATTTGTTCCTTTTCACCGGCGCGGATCCGAACACCGACTGGCTGCGCACCTGCGGCGTGAAGCTCGACGAGAAAGGCTTCGTGCTGACCGGCACGAGCGCCGATGGCACGTCCGTTTGCGATCTCGCCACCACAGTGGAAGGGGTGTACGCAATCGGTGACGCGCGCGCCGGATCGACGAAGCGGGTTGCGGCCGCCGTCGGAGAAGGCGCGGCAGTGGTCGCGCAGATCCATCAACTGCTCGCGGTTTCGGCGGGTGAAGCGGTGGCGCTGGGCGCCTGATGGGTTCGAGCGTCTCGATCAGCCTGCCGGTCCGGGAACGGACCGGCGGGTAACCTGCTGTTACACACGCCTTCAACTGGTTGCACCTGCCTTGTTTTCTGTTTCGTAATATTGATGTCAGCCATTCGACAGCGAACGGCTGACTCTTTCGAAACAGGAGACAAGCATGACCCTCCGCACGATCGTTTTCGCCGCCATCGGCCTAGCCGCCGCTTGCGCATCGACGGCCGCCTCGGCCCGGGTGGATGTGGGCGTGTTCATCAACACGCCTGGCCCGGTGTACGCCGCGCCGCCGGTCTACGTGCCGCCCCCTGTCGTGTATGCGCCCCAACCGGTCTATGGCTACGGTTATGGCTACCGGGACGACTATTATCGCGAGCGCCGCTGGCATCACGACCATGGCCGCCATCGCGGTTGGGATAAGCATCGCGGGCGTGAGTGGTAAGCGGGTTTCCCGGTGCTTTCGGGCTACAGTAGCGGCTGACGTTCGAGCCGGGCCTTGTGTCCGGTTTCAGCGCCGTCACTCATCGCAGTCCCTCATTGAAGCGAATTACTGACCGACGCCCGCGTGAAGACTCTGCCGCTCTCCGCCGCCCGCACCCTGCATCTGGCGGCGCAAGGTTTGCTGACGCCACCGCGCCGCAAGGCCGTCAAAACCGACGTGCTCGACGCGATCCGCCGCATGGCGCAATTGCAGATCGATACGATCCACGTCGTGGCGCGCAGTCCGTATCTCGTCCTGTTCAGCCGGCTCGGCGCCTATCCGCAGGCATGGCTCGACGAGCATCTCGCCGAAGGGAAGCTGTTCGAGTACTGGTCGCATGAGGCCTGTTTCGTGCCGATCGAAGACTACGGCTTGCTGCGCCACCGCATGCTCGACCCGAGTGAGATGGGCTGGAAATATGCCGCCGAGTGGCACAAGAAGCATCGCAAGGACATCGACACGCTGCTCGCGCATCTTCGCGCGACGGGTCCGGTGCGCTCGGCAGACTTCACCCGGGACGCGGGCAAAGGCAACGGCTGGTGGGACTGGAAGCCGGAGAAGCGCCACCTGGAAGTGCTGTTCGCAATCGGCCAGTTGATGGTGGCCGAGCGGCGCAATTTTCACCGCGTCTACGACCTGACCGAGCGCGTGCTGCCGGATTGGGACGACGCACGCGATCTGCCGCCGGCGCACACGGTGACCGAAACCGTACTGCGCCGCACGTGCCGTGCGCTCGGTGTTGCGCGCGCCGATTGGGTCGCTGATTACTACCGGCTGCCGCGCCGTCCGTATCGTGACGAACTGCATGCGCTCGCCGATCGGGGCGAACTGATTCCCGTGCGCGTGGAGGGGTGGAAGCAGGACACCTATGTCCATCAAGACTTCGCCGCGATACTCGACGACGCCGCGAGCGGCAAGCTCGTCTCGACGGTCACTGCGGTGCTATCGCCATTCGATCCGGTGGTGTGGGACCGCAAGCGCGCCGCCGCGCTATTCGATTTCGACTATGCCATTGAGTGCTATACACCCGCGGCCAAACGCAAATACGGCTACTTCGTGCTGCCACTGCTAAGCCGTGGACGTCTGGTTGGCCGCGTGGATGCGAAAGCGCATCGGACCCAAGGCGTATTCGAATTGAAGTCGCTGCACATCGAACCGGGCGTGCGCCTGAGCGCGCGTCTTGCCGGCGATCTGCGCCGCGCGTTGCAGCGCTGCGCGGACTGGCACGGTACGCCGCAACTGGAAATCACCACCGCGCCGCCAGAATGGCTCGACGCATTAAGCGCCGCGGAGGCCCGGAGTGAAGTCCCCTCGGGGGACAGCGCCGCCGCATAAAGCTTCGCTCAATGGAGCACGTTCCACGCGAGCGACAGGGAGAACGCGCCCAGCACGATCGAGGCGCCGCGCTGCATCGTCACCGGACTGAGCCAGGCGAGCTTGCCGCTGCCGAGCGCCGCGCCGAACGCAATCCACGCGAGCGCAATCGGCACCAGCAGACACGCGAATATCAGCATCGCGAAGACGTAGGCCGGCAGGGACGCGAAAGCGGCCGCCGGAAAGATCGTACCGGCGAACAGCAAGCCCTTCGGATTGAGCAACGTCGCCACGAACAACGTACGCATGCCGCTTGCGCGCTGCGTCGAGTCGGGCAACGCAACCGCCGCGCGCCACATAGCGACGGCAAGATAGGCGATGTACACGCCGGCCGCTACGCGCAGCGTGGAAGGCAACCAGGGTAGCGCTTGCGCCGCTTGCACGAGAAAGCGACCCCACACGGAGATCGAGACGAGATAGCCGCCTAGTTCCGCTGCGATCAACGGCAAAGACCGCCGCATGCCCTGCCGTAAGCCCGCCGACGCCAGCAGCGTATTGGTGGGCCCCGGCGTAATCAGCACAACGACAATGCCGGCGGCCAGCAACGCGATTGCAGACGCTGAGAACATAAAAAAGGCGCCATGTTGGGAACAGTGCGCCTTTTTACCATAGACAGAAGCGCCGCCGAAATGTGGCGGCGCAATGCGAACCGTGCCGCCCGCGGGCGACACGCCACCGGCTTCAGCGATCCAGCTTGGCGCGCAATTCGCGGGCGGCTTCGAGCAGCCCTTCATAACCCGAACGCGCATGCTCCGGCAGATCGGGATCGCCAACAAACGCGCCGAGCGTTTCGATCAGGCTGTACAGAATGCCCTTCGCGGCACCGGACGCAATGCTGCCTGAAGTGACCTGCTGATCGACGTGACTGAGCGCGGCGTCGAGGTGCTCCAGATCGGGCCGGTCGCCTTCGGGCGGGTTTGGCGAAACGTCTTTCGTCATGATGAAACTGCGCTCCTGTTGATGATTCGGTAAATACGCCATCCTTTCACGTTGTTATATACCGATCATGGGTTGCCGTCTATTCGTGGCAATGTCGCACCGGGTGTGCGCACCCTCATCGACAGGTTCGTTGGGATATTTAAGAGCGCGCCTTGAATGATTAGCAGGACTATCGCACCTCGAGTCCCGAAAAATCTCACCGTAAGCGTTTCCGATCGTTTTTAGGCTCCCGAAAACGCTCACCTTAACGAGCGGGGCCGCTCAGGAGGTCCTCACCCGCCGCACAAAAATCCGCCGCGTAAGATCAAGCGCCACCAGATTGCCGGCCACCACCAGCAGCAAGCCAACCACCGCCAGCGCTGACCACTGATAGCCCTCGAATACCGTCGACGCCGCCAGCGCCACGATTGGAAACAGCACCGTGCAATAAGCCGCCCGCTCCGGCCCGATGCGTCCGACCAGCATCAGGTACGCGGTGAATCCGATCACCGAACCAAATATCGCAAGATAGGCGAGCGCGCCGAGATAACGCACAGACGGTTCGACCGTGAAGGAAAAGCCGGCCAGCGCGCTGCCCACCGTCAGAACGCCGGCGCCGATCATCATCGCCCAGCTATTCGTGGCGAACGGGTGCAAACCCATCGACTGCATCCGGCTCGACAGCAGATTGCCGGCCGAAAAGCACAGCGTTCCCAGAAACGCGATGCCAAGGCCCAGCCATGCCCCGTGATCGCCGAGATGTCCGGCCATCTGCTGGACAAACAGGCACACAATGCCGACCAGCCCCAACAACGCACCAGCGATCGCCGTGGGTTGCAGCGGCCGGCCCATGAACAGGCGCCCGTTGATCGAGTTGAGCAGCGGCGCGGTGGAAAACACCACCGCCACGAGGCCGCTCGGCACGACCTGTTCGGCGTAGTAGAAGCACAGAAAATTGACGCAGAAGAGCGCCAGCCCTTGCGCGACAAGGAATCGCCACGCGGCGCGCGGCGGCCAGATCGGGCGGCGCATGATGCGCAGCAGCGCGAACAGCACCAGCGCCGCGATCCAGAAGCGCCAGGCAATAGACACCGGCGGCGGAACCGCCCCAAGTTGCCATTTGATGGCGATCCAAGTGGTGCCCCAGATCAGAACGGTGACGGCATAAAGAGCCAGATTCATGGTCAAGCCTGCAACAGCGAATACGGGAGTTCATTATTCAGCAGCGTGGCCGGCCGCACTTGTCCAGGATTGCGCACTTTTTCGGGGCCGCAAGCCGACACCTGCGGCTCGCCGTATACTGGCGCTATCCAACCGTTAGATGAATGTTGCCCGTTTCGTGAACGCCAACCCGCCCGTCCCCGTGACTCCCGCGACCGATACGCCGTTCGGCCTTCAGTCGGTGTGTCATACGCTGAGCAGCGCCAATGCAAACCTGGACCGGTTCGCATGGCTCGGCGACCGGCTGGCCATCGCCGTCTGGACGCGCGACACGGAAGAAGCGGAAACCGTCTATGACCGGCCCGGCCATCACACGCTGTCGTGCTATCTGGACGGCGGCTATCGCACGGAACGCCAGAAAATACCGGGGCGTTACGGCGCGCCGTCACGGCTCTGCGCGCTGCCTGGCGATCATGAATCACGCTGGTGGGTGCGCGGCCACATGCATTTCATGCATCTGTATTTCCTGCCTGAGCACTTCACGCAGCGCGCCGTTCAGGAGCTCGATCGCGAACCGCGCGAACTGACGCTCGCCGACCGCACGTATTTCGAAGACCCGCGCATCGCCAGCCTGTGCCAATCGCTTGTCAACGAAGACTGGCGGGACCCCGACGGCCTGTTGCGCACCAATGAGGCCGCGCATCAGGTTCTGAGCCTGCTGCTGCGTGGGCAGGGCGTGCGCCGCGCGGATGCGTTGCTCAAAGGCGGGTTGTCGGTCGCCACGCGCCGGCGCCTGCGCGACTACATCGAGAGTCATCTTTCGCAAACGCTCACGCTCGGCGAGCTTGCCGGTGTAGCGGCATTGTCGGAATTTCATCTCGCGCGCATGTTCCGGACGTCGTTCGGGCTGCCGCCCGCTGCCTGGATCGCGCAGCAGCGGCTCGAACGCGCCCGCACGCTGTTGCGCACCACCACGCTGCCGCTCGCGCAAGTGGCCGAACAGTGCGGCTATGCGAACGCTAGCCATTTCAGCCACCGTTTCCGTGAAAGCGTCGGCGTCGCGCCGACCGCGTATCGGCAGGCCGTCGCCGCCTGATCGCGCGTCGGCGCGCTTCTTTGTACTACTGCAGCGCCATCGCCAGCACGCGCGCCACGTGAATCGCATCGACACCAGCGCCGTCGTGGATCTGATGCCGGCAACTCGTACCGTCCGCCACCATTAGCGTGTTGCCGTCCATCTTGCGCACCGCCGGCAACAGCGACAGTTCCGCCATAGCCTGCGACGTCGCGTAGTGCTCGGCTTCGTAGCCGAAGCTGCCCGCCATGCCGCAGCACGACGACTCCACCGTCGACACCTTCAGGTCGGGAATCCACTTCAGCACGGTTTGCACGGGCGTGAACGCGTCGAAGGCCTTCTGGTGGCAATGGCCGTGCACGAGGGCTTCCTGTTTGGCCAACGGCTTCAACGCAAGCTGCAGGCGTCCGGCCTTCTGCTCGTTCACGAGAAACTCTTCAAATAGAAACGCCTGTTTCGAGAGACGCTGCGCTTCATCGCCGAAGCCGTAGTGCAGGAACTCATCGCGCAATGACAGCAGGCACGACGGCTCCAAGCCAACAATCGGCACACCGCGCTCCACGAACGGCTTGAACAGATCGAGCATGCGCCGCGCTTCCTGCTTCGCTTCATCGACCAGACCGGCAGCGAGGAAAGTACGGCCGCAACATACGGGCCGTTCGCCCTGACGCGTATTGAAGTGCACCCTGTAGCCGGCGGCCTCCAGCACTTGCTGTGCGGCATGGGCATTCTCCGGTTCCATGCTGTTGTTGAACGTGTCGACGAACAACAAGACCTCTTTCAGAGCGGCACTCGGCTTCGCTTTGCCCGGCACGGCATGGGCCAGAAACGATTTCCTGAAACGCGGCAGGCTCCGCTCGGGTGCAAAACCCACGGACCGCTTGAACCACGCCGACAACACAGGCACATTGTCCGCCAGCGCCATCAACCCCGGCATTCGGCTCGCCGTCGCGGCGTAGCGCGGCATGAAGGCCACCAGCTTGTCGCGCAGCCGCAGTCCATGATGTTTGACACGCGCCGCCCGCGCCTCGATCTTGAACTTCGCCATATCGACGCCGGTCGGACAGTCGCGCTTGCAGCCCTTGCATGACACGCACAGATCGAGCGTGTCCTTGACTTCGTCGCTTGCAAGCCCCGCTTCACCCAGCTGACCGGAAATCGCCAGGCGCAACGTGTTCGCGCGTCCGCGTGTGACATGCTGTTCATCCTTCGTCACGCGATAGCTCGGGCACATGGTGCCCGCGTCGAACTTGCGGCAGTGGCCGTTGTTGTTGCACATCTCGACGGCTTTCGCGAGACCGCCGGACAGGTCGTTGCCGGTGCCCGGCGAGGTCTCCTGTCCCGTCAGCGGATCGCGCTCGACATTCCACGCCGACCAGTCGAGCGCTGTATCCATACGACGTTCCTGGTAGCCAGGCGCGAAGCGGAAATTGCGCGCGTCGTCCATCTTCGGCGGGCGCACGATCTTGTCGGGATTGAAGCGGTTCTCCGGGTCGAACAGCGCCTTGATCTCGGTGAACGCCTGATTCAGACGCGGACCGTATTGCCACGCCACCCATTCGCCACGGCACAGTCCATCGCCGTGCTCGCCTGAATACGCGCCCTTGTATTCGCGCACGAGGGCTGCCGCTTCGTCCGCGATTGCGCGCATTTTCGCCGCGCCGTCGCGCCGCATGTCCAGAATCGGCCGCACATGCAGCGTGCCGACACTCGCGTGCGCGTACCACGTGCCTTCCGTGCCGTACCGATGAAACACTTCAGTCAGGCGGCTGGTGTATTCGGCCAGATGTTCAAGCGGCACCGCGCAATCTTCAATGAAGGACACCGGCTTGCCGTCGCCCTTCATGCTCATCATGATATTGAGCCCGGCCTTGCGGACTTCCCACAGCGCCTTCTGTTCACTCGCGTCGGGCATCTCGACGAGCGAATCGGGCAAGCCGAGGTCCGCCATCAGTTCCGTAAGTTGCCTGAGCGAGGAGAGTTGCGCTTCGCGATCCTCACCCGCGAACTCCACCAGCAGAATGGCTTGCGGTTTGCCGACCAGCGCTTTGGCAATCACCGGACGGAACGCGGGATTGCTCATCGCGAGATCGATCATCGTGCGATCGACCAGTTCCACCGCCACCGGCTTTAGCTTGACGATATGCTGCGTCAGATCCATCGACTGCCAGAAGGTCGGAAAGTTGACCACACCAAGCGTTTTATGGACAGGCAGCGGCGCGAGCTTAAGCGTCAGCTGGCGGCTGAATGCTAGCGTGCCCTCCGAGCCGACCAGCAGATGCGCGAGGTTCGCGATACCGTCGTCGGTATAGGCACGCGGGTTCTGACAATCGAACAGGTCGATGTTGTAGCCCGCCACGCGGCGCAAGACCTTTGGCACACGCTCCGCGATTTCTTCGCGCTCGCGTTGCGCGATCCGCTTTACGCCCTCGAGAATCTGCTGCAAGCGACCGCCTTGCGGCGCATCCCGAAGCGAGGCGAAACGTGCTTCGCTGCCGTCAGCGAGAATCGCGTCGATCGCTTCGACGTTATGCACCATGTTGCCGTATTCGATCGAGCGCGAGCCACACGAGTTATTGCCGGCCATGCCGCCGATCGTGCATTGCGCGGCCGTCGACACGTCCACCGGAAACCACAGGCCGTGCGGTTTAAGCCAGGCGTTCAGGTGGTCCAGCACGACGCCCGGCTCGACCGTTACCGTGCGTGCGCCTGCGTCAAAGTCAACAATGTTGTTCAGCCACTTGCTCGTGTCGATCACGAGTGCTTCGCCGACCGTCTGGCCACACTGGCTCGTTCCCGCACCGCGAGCGAGCAGCGGCACGTGCTCGCTACGCGCGATGTCCAGCGCAATGCGCAGATCGTCCTGATCGCGCGGCACCACCACGCCGATCGGCGTGATCTGATAAATCGACGCGTCGGTCGCATAACGGCCGCGGCTCGCCGCGTCGAACAGCACGTCGCCGCGCAACGACTTGCGCAGATGCTGCGCAAGCGGGCTCGTCAGGCGCGATGAGGAAGGAACCAGATGAATCGGTTTGACGAGTAAAGCGGAGGTGGAGTTCGTCATAACGTCGGCCTATAGCGGAATCTGTCAAACCGGTTAGTACAGCGTGAGACTGACTGGCGCGAGCCCTTCAATGCGGCCGGTCGCCGTACCCGCCGTCTTAGGAAAAAACATTCCGGTGTACGAACCAGTTGTGATGACCATCTCCGGTGTCACAGTGATACCGCGCGAGGTGGCATGATTGACCAGCCACGTCAGCAGGCGCCGCGGATCGCCGGCCGGATTCGCGGGCGTAGTTTGAACTACGTCGTGTCCGTCGAAGCTGAATTGCAGCGACGGCGATACGAACGGAAAGTCCTCGCGGTACGGTGCAAATTCGCCGACGATCAGCGCGCCGTTGTTCTGCAAATCCGCGAGTTGGGCCAGTTTGTCGACGGTGGGCCACGCGGCGTAGCGGCTCGCTACGATTTCGATCGTCGCGCCGATCGAAACGATACCCGCCAGCACTTCCGTTTCGCTATAAGGCGCGGTGGACACACCGAAGCGGCGGCCGAAGCGAAACGCGATTTCCAGTTCGAGCCCCAACGGTGCAAAGATTTCGCGCGGCAGGCGCGCGCCGTCGGCATGCAAGTCGATGTCGGGCAATGGCGCGCCCTGGATCGGACCACTATCGGACTTCGCACCGATTTTCCAGCCGCCGATTCGCGCGCCGCATGCCGCGAGGATTTCGTGCTGAATTGCGTACGCCGCGTCGGCATCGGCCGGTAGGTGATCCTGAGGCACCGTGTCGAGCGTCACGTGATCGCGGCGCGCATCGGCGAGAAGGCGGCTCAATTCTGTCGTCATGTCGTCAAAGGCAAGGAGAGATAGGACAGTGCAGCGCGCTTACGCGCCGATGCGGGTAGGAACGTGTGCGTTATCGGCCGCGTTGAGCGCGAATTTGCTTTCCGGCTGCATGCGAAACGCAAGCACCACGCCGATCGCCATCAACAACATGCTGCCGACGAACGGCAATTCCCAACTGCCGAAGTAGTCGATCAGAAATCCGCCGACCACCGGCGAGATGATCGCGGCCAGCGCCGAGCCCGTGTTCATCATGCCGCTCGCGGTACCCGAGTATTCCGGCGCGATATCCATCGGAATCGCCCACATCGGACCAATCGTCATTTCGGCAAAGAAGAAGCCGGCCGCGAGGCACGCCATGGACAGATACAGACTGTGCGTGAACATCAGCGGAATGAGCGAGAGCAGGCAGAACAGCATGCAAACCGACACCATCCAGCTGCGTGCGCGCTTCAGACTGCCGGTGCGCTTGAAGATCCAGTCGGTCACGATGCCGCCGAGCGTATCGCCGAGTACGCCGGCAAAGAACACGACCGAAGCGAAGATCGCCGACTTCTGCAATTGCAGGTGATAGCTGTGCAGAAAGTATTGGGGAATCCAGCTCAGGAACAGCCACAGCGTCCAGCCGTAGCAGAAGTACACGATCGTGACCGGCCACATGCGGCGAAACAGTTTGCCCCACGGCACGCCGGCGGTTTTCGGCTTCGGCGCGGGCAGCATGGCGAGTTCGTCGCTCGTGATACGAGGATGATCTTTCGGATGTTCGGTAAAAGTGAATGCCCACACGGCAACCCACACCAGGCTGAACACGCCGCAAATGTAGAACGATTCGCGCCAGCCCCACGTGGCCATGACCAGCACGATCAGACCGGGCGCCACCGCGTTGCCGATACGCGACGCCGCATGCGTGATGCCCTGCGCGAAGCCGCGTTGCTCCTTCGCGACCCAACGCGCCATGGCGGAAGTGGCGGCGGGAAACGTCGCGCCCTCGCCGAAACCGAGCAGCACGCGCGCGGCCAGCAACGAGATCAGGCCACCGGCCAAACCCGTCAGCAAGGTCGCGACGCCCCAGATGGCGCCGCAAAAAATCAGCGTGCGTTTCGCGCCGAAGCGATCGCTCACCCAGCCGCCGATGATTTGAAAAATCAGATACGGGTAGGCGAAGGCCGAGAACACGAGGCCGACTTCCGTATGCGAGAGATGGAATTCCTTGCCGAAACCCGCCGCCGCCGTGCTGACGTTGACGCGGTCCAGATAGGTGATGAAGTACATGATGCATAGCATCACTAAAACGATACTGGTCGCACTGGTCACACGAAACCGCTTCATCGTCTCTCTCCATTGCATGTGTCGGCGACACGCGTGATAGCGCGCGCTGCACCGTTGTCCGGCGGCGCCTTGCGCTGCCGGACCATCGCGTGTTGTTCGGGGCCGCGTTCTATGCACGGCTTCGTCGAGGAAGTGCTCCCGGCCTTCCCCTTTTTTGCGCGGCGTGCTCAGGCTGCGGCTTTCAGGCCCGCGGCATGGGTCGGCTTGCTCAGCCATTCCATAGCGGCGGGCATGCCGCTGTCCTTGAGCGGCACGCCTGCCAGCCGCAGACCCATTTCGCAGCCGGCCAGCGTGGCCAGCAGCATCAGGTCGTTGCAGTCGCCCAGATGGCCAATGCGGAACATGCGTCCTTTCATCTTGCCGAGACCCGTGCCAAGCGACATGTCGAAGCGTTCGTAGATGACTTTGCGCACCACGTCGGCATCGACACCTTCCGGCATCTTCACGCCGGTGAGCACCGGGCTGTACACCGACGGATCGACGCACTGAATCTCCAGACCCCACGCGCGCACGGCACGGCGGGTCGCTTCGGCGAGACGCTCGTGACGGGCAAACACGTTGTCGAGCCCTTCGCCCAGAATCATTTCGAGCGCTTCATGCAGGCCATACAACAGGTTCGTGTTCGGCGTGTACGGCCAGTAACCGGTCTTGTTCATCTCGACGATTTCCCTCCAGTCCCAGAAGCTGCGCGGCAACTTTGCCTGCTTGCTGGCAGCCATGGCTTTCGGCGAAATCGCGTTGAAGCTGATGCCCGGCGGCAGCATCAAACCCTTTTGCGAACCCGACACGGTGACGTCCACGCCCCATTCGTCGTGACGGTAGTCGGCGCACGCGAGACCCGAGATCGTGTCGACCAGCAGCAGCGCCGGGTGACCCGCGGCGTCGATGGCGCGACGCACGGCCGCGATATCGGAAGTGACGCCTGTGGACGTTTCGTTATGCACCACGCACACGGCCTTGATCGCGTATTGCGTGTCGGCGCGCAAACGTTCTTCGATCATGTGCGGCTGCACGCCGCGCCGCCAGCCTTCAATACCCGGCAGACCGAGAAACTCCGGCTTCAGCCCGAGGTTTTCCGCCATCTTTTTCCACAGCGTCGCGAAGTGGCCGGTCTCGAACATCAGCACGTGGTCGCCGGGGCTCAGCGTGTTGGACAGCGCCGCTTCCCATGCGCCTGTGCCCGAAGCCGGATAAATCACCACCGGCTGCTGCGTCTTGAAAATTTTCTTGATGCCGTCGAGCACCTTCAGACCGAGTTCGCCGAACTCCGGGCCGCGGTGGTCAATGGTCGGGTAGCTCATCGCCCGGAGGATGCGATCGGGCACGGGGCTCGGACCAGGAATCTGCAAAAAGTGACGGCCAGCGGGGTGAAAGTCTAATTTGAGCATTGGGCTCCTCCGATTGAATTTTGCATGCAAAAAACTATATCAGACCAGGCGACGCGATCCCAAGGCAAAATTTGCCCGTCCTCACCAGTGTTTACCCTCGCTATTAACTAATCTTTGAGCTTCCTATAAAATCCGGCCTAATGGGATGGTGGGGTTTTTGTATGCAAAATTCTGATTACGAAGCAAGTATCGGTGCTTCGCCGCTGATGCCGAAGGTCGAGCGCCAGCGCTTGCACGACACGGTGGTGGAGCACATTCGCCGCTTTATCGTCGAAGGCGTGCTGGAGCCGGGCAAGAAACTGAACGAGCGCGAACTGTGCGAAACGCTCGGCATTTCGCGCACGCCGCTGCGCGAGGCGCTAAAGGTGCTGGCCGCCGAAGGGCTGATCGAGATTTCGCCGAATCGCGGCGCGTCGGTGTCGAAGATGTCGGAGGCGGAGTTGCGCGAGACCTTCGAACTGATGAGCGGCCTCGAGGCTTTTTCCGGCGAGCTGGCGGCGGAGCGCATGACAGCTGCCGAACTCGCTGAGATCAAGGCGCTGCATTACGCGATGCTCGCGTGCCGCACGCAAAACGACCTGGCCGGGTACTACAGCCGCAATCAGGCGATTCACGACAAGATCAACGAGGCGGCCCGGAATTCAGCACTGCGGCAGACTTATATCGCGGTGAACCGGCGGCTGCAGGCGCTTCGGTTCCGGTCGAATTTTCAGATCCCTAAGTGGGACAGGGCGATTCACGATCACGACGAGATGCTGAAGGCGCTCGAGGCGCGTGATGGGAAGAAACTGAGCGCGATTCTTCGGCAGCATCTGCTCGAGAAGCGCGATGCGGTTTTGCAGGTGCAGTCGCAGGAGGAGGCGGCGGGGTCGCCGTTGAAGACTTGAGGTCGCGGTGAGCGTTGGTTGCCTTTGGTGTCGGCATGGGTTGCAGGCCGGCGCCGGAGGCAAAAACTTGTCCACCTAAAATGTTGGCAAGCTTGTGGACAACGTTCTCACATCCCAGCCAAGTGGTTGATGTGATGGGAGTATTGGCTTGCGGTTCATGCGTGAGCAGAGGGGGAGTTTTCGTGGTGGGCTACGTGCGCAACGCGTTATGCCAATGCACGATCTGATGCTCTGGATCCCGAACTTCCAGTTATCCCCAGATTTTGTCGATAAGGCTGGGGACAACTTTCGCTCCGCGCCACCGAACACCTTGCCACATGGCTTTGCGAGCCATGTGCGGGGAAAACTAGCACTCCCCTGACGCGATCCAGCAGCCGTTGCTACAAGTCACTTGTTGGCTGGTCAGTGTCCGCAGGTTCTCCAGCCGTTCCATCCTGCCGACATCATCAAGGTTGAGCGGCAGTAGTTGGCGAGGATGCAGGATAAGCGCCGCAGGTTTGCAGCCATGTAGCTTCGTGTACTTCTCGATGCCGTCCACAATCCTCAACCCGGTAACAGCGGGGCTTTCTGGTCGTTTTCATGGAAATCACACCCTGTGATTCGCTTTCGTAAATATCATATCCTTTGATTTTTCCTGCGCCGCAGGTATTCCGCCTTCATCGCCCGTTGATAGGCCTCCATGCGCTGCCACGCATCGACAAACCGCACGTGCGGGCGATCACGGCGCGAACTGATTCGCCACGGTCTGCCCTGCATTTCGTACCAGCGCCACACAGCGGCTTCGCAGATTTGCTGTTCAGTGTCGGGGCAGGTTCCGTCAATCAC
>NZ_LXKA01000110.1 GCF_001645125.1 Paraburkholderia ginsengiterrae | reverse complement strand
ACGCAGAATCTCGATTTCCATGTACTCCTCGTAGCTGATCACGGGCCGCCCAAAATGAGCAACCCTACAACGAGGTGTATCAATTCCTAACTGCGTTGCTGTATCAATTTACAACTGCGCGCGACACAACGAGATAACCTGCATATCCGAACACCACGCCGCTCGCGCCGATGTGCACAGAATTAGGCGCGCCTAGCAGCCACGCACAAAATCCTGCGCCAAGGATGGCGCAGGCGGTCGCCTGCCAGAAATTCACAATACGCGGCCACATCGTGAGCCAGCCAAGCACCAGCAGTCCGCCTGTGTTGGCGGTGATGTGCCACAGCCCGGCGTGCAGCCACGGCCCAAACAGGATGCCCTGCAGGCCGCCGAGCGTGCGAGGGACAACGCCGTGGCGGTTCAGATGCAGGAAAGGCATTGAAACCGATAGAAAGAACGTCACCCACATCGAACCGACAAAAAGGGCGAGCAGCGCAACTCGGGCCTTGAGCTGGTCCACGAACGAGCCGGCGGCTCGCGATGGGGTGGTTGAAACACCGGGTTGCGACTTCTCCGATTCTCCAGAGTGGTATCGGCAGGTTGTGGGTCGCATCACTCGCGCTAGACTGGCTTGAGCAACCGGAAGGAGACTTCGATGATACGCAAGATACTCAATGCCTCACAGCTACAGCAGGAGGTCAACCGGCGAATCCATCGACTGCAGGAAATCGTCGAGGATGGCGTGAAGATTCGTGTGCCGCGGCCGCAGGTGCAAGAGGCTGACAAAACCGGCTGCAACTGGAACATGACCCACTTCGGCAACGCCGTCGGCTTCGAGCGCGACATCGAGGGCGTGCTCAAGGCCGTGCGTGCGGAGTACAACCTCAATACCGAAGTGAAAGACACCGGCAACCCGTTTGGGGACTAACTGCGAAAGACATCGATTCGTTGTTCGTAGTTGACGGCGTGCGCACTAACGATGCGCTTACCTCAAATGGTCTATCTTGCGACGCCCCGTCGCAGATATTCCTTGCTTTGGAACCTATGCTTTCTACCAGCATCGACATGGCCGCATGTCGCTCAAATTTGCCGACAACTGACGAATGGACCTTTGGATTCAACCCTACGCGCCATGCGCCGACATTGCCGGCAAGTCGACGGAAAAGCTTCCGCACCAGGACCTCACGCTTAGAGGCCGTCCGGAGCGGCGTCCACCGCGCAACGAGCAGCATCTCACTGCACACTGAAACGAGGCATTGATGGAGAAGAACCTGCTCTACAAGTACGTCAACGTTTCAACGCTGAAGCGGATACTTGGAGGGGCCATCCGCCTGACCCAGCCTGGGGCGTTCAATGACCCATTCGAGCTGCTGCCGGAGATAGTTGTTCGGACTGACCAGGCGGAAGAACAAATCAACCTTTCGTTCGACATTCTCTCGCCTCGACGCGAAGCTCCGCTCGACACTGTCGTCCAGGTGACGGACGGACACGTGGCCAGCGATTTCACGTCCCGAAATATCCTGGACCAGCTCAATCGACAGGTCGGCATTCTCTGCCTGTCGAAATCTCCCAACTCAATCTTAATGTGGTCGCACTATGCCGACCAGTATCAAGGCGCCGTCATCGCCTTCGATGCCGACCACGAGTTCTTCACCGGTCAAATACCGGTCGAGTACGTAGATGAACGGCCGAAAAAACACATCGATTCCTATAAAGCTGCGCCTGTACCATTGTCCGAACTTTGCGCCAAATCCGTCGAGTGGCAGTACGAGCAGGAGGTTCGCATTATTCGCGCTCTACATGACTGCAATAAAACAGAAGTTCTCGACGCAAGAGGCTTCCCCGTGTTCACAGCAGAGGTGCCTCAGGAAGCCATCCATTTTGTCTCGATGGGTGAGCGGACACCCGTGCCGGAGCAGAAGGAGATTTTTCAGCTGCTACACAAGACGAAAATCGGTTTGACTTTGTCGGCCGTCGACAATGTGGGCTACGGATTCCGCCAGGAGATTGTTCTCTACCCAGGCGACTTCCGGAATCCAACTATCTCTCCACGAACCGCGCACATATTCGATGGCACGAATTCTCCATTCTCAGAGATGGCGCGATGGATGATTGAAAATCATCCGACCAGTAAGCTCGTGAACAAGACCTTGTAGTCGAGCATCCAAGCTGAAGCGAAGCCCCGCTAGATGCTCCGCTTTTGACCGAAGTGATGTACCGTGCATTTTTCAGCGGCAGGCATCGCACCTTTCAGGGATGCTTTCCGCAGTGGTTGCTGTAGGGTGGCCGTCTCGACTGGCACGGCGTCAGTCGGTCAAGTCACCAACTGTAACCAGACTTTTTTGAACGCCCTTTGGATGGAAAGCTGCTTCCGAAAGCTTCGTCTAATCCGAATAAATTCGCGACGTACTCTTTATCCGACTCATTGGAAGAGTGCGTGCGTAGCTGCTCTTCATATCGCATCCACTGTTCGAGCTCGTTCGTGTCAGAGAGGCGCACAAGCTTGGATGTTCCGCTTGATGCCACATCTAAGATTAGGTCGAGATATCTGCGCTCGTGCGGGTTAGCGGTTGTTCCCATAACGACCACGTGCGTTGCATTGGAAAATCGGTCTTCAACAACCCGTCTAAACCATCGCATCCTGTTATCAGGTGAAACTCCGTCAACCCAATCGACCATCGACGATAAGGTCCACAGATTTACGTGGACGGACCTCTCAGCCAGATGTCGGATACGGTTAATGTCGTTGAAGCCAGTGTTGCGCGCTACCACTACCTCACTCCGGAACGGGCGTCGACTTGATTTTGGCACTCCCATCAGGGTTTCGCGTGCTCGTCGACTACTCTCGTGGACTAAATCATCGAGGATATAAGTGGAACCTTCGTTGCGACGGCGATTACCTTGAAAAAAATGAAGATAGAAGTCAGCTGCCTCAGCAAGCACATGAGGATTTCTGGAAAGCCGCTTGCGGTTATCAAATAAATCCATTGCCACATCCATTTCTTTTCCGAAGAACGCATCGTGTTCGGCGTAGGCAAATCCGTAGACTGGGGACGAACCAATCCAGCTATCAGCGTGCGAAGTCGCTTCAACGAAAAAATCGTATTCGGGTGCGGCAATAAAATCTCTTACTATCCCTTCGCTAACCAGTTGTACCAATCTCCAAGGCGAGTGGCCGCTGCGAAAGACAGGTACCACAAACGCTGGATACGACGGAACCGTCTGAATGAAGCCACAAACAGTTGCAGTTTTAGGCGGCATCATTATAGCGCTCCCATGTCTTCATGGAATTCTGACAGAAAGTGTTCCAGAAGCGCTTGATACTCAATTGCTGGTTTCATCCCGTTGGCAGGGTAGGTGTACACGGAGACGTTAACATCCTTTTCAAATATCTTTAAAAACTCCGCGTCTTTTATTGAACTCGGGACGTATATTGCTTCGAGGTAATCCGCGGTCAACGGTATGTCGTCCTTGACAAGAAGTTCGACGACCAATCTTCTATCATCGGCAACATTCATGTTTTTGTCGCTAATCATGTCTCGGACGGCTTCAACCTCGTATTCGCCGGAAATGTTACCTATTGCAATTCCTTCTCCGTTCCAATATCGGTGATTCCCGCCGTAGAACGCCGTCACATGCTTTCCCTCATTGCCCTCCTTTCCAGGATACTCAAATGACTCGAGCTCCATTCCCTTGTGCAACCATGTGTCGTAGCGCTTGCCTTTGAAAGCTCCCGTATCGAAGGGGAAGAGTCTGAAGGTATGGTCCAGGATGCGTTCACGGAATATCAGAACCACCGGCGCGTGGTAAGAGCTTCTCATGTTATCTCGTCGGTTAAAGCGATATGCGGGCCTGCCGTAGAAGAGGTACGTTAGCGGGTCGCCAAATACCTTGCATTCCTGAGGCGTTAGCACTCGTTGCTCGAGAATTGCCCTAAACGCAAATGCATCTGTCGTATGCACCCAGCGAAGCTTCTCGGCAGGTGGCGCAAACCCTTTAACCCATTGATAAAGCCGCATTGCTGCATGCGGCGAGACGATAGGAGCTGCGGCTACTGTTGACACTTTATGTTCTCTTTTTGAATAGTGCATAACGCGAGGCACGCGTATGAAGCAGCGCATGCCCGAGACATCGATGCGAGAGGAAGTTAGCTTTGTTGGCCGCCTGCCCCGTCGATATCGATAGCAACATCTTGTTCGATTATATTTGCGATTGGCGTGTAGATGTCGGTCTCGCAGAGTCGTTGACCTTCCGGGAGACTATCCGGGGGCAAGCGAGTCTCATGTCGCGACGATGCTTCCGTCAGAACCATAAATCTCGCAATCATCACCTTGCACGCGAGCGCCGAGCTTCTGAGCGATTTGCCACATCTTGCTGAGAATGCTGACATCGGGATTCTTGACGACAACATTACCGGACCGGAAATCGAACCACGCCATGTTTCCGCCGGCCGTGCTGCCGCTGTATGCGGTCCAGACGGCTAGACCGTCACTGTCTACACGCAGCGCGGCGCCGTTCGGTAGCTTTGCCTCAGCGTAACCATCGAGCCGCATTTCATCATCCTTTTCTATGAAGGATTTCCACTCGTCAAGACTGATTTCAGGCCCGTCGTCGAACCAGTTCTCTTTACGCGTGATGTGAACGTCGTATCCCATTTCGGTGGTGACTCCGTTATTCGTTTCTTCGTTAGAGCCAGCTTTGGCAGCCGCGGCGTACAGAACGCATGCAGTCTCGAACGGGTTGACGTAACCCGACCAGCGCCCGTTCAACGGCCAGTCTGAGTTACTCCGTCACGACCGGGCCACTATGCTCGCATGCGACGCGCCGACCTTGCCTTGAGAAATATCTTCTCTCGGTGGAGGCGCATGAAGTTATGCGCCTCCGCGGTAAGGATATCGCTAAGCTGCATTTTCTCCTTGAGGCCAAATGCAGCAGCCACATCCGGAGTGAGTAAGTCGGAGCGCAGTAGTCTCCCATTTTCGTCAAAAGTCACGAAGCCCTTGTCGAAAAGAGCATCCAGGCCCGCAGCAAGGAGCAGGCCGTTGTGGGCACTTACGCATTCGGCAGCCGAGGAATCGGCATATGGCTTGATGTGCGATGCTCGAAGAAGCATTGGTTCTTCAATGCCGGTCACTGCGCAGGCTCCCTGCCAACGCAGCAACAATGCATCGCGAAATTTCTGCTGGTGCAAGCGAGCTTGCTGCAGCCGCCTGACCGTGGTCGCCGCACCAAGCGGAAGCTTAAGTACGTCATCATCGTCTGCCACCGCTTCGCGCAAATAGGACGCAACGCGTTTCGAGTTTGTTTGTTCTGGATACAGATAACGGATGCGTTGAGGTGGATGCAATCCGAAAAGCGTCTTAAAGTCGTCGTTCGCTTCGAACATCTGGACATTGCGTGCGCGGTAGTGCCATTGATTACCATCAGGAATTAGGCCGGCATTGTCGCCGACCCACACTTGCGCCATGCCTCCGGCCTCAGCTCGCTTGTAGACAATAACCCGCTCATATTCCTTGAGAGGCGTCGGCCAGTAACCTGTCGAAAGAGTGTGCGCGTCCTCATTGAAATCGAATTGGTCTGGGCGTTGCCCGGCAGTCAGGTACAGCATGACGGCTTGCTTGCCGTCCGTGAAGCGTCGGGAAAATTCGTTCTTATCAAGAACCACGACTAGTCTCCGCTGAAAGTAGCAGGAGCAATTGTAGTGCGTGCTTTTCGGTTTCGCCCACTCAACTTCCGAATGCTATGTAAGACCGGCTGTGGCGAGCACCCGACAGGCTCGACTGCCGTCCGCGGCGACGTGTGACAAAACGGGAATGAAAGTTACTTACTTCGACAGTTGATTCTGAGGCATCGTCATGTACCTGTGTTCAACGACACCCGCTTCTACGGGGGCGCTTAGCGGCGGCCTCAAAAGTTAAGCACCGTGAAGGGAATTCGGGCTGCGTAACTCTGTCCACAGAATGGTTAGCAGTTAGTTTCCCTAGGTGGTGACCTGCCTCTCTGCGAAATGCGCTAGCGTCTTCAAGCGCGACCATGGCATATTGCGACCACATTCATGAGGAGGCCACTTGATGGCAACGACTTTGGAAGCAATTCAGGCGAAGATGAAAAAACTGCAAGCCCAGGCGGACGCTTTGATTGCAAAGGAATTGACAACGGTCTTGAAGACCATCCATGAGCTCATGGAGAAACACGGCATCACGACCGCGGATATTGATGCGCATGTTGGCGGCAAAAAACGCGCGAAGAAGGCCGGAGCAAAGACTGTCAGCAAAGGGAGCTCTGGCGCGGTGAAGTATCGCGACCCGAAGACGGGAGCAACTTGGACCGGGCATGGTCGTGCGCCAAGTTGGATTGCAAGCGCGAAGAATCGCGACAAATTCCTTTTTGACAGCAGTGTGGCGACGGCGAAGACGGTGTCTGCTGGCAAGGTGAAGGCTGCTGGTAATTACGTCCGCGGTCCGCAGCCGGCGATGTATCAGGACCCAAAATCAGGCGCGACATGGAGCGGTCGTGGACGTGCGCCGTCCTGGATTGCTGAAGCCAAAGACCGTAATAAGTTTTTGATTGCAGGTGGTGCCGAAGCGACTGGCGCGGCGAGCGCAGGTGTCGTGAGCAAGGCGAAGATTTTGGCGAAGAAGGCCTCGAAGGCAGTTGGTGCGACTTCAGCCAAGGGTCAGCCGAAAGGTCCGCAGCCGGCTAAGTATCGCGACCCGAAATCCGGCGCGACCTGGAGCGGACGCGGTCCTGCTCCGGCGTGGCTAGCCGGCGCAAAAGACCGCAGCAAGTTTCTGATTGATGGCGCCGGCGCGGCGGCCGATGTGAGTGCTTCGGCGGAGACGAAGCCTTCCGCCAAAAAGGCGGTTGCCAAGAAAGCCGTCGTCAAGAAGGTCGCAGCGACAAAGACCCCACCGACGAAGAAGGTTGCGGTGAAGAAAGCGGTTGTCACGAAGGCCGTGAACCCGAAGGTGCCGGCTAAAAAGACGCCGGCGAAAACTGCGCCGCGCCAGAGCGTGGCCGTGCCCGCTCCGGTGGACGCAGTCGAGTCTGCCGCCGAGTTGACGACCTGAACGCAGTTGTCATGTGCCCGGTGGACCAGCGATTTCTGGTTCCACCGGGTACACCAAGCCAAAGACGTTCTTTTAGGCCTAGCTTCTAATCTGTCCGACAATTGAGTCGGTAACTTCCGTCAGCTGTTTAAACAGCTTGAAAAGAGCTCGCTGGACGTCAGCTTCTCCGACAATTTGGTGCCCAATTCGACATATCGCGGCATCCGGTCGAGAGGCTAGCCGAAACAGTTATCGCAGATATGGACGACATCGTTAGTCGTGAACTGACGCGAAACCATTGATGAATTTGGTGCCGTTGCGCGACCAGCGTTTCACCAGCGAAAAATCGACGGAAAGCGTTATTGGCCCCAACCGAGCTCTCTAAGAACGAACCCCGTTGCATGCAAGGCAAGCTCGGTGTCCGCGTTCGATACCTCCCGCAGGTCGAGACGCTCACGCTCATTATCCTTCCCACGCGGGTGAAGAAGGTTGACGGTCTCGAGAGCCGCACGAATCAGCCGTCGCTCATTTTCACCAACATGTTTTCCGATTGCCGTGAGGCATGGACCCAGGTCTTTGTGGACCGCTTTCTCGTCACCGCTCAATTGGCGTAACCACCGGCCAGCGAGAACCGCGCACAGGTTTCGGCATTGGTCTACAACAGAAGTTGGAGAATCGCGATACGCCACCTTCATGACGCGGTCGTAAGCATCCACGACGGATTTCCGATTTCCCTCCGGAATTTGCGCCATGTTGAGAGCGGGCAGTATGCCAAACGCAGACTCAGCTCGAACAGTAACCAGCACGTCCTGGCTGACCGTTTGTTCAGTCTGCAATATTCGCCAAAGCGAGTGTGCTCCGACGTGACCTATCGCAAGCTGAAGACCTTCCGCCCGGTTCGGGCGTCCCAGCAATTCAGTGCAATGGATGAACACATTCAGTTCTTTGTGTACTCGACCGTCCGACCGGCTCCGTCTACTGTCGGATAACAAATTAGGGTGAGCCTCGACCAAGACCAATTCCCGATTGGCCTTTGTGAATGACTGAAAAAGACGGCCTCGTCGAACTCGAGACACTGGGTCAAAGGAGTCCTCACGGAAAATCCATCGAAACGGGTCGCTCAGCATACCGCGGGGCAAATTCTCGAGGTCAGGAGGGGACTCGACGAGCGCACACTGCGAGATTATCGGTGCCGGGACCGTGAGATGGCTCGGATTGTCGGTGCCTTCATAGATGAGGCCATTTTCGTGTTCGATGCCAAGGCGGGACATAGTCTTTTCGGTCAACGGATGACCACGTCAATATATCGCATCGCAAGCATTGAAGCCTGGTACTTCACCGTCGCCCGCACGGCCCGGTCCAGCAAATTGCGCTGAATGCAGACGGGTGTTTCATGGCGAACTAGGTTAAGGAAATCTTCGTCGCTTTTCTGAACGGCGTCGAATTGCCGAGGTACGTGAGATGGAGACCGAGACTGGGCTTTGACCACTGACTGCCGGTCCATCGCGTTGGATGCGCGGGACGCACGTCGTAGGTGGGCCATGACCTACACGATACACGGACGGCGACTCCTCATGCGTCGGTACTCGGGTCAGACCGACAGTCTGCAGCAGGCCCTCACGCCACTCGTCCTCGCACCTATCCGCGCCACATCGCGTGTGTTTCGCGCTGCGTTGAGGCAGCCCTTCCGATACACTATCGGGCAAAATTCGGTTGAAAAAGCACTGAGTGTCCGGACGTCACCTGTCGCGCGATTTGTTTGATAAACGGGTCGTGACGCATCTGGGTACGAAAGGACTTCCGGAACCACAAAGGACGTAGCCGGTTCTGCCCACGCCTAAAAAATACGGGGAACACACGTGAAAGAGCGCTTCGAGGGTGAGCACAATCGTGACCTTCTGATTCAGACCTTGTCAGTCCAGCGAGCCATCGGCGGCAACAGGGAACTGGCGTCAGAGATTGCAGGCCTTGCCAATTTGATGGATGTAGAGGCAGGTCAGGTAGTCATCGAACAAAACGACCGGACGACCGACGTGTACTTCGCTCTGACGGGTAGCTTTGACATTGTCATCAACGGGCGAACGATTAAGCGGGTCCACGAGGGCCATTGCTTTGGGGAAATGGCAGCCCTGTCGCCGCAGCCGCGGTCGGCAACCGTTCGAGCCGCCGAAGCGAGTGTTGTCGCGATGTTGCCTGGTCCGACGCTGCTCGAGCTGGGCCGGAAGTACCCAGACATCTATCTATCTTTGGCTCGAGACCTTGCCAAGCGACTTCTGGAGCGCAACGCGCTCATCGCCGCGCCCCGCACGAAAACCAAGGTCTTTGTCATCTCGTCGACTGAGGCGCTTGCGATTGCCCAGAACGTTGAGGAAGCACTCAAGCACGAGGATGTGGTCGTGAGACTTTGGACTGATGGTGTCTTCAAGGTTGCGAACTACACGCTTGAAGACCTTGAGGCCGAACTCGACGCATCGGATTTCGCCGTAGCAATTGCACATCCTGACGACAAAGTGGAATTCAGGGATGAAGATTGGCCGGCGCCGCGCGACAACGTGGTCTTCGAGCTCGGGTATTTCATGGGGCGTCTCGGACGCACGCGCGCCATTCTCATGGAACCGCAGGGACAAAAAGTCAAGCTGCCCAGTGACCTTGCAGGCATTACGACTATTCGATATGCCCTGCCGAAGAACTACGACCTCGCTGGTGCGATGAAGCCAGCGACTGACCGACTGCTTGCCCATATTCTTGAAAACGGGGTTTTCAAGGGCTAAGCGATGCGTCAGCAACTGACCCAGTACGTCAATTCGGTCTTCGACACCAACTGGACAACTCGTAACGGCCAGGTCGTTCCGGTGGAAACGGACATTGCCCTCGGGAACGATGCCGTCCAGCTAGACGCAGTTGTCCTGTATGCCGACCTGTCTGATTCCACCGTTCTGGTGGACCGGTGGAATGCATGGTTCGCAGCGGACATCTACAAGGTTTTCCTTCATTGCGCGGCGAAAATCATTCGAGAATCCGGCGGCGCGATAACGGCATACGACGGCGACCGTGTTATGGCAGTCTTCATCGGTGACAACAAAGAAAACCGTGCTGTTCGCGCCGCGATGAAGCTTAATTTCGCGGTTAGTGACGTGATACGACCGGCAAAGGCAGCAAAGTGGCCGGCTGACAGCTATGTGCTTAAGCACGTGGTCGGTATCGATGCCAGCCCGCTGTTCGTCGCCCGGACTGGCATACGTGGCGCGAACGACTTGGTGTGGGTCGGACCGGCCGCAAATCACGCCGCGAAACTGGCCGCGTCCCCGGATACCCACCAGACGTACATAACACCTGCTGTTTTCGGCCAGCTCGACATTGGACTTCGGGCTGTCAACGGCGTTGCCGTATGGGAGACGTGGCAAAGCAACTCTCTCAATTACCAAGTTTTCCGGTCGACGTGGCATATTGCATTCACCTAAGCTAGCCTTTACATGCTGACATCTACCCAAGAGAGACAGGTTTCCGACGCCGTCGAGCGCGGATTGAACCGTGCGGAAGCGACCTGGAAGTCTGTCGGGCGCCAGGTTGTACTTGCTAAATCTCAGCCAGTATTTGACCACGCACTGGAGGAGGCACGCTCGAAGCCGTCATCCATCCCGGGGCACCCATGGGTCTCGGGGGACCGGCCGACTGTGGACGAATTTGTCGCATTAGTTGTTGACATGCGCAACTCTTCGGAGCATCTGAAATCCCGCAGAGCATCCGCAAAGATTGAGTACGGCTTCCAGCGCGTCTATTACGAAACGTCAGCGCTGTTGCCGGCAGTCTCCGTAACCTGTGCCTTCAATGAGGGCGTGGTCACTGAATACCTCGGAGACGGCGCACTAATCCTCTTCCGCGTTGACCCGGAGGACAGGGTTGAGACCATTCGCCAAGCATACCGAGCTGCAAAGCATTGCGTCGGGCAATCGCGCGATATCGTGAATCGTCATCTGCAGGCACGTTTCGACTTGCCGGAAATTCACATCGGCGCGGGATTGTCGATGAGTAAAGCCCTGATATCGCTCGTGGGCGATGACCAGGACGCGCAACCGAAAGCGATAGGCGAGTGCGTATGGGAGGCGACCAAACTCAGTGGCGGCACGAACACAGTTCACGTCTCAGAGTCAGTGAGGAGTGGATGGCCGAGTTCGAAGGGGGGCCTCCTGAGTTTTATTAAAACAAGAGTCAAGTCTGTTGACGGGTACCGCGTAGCATCCAAGTAGCACCTCATCGCTCAGGGCGCCATGCCCGACGCCGCAGCGCCTGGCGCGTCAAGTAGGACCAGTACTCGAACATGGCGTGCAAACAACAACAGGTTGGTATATCAGCGCGGCCAAGGCAAAGTCGAGCCCTTCCTAACGCACGGAGGCTCCCATGGCACGTCGTCCTACGCCCGCGCTGATTGCGCAACGTTTTCACCTGGCCATCTGGACCGTAGAGATTCCCGATTCACCGGCGCCGGCCGATTTCTACATCCGGACCTATCAGCAGTACGTCGCACACTTCGCGAGAGTTACGGTTGCGCGGGCCTGGGATGAAGAGCAGGTCGTTGATGGCCTGCACAAGGTGTACACGTGGATGAAGCGGGCGACGAAATTCGAGGTCGACCGGACGATAGCCCGCGAGCTCGCGGCCGAGCTGAACAAAACCGAACTCGACGTGGCGCGGCTGACGTACCTCGCGAGTCGCGTTGTAAACAATTCGATGGTCGGCGGTTCGAAGTTCCTCCATTTCTACGCGCCGACTCACTTCCCCATCACCGACAGCTGGCTTCAGTTGCTGAGCGGCAAGCCGCACAGTTCTGCGTATGCGCTGGACTTCTACCGCGACTACCTCGATGGCGTTCGCCTGGTCGACGCGGCCGATGCGAACAGGGCCTTGGAATGGGCGACGGCGTTTTTCGGATATGAAGTCAGCGAGGTGCGTGCCATTGAGGCGGTGGCCTTCTACCTTCTAAAGGGGGGCTGGCATCATGATGGTAGCGCACCGCAATCGACGCGGGGCAACGGCGTGTGTCACTGCCATCATTCCCGAGACTTGTCTGGCGTCTAATGAGTGAGCGCTGATGCGGGGCTCGGCGGCCCGTTCTGATTCGTGCCTCCGAGCCCACTCGTACCTTGGCTGCGCATAACCTCCGTACGCAAGACCGGATAGCGTTAGCGTGATGCCAATAGGCTGCTCGACGTCCAACTTGTGGAAGTCGGAGTTGGCAATCACGATGTTTCGACGAGCGCTGAGGCAGAGGTCAATGGCGTCAAGCACCGTCGATTTACCCGTGTCTCCTGGGCCTATCAGACAGTTGATGCCTGCGGACGGGAACCAGTCGAGCTCGCAAATGCCTCGGAAGTTTCTGATTTCAATTTTTCTGATTTTTGCCATGGTCTCACCGCCCATATCGCAGACGCCTGCATTGACTCACCCCGCCGCCGTACTCGCGTGATTGTCACTCGGGGAAAATCGAGGTAAGCACGCGGACCTGCATGTCCACATATTCCTGTACCAGCGCGAGAGGAGCGTCCTCGAATATCTGAGTTATCGAAGCATAGGGAAGGAATGGCTCCGCGAATGTGCAGATTCTTTCTCCGCCTACCAGCTCATCTTCCAACGCAGCGCCAAACCACTCGCTCGGAAGCGGATGCAAGGCATTCGGATTGTGAAAGAGCACAGTGCCTTCTCTCCACGTTTCTTTGCCTTCCTCCGGGGCGCCGACTTCGTAGACAAAGGCAGCAGGCAGCGCGGCGTTTGGGTCGTGCCGATAACAAGTTCCCGAGCGAATCATTCGCACGCGCTTGTGGCGGTGCTTGTCCTGTTGACCCATTCGATTGAACTTGGCAACGGTGCCTGTGTTGCAAAACATAACAGCGGAAATATTCTCGGCATCCGGTTGGTTGAAATATCCGGATGGAATCCTCTTCGTCCCCAACTTATGCTCTGTAAGAGCATGACCCTCTATCACGAGATTTCCGTCTTCGTCGTGCCACCACTTCTGGCCTTGGCCGTAGAGATATCGGCCGAGGCCAGTGCTCGTCGAAAGTAACGCCCCAGCGGTATGGAAATCTTGAATCGCGAGAATGAGCGGTTTCCCCTGCATCTGGGGGAGAGTCCAGTACTTCTTCTTTAGCTTTGAGTAAAGCGGACTGCCCAGTCTGACGGGAATCGTTTGTTCGAGATGCTCGATTGCGTCAGGGACCGAACCTCCCTTGGGAAGATTCGTATAGGGTTGAATCATGCTGTTGGGTGGCGGATTCGCAGTAACGGCTTCTACGGCAGCTGTTAGTCCGTCTTTGGTGATGAGAAAGTCTGGTCGGTCGTGGGTCCGGTCGACTTCGTGGCCGACGTCCTCGAGCATTACGGATAGGAAGAACTCGAACGTGCGCGCATCGAACCCGAAGGTCTGGAATTGCTCAACAAAGTTTCCATCCGGGTCAGAGAAATTCTTTTGCAACTCTCGAATCAGACTGCGCGCGGGCGCGTAGCCCGGAAGGTCTCGAAGACTCTTGTATTGCGGATGCAATTCTGACTCTTGCTTGCCGGTGTCTGCAAATAGGTCGATGGCCATAGCTGTCTTCGAACAGTCAAGAAGCGAAAGGGACGCAGGCCCGGGGGAGACTGCCTTCCGCGCCAGTTTTGGTATTGTTGTCTTCGTTAATCCGTTTGCCGTGGCTCCAGCGCTGCAGGCTCGGGCGCAGGTGGAGCCGCCGCTATCAAAGCTTCAGTACCATCGCATCGGGCTTCTTTGCCGTCCCCCGGAAACCAAACATTGTTTCCGCGAATAAGATTCTCACGGGCCAGGTAGGACATTAGGTTATGCAGGAAATAGCCAGGCGCCATATCTGTCAACGTGTAGTGGTGCCACGTCTTGTATCCCTCAGCCCCCGAGTCAGGATGTTCGGGCCAATATTTAATGAAAGTATTGTTTCCTATCGCGGCATGGTTGACCACTCGTTGGGACGAACCATTGGCGGCAGCAGCGATATGCTCAAGCAAAGTTTGATAATTGCCCCCGTCTTGCTCGTATGCGAACAGACCAGCGAAAAGCCGCTTCTGTGGCTCATACCGCTTAACGAGGTCACAGATGTCTGCGAGCTTTTGCGTAGCGTTGCGGAACTGCGTAGCATTCAATCTTGACTTCACTTCGATAATTGCAACACATGCAGCCGGCGGGACGAAGACCAGGTCGCCACCTTTGTATAAGACGGGGATTGATGTGTCGTAAATCAAGACATCAATCTGTGTGGAAACTTCGTCTTCAGTAACGACGAAGCCGGAGGCGACGGCATACGTTGCCGGCATGGTTCTTGAAATCATCGCGCGAAGAACCGATTCTTTCCACGCGCCATCGGATAGCAGGTGGTTCAGGCCAATGAAATGACGAACCCTGTCCTTTTGGGCGTTACATTCTGCGGTTAATGACTTTAGATAGCCTACGATATCGATTGCCATGTTTCTCACTTTGACGTACTGACGTCAGCATTTTTCAGAAAGGGCGACATCCGTGTCGGCCACTTAAAGTAAGTCTTCGTCTCCACCGTCCACATCGATATCGATGACGGCCGCAGGCGCGAGGATGGTCACGATAGGCGTGTAGACGTCAGTATCGACGTCCTCGTCGACGCGCAACGAAACGACCAAGGCATACCGGGCTTCCATGCCGTATTGCTTGGCGCTCTTCCAGTATTTCCACCAGCCACCCACTGGGACAATCGCAATCTGGTTTTTGGCAGCAAGTTGTTCTGCAGTGCCTGTCCACACGTCCGAGTGGACGGAGCCACGGGTACGTATCTTTGGCCCATATCGCCAATATTTAACGTCAGGGTCGTTGTACTCGTCTTCCAGCTCTTCTTCGGAGAGCTCCTCGCGCGCTTGTCGGTTCACCCGCAGCAAGAACTGAGCGTCATCTTCAGAAGCGCCTTTTACGAGAAACCTCAGGCCAAAGGACTGGTACCGGAACTTGCTCAGCCAGCCACGCGCACTCGGGTTGGGCTCTACGAAATACGACAGGGTGACGCGCAACTCGACTTGCTTCTCGCTGATGTGCTTGAGCTCGTCTGCTGGCCACGGTAAATCATGTAGTTGCATCGGGCCCGAGCCGATGTACCCGCCCACCTGTCGTTGATAGGGGGCGAACGAACGTTGCACTACAAGGGTCGGGCGGTGTGCGGTTGAGAACTGCGCGGAGTCATGATTCACAAGGCCGAAGCCGTACATGCGCAGCAGGCGGTCCTTGTGGTCCTGTTTAAGGACTTTAGGAAACGGCTCACGCATTGCTGGCGTGTGGTCGGCTCCATGGACAACCAGCGCGCGAATCGTCTCGGGCCAATAGTCGGGATACTCGGCGCGCAGGTGGGCGCACAGCCGCGCTACTTCGGCCGCTGCAGCGCTCGTATCTCCAGTCGCTGCGAAAAGTGCGGCGGTTGGTGTATCCGACGTCGTCAGAACCCGAAGCGCGTCAGGCCCGACTGTTACCGAGTATTTGTCGCGTGAGGCGTTGCCGCCCTCTGCTACGACATCTGGCTTTAACGGCCACGCGGTGTTTGACCACAGCAGTGAAGTTGTCGACGACGGCGAAAGGTCGCCCGCCGTGGCAAGTGGCTTAAGGTCGGGATAGGTCTTGTTGTCGATTTCGGTGAGCGCGGTCGCCGCTCCCACGGTCAACACGTTCCATGCTTGCGCGGGATTCTGAATGGGACTCTTGTGATTGCTGGCGGGATATTCGCCCCAGTCGGCCCACGGCACGTTGCCTGCAGAAAGTACAAAAAGACGAGGGACCCGGACGGGCTGTTGCTTCGCGCGTCCAACATTGGCGACGTCGACTGCGGGACGTCCGAAGGCAAGCTGGTCTATGGTGGCCGACCATTCAGAAGGCAACCCAAGCAGATGTCCGACCGTTGTGGTCATCATTGCAAAGACCCGCGAACGTTCTGCCGCGGTGACCTCAACCCGGTAGACCGATTCTGCGGTTACCTTGCCCCACAGCTTCGGCGCAGTCTGTCCGACGGGAGGAAGGATTTTTACTGATTCGAGTCGGTGAGGGACGAGTACCTCATTATCGGACGACAACGGTTTGGTGAGGTCGCCCCACACAGCGATACCGGCCATTTCGCTTCCATGACCCGCGTGGTCGGCTTTCTGCCACGCCGGGTCGTATGTATGCATGTCCTCATCGGCAAGCGCGGGAGCCAGAAGCGGATGCCCGTGGTTCACTCCCGTATCCATTAGGCATAAATGTGGCGCTTCACCGTCCGGGAAAGTTGTTCTTGAAAGCAGGTCTTTAGTCCAGTCTGCCTGTTCCGACTGGCTAAGTTTGCTGAGGAAAAACTCAGCGGTCGGTTCGACAGGGCGTATCTCGGCAATCAGGTCAAGAAGTTCGACGGCCTGCTCAAACGCCTCTTTGGTGCCAAGCGCTGCGACAACAAGGCGCCCCGGGAACGCAACGTATCCCGGGTCCGTTTGAATGCCCACCCGCGCGGACAGCTGAGTGAACTCTTCGACGATATCGCCTGCATTGCCGTGAGAATGGCGGAGCCAAACTTGGAACCAATGTTTCTTTCCATCAGTAGGCGGGTCGCCCGGGTCCGTCCACATTTCACCGAAGGCCGCACGTTTGATGTTTTCAATTGCGTCGACAAGAGCCGCCTGTTTAATGGTGGGCTCATTTTCGGTTTCTACGTAATCGCGAATACGGCGCACGAGCGCGGCGAGCTTCCCGTCTGGGATATGCAGTACCGCGATGTCGGAGTTTGTGTGAGCCTGGACGGTGAGAAGCTCAATCTTGTCCTGGCTCCAGTCGACCTTGCTGCAGTCGAATTTGCCGCGCGGCGTGAACTCCACTGCGATTGACATGCCCCGCTGGAGCGGCAACTCGAGTGCTTCGCGGACGGCTTCGAGTACTCCAATGCTAGCAGCCAGCTCGTCGAGCTGAGCAAGCAGTCGGCGACCGTGTTCGCCGACATTGCGGTTGTATTTGTGCTTTCGTGGGACTGCCAGTGGCGGTTTGAAAGGAATGCCTCTCACGCGCCCAGCAATCAGCAAGTGGCTCAACAGTTCGTCTGCCATTCTCTCAAGTTCTAGATTTCGTTTTATTGACTTGAGAGTCTACAGCAACATTTCCCTGTTTTTCCTCCGCGCTACATCGGCTTTTACCGGTTCAGATTGTGGCCTTGCGCTCGCTCCTCCAGATGGAGGATTACGCTCGCCTCACTTACAGTTTTCTCGCCTTCCATAATCGCGTCTTTCAATGCGTCGAGGCAGGCTTTGACGATATCGGCGTGTGACTCACCTTTGCCTGCAAGAGCGAGTCGGCGATAGTCCATATCTGGCGTTGCGAACACACTGAGGCTGTTCTTCAGCAGCGCTTCAATCTGCCGCTCGTCGGGCGCTTCGTACTTGATGACGTCATCGAATCGACGGAAGAGAGCTGTATCCAAGTCCTTGCCGTGATTTGTCGCCGCAATTAGAAGGCTGTCGGATGCGTCCTGTTCGATAAGCTGCAAGAACATATTCAACGTGCGGCGCATCTCGGCTACGTCGTGTTGGCTACCGCGCTGGAGCCCCAGCGAATCGAACTCGTCAAAGAAATAGACGCCGCGGGTCGACTTTAGCGCTTCGAACACCAGGCGCAGCTTTGACGCGCTTTCACCCATGAACTTGGTGATGAGGCTGTCAAACCGCGCGGTAAACAAAGGCAAACGCAACTCGCCGGCCAACGCCGCGGCCGTCATGGTCTTACCCGTGCCCGGCGGCCCGACAAGAAGCAACTTCCTGCGCGGGCTTAACCCATGACCGCGCAACTGTTCGTGGTGCCGTTGCTCACGAAGCACTCGATTCAACTTTGTACGAACAGAGTCTGACAGCACCATTTGCTGCAAATGCTCGTCCGGATACTGCACCGTCAGCAGCTCGGAGAGCTCACCCTTCGGCTGGGCGAGAGGAATCGCCGGCCCACCGGCCCCCTTGCTGCGGACAGATGAAAGTCCCGGTTTCTTTCCAGCCTTCGCTGCATCAACGAGGTCACGCAGTTCTGCCGCCAGCTTGGTGTGGCCGCGATGCGCTTCGTCTGCCGCCATTTGCATGGCGACCGCGAAGAAATGCTCGTGATTGTCACCAGCATATGCGCGCAGTAATGCCTTCACTTGGTCGGAACGTGCCATCAGGAGCCTCAACGTGTCTTGGTGCGGAGTATAGACTTCACGCTGCCGAGAAGTTGCTATTATAGCAACTCAATTGCAACTACAGCACCTTCAAAACGAATGTTTCCGCCTCGAAGTCAAGGTGAGTTGGTACGGTGGGCACGCGGCGACAGCACGCAAGCAGAGTTCGCGGCTGCAGCGGGCGTCCACAAGTCTTCCCTCTCTAGGTATGAGTCGGAACAGCTTGGCGCACCCACGCACCTCATCAACTATTGCCTTGCGCGCCTTGCAGACGCAGTAAGTGAGCAATCACATGCTGAGGGTGTCGAAGGCGCCCTGGAAAACGCGAAACGGACTGTCGTACTCCTTGAAAGCCTTGCCGGTCGCTGACAAGCGCTGCCGATACTGTATATATATACAGTATCAAAGCCTTATGCCACTTTGGCGACGATTAAATTGCGCTCAAAGTGCTGCAGACGGTGGATGGAGGATGGGCGCGAGCGACGACGAGCGGGCGCCGTGGATGCGGAGGCGCGTACGGGAGACGGGACAAACCCGCTACAGCAGCCGACACTTTGGAATCAGTTCTGTTCCCTGATGGACGACGAGCCTATATAAATGGGGCGACTACATTCCGCATGGAACGCTCAATCGAAAACTCTAGGGTATCTGCCGCAGCATCGGAGACATGCCCTGATGCCAGCAAGCCTCTATTGAACTGCTCTGCTTCATTTTGGGCGATGCACAAAGTGATATCAGCGTCCTGGCACGCAAATTGAGGCTATCGGACGCCAGCTTTCTTCGGCTGCGGCGAGCACGCGGCCGGGTTGCTTGCGCGCAAAGGCTACTGGAAACAGTGAGGGAAATTGCCGGCAGCGCAGCGTGCAGTGCGACGCCGTCTTTGGTCGAGGGCAACACCAGAGATTCATCGAGAGCAATCTCTGCGGCCACGCGGGAAGCTGTGGAGTTGCTGGCAAGGCGGTGGCCGGACGAGTACCCGACCGGGGCGGTGGAGTGGCTTGTGCCGGAACCGCAGCGGACGACGAGATGTGACGTCCGCTTTTCGGGGGCGACCATCCCTAAAAATTACCCCTGGCAGCACGAACGCCCCCCCTGCTGGGCCAAGTTGCCGGTTAGCCTCTGGCCCAGGGGGTCAACGCTGGGTTGCGTGGGCTGAGCAGGGGCAGCGCGCAGCGCGGCGCCCGTCAGGGAGCGCTAGTCTGCTCCACGGTGATGGGCTTCTTGCGCAGCGGCGACTCTTTCGACCAGAGCAGATAGAAAGCGAGGAACGCACCGAGCGCGAGCGCCCCGACGAAGGCCCCATCTGAACGCAAAATTAAACTAATAAGGATAGCGAAAAGTAGTGGCCCTAGAACGGTTACCGCTATCTTTCCGGCCAGCGCGAGACCCTTGGCCGGAATATACACATTCGCCTCGCGTGCTAGCTGTAACGCGAGCAACTTGACGTAGACCCCATTGGTCGCCTGCACGTCCCCCTTGCATTGCGAGAACGCTTTTCCCCAGATGTCGTCGCGTCGCTCACCGCTTTCGAACTGCCTGACTGCCTCACCGTAAAATTCGTCTAGTTCACTCAAACTCACCCCCGATTTCTCTATCTGTGCATGCTGCACTTACGTTTGTATTACACGCGATATTACATAGCATTCGTTGCCGAATCCAGACTTGCAGGTGTGGCAAGCCCCGCGCGAGCGGGAGCGTTGCAAGTGCTTAGTGTTGCGGCCAAAATGTCTTCGACGTAATTTGTGAGGCGGCGACCCATGACGACGACCATCCTGACCCTTCGTGTCGACCCGGAACTTCGGATGGCAGCCGAAGGTGTGCTCCGCAAAAACGAATCGCTCCCTGAATTCATGGATTCGGCGCTGCGCGAGGGCATTGCGCGCCGCCGCGTCCAAAATGGATTTATCTCGAGAGGTCTCGCTTCAGCGAAGCAGGCAGGTCGCGACAACGAATATTTCAGTGCGGACGACGTCCTTTCGGAGCTTGAGCGCCGGCTGACTGCTGCAAGAAATTCTTTGCGATAGCGGCTTGAAGAAAGTAGCTTCCTCTCTTTCGCTACGACGCGAGAAGACCTTACATGCCGACCAATCCGCGCACTAGCGTCTGAACACAGGCAGCCGCGCGTGCAGATGCGCCGGACGTGCGACATGAGCATTTAAACGGCATTGCTTCACTGGCAATGAATTCCCCGCCCCTCGACCTGCCACCACGCCAAGGTGAGTTAGCGCTCACTTATATTGGACGCGAAGCCGTTGAACTGTTATCTATTCTGCTGGCAGATACCCTCACCGACATCGAAGTTGCGGCACGAGACGCGGGGATTTCTGATGCCAGTTTCGTGCGGCAGCGCCGGGCGACGGACCGGGTGGCTTGCGTGCAATCGGTGCTGGAAACAATGAAGGTCGAACGCGTGGGCGCGAGCGACGACGAGGGGGCGCTGCGGATGCGGATGCGCGTGCGGGGAGCAGTGGATTTGCTGACAAGGGGGTGGCCGGAGGATTATCCGGCGGGGGCGGTGGAGTGGCTCTTATTGCAGTTGTCACCGCGTTAGGCTGCGCTTGAGCATTTCGAGCACGTCACGTAGCGGCGAAAGCCGATTGGCCTATTGCTGACTAAATCGCAAGGGCCGCGGAGAGCCGCAGTCGAAACCGGCGACGGCCCCTACTTGCGCATCATTCCGAGTGGTATTTTGAGAAATTTGCCCACCAAAGCCGCCAAATTTCGACCTCGCAATTAGAAGCATTTACGCTTTGCAAACAAGGTCGTGTCGACAAAAAGCTGGGCGGGAACAGCTAGAAGCGTTTACCTGTAAACGCTTCTATTTCTGTTTCGCACGGCCGGAGTTGTAAGCGCGGCCAGTTACTCCACCGTCACCGACTTCGCCAGATTGCGCGGCTTGTCCACATCCGTGCCACGCGCGCACGCCGTGTGATACGCCAGCAACTGCAGCGGCACCACGTGCAGGATCGGCGACAGCAGGCCGTAGTGCTCCGGCATCCGGATCACGTGCAAGCCCTCGTCATTGACGATCTTCGTATCCGCGTCGGCGAACACATACAGCTGACCGCCGCGCGCGCGCACTTCCTGAATATTCGACTTCAGCTTTTCCAGCAGCGCGTCGTTCGGCGCCACTGTCACCACCGGCATCGCTTCGGTCACGAGCGCGAGCGGCCCGTGCTTCAGTTCGCCAGCCGGGTAGGCCTCGGCATGAATATAGGAAATCTCCTTGAGCTTCAGCGCGCCTTCGAGTGCGATCGGGTAGTGCAGGCCGCGCCCGAGGAACAGTGCATGTTCCTTGCGCGAAAACTCTTCCGACCACGCGATGATCTGCGGCTCCAGCGCCAGCACGCTATTCAGCGCCGCCGGCAAGTGACGCAGCTGCTTCAGATAGCCGGCTTCCTGCTCCTCGCTCAACTGCCCGCGCAGCTTGGCCAGCGTCGCCGCCAGCACGAACAGCGCGACGAGTTGCGTGGTGAACGCCTTGGTCGAGGCCACACCGATTTCGCGGCCGGCGTGCGTGAGGAACGACAACTCCGTTTGGCGCACCATCGCGCTGGTGCCGACGTTGCACACCGACAGCGTATGTTTGTGCCCAAGCGACTGCGCATGCTTGAGCGCTGCGAGCGTGTCCGCGGTTTCGCCCGACTGCGAGATCACGACCACCAGCGACTTCGGATTCGGCACCGACTCGCGGTACCGGTACTCGCTGGCAATTTCCACCTGAGTCGGAATCTTCGCGATCGATTCGAGCCAGTACTTCGCGGTCAACCCCGAGTAGTAGCTCGTGCCGCACGCCAGAATCAGCAGGCTGTCGATCTCCGCGAAGGCCTTGTCCGCGCCCTCGCCGAACAGCGACGCGTCGAGTGAATCCGTAGGCGGAATCGTGTCGGTGATCGCGCGCGGCTGCTCGAAAATTTCCTTTTGCATGAAGTGACGATACGGGCCAAGTTCGACCGCGCCGCCATACGCCGCCACGTGGCGCACTTCGCGCTGTGCTTCGTTGCCGGCGCGATCGGCGATACGCACGCCGCCGAGCGACAACTCGCAAACGTCGCCTTCTTCGAGGAAGATGAACCGCTCGGTGCTGCCCGCAAGCGCGAGCGCGTCTGAAGCGAGGAAGTTTTCGCCGTCGCCGAGGCCGACCACCAGCGGCGAACCCTGCCGGGCGCCGACCACCGTATGCGGCTGGTCCTTGTGCAACACGGCGATCGCGTACGCGCCGTGCAACTGCCCGACGGCTTCGCGCACCGCGGCGAACAGGTCGCCGCGATACAGGCTGTGAATCAGGTGCGCGATAACCTCTGTGTCGGTTTGCGAGACGAAGACGTAACCCTTGCCACGCAGCATTTCACGCAGTGTTTCGTAATTCTCGATGATGCCGTTGTGTACCAACGCGAGTTCATCTTTCGAGAAAATCGGGTGCGCGTTGTCCGTCACCGGCGCGCCGTGCGTTGCCCAACGGGTGTGCGCGATGCCCGTGATGCCGTCGAGATGGTTCTCGCGCACCTGATCGTCGAGATCGGCCACGCGCGCCACAGTGCGGGCGCGGCGCGGGCCGGCGTCGCCGAGCACGGCCACGCCGCACGAATCGTAGCCGCGATATTCGAGGCGACGCAGTCCTTCAACCAGGACGGAAACGATATTACGTTGCGCTACCGCGCCGACAATGCCACACATGGCTCATTCCTTTTCAATGCTGCGCGCCACGTGCGCGCATGATGTCGATCAGCTCTTCTTCTTGGTCGGACGCACGTAGCCCGTCTTGCTAGTCTGAGTCTTGTCGTTCAGGACCAGCGCGCCCTCTTCGACGTCCTTCCAGACGGTCGTGCCCGCCGCGATCGTCACGCCGCGCTTCACGCGCACCGGCGCAACCAGTTGCGTGTCCGAGCCGACGAATACGTCGTCTTCGATAATCGTGCGGAATTTATTCGCGCCGTCGTAGTTGCAGGTAATGGTGCCCGCGCCAATATTCACGCGCGCGCCGATATCCGCGTCGCCGATATACGTGAGGTGGTTCGCTTTCGAGCCGCGGCCGAGCACCGCGTTCTTCACCTCGACGAAGTTGCCGACATGCGACTCGTCGTGCAACGACGCACCGGGGCGCAAACGCGCATACGGTCCAAGCACGACGTTCGCGCCGACTTCAGCGCCTTCGATATGCGTGAACGCGTCGACACGCGTGCCGGCGCCGATGTTCGCGTGACGGATCACGCAGTTCGGCCCGATGGTGACGTTGTCGGCCAACGTGACGTTGCCCTCGAACACGCAGTTCACGTCGATCGACACGTCGCGGCCGCATTCGAGCGTGCCGCGCACATCGAGACGTGCCGGATCCGCGAGCGTCACGCCCGCAACCAGCAGCGCTTCCGCCACGTTGTGCTGATGAATCCGCTCCAGTTCGGCAAGCTGCTGCTTGCTGTTCACGCCGAGCGTTTCCCATTCGTCGTCCGGCTGCGTGGTGACGACTTCGAGTCCGGCTTCGATCGCCATCTCGACCGCGTCGGTGAGATAGAACTCGCCCTGCGCGTTGTCGTTCTTCAACGCGGCAAGCCAGCCGCCCAGGCGCTCGGTCGGCGCAACGATGATGCCCGTGTTGATTTCAGCAATCTTGAGCTGTTCGGCGCTCGCGTCTTTCTGCTCGACGATGCGCGCGACCTTGCCGTGCTGATCGCGCACGATGCGGCCATAGCCGCTCGGGTCAGCGAGCGTGACGGTAAGCACGCCGTAGCCGCCCTGCCCCGCGCGATCGGTCAGCGCCCGCAGGGTGCTGGCGCGCGTAAGCGGCACGTCGCCATAGAGCACCAGTGTGGGCGCGGACGCATCGAGCAACGGCAACGCCTGCTGCACCGCGTGGCCCGTACCGAGTTGCTGCTCCTGCACGGCGAACTGCACGTCCGGCGCCGCCACGGCCTGGCGCACGGCTTCGGCGCCATGGCCCACCACCACGACGAGACGCGTGGGTTTGAGCGTGCGAGCCGTGTCGATAACGTGAGCGAGGAGTGGCCGACCGGCCAGGGGATGAAGCACTTTGGGAAGCGCGGACCGCATGCGCTTGCCCGTGCCTGCCGCCAAAATCACAATGTTCATGGCACGGCAAATCAGACGAGTTTGGAGCCGACGATTCTATCACGCACCCTGTGACGAAAAAGGCCGCAGACGCGGCCCCGTGGCAAGCTGGAATGCGCTGAAACGCCCGTATGACGGGCGCTTACGCCAAAGTCGTCAAAGCTCGTCAAACATCGTCGAACTGGACGATGGAAATCGGCTTGGCCCCGTTGAGCGCCCCAGCATCGCCGGAATCGGTCGAGCACGGCTCTTCGTCGAAGGCGATATCGCCGTGCGGATCGGCCTCGCCGGTTGCGCGCAGGCCCGCGAACGGGAACAGCTTGTGATCCATCAAATGCGACGGCACGACGTTCGACAAGGCGTTGAACATGTTTTCGATGCGGCCCGGGAAGCGCTTCTCCCAATCGCGCACCAGCGCCTTCATTTCCGCGCGCTTCAGGTTCGGCTGGCTGCCGCACAGATTGCACGGAATGATCGGGAATTCGCGCAGCTCCGCGTACTTCTCCAGATCGGTTTCCTTCACATAGGCGAGCGGGCGGATCACGATGTTCTTGCCGTCGTCCGATTGCAGCTTGGGCGGCATGCCCTTCAATTTGCCGCCGTAGAACAGGTTGAGCAGCAGCGTTTGCAGAATGTCGTCGCGATGGTGGCCAAGCGCGATCTTGGTCGCGCCGAGCTCGCCGGCCACACGATACAGAATGCCGCGCCGCAGCCGCGAGCACAGCGAGCAGGTAGTCTTGCCCTCCGGCACCAGCCGCTTGACGATGCTGTAGGTATCCTGGTTTTCGATGTGAAACGGAATGTCGAGCTGCTTCAGATACTCGGGCAGCACGTGCTCAGGAAAGCCCGGCTGCTTCTGGTCGAGATTCACCGCGACGATATCGAAGTGGATCGGCGCGCGCTCGCGCAGCCGCATCAGCACGTCGAGCATCGCGTAGCTGTCTTTGCCGCCCGACAGGCAGACCATCACCTTGTCGCCGTCCTCGATCATGTTGAAATCGCCAATCGCCTGGCCGACCTGGCGCGCGAGCCGCTTGAAGAGCTTGTTATTCTCGTACGCTTCCTTCTGTTCGCGGCGCGTGAGCGGTGATTTGGCCCGCACGGCGTGAGCGTGGGCTTGCTTGGCATCGGTCGCGGCGGCGGTGTCGACCGCATCGACCGCGGCGGTGCCGTTCAGGATTTCCGGAGCATTCATGGCTCAGTCCTCTTTGATACGGAACACTTCGACGCCCACCGCGTCGCAGTCGGGATAAACGTCCGGCTTTTCGGTCGACACGCGCGCGGCCCGCACTTGCGGATGCTCGAGCATGGCCGCGACCAGGTCGTCGCACAGCGTTTCCTGCAAATGGATGTGGCCCTTCTCGACGCGGCGCGCAATGGTCGAACGCATGAAATCGTAGTCGACGACTTCGTTCAGCTTGTCCTGGACCGGCGTGGACAGCGCGAGCGGCACATACAGTTCGACGTTGATCACGACGCGCTGTTCGCCGCGCTTTTCGAAGTCGTGCACACCAATATTGATGTGCACTTCGTAGTTGCGCAGAAAGAGCCGGCGGCAATCGGCGAGCCGGGGATGCGAAAGAGCGGCAAACATGTTCGTTCCAGTCGAAAAAAGCGTGCGGAGCACGCAAAGGGGCGCTTCAGGCGCCCGTCAAAAACATTACGTCGCGCGGCAGCGGCACGAGGTGCTGCCCGCCGTCGACCACCAGCGTCGTTCCGGTCACGCCCGCTGCATCCGCAAGATACAGCGCGGCGGCGACAATATCCTCCGGCCGCGACGCGCGGCCCAAAGGCGTAGTACGGTGAGCTGCTTCAAAACCGTCCGGCGTCTGGTCGCCGGATTGCATCGTCAGCCCGGGCGCGAGCCCGACCACCCGCACTTTCGGCGCCAAAGCCTGCGCCAGCGCCACCGTGGCTGTCTGCAACGCGGCCTTCGTCAGCGTGTACGACAGGTAATCCGGATTCATGTTGTACAGCTTCTGATCCAGCACGTTGATGACGACGCTGCGCAGGCTTTCGTCGGTGCGCGCCGCCTCCGGCGTCGCCTCGTACAGCCCGCGCGCCAGCACCAGCGGCGCGCCGACGTTCATCGCGGTCAGCTTCAGCAGCAGGTCGTAACCGACAGTCTGCGCCGTATCTTCTTCGAAGCGCGACGCGTTGTTGACGATGCACACCGGCCGCCCAAGCGCGGCGATGCACGCCGGCAACAGCCGTTCGACCTGAGCCTCGTCGCCCAATTCGGCCTGCAAGGCGACCGCCCGGCGGCCCAGAGCCGCGATTTCGGCGACCAGTTCGCCGGCCTCCTCGCCCGAGGCGCCGTAATGGACGGCCACGTCCCAGCCCCGCGCGGCAAAGCCGAGCGCCAGCGAGCGCCCGATCCGGCGTGCAGCACCGGTAATCAGCACGACGCGCGGCGTTTCGGGCGCGCGGGCGGCGGCGGTATCCAGAGAGGCGGTCATTTACAATGCGGGGATGAATCCGAAAGCTCACCAACCCGATAGTTTACCTGCTCCCGGCCCAAGCGCGCTCGCGCAGTCCGAAGCGCTCGTTGCGCAGCTCCGTTCGGAGCTCGACGCCGCCGGCGGCTGGCTGCCGTTCGACCGCTATATGGAGCGCGCGCTTTATGCGCCGGGACTCGGCTATTACAGCGGCGGCGCCCGCAAATTCGGGTTGCGCGGCGACGACGGCAGCGACTTCGTCACCGCGCCGGAACTCTCGCCGCTGTTCGCGGCCACGCTGGCGCGCCCGCTTGCCGAGGCCTTGCAGGCAAGCGGCACGCGCGACCTGATGGAGTTCGGCGCCGGCACGGGCAAACTAGCAGCAGGCGTCCTGAGCGCACTTCACGCGCTGGGCGCGGAATTCGACAGCTACTCGATCGTGGACCTGTCGGGCGAACTGCGCGAACGTCAACGCGAGACGATCGAAGCAGCTGCGCCTGCGCTCGCCGCCAAAGTACGCTGGCTGGACGCGTTGCCGGAGCGTTTCGAGGGCGTGGTGATCGGCAACGAGGTGCTGGACGCGATGCCGGTGCGCCTCTTCGCCTTTACCGGCGGCGCCTGGTACGAACGCGGGGTGGCTTGGCGCGACGCGGCCTTCTCCTTCGACGACCGTCCCGTATCCAACGCGGCGGACATTGCGCTGTTGTCGGAAATCGAAACAACCGGCGACGACTACGTTACCGAAACGCACGAAGCAGCGAGCGCATTCACGCGCACCATCTGTACGATGCTGGCGCGCGGCGCGGCCTTCTTCATCGACTATGGTTTCCCGCGCCACGAGTATTACCATGCGCAGCGCGCGCAAGGCACGCTGATGTGCCACTATCGGCACCGGGCACACGGCGATCCTTTTCTCTACCCGGGTTTGCAGGACATCACCGCGCACGTGGAATTCACCGGCATCGCCGAAGCCGGCGTCGAGGCCGGCGCGGATTTGCTGGGCTTTACGTCGCAAGCGCGGTTTCTGCTGAATGCCGGGATCACCGAGGCGTTGTCGGAACTCGACCCGGCGGACACCATGCGCTTCCTGCCCGCGGCAAATGCCGTGCAGAAGCTGTTGTCCGAGGCGGAGATGGGCGAACTGTTCAAGGTGATCGCATTTTCACGCGGACTGGACGACACGCTGCAAGCATTTTCAAGCGGCGACCGGTCGCACACGCTGTGAGGAACGGGCGATGATCCGCTGGCTATTGACGACGTTTATCGCAGTCGCGGTGTTGTCGAGTTGCTGGCCGTGGCTCAGGAAAATCGGCATCGGGCGCATGCCCGGCGATGTGACCTTGCGGCTCTTCGGGCGGGAGTATCCGTTTCCCTTTATGTCGACGCTGATACTGTCGATGCTGCTTTCCCTAATCGCCAGACTGCTATAGGGGCGCTTGCCTTTGACGCCGATGCGAACGGTTCACCGCGTCAAAGGCAGAACGTCAGGCGGTCGTGTTCAGACTATCGCCGCCTCTACAGCCCGCACGCGCTCCTGATGCACGGCGTCCTTGATGCCGGCGGGCGCATTGGCCAAGCGCTTCGCTACGGCGCCGGCATCCACCGCGCGCGCGGCGACGAGCGCAACCCTCAGCCGCTCAGCCTGCGGATAATCCTGCATCTCGAACTCCAGCCTCCCGCGCGCATCCGCTTCGCACGCCTGCAAGGCCTCGGCAAAGCGTGCCGGTTTGCGGATCGCATCGCTGCGTTCGAGCAGTCGCACCAGCGCCGCGGCACCCATTTCCATCACGCGATGAATATTGCCGTGCTCGCGCGCGACCAGCAGCGAAAGGTCGCGGCAATCGTTCGGCACTCGCAGCCGCTCGCATAAGGGCTTCAACAGATTTACGCTGCGCTCTTCATGGCCGATGTGCCGTGGCAGCACGTCTTCGGGGGTGGTCGCCTTGCCGAGGTCGTGCGTCAACGCTGCAAACCGAACCGGCAACGCATACCCCCGCTGCGCGGCATGGTCGACCACCATCATTACGTGCACGCCGGTGTCCACCTCCGGGTGATAGTCGGCCCGCTGCGGCACGCCGAACAGCGCGTCGATCTCCGGCAGAATCCGCGCCAGCGCACCGCACTCGCGCAGCACCTCGAACATGCGTGAAGGCTTTTTCTCCATCAGGCCGCGCGACACTTCCTGCCACACGCGTTCGGCCACGAGCGCATCGACTTCGCCATCCGCCACCATCTTGCGCATCAGCGCCAGCGTCTCCGGCGCAACCGTGAAATCCACGAAGCGCGCAGCAAACCGCGCGATCCGCAAAATCCGCACGGGGTCTTCAAGAAACGCATCGCTGACGTGACGGAACAACCGCGCCTGCAAGTCGCCCCGGCCGTTGAACGGGTCGACCACCTCTCCGGTCAACTGCCCGTCCGGGCGCACTTCGCGCGCCATCGCGTTGATCGTCAGGTCGCGGCGCGCAAGGTCTTCCTCCAGCGTCACGTCCGGTGCGTAAAAAAACTGGAAGCCGTGGTAACCCGCCGCCGTCTTGCGCTCCGTGCGCGCGAGCGCGTATTCCTCGTGCGTCTGCGGATGCAGGAACACGGGAAAATCCTTGCCCACCGGACGGAAGCCTTGCGCCACCATCTGTTCCGGCGTCGCACCGACCACCACGTAGTCACGGTCCTGGACCGGCACGCCCAGCAATTCGTCGCGGATCGCGCCGCCTACTGCGTAGATATTCATGGGCATACGTCTTGATACGGAATCGCGTGCGTTTCGCGCAGCGCGTCGTCTATCCATGCCTTTACCGCGGGCGTCGCGGTGATCCGGCGGACGTAGGCCGAAGCGGCCTCCGACAACACCGGCTGCCATGTGTTGAAGCGCATGGCGACCGGCGCGTACATGGCGTCGGCAATGCTGAACTCACCGAACAGGAAAGGTCCGCCGTAGGTGTCGAGACACTCTCCCCAGATCGCCTGGATGCGCGCGATGTCGGCGAGCGTGCCGGGCGTCGCGTTTTTGCCCGGGAACGACGCGCGAATGTTCATCCACATGTTCGAGCGCAGGTCACCGAAACCCGAATGCATCTCGGCGCTCACGCAACGGGCGTGATTGCGCGCCGCCGCGTCGCGCGGCCACAACGCGTACTGCGGAAAGCGCTCGGCGAGAGTCTCGGCAATCGCCAGCGAATCCCATGTGACGACGCCTTTATCGTCGATCAGGCAAGGCAGCTTGCCCGGACCGTTCGGCGCGTGCGCGAGGATTTCGCGGGTGGTGCTGGACTCGCCCAACTGAATCAATACTTCGTCGAACGGAATGCCGAAATGCTTCAGCAGCAGCCACGGACGCATCGACCACGACGAATAGTTCTTGTCACCTATGAGCAGTTTCATGCGCTGTTTCAATGGGAAGGGTGGAAAGAGGCTGATCGGAATATTTAGCGCCCCGCGGTGGCGCGGAATGCATCAAAGCGCGAACGCGTCGACGCGCCGGTCAGATAGATCGGCGCGATCGTTTCAATGCTGGCCGGCTCGATGCCGAGTTCAGGCGCAAGCGGCCCGCTCAGCACGTTGTCGACTTTCATCGAATCCAGATTGTCTCGCGAGATGACCGGCTCGCCGGGCGCCATTTCGAAAGTCAGCGCCTGCAGGCGCGCCAACGACTCCGGCAGACGAATGATGCGCGCGTGCTTGCCGATCACGGTGCCACAATACTCGACCAGGTCCTCGAGCGCATAGACCGTCGGCCCGCCCAGTTCATAGGTGCGGCCGCCGGCGGCGTCGAGATCAAGCACGTTGACGATCGCCTTCGCCACATCGCCGACATACACCGGCTGGAATTTCGCGTCCGGCATGGCGAGCGGAATCACGGGAAACATCCGCTGCAGGAACGCGAATTTGTTGAGAAGCTGATCTTCGGGGCCGAACACCACGGACGGCCGGAAGATCGTCCATGCCAGGTTCGCCGCGTGCACGGCTTTCTCGCCGTCGCCTTTCGAACGCGAATACATGCTCGGCCCGTGCGAGTCGGCGCCCAGCGCGCTGACATGCAGCAGCCGGTGCACGCCCTTGCCTTCGCAGGCCGCGACGATTCTGGTCGGCAATTCCACGTGGATCCGCGCGAAGTCCGCGCCATACGGCGTGCCGCGCTTGCCGTGCAACGTGGCGACGAGGTTGATCACGCAGTCGGCGCCTTCGACGAAGCGCGCGAGCTGAACCGGATCGAACACATCCGCTTCGATCACGTCGATGGGTAGCAAGGTGAGGTGCCGGGCGTTGTAGCGCCGCCGGGTGGCGATGCGCACGTCTTTGCCCATTTCAACCAGGGCATTGACGAGATGGCTGCCGATAAAACCGGAGCCGCCGATAATCGCAATGGCTTGATGTCGCATTTTCGACTCCCTGGTGGAAGCCGCGGCAACAGCTGACGTGCCCCGCCGCCGCCTCGAAAAGAGGGGGCGGCGGCTCGGCGCTTACGGTGCGATGAAACCCAGGCGCGCCTTCAGCGATTGCGGACGGCCTTCGAACAATGCCGCGTAGTAGACCGTGTTGGACAATACGTTCTTCACGTAGTCACGCGTTTCCTGGAACGGAATCGCCTCGGCGAAGATCGCCCCTTCCACGGGATGCTGCAACGATTGCCGCCAGTTGCGCGGACGGCCCGGGCCGGCGTTGTAGCCCGCTGTGGCCAGCACGGCCGAGTCGTCGAACTGATTGTAAATCATCGACAAATAGTTCGTTCCGAGCAGAATGTTGGTGTTGATGTCGTTCATTTGCTCGCGCGAAATCGTACCCAGGCCGATCTTCTTCGCGACCAGCTGCGCGGTGCCCGGCATCAACTGCATCAACCCGCTCGCGCCGACCTCCGAGCGCGCGTTCATGATAAAGCGCGACTCCTGGCGAATCAGGCCGTAGGCCCATTCCACATCGAGCCCATTCGACTGCGCATCGCGCTCGACGATATCGCGGAACGGCGACAGATAACGCAACGAAAAGTCGTGCTCGCTCTTCGTGCGGTCCGCCGTGTTGACGGTGCGGTCATACAACTCGATGCGGCGCGCGTATTCGGCGACGGCGAGCAGCTGCCGATCGCTCATGTTGCGCAGCGGCCAGTTCCATTCGCGATTGCCTTCGAGCCGCAGATTCAGCGCGTAGAAACGTTGCGCCAGATCGAGGCCGGGCGTGTTGCCGGCCTGCTGCACTTCGGCGTCGCTCACGGTGGTTTTCGGCGGAATGGTGATCTTTTGGCCTAATTCTTCGGCAGCCAGCTGGCCGTAGAAGTTGAAGCCCTGCGCGATCGACTCGAATTCCTGGTTGGCCGTGGTCGTGTCGCCGCCCTGCTTGAGCGCACGCGCATGCCAGTACACCCACGACGGCTGGCTGCGCAGCGCCGCCGGCATCTGTTCGATCGACCAGCGCACCATGGTCCAGTCGCCCGCGACCAACGCGGTGCGGGTGCGCCATTCATACGCGGGGTTCGACAGTGGCGCATTCGCCGACAGCCGATACCAGTCCACCGCGCTCGGCATCTGCTTGAGGGCCGCCTGATAGGCAATCGTGCCCCAGCCGATGGCTCGCTCGGGCGAGTTCAGCGAAGGCGCCACAGAAGAGAACGTGGCCGCGGCCATGGCGGGGTCGTTGCGCGCCATGCGGGTGATGGCCAGCAACGCCAGTTGATGCGATTGCGAGTCCGGACCGACGCCGCGCGCCAGCAACAACGGCGGCGTATTCGCGGCCTGACCGAACGCCACCGGATCGGGCGGTGCGTTGCCGAGCGCGTCGACGAGCTTGCTGCCCGTATTCGTGTAGTTCTGCTCGTACGCGAGACGGATCTGCTGCCAGATGTCGTCGGTGCTGAACTGGCGGTTGACGCCCAGCGCGGTGATCAGATCGACACAGCCGTCGCCGTACCACTTCGGATCGACCAGCAGCGCACGAGCGGCGTCGGCCACGTTTTCGCCGCGCGAAGCGCGCGATTCGAGCGCGTAGCACTTCACCTGCGTATCGTCGTTCAGCACGAAGCGGGCGTATTGCTGATCGAAGTTGGGCCAGTCGTGACGCGTGCCGAGCACCGTGAGGTAGTCGTTGCGCAGGCGGTCGGCGATCGCCTGGCCGTCGTACTTCTGCAGAAATGCCAGCACCGGCGCATCCGGCGCGTCGATGCGCGCATGACCGCTCGAATCGAACAATTGCGGCTTGAGCTGGAAGTACTCCAGATACGAAGGCGCCGGATAGTTCGGGATCATGCTGGCCAGTTGCGCTGCACGCGCCGCGTCGTTATTGCGGGCGGCCTCGCGTAACTGGACGAAAATCTGGTCGTCGTTCGAGAGTTGCGAAAGGGGAATGGGCTTGACGGCGGAGGCCGTGCTGCACGCGACGAGCGCCGCGGCGGCAAGCGCCAGGCCGGCCGCGCGATATACTCGGTAAAGGCGTTTTGACATCGTTGTTTCTGGAGCGCGAATTGAACCCAAGCATAGCATGCAACCCTGTCCCAGAATCGAAAAAGGCGCTGCGCAAAATGCTATTGGAAGCAAGGCTGCAAGCGGCTTCGGAGCCGGCGCGCAATGCCGCGCTCGGGCGGCATCTGCTCGACGCGTTGAAGCGCTACGGCGTGAACAGCGTGGGGTTCTACTGGCCGCTCGCGGGCGAGTTCGACGCACGCGCCGCGATCTCGGTCTGGCTCGCGGCAGCTGCATCGCGCGAGGCGAGTTTGCCGGTGGTCAAGGAGCGCGGCGCGCCACTCGAGTTTCATGCGTGGACGCCCGACATGCCGATGAAGATCGGCCATCACAAGATTCCCGAACCAGTTAGCGCGCGCGTGGTGATTCCGGAATTGCTGTTCGTGCCATGCGTGGGTTTCGACGCCGAGGGCTACCGGCTCGGCTACGGCGGCGGCTACTACGACCGCACGCTCGCCGCATGGCCGGATTCAAGCGGACCTGTTACCGTCGGCATCGCGTATGAAGCGTGCCGCACGCCGGCATTGCAGCGTGAAGCGCACGACATCGCGCTCGACCTGATCGTGACCGAAGCCGGTCTCTATCCCCGTCCGGCGGATTAAGCGCTCGGCGAGCGCCACACGGGCCGGCTCCGCCGCCGCGCAGAACGACTTTTCCCCACTATAAAGACGCCGCCGTGCGCGCGGCCGTATCGTACAGTCCGGATGCGTTGCGCATCAGTTGCGCAGCGTCGCCGATCTGCTCGTTGGTCAGGCCGCTTTCCTTCAACGTCGAGATCAGACAGCTCTCGCGCACGTCGCGATACTTCAGACAGAGTTCGCGGCCCGCATCGGTCGCCGAGAAGAACACTTCCTTGCCGGTCTTTTCGCTTTTTACATACCCTCTAGCTACGAGCTTCTTCAAGGCGTAGGTCGCGACGTGCGTGTCTTCGATATTCAGCACGAAGCAGATGTCGGCCAATTTCTTGCGCCGCTCGCGATGGCTGACGTGATGCAGCAACGAGACTTCGATGGCGGTCATGTCCTTGTCACCGGCCGCCGACATGCAGCGCACCATCCACCGGTTGAATGCATTGCCTGCCATGATGAGCGCGTACTCGAGTTCGGACAGTTCCGCGCTGGTATCGGACACGAGATGTTCCGAGGAGACGATCTTGGTGGGATGGCGCGACATGATGAAGTTTCTCAGGGAAACAGATTGGGAAGGTGTCAGGAGTGTACGACGAGCAACCCGTCCAGGGGAGCCTGGCAAAAACGCTTATTGATAAATTGCCGATAATTTATTGACAATGTACGCTTCATGCATCGTGCACCGGAGACCGGCAAAGCCGGAGGTCCGCTGTGCCCGATTTCTCCGACTCGACCTGGGCCGTTAAGCCATGAGCCAACCAAGAATCTTTCCGTTCGGCGATACCGCGTTAGTCTGCGAAGTGCCGCCGCCCGCCACGCTGGAATGCCAGCGGCGCGTGTGGGCGACCGCCGAGGCCGCGCGCGACTGGCCGCATGTGCTGGAGGTCGTGCCGGGCATGAACAATCTGACGCTCGTTTTCGATCCGCTCCAGGCCGACCCCGACGCGCTGGTGAGCCACTTGCAGGCCGCCTGGGACGCCGCGAGCGGCGTGGCCACGCCCAATCGCGAAGTCGAAATTCCGGTGCAGTACGGCGGCGAGTTCGGCCCCGACCTGCACACGGTCGCCAGTCACACCGGCTTGAGCGTGCGCGAGGTGGTCGAGCGCCATTCGAATGGGGACTACGTCGTATTCTTTCTCGGCTTCCAGCCGGGATTCGCCTATATGGGCGGACTCGACACCGCGCTGCACACGCCGCGCCGCGCGTCGCCGCGGCTGGAAGTGCCGGCGGGATCGGTCGGCATCGGCGGCGAGCAGACCGGCATCTACCCGGCCACCTCGCCGGGCGGCTGGCAACTGATCGGCCGCACCGAGCTGCCGCTTTTCGATCCGGCGCGCCGGCCGCCCACGCTGCTGCAGCCGGGCGACCGGGTGCGCTTCACCATCGCGGGGATACACGCATGATCGATGTGATTCGCGCCGGTCTGCTGACCACGATTCAGGATCTCGGCCGCCACGGCTACCGGCATCTCGGTATCGCGATGGGTGGCGCGCTCGACCGTCTGTCGCTCGAAGTCGGCAACCGGCTGGTCGGCAACCGGCCCGACGCGGCCGGTCTGGAAATCACCTTCGGCCCGACGGTGCTGCGCTTTCTGCGCGCGACGCGGGTGTCCATCACCGGTACCGAGTTTGGCGCGACGCTCGACGGCAAACCCGTCTATTCATGGTGGAGCCTGCCGGTGCAGGCCGGCCAGGAACTGGTGCTGAATGCGGCCAAACGCGGCATGCGTGGCTATGTGTGCGTGGCAGGCGGCATCGACGTGTTGCCGATGCTCGGCTCGCGCAGCACCGATCTCGCCGGCCACTTCGGCGGACTCGGCGGCCGGGCGCTGCGCGACGGCGACCGCCTGCCGGTCGGCGCGCCGCCGCAGCGCGGCCATGCCGGATTTACGCCCGAGGCGCCGGAGTTCGGCGTGAAGGCGCCCGCGTGGTGCAAGTTCGTGCTGGTTCACGAGCCGCTGCGGCGTGGCCGCCATCCGTCCGGGGTGCCGTGGGCCGTGCCGATCCGCGTACTGCCCGGCCCGGAATACGAAAGCTTCACCAAGGAGGCCCACGAGTCGTTCTGGTCAGACGAATGGCTCGTCACGCCGAACAGCAATCGCATGGGCTACCGCCTTGCCGGCGCAGAGCTCAAACGCACCCAGAAAACCGACCTGCTCTCGCACGCGGTCCTGCCGGGCACGATTCAGGTGCCGCCAAACGGCCAGCCGATCGTGCTGCTGAGCGACGCTCAGACCACCGGCGGCTATCCGAAGATCGGCTCCGTGATCCAGGCCGATCTCTGGAAGCTCGGGCAGGTGCGCCTGAACGCGGCCGTCCGCTTTATCCCCACGACGCCTTACGAGGCGCGTCAGGCTTTACTGGAAGAACGCACGTATTTGCGGCAGATCGACGCCGCGATCGCCATGCATGAAGAACGCTGCGCGAGCCAACTGGCCGTCGCGGCGCTGTAACACAAAGCAGAGGAACACCATGGAAATCGATTTGAACGCCGACCTCGGCGAAGGCTGCGGATCCGACGAAGCGCTGCTCGACCTCGTCAGCTCGGCCAATATCGCGTGCGGCTGGCACGCAGGCGGCGCCAGCGCAATGCGCGACTGCGTGCGCTGGGCCGTGCAGAAAGGCGTGTCGATCGGCGCGCATCCGAGCTTTAACGATCCGCAGAATTTCGGCCGCAAGGAAATGGATCTGCCGGTCAATGAAATTTACGCGGGCGTGCTGTACCAGCTTGGCGCGCTGTCGGCGATTGCCCAGGCCGAAGGCGGCCGTATCGCGCACGTCAAGCCGCACGGCGCGCTGTACAACCAGGCCGCGCGCGACAGCAAGATCGCCGACGCCATCGTCTCGGCCGTCCACGATTTCGACCCTTCAGTGGCGGTGTTCGCGCTCGCCAACAGCGGTCTCGTGACGGCCGCGCGCAACGCGGGCCTGATTGCCATCGAGGAAGTGTTCGCCGATCGCGGCTATCGCGCCGACGGTTCGCTGGTGCCGCGCAAAGAGCCCGGCGCCCTGCTCGACGACGAAGACGAAGTGCTCAGGCGCACGCTCGCGATGGTTCGCGAACAGCGCGTACAGGCCGTGGACGGTCAATGGGTGCCGCTCAACGCGCAAACCATCTGCCTACACGGCGACGGTCCGCATGCGCTCGCGTTCGCGCGGCGCATTCGCGGGGCGCTGAAGGACGCCGGCATCGAAGTTCACGCGGCCGGTGCGACGCGAGCCTGAGCAGGCCGGCCAGGCGGCAAACGCAGCGCAAAGCACGCAGCAAAGCACGAATCAGCGCTTGAAGCAGTAGACGAAGCAACGCGGCCATCAAGAGCCGTGGCAGCAAGGCAAACCGGCGCATGGACCACCACGCGCCGGCCCACGTTAGCCGCCACAAGCGGCAAGGTTGAAATCCTGTTTGGAGACCCAGATGCAGACAACCGTCAGTCTATGGCCGCTCATTGGCGTGGCCGTCATCATCGTCGGCTTTTTACTGCGGTTCAATCCGATGCTGATCGTGGCCGTCGCCGCGATCGTCACCGGCCTGGCCGCGCACTTCCCGCCTGAAAAAATTCTTGCCGAAATCGGCACCGGCTTCATCAAGACCCGCAATATCCCGCTGATCATTCTGCTGCCGCTTGCCGTGATCGGCCTGCTCGAACGGCATGGCCTGCGCGAACGCGCGCAAGCGTGGATCGCCGGCATCAAGGCCGCGACCGCCGGACGCCTGCTGATCGTCTATCTGCTGGTGCGCGAACTGACCGCGGCAGTCGGGCTGACCGGACTCGGCGGCCATCCGCAGATGGTGCGTCCGCTGATTGCGCCGATGGCGGAAGGCGCGACCGAAACCCGCTTCGGCAAGATCAGCGACGCGGTGCGTTTCAAATTGCGCGCATTCTCCGCGGCGACCGATAACGTCGGCCTCTTCTTCGGCGAGGACATCTTCGTCGCGTTCGGCGCAATCGTACTGATGACCACGTTCCTGAAAGAGGCGGGCATCATCGTCGAGCCGATTCACGTGGCCGTGTGGGGCATTCCGACTGCGATCAGCGCGTTCATCATTCACGGGTTCCGCCTCTATCTGCTCGACCGGAAGCTTGAGCGCGAACTGCGCGGCAACGCCACGTCCGCCGGTGCCGCGGTATCGCCCACGCAATCCGCCGCAGGAGACAAAGCATGACGTTCACGATCAACTATCTGTTCTGGCTGCTGGGCGTGGTGCTGCTGATCATCGGCGGCATGATTGCTACGGACAAGGACCACCCGCGCCGTTTCACCGCCGGCGGATTCTGGATTCTCTACGCACTGATCTTCCTGATCGGCGACAAGCTGCCGCCGTCGGTGGTCGGCGTGCTGGTGATCGTGATGGCGCTGATCGCCGGCTTCGGCGGGGTGACCGCCGGTAAACCGAAGGTGCTGTCGCTGGAAGCGCGCAAAGCCAGCGCCGCGCGTCTTCGCAACAAGCTGTTCGTGCCCGCGCTGACGATTCCCGTCGTCACCGTGATCATCACGCTGTCGGCGAGTCACCTGATCTTCGGCGGCCTGCCGCTGATCGAGAAGGCCAACGTCACGCTGATCGGTTTCGGCATCGGCTGCGTGATCGCGCTCGCGATTGCCTGCGTGCTGACGCGTGACACCGTCGGCCAGTCGATGAAGGAAGCACGGCGGCTGGTCGATGCCTTGTCATGGGCCGCGGTGTTGCCGCAGATGCTCGGCATGCTCGGCCTCGTATTCTCCGACGCGGGCTTCGGCAAGGCGGTCGCGCACGTCACCACGGCTTACATCAGCCTCGACTACCGGTTCATCGCGGTGGCCGTGTACTGCATCGGCATGGCGCTTTTTACCATGGTGATGGGCAATGGTTTCGCCGCCTTCCCGGTGATGACAGGCGGAGTCGGCGTGCCGATTCTGGTGGGCGTCTTTCACGGCAACCCGGCGGTAATGGTCGCGATCGGCATGTTCTCCGGCTACTGCGGCACGCTGATGACGCCGATGGCCGCGAACTTCAACATGGTGCCGGCCGCGCTGCTGGAACTGCCGGACAAAAACGCGGTGATCAAGGTTCAGATACCCACTGCCCTGACCTTGCTGGTGGTGAACATCTTGTTGCTGAATTTTCTTATGTTTCTATAGGACTCTTACTGTCGCAGTCGACAGACACCGACGTGTCGCGAGAAATCTCTGCGATACGTCGGTGAAAAGGACTCTCTGCGCGGCGAATACGCAACCGAAATAGGATGCGTCCGATCGTCGGGAAATGGGGGGCGACCCTACGATGCTGAACGGTCTCCCATCCACATGCGCCGGTGCGTGCCGCATGCGCCGCCGACGCTCTCCCGCGGATCTCCATGGAACAGCATTCCCAGCCTCGCGGCGCGCACGCCGCTTCTGCGTCCTCCTCCCACCTCACCACACTGATCGACGCCGCGCTCGCCGCGCATCAGGCCGGTCAGTACGCGGCCGCCGAACCCTTATACCGCGAAGCCCTCACACTCGATCCCGCTCATACGGGCGCGCTGCACTACTTCGGCGTGCTGCACTATCAGCGCGGCGCTCACGATATCGCCGCCAGCCTGATGAGCCGTGCGCTCAAACTCGATCGCCGCAACGCCGCCTGCTGGAGCAACCGCGGGCTCGTGGCCGCCGCGCTGGGCCATCTCGACGAAGCGATGATCTGCTACGACCAGGCGCTGCAACTCCAGCCCGACTTCGCCGATGCGCACAACAACTTTGGCGTCGCACTGCAAGCGCAAGGCGCGTTGCCGGATGCAATCGAACACTACCGGCTGGCGCTGGCGGCGAACCCCGCACTGGCCGACGCGCATCTGAACCTCGGTACCGCGTTGAGCAAACTCGATCGTTTCGACGAGGCACTGGCGTGCTATCGCGAGGTTCTGTCGCTCGAACCGACATCGGCCGAAGCGCATTTCAATGCGGGCAATGCGCACAACGCGCAAGGGGATCGGGACGCGGCAATCGCCAGTTTCGAAAGCGCTCTCACGCTGCGCGCGGATTACGCGCAGGCGCACGTCAATCTGGGAAGTCTGATCGGCAAGGGCGGCGACTATGGCGGCGCCGAAGCGCATTTCCGGCGCGCGGTCGAGCTCAAACGGAATCCAACCCACCTGGTGTGTCTGGGCGGGTCCCTCGGCGCGCAAGGTCGGCTGGCCGAAGAGGAAGGCTACTATCGTGAGGCGCTGGCACTCGACCCACACTACGCGGACGCGCATCAGAATCTCGCGTGGCTGTTGCTCAAGCGTGGCGATTACGCCCAGGGCTGGGCCGAATTCGCGCTGCGCTGGCGCAAGAGCGACTATGACGCGCTCGCCGTGCCGGGTGTGGCGGAATGGCGTGGCGAATCACTCGAAGGGCGCCGTCTGCTGGTGGTCGGCGAGCAGGGTTTCGGCGACCATTTCCAGTTCCTGCGTTTTGCTAGTGTGCTGGCGCAGCGCGGCGCAACAGTTGATCTCCTTGTGCGCGCGCCGTTGCTGCCATTGGTCGAACGCATACCTGGCGTGCATCGCGCGTTCAGTGGGCAACCCGGCAGTCAATCCGGCGACGCATACGATTTCTGGGTGCCGATGATGAGCGTGCCATCGTGCATCGGCATGGATCTCGCCAGCGTGCCCGCGGACTTGCCGTATATGTTCGCCGATCAAGCGAAGATCGAAACGTGGCGGGTTCGGCTTGGCGAAGCGTCCGGGCAGCCGGCTCGCAAAGCGGGTCTGGTATGGGCCGGGAGTCCGACCTTCGGCAACGACCGCTACCGGTCGATGGCGCTGGCCGACCTGAGCGCGCTAGGCACGTTGCCAAATGTCCGTTGGTACGCGCTGCAGAAAGGGCCAGCGCATGCGCAGCTGGCCGATGCACCAGCGGCTTTCCGTGCCCACGATTTCACCGGCGACCTGACTAGTTTCGAAGAGACGGCCGCGCTGATCATGAATCTCGACCTGGTGATCGCCGTGGACACCGGCGTTGCGCACCTGGCGGGCGCGCTGGGCAAGCCGGTGTGGCTGCTGTTACCGGCTAACTCCGATTGGCGCTGGCTGGAAGCGCGCAGCGACTCGCCCTGGTATCCGGGAATGAAGCTGTTCCGTCAGACGGTGCTGGGCGATTGGGCGCCGGTGGTCGAGCGCCTGTGCGCAGCACTACAAGACGGCGGGGCATAAGCCCAACGCTGCGCCGCTGCCGGTGGCTCACCCTGATTCCACCACAAACCCGTGCTGCCGCAAGAGTTGCAACACGCCTTTGGGACCACCCAGATGCAACGCGCCGATTGCCACGAACACGGGTTTGTTCGGTGCGGCAATCAGCAGCATCCGCGACACGAAGCGCCGGTTGCGCTCATAAACGATCTTGTTGTCGATCGAATCGGAGACGCGCTTGTCGCGCGCCAGTTTTTCGGTTTTCGCAGCCTGCCAGGCGTCGATCGCATCGGCGTCGCCCACGCGCCACAGACGATGCAAGGTCTGCACATCCTCGACGTTCTCCGCAGGCGTCTGCACCAGATCCTGCGCCAGCATCTCGCGCTGCTGCGCGAGCGTGAGGCCGGTGAACGCCCGCATCTGCTGCGACAACGTTTCGAGGCCGACAATCTTGCCCCGCGTGCGGATATACACGTTCTGGAGTTGGGCCTCCGTGCCGTACTCGGTCTGCAAGCCGGCACTCAGCGAATCGTAGGTTTCGACCACCAGCGAAGCGAGCCATGGCCGCATCTTCTTGATGGCATCCAGCGCGGCGGGGTTGCCGCGCAGACGGAGCGCCAGCTTGCGCCACAAAGGCTCGGGCAGCAATCCCGGCAGACAGTCGCGCCGGCAGACGCCGTACTTCGAGACATCGTCTTGTGAGACGAGCAGTTCGTCGGGTGAAAGTTCGAGCGCCAGCGTCGGCGAGGCCGCCAGTGCGCCGAGGATCGGTGCGCGGAACGGCTGGCCCGCAGGATAGTCGGCGGGGTCGCCGACGTGCAGTGTGCCCAGCACATAGATGGTCGTCGTGCCGCGTGTCGCGACATAGAACGGCATGCGCGCCGGTTGCGCGCGCACCGGACCGCTCGCCGTGGTGTTCGGCGGGGCGGCTGGTGGCTTGAAGCCCGGCAAGGCGGCGCGTGGCGGCGCCGGAACATTGGGCACCGGCAAGGCCGGACGGCCTGCCTGAGCCGGCGCATTCGCGGCCGCGCCGGCGGCGTGCGCGAGGCCGATCGGCCCCGCGCCCGGATACATCATGGAACAAAGGACGACGAGCGCGGCACCGGTCAGTGCGCGCGCCCGCCAGCGCCGTGCGAAAGCAGCACGACGGCCGCCATCACCCGGGCGGCGCGCAAGACGACGCGCCGCCACGACATCAGGCATCCATGTCCCCCACCTCCTCAGCGCGGTGACACGACACCTGACGGCCATCCACTTCACGCAGCTTCGGCTCTTCACTGCGGCAGCGGTCGATCGCGTAAGGGCAGCGCTGATGGAACGTGCAACCCGACGGCGGATTCAGCGGCGACGGCATCTCGCCTTGCAGCTTGATCTTGATGGTGCGATCCGCTTCGAAGATGGACGGCGTGGCCGACATCAGCGCGCGCGTGTACGGATGCCGCGGCTTCGAGAAGATCCGCGTCTTGTCGCCAAGCTCCGCCACGCCGCCGAAGTACATCACCATCACATCGTCGGCGATATGCTCCACCACCGAGAGGTTGTGCGAGATGAACACGTAGCTGGTCTTGAACTGCTCCTGGAGATCCATGAACAGGTTCAGGATCTGCGCCTGGATCGACACGTCGAGCGCCGACACGGGCTCGTCGGCGACCACGATCTGCGGATCGAGAATCATCGCGCGCGCAATCGCCACGCGCTGGCGCTGGCCGCCGGAGAACATATGCGGATAGCGCTTCGCGTGTTCCGGACGCAGGCCGACGGTGCGCATCATGTGCGCGATCCGTTCGGCGCGCTCGGAGGCGCTCAGTTGCGTGTTGATCGCCAGCGGCTCGCCGAGCGTCTGCTCGACGGTCTTGCGCGGATTCAGCGAGGCAAACGGGTTCTGAAACACCATCTGCACACGCCGCCGCAGCGCCGCGATCTTCGCGTGATCGGCACCCGCCACGTCCTGGCCGTCGATCAGCAGGCGGCCCGCGCTGGGCGCTTCGATCATGGTCAACTGACGGGCGAGCGTCGATTTGCCGCAGCCGGATTCACCGACCACCGCCAGCGTCTTGCCGCGCTCGAGCGCGAACGAGACACCATTGAGCGCCTTCACCGTGCCCTGGGCGAACATGCCGCGCTTGACCGTGTAATACCGCGCGAGCTGGTCGGCGACCAGCACGTGATCGCCCGCATGGTCCGACTGGCGCCGCGTTTCGAGTACTGCGTTCATCGTGCGCCTCCATGGGTGTGAACGTTGGCGTCGCCGCTCAGGTTCAGGGGTTTGATGCAGCGCACGCGCGCCACCTCGGTATGGCCTTGCATCGGCGCGAGATCGGGCCGCGCCTTCATGCAATCGTCGACCACGTACTTGCAGCGCGGCGCGAACAGGCACCCTTTGGGCCGGTCGTCGCGCCCCGGCACCATGCCCGGCAAGGCAGCGAGCCGCACTGCGCCGACATTGTGCTCAGGAATCGCCGCCAGCAACGCTTCCGTGTACGGATGATGCGGAGCCGCGAAGATGTCCGGCACGCGGTTGGTTTCGATCACTTCGCCAGCGTACATGACCGCGACGCGCTGCGCGACTTCGGACACCACAGCGAGATCGTGCGAAATCAGCACGAGCGCCATGCCGCGTTCCTTCTGCAGCTTGATCAGCAACTCCATGATCTGCGCCTGGATCGTCACGTCGAGCGCGGTGGTCGGTTCGTCGGCGATCAGCAGCTTGGGGTTGCAGGCAATCGCCATGGCGATCATCACGCGCTGGTTCATGCCGCCCGACATCTGATGCGGGAACGAGCCGATGCGGCCCTTCGGGTCGGGAATGCCGACCTGATCGAGCAGTTCCAGAGCGCGCTTGTCCAGCGCGCTGCCGCGCAAGCCTTCGTGCAGCTTCAGCACTTCCTTGATCTGATAACCGACGGTGTAGCTCGGATTCAGACTGGTGAGCGAGTCCTGGAACACCATCGCGATGTCTTTGCCGATGATCTTGCGGCGTTCCTTCGCGGATGCCTTCAACAGATTCTTGCCGTTGAACGTGATCTCGTCGGCCGTCACTTTGCCCGGAGCGTCGATCAGGCCCATCAGCGCCATCATCGTCACGCTCTTGCCGGAGCCCGATTCGCCGACCACGCCGACGACTTCGCCCGCCGCGACATCTAGGTTGATCCGATCGACAGCGGGCATGCCGCTGAAATTCACCGCGAGATTGCGGATGGTCAATAAGCTGGTCATTACGCCATCCTTTTCAGTTTGGGATCGAGTGCGTCGCGCAGCCCGTCGCCGAGCAGGTTGATGGCGAGCACCGAGATCAGGATGGACAAGCCAGGCATGGTGACGATCCACCAGGCGCTGTCGATATAGTCGCGCGCCGAGGCCAGCATCGCACCCCACTCCGCCGACGGCGGTTGCACGCCGAGGCCGAGAAAGCCGAGGGCCGCCGCATCGAGAATCGCCGACGAAAAACCGAGCGTAGCCTGCACGATGAGCGGTGCGGTGCAGTTCGGCAGCACTTGCGAGAACATCAGGCGCAAGGTGCCGGCGCCCGCCACGCGCGAAGCCGTCACGTATTCCTTCTGCAACTCGCCTTGTGCCGACGCGCGCGTCAGACGCACATAGCCCGGCAACGCGACGATCGCGATCGCCAGCATGGTGTTGACGAGACCCGGACCGATGATCGCGACCACCGCCACCGCGAGCAGCAGCGACGGCAGCGCGAGCAGCACGTCCATGATGCGCATGATCGGCGTGTCGGCCCACTTCTCGAAGAATGCCGCGATCAACCCGAGCACGACGCCCGGAATCAGCGCGAGCACCACCGAAACGAAGCCGATCCAGAACGACAGGCGCGCGCCGTACATCAGACGCGAGAGGATGTCGCGGCCCGCTTCGTCGGTGCCGAGAATGAACTTCCAGTTGCCGCCGTCGAGCCATGCCGGCGGAATCTTCACGGAGTCGCGGTACTGCTCGATCGGGCTGTGCGGCGCGATCAACGGCGCGAAGATCGCGACGAAAATCAGCACCAGCACGATGATGCCGGCACCGACCGCGCCACGGTTACGGGAAAAATTCGCCCAGAATTCACGGGCGGCGATAGCGCGGCCGCTGGGAGGCGTGACCGACTGGGGGACTGTGTTTTGGATGTCTGCCATCGTGATTACCTCGTATGGCGAATGCGCGGATTGAGCACGCCGTACAACAGATCGACGACGAGGTTCACGACGATCACCAGGGTGGCGATCATCAGGATACCGCCCTGCACGACCGGATAATCGCGCCGGCCGATCGCGTCGATCAGCCATTTGCCGATACCCGGCCACGAAAACAGCGTTTCGGTCAGCACCGCGCCGGCGAGCAGCGTGCCGACCTGCAGGCCGATCACCGTCACGACCGGAATCAGCGCATTGCGCAACGCATGCACGACGATCACGCGCCCCGGCGACAAGCCCTTCGCGCGCGCGGTGCGGATGTAGTCCTCACGCAGCACTTCGAGCATCGACGAACGCGTCATGCGCGCGACGACCGCCAGCGGAATCGTGCCGAGCACGATGGCCGGCAGGATCAGATGGCTCAGCGCGGACTTGAACGCGCCTTCGTCGGTGGACATCATCGCGTCGATCAGCATGAAGCCGGTCACGTGCGGAATGTCGTATTCGACCGCGATGCGGCCGGACACCGGCGTCCAGCCGAGCTTCACCGAGAACACCATGATGAGGATCAAGCCCCACCAGAAGATCGGCATCGAGTAGCCGGTCAGGGCCGTGCCCATCACGCCGTGATCGACCACCGTGCCGCGCCTGAGCGCCGCGAACACGCCCGCCGGCAAGCCGACGATCAGCGCGAACAGCATCGCGCAGAACGACAGTTCGACGGTAGCGGGGAAACGTGCGAGGAATTCGCCCATCACGCTGGTGTTGGTGATGATCGAGGTGCCGAGGTCGCCGTGCATCGCGCGACCGATGTAGTGGACGTACTGCATCGGCAGAGGTTCGTCGAGCCCGAGCCGGTGCATCGCCGCGGCGTGCATGGCGGGCTCGACGCCGCGCTCGCCCATCATGACTTCGATGGGGTCGCCCGGGATCAGGTGAATCAGCGCAAACGCAAGGATCGTGATGCCGATGAAGGTCGGAATCACCATGCCAATGCGGCGCAAAACAAAGCGGAACATGGTTTTGTCCCTATGGTCTTGGTGAAGAAAAAACGCAACCGGCGACGAGGGCTCGTGACCCCGGTCGCCGGACCATTTCGACCAGTTTTCTAACCGTGCGAAAAGCGTACTGCGCGAAAATTACGACTTGCTTGACGACTTGTCAGTCGCGTTACTTGACGCTGACGCCGTCGAAGCGCGCGTAGCCGAGCGGTTCGATGCGCATGTCGACCACCTTCTTGCTGACAGGCTGGTACACGGTCGAGTGTGCGATCGGCGAGAACGGCAGTTGCTGCGCGAAAATCTGCTGCGCCTGCGTGTATGCCGTCGTGCGCGCGCCCTGATCGGACGAGACACGGCCCTTCTGGACCAGATCCTCGAACGGCTTGTAGCACCACTTCGAGAAGTTGTTGCCGTTCACCGCTTCGCAGCCGAGCAGCGTGCCGAGCCAGTTGTCCGGATCGCCGTTATCGCCGGTCCAGCCGATCAGCATCGTGTCGTCTTCACCTGCGTGGGCGCGCTTGATGTACTCGCCCCACTCATACGTGACGATCTTGGCCTTCACGCCGATCTTGGCCCAGTCGGCCTGGATCATTTCCGCCATCAGGCGGGCGTTCGGGTTGTACGCGCGTTGCACCGGCATTGCCCACAGCGTGATGTCGAAGCCGTTCGGATAACCGGCCTTGGCCAGCAGAGCCTTGGCCTTGTCCGTATCGTACGAGGCGCTCTTCAGGTTCTTGTCGTACGACCATTGGGTCGGCGGCATCGGATTCGTCGCGGCCTGGCCTGCGCCTTGATACACCGAGTCGATGATCGCCTTCTTGTTGATCGCCATGTCGAGCGCCTGACGCACTTCGAGCTTGTCGACCGGCTTGTGCGACACGTTGTACGCGAGGTAACCAAGGTTGAAGCCCGGCTGCGACGGCATGTCGATGTTCGCTTCAGCCTTCAGCGGCGCGATGTCGGCCGGACGCGGATAGCTCATGACCTGGCATTCGTCGCGCTTGATCTTCTGCACGCGCACGCCGGCATCCGGCGTGATCGAGAAAATCAGCTTCGAGATTTTCACGGCGTTCGGCTTCCAGTAATCCGGATTGCCGTCGAAGCGGATCGTCGCGTCTTTCGTGTAGCTGCGGAAAATGAACGGGCCGGTGCCGACCGGGAACTGGTTGATGTCGGCCGCCTTGCCGGCCTTCAGCAGTTGATCGCCATATTCAGCCGACAGGATCGACGCATATTCCATCGCCATGTTCTGGATGAACGGCGCGTTGACTTCCTTCAGCGTGAACTTGACCGTGTACGGATCGACCTTCTCGACGCTGGTGATCAGCTTGTCGAGGCCCATGTCCGTGAAGTAAGGGAATTGGACCGGATACGCCTTGCGGAACGGCTGGTTCGTGTCCAGCATGCGCTGGAACGTGAACACGACGTCGTCCGCGTTGAATTCGCGCGTCGGCTTGAAGAACGACGTGGTCTGGAACTTCACGCCATGACGCAGGTGGAACGTGTACGTCTTGCCATCAGCGGAGACATCCCACTTTTCCGCGAGGCCCGGCTCGACCTTCGTGCCGCCGCGCTCGAATTCGACGAGGCGGTTGTAGACAGTGAACGTGTTAGCCGTGAAATCGGTGCCCGTGGTGTATTGGGCCGGATCGAAACCCGCGGGGCTGCCTTCTGAGCAGTAGACCAGGGTTTTATTCGGAATCTCGGCGCGCGCGACACTTGCGCCCACCATCGATGCCGCTGCAGCTGCGACGAGCGTCGTAACACGCGCGGCGCGCAACAGATTGTTTTGCTTCATGTTTCCTCCAGGTTCGTGGCCGGCTCCCGCCGGCGTAGCGCGATATTACTTGAGCTTTGCTCACAGCACCAAGCGGACGAAATCCCTCTGTTGACGATCGGAAACCAATCAGGCATATAGCCCGCCGCACGCCGGCGTGGGCCGGAGCGTGCGGCGCTGGAGGCCAGGCCGGGCAAAAACCTGCCCACGAACACTATTTCAGGCCGACGTTCATGAATTGCGTCGGGCCAAACGGGTCGATCCTGAAACCCGTGACGTTCTTGCTGATCGGCTGATAGACCGTGGAATGGGCGATCGGCGTGAACGGGACCTGATCCTTGAAGATCTCCTGGGCATCCGTATAGGCCTTGGTTCGGTCGGTCATATCCGTGGTACTGCGGCCCTTCTTGATCAGGTCGTCGTAAGGCTTGTAGCACCATTTGGAAAAGTTACTGCCATTCACCGCATCGCAGCCCAGCAATACGCCCAGCCAGTTATCCGGGTCGCCATAATCGCCGGTCCAGCCAATCAGCATTGCCTCATGCTCGCCTGAATGTGCGCGGCGAATGTATTCGCCCCATTCATAAGTGGCGATTTTTACTTTGACGCCAATTTTCGCCCAATCGGATTGCAGCATTTCCGCCATCAGGCGCGCGTTGGGGTTATAAGGCCGCTGAACCGGCATGGCCCACAAGGTCAGGTCGAAGCCGTCCGGATAACCCGCCTGCTTCAGCAGCGCTTTGGCTTTGTCGACGTCATACGGGGCGTCTTTCAGATTCTTGTCGTAGCCCCATTGCGTCGGCGGCATGGGGTTGGTCGCCGCTTGGCCCGCCCCTTGATACACCGATTCGATAATCGCTTTCTTATTGATCGACATATCGAGCGCGCGGCGTACCAGCACATTGTCGAGCGGCTTTTTGGTGGTGTTGTAGGCGATATAGCCGAGATTGAAACCCACCTCGTGCGGCATGTTAAGCGTCTCGTCGGTTTTGACCGCCGGAATATCAGCGGGCCGCGGATAAGCCATGACTTGGCATTCGCCGCGCTTCAGTTTTTGCAACCGCACCGCCGGATCGACCGTAATGGCGAATATCAGCTTGCTGACTTTCACGACGCCCGGCTTCCAGTAATCGGGATTACCGTCGAAGCGAATCGTGTCGTCTTTCGTGTAGCTGCGGAAAATAAACGGGCCGGTGCCGACCGGATATTGATTGATATCCGATGCTTTACCCGCCTTCAATAATTGATCGCCATATTCAGCCGACAGGATCGACGCGAACGGCATCGCGATCTGCTGCAAAAACGGCGCATCGACTTCCTTCAGCGTGAACCGCACCGTGTACGGATCGAGCTTTTCGATCTTCGCAATGTTCTTGGCGAGGCCCAGATCGGTGAAATACGGGAACGGCACCGAGTAGGCCTTGCGGAACGGCTGATCCGGATCGAGCATCCGCTGGTAGGTGAAGACGACGTCGTCGGCGTTGAACTCGCGCGTCGGCTTGAAGAACGACGTGGTCTGGAATTTCACGCCGTGCCGCAAATGAAAGGTGTAAGTCAGGCCGTCCTGCGACACATCCCATTTCTCGGCAAGGCCCGGTTCGATATCGGTGCTGCCGTGCGCAAATTCGATCAGGCGGTTGTACACCGTGTACGAGCCGGCGCTGAATTCGACGCTGGTCGTGTATTGCGCGGTGTCGAAGCCGGCCGGACTGCCCTCGGAGCAGAACACGAGGGTCTTGTCGGGCAGCGTAGCCGCGCCGGCGGCAGGTGAAAATCCGGCAGTCAGGAGCGCACAGGTGGCGAGCGCCGGCAAGCAGGTTTGGCGAACCGCAAACAGCAACTTGGATACCGTCATTACGTTCTCCGCACAGCAGCCACGTCAGCTGCGCTTTGATCATAGACAGCACAAAAATCGGGTTCAATGAGGGCTTACGCGCCGCAAGCTTTGCCGCAGCGCAGCGCATTGTTGCGACGCAGCAACAGCGGCGGGCGAAAATTCGGTGGCAGGCTCGCCGCCGGGATGGCCGTCGCAACGCTCTCTGCGCAGCCGTTCCGGCGCAAAAAAAACCGCGCGGCCCATTCAGCCGCGCGGTTTCGTCCTCGCTACGCCATCCGGTCCTTAAGCGCCCAGACGCTCGCAGATCGCCTTGGTCGCCGCAGCGCCGTTCAGCGTGTAGAAGTGCAGGCCCGGCACCTTCGCGTCGATGAGACGTCCGCACAGGTCGGTCACCACATCCAGCCCGAACGCGCGGATCGACTCGCGGTCGTCGCCGAAGCTTTCCAGCCGGCGTGCGATCCAGCGCGGCACTTCGGCGCCGCACATCTCCGAAAAGCGCATTAGTTGCGAGAAGTTCGTGATCGGCATGATGCCCGGCACGATCGGCACCTCAACGCCGAGCTTCCTGACGTCGTCGACGAAATGGAAGTACGCGTCCGCGTTGAAGAAGTACTGCGTGATCGCCGAATTCGCGCCGGCCTTCACCTTGCGGGCAAAGTTTTCCAGATCGTGACGCGGCGAGCGCGCCTGCGGGTGGTATTCCGGGTAGCCGGCCACTTCGATCCAGAACCAGTCGCCAAACTCGGCGCGAATGAAGCTCACCAGCTCCGACGCATAGCGCAGCTCGCCGACTTCGCCCATGCCGGAGGGCAAATCGCCGCGCAAAGCGACGATATGGCGAATGCCATGCGCGCGGTACTCGTTGAGGATCGCGCGCAGGCTCTCTTTGGACGAGCCGATGCACGACACGTGCGGCGCCGCTTCGAGCCCGTCCTTCGCCATATCGACGACGGTATCGAGCGTGCCCTGCTGCGTCGAGCCGCCCGCGCCGAACGTGACGGACACGAACTTGGGCTTGAGCAATGCGAGCTGCGTGCGCGTGGCACGCAGCTTGTCGACGCCTTCCTGCGTTTTCGGCGGGAAGAATTCGAATGAAAGTTCGATCGGGTTCATGATTCAGTGATTCAACCGATGCTGCGGTTGCCGAAAATAAGCGCGGACAGCAGCCAAGAGACAATGCTGTACAGAATCGAGCCGAAGAACGCCGACCAGAAACCCGACACTTCGAAGCCCTTCAGCAGCGACGCGCACAGCCAGAAGCACAGCGCATTGACCACCAGAATGAAGAGTCCGAGCGTGACGATCGTGACGGGCAGCGTCAACAGGATCAGCACCGGTCGCAGGATCGTGTTGATCAATCCGAGCACCACCGCGACGATCAATGCGGTGCCGAAACTGCGGATATGGATCGACGGAACGAGGTAGGTGATGATCAGCAGCGCAAGCGCGTTGATCAGCCAGGTCAGCAGCACGGTCATGTAGAGCTCCTTGTAGGCCGGATGTCCGTTGAATGAAATAAGGCGGGCATGGCGAACAAAGCGGCGCATGATGCGCCGCTTTGTCCTCAAACTGTCATGCGTTCCAACCGCCCGCGGCTTGCTTAGTAGCGGTAGTGGTTCGGCTTGAACGGACCGTTCTTGTCGACGCCGATGTAGCCGGCCTGCTCGTCCGACAGCACGGTCAGGTTCGCACCGATGCGCGCCAGATGCAGGCGCGCGACCTTCTCGTCCAGATGCTTCGGCAGCACGTACACCTTGTTCTCGTACTTCTTGCCTTGCGTGAACAGTTCGATCTGCGCGAGCGTCTGATTCGTGAACGAGTTCGACATCACGAACGACGGGTGGCCCGTTGCGCAACCCAGGTTCACGAGGCGGCCTTCAGCCAGCAGGATCACGCGCTTGCCGTCCGGGAAAATGATGTGGTCGACTTGCGGCTTGATGTTGTCCCACTGGTACTGGCGGGTCGACGCGACGTCGATTTCCGAGTCGAAGTGACCGATGTTGCAGACGATCGCGTTGTGGCGCATCGCCTTCATGTGGTCATGGCCGATCACGTGGTAATTGCCGGTGGCCGTCACGAAAATGTCGGCCTTGTCGGCGGCGTATTCCATCGTCACGACGCGGTAGCCTTCCATCGCGGCTTGCAGCGCGCAGATCGGATCGATTTCCGTGACCCACACGGTTGCGCCCAAGCCACGCAGCGATTGCGCGCAGCCCTTGCCCACGTCGCCGTAACCCGCGACCACTGCGATCTTGCCCGCGATCATCACGTCGGTCGCGCGCTTGATGCCGTCGACCAGCGACTCACGGCAGCCGTACAGGTTGTCGAACTTCGACTTGGTGACCGAGTCGTTGACGTTGATGGCCGGGAAGGGCAGACGGCCTTCCTTTTCCATCTGGTACAGACGGTGCACGCCGGTGGTGGTTTCTTCCGTCACGCCCTGGATGTGCGCGAGACGCGTGGAGTACCACACCGGATCCGCGTCCAGATGACGGGCGATCGACTTGTACAGCGCGACTTCTTCTTCGTTGGTCGGTTTGGCGATCACCGAACGGTCTTTTTCCGCCTTCGAGCCGAGGATCAGCAGCAACGTGGCATCGCCGCCGTCGTCGAGAATCATGTTGGCGAATTCGCCATTCGGCCATTCGAAAATGCGGTGCGAGAACTCCCAGTATTCGTCGAGCGACTCGCCCTTGAACGCGAACACCGGCGTGCCGGCCTTGGCGATAGCCGCGGCGGCGTGATCCTGCGTCGAGAAGATGTTGCACGAGGCCCAGCGGACGTCGGCGCCGAGCGCCGTCAGCGTCTCGATCAGCACGCCGGTCTGGATGGTCATGTGCAGCGAACCGGCAATGCGCGCGCCCTTCAGGGGCTGCTGCGCCTTGTATTCTTCGCGCGTTTGCACGAGGCCGGGCATTTCCGTCTCGGCGATGTTGAGCTCTTTGCGGCCCCAGTCGGCCAGCGACATGTCGGCAACAATGTAATCCTGGGAAGCTTTGGAATCGATCACAGCGGCGTTCATCACGCCCTCCTTTCTAAGAAATTGACTAGAAATTTGACGTGAGCGCGGTTCGATGCGGTGGGTGGAAAAGCGCTATGCGCATTCTCCCCTCCGATTGAAGCCTTCGAGCCTGGCGGGCGGCCGGCGAATATAGGGATTCGCGGTACCCGTCGCAACGCTCCTCGAAGACGAACGGCGATTGTAGCAAATCGAGATGGCTTCGGGGCGAGGGAGCGGATTTTCGGAGGACGGCTTAACCAGCGGCCACGCTGGCTGAGCGCAATTGCGCGATCCCGGCGCGCGCATGCTCGACGAACTGCTTCGATACGCGGAACGCTTCCTCGACGTCGGCGGGATCTGGCGTTTGCAGTCCGAGTGCGACGCGGAAGTAACGTTCGGCGTGAATGCCCGCGTGATAGTGCATGCGCACGCGCTTCACGTCGCCCAGACGCGGGTTGCCGAAAATTTCGCGCAGCGCCCACGAAAACGCGCCGTCTTCACCGCCGATGCGCCGAAACGCGTCGTCCATGGGAAAACCGCCGAGGGCCGCGTACGCCGCGCGGCGAATGACCAGGCTGCTCGGCACCGTATTGCTCAGCGTTGCCGCGTGCCCGGCAAAGTCGGGATGAGCGGTGAGCTCGCCCGGAAAATCCGTGTACTCGACGTCGAGCCGCACGGACACCGCCTGCGGGTTGTGCGCGAGAAACTCACTCGCGGCGGCCAGCGCGCCGGGCACGTACTCGTCGTCCGCGTCGAGAAACGCGAGCAGATCGTGCGACGCATGCATCGCGCCCCAGTTGCGCGCGCGCGCCGCGCCGCCGTTGTACGGCATGCGCAGCAAGCCCACCCGCGCATCGAGGCTGCCGCAATGCGCGACGATCTCCGCGCTGGCATCGGTCGAGCCATCGTCCACCACGATGATCTGCGCCGCTTCCGGTTGAATGCGGCAGCTGTCCAGTGCGCGGGCGAGCGTCGCCGCGGCGTTGTAGCAGGGAATGATGATCGAGATGGGCGGCATGGATCTGAGCGGTCGCGAAGGACGGGGCAACTGGGATAGACGTCGATGTTATCCCGTCTGCGGCCGATTCCATCTTGATTAAACGCCGGCATGAGTCGCACTGCCGCATAAACTTAATGACTTACAATCACTCAAATCATTCCGATTTGGAATTCTGGAGTCTGAGATCGTGGAACTACGTGCGCTGCGGTATTTCGTCGAAGTGGTGCGTCAGCAGAGTTTCACCGTCGCCGCCGAGTTGATGTTCGTCACGCAGCCGACCATCAGCAAGATGGTCAAGTCGCTGGAGGACGAAATCGGCTCCCCGCTTTTGCTGCGTGACGGACGCCAGATGGTGCTGACCGACGCCGGCCGGATCGTCTATCAGCGCGGTCAGGACGTGCTCGCGGCGCACGCGCAATTGCAGGCCGAACTGAACGATCTCGACACGCTCGGCCGCGGCGAACTCACCATCGGTATTCCGCCGATGGGCGGTTCGCTCTTCACACCCGCTATCGCCGCGTTCCGCCAGCGTTATCCAAAGATAGAACTGAAACTGTTCGAGCAGGGTTCGCGTGCCATCGAAACAGCGCTGATCAACGGCGAGCTGGAATTAGGCGGCGTGCTGCAACCGGTCGACCCGGAAAATATCGACGTGCTGCCCATGACGCACCAGCTGCTATGGCTGGTCGCGCGCGCCGGCTCGCGCTGGGACGATCAGCCCGAAGTGCCGCTTGCCCAGCTCGCGAACGAGCCGTTCGTGTTCTACGGCGAGAGTCTGGCGCTCAACGATGTCGTATTGAACGCATGCCGTACCGCCGGTTTTGCGCCAACCATCGTCGGCCGCAGCGGGCACTGGGATTTCATGGCGGCATTGGTGCTGGCCGGTGTGGGCATCGCGCTCTTGCCCGCGCCGTATTGCCGGCGGCTCGATCCGGCCAAGTTCACCTGCCGGCCGGTGGTGGAGCCGGAGATTCCATGGGAAATGGCTATCGGTTGGCGCCGCGACGGGTATCTGTCGCACGCCGCGCGCGCGTGGCTCGAAGTCGCGCGAGAAACCTTGCCGGGCCAGGCCGGCGACGATTTCATGCTAGGGCCGGCCGTCGGTATGACCGGCATCGCCGCAACGTTTCACACACCGCCGGACCAATGACACACGCCGCCCGGCGCGAGCCGGGCGGCGTGTATTCCAAATATAGAACCCCCGCGGGAAATCTCCGGGGGACGACTGAGCGGGGAAGTGAGCGCGGCGACTATTGCTGAGCGATGAACTCAATGCGGCGGTTGGCGAAGCGGCCGCTAGCCGTGTCATTGCTCGCGACCGGACGCGCCTCGCCGTAACCTTGCGCAGTCAGCGAATCGGCAGGCACGCCCGTTTTGACCAGATACGCACGCACCGCTTCGGCACGCTGCTTCGACAACTGCTGATTGGTTTGCTCGCCACCCACGTTGTCCGAATAGCCCGCCACTTCGAGCCGTGCTGTCTTGCCGTTGCGCACACAGGCATTCAGTACCTGCGCGGACTGATCCAGGTCTGCCACCGCCGAAGCCGGCACACGAGCACTCGCGCTCGCGAAATTGATCACTTGCAGGTTCAGCACCTTGACTACGTCCGCTGCGGCGCAGGAGCCGTCCTGCGCGAGCAGGCCTTTAACCGCGTTGCGGAAATTGGCGGTTGCATCGGCGACCGCGTGCGCGACGTCGAATGAACCGATCTGGTACGACGCACCGAATAGCGACTTCAGTTTGTCGAGCCAGCCGAACTTCGGGTCGGCCGCCGTGCCGCTGAGTTCAACGTGCGTGCCGTCCACTTTCACTTCCGCGCCCGGCAGCGACATGAGCGGCAGCAAGCCGTCGAGATGGGCCAGCCAGTCGGCCGGCTTGGTGGCGGCATCGACCGTGATGTTCGGCACGAAATTGTATTCGCCGAGGCGCTTGGCCAGTTCGTCGATCAGCTGCGATTTTTCAGCTTCGCTGCCGACCGTGGCGGTCACGGTCGGTTTGCCGCTGGCGCTGACGACGACGCTCAGCTGACTGTCTTTGGTCGGTGCGGGCGCGGCGGCCGGCTGCGGCACGGCGCTCGCTCCAGCCGGAGCGCTGGCGGCAGGTGTGGACGCCGCGACGTCGCTGGCCGGTGCCACGACAACCGACGCAGGGGCCGGCGCGGAAGCCGGCTGCGCACTGACTGCCGCTCCCGCCGCGCTGCGCCCGGCAGCGTCACTCGTGCTCTCCTCACGATGGCAGCCACGCAGAAACAGAAAGGCCAGCACCGCTGCCAGGGCCGCGAGCAGCCACCAGAGCCACGTGTGCGAGCGGCGCTCTTCGCGCACCACCGCCCCCGCGGGCACTTGAACGTTCGCCAGGGCCTCGGGCACCGGCTTGACCGCCGGCGTCGGGTGGTCGATATGCGCCGAAACGGCCTTCAATTGCGACAGAATGACGCCGGAAAAAGCACCGAGACCGCTCAGGCCGAGCGCGGCCAGCAGGCGGTCGCTCAGATGCGGCGCGATCGAAGGCAATTGATGGCCCAGCAGCGTCGGCAACTGCCCGGCGTTGCCCTGCCCGTTGAGAAAATACCGTTTGAGCACGCCGAGCAGGATGGCTCCGGCAATCCCCGTCATGGCATGCGTGGCATGGACCGGTGCACCGGTTTGCCGCGCGACCTCGTCGCTGAGGAGATCGACGCGGCGGTCAAACACGCGCTCGAGCAACTGCCGCCCGCCAATTTCCAGTTGGCTCACGCCGCTCGTGCTGCCGAGCAGGTTCGGCAGTTGCTCGGCAATATGGTCATTCACCGCCGACGAGAGGATCGTGGTGTAGAGAGAACGCGCACCGTCGAGCGTCGCGCCCTTCTGCATCAAGCCGGCGACGAGCGCCGGAGCAATAGTGGACAGCACCTTTTGCGTCGCGTCCGGCGGCAATCCGAAGCGCCCCGCTAACTGTCCCACGACACTGTCCGTCAAGGCAGACTGAATCAGTTGAATCACATTGATGCTCATCGCTTCGTTTCCTTGAGATTCCGAACGCGCCACGTGACGCGCTTCTTTTCGCGGCGCGATTATAGGTTTCGGAAAATCTCAAAAACGAAACAGCACAATTTATGACGAATTAGACGACGTTCGTCAAAGTTGTCTTATATTTGAGCATCAAACTCGGCAATTGAAGCGATGATCGACGCGGCTCAAGCCGCGCTCGCCGTCATGCCGGGCATGCCTGCCGGCGTCGACTTGGGCGCCATCTGCGACGCGCGACGGGCCGAGGCAATCAGCTCAGCCGCGCGCTCACCGATCATCACCGTCGGCGCATTGGTGTTGCCGCCAATCAGCGTCGGCATTACCGACGCGTCGACGATTCGCAGCCCCGTCACGCCCCGCACCCGCAACTGCGAATCGACCACCGACAACGCGTCGCCGCCCATCCGGCAAGTCGCCACCGGGTGATAGATCGTGTCCGCATGCTCGGCGATGGTCTGCCGCAATTGCGCCTCCGTCTGGCCCGCATCCGTGTACAGCTCGGTGCCGCCATGCAGCGCGAGCGAGGGCGCATCGAGAATGCGCCGCGCCATTTGTGCGCCTTCCACCAGCAGGTCGAGATCGCGCGAATCGCTGAAAAAGCGCGGGTCGATCACCGGCGCGGTCCGCGCGTCGGCGCTGGCCAGCGTCACCGTGCCGCGGCTGTGCGGCCGCAAGACGCATACGTGCAGCGAATAGCCGTGGCCCCAATGCATATGGCGATTGTGATCGTCGACGATAGCCGCGCAGAAATGCAATTGCAGATCCGGCCGCTCGAGCGTCGGGCGGCTCTTCAGAAAACCGCCCGCCTCCGCGACATTGCTCGACAACATGCCGCGCCCATGACGCATGAAGGTGACGAACTGCGGCAGCATCCGCGCAATCCCGCGGATCGAGAAGCCGGTCGGCTCGATCGACGAGACGCGCTTGTTGATCGTGAAATCGACGTGGTCGATCAGGTTCTGGCCGACCTCGGGCGCGTCGTGCAAAACCGCGATGCCGTGCGACTGCAAATGCGCCGCCGGCCCGATGCCCGAGCACATCAGCAGTTGCGGCGAATTGAACGCGCCGGCCGCGAGCACCACCTCGGCGCGCGCTTCGAGCGTTTCGGTGCGGCCGCCGCGAACGATCTCGACACCGCTCGCGTGTTTGTCGCTGAAGGTCACCCGCAGCACGGTCGCGTCGGCGATCTTGTGCAAATTGGGACGTTCGCGGTCGTAGATATAGGCGCGCGCCACGCTGCAACGGCGTCCGTCGCGCTGCGTCACCTGATAGAAGCCAATCCCTTCCTGATCCGCGCCGTTGAAATCGCCGTTCGCCTTATAGCCGGCCTCCATGGCCGCCTGCACGAAACGCTTCGAAAACGGATTCTGATAGCGCAGATCGGAGACAGTGAGCGGACCGCTATCGCCATGCCACGCGTTGGCGCCGCGCTGATTGCCTTCTGCCTTGCGGAAATACGGCAGCACGTCCGCCCATGACCAGCCCTCGCAGCCGAGTTGCGCCCATTCGTCGTAATCGAGCGGATGGCCGCGCGTGTAGATCATCGCGTTGATCGCACTCGATCCGCCGAAGCCGCGCCCCCGCGGCTGATAGCCCTGCCGTCCGCCGAGCCCCGGCTGCGGCGCGGTCAGATAGCCGTAGTTGGTCTTGAGCTTGTGGGGCACCACGGCCGCCACGCCCACCGGCATGTTGACGAACAGATTACGGTCCGTGTGCGGACCGGCTTCGATCAGGGCGATCGTCGCGTCCGGGCAGCTATCCGCGAGACGGCTCGCCAGCGAGCAGCCGCCCGAGCCTGCACCGACGATGATGTAGTCGTATTGCATTCGCTCCTCCATATGAGCTGCTTTGCTCGCCAGCCCTGTCTCGTGTCGACCAGAGTTGGCGCTTTAGCTGTCGAACCGGAGTTGGCGCTTTAGCGCTTACTCCGGTCCCATGCAAAGCACTTACTCTGGTCCCATGCAATTTATTGCGTGCACACTTGTCTACGTGTGTTTTACCGGCATTGTAGGGAGCGTTCGAAGCGCGCGGCGGGTTCGCGCCAGAGCGATTCCTCTAAACGGAAACACCCCTGCGCCCCTATGATGAAAGACGCGCACACGCCCGCCGGGCGGCCGCGCAAGGCATTCAAACACGGCGCCACGCGCGCCGTCCCCCGCCGTGCGGCACGGCACTCAGCGATCAAACAGCGCACCGCCGAAGAGCGCCGGCGGGCACGCGTTGGACGGAGACAGCAGATGGAACGGCACCGTTTCGGCCAGACCCACGAGGTGACCAATCAGGTTGCTCCGCTGGCGGACTACAACCTGTTTTCCAGCGACGCCGCGTTGTCCGCCGCACTCGAACGCGACGGCGCCGCATGGCATCGCGACGCCCTGCTGCGGCACGGCGCGGCGCTCACCACGGCGGACACGCTCGCGCTCGCGGAACTGGCCAACCGCCATACGCCCGAGCTGGTCACGCACAGTCCGCGCGGCGAGCGCATCGACGCGCTGGAGTTTCATCCTTCGTGGCATACGTTGCTGTCGCTGCTGCGCCGCGAAGGTCTGCACGCGCTGCCATTTTCCGATCCGCAGCGCGGCGCGATGGTCGCGCGCTGCGCAGGCTACTTTCTGCATGCGCAGATCGAATCCGGCTCGCTTTGCCCGCTGACGATGACCTTCGCGAGCATCCCGGTGCTGCAGCGCGAACCCGCGCTGTTCGCCACGCTGCGCGACAAGCTCTACGCGCGCGAGCACGATTCCCGCGACCTGCCGCTTACGCAGAAAACGTCCGCGATGATCGGCATGGGCATGACCGAGAAGCAAGGCGGCTCGGATGTGCGCAGCAACCAGACGCGCGCCTATGCCACCGCCGGCAGCGGCCGCGGCGCCGCCTACCGGCTCGTCGGCCACAAGTGGTTTTTCTCCGCGCCGCAGTGCGACGCGCATCTGGTGCTCGCCCGCACGGACGATCACGAGGGCATCTCGTGTTTCTTCGTGCCGCGCTTCGCGCCGGACGGCAGCAAGAACGCCGTGCAGATCCAGCGTCTGAAAGACAAGCTGGGCAACCGCTCGAATGCGAGCAGCGAAGTCGAATTCCTCGACGCGTTCGGCATCATGATCGGCGACGAAGGGCGTGGCGTGCCCACCATCATCGAAATGGCGAATTACACGCGGCTCGATTGCGTGATCGGCAGTGCGGCGCTGATGCGCGCGGCGCTCGTGCAGGCCATCCACCATGCGCGTGAGCGCAGCGCCTTCGGCCGGCATCTGGCCGATCAGCCGCTCATGCGCAATGTGCTGGCCGATCTGGCTTTGGAGTCGGAAGCGGCGACGGTACTGTTCATGCGCCTCGCGCGCGCTTTCGAAGAATCCACCGACGCGGCGTCCACCTCGTTCGCCGAACGCGCGTGGCGGCGCATCGTCACGCCGGCAGCGAAGTACTGGGTCTGCAAGCGCGCACTGGAATTCACCGGCGAGGCAATGGAAGTGTGGGGCGGCAACGGTTATGTCGAAACCGGTCCAATGGCGCGCTTCTATCGCGAAGCGCCCGTGAATTCGATCTGGGAAGGCTCCGGCAACGTGATGTGCCTCGACGTGCTGCGCGCCATGGAACGCGAGCCGGAAGCGGCTCAGGCGTTATTCGCCGCGTGGCAGGCGGATGCGCAGGCACATCCGGCATTGCGCGCCGCGCTCGGCAAGCTCGCCGCCACACTCAACGGGCCGGCCGAGCATCGCGAAGCCTCGGCGCGGCGGATCGCGCAGCAAATCGTGCTGATCGCGCAGGCGGCCCTGCTCATCAAGCACGCGCCGGCCGAAATCGCCGAAGCGTTCATTGCAACACGCCTGGCCGATGGCTGCGGCGAAAGCGGCCGCGTCTACGGTACGCTGCCGGCGACCTTCGATCACGCGGCGATTGTCGAACGGGCTTTTCCCGGCTGACGTCCAGCACGCGCCGGATACACCAGGCAACATCGGGCAACACCAGCACACCTATAAGCGCGACGCAACGCGCACCGTCATCCATCAGGGAGAGGACACCTATGAAGAACGATTTGCCGGAAGTCGCCGCGCTCGAAGCGCTGCTGCGCGATCAACGCGATGCTTATCTGCGAGCGCCCTATCCGTCGTGGGATACCCGCGCGACGCATCTGAAAGCGCTGCGCAAAGTCATGCTCGACAATCGCGACGCGCTCGCCGAGGCGACGAACGCCGACTTCGGCAATCGCGCGAAACAGGAAGTGCTGCTCGCCGAATTTCTGCTGGTGAAGGAAGAGATCAACGGCGCACTCCGGCACGGCAAGCGCTGGATGAAAGCGCAGCGCCGCAGCACCAACAAATGGCTGATGCCGGCGCGCGCGAAGGTCGTGCCGCAACCGCTCGGCGTGGTCGGCATCATCGTGCCGTGGAACTATCCGGTGCTGCTCGCCGTTGGGCCGCTGATCAGCGCGCTCACCGCCGGCAACCGCGCGATCATCAAGATGTCCGAATTGACGCCGCGCACCTCGGCACTGTTCGAGCAGCTGATCGGCCAGACCTTCGCGCGCGATCACGTCGCGGTGGTAAACGGCGACGCCGCGCTCGCCGCCGCGTTCAGCGCGCAACCGTTCGACCATCTGCTGTTCACCGGTTCGACCAAGGTCGGCCACGAAGTGATGCGCGCCGCCGCCGAGCATCTGACGCCGGTCACGCTCGAACTGGGCGGCAAGTCGCCGGCCATCATCGGCGCGCACGCGCGCTTCGACAACGCGGTGGACAACCTGATCGCCGGCAAGACGCTCAACGCGGGGCAAACCTGCGTCGCGCCCGACTACGTGCTGGTGCCGCGCGGCCAGGAGCAGGCGTTCGTCGAACGGGCGCGCGCGCGGATGGCGAAGATGTATCCGAACTTCGCCGATAACACGGACTACACGTCGATCATTTCGGCGCACCACTTCGCACGCCTCGAACGCCGCGCCGACGAAGCCGAGGCAGCCGGCGCGCAACTCCATAGGCTCACCGACAGCGTGCCCGACCCGGCTAGCCGCCGCTATCCGCTGATCGCGGTAACGAATGCGCCGGACGCCTGCGCGCTGATGCAGGAGGAAATCTTCGGGCCGCTGCTGCCGATCGTCCCCTACGACACGCTCGACGACGCGATCGCGTGGATCAACGCCCGGCCTCGTCCGCTCGCACTGTATCTGTATGCCGACGACGCCGCCACGATCGAGCGCGTGACGCACGAAACCATCGCCGGGGGCATGGCAATCAACGAGACGCTGATGCATCTGGCGTGCGAAAGCCTGCCGTTCGGCGGAGTCGGGGCCAGTGGCATGGGCGCATATCACGGCTACGAAGGCTTCGTGACGTTCTCGAAGATGAAGCCGGTGCTGACGCAGGCGCGTCTGAACGCGCGTGGCTGGATCTCGCCGCCGTACGGTAAGCGCGTGAACGCGCTGCTGAAGCTGATGATGCGGTTTTAACGAAGGGCCTTGCAGCGGCGGCGTGTTCAGCGCGCCGCTGTCCCGCCTTCGACGTCGACGGCCACCACATCGGTGACGTCCTGCGCGGCGGCATTCGCGCCGTGCGCCGGCTCGGTCTCAGCCCCGCTTTCCAGCCGATGCAGCCACGCGAGCAACTCCGCCACCGCCTGATAAAGCTGCGGCGGAATACGCGCGTCGAGGTCTACCTGCATCAGCAGCGAAACCATTTCGGGCGCCTCGTGGACATACAGGCCGGCTTCCTTGGCCCGTTGCACGATCATCTCGGCCAGCATCCCGTAGCCTTTGGCGATCACGCGCGGCGCGGGATCGCGACCTTGCGTGTCATAGACGAGCGCGGCCGCGCTGCGGCGGTAGCCGTGTGTGCGGTTCGTGCGGCTCATCACATGTCCCAGTCGAAATCGTCGGGCGGCGAGGCGGCCGGGCGGCCAGTGTGCGCGGTCCGTCGAACCGACGCGGCATGGTCCGTTGCCGCCCCTGCCGCACTCGCCGTGGACGCCGAGCGCGCATACGCCGAAGCCGCTGCCTGGGCGGCCGCCGCGGCACCCGTGGCATCGGCGCCGGTGACCGGCGCACCGCCGCCGATCTCGCGGATCGTCAAGCCGGTCAGTTCAATGCCGGCCGCCGCGAGCCGCTGACGGAAGCTCTCGCCCTGCACCGCCAGGCGCGCCGCGCCGCCCGGACTGGCCTGCACCCGCGCGATGAGCCGGGTGCCGGTCAAAGTCAATTCCGCATCGACCGTCCCGAGCGTCGGCAGCGACAGCGTCAGGCGCGTGCGCCACGGGTGATCGTCCTCGCTGGCCGCGCCGCCGCCGCTGCGGTCCCATTCGTCACCATCCTGTTCGACGGTCCAGTCGAGCTTGGCGCCCGGCCACGCTTCGCCGGTCCAGCGAAACTGCCCGGTCGCGAGCAGGTCGAGCTGCTGGCGCACCAGCGGCACGGTGGCGGGATGCACCGCGGCCGCCATCGACTGCGAACTTTGCGAGCCGCCGCCGTCACCCGGCAGCGTCGCCGCGTTGTGCAAGCTGGCGTGCGCGGATTGGCCGTTCAGATCGGACAGCGAACTGGCCAGCACTTCCCCGGCCACGAAGCGCGCGGCCTGCGCGGTCTGGATCGATGGCGCCGCGCGGGCGGCGGCGTTCGCGTCCGGCGCACCGGACTGCGGCCCCGGCTGCGGCCCATTGGACGCCATGCCCTGCCGGCTCGACGGATTGGCTGGAAGCGCCTCGCCTGCGTCGTTCGCCCAGTCGAGCGGCAATTGCGCGGCGGCGGCCACCAGCTTGTTTTGCGCCTCGCCGGCCAGGTCCGCCGGCGAGCGCTGGCCCGCCAGCCATTGCGCCAGATGCGCTTCGTAGAACAGACCGCTGTCGCTGACCGTCTGCTCGAGCGCGGCCGCGAGCGACGCTACCGGCACCTGGGCCGCCGCTATGTTGGCGGTCGCCGCAGTGGAAGCGGTCGTGGTTGCATTGGGATTGTTAGTTGAGGCGGTAGCAGCGGTTGAAGCGCTGGAGCCCGCGGCATCAGCGGCGGCAGCGGTTGCATCGAACAGCGGCAAGGCGCCGCCTTCGACATCGAGCGCGGGCGCCGCCGGCCAGATTGGCGCCTGCCCGAGCACCGCGGGTGTCGCCTCGCCGCCCGAGCGCACGATCGCGTTGAGCGTCAGGGCCACGGCGGACAGGGCGGTTTGTGCGGACGGCTGCGGCGCGGGAGCCGCAACAGGCACCCCGGTGGCCGGCGCGGTCTCGACGTCCGCCGCGCCGGTCTGCGAGGCGGCCGCGCTGCCCGGTGCGATGTTGAGCAGGCTGTCGATCCGGTTCGCTAGCAGCGAAGCGACGGCCGTGTCGATTCCGTTCATGCCGATTCCTTGGTCACACTGGCGGCAGCGCGCTCAGCTACAGTCTGTCAGCCGGATGTCTGGATAGAGATGCGCTCGGCGCCGCCCAAGGGGACCTGCTTCACGGTGCGCGGCGCAACTCAGCGCGCCCCGTACAGTTCCTTGAGCACGCGCGTCTGCCTCCCGGCGAACAGCGCCGACAGCGTGGCCATGCGCGGATTCGCCAGGTCCCGGATTGCCGCGTCGTCGGCGAGGATTTGCCGGATCAACGCGTATTTGCGCAGACGCTCCGCCTCGTCGAGCTTCACGCCGGTTTCGGCGTCCTTCAACGCGTCGACCAGCTTGCGGTATTCCTCCTGCAAGTGGACGAGGTCGCTCCACAGTGCGCGCCGGGCAACCGTCAGCATCCGGCAGGAAATCGCTGCAATTGCCTCATAACGGGCGAAGTATTCTGCGTTCGATGTCATCTCATGCTTTCCGCGGCCGGCTGGGCTGCCATCCGCGTGATCTCCGGGGCAATCCCGATCCATGCCTCTTCGAGCGTCGCCAGCAGGCCATCGACCTCGACCAGCATCGCCTCGCTCTGTTTTATGTTGGCTTCGAGCAGCCGGCGCGACATATAGCCATATAGCGCGTTCAACCGCTCCGCAATCTCGCCGCCCGCCTCCAGGTTGAGCGACTGTTGCAGCCCGCTTTCGACGATCTGAATCGCCTTGCCGACCGCCTCTCCACGAGCCGGCACATTGCCTTGCTGCAGATGCATCCGAGCTTGCGCGATGGCCTGCCGGGCGCCCTGATACAACATCACGATCAGACGATGCGGACTCGCGCCCATCACCCCTGTCTCGACGCCGACGCGTGCGTATGCGTTGGCTCCAGAGTGTCCTGGGGAAAACATCGGCGCTCCTCCTCTCTTGCACTGCGGTTGGTCGTGGCCCCCCATCCGGGTGCGCGCCGCAATTGCCGCACCCTGATTTCTGCCTGTACCTGGTTATCGGATAGGCAGAAGGAAAGCTTTAGTCCGTTGTAAGGAGGATTAAGGGGCGCCATGGCGCGGCCCGCGAGGGCCAGCCGGCAGGCTCGCGTTCGGGCGGGCGGAACAGCATGGCCGCCCAAGCGCCGCTTACACCTGCATCTGCATGATGTCGTTATAGGCCGACACCAGCTTGTTGCGCACCTGCAGGCCGAACTGGAAGCCGACGTTGGCCTTCTGCATATCCACCATCACGTCGTTCAGCGACACGTTCGACGCGCCGAGTTCGAACGCCTTCGATTCGCCGACCGCCTTGGTCTGATCGCCGCTGATCTTGTCGAGCGACGCTTTCAGTGCCGAGGCGAAGCCGCCAGGCGTCGCCGCGCCGGACTGGTCGGCCACGGCATTGCTGCCGCCGGCCGCTTGCGCCGCCATCGACTGCATCTGTTGCAGCGCCGACGAAAGCGCGCTCACGGGGAAAGTCATGTTTTCTCCAGGGAATGACGACCGGCATGCCGGAACCGTACCGATCTGGATGAAAGCATAGCAGCGGGCTCTCCGGGAAAGCCCCGAAAGTAGGGGGGAAACCCGGCTCTATTCAAGCAATCGGGTTAAGCGCCGCTGCGGATAATTTCAAGGGTGAAAGTATCTGTCCGTACGTCCGCCGGCCCTCGGTGAGGCGGCAGACGGCAGAACGCAAAGGCATCCCGGAGAAACCCGACGCATGGATTCGTCAGCCAACTCTTTGATCAACCCCGACGCCCGTATGGGCCTCGCCGGCGCGCAGCCCGGCACCGCCGGTGCCGGCCAGGCTGGCGGCGCCGCGGACCTTGGCGGCCTCGGCGGCGGCCTGGGCGGCAATTTTGGTCAACGTCTGTCAGGCCTCGCGCAAATGCGCGGCAACCCGCGCGCCCCGCTGATCTTCGCGGTGGCGTTGCTGGTCGCCGTGGTGGCGGGCCTGTTCCTGTGGTCGCGGGCGCCGGACTACAAGGTGCTCTACAGCAACCTGTCGGACCGCGACGGCGGCGCCATCATCGCGGCGCTCCAGCAGGCCAACATTCCCTATAAGTTCTCCGACGCCGGTGGTGCGATCCTCGTGCCGTCCGAGCAGGTGCATGAAATGCGTCTGCGCCTTGCCTCGCAGGGCCTGCCCAAGAGCGGCTCGGTCGGCTTCGAGCTGATGGACAACCAGAAGTTCGGCATCAGCCAGTTCGCCGAGCAGGTCAACTACCAGCGCGCGCTGGAGGGCGAACTGGAGCGCACGGTCGAATCGATTTCGTCGGTGAAGTCGGCCCGCGTGCATCTGGCGATTCCGAAGCCATCCGTGTTCGTGCGCGACAAGGAAGCGCCCTCCGCCTCCGTGCTGGTCAACCTCTACCCGGGCCGCGCGCTCGACGAAGGCCAGGTGCTGGCGATCACCCATATGGTGTCGTCGGCGGTGCCGGACATGCCGGTGAAGGGCGTGACCATCCTCGACCAGGACGGCAACCTGCTGACCCAGCCGTCCACCGGCAGCGGACTCGACGCCTCGCAACTGAAGTACCGCCAGCAGATCGAGCGCAACACCCAGCAGCGCATCGACGCGATCCTCGCGCCGCTGTTCGGCTCGGGCAACGCGCATTCGCAGGTCAGCGCCGACATCGACTTCTCGCGCAACGAGCAGACCTCCGAGAACTACGGCCCGAACGGCAATCCGCAGCAAGTGGCGATCCGCAGTCAGCAATCGAGCAGCGCCACCGAAATGTCGCAAGGCGCCGCCTCGGGCGTGCCGGGCGCGCTGTCGAACCAGCCGCCGCAGCCGGCTTCGGCACCGATTAACGCGCCGAACGGCCCGGGCGGCGTGGCGACCACGCCGGTTAGCGACCGCAAGGATGCGACCACCAACTACGAACTCGACAAGACGGTGCGCCACCACGAAAGCGCGATGGGCGGCATCAAGCGCCTGTCGGTGGCGGTGGTGGTCAACTATCTGAAGGTGGTCGACGCCAAGGGCCACGCCTCGATGCAGCCTGTTACCGCCGACAAGCTCGCGCAGGTCAATCAGCTGGTGAAGGACGCGATGGGTTTCGACGCGACGCGCGGCGACTCGGTCAACGTGGTCAACAGCCCGTTCACCGCCGACGTCGACCCGACCGCCGACCTGCCGTGGTGGCGCACGCCGGACATGATCGCGCTCGCCAAGCAGATCGCCACGTACCTCGGCATCGGCGCGGTGGCCCTGTTCCTCTACTTCGTGATGGTGAAGCCGGCGCTGCGCCGCGCGTTCCCGCCGCCGGAACCGGCTCTCGCGGCCGCCCTGCCGTCGCCGGACGATCCGGTCCTGCTGGACGGCATCCCTGCCGCCGAGCGCGCGGGCTTGAGCACGGTCGCCGAACTGGAGAACGACAGCGAACTGCTCGCGCTCGAAAACTCGAAGCACAAATACGAGCGGAACCTGGAATTCGCGCGCAACATCGCGCGCCAGGATCCGAAGATTGTCGCAACCGTCGTGAAAAATTGGGTGTCCGATGAGCGCTGAAGGCGTGATGAAGAGCGCGCTCCTGCTGATGTCGATCGGCGAGGAAGAAGCCGCGCAGGTGTTCAAGTTCCTCGGGCCGCGCGAAGTCCAGAAGATCGGCGTCGCCATGGCCGCGCTGAAGAGCGTGACCCGCGAGCAGGTCGATGAGGTTCTGCAGGAGTTCGTGCGCGAAGCGGAACAGCACACCGGCATGTCGCTGGATTCGAACGAGTACATCCGTTCGGTGCTGACCAAGGCGCTCGGCGACGACAAGGCCGGCGCGATCATCGACCGGATTCTGCAGGGCAGCGATACCAGCGGTATCGAAGGCCTGAAGTGGATGGACTCCGCGGCCGTGGCCGAACTCATCAAGAACGAGCACCCGCAGATCATCGCGACCATCCTAGTTCACCTGGACCGCGATCAGGCCTCGGAAATCGTCGCCTGCTTCACCGAGCGCCTGCGCAACGACGTGCTGCTGCGGATCGCCACGCTCGACGGCATTCAGCCGGCCGCGCTGCGCGAACTCGACGACGTGCTGACGGGGCTGCTGTCCGGCAGCGACAACCTCAAGCGCAGCCCGATGGGCGGCATCCGCACGGCGGCCGAAATTCTCAACTTCATGTCCAGCAATCATGAAGAAGGCGTCATCGAGAACGTTCGCCAGTACGACGCGGAACTCGCGCAGAAGATCATTGATCAGATGTTTGTATTCGAGAACCTGCTCGATCTGGAAGACCGCGCGATCCAGCTACTGCTGAAGGAAGTCGAGTCCGAGGCGCTGATCATCTCGCTGAAGGGCGCACCGCCCGCGCTGCGCCAGAAGTTCCTGTCGAACATGTCGCAGCGTGCTGCCGAACTGCTCGCCGAAGACCTCGACGCGCGCGGTCCGGTGCGCGTCTCCGAAGTCGAGACGCAGCAGCGCCGCATCCTGCAAATCGTGCGCAATCTGGCGGAAAGCGGCCAGATCGTGCTAGGCGGCAAGGCGGAAGACGCATATGTCTGATCAGAACTCCACGGCGAAGGAAAGGCTCTCGGCCTACCAGCGCTGGGAGATGGCCTCGTTCGATCCGGTGCCGCCGGCGCCGCCCGAACCCGAAGTCGACGACGGCGCATTCGAAGCCGAACTCGAACGCCTGCGCGACGCTGCTCATGCACAGGGCGTCGCTTCCGGTCACGTGGCCGGCCAGGCGCTCGGCTACCAGGCCGGTTACGACCAGGGCCACGCGCAGGGTTTCGCGCAAGGCCAAAGCGAAGCGCGCGAAGAAGCGGCACGCCTCGCCGCGCTGGCCGAGACCTTCAGGACGGCACTCGACGGCGCCCAGAGCGCGATCTCCGAGACGCTGGTCGCGCTGGCGCTCGACATCGCGCAACAGGTGGTGCGGCAGCACGTGCAGCACGATCCGACCGCGCTGATCGCAGCCGCGCGTGAGGTGCTCGCCGCCGAGCCCGCGCTGACCGGCGCGCCGGCACTGATCGTGAGTCCCGCCGATCTGCCGGTGGTCGAAGCCTATCTGCTGGAAGAACTGCAAACCCGCGGCTGGACCGTGCGTACCGATCCGGCGGTGGAACGCGGCGGCTGCCGCGCGCAAGCCGCCACCGGTGAAGTGGACGCCGGCATCGACACGCGCTGGGAGCGCGTCGCCGCCGCACTCGGCAAGGTAAGCACATGGTGAAGCCGACGCTCGAAGAGATCCGCGCCAGCGATCTGACGCCGCTCGAACGCGAACTGGCGCTGGCGTCGTTCGGCGCCGAGGCGCTCGCGGAGGCGGAAGCGGAGGCAGAGGCGCTCGCCACGGCCGCCGCGGCATCGCCCGCCGCAGCTGCCGTGGCGGCCATCGACGCCGCGCTGCGCAATCCGGCGCATGCGCATCGCGCGAGCGGCACGGCGGCAAGCCGCGAATCTGCTGCTGCCAATACCGCAACACACGTCAAAACGCCCCCTGCCCCGCACACTCCCTACGATCCCGCGCTCGACAGCAACCCGCACATGCAGGCCTGGCGTGGCCGCCTCGACAGCCTGCGCGCACGCAACGCGATTGCCAAGCCGATGCGCGCCTGCGGACGCCTCACGCGCGCCGCCGGTCTGGTGCTCGAAGCGGTGGGCTTGCGCCTCTCGGTCGGCGCCGAGGTGATGATCGAATTGCCGCTGGGCAGTTCGCTGCCGATGGCCGAAGCCGAAGTGGTCGGCTTCTCCGGCGACAAGCTGTTTCTGATGCCGACCACCGAAGTGATCGGCCTGTTGCCCGGCGCCCGCGTCTATCCGCTCGAAAGCGCGCCGATCGCCGACCCGATGGCGGGCGCCAAGCGCCTGCCGGTCGGCTGGGAATTGCTCGGCCGCGTGCTGGATGCCTCCGGCCGCCCGCTCGACGGACTCGGGCCGCTCGGCGCGCATGCCGACGCGCCGCTGTCCGCGCCGGTCATCAATCCGCTGAACCGCGAGCCGATTCACCAGGTTCTCGACGTCGGCGTGCGCGCGATCAACGCGCTGCTGACCGTCGGCCGTGGCCAGCGCATGGGGCTGTTCGCCGGCTCCGGCGTCGGTAAGTCGGTGCTGCTCGGCACGATGGCGCGCTATACCAGCGCCGAAGTGATCGTGATCGGGCTGATCGGCGAACGCGGCCGCGAAGTGAAGGAATTCATCGAACAGATTCTCGGCGAGGAAGGTCTGGCGCGCTCAGTGGTGGTCGCCGCGCCCGCCGACGTCTCGCCGCTGCTGCGGATGCAGGCCGCCGCGTATTCGACTTCGCTCGCCGAGTATTTCCGCGACCAGGGCAAGCACGTGCTGCTCCTGATGGATTCGTTGACCCGTTACGCGATGGCGCAACGCGAGATCGCGCTGGCCGTGGGCGAGCCGCCAGCCACCAAAGGCTATCCGCCTTCGGTGTTCGCCAAGCTGCCGGCGCTCGTCGAGCGCACCGGCAACGGCCCGGCCGGCGGCGGCTCGATCACCGCGTTCTACACCGTGCTGACCGAGGGCGACGACCAGCAGGATCCGATTGCCGACTCCGCGCGGGCGATTCTGGACGGTCACATCGTGCTGTCGCGCTCGCTCGCCGAGGCCGGCCACTATCCGGCGATCGACATCGAAGCGTCGATTAGCCGGGCGATGACCGCGCTGATCGACGATAACCATCTGGACAAGACGCGTATGTTCAAGCAGATGCTGTCGCGCTATCAGCGCAACCGCGATCTGATCAACGTCGGCGCCTATTCGAGCGGGCGCGATGCGCTGCTCGACCGCGCGATCGCGCTGTATCCGCGGATGGAAGCGTTCTTGCAGCAAGGGTTTCGCGAATGCGCGAACTTCCAACCGAGTCTCGCGATGCTGGACGCGTTGTTTGCATAAAGGGGCTGACAATGGCGAAACACTTTCCGATCAAGACGCTCATCGGCCTCGCTCAGGACGATGTGGACGCCGCCGCGCAACGTCTGGGCCGCGCCCAGCGCGAGCGCAACGACGTTCAAGCGCAGCTCGACGCGCTCGTCCAGTATCGCGACGAATATCACGCGCGCTTCACGGCAACGGCCCAGAGCGGCATGCCCGCCGGCAACATGCGCAATTTCCAGGCATTCATCGACACGCTCGACGCGGCCATCGAACAGCAGCGCAATCTGCTGACGACGGCCACCGCGCGTGTCGAGGCCGCCAAGCCCGACTGGCAGCGGCAGAAGCAGAAGCTGGGCTCATATGAAGTGTTGCAGGCGCGCGGCGAAGCCGCCGAAGCGAAAACCATGGCGCGGCGCGATCAGCGCGACGCCGACGAACACGCCGCACGTATTTTGAGAATGCGCGCTGAAGGCGTCTGACGTGCATGAGGCGCAAGCGTATGCCTCGACTGACCGAACACCCCGTTTGACGGATTGACAGGATTCCCTATGTCGCTTCTTTCACAGATTGGCTCGCTGCTCGGCACCGGCAGCAGCACGTCCGCCAGCGCGGCCATGAACGCCGCGGCGAACGCCATGCCGTTCTCGCAGACTTTGCAACAGAGCATCGATCAGCAAAACAGCGCGGCGGCGCAAAGCGCCAGCCAGCAGAAGGCATCGGCGCAACCTTCAGCCTCATCGAGCGCGTCTGGATCCACGGCGCCTTCGTCGAGTGTGCACGACGCTCCGCCGCCGCCTGATTCCTCCACGAGCAGCACGAGTGACGCGAGCAGCAGCAAGACCACTGACCAATCGGCGAGCACGAGCTCGCCCGCAGCGGCGTCGAACAACGCGCAACCGGCCTCGAACGACAACACCGCCGCGACACCGGCGAAGTCCGGCACGACGTCCAGCCAGACCGCCGCGGGCACGGCCGCTGCTGCCGCCGTGGCTCAGGCTCAGGCACAAGCTCAGGCGCAGCTCCAGACCGACGCGACCAGCGCCACCACGCCCACCACCGCCGACCCCGCGACCACTTTGACCGATGCCGCGACGGCGTTGCCCGGCACGTCGAGCGACCCCACGACCGCCGGCACGTCGGGTAAAAAATCCGCCTCCACCGATCCGAAGGCGGCACAAGACGCGTTGCAGGCGGCATTGGCCGCGCTGGCCAGCGGCCAAGGTGCGGTCCCGGCGCAGACGATGGCAATGGCGAACGGCGCGGCGGCCAACACCGCGACGCCGGCCAACGGCCAGGCGAACGCGAACACGGGGTTGAGCGGGACATCGAACGGCAAGACTTTGGCGGCGGGCCTCTTCGGCGACAGCAAGGGATCCGCTGCTGCCAGGGCGGCGTTGACCACGACGGCGACGACGGTGGCGGACCCATCGACGGCGGCAACATTGGCGGCTGACACGTTGACGGCGGCGGCATCCGGCGGCACGCAGACTGACGACGCAGCGTCCTTCAAGAGCGCCGCCGACGCGGCCACGGCAGCGCTGGCGGCAACGCAGGCTGCGGCGAGCAGTGCAAGCACGACCACCGCTATCCAGACCACCGGCAACGCGGGCGCCGCGGAAGCGGTGAACGCGTTGTCCCCGCAGGTTGGCACGACTGACTGGGAGGACGCGTTGAGCCAGAAGGTGGTGTTCCTGTCGAACGCGCACACGCAGAGTGCCGAGCTGACGTTGAACCCGAAGGATCTGGGGCCACTACAGGTTGTGTTGCAGGTTGCCGATAACCATGCACATGCGTTGTTTGTATCGCAGCACCAATCGGTCCGTGAAGCCGTCGAGGCGGCCTTGCCGAAGTTGCGCGAGGCGATGGAGTCAAACGGCATTGGTCTGGGCAGCGCGAGCGTGAGCGACGGCTTTGCGCGTCAGGGCAGCCAGCAGCAGAGCGCCAACTCCGGCCGTTCCGGCGGCCGCGCGAGCGGCACGAGCGGATCGTTCGGCGGTGGCGGTTCAGACGCGGTCGCGACAACAGTCAACGTCCCGACGCGCCGCACGGTAGGCCTGGTCGACACGTTTGCATGAGAGATGCCTTAGCTCGGCATTTGCGGTAAGCAAAAGGCAATAACCAAACCTGAGTTTGTAGTTGGTTGACAAGCGGCGCCCCCAGCGGGCGCCTATTCGCGTCTGCTGGTTGGAAGAGCGACCGTGCGGGCGCGCGCAGCGCCGCCGGAAGAATGACTGCCTTGTCACGAGCGCGGAGTGTGCGACGACACTGATTCCAGATGCACCACTACCCCCTCCAAGCCAGGGGCTCCGCTTAAGGGTTAGCGGTGGGAAAGCGGCTTTCTTTGCCTACTTTCTTTGCCGCGGCAAAGAAAGTAGGTGCCGCCCCGCACAGGGGCAACGCCAATAGACCACTAGCAAAGCAAGGAAAGGCCAACCCAACACAAACAAGACCACCAGAACAGCAAGGAAAGGCCAAAGAAAGCAAAAACAAGAGATAGCCACCAATCCCCCTTCTTTTCGACCCATCGCGCCGCGAGCAAATCAACAACAATCACCCTCACCAGCACTAAAGGCAAGCAAAGCAAACCCCATGGCAACCACAACCGCAAACCAGCAAGCCGCGCCCGCCTCGCCGGGCCCCTTGAAGCGCATCATCCTGATCGCCCTCATTGCGATCATTGCCGCGGGCGCAGCCGGCGCGGGTGTGTGGTTCTTCATGTCCAAACAACACGCCCCGGTAGCACCCGCCACCGCGGCCGAACCCGCGCCGTCGCCGGTGCCGCTGTTCTTCCCGCTCGAATCCATGACCGTCAACCTGCAATCCGACGACGGCCAGCAGCATTTCCTGCGCATCGGCCTGACGCTCAAGCTCAACGACGCGAAGACCCAGCAGGAACTCACCGACCACATGCCGGAAGTGCGCAGCCGCATCCTGCTCGCGCTGTCGAACAAGCACCCCGAGGAGCTCGCGCCGCTCGACGGCAAGCGCGCGCTCGCCACGGAACTGCAAACGCTGATCGAGCAGCCGACCGACAAGGGCGCCGCGCCGATCCACGTCCAGGACGTGCTGTTCACCGAATTCGTCGTGCAGTGACGTCTGCCGTGACGGTATTCAGCGCTGCCATCATCAACCGCCAAGGGACGCACGAGGAATAAGGAATGGGCCACGAAGAGTTCATGTCCCAGGAGGAGGTCGATGCCCTCCTCAAGGGCGTAACCGGCGAGTCCGACTCGGAAGCCGAGCAAAGCGATCGTGCGGGCGTACGGCCCTACAACATCGCGACGCAGGAACGCATCGTCCGCGGCCGGATGCCCGGCCTCGAAATCATCAACGACCGCTTCGCGCGTCTGTTGCGCGTCGGCATTTTCAACTTCATGCGGCGCTCGGCGGAAATCTCCGTCGGTCCGGTGAAGGTGCAGAAGTACAGCGAATTCACCCGCAACCTGCCGATCCCGACCAACCTGAACCTGGTGCACGTGAAGCCGTTGCGCGGCACGTCGCTGTTCGTGTTCGATCCGAACCTGGTGTTCTTCGTGGTCGACAACCTGTTCGGCGGCGATGGGCGCTTCCATACGCGCGTCGAAGGGCGCGATTTCACGCAGACCGAGCAGCGCATCATCAACAAGTTGCTGAACCTGGTGTTCGACAACTACACGGCGTCGTGGAAAAGCGTGCGTCCGCTGCAGTTCGAATTCGTGCGCTCGGAAATGCACACGCAGTTCGCCAACGTCGCGACGCCGAACGAAATCGTCATCGTCACGCAGTTCTCGATCGAGTTCGGCACGACGGGCGGCACGCTGCACATCTGCATGCCGTACTCGATGATCGAACCGATCCGCGACATCCTCTCTTCGCCGATCCAGGGCGAGGCGCTCGAAGTCGACCGCCGCTGGGTCCGCGTGCTGTCGCAGCAGGTGCAGGCGGCGGAAGTGGAACTGACCGCCGACCTCGCGCAGGTGCCGGTCACGTTCGAACAGATCCTGAACATGCGCAAAGGCGATGTTCTGCCGATCAACATCCCCGAGCACATCACCGCGAAAGTCGACGGTGTGCCGGTGATGGAATGCGGTTACGGAATTTTCAATGGTCAGTACGCGTTGCGGGTCCAGAAGATGATCAGCGCAGCCGACACGATGAAGGAAGGTGGATATGAGTGACCTGAACGCAAAGCCCGAAGCCGAACTGGCTGCCATCGACGCGCAGTTGGCCGCCGACGCAGCCACGGCCGAAGACGACGCGGCGATGGCCGACTGGGCCAGCGCGCTGGCCGAGCAGAACGACAACACGGAAGTCAACGTGGCCTCGGCCGGCGTGTTCCAGCCGCTCTCGAAAGTCGAGGCGACTTCCACGCGCAACGACATCGACATGATCCTGGACATTCCCGTCCAGATGACCGTCGAGCTCGGCCGCACCAAGATCGCGATCCGCAATCTGCTGCAACTCGCGCAGGGTTCGGTGGTGGAACTGGACGGCATGGCCGGCGAACCGATGGACGTGCTGGTGAACGGCTGCCTGATCGCGCAGGGCGAAGTGGTGGTCGTGAACGACAAGTTCGGTATCCGCCTGACCGACATCATCACGCCGTCCGAACGCATCCGGAAGCTGAATCGATGAAACGCTTTGCCGGCCGCGCCACGGCGCGCCTTGTTCTGTCTCGCGCCGCGCTGGCCGCGAAGCTCGCGGCGCCGGTCGTCGCGCTGCTCGCCACGTCGGCCGCTCGTGCTGCCGATATCAACGCGGTCAACAACGCCGCGAATATCGCTTCGGGTGTCGGTGCCGGCACAGCCGTTCCGGCGCTCGGCGTCGGCGCGGTGCTGCAGACCATCGTCGGGCTGCTGGTCGTGATCGGCCTGGTGTTCGGCTGCGCATGGCTCGCGCGCCGCTTCGGCTTGCAGCCGGCAAACCGCGGCGGCCTCGTGAAGACGGTGGGCGGCGCCTCGCTCGGCGGCAAGGAGCGCGTCGCGGTGGTCGAGATCGGCGATACCTGGCTGGTGCTCGGCACCGCGCCCGGCAACGTGCGCCTGCTTCATACGATGCCCGCGGGATCGGCCGCGGTCGAACCCGCCGGCGCCACGCAAGCAGGCAATTCACCCACTGGCGCGGCCTTGCCGGGCTCTTTCGGCCAACGCTTTCGCGATGCGTTGAAAGGCGAAGTCGGCAAACGTTTCAACGGGCAAGGCCGCGAGGTTCGGTAATGCAGTTCAGTGTTCAATCCGCGCCGGTATCGACGCACTCGGCGCATTCAGCGCAATCCGCTCGCAAGTCTCAAGCCGTTCCGAAACTCACCACCACGCTGGGTTCCGCGCTGCCCGGCGCCGCCCCGCTCGCGCTGCCGGCGCTGATGCTCGCGCTGCCGACGCTGTCGTTCGCGCAAACCGCCGGCTTGCCGGCCTTCAACACGAGCCCCGGCCCGAACGGCGGCACCACCTACTCGTTGAGCGTGCAGACCATGCTGCTGCTCACGATGCTGTCGTTCCTGCCGGCCATGGTGCTGATGATGACGAGCTTCACGCGCATCATCATCGTGCTCTCGCTGCTGCGCCAGGCGCTCGGCACGAGCACCACGCCGCCGAACCAGGTGCTGGTCGGGCTAGCGCTGTTCCTCACGCTGTTCGTGATGTCGCCGGTGCTCGACAAGGCCTACACCGATGGCTACAAGCCGTTTTCTGACGGCTCGCTGCCGATGGAAACCGCTGTCAACCGCGGCCTCGCGCCGTTCAAGACCTTCATGCTGCGCCAGACCCGCGAAACCGACCTCGCTCTTTTCGCCCGCATCTCGCACGCCGCGCCGATGCAAGGCCCTGAAGATGTGCCGCTGTCGCTGCTGGTGCCCTCGTTCGTGACCAGCGAGCTGAAAACCGGCTTCCAGATCGGCTTCACGATTTTCATTCCGTTCCTCATCATCGACATGGTGGTGGCGAGCGTGCTGATGTCGATGGGTATGATGATGGTGTCGCCCGCGACGATTTCGCTGCCGTTCAAGCTGATGCTGTTCGTGCTGGTGGATGGCTGGCAGTTGCTGATTGGCTCGCTCGCACAGAGCTTCGTTTAACCGCGCGTTGCGCGCCCGCTTACGCCCTTTAAGCCCTACGCATCCGGTTCCGACTCCATGAATCAAGAATCCGTCATGACGCTCGCGCACCAGGCCATGTATGTCGGCCTGCTGCTCGCCGCGCCGCTGCTGCTGGTCGCGCTGGTGGTCGGTCTGGTGGTGAGCCTGTTCCAGGCCGCCACGCAGATCAACGAAAGCACGCTGTCGTTCATTCCGAAGCTGCTCGCGATTGCCATCACGATGGTGATCGCCGGTCCGTGGATGCTGACGACCATCCTCGACTATCTGCGCCAGACGCTCACCAACATTCCGACGCTCGTCAACTGAGCGCGGCGCCGGTCTCAACCTTCCCTGCCCTGCCGCGATGTTTTCCGTCACCTACGCACAGCTGAACGTCTGGCTCACCGCGTTCCTGTGGCCGTTCGTGCGGATTCTCGCGCTGGTCGCCACCGCGCCGGTGCTCGGCAACCGCTCGCTGCCCACCCGAGTGAAGATCGGACTCGCGGCCTTCATCACGATCATCGTCGCACCCACGCTCGGCGCGCTGCCGCAAGTCACGGTGTTTTCCGCCGCGGGCGTGTGGATCATCGTCAACCAGTTCCTGATCGGCATCGCGCTCGGCTTTACGATGCAACTCGTGTTTCAGGCGGTCAGCGCCACGGGCGACTTCGTCGGCCTCGGCATGGGTCTCGGCTTTGCAAGTTTCTTCGATCCGCAGGTGAGCAGTTCGAGCCAGGTGCTGGCGAGCTACATGAACACGCTCGCCATGCTGGTGTTTCTCGTAATCGACGGGCATCTGCAGATGATCAGCGCGCTGCTCGCCACGTTCCAGTCGGTGCCGGTGTCGGCGAACGTTCTCGGCGCGCCCGGCTGGCGCACGCTGGCAACCTTTGGCAGCACGGTGTTTTCGGCGGGCCTGCTGCTGTCGCTGCCGGTCGTCGCCGCGCTCCTGATCACCAACCTCGCGCTGGGCATTCTGAATCGCGCCGCGCCGCAGATCGGCGTGTTCCAGATCGGCTTCCCGCTGACCGCGCTGATCGGCCTGCTGCTTCTGCAGTTGATGATCCCGAACATGATTCCGTTCTTCATGCGCCTGTTCGACATCGGCATCGACCAGATGGGACGCGTGGCGGCCGGGTTCAGATAGCGCAAATCACCGCGCGCCGCGCCACGGCACACGCTCCAAAAGAAGAAGGGCGGAACCGGCTCACACCGGTTCCGCCCTTCTTCGTTTCAGACCCGCTCGTGCGATCAGTTCAGGTACTGGAACAGCGAGACGCTCTGAATCTTCACGAACGCCTGTTGCGCGGCTTGCAGCGCGTTCTGCGTCATCGTGTACTGACCGATCGTCTTGGCCATGTCGGTCTGCGTCAGATTCGCGAGGTTGCTCGAGGTCTGCAGCGTGTTGGTTTGCGTGACCGTCTGCAAGGCCTGCACTTCCTGTTCACGGCCACCCACCGCTGCCTGCGCGGTCACGACGTTGTTCATCGTGTTTTCGAGCTGGGCCATACTGGTGGTCAAGGCGCTCTGGAAACTCGCGGTCGAGGCACCGCCCGACACCGGCGTTTGCAGCGTCGTGATCAGCTGGCTCAGATTGGCGAACACGTCCATGCTGCCTTGCGTCGCCGGCGTCACCGTGAAGCTGTCGCCCGCGTTCGGCGCACCGCTGATCGACACCGATTGGCCGCCGAGCGTGATGGACGAACCGGCCGTGAAGGGCTGCGGCCCACCCGTGGTCGTCACGCCGGTAGCCGGATTGGTCTGACTCACCGTGTAAGTGGTCGCCGAGGTGAAGTTGATCGAATACTTATCCGCGTTCGCCGGATTGGTCGGGTTGGTCAGGCTCACCGAACTGACCACGCCCGTGCCGGTGTTGCCGGCCGTCGCCGCCGGCACCGCGTTGGTACCGATCGGCGCCACGCTGCCGAAAATCGCGAGGCCGTTGTCGCCGGTTTGCACAAGGTGCGAGTCGGTGACCTGCACGGTCGGCGTGCCAGTGTCGCCCGAGTAGGCCACGACGCCGGCCGCGTTCGTAGTGTACGGTTGCGCGCCGCTTTGATAGCCCGCGAACAGGTAGTTGCCCTGCGGGTCGGTCGCATTGGCGAGCGTCATCAGCTGGCTGCGAAGGCTTTGCAGTTGCGTCGCGATCGAACCGCGGTCGCCGTCGTTCAGCGAGCCGTCGCCGGCGCGCAGCACCAGCGTATGGATGCTTTGCAGCACCGTGTTGACGCTGCCGAGCGTGGTGTCTTCCTGCTGCAGCGAGGCGAGCGCGGTGCCCTGATTGCTGGTGTATTGCGACAGGGTGGTGGCAGTCGAGCTCAACTGCACGGCCTGCGCCGCGCCGAGCGGATTGTCCGACGGCGAGGAGAGGCTCACGCCGCTGGAAATCTCCTGGTACAGCTGCGACAGCTGAGCTTGCTGATCGCTCATCGTCGCCACGTTCATGGTGAAGTACTGCGTACTTGAGATGCGCATGTTCAACGCCTCACTGGAAGATGCCAAGTATCGTCTGGAACAGGGTCTGCGCGGTCTGGATGACCTTGCTGTTAGCCTGATACATCTGCTGATACTGAAGCAGGTTGGCTGCTTCTTCATTGATATTCACGCCCGACACCGACTGCTGCGCGGTGGTGATCTGCGTCACCAGCGAAGTCTGCGCCGTGCTCGCGGTTTGCACCTGGTTGGTCTGGTTGCCGATCTGGTTGACGTAGTTCGCGTACGCGCCCGACAGCGTGACCGTGCCGCCCGCCAGCGCTTTCGCGGTGGACAGATTCGACAGCGCCAATGCGTTGCGGCCGTCGTTGGTGGCGCCGGTGTTCGGCCCGATGGTGAACGTGTCGCCGGCAGCCGGCGCGCCACTGATCGTCACCGAGACGTTGTTCATCTGGCCGGCGGTCGCGCTGGTGATCGTGAGCGCGGCGCCCGTGGCCGCCGAATACGGCACCACGGTCGCCGCACTGGCGATCGGATAGCTGGTCGGGGGCGTGCCCGCCACCGTCACCGTCGAACCCGCCGCGAAGCCGGACAGACCCGCGCCGTTGTACGTCAGCGTGGTGGTCGCGTTCGGCATGGTGTAGCCGGCCGTCACCGTGCCCTGCGTGATCGTGCCGGTGCCGGTGTTGCTCGCCGTGGCCGCGCCGAGCACCGGCGCCGCGGCGGCAAGCGCCGACGGGTCGGTGGTGGCGGTCGCGAAGCTGTTCAGCGCGCCGCGGGTCGGCTCGACCGTGAACGAGTCACCGGGGTTCATCGTGCCGGTGGTCGAGAAATTCAGGCCGTTGATCGGCTGGGCCAGGGTGGTCGCCGAACCCACCACCGCACCCGTCGAATTGTTGGTCAGCGTGTAGGTGGTGCCGTTGTAGGCCAGCGTGTAGTCGCCGGTGGTCGGCTGCGCGGGGTTCGCGAACGATACGTTCAGCTGCGCGTTGCCGGTGTTCTGCGTGTTCGCATAAACCGTCGGGCCACCCACCGAAAACAGCGCGCCACCCTGGGCGCCGGCGAGCGTGATGCCGAGCTGGTTCTGCGAGTTGACCTGCGAGGCGAAGCTCACGGCAATCGCGCCGAGCTGCGCTTCGCCCGGATCGAGCGTCTGGCTGCGGAACGCGAGCAGGCCACCGAGCGTGCCGCCCGTGATCTTGCTGTCCGGCAGGTTTTGCGGCGTGGCCGCCGGATTGGCGCCGGCCTGGCCGAGATACTGCACCGACAGTTCGCTCGTGTCGCCCGTGGAGGGCGCCGTGCCGAGGTTATAACTGTTGGTGGAGGACACGAGCGGCTGGCCGTTGCCCATGAAAACGCTGTAGCTGCCGTTGCTGTTGACCACCTGCACGCCGATCAGCTGCGAGAGCTGGGACACGGCTTGATCGCGCTGATCCAGCAACTGGTTCGGCGGCTGGCCTTGCGAGCTGGCCTGGGAGATCTGGCCGTTCAGCTGCGCGATCTGCTGCGTGTAGCTGTTGATCTGCGAGACCGTGTTCGAGAGCTGCGTGTTGACGCTCTGGCGCAGCGCGTCGTATTGCTGACCGGCGGCGTTGATCTGGTTGACAAGCGTCTGCGCGCCACTCATCGCGGTCTGCCGCGTGGCCAGGCTGGACGCGTTGTTCGAGACGTTCTGCAAGCCGGTGAAATAGCTGGTGATCGCGCTTGCAATCCCGGCGGTCGGGCTGCCGATCAGATTGTTCAGTTGCGAAATCAGCGAGTTGTACGTCGACAACGAGCTGCCCGACGACTGTGCATTGTTGAGCTCAGTGGTCAGATACTGGCTGTACTGGCGCGTCACGGTGGTGGTCGAGACGCCTTGCGGCAGATAGCCGGAACCCGTGTACTGGCCACCCGTTTCCGCATACACCGGCGTTTCGATGGTGTAGCCTGGCGTCGACGCGTTGCTGATGTTCTGGCCAGTCGTCGTGAGTCCCCACTGGGCTGCGTTCAGTCCGCTGAGGCCGAGATTGATTAGATTGGACATGCGCCATCCTGAAGGGCGACACCGACCACTTGCCGCCGCGTTACTTGAACAGTCTGTTTAACGGCCCCAATAACGAAAAATTGAGGCTATTGCGCTGCATGCCCGGCTTTTGTTTCAACGTTTGCGAGCCTTGCCAGTCGTGGCGCCGGGTCATGCCGCGGGTCGTTCCGCGAATCGTGCCGCGAAGATCAGCGCGCGAGTGAGCGGCGCTTCATCTCGAGCTGGGTAATCAGACGTTGCAGCGTGTTCTCCGCGCTGCCCGGCAGTGCCAGAAAACGGAAGCCGAGTTGATAGCGCTGCGTGCCGTTCGGCAACGCAGTGGAGCGATGCGACACGAGCTGCAGATCGAGCGAGAGCCGGCCGAGCCCGCCGAGCGACAGTTCGCAATCCATCAGGCGCGTGCCCATCGGCAACTCGGCCACGCGCACGTCGGCGGTGCGCATGCCGACGCCGCCGAGCGACAGGTCGTGCACTTCGAAGCGGAACGTATCGCCTTCAGGCAGGCGGCCGGTGCACATGTACGGGTCGAGAATCGGCGCGTCGACGCGGAAATACTCGCGGCGCTGCACGTAAAACAGCACCTCGGGGAAGTCGGCCTCGAATGCGGGCAGCCCTTCGTAACGGGTTTCGCGCGGCGTGGCGGTGGCGAATTCGACGCGCACACCGTCCGGCTGGGCGTGGAACTGGCAGCGCGGCGCGGCGAGCAGCCCTTTGTTCTGCTCGGGCAACGCGCCCCAATCGAACGTGAACGTACGGCCGCGCACGTCCACGTCGAGCAGCCGCGTCACGATCTGGCCGCCGGCGTATTGAGCAGTGAGGAAATCGCCGCGATTGACGAGATTGCGCAGCTGAACGCCGATCTCCAGCGGGTTGCGACGGCCAAAATCATTGGCGCTTTCGTCTAGCGGAGCGGGAGGCTGGCCGTGCGTGTCGGTTTGGCCGTTCGACTGGGTAGTATCCATGGGCTTGCCGGTATGCATATTCTTGCGATCGCGTGCCAAGGCTCCTTTTGGGGCTTTCGCGCGGTCTTCATCGAAGCCGCAGCACGCGCTTTCAACCGGACATTACTGCGCTTTCCGGTATCAGGTGTAACTGATTAGCGGCAGCGTCCCGTCAAAATTTAGGGCGTTGTAATGAATTATTTGCCGCAAACGTTAAAAGGCGCAATCCCTGGTGCGGGTGGACCGGCCGCCATGGGCGGCCGGCCTCGTCCGTCTTGTTATGCACCTGGCCCCGTCGCGTGCATGGTATTTATCCGGTCGAATGATCCGGTGATTCAAACTGCATCAAACTGCATTAACGGCAGGTCAGCCCATCTTCTGCATGATGGACATCAGTTTTTTCGCGTAATGCGGGTCGGTGGCGTAGCCCGCGCGCTGCATGCCGTTGGCAAAACCGTTCACGTCGTGCGCCGAATTGATCACTTGCGCATAACGCGGGTTGCCCTTGAGCAGGCTCGCGTAGTCGGTCATCGCTTCCTGATACGAGTCGTAGGCGCGGAATTTTTCCACTTTGCGCTGCGGCTTGCCGTTCACATACTCGGTCGTGACCGTCGAGACGGTCTTGCCGGTCCAGTCCTTGGTCGCCTTGATGCCGAACACGTTGTGGCTGGTCGAGCCGTCCGTCTTCCTGATCTCGCTCTTGCCCCAGCCCGATTCAAGCGCGGCCTGACCGATGATGAAGCGCGCCGGGATGCCGGTGGCCGCGCTGGCGGCCTGGGCCGGTTCGGCGAGCTTGTCGACGAACGCGTCGATCTTCGGCGAGCTGCCGTCGCCCTTCAGCGGCGGCGTCAGCGCGCTGTTGGCCGAGTAGCCCTTGCCCATCGCCAGCTGGCCGTTGGCCTGCGCATTGCCGTAGGCCTTGGCGAGCGCGTTGAGCGCCGCAGTCTGGCCTTCGTCGCCGCCGCTGCCGCCGCCCAGTGCGTTGGCCATGCCGGCAAGTCCACCCGCGCCGCCGGCACCGCCGCCGACCTGCATGCCCTGATTGCGCATCAGTTGCTTGAGCATGGCGTCGGCCACGCCGATACCCTTCTGCGAAAGCTGCTGCGACAGCTGCTGATCCAGCATCGACGTGAACGTGGCGCTGTCATGCGAATCGAACGGGCCGTCCTGCGGCGTCGCATCGCGCATGCTCTTCAACATCATCTGCGTGAACACCGCGTCGAATTGCTGCGCAGCCATCTTCATGCCGGCTTGCGGCGAGGCCTTGGCCTGTGCGCTCAGCTTGGCGAAGCCCTGCACGTCGAGCGCGAAGCGCTGGGTCAGGTCGTTCGCCGCGTTGGCGGAGTTGGTCGTATCCGAATTCATCTGGCGTGCTCCTTAGATGATTTCCAGGTCGGCGCGCAGAGCGCCCGCCGCTTTCATGGCCTGCAGGATCGACATCAGATCCGCGGGCGTCGCACCCAATGCGTTGAGCCCCTTCACCACTTCGGCGAGGTTGGCGCCGGCGGTCACCATTTTCAGGGCGCCGTTGTCCTGCTTCAGCTGAATCTGCGACTGCGGAGTCGCGACGGTCTGACCGTTCGAGAACGGGCCTGGCTGGCTCACCGCTGTCTGCGTATTGATCACCACCGAGAGGTTGCCGTGCGCCACTGCGCAGTTCTGCAGCGTGACCATCTGATTCATCACGATCGAACCGGTGCGCGCGTTCAGGATCACCTTCGCGGCGGCTTGCGCGGGCTTGACGTCGAGGTTCTGCAATTGCGCCATGAAGGCGACCTGCTGCTCCGGATCGGTCGGTGCACGCAGTTGAATCGTGCGGCCGTCGAGCGCGGTCGCGGTGCCGCCGCCGAAGGCGTTGTTCACCGCGGCCACCACGCGCTGCGTGGTGTCGTAATCCATGTCGTTCAGATCGAGCTGCATGATGCCCGCTTGCGAGACCGACGTGGGCACCGTGCGTTCGACGATTGCGCCGCCAGCGATACGGCCCGCGGCCAGCGAGTTCACCTGCACCTTGCTGCCGTTCGCGCTGGCGCCGGCACCGCCGACCGCGAGGTTGCCCTGACCGAGCGCGTAGACCTGACCGTCAGCGCCCTTCAACGGCGTGAGCAGCAGCGTGCCGCCACGCAGACTCTTCGCATTGCCGAGCGACGACACGGTTACGTCGATCGCTTCGCCCGGACGCGCGAACGGCGGCAGCACCGCCGTCACCATCACCGCGGCAACGTTTTTCAGCTGGATGTTCGACAGCGACGATTGCTGATTGGTCGAGCCCGCCGCCTGGTTGTTGATCGAGATGCCGAGGTTCGCCAGCATGTTGGCGAGCGTCTGCGTGGTGAACGGCGTTTGCGTGGTCTGGTCGCCGGTGCCGTCGAGACCGACGACAAGGCCATAGCCGATCAGCGGATTGTCGCGCACGCCCTGGATCTGCACGAGGTCCTTCAGACGTTCGGCATGCGCGGGCGTCGCCGCCGGCAGCGCCGCGCAGGCCAGCGCGACGAAGGCCAGTGCGCGGCCGAGGCGGGCGAGGCGGTTACGGAAGAAAGCGGTACGCATGATCACCACGGCGACACATTGAGGAAGAAGCGCTGCAACCAGCCCATGTTCTCGCCTTCGTCGATATAGCCCTTCGCGGAGTATTCGATTTTCGCGTCGGCCACCTGGGTGGAGTACACGGCGTTCAGGTTGGAAATCGTGTTCGGATTCACCACGCCGGAAAAGCGCACGAACTCGTTGCCCTGGTTGATCAACATCTGCTTTTCGCCGCTGACCATCAGGTTGCCGTTCGGCAGCACGCCCGTCACCGTCACGGTGATGGTGCCGTTGAAGGTGTTCGACGCGTTCGCGCCGCCCGTCGCCGAGAACTTGTTGGCGCCAGTCGCGTTCAGGTTGGTCTTGGCGAACAGCCCGCCGAGAAAGCCCGCGGTCGGCACGTCGAAGCTGGTGTTGCCGTTGCGGTTGATGCCCGAGCCCGAGGACTTCGTCGCGTTGACGTTTTCCTGAATCACGATGGTCAGGATGTCGCCGACATTGCGCGGCCGCTGGTCTTCGAACAGCGGCCGGCCCGCGTAGCCCGGATTGAAGATCGAGCCCGGCGACTGCGCTTGCGGCGGCAACGGCGGCAGGGCCGTCATCGGCTGCTGCGTGATCGGCTGTTTTGGCACGAGCCCGCAGCCGCCCAGCGCTGCGAGCAGCGTGAGCTGCACGAGCGCCTGAGCGGTGCGCGAATGAACCGGATGACGAGTGAAGTGCGACATCATGATTACCGCCTGATCTTAATTCCCAGTCCCTTAAACCTGCATCTGGCTCAGGGTCTGCAGCATCTGGTCGGAAGTCGTCACGGCCTTGCTGTTGATTTCGTAAGCGCGTTGCGTCTGGATCATGTTCACCAGTTCCTGCACCACGTTCACGTTCGATGCTTCCACGTAGCCCTGATTCAGCGTGCCGGCGCCGTTCAGGCCCGGTTGCGCGACGTTCGGCGCACCCGACGAAGCGGTTTCCGCGAACAGGTTTTCGCCCTTCGCATCCAGACCGGCCGGATTGATGAAGGTCGCGATCTGCATCGAGCCGAGCTGCTGGCTGTTGGTCGAGCCGGCCACGGTGATCGACACCACGCCGTCGCTGCCGATGGTGAGCGAGGTTGCGTTGGTCGGGATCGTGATGGCCGGGATCACCTGATAGCCGCTCGACGTCACGAGCTGGCCCTGGGCATTCGTCTGGAACGAGCCGTCACGCGTATAGGCGGTCGTGCCGTCGGGCATCTGCACCTGGAAAAAGCCCTGGCCGTTGATGGCGACGTCTTTCGAGTTGCCGGTCTGCTGCAGGTTGCCCTGGGTGTACAGACGCTCGGTGGCGACCTGCTGCACCCCCGTGCCGAGCTGGATGCCGGACGGCAATTCGGTGTTTTGCGTCGAGTTCGCACCCGGCTGGCGGATGGTCTGATACAGCAGATCCTCGAACACCGCGCGCGAGCCCTTGAAGCCGTTGGTGCTGACGTTCGCGAGGTTGTTCGAGATCACGTCCATCTGCGCCTGTTGCGCATTCATGCCGGTTGCGGCGATGTAGAGTGAGCGATTCATATTTTTCTCCTATCTGGATCCGTCAGCTAAAGCTGAGCAACTGGTTGGCGGATTGATCGTTCTTGTCGGCGTTTTCCAGCAGCTTGGTCTGCATCTGGAACTGCCGCGCGTTGGTGATCATCGCGACCATCGCGCTGACCGGATTCACGTTGCTGCCTTCGAGCGAAGCCGGCGCCAGCGTGACCACCGGATCGGCATCGGCGGCGTTGCCGTCGGCGGTGCGAAAGAGGCCGTCGTTGCCGCGCGTCATGGTTTGCGGATCCGGATTCACCAGCTTGAGCTGATCGACCGTCACCACGGCCGTCGGCGGATCGCCCGGCGTCAGCGCGGACACCGTGCCGTCCTTGCCGATGGTGATCTGCGCACCCGGCGGCACCGACACCGGACCGCCATTGCCGAGCACCACCTGATTGGTGGCGTTCACCAGTTGGCCGTTCTCGTCGATGTGCAGGTTGCCGGCGCGCGTGTAAGCCTCGCCGCCGTCGGCGGTTTGCACCGCCAGCCAGCCCGGCCCCTGAATTGCCACGTCGAGCGGATTGCCCGTCTGCTGGATCGGCCCAGGCGTGTAGTCCGCGCCCGGCGTCGACGACAGCACGAAGGTACGCGTGGTGTTGTCGTCGACCGTACTGCCGTCGCCGAACGACATCGGCACGGCCCGGAACGTCGCGAGCTGCGCGCGAAATCCGGTGGTCGAGGCGTTCGCCAGGTTGTTCGCAACGATGGCCTGCTGTTCGAGCGCCTGGGTGCTGCCCGACATCGCGGTGTAGATCAGCCGATCCATGATGGGTGGGTCCCGGTCGCTTACAGGTTGATCAGCGTCTGGTCGACGGTCTGCTGGGTCTTGATCGTCTGCGCGTTCGCTTGATAGTTGCGTTGCGCGGTGATCAGGTTCACCAGTTCGCTCGTCAGATCGACGTTCGAGTTTTCCACCGCGCCGCCTTGCAGCACACCGTGGTTGGTCGAGCCCGGCGAGGAGATCTGCGCGACGCCCGATTGGGAGGTCTGCTGGAACTCGTTATTGCCGAGATTCACGAGACCGTTCTGGTTCGAGAAGTTCGCCAGCACGATCTGGCCGAGGGCCGCGGTTTGCTGGTTCGAATAGTTGCCGGTCAGCGTGCCGTCGGCGCCGATCGTGAAGCTCGTCAGCGTGCCGGCCGCGTAGCCGTCGGGCTGCAGCGAGTTCACGCCGTCCTTGCCGCCGTACTGCGTCGTGCCGGCGATGTTCAGCGTCAGGTTCTGCGGCGTCGACGAGCCGTCGGTAGTCGGAATGCCGAAGTTGAAGACGAACGGCGTGGTGGTCGCGACACCGGCCGCGTTGGTCGTGCTGAGCAGCGTGCCCGACGAATTGAAGTTCGCGTGGCCGATCAGGCTCGCCGTGCCCGTCGAGGTGCCTGCGTACACGTTCCACGTGCCCGCCGACGTCTTGGCGAAATACATGTTGACCGTCTGCGAGCCGCCGAGCGAATCGTAGACCGTCGTGCTGGTCGAGTAGTTGTACGTCGACGAGCTGTTCTGGTTGAACGCGACCGGGGTCGGCGCGATCGCGTAGCTGTCGCCGGTCGCCGGCACGCCGTTGAACGTGACGGTCTGGCCGTTGCCGAGCTGGATCGGTGTGCCGGCCGTATAGGTCGCGGGCGGCGCGGTGGTCGTGCCGAGCGTCGCGTCGGTCACCGTGTAGGTCGTCGGGCTCGTGAAATTGACGGTGAAGTTGTCGTTGTTCGTGCCCGACGCGGTGTTCGTGATGGTCGCGCCCGGCGTCGTGAGCGTGCCGGTGTTGCCGCCGCCGGCCGTCACGGTCGGCGTGCCGAGCATCAGCGGATCCTGCGCGTTCAGGTTCAGACCGGCGACGATCTTGGTGGTCGCTTGCGGCGCGATGTTCGCGGTCGGCACGCTGAGCGGCACGGTTTGCGCGGTGTTGATGATGCCTGAGCTGTTCGCGGCATAGCCCATCAGCTGCAGGCCTTGCGCGTTGGTGATGAAGCCGTTCTTGTCGAGCTGGAACACGCCGTTGCGCGAGTACACCAGCGAGCCGTTATTCGAGAGCTGGAAGAAGCCGTTGCCGTTGATCGCGACGTCGAGCGCCTGGTTGGTGCTGGTGATCGTGCCTTGCGAGAACTGCTGCTGCACTTCGGAGAGCTTCGTGCCGATGCCGACCTGGTTGCCCACCGCGGTCGCCACCGAATTGGCGTACATATCGGCGAATTGCGCAGCGCCGCTCTTGAAGCCAACCGTATTCGCGTTGGCAATGTTGTTGCCGATCACGTCGAGATCGCTCGACGACGCCCCCAAACCACTCAAACCTTGTTGGTAACCCATGACGGTCTCCGTATCTGGAAAGTCTTGACTGACTGAATCTGAATCAGAGGATGGCCGCGACGCTGGTCAATCCGACCGTCGTACCGTTCGACAGCACGAGGCCCGGCGTGCCATTGCTCTGCTGGACGACGCTTTGCACCGTCGCGCCAGCGAGCGTGGTGGCAGTAGCCTGCTGGCCGTTGATCGTGCCGACCGCGCTGATCGTGTAGGTGCCGTCCGGCAGCGTGTTGCCCTTCGAATCGGTCGGCGTCCAGCCCACCGGGATCGTGCCGGCGGACTGCTTGCCGAGGTCGATCGTGTTGACGATCTGCCCTGCCGAGTTCTTCACCACGACCTGCAGGTCGCCGACCGAGTTGGCGAGCTGCACGCCGAACGAGCTGGCCTTGCCGCTCGCGACCGTCACCGAGCTGCCCGGCGCGAGCACGGTCGAGCCGATCAGCAGCGCGGCTTGCGACTGCTGGCCCGCGGACATTTGCGTAGCGAGCGAGGTAAGCGTCGTGTTCAACTGGCTGATGCCGGAGACCGTGTTGATCTGCGCCAGCTGCGAGGTCATCTGCGAGCTGTCCATCGGATTGGTCGGGTCCTGGTTCTTCAGCTGCGCGACGAGCAACTGCAGAAAGGTGTTCTGCAGATCGGTCGCCGAGGTCCCCGAGGTGCTGCTGGTCGAACTGGTGGAACTGGTCGAACTCGAGGCCTTGTTCGTGCCGTTCATCGTGTCGAGCAGCGTTTGCGACACGGTCGTGCCGCTGCCGCCGATGGTGGTGTTGGTGGTCAAGGAGCTCTCCTCAGGTTCCGATCGTGAGCGTTTTCAGCATCAGTGTCTTGGCGGTGTTCAGGGTCTCGACGTTGGCCTGGTACGAGCGCGACGCCGAGATCATGTTGACCATTTCCTGCACCGGGTCGACGTTCGGCATCGTGACGTAGCCGTCCGAGTTGGCCGCCGGGTTGCCCGGGTCGTAGGCGGTCTTCATCGGCGTCGGGTCGTCGACCACGCCGGTGACCTGCACGCCGCCGACCTGCTGGCCGGAAGCCGTGCGCGCGCCACCGAGCGGGCTCACCGCGAACACGACCTGCTTGGCCTTGTACGGCTGGCCGTCAGGGCCGGTCGTGCTGTCCGCGTTGGCGAGATTCGACGCCGTCACGTTGAGCCGCTGCGACTGCGCGGACATCGCGGAGCCTGCGACGCCGAAAATGTTCATTAAAGATGGCATGTTTCCTGACCTCTCTCCTGTCGATCCGGAGTTAGCGCTTCAGCGCTTACTCCGGTCCCATGCAACGCATTTACCGGTTCGACCCGGCTTCACGTTAGTTCCCGTAGCGATTTTTCTTGCGTACTGCCGTGTTGCTTGCTGTGCTGCCGGCGCGGCTTCTTTACGAGCCTGACTGGATCGCCGCCAGCATCGTCTTGATCTGGCCGGACAGCACCGTCATTCCCGATTCGAAATGCAGCGTGTTGTCCGCGAACTGCACCCGCTCGGTATCGATGTCGACCGTGTTGCCGTCGAGCGCGGGTTGCGTCGGAATGCGGTATTGCAGGTTGCCGTAGTCGTCGGACGTGCCGCCGGTCGGCGTCAGCGTCGCCTTGCCGGACATGTGGCCCGGCGCGGTCGACACCATCGACATGCCGCTCGTCACGCCCGCGGGTTGCGTCATGGCAAGCGTCGAGTTGTTCGACGCGGCGGTGCCGGTGGCGCCACCGGCCTTCTTCAGCGCGCCGGCGAGCGACGAGGCGAAGTCGACGTCGCGCGCCTTGTACCCAGGGGTATCGGCGTTGGCGATATTCGACGACAGCAGCTCCTGCCGGTAGGCGCGCACATCGAGCGCTTCACGGCCAAAGGCGAATTCGGCATCGAGTTTGTCCAGCATAAGAATCTCCGGAGAACGTTCCCGAGGCTTCCCATGCAAACCTCGCGTGAAGGCTGCGCCAGGCGGGAAGACCTTTTTGCATGAGGTGCATCTTATGGGCCGAACGCAAGCGGCAATCGGACGAATAACCGGGAAAGGGGGCTTCTATTCAACGTTTGCGCAAAGGGGGCGCTCACTAGAATGCAAGCCATACACCGATGCATTCGATGGAGAATCGCCATGGACCAGCCCACCTTCGATCCGCCGCAGCGCGCGAGCCGCGCCGCCGCGCGTCGTGTCGGTGCGCGCGCCGTGCGCCTTGCTTCACGGATGGCCTCGCAACTGGCATCGGGTTCGGCGCTGTGCCTGCTGGCCGGCGCCCTGCTGCTCCCGCCCGCCGCCCAGGCTCAGGACGCCGGCGGCCCGATCGTGATTCCCGGACCTGGTGAAAAGAATCCGGCCGCGCTCGCCGACCTGGCCGCGCACCTGCAGGACACGCCGGCAAAACGCGTCGGCTCCGCCGCCACGCTGGCCGCGGCCACCGCGCAGTCGCTGACGCCTGGCACGGTCGCTCGCAATACCGACTCCTTCACACGCGCGGCCAACGCGAGCGGCTCGATCGTGATTCCAGGCATGGGCGAACCGCCTGCCGCGCCGCAGATGATTCGCACCAACTTCAAGCCCGACGCCAACGGCGTCGTGACGATTCCCGCGCCGGGCAGCGCCGGCCCGGCGGCCAATGGCGCGGTCAATTCCGCAGCCAGCATCGCCGCCAGCGCGCCCGCGACAGACGGCTTCGACAGCCTGGCTTCACGCGGCGAGCCGCCGCAACTCGGCGCGAACGGCACGCCGGTCGTGAGCAAAGGCACCGTTGCCATCGCCACCGTCGCCGCGCCCGCTCCGAGCGCCGCGCCGACCCCGGCCACCATCGGCCGCATCTCGGCGACGCGGGCAGCCGCGCCCGCCGTCGCGCAACAGAATCTGCGCCCCGCCGCGGTTGCGCAGCCCGCGCCGCTGCCCGGCCAGCAAGATCCCGAAGCTATCCGCAGCGCGGCGCTCGCGTTTCTGCAGCAGCAGTCCACTGGTTTGCCCGGCAAGGTCGACATCAGCGTTGCGCCGGCATTTCCGCGCGGACTCGCGGCCTGCGCGACGCTCGCGCCGTTCATGCCCACCGGCGCGCGCCTGTGGGGCCGCACGACCGTCGGCGTGCGCTGCGCGGGCGAACGCCCGTGGACCATTTATCTGCAGGCGCGCATTTCGCTGCATGCCACCTACTATCTGGCCGCCCGCGCGATGGCGCCGGGCGAAGTGCTCACCGCCGCCGACCTCGTGGCGCGCGACGGCGACCTGACGGGCTTGCCGCAGGCGATCGTCACCGACCCCGCGCAAGCGGTCGGTTCGGTCACGCTGACGCGCGTCGCCGGCGGCATGCCGTTGCGCCGGGACATGCTGAAAAGCGCGTCTGCGGTTTCCATCGGACAAACGGTGCGGGTCGTGGCGGCCGGCGACGGTTTCGCGATTTCGGCCGAAGGCAGCGCGCTGAACAACGCGTCGCCCGGCCAGCAGGTGCGGGTCAAGACGGCCAATGGGCAAATCATTTCCGGCATCGTGAAAGACGGTGCGACCGTGGAGATTCAACTGTGAACCGCCGCGGCGGTGGCGTCAGAGCGGATCGGGACGCGCCGGCGGGTGGCACGGGCATGACAGGAATAGCAGGAATCGCGGGCATGGGGCCCGCCAAGGGGCCGGATCAGCTTGCAAGACGGGGCAGGACCTGGAGCGATTGCGCTAAAGTTTTGATCAACGCTTGCCGTTATCAGAATCAAATCGTTCAGGAAGCCCATCGTGAAAGTCGATTCCACATCCAATTCGAATCTGCCGACGTTGAAAGACGGCCTCTCCCGCTCGCAACAAAGCGATGCGGCGACCGCCAACACCGGCGCGCAGAGTGCGGGCACAGCCTCGCAGACCACCAGCAGCGGTTCGGGCGACGCCAGCGTCAGCCTGTCGGGGCTCTCGCAGCATCTGCGCAGCCTCGCGGCGTCCGGCTCGGCCGACATCGACACGGCGCACGTCGAGTCGATCAAGCAGGCCATCAAGGACGGCACGCTGACGATCGACTCCGGCAAGATCGCCGACGGCGTGCTGAACACCGCACGCGAACTGTTGCAAAGCAAAACCTCGTCGGCCGGCAACTGATCGACGCATCGAAGTATGGTGACGTGCCGGGCGGCGTTCGACAAAACCGGCTCGCGAATCAAGCGCGAGCCGCCGTGTTCAGCGAGTTGTTGAGATGAAAGACGCCCTGCTTGCCACCCTCGTCGAAGAACATTCGGCTGTCGAGGCCTTTGCCTCCATTCTGACGCTCGAAACCAAGGCACTGACTGCCTTGTCGCCGCTGGAACTCCTGCCGCCGATCGTCGAGAAGAAAACCGAACTGATCGGCCTACTCGCCAACCTCGAAAGCACTCGCGACAAATTGCTCGCCGAGATGGGCTTTCCGTCCGGCTGGTCCGGCATGGAGCTCGCGGCCAGCACCGACACCCGCCTCGCCGGACAATGGTCGCTGCTGCAAAAAGCCGCCGAACGCGCGCGGCGCAGCAATACCAGCAACGGTGAACTGATTCGCGTGCGGATGGACTACAACCAGCGTGCGCTGACAGCGCTGCAGGTGGCCGTGCCGCAGAAGGCCGGTTTTTACGGTCCGGATGGCCGGATCCCGGCTCGCGCCGCCGTGTGAAGATGGCCGCGGACTCGCGCATTCAGATGCGCGGGCTTCGCTGAACAAATTGCCTTGAACGAAGGGCTCGTCGACGACGAGCCCTTTTTGCTTTCCCACTCCCGCTCAACACCGCCACGTTGGCCATCCGGCCAGGTGGCGCGAATCCGCGCGCCACGATGAAATCACGAGTTCCCCCACTGCGGTTCTCCGCCGTTTCGGGCGGCGTGTGAACGCCAACTCGAACGATCAATGCGGAGCATTACCCACTAGCGAGGTTGTGTAATCGTGTGTATTATTCGAGGAGTGAAATATGAACAGTGCCGAGGTCGTCAAACTCATTCAGGCGGCGGGTTGGCGGCTGGTCCGCATATCGGGCAGCCATCACCATTACCGGCATTCCGACAGAGCCGGTCTCGTGACCATCCCTCATCCAAAGAAGGATTTGCCGCCGGGCACATTGAACAGCATCTTGAAACAGGCGGGGCTGAAATGAAGAACCTGGTTTTCCCGATCGCGATCGAAGCGGGTGACGCGCAGCACGCATTTGGCGTGGTCGTGCCGGACATTCCCGGTTGCCATTCGGCTGGCGATACGCTGGAAGAAGCCTACGCGAACGCCAAGGAGGCCATCGAGGCCCATCTGGATACGCTGCTCGACGAAGGATTGCCGATCCCCGAACGTCTGCCGCTTGAGCAGCATCGGCGCAATCCGGATTACGCGGGTCTGACGTGGGGTATTGTTGCGACACGCAACATTCCGGCGCTGAAAAAGGCCGTGCGTATCAACATCTCATTGCCCGAGGTTCTGGTCAACGAGATCGACGCGTATGCCAAGGCGCGTGGCATGTCGCGGTCAGCGTTTCTTGCGCTGGCCGCGGAACACGAGATGGCGGACACGTGATGCAAGCTAACGCTCAAGACCACCGCAGCCGCGCTCGCTTCTTCGAGCGCTGAAACACCAAACCCGCCCTTCAGGTCACCTCAGGTTGCCTCGGCGTTCGCCCAGGCCATCTCGCGCAAGCGCGTGCGCAAACGGGCCACGGCCTGACTGTGCAACTGGCACACGCGCGACTCGCTCACTTCCATCACCGCGCCGATCTCGCGCAGATTCATGCCGCGTTCGTAGTACAGCGACATCAGGAGCTTCTCGCGCTCCGGCAGGCGATCGATCGCGTCGACCAGCGCCGAGCGCAGGCTGTCGTCGAGCAGCGCCGAGAGCGGATCGGAATGATCCACGCAGTAGCGGTCGAGAAACGGTTCGTCGTCCGCGGAACGGTCGAAGTCTTCGTAATAGATGAGCTGGCTGCCGTGCAGGTCCTGAAGCATCGACTGGTACTCGTCGAGCGGCATTTGCAGGTGCTCGGCAATCTCCGTTTCGCTCGCCGAGCGGCCCAGATTCTGTTCGACCTTGTGCACCGCCGTTTCCACCTCGCGCGAGGTGCGCCGCAAGCTGCGCGGCAGCCAGTCGTTGCTACGCAACTCGTCGAGCATCGCGCCGCGAATCCGCTGGCTGGCATAGGTCTCGAACTGCGCGCCCTGGTCTTCCTTGTAGCGGCCCGCCGCGTCCATCAGCCCGATCATGCCGGCCTGGATGAGATCGTCCAGATCGACGCTCGCCGGCATCTTGGCAACGAGTTGCAAGCCGAGACGCCGCACAAGCGGTGCGTACTTCGTCAGAACGTCGGCTTGGGAAATCTTTCCCTGAGCGTTATACATCGTGCTCCCCTTGTCCTTGTGCCGCCTCTCAGGCGTGCTGCGCAGACGGTTGGTCGGCGTGTTGCGCCGCTGTAACTGTCGCAGGCGCCATCCATGGCGCTTGCGACGACATCGCTGGCCGCATCGGCCAGTACTGCAATTCGGCGGCGAGATGCCGGAAATCGCGCGCAGCCGGTGTCGACGGGAATGCATCGACGACACAGCGCGACAACTCCAGGGCTCGCACCATCCGCGTATCGGCGGCAATACAACCGGCGTCTTCCAGCGCCACCGTCAGGTAGCGTCCGGCCACGCCGGCCAGGTTGGCGAACGCCGTATGCGCATCGCTCACGCTCTGCACGTGGTTCACCAGCACGCGGAACTGCGCGATGGCGTGCGCGTAGTGCAGACGCTTCATGCACGCATAGGCATCCGTAATCGCCTGGGCTGCCATGCGCGTGACGATCATCACGTCGTGCGCCTGCATCGCGAGCGGCGACAGGTGGCCTTGCGAATCGAGTTGCGCGTCGATCAGCACCACATCGGCGGAACCGCGCAACACCACGCCGAACTCTTCGGCCGTGTGGCCCTCGCGACTCATACGCGAAGCGGCCAGCACCGAAAAGCCAAGCGCGTGCCGCGCAGCGGCGTCGTCGAGCGTCATCTCGCCGCGCATCACCGCGGCGAAATTGCCCGCGCCGCGCACGCCGCCGAGCATCGCGCTCACTGACTGCGCGCCGAGGCATTCATCAATGACGAGCACATCCTTGCCTTGCTGCGCGAGCGCGGCGGCGAGGTTCACCACCGTCGCCGTGCGGCCGGCGCCCGCTGAGCCGCCTGTCACCGCAATCACGCGCGAGCCGCTGCGAGCCAGCAGCCGCCGCAGTCCTTCTGCCTGATCGGAGATGACTTTATCCAAAGCGAACCTCGTGCAATTCGGCCGTCGAACGGGCGGACAACGCGGACAGCAAGCCCGGAATGTCGTCTTCGTGCGGCACAAATGGCGAGTTGTCGCGCGGAATGCAGAACGCGCTCTTGATCAGGAATTTTTTGGTGGCCACATACAGGTTCTCCGGCACCTTCTGGCCGGTCGACACGTAGTGCACCGGCAGCTTGTAGCGGATCACCGTATCGAGCACGCCGCCCAGGTTGGTGGCTTCGTCGAGCTTGGTCAGAATGCAGCCGGCGAGCGGCTGTTGATCCGGCGCGCGCTGATAGGCCTGCACGACCTCGTTGAGCGTGTCGCCGTGGCTGGTCGCATTGAGCAGCAGCAGGCGCTGCACCGGCTGACCGGCGCGGCACAGCATCGCGATCTGGTCGGAGACGAGACGGTCGCGCTGGCTCATGCCGATCGTGTCGATCAGCACGATGTGTTTGTTGCGCAGCTCGGACAGCGCGAGCTGCAGATCGGCACCGTCCTTCACGGCGTGAACCGACACGCCGAGAATCTTGCCGAAGATGCGCAGCTGCTCGTGGCCGCCGATCCGGTAGCTGTCGGTGGTGAGCAGCGCGACCTTGCTGGCGCCGAAGCGCATCACGCAGCGCGCGGCGAGCTTGGCGGTGGTGGTGGTCTTGCCCACGCCGGTCGGGCCCATCAGCGCGAACACGCCGCCGCGCTCCATCAGCGCGTCTTCGTCTTCCATCACCGGCAGGTTCGAATCGAGCACCGAGCGGACCCACGCCATGCCGCCGTCCATGCTTTCGACGTCGTCCGGCAGGTTGTCGACCATCATCTGCACGAGCTGCGCGGAGAAGCCGGCGGCGAACAGATGCTTGGTAAGCGCGGCGCGCGCCGGGTTGCGGCGCTGACGCTCGCCCCACAGCAGACCGGCGAAATGTTCTTCCATCATCCCGCGCATCGACGACAGCTCGTTCATGACGGTGTCGTTGACGACCTGCTCCATGCGCACCTTGATCGCCTCGGCCACCGAGGCGGGCGTGCGGGCGTCGTCACCCGAGGGCAGCGGCGCAGCGTTCTTTTGCGCGGCGCGGCGCGCGGAGGCTTGCGCGCCTTCGCGGGCCCACTCGGGGGTGTCGGCGGCTCGCGGCGCGGCGGCCTTGCCTGGTTCGACGGCGGAGCCGAGGCCCCTGGCCGTCGCGGCGGCCGGCGCCATGGCGGCGGGCCGCGCGCTATAGGCGCCGTCCTCCTGCTGTTCGGCGGCGATGCGGCGAGCGTGGTCGATCAACCAGGGATTCGATTCGGCCATCGTGCGCGGCGTCTGCGTGTTTGCGCCCGGCACGGCAGGCACCGGCGGCACGCCGGCGGCTTTGAGCAGATCGGCGCGGATGTCTTCGGTGAGGCGCGAGGCGGCGGCACGCGCGCTCGGTTGTTCCGGGCTCGCCGCTTGCGAAGGCGACGCGGCAGCCGGCTTGACCGGCGCGGCCAGCGGTGCTCTCGCCGTGCCCGGCAGCGCCGCTTTCGACGCGCTCGCGGCGGGCTTCATCGCAGTAGCCGGCGCTTCGTTCGCGTCGTCGCTGCCCACGCTGCCGCCGAAATTCTCAGCACCGGCTTCCGGGCTTGCGCCGAACACCGACGAGAACACATCGGGCATCCCGCTCGCATACGGATTGGCCTGCATCGGCGCCGCGCCCGGCAGCGCGCGCGGCGCGCTCAGCGCCGGTTGTCCAGCCGTGACATTCATCGCACCAGCCTGCTGCGCGCCAGTGCGCGGCGCCTTCGGCGCGATGGCGGCGAGGTCGCTGTCGGCCAGTGCGACGATTTCGACGCTGCCGTCGTCCATCGTATGATTGGACAGTACGACCGCATCCGCGCCCAACGCTTCGCGCACAAGGCGCAGCGCGTCGCGACTGGTGGCACCGACAAATTTACGAATGTTCAAGCTGGACCCCCGATGAGGTAAACGGACTAACGGACCGGCAACATACCGCTTCCCATTGAGATCATTATTGCGAAACCCGTCGAGCGACGATCGATGGATAAAGACGGTTAAAGGCGGGCAATTCGGACGATGGAAACCCGCCGCGATGCCCGCGTGCAGCGGTTTTAAACGGGTCTTTCACGCTTGCGCGGCGGCGCTTTCGCGGGCAGGGCCTGACCTCCGGCGCCCGCTTTTCGCATGGAAAGTCAGGCGCCGGTCAGGCGCCGAAATGAAACCGGCGCTCGATGAGCGCCGGCAAAAAGGGGATTGGGAAGCGCGGCCGGCAAATGGCAACCGCCCGCGATGAGCGCCGCGGTTTAACCGTGCGCGCCGATCAGATTCACGACCTTGATGTTGCGCGTGTCGGGGACTTCCGCGTACGACAGCACCTTCAGCTGCGGCAGGCTGCGGCGCAGGAAGCGCGCGAGCATCGGCCGCAGCGCGTGCTGCACCAGCAGCACGGGCGCGTACCCGAGATTCTGCTGACGCGTCATCGCCTTCTGGGTTTCGGTGAGCAGCGTATGCGCGAGGCCCGGTTCGAGCCCTGGGTTGGAGCCGGTCGAGAGCGCCTGCGAGAGCACCCGCTCGAGGTTCGAGTCGAGCCCCATCACCTGCATGTCGCCAGTGCCGGGGAACCACTGCTGCGTGATCGCGCGGCCCAGCGAGAGCCGCACGGCCGCGGTGAGATCGTGCGCGTCGGTGATCTTCGGCGTGTGTTCGGAGAGCGCTTCGAGAATCGTGCGCAGGTCGCGGATCGGCACGCCCTCTTCCAGCAGGTTTTGCAGCACCTTTTGCAGCGTGGTGAGCGGCAGCGACTTCGGCACGAGATCGTCGACCAGCGACGGCGTATCTTTCTGCATCCGCTCGAGCAGCGCCTGCACTTCGCGGCGGCCCAGCAGTTCCGAGGCGTGCGTGACGACGAGGTGATTCAGGTGCGTTGCCACCACCGTGCTCGAATCAACCACCGTGTAGCCGTACACCTGCGCTTGTTCGCGCAGATTCGTGTCGATCCAGATCGCCGGCAGACCGAATGCGGGGTCCTGCGTCGGTGTGCCCGGCAGCGCCGCCGACACCTGGCCGGGATTGATCGCCAGCCACTGACCCGGGTACGCCTCGCCGACGCCCACTTCGACGCCCTTGAGCGCGATGCGGTAACCGTTCGGCCGCAATTCGAGGTTGTCGCGGATATGGATGACCGGCGGCAGGAAGCCGATTTCCTGCGCGAATTTCTTGCGGATGCTCTTGATCCGCTTGAGCAGTTCGCCGTCCGAGTTTTTATCGACGAGCGGAATCAGCCGGTAGCCGACTTCGAGGCCGAGCGTGTCGATCATCGTCACGTCGTCCCAGCTTGCCTCGGTATTTTCGGCCGGCGCCATCGCGGCCGGCGCGACATCGACGAGCGCCGTGGTGTTCTTGCGTTCTTCGGCGCGCTTTTTCATCGTGCGGCCGAGCTGGATCAGGCCGCCGCCGAGGACCAGAAACGCGAAGTGCGGCATGCCCGGAATCAGGCCCATCAGCACGAGAATGCAGCCCGTGATCATCAGCACGCGGGGATTCGTGAACAGCTGGCCGGTCAGTTGCGTGCCGATATCCTCGTTGGTGGCGACGCGCGAGACGATCACACCGGCGGCCGTCGAAATCACCAGCGACGGAATCTGCGCGACGAGGCCGTCACCGATCGTGAGCAACGTGTAGTTCTTGCCGGCGGACGCGAAGTCCATGCCGTGCTGGACCATCCCGACAATCAGCCCGCCGAGAATGTTGATCACCATGATCAGCAAACCGGCGATCGCGTCGCCGCGCACGAACTTGCTCGCGCCGTCCATCGAACCGTAAAACTCGGCTTCCTGGGAGACTTCCGCGCGGCGCTTGCGGGCCTGTTCTTCGTTGATGAGGCCGGCGTTCAGATCGGCGTCGATCGCCATCTGCTTGCCGGGCATCGCATCGAGCGTGAAGCGCGCGGACACTTCCGCGATCCGCCCCGCGCCCTTGGTGATCACCATGAAGTTGATCACCATCAGAATGATAAAGACGACGATACCGACCGCGAAGTTGCCGCCCACGAGGAAGTGGCCGAACGACTCGATCACCTGGCCGGCCGCGTCCGGGCCGGTGTGGCCTTCGAGCAGCACGACCCGCGTGGATGCCACGTTCAGCGAAAGACGCAGCAAGGTCGAGAACAGCAGCACGCTCGGGAACGCGGCGAAATCGAGCGGCTTCATGGTGTACATGCTGACGAGCAGCACCATCACCGAGAGCGCGATGTTGAAGGTGAACAGCAGGTCCAGCAGGAACGGCGGCAGCGGCAGGATCATCATGCCGAGGATCATGCAGATCAGCACCGGCCCGGCGAGGGCGCGCAAATTGGTGCTGCTTAAGGCATCCGGCCGTCGAGCGAGGAAACCGGCGCGAGCGTTCATGCGGAGGCTCCTGAAGCGTCGTCGTTATTTGGGTTGGCAGGGTTGAGCGTGTCGGCGGCTTCCTGATCGGCTTCGTCATCCGATACGCCGCCCTTGTCGAGTTCGGCGGGCACGTCGAGTTCGGTCGGTGCCATCGGCACGGTGCCGCCTTCGGCTTTGAAGCGCCGCAGTTGATACACCCATGCGAGCACTTCCGCGACCGCACCGTACAGCGGGCCCGGAATCTCGCGATTCAGCTCGACGTTGTGATACAGCGCCCGCGCGAGCGGCGGCGCTTCCAGCAACGGCACGTTGTTTTCGGCGGCGATTTCGCGAATCCGCGCGGCCACCAGGTTCACGCCCTTGGCGACCACCTTCGGCGCGCGCATCTCGCCGTCGGTGTATTGCAGCGCGACGGCGAAGTGCGTCGGGTTGGTCACCACCACGTCGGCCTTCGGCACGTTGGTCATCATGCGGCGGCGGGCCATCGCGCGCTGCTGCTGGCGAATCCGGCCTTTCACGTGCGGATCGCCTTCGCTTTCACGATGCTCGCGCTTCACTTCTTCCTTCGTCATGCGCAGCTTCTTGTGGAACTGCCACAGCTGGTACGGCACATCCAGCGCGGCGACCACGAACATGCCGGCCACCGTCATGCCGCAGCACACGGCGATCAGATGCACTGTATTGGCGAGCGCGAGATGCAGCGGCTGGGTGGCCAGCGCGAGAATCTCCTCACGGCGATTCCAGATCGCCGTTCCGCCGATGATCCCCACCACCAGCGTCTTCACCAGCGACAAGCCGAGCTGGATCGGCCCGTTGATCGAAAACATCTTGCCGAGCCCGGCGATCGGATTGAGCCGGTTGAACTTGGGTTCGAGGCCTTTGGCCGACAGTTGCCAGCCGCCCAGCGCCATCGGCGCGAGCAAGGCGGCCGCGCCGGTGAAGGCGAGGACCGGCAGCAGCGCGTAGAACCCTTCGCGGCTCGCCACACCGGCGCCGATCATCATGCGGCGGGTTTCGAATGCACTGGCGTGATCGAACGTGAAGGCCGCGCGCAGCATGCCCTGCAAATGTTCGCCTATGGTGCTGGACATGCCCCACACGCCGAAGAACCCCGCCGCCAGCAGCGCAAACGTGGACAGTTCCCGCGAGCGGACGATCTGCCCTTCCTCGCGCGCCTTCTGCAGGCGCCGGGGGGTGGCTGATTCGGTCTTTTCGAGGTCGCTATCCTCTGCCACAAACGCTCTCCAGTCGGCCGAGGCACGGCGCCTCTTTCCAGTGAGAGCGATTATTCCCGCTCGACGCAAGCGCTGATCGGCGGATAAGGGCGGAGAAAGGGGGGTATTTCGAGGGATGGACCAGCCGGGTTGGGCGCCCGGCTGGCCTTGTGCTTCAGTGTTGCGCGGAGATTAGAAGGCGACGAAAGGTGCCTGGCCGCCGGGGTTCGCGCCGTTCTGGGTCTGATCGATGCCGTAGTAGATGTGGCGGCCGTAGAAGAACGGCAGGCCGAGATCGAAGCTGCTGTTGCCGCCGATCTGACCGGCCAGGTCGTTGAACGCGAAGTTGCTGCCGCCGCCAAACAGCGTCTGCGCGGTCAGGATGCCGATGCTGGCGCTCGTGGTGGCCTTGTTCAGCCCGACCAGCGTCACCGAGCGGGTTTGCGCCGACGGCGGGCAATAGAAGCTCCCTAAATTGCCTCCGCACTGCGCGATTGAGTTATCGGCGAAGAAGTACGCGTTCGAGCCCGAATCGAGGAACGCCTGCACCGTTGTGCCGTTGAAAACGCTGTCGTTCATGTCGCCGAAGGCGTCGGTCGTATAGGTCTGCACGCCGGTCAGTGTATTGTTCGACTGCGTGTTGATACCGAACACCAGCGTGCCGGTGGCCGACGGCGCCCCCGTATCCGGCAATGGTGGCATCTGCACGATTACGCCGTTGTTGTCGCCTGTAAACTTCGAGACCGGATTGGTCACCTGCTGAGCGGTTGGCACCGCCGTCCGGGTGCAATTTACGGTACCCGGGCAGCCGAAGTAATTGCTGTACGTACCGGCCGTCGCCGGATCGGAACAAGTCGCACCGCAATCGGTAGGCGCCGTGCCGATGCCGAGAATGCCGTTGGCACCGAGCTGGCTGGCCGTGTTTTGCGCCGTGCCACTGCAGCCGGTTGCCGGCACCGTGCTCTGAGGCTTGTCGCCGATGACCTGGATCGGAATATTGGTGGCCGTTTCGCCGCCAATCCCGACGCTTGCGCTACGCACCGTACCCCACGTGTAGCCGTCGGCGAAGGTTGCGCATTCGGCAAGTTGCCCGCCGTTCAACTGGATCGGCTGCAACACCTGCGCCATCGTTGGGTTCAGCGCCGAGGCAACCACCCGCAATCCGAACGAACCGGTATCGACCTGAATATTGTTAATGGTCTGACAATTCGCGGTCGAACCGGGCTGGCAGATGGTGACGCTGACCGTCGGAATATTGACGACGCCGCTCAACCCCTGCCCGACCGTGATCACCGCCGTGTTCGCGGCGCCGGCCGCAATCGGCTGCTGGGTCGGGCTCGCCGGCAGCGAGCCGCCGTTCAGCGTGGTCGACGAATTGTTGCTGGAACTGGAGCCGCCCCCACCGCCGCAAGCGGCGAGCACCGACACCAGCATCACGGCCACGACCGCCCGCATCCAGTCCTTGAGCTTTACAGCGCTATGCATGGTTCGCATCGTTCTCGTCCTCGCCGTTACTGGATGTCGGAACCGCTGACGCCCGCGGGCAGCGCCGCGGGCAGCCAGGCCTGGCCGTTGAACGCGCCCATGTGGCCGCCGGAACGCACCACGAGGCTGCTCTGCTCGACCGCAACGGGACCATGGCCGCCGCCGCGCGCCGCGCGGACCGCATTCACGCCGGCCACGTATTGCGGGAAATAGGTGCCGAGCAGATCGCTCAGATCCGGCATTTGCGGACCGCGCCACGCAATGCCGAATACGGAACCGTCGGCGGCAAGGTACTCGCGAACCACGGTGCCGTTGCCGAGCTTGGTCTCACGCACGGTGTACGAGGCTGTAGCCGAAGTGGCGGAGGCGGCGTTGGAGGCGGAGCGCATCACGCCTTGCGCGGCGTTGGCGGCGCCGCTGCCCGGCTGGACGGTGCGGGACGAGACCGATGCGTCCCCGGAAGGCGTCATTGGGGCACCGCCCAGTGCCGCGTTGGCGGACTGCACCGCAAAAAACGAACAAGGCAAAGCAAGCGCCGTAATGATCCCGGCGCGACGAATACAACTCCACATGACGAGGTTCCTCCCGAGCTGCCACTCGGCCCGCACCTCGCGCGACCCGGCGGCATGTATGCAAATCATACGGCACGGCTGCGGCAGCACACTAAGGGCAATCCTCACTATGCCGCCGGCAGTCGGCAATTTTTGCCGGTACGCCGTGCCGCTGCTTGAGCCCGTAGTATGCCTGTGGTTTGTGTCCGGACACAGAAACCACGTGCGCGCGGCCTGTCACGCGTGCGGGTTCGATGCCGCGCGCGGGAGGCCGCGCGGCACGTCAGAAGCCGAGGCTCGCCAGCAGGTCGTCGACCTGCGACTGGTCCTGGACCACGTCCGCCTTCCCTTCCGGATTGATCTGCGGGCCGTTCAGCAGATGCTCGGGGCTGCCGGTCGACGAGACTTCCGCCGCCAGCGCCGCCGCGTTCGCGGCGAACTGTTCGCGCCGCTCGAGCGCGATGTTCTCCACCAGCACGCCGAGCAACTGCTGCTCGATCAGGTACACGACGTCGGTGATCTTCTTGATGACCTGGCCGGTCAGATCCTGGAAGTCCTGCGCCAGCATGATCTCCATGAGCTGCGAGTTGGTCGCGCCGGTCGCCTCGGGCACGCCGCGCAAGAAGGTCCGCGTGTCGTTCATCAGCGCGCGCACTTCCTCGCGTTCGATCGGCGCCGCATACCATTGCTCCCAGCGCGCGTCGAGCTCACCCGCGTCTTTCTGCAACTGCTCCTGGATCGGCTTGGCGATGTCGATCGCGGACAGGACGCGCTCGGCGGCCTGCTCGGTCATGTTCGCGATGTATTTCAGACGATCGCGTGCATCGGGCACGGCTTCCGCCGCGCGCTCGACATGCTTGTCGATCCCGAGCTCGCGCATCGAGTCGCGCAGCGTGCGCGTGAGTTGTCCAATGCGGGCGAGAATGCGGTCAGACGCAAAGTCGCCGCTCTCGTTGACCGCTTCGGCGCCAGGCGCATTGGTCGGCAGATTCACATCAGCTCCCGGTCTTGGCCATCTTCTCGAGAATCTTGTTGAGTTTCTCGTCGAGCGTCGCGGCCGTGAACGGCTTGACGACGTAACCGCTCGCGCCGGCCTGCGCCGCCGCGATGATGTTTTCCTTCTTCGACTCGGCCGTCACCATCAGCACCGGCAGGTGCGCAATGCTGGCATCCGCGCGGATGGCCTGAAGCATGGCCAGACCGTCGAGGTTCGGCATGTTCCAGTCGGAAATCACGAAGTCGTAGCTGCCGCCGCGCAAACGCGCGAGACCGGCCTGACCGTCTTCCGCCTCGTCCACGTTCGAGTAGCCGAGTTCTTTCAGGAGGTTGCGAACGATCCGGCGCATCGTCGGAAAGTCGTCAACTACCAGGATTTTCATTCCCTTATCCATTTCATTCCCTTTGCTTGATTCATGGTGCGGCGTTGAGTTGCCTCAAACCCGCGCCTCAATTTACCGGGCGCATCAAACCCGCTGAACGCGATCGCCCATCGCCGACAAACGCGCCATCACACGCCGGCTCATTTCCGGCAGTGATGCGATCTCGTCGGCCGCGCCGAGCGCAATCGCTTCGCGCGGCATGCCGAACACGATACAGCTCGCCTCGTCCTGCGCAAGGGTGTACGCCCCTGCTTTTTTCATGTCCAGCAGACCCGCTGCGCCGTCACGCCCCATCCCGGTCAGAATCACGCCGACCGCGTTCTTGCCGGCATGCTGCGCGGCCGAACGGAACAGCACGTCCACCGAAGGACGATGACGGTTCACCGGCGGCTCGTCCGACAAGTGCGCAATATAGTTCGCGCCGCTGCGTGCGAGCAACAGGTGCGCGTGGCCAGGCGCGATATACGCATGGCCCGGCAGCACGCGTTCGCCGTGCTCTGCCTCTTTAACGGTAATCCGGCACAAACCATTGAGGCGTTGTGCAAAAGATTTCGTAAAACCCGGCGGCATATGCTGCGCGATCAGCACCGCGGGTGCATCCGGCGGCAGCGGCAGCAGCACTTCGCGGATCGCTTCGGTGCCGCCGGTCGACGCGCCGACGATAATCAGCTTCTCGGTACTGAGCAGCGGATTGTTGAACAGCGGCGCGGCGCCGACCGGCGCGTGCGCCGGCTGCGCGGCCGCATGCTGCACCGGCGCGGCCTGGCGCACGCGCGCGCGAGCCGCCGCGCGGATCTTGTCGGCGAGCTTTTCCGCGTAGTCGAGCATGCCGTCGCGAATGCCGACCTTCGGCTTGGTGACGAAGTCGGCCGCGCCGAGTTCCAGCGCGCGCAGCGTGATTTCATTGCCGCGTTCGGTCAGCGACGACACCATCACGACCGGCATCGGCCGCAGACGCATCAGCTTCTCGAGAAAGTCGAGTCCGTCCATGCGCGGCATTTCGACGTCGAGCGTCAGCACGTCCGGATTGTGCTGCTTGATGAGTTCGCGCGCGACCAGCGGGTCGGGTGCGGTCGCCACCACGGTCATATCCGGCTGACCGTTGATGATTTCCGTCATCAAACTGCGAATCAGCGCGGAATCGTCGACGCACAGTACTTTGATCTTTTGCACAGCGCTCACGCCTCCTCTGTAGTTCTGGCGTTGTTTGAGTTAATCGGGCGCGGGGCCGAGCCGAACAGCTCGACCTTCGGGCGGGCGGCGGGGGCCGAAAACAGCTCGACCTTGGGCCGCGCGGCAGGTGTCGAAAACAGTTCGACCCGCTTGCGCGCCTGCGCCAGCCGCTCCGCACGTTCCTCGGCGCTCCTGCGCACAAGCGCCTGCTCGCGCTCGGCCACGCCGGCTTCCTGCTGCAGGCGCAGTTTTTTCACCATCACCTGGCCGGTGCGCGGCATGAAGGCCACCTTGCGCGGGTGCGAGCCCTGCAAGTCTTCGGCGACGATGCGGATCTTTTCGAGCGCCAGATAGCGGCGCACGAACTCGGAATTGCGGTCGCCGATGTTCATCGTCGTCATGCCGGCGAGCACCGCGCCGCCGCCGAACACCTTGGCTTCGAAGCGCTCGCGCCGGCCGCCGGCCTTGATCAGTTCGTTGATCAGCACTTCCATCGCATAGGCGCCGTAGCGCATCGAATCCGATGCGGCCTGGCCGACGTCGGCGCCATCGTCGGGCAGCATGAAGTGATTCATGCCGCCGATACCCGCCGTGCGATCCTGGATGCAGGCCGCGACACAGGAGCCGAGCACGGTGACGAGCACCATGTCTTCGCTCGTGGTGTAAAACTCGTTCGGCAACAGCTTCACGCCGGGGCGTTGAAAGTGGTTGTCGAAATATAGATTGGTGGCGATCGGCAGGGTGCTGCTCATACGGTCACCCCACCGGTCGTGTGGTGCGCCGCCGATGCCGGCGCGCGCGACGGCGTACGAACGCCGGTCGCGTCGCGCGTCAGTTCATAGACGGTCTGGCCGCGCAGCTTGAACGCCTGCGTCACATACGTGAAGTTTTCCGAGTGGCCGGCAAACAGCAGGCCGCCCGATTTCATCAGCGGCTCGAAGCGCGCGAGGACTTGCGCCTGCGTCGGCTTGTCGAAATAGATCATTACGTTGCGGCAGAAAATCGCGTCGAACTGCGAGCGCAACTGGTAGTCGCGGTCGGTGAGGTTCAACTGCTCGAAGCGCACCATGGCGCGCACTTCCGGGCGCACCTTGACCATCCCTGCATGCGCGCCAGTGCCTTTCAGGAAGAAGCGCTTGAGCCGTTCGGGCGAGAGGTGCTTCACCTGGTCGAACTGGTACATGCCCGCTTCGGCCTTGGCCAGCACCTGGGTGTCGATATCGGTGGCGAGCACCGAGGCCTGGCGCGCGCCGCTCTCGCCGAGCGCCTCGATCAGCGTCATCGCGATCGAATACGGCTCTTCACCGGTCGAGGCCGCCGAGCACCATACCGACACCGGCTGCGCACGGCGCGGCACGAAGTCGGCGAGGATCGGAAAGTGATGCGCTTCGCGGAAAAACGCCGTCAGGTTGGTGGTCAGCGCATTGGTGAACGCTTCCCACTCGGCCGGATCGTTTTCCGCTTCGAGCAGATCCAGATACTGTTTGAACGTGTCGAGGCCGCGCGCGCGCAGACGCCGCGCGAGGCGGCTGTAGGCCATATCGCGCTTGTGATCCGACAGCGAGATGCCCGCGCTGCGATGAATCAGCTCGCGAATGCGAGCGAAGTCCGCCGACGTGAACTCGAAATCCCGTGCCTGTTCGCCGACTCTGACCAGCTCCCCCTGATCGGGAAGTGCCCGTTCAGGGGATGTCCGTGCGGAGCGTTGTGGTGCGCGCGTTGCCATTATGAAAGTTCCTGCCTGCGATACGAGCCATCCCGCTTTCCACCGGGCGTTCCTGCCTGAGGGAAAGCGAGTGTGTTCGCGGGGTCGCGCCCGCCCGCGAGTTCTGCCAACACGCAATCGGCCCGTGGCACGCTGCTTGAACGTGCTTCGATGATTCGCCCCTCATGGAGCGAGATGTCGAATGACCGCATGTCTTTGTGCTGCTTCCTAGAATGTTTCCCAGTCCGCGTCGGAGCCCGCCGTAGCCGCGCCTGCTGCGGCCGGACGTGCTGCGGATTCGGCCGTCGCGCGCACGGTCTTCGGCTTGAGAGCCGGTTCGACGCGTGCATCGTGGGTGGCCGAAGCCGGCGCGGTCTTCGTGACTGCTGCATGGGTGGCCGTCGCACTCGCCGCCGGATGCGCTGCGCCGTTGCCGTGCGTTGCCGCCGCCGCCGCCGTTGCCGTCGTTGCTTTAGCAGCCGGCTTGCTCGTACCACTGCTCACGCGGGTCGTTGCCGTACGCGCACGCGCGACCGCCGCGCTGCTGCGCGCCGGACCGCCGGCCACTTTCCAGCCGCTCACCACGGCCTGCAACTGCTTCGTCTGGTCTTCGAGCGACGCCGCCGCGGCCGCTGCCTGTTCCACCAGCGCGGCGTTCTGCTGCGTGACTTCGTCCATCTGCACGACCGCGCGATTGACCTGCTCGATGCCGCCGGACTGCTCTTCGGACGCCGCGCTGATTTCGCCCATGATGTCGGTTACGCGGCGCACGGCCTGCACGATCTCGTCCATCGTCGTGCCCGCGCGGCCGACCAGCGCCGAGCCGCTTTGCACCTTGTCGACCGAGTCGCCGATCAGCTCCTTGATTTCCTTCGCGGCGCTCGCGCTGCGCTGCGCGAGGCTGCGCACTTCGCCTGCCACCACCGCGAAACCGCGGCCCTGTTCGCCGGCCCGGGCGGCTTCGACCGCCGCGTTCAGCGCCAGAATATTGGTCTGGAAAGCAATCCCTTCGATCACGCCGATGATGTCGACGACCTTGTTCGAGCTGGTCGCGATGTCCTGCATGGTCGTGACGACCTGGCTCACCACGTCGCCGCCGCGCGTGGCGATATCGGAGGCGTTGACGGCCAGCTGGCTCGCCTGACGCGCGTTCTCGGCGTTCTGCCGCACGGTGCCGGTCAACTGCTCCATGCTCGATGCGGTTTCCTGCAGCGAGGCGGCCTGCTGTTCGGTGCGCTGCGACAGATCGGTGTTGCCCATGGCGATTTCGCGCGCGCCGGTGTCGATCGATTCGGTGCTGCTGTGAACGGCCTTCACCATCGTCGCCATGCTTTCCTGCATGCGCTTGATGCCGGCAAAGAGACGCCCGATTTCGTTGCGACTGAACACTTCAATCGTCTCTGACAGGTCGCCCGAAGCGATCCGTTCGAAACACGCGGTCGCGTCGTTGAGCGGCTGGACGATCAGGCCGCGCAGCGCGAAGCGAATGCCCACCACCAGCAGCAGCGCGAACACGGTGAAGCCGATGATCAGCATGGTCATCAGCGAGATGTTCGATTGCGCGCTCGCCTGCTGATCCATGGCGTGTTGCTGCAAACCCTTGATGACGACCGACGCGGCATTGTCGTAGGACACGAACCACGGGCTGATCTTGGTGTCCGCGATCGCGTGATAGCCGGCCAGATCGTTCGCGCGCAGCGCGGCGAACTCCGGCTCCATGCCGTCACGCATCAGCGCCGTGCGGCGCGCCGCCAGTTCGTCGAGCTGCGCCTGATCCACGCCGTTCTTGGGTGCATCGAGGTAAGCCTGCCAGTTCTGATTGCCCTTGCCGTACAGCTCCTGCGCACGGTCGAGGACCTTCTTCGCCTGCTCCGTGTCGCCCGACGCGCTCAACGCGTTGAAGCGGTCCAGCGACACGCGCGAGCGCAGCAGGTACGACGAGGCATCGTCGAGTGCATGAATGGCGACCAGATCGCCGCGCGCAATGCGGTCGAGCGACTGGCTCGCGCCATTCAGCGCGGTTAGCCCAAGTACGCCGACGACTACGGTCAGCGCTGCCAGAATGACTCCCACCATCGTCAGCGATGTGCGAATCGACCACCTACTCAGCATCTCGATGCTCCCTGTCCCAATCGTTCGTGAAGGCGGCGGCCGTTAGACGCCGAGCGTTTCGATCAACGCCATTTCGCGGCTGGTCATCAGCTTCTCGATGTCCATGAGGATCAGCATGCGGCCGTCGACCGTGCCCAGACCCGTGAGGTACTCGGTCGTCAGCGTGGCGCCGAATTCGGGTGCCGGCATGATCTGATCGGTGGCGAGCGTCAGCACGTCCGAGACGCCGTCCACCACCATCCCGACCACGCGGTGCGCGACGTTCAGGATGATCACGACGGTCTGATGGTCGTACTCGACACGGCCCAGATGAAACTTGATGCGCATGTCCACGATCGGCACGATGATGCCGCGCAGGTTGATCACGCCCTTGATGAACTCGGGCGCATTGGCGATACGCGTCACGTTGTCGTAGCCGCGGATTTCCTGCACCTTCAGAATGTCGATGCCGTACTCTTCCGCGCCGAGCGTGAAGACCAGGAACTCCTGACCGCCGGCGTCAGCCTGCTGCGAGGCGCGGCGGCCATTCGTACCGTTCGCGTTGGCGACGCTCGAATTGATGGATTGGACTTCTGCCACGTTAGCCCCCAAATGGTTGGGATGAAATAAGTTGAGTAAGAGTGCCGCCGGATTTGACTGACTTCATGCGAGGCTCATTGCGCCATGCGCGTGGCGCGTTTCGCGGTTCAGCGCCGCCACGTCCACGATCAGCGCGACGCTGCCGTCGCCGAGAATGGTCGCCGCGGAAATGCCGTGAACCTTGCGGTAGTTCGTTTCCAGATTCTTCACCACCACCTGCTGCTGGCCGACCAGTTCGTCGATCAGCATGGCGAAGCGGCGCCCCTCGGTCTGCATGATGGTGACGATGCCCTGCGTCGGCTCCTGCTTCGCTTCGTCGACGTTGAACACTTCGTGCAACGCCACGAGCGGCAGATACTCGCCGCGCACCCGCACCACACGCTCGCCGTTGGCGACCGTGTAGATGTCGTCGGCTTGCGGCTGCAGCGACTCCATCACGAAGTTCAGCGGCAGAATGAAGATCTCGTTGCCGACCTTGACCGACATGCCGTCCAGAATCGCCAGCGTGAGCGGCAGGACGATGCGCGTGGTGCTGCCCTTGCCGGCGTGCGAGGTGATTTCCACGTGACCACCCATCGACTGGATGTTGCGCTTCACCACGTCCATGCCGACACCACGGCCCGACACGTCCGTGACCTGCTCGGCCGTCGAGAAGCCCGGCAGGAAGATCAGGTTCCAGACTTCTTCGTCGGACATCGTGTCGCTGACCTGCATGCCCTGCTTGGCCGCCTTCGCGAGAATCTTGTCGCGGCGCAGGCCGGCGCCGTCGTCGCTCACTTCGATGACGATGTTGCCGCCGTGGTGTGCCGCGGACAGCACCAGCTGGCCGGTCGAATCCTTGCCCGCCGCGCGCCGCGCTTCCACGGTTTCGATACCGTGGTCGAGACTGTTGCGCACGAGGTGCGTCAACGGATCGATGATCCGCTCGATCAGGCTCTTGTCGAGTTCGGTCGCCTGACCGAAGGTGACGAGCTCCACTTCCTTGCCGAGTTTCGCCGCCAGATCGCGCACCAGACGCGGGAAGCGGCTGAACACGTAATCCATCGGCATCATGCGAATCGACATCACCGCTTCCTGCAGGTCGCGCGCGTTGCGCTCGAGCTGCGCCATGCCGTTGAAGAGCCGGTCGTGCAGCGCCGGATCGAACGTGCTGGTGGTCTCCGCGAGCATGGCTTGCGTGATGACCAGTTCGCCGACCAGATTGATCAGTTGATCGACCTTTTCGACGCCGACGCGAATCGAGCTGCCTTCCGCGCCGCCGGCTGCCGCTGCCGGACGCGCGGCCTGGCGGTCCGAATCTGTCTGTGTGGCCGGTGCGGCTGCGCTGGACGTACTGGATGCGCTCGCCTGACTGGCCGCCGGCGCGCTGCTCGCCGCCGCGGCCGGAGCCGCGGGCTGAGTTGCAGCAGGTTGTTGAGCCGCAGCCGGTGCGTCGAACAGGCCGTGCGTGGCCGTGGAAGCGGGTGCAGCGGTGTCGGCCGCCCGTGCCGACGATGCTGCCAGTGCCCCCTGTCCCGCCTGACTGGCCGGTACTGCTTGCGCCGGGGACGAGGCGGCAGCGGCAGGCGTTCCAGGTTCGCCTTGCTGCGTCTCGACCGCCGGTGCGGTGCCGCGGCCGACCGAGATCTGACTTTCGTCGATCACGAAACAGCACACGGCGATGATGTCGTCGGCGGTTACATCGGTCGCGAGCCACAGCGTCAGATCGCCGCCGCTCTTGACCTGCCCGACGATGTTGCCCAGGTTGCCGAGCTCTTCGGCCAGCAGTTCCTGGTCCTTCTCACCAACGCCCCGTAGCGTAATTTTCAGATGGGGACCGGCGCCGTCGTCCTGACCGCCGTCCGCCCCCGCGGCTTGCCCGGTCTGTGCCGGCTCGCCGTCAATCCATTCGCCCGCCGCCTGCACCGCCTGTTCGACGACGTGCTCCGGCGGGGTGCCTCCCTGTGCAGCATGTACTGCCTGCGTTGCCTGTGTTTCAACCGCTGCCGCGCTCGCGGCCGGCGCGCCGCCCTCGCTGCTCTCGGCGTGCAGCCGTTCGAGCTTCGCGCAGATCGCGCGAGCGACCGCCGCATCCGGCTCCGCGCTCGCGCGGTAGTCGGCGAGCTGGCCGGACAACACGTCCTTGGTTTCGAGGAACGTGTCGATCATGTCCTTGCGCAGCACGAGTTCGTTATTGCGCGCGCGGTCCAGCAGCGATTCGAGAATGTGTGTCGTTTCCGTCAGCGCGGTAAAGCCGAAGGTCGCCGCACCGCCCTTGATGGAATGCGCCGCGCGGAAAATCGCCGCGAGATCTTCGGGGTCCGGGTGTGCGATGTCGAGATTGAGCAGCAACTGCTCCATCTGCGCGAGCAGTTCGTCCGCTTCGTCGAAGAACGTCTGATAGAACTGAGTGATGTCGAGTGTCATGCCTGGGTCACCGCGAGAGTTCCTGTCTAGGCTTGGGCTGCCTTGCCGCCGCGTCGAGAGCTTCTATAACTTGTGGTCTATGGGTGGTGCTTACGCGTCATCGGGTTCGGCCAATGCCGCCACCAGTTCGGTCAGCATGTCGGGGTCGAGCGGCTTTTCGATCCAGCCGGTCGCGCCCGCGGCCCGTGCCGCTTCCTTGAACGGCTCGCCCGATTCCGTCGTGAGGACGAGGATGGGCGTGCTCTGGTAGGCCGGGTTGCCGCGCAGCGCGGCGATCAGATCGAGGCCCGTCTTGCCTGGCATGTGCTGGTCGGTGAGCACGAGGTCGAACGACATGGCGAGCGCGTTTTCGAGCCCTTCGTTGCCGTCCGCCGCGAGCGTCACCTCATAGCCGGCCGTCGTCAGCGTCGCGGCGAGAATCTGCCGCATCGATGCCGAATCGTCGATTGCCAGGATGTGCCTGATCATGAAAACCTCACTGCACTTACGCGATGGATCGCCGCGCGGTCCGCGCCGGCGGGGCGCGTGAACCAGCACGGCGATCGCTGTTTGTTACTGGGCCGCCGGCACTGCCGCCGGCAACTTCGGTGCAACCGTCACCGGTTGCGCAATCTTTTGCAGCAATGGCTTGGAGCCGGCCGCGTCGTCCGACAAGGTCGTCGTGGTGGAGTCGTCGTGATTCAGCGCGTCCTCCGACTTCTTGTTCAGCACGATGATGCTGATACGGCGGTTCTCCGGATCCAGCGGATCCGCCTTGTTCAGGTTCTGCGTCGAGGCGAGGCCGAGCACACGCATCACCTTCGATTCGTCCATGCCGCCGCTGATCAGCTCGCGGCGCGACGCATTGGCGCGGTCCGCGGACAGCTCCCAGTTGCTGTAGCCCTTCTCCCCGCCCGCGTACTGCACGGCGTCGGTGTGGCCCTGCACGATGATGCGGTTCGGCACGTCGTTCAGCGTATGACCGATTTCGCGCAGGATGTCGCGCATGTACGGTTCGACCTGGTCTTTCGCGGTCGCGAACATGGGCCGCTTCTGCGAGTCGACGATTTCAATGCGCAAGCCGGTCAGCGTCGAATCGATGCGGATCTGCTGCTTGAACTGGCGCAGCACCGGATTCGCTTCGATGGCCGCCATCAGCTTGACCTGCAGATCGTGCAGGCGGACCTGCTCGCGCCGCTCCAGCTCGCCTTGCAACTGCTTCACCGCGTCTTCGTTGTTGCGCGAGGCGGTGCGTTCGGCACGGCTGTTCGAGCCGTCGGTGGAGCGCGTGATGCCCTGCGCGTCGGTCGAGATGTCGCGGCCGCCGCCCTTCAGAATGCTCGAGTCCTCGGCGCTGCGGTCGCCGCCCCACAGCGTGATCTTCAACGGCTGGTTGAAGTAGTCGGCAATGCCCTTCAGCTGCACGGTGGAGGCCGAGCTCAGCAGCCACATCAGCAGGAAGAACGCCATCATCGCGGTCATGAAGTCCGCGTAAGCAAGCTTCCACGCGCCGCCGTGATGCCCGGACTTCTTGGGCGCGGAGCGCTTGACGACAATGGCGCGATCTTTGTCCTTACTCATCGGTTCGGTTCCCGGCGCCCTTTACTTGGCCTTGACGCGGCGCACGTGCTCTTCCAGCTCGGCGAACGACGGGCGTTCGGTCGAGAAGAGCACCTTGCGGCCGAACTCGACGGCAATCGCCGGCGCGTAACCGTTCAGGCTCGCCAGAATCGTCACCTTGATGCACTGGAACATCTTGGTCGATTCGGTCACGCGCTGTTCGGCGACGCTCGCGAGCGGTCCGATCAGCCCGTACGAAAGCAGAATGCCGAGGAAGGTGCCGACCAGCGCCTGGGCGATCATCTCGCCGAGCACCGCGGGCGGCTTGTCGGCGGAGGCCATGGTGTGCACCACGCCCATCACCGCGGCGACGATACCGAACGCCGGCATCGCGTCGCCCACCTTGTTCAGGGCATGGGCAGGCCCCTCGCCTTCCTGGTGATGCGTTTCGATTTCCTCGTCCATCAGGCTTTCGATCTCGAACGCATTCATGTTGCCGCCCACCATGAGCCGCAGGTAGTCGGTCAGGAATTCGATGATGTGATGGTCGGCGAGAATCTTCGGGTACTGGGTGAAGATCGGACTTTTCGACGGATCGTCGATGTCGGCTTCCAGCGTCAGCGTGCCTTCCTTGCGCGCCTTGGCCAGCAGGACGTAGAGGAGCGCCATCAGCTCCATATAGACGTCCTTGTTGTATTTGGCCCCTTTGAAGAGGGTTGGAATGACGCGCAGCGTTGCCTTGATCGTCTTCATTCCGTTGCCGAGGATGAACGCGCCGACGCCCGCGCCGGCGATCATCAGCACTTCAACCGGCTGCAACAGCGCGCCAAGATGGCCGCCTTCCAGCGCATAACCGCCGAAAACGGACAAAATCGTCACGAGTGTTCCCACGAAAATCAACACTGCCGAGCCCTCACAAAGAAGCGACGGTGACCGTCGTTAATCTGGTTTACGGCAACGAAAAGGAAAACTTTGGCGGAAATGCGGCGCGCAGCGGCGGTGTAAACCAGATACGGGAGTGGCGAATCCGGTATGGGCCGGCGACCGGGCGGGCGCGCCGGAGGCCCGCCGGACGGGCAACACAGACTCGCGAGGAGCCCGCCGCGCGCCGGCTGCGGCCGGCCGGATCAGGCTTCGAGGGCGGCGAGGCTCTCGCGGGCGCGGGCGTCGGCGACTTTCTTTGTCTTACCGGCGCGCGAAGGCGGCTGGCACAGCCCGCACACGAACGCATGCTGCGGATCGTGCGCATGCGCGACAAAATGACCTCCGCAGCGGCGGCAGGCGGTCATTTGCAGCATTCCGGAGTCGAAGAAACGCACTAGCGTCCACGCACGCGTCAGACTGAGCACGGGCTCGTCCTCGTGCAACTGGACATGTTCCAGATAGAGCCGGTAGCTCTTCACGATCGACTGGATCGTCAGGCAGCGGCCGTGGCCGGCCATGAAACGGTAGATGTTATAGAACAGCGAGGAGTGAAAATTCGGCTGCCAGGTCATGAACCAGTCGGTCGAAAACGGCAGCATGCCCTTGGGGGGCGACACCCCTTTCAGTTCCTTGTATAGCTTGATGAGCCGGTCGCGCGACAGACTGGTTTCCGCTTCCAGCAATTGCAAACGCGCGCCAAGTTCGATCAGTTCTATGGCCAGGGTGATTTCCCTGACTTCGAGCACAACACTCTTACTGGCCATCCGTTTGCGTTTCCCCTGTCCCGATCGCCCGTTTGTCGATACGGCGCACCATCAGCCGACGTGCTCGACTGGCTGGCTTGCCATCAGGATCGCGGAGTGCGCCTGAGCCACGGCGCTCGATTTGCCTTTGTCCGCGAGGGCGGACAGCACGGCATGGTCGTCAAAACGGAAGCGGCACAGCACCTGGTTGGACGCCGCCAGCTTGACGGTCTGCGCCAACGACAGATTGGCGAGCACGTCGGCCAACTGGTCCGAAATCCCCATGCGAAACATGCCCATCGGCTTGTCTTCGCGCAGCAGCCGCTGGGCTAGCAGGAGATAAGACAGGTTAACTTCTCTTATCTCATTGAGCATCTCGCTTGTCGCGCTCATGATTCCCCCGGGGTGTATCTGGCTGGTCAGGCCGTTTGCAAAACGTTTGCTCGAACGCGCGCACTGACACCGCACGAATCGGCTCGTTTCTGGTCTTGCCAGCATTGTGTCGAAAGGGGGAGCGGACGAAAATCGGACAGACACCCAGCTTTGCTGACGGATTAATCCGTCAATCGTGTAGGTATTTTTCCTACACGAGCGGGTTGGAGCGGGTTGATTGAAACTTGGGGAAGGCGCGCAGACCGAACTTTCCGCGCGCTGAACACGCTGCCGGCGGGGTTGTGAGCCCGCAGTGAACCAAACGGTGAGTTTGTTTGAGTCGTGGCCCGCACCTTACCAGCGGTGAGAAAGAATTATAAGACGTTTTCACTTCTACGCAACACGCCTCGTGTATGGCCGCCTCCACCGGGCTGGCCCGCGCCTTGCTACATACCGCACGGTGTTTGAATCACAGGCCGATCGCCTTGCCCGTTTGGTGGGCCTGCCCTTCAAACAGCCTGTAACACGCGATGTTTCCCGCTGTAACAACATTAAGCGTTTGAAAAATAACTCGAATTAGGACGTTCGATCTCGATAATGACGATAAGGGATAACCCGATGCAGGTTCGGAGTCCTCCGGGCGGCGGCTTACCGCGCCCAACCGTCCGACAGGCATTCGCTCCTCGCTCTCACCGAGCGCCGTTGTGCGAAGCCGCTCACATAGGAGAAAACGCATGCGTATCGCACAAATTGCGCCGTTGTACGAAGCTGTCCCGCCGAAACTCTACGGTGGCACCGAACGCGTCGTGTCGTATCTGACCGAAGCGCTGGTCGACCTCGGCCACGACGTCACGCTGTTTGCGAGCGGCGACTCGGTCACCTCGGCGAACCTCGAGGCCTGCTGGCCTCGTTCGCTGCGCCTCGATCCGACGATGCGCGATGCGATGGCGCCGCACGTCCTGATGATGGAAAAAGTGCGCAAGGTCGCGCATGAGTTCGACGTGCTGCACTTCCACCTCGACTATCTGCCGTTTCCACTCTTCTCGACGATGGACACCCCGTTCGTGACGACGCTGCACGGGCGCCTCGACTTGCCGGAACTGCAACCCGTGTTCGACGCGTTCTCCAAAGCACCGGTCGTGTCGATTTCCGACTCGCAGCGCCAGCCGTTGCCGCAGGCGAACTGGCTCAACACGATTTACCACGGATTGCCGGAACAGCTTCTCACGCCGCAGACGCACAAGAAGCCGGAATACCTGGCATTCCTTGGCCGCATCTGTCCGGAAAAGCGCGTCGATACAGCTATCAAGATCGCTGCACAAAGCGGTCTGCCGCTGAAGATCGCCGCCAAGGTGGACAAGGTCGACCAGGACTACTTCAAGCGTGAAATCGAGCCGCTGCTGTCGCAGGCGCACGTGGAATTTGTCGGCGAGATCAACGAGGCGCAGAAGCCCGAATTCCTCTCCGGCGCCAAGGCGTTGCTGTTCCCGATCGACTGGTCGGAGCCGTTTGGCCTCGTGATGATCGAGTCGATGGCATGCGGCACGCCGGTGATCGCGTTCAACCGCGGCTCGGTGCCGGAAGTGATCGATCACGGTGTGACAGGCTATATCGTCGAGGATGTGCAAGGCGCGGTGGCCGCGCTGCAGCGCCTGGATGAATTGTCGCGCAGCGAAATCCGCGCACAGTTCGAACGCCGCTTCAGCTCGAAAACGATGGCGCAGAACTACGTGGACGGCTATTCGGCACTCGTCGAAGCAACGCGCCGCCCGGTATTGCGCCGAGTCGCGGTGGGCTAAGTATTGGAGTAAGGGAGCTTGGGCGGTTGAAGCATTTTCTCGCTCAACCGTTTGAGTTCGCGACTGCACCGCATACGCCGCTTTCTCAATTCTCAGGTGAATAGCCGGTAAATTTGTCGTGTGAATCGTTTGCGCGAGAGCTAACACCGGGTTATCCCGCTTCTCGCCCAAAAAAGCCGCCTCTCAAAGGCGGCTTTTTTAATACCAGCATGGATGCGCTTCCATAGCGGATTACACTCAGCGCATAAAGCCAAGGCGGCGCTCAACCTTCAATTGCCTTTCGCCAGGCAGGCGATCGACTCAAGCCGCGCCAATCAGAAAGCGTTCTCGATTTTTGCCAACAATCCATTTGGGCGGTTTGCCGCGCCCGCTCCATGTATTGCCCGACTTCGGATCCTGATATTTCGCCGGCAGCGGCGCCTTCTTGGGCGGGCGGCCGCGCTTGGCGGCGACTGCAAAGCCCAGGTCCTGAGCTGACAGACCGTATTCGGCGATCTTCTGGCGGATGTCGGCGATCACATTGTCAATTTCAGTTCGCCGCGCTTCTTCTGCTTGTGCCTGCAATTTGGCGATCTGCGCCTTGAGGTCTGCATATTGTGACATTTCGGTTCTCCCCTTTTTAGAACTCATTGGCTCGCAGACTAACTGCAATTATAAAAATTCGCAATGGACAACAATACCAATTTAGGAAGATTTCTTCTGATAATAATTAACGCCGATGAATTGTAAAACTGTGCCTTTATCTCGCAATAATAGGTAAAGCCAACACCACATTGACGATTCTTGACACCTGAATTGGCAGTCACTCCCTAGAATTGCACGCTCAAGGCATGCATCCGAACTTATGCCGTGCGTGCTACCGGAAGCGTCTATTTTTTCAGGATTACCAATCATGCAGTTGTCAAAGCGTCTTGCTGCCGAGTTGTTCGGCACCTTCTGGCTCGTGCTCGGGGGCTGCGGCAGCGCTGTTCTCGCCGCCAATTTCGCAGGCCCGGTCCACGGTCTCGGCATCGGGTTTGTGGGCGTGTCGCTCGCCTTCGGCCTGACCGTGCTGACAATGGCCTACGCCATCGGCCACATTTCCGGCTGCCACCTGAACCCGGCGGTCAGCGTCGGCCTGACCGTCGCCGGCCGCTTTGCGGCGCGCGACCTGCTGCCGTACATCGTCGCGCAAGTGATCGGCGCGGTGCTGGGCGCGCTGGTGCTGTCGCTCATCGCTTCGGGCAAGCCCGGCTTTGATCTGGTGGCAAGCGGTTTCGCCAGCAATGGCTATGGCGAGCGCTCGCCGGGCCATTACTCGCTCGCCGCCGCGTTCATCTGCGAAGTGGTAATGACCGGCTTCTTCCTGTTCGTCATTCTCGGCGCGACCGACAAGCGCGCGCCGGCCGGCTTTGCGCCGATCGCCATCGGCTTGTGCCTGACGCTGATCCACCTGATTTCGATTCCGGTCACCAACACGTCAGTCAATCCGGCGCGCTCCACCGGGCCGGCGCTGTTCGTCGGCGGCGCGGCGGTGGATCAGTTGTGGCTGTTCTGGGTTGCGCCGATCCTCGGCGCCGTGATCGCGGGTGTGCTGTATCCGCTCATCGCCGAAAGCCGCAGCGGCAATTCGCAGAAACTGGCTCTCGACTAATCGGCTGGTTCGGCGCGTCTGGCGCGCCTGATTGTCCAGGCGGTCAAAGCGGGCGCTTCGGCGCCCGTTTGTTTTGTTGCAAACCGCGCTGGCATCTCGCGCGGGCACCTTGATATCGGACCCATGGCGCCCCTGTGGCCCGCTGCTAGAATCGTGCGACTTTCCAGGCTCGCACAGGTGCTACCGATGAACCGTTTCCGCGGATTCCTGCATGGCGTTGCATTCACCGTCGGCGGCTTGTGCGCGGGCGCGCTGACGGTGCCCGCCGCGCATGCGGCCGACGGCCAGACTGAAACCCTCGTGTTCGTGCGGCACGGCGAGAAACCCGCGCAAGGCTATGGCCAACTCAGCTGTCAGGGGCTCAACCGCGCGCTCGCGTTACCGGCGGTGATCGCCGCCAAGTATGGCAAACCGGATGCGATCTACGCGCCCGATCCCGGCCAGCAAAAGGACGACAGCGGCAAACCCTATTACTACATCCGGCCGCTCGCGACGATCGAGCCGACCGCCATCCAGTTTCAGATGCCGGTGCAAACGCCGTATGGCTTTGCGCAGATCGACCAGCTCAGCTCCGCGCTCGTCGAGCCGGCCAATCGCCACAAGCTGATCGTGATTGCGTGGGAACACAAGCTGATCGTGAAGATGTTGCGCCAGATGCTCAGCGCGCACGGCGGCAATGCCGCCGATGTTCCGAACTGGAAGAGCGACGACTTCGACAGTATTTATGTCGTTCGGCTCGACTGGCAAAACGGCACCGCGCGCGCCAGCTTCAAGCATGAGCATCAAGGTCTGGATGGCCGCGCAACCGATTGTCCTTGTGCGACGCTCCCGGGCGCCGCCTCCACGGCTTCCGCGGCTACGGCGAACTAATCAGGATGCCAGTTCGTCGCTGAGCGAGAAAAGTTTGCGCAGGTGGTGCGCGACGCCTGCTTCGAAGTTGTTGCCGATACGCGGCACATTCGGCAACCGCGTGATGAGATCTGGATTGGCATTGTTCATCATGAACGGATGACCGGCCGTCTCCAGCAGATCGATGTCGTTCATGTTGTCGCCGAAGGCTACGCATTGCGAAGCGTCGGCGCCGAGACGCTCGAGCACGATTCGCAGGGCGCGCCCCTTCGATACGTTCGCCGTCATCACTTCCAGACAGTCCGGCAGCGAATAGGTCACATACAGCGCGTCGCCGAACTCACGCTCGAGGTTCGCGGCAACCTGGGCGAGATCGGCGGGATCGCCTATATAGAGCGCCTTCGCGATGTCGGCGCCGTCATGTTTCGCCAGATCGGTCACCTCGTACGTGAAGCCGGAATCCTGGTGCAACTTCAACAGATCCGGCGCGTCGCGGTCGATCAACCATGCCTGGTCGGCAAACAGATTGACGATCACCCGGCCATGCGCGCCGGAAATTTCCGGCTGCACCAGCCGTTGCACGATGGCCGGCGGCAGGTCGTCGGCATGGATCACGGTGTGGTCCGGTGCATGGATGCGCGCCCCGTTCGACGTAATCAGATACGGCTCGATGCCCAGCAGGTCGCGGATACCGGCGACGTCGCAATAATGACGGCCAGTGGCAATCACGAACTGCAGGCCGTCACTCTCCAGCGTGCGCACGGTGGCGACCGTGAACGGGTCCACCTGATGATCCGCGTTGAGCAGCGTGCCGTCGAGGTCCGTGGCGATGACTTTGTACATGGTGTGAGCAGCCGGGCAGCGTCAAAGCGGCTATTTTACCGTTGCCGGCCGAATTGGCAGGAATACGTAAGCTCTGAGCTCGGCAATTCTTCACCCCACCCGCACCACGTTGCGGGCCAACCTTCAGCCGCCAAGTCGGGCCGCTTCGCGCAGGGCCAACTGCAATCCGCCATGCGCCGAGTCGGCCAGCGGTTCGCGCAAGCGAGCTTGATAGGTCGGCGGGACATGCTCGCGCAACGGCGCGCCAAGCCCGCCGCACAACGCGACCGGCAAGCTCGCCGAAGGATCGAGCGCGGCGATCATCTTGCCCACTTCGACGCCCGCCTCGTCGAGCAAACGCGCCGCGAATGGATGCCCACTGTGCGCGATGACGATCGGCGCAAGTCTCGCGTAAGCCGTCTGATTGGCTTCGCAGAGCCAGACGACGAGGCTGTCGCGGTCGTGCGCGCCGGTGTGGGCGAGCAACGCCTGCGCCAGATCGTCGTAGGGCACGCGCGCGTCGAGCGCCTGTTGCGCGTGCACGATAGCGCGCAGCCCGAGCCACGCGCCGCTCGCTTCGTCGCCCGATGGGTAGCCGAAGCCCCCGGCGACGCGACATTCACCATTGCCGTCAAGCACCGCCGCCTGACTACCGGTGCCAAGCGCGACCACTACGCCCTGCGCGCCGCCGTGCGCACCCAGCAACGTGGTATACACGTCGCTCTCCACCGCGAGTCCGGCTACCGCCGGTGCCTGCGCGCGAAACGCGGCTAGCCAGTCGCGATTGTTGACGCCCGCCAATCCGCAGCCAAGCACGCAGCGCGACCAGTCCAGCGCCGCGCCGGCTTGAGCCAACGCTTCGGCGCAACCGGCCGTGATGGCTTGCCACGCCCGTTCGACGCCGAGCCCCAAACCCGACGGGCCACTTGCCGCCTGCGCCAGTTCGCGCCCTTGCGCGTCGCCGAGCACGACGCGCGTGCCGCTGCCGCCGCCGTCAATGCCGATCAGAAAGAGGTCTTTGTTCATCGAATCGAGTGAATTCCGTGGGTGAATAACGCGTAGCGTGGCAGGTCGGCCGCGATCCGGCAATCGGCCGAACGGCCAGCTTGCGGTGCGCGCCGCATCGGCTATGCTGGCGGACGACTTCACAACGCAGGAGCGCGACAGTGACACAGCGGTGCAACTGGGTATCGAGCGAAGCGCTCGCACACTATCACGACACGGAGTGGGGCGTACCCTCGCGCGACGACCGCCATCTGTTCGAGATGCTCGTACTGGAAGGCGCGCAGGCGGGTTTGTCCTGGTCGACCATTCTCAACAAGCGGGCCGGCTATCGCCGGGCATTTGCCGACTTCGAGATCGACAAGGTGGCGCGCTTTACGCCCAAACACGTGGAGGCGCTCGTGACGGATGAGAGTATCGTGCGTCATCGCGGCAAGATCGAGGCGGCGATTACCAACGCTCGCGCCGTCCAGCAGATTCAGGTCGAGCACGGGTCGCTCGCCAACTTCGTCTGGTCGTTCGTCGACCAGACGCCGATCCAGAACGATTGGGCCTCTTACAAGCAGGCGCCTGCCTCGACCGAGATCTCGGACGCGCTAAGCAAGGGGCTGAAGCGCTATGGTTGCAAGTTCGTCGGCTCGACGATCTGTTACGCGTTCATGCAAGCAGTAGGCATGGTGAACGATCACGAGGCGGGCTGCATGTGCCGCGCGCGATGCGCGGCGCTCGGCAAGAAAGGGCGTAATCGCAAAGCTGGTTGACGCTGCAGCGGTGAAAGCCCCGGCGAACCGCCTGCGCTTAGTGCCGCTGTTCTAAACAAGGGAAGCGGCTCCGGGAAACTTCCGAGTGGCGCAGCGCACATACGGCCTCGCGCCTTGTGGCACAAGGCCGGCGCGGTGGGGAGACGGTACGCGGGCCATCCTGAGCCCGCCCGGTATGCCCATACGTCAACAGCTCAACTGCGGTTCCGGCCCACGGCGGCCGTTATACGGTTATGAGCGCTGCGGCGGCCGACGGAGCTTGCGCGGAATGCACCACGGGACCCGCCAAAGCCGGGAATTGGGCGTTTTTCTCCGCGCTAGTCCGAGCTTCGTAAAACGGCATGCGCCCGATACTGCTCGTCATCCGCTCTAACAATGAATAACCGCTGCTGACCGCGCGAGAGACCAACCATGAAAACGCTTAGCTTCCTGACGCATCAGGACATTTTCGATCAGGCCGTGAGCCACCTGTTCAGCCAGAAGCGCGCAGCATTGCTGCCGCGCGGCGGTGGGGCTTATCGGGGCTACTGCGGCGGCTGCCCGGTCGGCAGCTTCATCAAGCCACGCGACTATATGACGGCGATGGAAGGCATCCCGGCGCGCTTTATCGGCAAACCTCCCGCGGAAGTGCCGGCGTATATGGACGTGGGCCTGTCCGCCTTGAAGAAAGCGCTGCTGCGCTCGCGCATCAATGTGTATGACCCGAGCACCGTCGAGTTGCTCAGCTGTCTGCAAAACGTGCACGACGTGTTCGGCACCTGGGAATGGCGCGAGCGCTTGGGGTCGATCGCGCGGCAGTTCAACCTCTCCGCTGACAGCCTGAAGAGCGCGGCATAACCCATCAGGTCTGCGGCGCGGCTTACGCGGCACCACACTGGCACCTGCGGTCCGGCCCTCGCACGCTCCGCGCCTCATGGCACCCGGATCCGCCTGACCCCGCGCTGACCCAAACGCATCAACGAACCCCAAAAAGCAAAACGGCGATGTGGCTTCTTTCGAAGCTCACACCGCCGTTCGGCCGTGCGGAAAAAGCGTGCTTAGTGCAGCTTCTTCGGCAGCATCTGGCTGCGCAGGCGCTTGTGCAGGCGCTTCACAGCAGCTGCCTTCTTACGCTTACGTGCCGTGGTCGGCTTTTCGTACGATTGGCGCTCACGCAGTTCAGCGATCAGGCCATTCTTTTCGATTGCGCGACGAAAGCGGCGAATTGCCACTTCGAACGGCTCGTTTTCCTTCAGAAGAATCGTCGTCATGTAATTCCTAACTCAATCACTTGATACGGGTTAATTGCGTGGCGGCAGACCGCTCACGCGCCGGCCCTCCGGTCGTTTCGATTCATGGCCAGTAACAGGCAAACGCGGGTGGAACCCGGCCAAACCACGAATGAAACGAGAGGCAAAGCGGCCACGGAGGCCGGAAAAGAGAGGTGGGGAGTTCACCGCGGAACGCGGACAGACGTAACGCAAATGCCGCGTCTGTTGCCGTTTCGCCAACCTTTCATCAATGAAAAACACTGACGAAACAGGCAAAGATCTCAATTCACTCCCGATGATATCAGGAAACTCTCCATGCTACCAGGGGTTTAGCGATTGCGCCAGGCCGCCCGCCCGTTCAGGCGGCGCTCGCTTTGTCCAGTTCACGGATATCGGTTCCAGTCAGCATCAGGTGGACAGCGGCCGCGAGGCTTTCGAGCTGGCCTACTGAGGTTGCACTGGCAATAGGGGCCGTAACACTGGGTCGCGCAATCAACCATGCCAGCGCGACGGTGGCCGGCGTGCTCGCATGCTGTTCGGCAACCCGGTCGAGCGCGCCCAGAATTCGCAAACCGCGTTCGTTCAGATACTTTTCTACCCGGCTGCCGCGCGCCTTATTGGCCAGATCCGCCTGCGAGCGGTACTTACCGGACAGAAAACCGCTAGCCAGACTGTAGTACACCACCACGCCGAGGTGATTGGCCAGCGCCACCGGTTCGGTGTCACGCTCATATTCCGCGCGATCATACAGGTTGTATTCCGGCTGCAGCAGCTGATATTCGGGCAGCCCGTGCTGACGCGACACGGCGAGCGCTTCCTCGATACGCGCACCGCTGTAGTTCGACGCGCCGATCACCCGCACCTTGCCCGCCTCGATCAGCTTCTGATATGCGCCCAGCGTTTCCTCAAGCGGCGTCTCCGTGTCGTCGTCGTGAGAAAAGTAGACGTCGATGTAATCGGTTTGCAAGCGCCGCAGCGAGTCTTCCACCGCGGCCTGGATATTGGCCGCGGACAACCCCTTGCGCTGCGGATGCTTCGACACCTTGGTGGCGAGCACGATCTTGTCGCGTTTGCCGCTCTGGCGGAACCACTTGCCGATGATCGTTTCCGACTCGCCGCCCTGGTTGCCGGGCACCCACGCGGAATAGACATCGGCGGTATCGACAAAGTCGAGACCTGCATCGACAAATGCATCAAGAATAGAAAACGAGGTGGCTTCATCGGCCGTCCAGCCGAAAACATTGCCACCGAACATAAGCGGCGCGACCTGCAATTCAGAACGTCCAATGCGGCGTTTTTGCATGATTTCTCCAGCGTTTGTTACAGCAGTAAAACAGAATACGCCGCCTTTTCATTAGCCGCAGCGAGTCCGCCAATCATGGCTGCGGGCGGTTCCCGGCAATGTGGCGCGCCGCGTGGCCTGGAAAAGAATTGGGTCGCCATTGCATAAAGTCCCTCAAGTTTTTTTTAGGGACGCCGTCAACCTTCACTGAGGCGGCCAGCAATGAACGAGTGCTTTCCGCCGATGCCAACGTGGCGTATTGGGCTCAAGGCTTATTTAGGAGATTTTCATGCTCGGAATCAATAGCAACATCAACTCGCTGGTTGCACAGCAAAACCTCAATGGCTCGCAAAGCGCCCTCTCGCAAGCCATCACGCGCCTGTCCTCGGGCAAGCGCATCAACAGCGCGGCTGACGATGCAGCAGGTCTGGCAATCTCGACCCGTATGCAAACGCAGATCAACGGCCTGAACCAAGGCGTGTCGAACGCGAACGACGGCGTGTCGATGATTCAAACGGCATCGAGCGCACTGTCCTCGCTGACCTCGAGCCTGCAACGTATTCGCCAGCTGTCCGTGCAAGCATCGACGGGCACGCTGTCGTCGAGCGACCAGGCAGCACTGCAGAAGGAAGTTTCGGCACAGATCTCGGAAGTGAACCGTATCGCGTCGCAAACGACGTACAACGGCACGAACATTCTGGACGGCTCGGCAGGCAGCGTGACGTTCCAGGTCGGCGCGAACGTTGGCCAGACCATCAGCCTGAACCTGAGCCAGTCGATGTCGGCAGCGAAGATCGGTGGCGGCCTGGTGCAAACGGGTCAAACGGTCGGCTCGGTTTCGCTCAGCACGGACGCGGCGGGTGTTTACACGACGGCTTCCAGCCCGGCAATCACGCAGATCAACGTGCTGTCGGACGGCAAGGGCGGCTACACCTTCACCGACCAGAACAACCAGGCACTCGCTGCAACCGTCGGCGCTGCAATCTTCGGCGCAAACGCAACGGCAGGTACGGGCACCGCGATCACGAACATCGCACTCCAGGCCGCTGCAACGACCACGGCAGGCGCAGGTTCCGCTGCTCAGGTTTCGGCAGTTGCACAGATCAACGCAATCAACGCACCGCCGACGGTTTCGGGCCTCGACATCAGCACGGTCACCGGCGCGAACCAGGCATTGGTCTCGATCGACAACGCACTGCAGACAGTGAACAACCTGCAAGCATCGCTCGGCGCCGCGCAAAACCGCTTCACGGCAATCGCAACGGCGCAGCAAGCAGAGTCGACCGACCTGTCGTCGGCACAGTCGCAAATCACGGACGCCAACTTCGCACAAGAAACGGCGAACCTGAGCAAGGCGCAAGTGCTGCAGCAAGCTGGTATCTCGGTGTTGGCGCAAGCTAACTCGAACCCGCAGCAAGTTCTGAAGCTCCTGCAGTAAGAGCTGACGCAGTAACAGGGAGGCGCCGCGCGACAAGTGCGGCACCTCCCTGAGATTCAAGACAACGGGAGGCTCGCCTCCCGCTGTGCATTCCCATCATGATGTGATGTAGCATCGCGCACCACCCAATACAGATTTCCAGACGCCCGGAGCCTCTGAATGTCCTCGATCTCAACCACGTCTTCTACCGCGTCGGCCAATTCCGCGCTGCAATCGGCCGCGCAATCGATCATCAGCGGCTCGACCGGCAATTCGTCGATGGACGTGTCGTCGCTCGTCACAGCCCTTGTGAACGCGAAGACCGCAGGACAAACCGCGGCTCTGGCGGCGCAACAGACGAAAGACAGCACCACCCTGTCCGCCTACGGTGCACTAAGCTCGGCGTTGAGCGCGCTGCAGTCGGGCATCACGAACCTCGCCAACGGCGCGACGCTGTCGACTTTCGCGGCAACCACGAGTGGTACCGGCCTGACGGCGACTGCAGGCGCGGGTGCGGTGGCCGGCAGCTACTCGGTGGCGGTGACGCAGATCGCAAGCTCGCAGGCTTTGTCGTCGGCGGCGTTCGGCGCCACCACGCAACTGGGCACGGGCACGCTGACGATCTCGCTCGGCGGCAAGTCGATGAACATCAACGTCGACAGCACCAATAACACGCTCTCGGGAATCGCGGCCGCAATCAACGGCGGCACCGGCAATCCGGGTGTCACGGCGACCATCGTGACCGGCACTGACGGCGCTCACCTCGTGCTGCGCGGGGCCAACACGGGCGCGGCCAACGTCATCAACGTCAGCACTAGCAACGTCACCACGGACAACGGCCTGTCGAGCCTCGGTGTGACTTCGACCGCGAGCACCACTGGCGGCCAGTCGTCGATCACCTCGGCGAATTCGAGCAGCGCGTGGACGCAAAGCGGCTTCGCCCAGGACGCGGAATTCACCGTGGGCGGGATCGCGGCCAGCAGCTCGACCAACTCCGTGACGACCGCCATTTCGGGCGTCACGATGAACCTGACGGCGGCGGCAGCGGGCACCACGCAAACGCTGAACATTGCGGCTGACACTTCGTCACAGAGCGCCGCGATCAACAATTTCGTGAGCCTCTACAACACCGTCGTCACGACGATGGCCACGCTCACCTCGTTCAACTCGTCGTCCACCTCGCAAGGTCCGCTGCTGGGCGACTCGACGCTGCAGACGATCCAGAACACGCTGGCCACCATCGTCGGCGGCTCGGTCGGCGCGGGCCCGACGGGCACCACGCTGGCGGCGATCGGCATCACTCTGAAGGACGATCCCGCGGACGGCACCATGGTCGTCAACAGCAGCACGCTGACCACCGCACTGACGGCCAGCCCGGCGACGGTCGCCAAGCTGTTCAACTCGACCAACGGCATCGCCGAGCAGTTGAACAGCAGCATTACCACCTTCACGCAGACCGGCGGCATCATCGACACGCGCAACAGCGCGCTGAACGCCGACCTGAAAAGCATCACCACGCAGCAAAGCGCGCTCGCCGACTACACGGCGCAATTGACGAGCCAGTATCAGGCGCAATTCACCGCCCTGAACACGCTGATGGCGACGATGAACAACAATTCGCAGTACCTGACCGCCCTGTTCGGCGGCACGAACAGCGCCGGCGCGCTAGCTACCAATAAGGGCTAAGCCAATGGACTCGACCGGTATGACCCAGACCGAACTGGTTGAACGCGTGCTGTCGATGACACGGGACATCGAGCAGGCGGCATCGCTTGCCGACTGGCCGGAAGCGGCCCGCCTGACCGAGGCGCGCTCCCCGCTGCTGATGTCGCTGACGGCGGATCAGGAGCCGGCCGCGCTCGACCTGATCCGTCAGATCCAGGCCGCCGACGCGGCGCTGCTCGCGGATGCCGCGACGACCCAAACCGAGTTGCACATCGAATTCGAAGCAGCAATTGGACGCACCAAGGCCGCTGGAGAATATCAGCGCATGGCCCGAATGTAAGCGGCGCAGCCAGCCCAGCGCCGTCATGGCGGAAGTCTGGCCGGCTAAAACGCTCCGCTTGACCCAACAATAAGAAGTACGCGCCGACGTAGGGCGCGCTCGTTCCCTCAGCCCGCCTCGCGCGGGCTTTTTTCTTGTTTCCGGCTTTCCGGCCCCCTCCCCATACGCTAAACAGGCGGCTTTTTCACCGTCATCTCCGCGCATCGGAAACGCCCTGCCCGTCGCACAATTTCCACCATAGACCTTACTGTGCCGACACCATGACTCTCCTGCACGAAGCGCCGACCGCCGAACCCTTGACGCCCGAGCAACAGTTCGAGCAGGACATCGCTCTGGTTTTGCAGACCGCGCTGGACCATCACCACAAGGGCGAGCTCGACGACGCCGAAGCGCTCTACAAGGCGATTCTCGACGCCAAACCCGGCCACACCGACGTGCAGTACAACCTCGGCGTGCTGTACACGCAGAACGGCCGTCCCGCCGACGCCCTGCCACACTTCGAAACCGCGCTCGGCGCCGCGCAGAACAACGGTCAATTCTGGGTGGCCTACATCAGCGCGTTGATCGACGCGGGCCAGATGCAGGCGGCCTGGCTGGCGCTGGAAATGGGACAGCAACGTGGCTTGAAAGGGCCGGCAGTCAACGGACTGATTACGCGGATGTCGTACGGCGGTGCCGGCTTCGCCACCGCCGCGGTCGCGCCGGCCGTCAAGACACCGGAACCTACCGCGACGGTGGTCATTTCGACCGAGCGGGACACCGCGGACGCCGCGACGGCGGCGCTCGATACACGCCGCCCCACCCCGCAGGAAATAGCCCGCTTCAACACGCTCTTCGCCAAGGGCCACTCCGCGGATGCGCTCAAGCTCGCGCGCAGCATGAGCGAACGTTATCCGTCGAACGGACTCGCCTGGCGCTGTCTCGCCATCGCGCTCCATCAGGCCGGTCAATACAGCGAGTCTGAGCAGCCCTTCAGGAACGCCATCAAGTTTGGCGCCGACGATTCCGAGGTGCGCAAAGGACTGTCCGATCTGCTGCGTCTGCTAGGTAAGAACGCCGAGGCGGAAGTCGAGTGCAGAAAACTGCTCGAACTGCATCCGGACCACTCCGAAGGCCATCGTATCCTCGGCATGGTGCTCGCCAGCCTGGGCCGCATCAGTGAAGGGGTCGCCGGGTGCCGTCGTGCTACCGAACTCTCGCCCGACTATGCGGAGGCGCATAGCACGCTCGGCGTCGTGCTGCTCGACGCCGGCGCCACCGAAGAAGCCGAACAGTGCTTCCGGCGCGCGCTCGAACTCGATCCCAAGAATGCCCCGACGCGCAGCAATCTGCTCTTCGCCATCGCGCACAACCCGCACATCGCTCCAGAGAAGATTTACGCCGAGCATCGCCAGTTTGCGAAGATTCATGAAGGCTCGCTGCGCTTGCCGAAGCCGCATCACACGAATAGCCGCGCGCCCAATCGCCAGCTGAAAATCGGTATCGTCTCCGGCGACTTGTTCCGGCACGCTGTCGCATCCTACCTGCTCCCGATAATGGAGCCGCTCGCAAACGACGAGAGCCTGCAGCTCCACGTCTACTACAACCACGTGCAGGACGACGGCTACACGCAATTGCTATCCAGCCACGCGCACCAGTGGACCCGAATCTCCGGCATGCGAGACGAGCAATTCGTCGCCAAGGTTCGCGACGACAAGATCGATATCCTGATCGACATGAGCGGGCATACCGGCCGCAACCGGCTGCAAGCATTCGCGCGCAAACCCGCGCCGATTCAGGCCAGCTGGATCGGTTACCCGGCGACGACCGGCCTCGACGCGATGGACTACTATCTCAGCGACCGCTTCTTTACGCCGTTCGGCGACATCGAGAAGCAGTTCTCCGAGAAACTCGTCCACCTGGCCTCCATCGGGCCATTCCACCCGGAAAAGAATGCGCCGCCGGTCAATATCCTGCCGGCCATGCACAACGGTTACATCACGTTCGGCAGCTTCAACCGGTTGAACAAGCTGCGCCCCGACGTGATCGCCGTATGGGCACGCCTGCTTCGCGCGTTGCCCACTTCCCGCATGGTGCTCGGTTCGATGACCGGCGACGAGGGCGATGACAATCTCATCAGCTGGTTCGTCAACGAAGGTATTTCGCGGGACCGCCTGAGTTTCCGTTCGCGCTCCCGCGCGGAGGTCTACCTGCAGCAGCACTTTCAGGTCGACCTCTGCCTCGACACGTTCCCCTACACCGGTTCGACGACCGTTCTGAACTCGCTGTGGATGGGCGTGCCGACGCTGACGATCGCCGGCAAAACTATGGCGAGCCGCGCGGCAATGGCGTGGCTCGCCCATTCGGGTCTCGACGCCTTCGCGGCCGAAGATGCGGACGACTTCGTCGCGAAGGGCATCAAGATCGCCTCCGACATCCCTGCACTCGCCAGCATTCGCACGTCACTGCGCGAGCGCTGCATGCAGTCGGCGCCATTTCAACCGGACGTAGTCGCCAAAAGCCTCTCCAGAGCATTTCGGACAATGTGGCAGCGCTGGTGCGACGGTCTCCCTCCGGCAGCTATCAGCACGGACGACGCGCAGACCGCGCTCATCCGCGACCCGGACTAAGTAATAAACAGTAGCGAGGAAACCATGGGCTCTAGCGCTCCTCTTCGTGCGATCGCGTCGCTGGACGACGAACGCATCTATGTGACTCAGCCGCATCTGCCGCCGCTGGCTGAGTTCCTCCCGTACCTCGAAAAGATCTGGACCAGCAAAATCCTGACGAACGGCGGACCGTTCCATCAGCAACTCGAAAAGGCGCTGTGCGAATATCTCGGCGTCGAGCATCTCGCGCTGTTCACCAACGGCACGCTGGCCCTCGTGACCGCGCTGCAGGCGCTGCGCATCAACGGCGAAGTCATTACCACGCCGTATTCGTTTGCCGCGACCGCTCATTCGCTGCTCTGGAACGGCATCAAACCGGTCTTCGTGGACGTGGATCCGAACACGCTCAATCTCGATCCGCAGAAGATCGAGGCGGCTATCACGCCGCAAACCACGGCCATCATGCCGGTGCACTGCTACGGCCATCCGTGCGATGTGAAGGCGATCCAGAAAATCGCCGATAACTACAACCTCAAGGTCATTTACGACGCCGCGCACGCGTTCGGCGTGCAGACCGAAGACGGCAGCGTGCTCAAGCACGGCGATCTGTCGATCGTCAGCTTCCACGCCACCAAGGTCTTCAACACCTTCGAAGGCGGCGCGATCATCTGTCCGGATGCGAAGACGAAGCAGCGCATCGACCATTTGAAGAACTTCGGTTTCGTGGATGAAGTGACCGTCGTGGCGGCAGGCATCAACGGCAAGATGAGCGAAATCAATGCCGCGTTCGGGCTGCTGCAACTGCAGCACGTCGACAAGGCGCTCGCGAAACGCAAGGCGATCGATGCGCAGTATCGCGAGTTGCTGGCCAACGTGCCCGGTATCCGCTGCCTGCTGGACTCCGGCGAAAAAGTGGCGAATTACGCTTACTTCCCCGTGCAGGTCGAAGACGATTTTCCGATCAGCCGTGATGCGCTGTATGACCACCTGAAGCAACACGATATCTATGCGCGTCGCTACTTCTACCCGCTGATTTCCGAATTTCCGATGTATCGCGGACTGCCGTCGGCGAACAAGGACAATCTGAGCGCGGCGAGCGCGGCGTCGAAACGTATCTTGTGCCTGCCGATCTATCCCGATCTGAATCCGGTGCAGGTTGAACGCATTGTGAGCTTCATCTCCGGCGTCAGTTCAGCGCGGACGATCGTCTAGCGGAACGCATGTAATGCAAAACATCGTGCTCGTGGGGTCGTCCGGACACGCCAAGGTCGTGATCGACATCGTCGAACGGCAGGGGCTATACCGGATCGTGGGCCTCATCGATGCGTTTCGGACTCCCGGCGAAATGACCCTGGGTTATCCGGTTCTTGGCGGTGAGTCCGATCTTGCAGCCCTTGTCAGCGAACACGAGCTGAAGGGCGTGATCGTCGCGATTGGCGACAACAGCGTGCGCGCGAAAGTCGCCGCCAACGTGACCGATCTCTGTCCATCATTGCCGCTGGTCAGCGCGGTGCATCCGGCGGCCAGCATCGGCAAAGGAACAAAGCTTGGTGCCGGGACAGTTGTCATGGCGGGCGCGGTGATCAATCCATCCTGCCACATCGGACGCGGCTGCATTGTCAACACGCGGGCCTCGCTCGATCACGATGGCGTGATGGATGATTTTTCGAGCCTGGCGCCAGGTGTGACCACCGGCGGCAATTGCCATATCGGCGGTCACGCGGCCGTGAGTATCGGTGCCGTGTTGCGTCATGGCATCGTGATCGGCGAACACAGCGTGGTGGGCGCCGGGTCGACCGTTCTCAACGCTGTGGAGGCTTTTTCGGTCGTGTACGGAACCCCCGCGAAGAAGGTCCGCGATCGTCTGCCTGGCGACAAGTATCTTTAACTGGACTAGCTGGTCTCGCGCTGTTCAAGCGCAGCATAGCGGGGCAACGCGCCCCGCTATGCTGCGTGTCAACGTATCAGGCCTTCACCGTCGCGGCCGCCTCGAACGCCGCTCTTTTTGAGCGCAGCAACTCGGTCAGGATTTCGATCGACCGCCCTTCATCTGCCGTCAGGTCAGCAAGGAACAGGTCGTTGTGTTTCCGGATCCACGACAGCGGCATGTCCCACCATGCAAGTTCAACCAGCTTCTCACGAATGCGCTCGGAGAACCGGAACCGAACGAGGCGCGCCGGAGAACCCACATAGATGCCGTAGGGTTCGCTTTTGAAATTGGACGGCACCAACGTTCGCGCTCCGATAACGCAGCCGTCCGCAACGGTGGAGCCGCCCAGAAACATCGCTTCGTCACCGATCCACACGTCGTTGCCGATGACCATGTCGCCGTACTGCGGCGGCGGCGCATTCGTCATCTCGCTGCCGAACACGCTCATCATCGACATTGAAATGGTGCGCATGTCGTGCTGTCCATTGAGCAGGAACTTCACTCGCAAACCGCCGGCGACGAATTTGCCGACGACCAGTTTCTGCAGCCCCGCATCATATTTGGCAATCGAACCGACGCCCAAACCCGAGCACTTGCCAATCACGAAGGTGCCGACGGTCGCTTCCTCGTCCATCCAGTTGCGAAAGAAGTTGTTGGGGATCGTCGAGATCGATCCGTCCCGATAGCCCAGCACAATGAAGGCTTTCGAGAAAGCGTGGTTGGGCTGAACTCCGATAAAGTCTTCTGAGGTGGTGACGTTCATGATGTTCCGAAAGAAGTCGTGCGCATTGCTTCGCCAGTGAGTCCTGAAACTGCCTGGGCCCACCGACGGCCACGGTCGCAAAAGAGCATATCGAGCCGCGAGACATAACACTCGATCGAATAGCGCCGGGTTTCGCCACCACTTCAGCGCATAGGGACATTCGTGATCGCGGTTGCGCAAGAGGCGCCCGCCGCTCGGCGCTTTCGCATGCAGCCGAGGCATGCGTTACCCAGTGCGCATTTTTTTGCGCGGATGCATCAGACCTTCTTGCCGAAATAACGCTGCGAGGGCTGCAATAACCGCTCTCGCCGATTAGACTGGCGCTCGCTTGACGTTCGACCCACCGATTTCGATGAGGCTTTTATGATTCGCACGATGCGCCAGTACTGCATTGCCTTTGCCGTTGTCCTTGTTTCCGCTTGCTCGGTTTTGCCGCATCAGAACGGAAGCGAGTCACAAGCTGGCGCATCGACGGCTGCGGCGCTGGCGTCGTGGAATGACACCCAGGCCAAACGGTCGATCGTCGACTTCGTCACGCTGGTGACGACGCCCGAGTCCAAGGACTTCATCCCCCGCGCCGACCGGATCGCCGTGTTCGACAACGACGGCACGCTGTGGCCCGAGCAGCCCGCGTCTGTGCAACTTGTGTTCGCGCTGCAGCGTGTGAAGACGGTGGCGGGCAAGCATCCGGAATGGAAGCGGCAGGAACCGTTCCGCTCCATCCTCAAGGGCAATCTCAAGAACGTGACGGCAGGCGGCGACGCCGGCTCGATGCGGCTGTTGGCGGCGGCACACGCCGGCATGACCGGCGATCAATTCGCCGCGCTCGTGCACGACTGGTTCGACTCGGCGAGCGACCCTCACTTCAACCGGCCGTATACCGATCTCGCTTATCAGCCCATGCTCGAACTGCTCGCGTATCTGCGCGCCAATGGCTTCAGGACCTATCTGGTGACTGGCGGCGATGTCGAATTCGTCCGCGATCTGGCGCAGCGCATGTACGGCATTCCGCCTGAGCAGGTGATCGGCAGCACGGTCAAATACCGGTACAGCCAGGCCAATGGCGCTGTTTCGCTGACCCGGCTTGCGCAGGTCGACAATCTGGTGGACGGTGCGGCCAAACCGCTCGCCATCGATCGCGTGATCGGCCGGCGTCCAATGATCGCGTTCGGCAACGCGGATAGCGACGCGCCCATGCTTGAATGGACGTCGGCGGGCGGCGGCCCGCGTCTTGCCGCGCTCGTGCATCACACGGATGCGGAGCGCGAATATGCGTATGATCGCGCAGCGAAGAGCGGCAAGCTCGACAAGGGGCTGGACGAGGCCGCCGCGAAGGGCTGGCTCGTCGTCGATATGAATAACGACTGGAAGACCGTGTTCAGGCCGGACAGCACCGCGACCGCGGCGGCGGCCGCGGCACCGACGAAGTAGTGTTGAACCGCGACGCGCGGGTCGAGGCGCTTACTTGAAGTGGTACTGAAGACCGATCGTAAAGCTGTTGTTCGTTCTCTTGGTGCCGTCGAGATTGCTCGTGTCCGTCGTCCACTCGCCCACCGCGCTCACGTGCCGCGCGAATTTGTATTCGACACCCAAGCCCCAATGCAAACGCGCGCTCGGCCAGTCTGTCGTTACGCCGACACGGGCATAAGGCATGAACTTGTTGAATGGCATGCCGAATTTCGCATCGATGCCGCCATCTTTATAGGTTGTCGAGCCGTGATGTAAATCGGCAAATACTTCCGCGCCCAACACGAATCTGTCGACAGCGAAGTTGTATCCCGCTGTGAAACCGGGGAAAACCGTGTTATGCGAAGCATTGTTCATGACGCCGGAAGCATCTGAGTTATTCACGCCCAGCTTGAAACCCAAATAGGGGCCGGCGAACTGGTTTGCGCCGGTCAGTGGAGCTTCTGCTTGCAGCGGAGCTTCTGGTTGTACCGGAGTTTCTGTTTGTGAGTGCGCGAGACTGGAAAGTAAAACCATCGAGGCGGTTAAAATCAGCCGAATTATTTTAGACATGACCCTGCAAATTAAAACAACGGCATGTGAATTGACTCGCTATGCCTTTATCAATAAATAAACGGGGCGCAATAAAAATCGTCCCGAGATAGCCATGCGTTGTGCAAACCGCATGAACTACGCATGCTAGTTAAGAGGGGAAATCGGGATGCTAGGAATTTTCTGCAAACGAAGTACCGCATTTCGGATTCTCAATTGATTGAAAATATTTTGAGAATTGTTGAAATAAATGCGGACAGGTGCGCTGGAGCAGTCGGCGGCGCATCGTGCCGAAGTCCTGTGTGCTTTTTATATGCTGGGAACGGGACAGTGGGGCGGCCCGTGTCGGAACGATACAAGGACGCCCGCAGAAAACAAAAGGGCTTAGCGCATTACGCGTAAGCCCTTGAGCAAGAATGACTCTTTATGGCGCGCCCGGCTGGGATCGAACCAGCAACCCCTGCCTTCGGAGGGCAGTACTCTATCCATTGAGCTACGGGCGCTTCAACACGAAAGCGCGGCAACCAGAACGGATGCGACGCCAAAGCGAGACCGCAAGGATACCCGGTTTCAGCCAAACCGTCCACCGGACGGCCCTCAAGGCCGTATCTCGCACATTCCGTTTCATCCCGCCGATGCGGGTAAACGCCTGCTGAACACCTCTCCGCTCCCCTCGCCGCCGCCGAAAGCTTGCGTCTATAATCGTCCGTGGCTGAATAAAGAACAAGAAGTTGCCGTCGCGCTGTACCGCTCACATACCCACGGAGACGAGACAAGCATGAGCGAAGCACCACACGGAGCCCCTATCAAGACCCCCGGGCAGCTCATTGCCGCGGTCATTGCCAGTTTCGCGGTCCCGATCGTCATCATCGTGCTGCTGGTGATCTACGTCGATAACTCGACTCGCACCGGCGCCGGCACCGACTCACTCTCCGAAGCCGAAGTCACGGCCCGCATCAAGCCGCTTGCCCAGGTCGACATTCGCGACGCCAATGCGCCGCGCGTCTACAAGACCGGCGAAGAGGTCTACAAGGCGGTCTGCTCCGCGTGCCACGCCTCGGGTGCGGCAGGCGCGCCGAAATTCACCAATACCGCCGACTGGGCGCCGCGCATCGCGCAGGGCTTCGACACGCTGCTGCACACCGCCCTCACCGGCAAGGGCGCCATGCCGCCGCGCGGCGGCACCAGCCCGGACGACTACAGCGACTTCGAAATCGCTCGCGCCGTGACCTATATGGCGAACAATTCCGGGGCAAGCTTCCCTGAACCGGCGCAGCCGGCAGCGGGCGCGGCGGCGGCTTCCGGTGCAGTTGCTGCGGCGGCGCCGGCGGGTGCTTCGGACGCAGGCGCCGCGCAAGCCGCCGCTGCTGCGGTGGCCGCCCTGGCCAGCGTGCCGCAAGCGGCCGCACCGGCAGCGGGCGCCGCAACGAGCGCGGACGCGTCCCAAGCCGGCAAGGCGCTGTATCAACAGGTCTGCCAGGCCTGTCACGCGGCCGGCGTACTGAACGCGCCGAAATACGGCGACAAGGATGCCTGGGCATCGCGTCTGAAAGACCCGATGGACACGATCTACAACTACGCGCTGCACGGCAAGGGCGCCATGCCTCCGAAGGGCGGCTCGACCGCCTCCGACGCAGACGTCAAGGCCGCCGTCGACTACATGGTCAGCGCGGTCAAGTAGTCCGTCCGCACGCGGCGCTCGCCGCGTAACAAAAAAATCCCTGCGCCGCGGCTACGCGAGCAGGGATTTTTACTTGGCAGCCACTGCCGGACGGCTGAACGCTTCGACAAAGGCCAACTCCGGCGTGCTGCTAGCGAGTGCGGCGAAACGCGCGTGCAAAGCGGCGGGCGTGAGCCACGGATAAGCCATGTCCGCTTGCAACTTCTCGAGCAACGCACCATCGGCGTCGGGTACGACGTCCATGCGCGCGATATGGATGTGAAACGCCGTCACAGCCGGCGTCTCATTGAACGTCCACGTGTACACACCGTGGCCGACGCGCAGTGCCCCGGTCGCCGGCTCGCGCATCAGGACCAGCCAGGGCAGCGCGTCGATCACGCCGTCATGCACGGCGAGCGAATCGCACACGTAATACGTGCGGCATCGCGTGTACTGAGCGCCAAAATCAGTGACGAGCGTCTTCGCGATAGCTTGAGCGCCGATGGTACGCGCCGGGAAAGCAATCGCCGACGTCGCAAGTGAGATGCTGAGCACCGCGTCAGCGGCAAAGGCTTCGGGGATAAGTTGCGCGCGCGTGTTGTCTTTCGCGTCGATGTACGTGTCGAGTGCGCTTCGATAGCGTGCGAGCGGCGGGGTCATGAGTGCGGACTCCGATTGACGTCCATCGGCTTCGTGCCGACGAGCCGTGCCACTCTATCGCGAGCGCCCGGCCAAACCGCTGAAGCACCTGCCGCGCGCGGGGTCTTGCTCCGGCCGTAGAACACGCGTCACTCAGGGTTTCTGCAACAGCGCCTTCAAACTCGCGAGCCGGTCTTTCGGCGACATCGGCGCTTCTTCGGGCGTGGGCGGCGGCGCATCGTCGAGCAGCATTTCAGGAATGAAGCGCGACGGCTCGCACACCACCGTCTCTCTAGCGCGCTTGCGCTTCTTGCACCAGTTCAGATGCAGGCTGCGCTGCGCACGGGTGATCGCCACATACATCAAACGGCGCTCTTCCTCGATGCGCGCGTCGTCGATCGGTTCGTCGTCGGGGCCGCCGCGATGCGGCATGATGCCTTCCTCAACGCCCACCAGGAACACGTGCGGATACTCCAGGCCCTTCGACGCGTGCACCGTCGAAAGGCGCACCGCATCCGGATCTTCCTCGCGGCCCTCGAGCATCGACATCAGCGCGACGGTCTGAATCAGGCCGAGCAGGTTCTTGCCGGTGTCGCCGAGACCGTCGGCGGTGTCGTAGCCGGTCGCTTCACTCTCTCCTGCCCCTTCGGGCTCGGCCTTGGTGCCTTTGCGCTTCAGCCACTCGAGGAACTCCAGCACGTTTTGCCACTTGGACTGCGCCTGACGTTCATCGAACGCATCGTAGAGATAGGCTTCGTAGTGGATCGCGTCCATCAATTCGTCGAGCAGCGTGCCGGCGGCGTCCTTCTCCGCGCGATCGGTAAGGCGTTGCATGAAGTCGCAGAACACGCGCATCGGCTCGATCTGCCGCGGCGACAGACGCGCCTCGATGCCGCCCATGTACACCGCTTCGAACAACGACACCTTCGCCTGCCCCGCGAACGAGCCGAGCGCTTCGAGCGTGGTATTGCCGACGCCGCGCCGCGGCGTGGTGATTGCGCGGATGAACGCGGGGTCGTCGTTCGCATTGGCGATCAGCCGCAAATACGCGCAGATGTCCTTGATCTCGGCTTTGTCGAAGAACGATTGGCCGCCGGACAGCACGTACGGTATCCGTTCACGCCGCAGCACCTGTTCGAAGATGCGCGCCTGGAAGTTGCCGCGATACAGGATCGCGTAGTCGCGGAAATTCGCGCGCCGCTCGAACTTGTGCGCGGACAGGCGGAACACCACGGACTCGGCCTCGTGTTCTTCGTCGTTGCATGGGGTGACGGTGATCGTGTCGCCCATGCCGTGCTCGGACCAGAGCTTCTTTTCGAACAGCTTCGGGTTGTTCGCGATCACGTTGTTCGCGGCGGTGAGAATGCGCACCGTCGAGCGGTAGTTCTGCTCCAGCTTGATCAGATGCAGCTTCGGAAAATCCTTGCTGAGCTGCCCAAGATTTTCGAGCGTGGCGCCGCGCCAGCCGTAGATGGCCTGATCGTCGTCGCCAACCGCCGTGAACGCGGCGCGCTTGCCGGCCAGCAGTTTCACCAGTTCGTACTGGCAGGCGTTCGTGTCCTGATACTCGTCGATCAGCAGATAGCGCAATTTGTTCTGCCAGCGGTCGCGCACCTGCTCGTTTTTCTCGAAGAGCTCGGCGGGCAGGCGGATCAGATCGTCGAAGTCGACCGCCTGATACGCGTGCAGCGTTGCCACATAGTTGCGATAGACGATCGCGGCCTGATGTTCGTCCTCGTTGGCGGCAATCGCGATCGCCTGCTCGGGCATGATCATGCCGTTCTTCCACAGCGAGATGATCGACTGGATCTTGCGGATGAAGCCCTTGTCCGTCGAGCCGACCTGCTCCTGGATCATGCCGAAGCAGTCGTCAGAATCCATGATCGAGAACTGCGGCTTCAGGCCGACGTGTTCCGCCTCCTGCCGCAGAATCTGCACGCCAAGCGAGTGGAAGGTGCACACCGTCAACTGGTTGACGGGCACCTTGCGCCCTTCCTTGCCGGGCGTGGTAAGCGTCTTGCCTTCGAGCAGCTTGCCCACGCGCTCACGCATTTCCAACGCGGCCTTGTTCGTGAACGTGACGGCGGCGATGTGGCGCGGCTCGAAGCCCTTGGCCTCGATCAGGTGCGCGATCTTCTGCGTAATCACGCGCGTCTTGCCGCTGCCTGCGCCGGCGAGCACGAGACACGGACCGTCGAGATAACGGACCGCTTCATTTTGAGCGGGGTTCAGGCCTGCGGACATCGTCTGTGGATGGGTAATGCGGTTGAGGGCGCGGCGGCGCGATATCGCCGGCCGAAGGCCCGGGGGCGTGCTGCGCGGCGCCGGCGGCTGGGACGGACGCCCCTTGCTGTGCAAGGGTGGCCGGGCCCGCTGCGGTTCGCGCGAGAGGAGCGATGTTAACACGGATGGATTCGACGGATAGATTCGACGGATAGATTCGACGGATGGAAGCGGCAGACGGATACGCCAGATGGATGCGACAGCCCCCGCGACCGGCGCCCTGAACAGACAACCGCGGCCCATCACGGCGACGGACTCCCGCAATGGCGCCGACGGTCCGTCTTCAGGACATGCCACAATTACGGTGTTGCGCGCCGTCGCCGCGGTGGCAAAGCGGCGCGCCGTTTTTGCAGGAAGACACGCATGTCCGCATCGCTGAAGATTGGATTGATGGGTTACGGTTTTGCCGGCGCGACTTTTCATGCGCCGGTGATCGAGCACTGCGGCCGCGCGAGCGTCGCGGCCGTCGCCACGAGTCAGCCCGAGCGCGCGCTCGCCGACTATCCGCATACCAAGGTCGTGGCCGATCTCGACGCGCTGCTCGCGCTGGATGAAATCGAGTGCATCGTGATCGCCACGCCCAACGACACGCACTTCGACCTGGCGCGCCGCACGCTGGAAGCCGGCAAGCACGTGGTGGTCGACAAGCCGGTCACGCTGAACGCCGCCGACGCCCACACGCTCGCCAACATCGCGCTCGCCCGCGGCAAGCTTTTCATGCCGTTTCACAACCGCCGCTGGGACGGTGACTTTCTGACCGTGCGCGAACTGCTCGCAAGCGGACAGTTGGGCCGTATCACGCAATACGAATCGCATTTCGACCGTTTCCGGCCGGAAGTGCGGCAGCGTTGGCGCGAGGAAGCGTCACGCGGCGGCGGCTTGCTGCTGGACCTCGGGCCGCACCTGGTCGACCAGGCGCTGGCCTTGTTCGGTGCCCCGCAGACCGTGTCGGCGACGGTGCGCACGCATCGCGACGAGGCCAGCGCGCCGGACTACGTCCATATTCAGCTCGGCTACGGCGAGTTCGAGGTGGTCTTGCACGCGAGCGCGCTGACCGCGCTGGTCGCGCCCCGCTTCACGATCCACGGTACACGCGGAAGCTACGTGAAAAATGGGCTCGACACGCAGGAAGATCAGCTGAAGGCAGGCCTGCGGCCGGGCGATGAAGGCTTCGGCGCCGGTAATGCCGCGGGTCTGGTGCGCGTGCTCGAAGGCGATCAGGAAGTCGAGCGCGAACTTCCAACGCGCAACGGGGACTACGTGGGCTTTTATATTGCGGTGGCCGATGCGATCCAGAACGGCGTGAAATTCCCGGTCAGCGCACAGGACGCCGTCGACGTAATGACAATTATCGAACTCGCCGCCCGGAGTTCGGAAGAAGGCGTCCGGCTGCCGTTCGAACGCATTCGCTGAGGGTTTGGCCCGCGCGGCGCAACGGCTTGTGTACCAAAAAAGTCCACTTGCTGGCAACGCCGCGCCGGCCTCAAACCTGACATGGACGAAAGGAACATAACGTTACAAATAAGGCCGCGCCCCCGGTCAGCGCGATCACGCCATCATCCGTTGCTACCCGAGTAGCACCACAAAACGACAACGACTTCCGGAGTGTCCATGCCCCGTACCATCCGCGCGCTAGCCGCATGCGCCCTGCTCAGCTCACTCGCCGCCTGCGTGGTGGCGCCGACTCAACCCGCACCAGCACCGGCGCCGCGCCCTAACCCGCAGCAGATCGCGCAGCAGCGTCTCTTTCAGGTCGACGGCCGCATCGACAATCTCGGGCGCCGTATCGACAATCGCGTGAATCAGGGCTATTACCCGCCCCCGCAAGGCGGTGCGCTGCATCATCGCCTCGACGTGATCCGCCAGGAAGCGCACGACATGGCCGCGCAACACGGCGGCGGCCTGTCCGGCGACGAACAGCGCGTGCTGAACCAGGAACTGGACAACGCGGCTCACGCCATCGGGGAATAAGCGCGCCAGTCCAGGCACCGAAGCAGAAATAAGCGCGGGCATGACGTCCCGCGCTTTTTTTTGAGCTCCGCGCAAGCGCCGCGCCGGCCCCGGCGCGCCTCCGGGGGGCCTTTAATTGACAAGCCCCCGGCCCTCGCGTACATTCGCCGCACGCGTCGGGAGAGCGCGCTGGCCGCTAATCACCGCAGGCCGCGCCGCCGAAGGGGCACACCCGCAAACTCTCAGGCAAAAGGACCGACCGCGTCGAAAAACCCCGCGTTGAAGCAGCATCAAGGCAGCGGTTTTTCGCACTCTGGAGAGCGGCAGTAGCCGTCTGCATCGTTCAAACATGCAGATCTGGCAGGCTGCCCACCGAAGGGGCGCGCGTTTCACCGTGACGAATTCACGTTCTCACGGCGGCGCAATCTCTCAGGTATCGAGGACAGAGGGGTCATGCAGCACCACGCTCGCAGGCAGCACGCCGCGAGGCGTTGCGGCGCATGCCCTTTTTTGTTTCGCGAGATGCCCGAGGCCCCATGACCGAACTCAAACACACCCCGCTCAACGCCACCCATCGTGCGCTCAATGCCCGCATGGTCGATTTCGGCGGCTGGGACATGCCTGTCAACTACGGCTCGCAGATCGACGAACACCGCGCCGTGCGCACCGACGCCGGCATGTTCGACGTCTCGCACATGTGCGTCGTCGATTTCACCGGCGAGCGCGTGCGCGCCTTTTTCGAGTACGCGCTCGCCAATAACGTCGCCAAGCTGCAAACGCCTGGCCGCGCGCTCTATTCCTGCCTGCTGAACCCGAACGGCGGCGTGATCGACGACCTGATCGTCTATTACTTCGGTGAAGATCACTTCCGCCTGGTCGTCAACGCCGGCACCGCCGACAAAGACATCGCCTGGTTCGGCCAGCTCAACGCCGAAGGCGGCTTCGGCCTGACCATCACGCCGCGCCGCGATTACGCGATCGTCGCCGTTCAAGGCCCGAACGCGCGCGAAAAATTCTGGCAAACCGTGCCCGCCACGCGCGCCGCCACCGAAGCACTCAAGCCCTTCAACGCCGCGCGTGTCGAAGGCACGCCGTTCGGCGAGCTGACGGTCGCCCGCACCGGCTACACCGGGGAAGACGGCTTCGAAATCATCGTCCCGGCAGATCAGGTGATCGCGCTGTGGAACGCGCTGCAGGCGCAAGGCGTGCGCCCGGCCGGTCTCGGCGCGCGCGACACGCTGCGCCTAGAAGCCGGCATGAATCTGTACGGCCAGGACATGGACGACAACGTCTCGCCGCTCGACGCCGGCCTTGCCTGGACCGTCGACCTCACCGCGCCGCGCGACTTCGTGGGCAAGGGCAAGCTTGAAGCAAATGGCTCGCAGGCTGCGTTCGTCGGCTTGATTCTCCTGAAGGAGAACGGCAAGGCGGCAGGCGTGCTGCGCGCGCATCAGAAAGTCGTCACGCCGCACGGCGAAGGCGAAATTACCAGCGGCACTTTTTCACCGACCATGCAGGAATCGATCGCCTTCGCGCGCGTCCCCAAGGGCGTGCAGCCGGGCGACACCGTTCACGTTCAGATTCGTGACAAGAACGTTCCCGCAAGCGTGGTAAAACTGCCGTTCGTACGCAACGGTAAAGTGCTCGCGGTTTAAGCAGCCGGCGCGTGCGTCAATTCACTTTTAAGTTCTTACCGAATCACACCGCATAGGAGCATCCGATGAGCATCCCGGCCGATCTGAAATACACCGAATCGCACGAATGGGTCCGCACCGAAGCGGACGGCACGCTGACGGTCGGTATTACCGACCACGCGCAAGAAGCGCTCGGCGACATCGTCTTCTTCGAAGTCCAGGCACTGGGCAAGACCGTGGACGCGGGCGACACCGTCGCCGTGATCGAGTCGGTGAAAGCCGCCTCCGATATTTACGCGCCGGTCTCGGGCGAAATCATCGAAGCGAACACGGCCGTGGCCGACACGCCGGATGAGGTCAACAGCTCGCCGTATGACAGCTGGCTCTTCAAGATCAAGCCGGCCGCGGGCGCCTCGCAAGACCGTCTGATTGACGCCGACGCGTACTCGAAGTCGATCGGCGCCTGATTCACTATTCGTTAAACCGTCAGGTGCGGCGGCCATCAAGCATGGCGCGCCGCACCGCCAGGAACACCCATGAAGCTCGAACACCCGGATCGTCTGATGAACCGCACTCCTCTCTCGCTCGCCGCGCTCGAAGTGCATGACGCCTTCGCCGAACGGCACATCGGCCCGGATGCGGCCGACCAGCAGGCGATGCTCGACGCCCTCGGTTTCGCGTCGCGCGCCGCGCTGATTGACGCCGTCATTCCGAAGACGATCCGCCGCACCGAAACGCTGCCGCTCGGCCCCTTCGCGCAACCGAAGAGCGAAGCCGAAGCGCTCGCCGCGCTGCGTGAACTCGCGGACAAGAACCAGGTGTTCCGCTCGTACATCGGGCAGGGCTATTACAACGCGCATACACCGACGGTGATCCTGCGCAACGTGCTGGAAAATCCGGCGTGGTACACCGCGTACACGCCGTATCAGCCGGAAATCTCGCAAGGCCGTCTGGAAGCGCTCTTGAACTTCCAGCAGATGGTCGTCGACCTGACCGGTCTGGCGATCTCGAACGCGTCGCTGCTCGACGAAGCCACCGCCGCGGCTGAAGCCATGACGCTGCTGCAGCGCATCGGCAAGCCGAAGTCGAATGTTTTCTTCGTGGCGGACGACGTGCTGCCGCAAACCATCGAAGTGGTGAAAACGCGCGCCACGCCGGTCGGCATCGAAGTGAAAGTGGGCCCGGCCGCGGACGCCGCGAACGCGAATGCGTTCGGCGTGCTGCTGCAATACCCGGGCGTGAACGGCGACGTGCGCGACTACCGCGCGCTGACCGAAGCCATCCACGCAGCCGGCGGCCACGTGGTGGTCGCCGCCGATCTGCTCGCGCTGACGGTGCTCACGCCGCCGGGCGAATGGGGCGCGGACGTGGCCGTCGGCAATACGCAGCGCTTTGGCGTGCCGGTGGGCTTCGGCGGCCCGCACGCGGCTTACCTCGCCGTGCGCGACGAATTCAAGCGCCAGATGCCGGGCCGCCTCGTTGGCGTGACCGTCGATGCGCAAGGCAATCCCGCGCTGCGCCTCGCGCTGCAAACGCGTGAACAACATATCCGCCGCGAGAAGGCGACCTCGAACGTGTGCACCGCGCAAGCGCTGCTCGCGATCATGGCCAGCATGTATGCGGTCTATCATGGCCCGCACGGTCTGAAGGCGATCGCGCTGCGCGTGAACCGCATTGCCGCGCTGCTCGCAGAAGGCGCGAAGCAACTCGGCTACACGCTCGTCAACGAGACCTTCTTCGACACGCTCACGTTCGACACCGGCGCGCGCACGCAAGCGCTGCTCGACGCAGCCACGGCGAAGCGCATCAACCTGCGCCGCGTGAGTACGACGCAAGTTGGCGTGTCGATCGACGAAACCACCACGCGCCACGATCTGGCCGATCTGCTCGCTGTGTTCGCACAAGCGGCCTTCGCCAGCGACGTGCCGCAAGTCGACACGCTCGACGCCGCGATTGCCGCCTCGAACGCCTCATCGGTGCCGGCCGCGCTCGAGCGCACCAGCGCGTACCTCACGCACCATGTGTTCAACCGTCATCATTCGGAAACGGAAATGCTGCGCTATCTGCGCAGCCTGTCGGACAAGGATCTCGCGCTCGACCGCTCGATGATCCCGCTCGGCTCGTGCACGATGAAGCTGAACGCGACCTCGGAAATGCTGCCGGTCACGTGGCCCGAATTCGGCCAGATTCACCCGTTCGCACCGGCGGAGCAAACCGTCGGCTACCGCGAAATGATCGATCAGCTCGAAGCGATGCTGGTCGCGGCGACCGGCTACGCTGCGGTGTCGCTGCAGCCGAACGCCGGCTCGCAAGGCGAGTACGCCGGCTTGCTGATCATCCACGCCTATCATGCGTCGCGCGGTGAAGGGCATCGCAACGTCTGCCTGATTCCCGCCTCGGCGCACGGCACGAACCCGGCGTCGGCGCAGATGGCGGGCATGCAGGTGGTGGTGGTCGCGTGCGACGCGCAGGGCAACGTCGATATCGAAGATCTGCGCAAAAAGGCCGATCAGCACGCCGACAAACTCGCGGCGATCATGATCACGTATCCGTCCACGCACGGCGTGTTCGAGCAGAACGTCCGCGAAATCTGCGACATCGTGCATGCGCACGGCGGCCAGGTGTACGTGGACGGCGCGAACATGAACGCGATGGTCGGTCTGACGGCGCCGGGCCAGTTCGGCGGCGACGTCTCGCACCTGAACCTGCACAAAACCTTCTGCATTCCGCACGGCGGCGGCGGACCGGGCGTCGGTCCGGTCGCCGTCGGCGCGCACCTCGCGCAGTTCCTGCCGAACCAGATCTCGTCGGGTTATGAGCGCACGCCGAACGGCATTGGCGCCGTCTCGGGCGCACCGTACGGTTCGGCTTCGATCCTGCCGATCTCATGGATGTACATCGCGATGATGGGCGCGAAGAATCTCACCGCCGCAACCGAAACCGCGATCCTCAACGCGAACTACGTCGCGAACAAGCTCGCCCCGCATTATCCGGTGCTGTATTCTGGCCCGGGCGGACTGGTCGCGCACGAGTGCATTCTGGACCTGCGCCCGATCAAGGACACGAGCGGCATCACCGTGGACGACGTCGCCAAGCGTCTGGCCGACTACGGCTTCCACGCGCCGACCATGAGCTTCCCGGTGCCGGGCACGCTGATGGTCGAGCCGACCGAGTCGGAATCGAAGGAAGAACTCGACCGTTTCATTGAAGCGATGATCGCGATCCGCGAGGAAATCCGCGCGGTGGAAGAAGGCCGTTCGGACCGCGAGGACAATCCTCGGAAGCACGCGCCGCACACCGCGGCCGTGGTGATCGCTAACGACTGGAAGCATGGCTATGCGCGCGAAACCGCCGCGTATCCGCTGCCGACGCTGATCGCGAAGAAGTACTGGCCGCCGGTCGGCCGTGCGGACAACGTGTACGGCGACCGCAATCTGTTCTGCTCCTGCGTGCCGATCGCCGACTACGAGTAAGCGTGACGCCGTCGCGCGCCGCCCGCAGGTTTTAAGCGGACGGCGCGCAGTTCTGTCGTTCGTGGCCGCAAACGGCTAACATCTCACACCGAATCAGCCAAACGAGGAGTTTCGCATGGCGCGAAAGGTGCGATTGATGCAAAGCCAGGCTCAGGCGTGGCGGCGCGCCGGCATACTGCTGCTGGCCGGCGCCGCCGTGCTGCTGCCGCTGCGGCAGGCCCAGGCCGCGATGAATTTTTGCGCGGCGCCCGCGCTGCAAACCAGTGAGCGCACGAACGCCGATCCCGGTGTGAAAGCGCTGGTGAGCAATGTGCAGGCCCATCTGAACGACCCGCCGCACGCGCTCGTCAAACTGCACACGGAAGGCACGCTGCCGCACGAAGGCATCTACGATCAAAGCGTCGAAGCGGAAAAAGATCTCGATCTGCTGCGCGACGCCGCGCTCGCCTGGCGCGCCACCAGCGACGACCGTTATCTCAAGCTCGTCGACCGCCTCCTGTTCGCGTGGGTCACCACTTATCAGCCGAGCTTCAATCCCATCGACGAAACCCGTTTCGAAGGGTTGATTCTCGCGTACGACATGACGGCGAGCGCACTGCCTGTGAAAACACGCAATGCGTCGATGGCGTTCCTGACGAAGCTCGCGAACGGCTACATCGGACAAATCGACGCTCAGCCGCGGCCGCTCGCGGGTACGTTCAGGAACAACTGGCAGAGTCACCGGATCAAACTGATTGCGATGGCCGCGTTCACGCTCGACAACCGCAAGATGATCAATGCGGCCCAGCGCCTGTTCGTCGAGCATATTGGCGACAACATCGAGCCGGATGGCTCGACTATCGACTTCGGCGAGCGTGACGCGCTGCACTATGTCACCTACGATCTGCAGCCGCTCGTCACGGCCGCACTCTCTGCGCGCCGCCATAACCGCAACTGGCTGCCGGAGAAGGGGGCGAACGGCGCGACGTTGGCGGCCGCGCTCAACTGGTTGACGCCGTACGCGACCGGCGCCAAAACACATGAAGAATTTGTGCATTCGAACGTCGCGTTCGATGCAAAACGTCGCGAGGCCGGCTTGCCCGGCTATTCGGGCCAGTGGGACCCGAAGAACGCGACGGAGCTGTTCCACCTGGCGGCACGCCTCGACGGGCGCTATACGCCAATCGCGCTGCAGCTCGCACCGGCGCCGCCCGCGTGGCTCGCCGTGTGTTTGCCGCTGCCGGCGCGGTAAACCAACCACTCTATAAGCAGGGAGCAGTAAATGGCAGTCAGCGTGTTCGACCTCTTCAAAATCGGCATTGGTCCGTCCAGCTCGCATACGGTCGGGCCGATGCGCGCGGCGCTGATGTTCGCTCAAGGGCTTGAACGCGATGGGCTGCTTGCAGCCACCGCGTCGGTCAAAGTGGATCTGTACGGATCGCTCGGCGCGACCGGCAAGGGACACGGCACGGATCGCGGCGTCATGCTCGGCCTGATGGGCGATGCACCCGACACGGTCGACCCCGACACGATCGTGCAACGGCTCGACAACGTGCGCGCCACGCGCAAGCTCGCGCTGCTCGGCACGCACGAGGTGCCGTTCGTGCAGAAAGAGCACATTTCGTTTTATCGTCAGGCGCTGCCGGAACATCCGAACGGACTGAAGCTGCGCGCGTACGACGCTCAGGGTGAGACGCTGCGCGAATCGACCTATCTGTCGGTTGGCGGTGGTTTCGTGGTGACGGCCGGCGCGCCGAATACGAAGGTGCTGAGCGCCGTCGACCAGTTGCCGCATCCGTTTCGCAGCGGCAATGAATTGCTCGCGCTGTGCGAATCGACTGGCAAAAGCATCGCTCAGTTGATGTGGGAAAACGAGCGCGTCTGGCATACGGAAGAAGAAACGCGTGTGGGCTTGCAGAAAATCTGGGACGTGATGCAGTCGTGCGTGTCACGGGGTTGCGGCATCAACAATCCGGATGCCGACGGCACCTTGCCCGGACCGTTCCAGGTCAAACGCCGTGCGCCGCAGCTGTATCGCGCGCTGTCCGGCAATCCTGAACTCGCGCTGCGCGATCCTTTGTCGATGGTCGACTGGATCAATCTCTACGCAATCGCCGTCAACGAAGAAAATGCCGCGGGTGGGCGCGTGGTCACGGCGCCGACCAACGGCGCGGCCGGCATCATTCCGGCGGTCCTGCATTACTACACGCGCTTCATGCCGGGCTCGAACCAGCAAGGCGTGATCGACTTCCTGATGACGGCTGCAGCGATCGGCATTCTGTACAAGCTGAACGCGTCGATTTCGGGCGCTGAAGTCGGCTGCCAGGGCGAAGTGGGCGTCGCGTGCTCGATGGCGGCGGGCGCGCTCGCCGCGGTGATGGGCGGCACGCCGAGGCAGGTCGAGAACGCCGCCGAAATCGGCATGGAGCACAACCTCGGCCTCACGTGCGACCCGGTCGGCGGCATGGTGCAGATTCCGTGCATCGAGCGCAATGCGATGGCGTCGGTGAAAGCGGTCAACGCGGCACGCATGGCGTTGCGCGGCGACGGCAGCCACTATGTGTCGCTCGATTCGGTGATCAAGACCATGCGCGAAACCGGCGCGGATATGAAGACGAAGTACAAGGAAACGTCGCGCGGCGGGTTGGCGGTGAATATCGTCGAGTGCTGAAGACCACGTGTTAAGGCGGTGACGATGACGCGGGCTACGGCCCGCGTTTTTTATTGGCGCATGCGGCGCGGCGCGCTTTCTCTTTGCCGTGACCGAACCGGTTGCGCTGCGCCGTGACAGCGGCGGTGTGCTCAGCGTAAGCTGTCAAAGCGCCCATCGGCTTCGCTCGCGCCGATGCGGCAATCTCACGTCGCACTCACGCACTGTCTGGAGGCTTCATCGCAATGTCGCAGCCGAATGCTCCCGTTTCTGGTTCCGCCGCCGCCCAAACCACCGGCGCGCGTCTTATCGTCGATGCTTTGCTCACGCATGGTGTCGAACGTGTTTTTTGTGTGCCTGGCGAGAGTTTTCTCGCGGTGCTCGACTCGCTGCACGACGAGACCGAAAGCATCCAGACGATTGTGTGCCGCCACGAAGCGGCGGCGGCAAATATGGCGGAGGCGGTCGGCAAATTGACAGGGCGTCCGGGCGTCGCGATCGTCACACGTGGACCGGGTGCCACGCATGCGTCGATTGGTGTGCACACCGCGTTTCAGGACTCCACGCCGATGATCCTGCTGATTGGCCAATGCGCGCGCGAGCATCTCGACCGCGAAGCCTTCCAGGAAATCGACTATCGGCGCATGTTCGGCCAGATGGCGAAGTGGGTCGCGCAAATCGATGACCCGAAGCGTATTCCCGAGTATCTGAGCCATGCGTTTCACACGGCCACTGCCGGGCGGCCAGGACCGGTCGTGCTGTCGCTGCCGGAAGATGTGCTGAGCGACGCGTGCGAAGCCGTGGCTGGCGCGCCCGCTTATCAGCGCGTCGCGGCGTCGCCGTCAGCGGCACAGATCGAGAAGTTGCGCGTGCTGCTCGAAGGCGCGCAGCGGCCGATGGTAATCGCAGGCGGCAGCGGCTGGACGCCTGCCGCGTGTGCGGACTTTCGGCGCTTCGTCGAGAACTGGCAACTGCCGGTCGGCCTCGCGTTCCGCTTTCAGGACACGCTCGACAACGAGCATCCGAACTATGCCGGCGACGTGGGCCTGGGCATCAATCCGGCGCTCGCGCAACGTATCCGTGACGCGGATCTGCTGCTCACACTCGGCCCACGGCTAGGTGAAGCCACGACGAACGGCTACACGCTACTCGACATTCCGAAAACCAAGCAGACGCTGGTGCATGTGCATCAGGGCGCCGAGGAATTGGGGCGTGTCTATGCAGCGGACTTGCCGATCGTCTCCGGCATGCCCGAACTGGCGGCAATGCTTGCGGCGTTGAAGCCGTCCTCTGAGAAAACCGCATGGGCAGGTGCCGCGGAAGAAGCGCATCGCGCGTATCTCGACTGGCGCAAACCGCGCGCAATTCCCGGCGACGTGCAGATGGGCGAGGTGATCCAGCAGTTGCGCGCGCATCTGCCGGACGACGCAATTCTCACGAACGGTGCGGGCAATTACGCGACGTGGCTGCATCGGCATTTCTCGTATCGGCACTACCGGTCGCAGCTCGCGCCGACGAGTGGTGCGATGGGCTACGGCGTGCCGGCGGCGATCGCGGCGAAGTCGCTTTATCCGCAACGCGCTGTGGTTGCATTGGCCGGGGACGGCTGCTTCATGATGGCGGCGCAGGAGCTTGCGACGGCGATGCAGTACGACTTGCATGTGCTGTTTATCGTCGTGAATAACAGTCACTTCGGCACGATCCGGATGCACCAGGAACGGCACTATCCTGGACGGGTGCATGGCACCGGATTAACCAATCCGGACTTCGCGGCGTTCGCGCGTTCGTTCGGGGCGCATGGTGAGACGGTGGAGCGGACTGAGGATTTTCTTCCGGCACTCAAGCGTTCGATTGAAGCCAAGCGCGCTGCGGTGATCGAGATTCGCATGCCGCAGGAGGCGAGCACGCCAGGCGCGACATTGGAGCAGATTCGCGAGCAGGGGAGGAAGATGCGCGGGGAGTAGGTGTGGTGGGGTGGGAGCGGTACGGCCAACCATAAAAAAACCCCGCCGAGGCGGGGTTTCTGACATCTGGCGCAGCAGCAAAAAACCGCTTACTTGCCGCCCACGCTTTGCAGCGTCGTCCACTTGCCGTCGACAACCTTGTACAGCGTGATGCCGCCGTTCTTCAGGTCACCCTTGCCGTCGTAGGCCAGGTTAGCCGACGTCACTGCCGGCATCGAGGTCTTAGCGAGCAGCGGCAGGTACTTGGCCGGATCGGTCGAGTTCGCCTTCTTCATTGCGTCGAACATTGCCATTGCGCCGTCGTAGGCGTACGGCGAGTACGTTTGCACGTCTTCGTTGAAACGCTTCTTGTACTTTGCAACGTAGTCCTTACCACCCGGCATTTCTTCCAGCGGCAGGCCGGCGAGCGATGCCACCGTGCCGTTGGCCGCGTCACCCGCGATCTGGATGAACGTCGGCGTGTGGACCATTTCGCCGCCCATCAGCGGAGCCTTGATGCCCAGTGCCTTCATCTGCTTGACCATCGGTGCCGCTTGCGAATCCGCGCCGCCGTAATAGATCAGGTCCGGTTGCACCGACTTCAGCTTGGTCAGGATCGACTTGAAGTCCACTGCCTTGTCGTTCGTGTATTCACGATCGACGATCGTGGCGCCCGCAGCCTTCGCAGCCTTTTCGAACTGATCAGCCAGACCCTGGCCGTAGGCCGTGCGGTCGTCGACGATAGCGATCTTCTTCACGCCCAGGCTCTTGACCGCGAACGTGCCGGCGACCGAACCTTGCTGCGTGTCGGACGTCATCATGCGGAACGTGGTCTTGAAACCTTGTTGCGTGTACTCAGGCGCCGTCGCCATTGCGATTTCGGGGATGCCCGCGTTCGCGTAAATGCGCGAAGCCGGAATCGTGGTGCCCGAGTTGAAGTGGCCGAGCATGCCCTTGATGCCGTCGTCCACCAGCTTCTGCGCGACGGTCGTGCCGGTGCGCGGGTCAGCCTGGTCGTCGGCCGAGTCCAGCACGAAGCGAACCTGCTTGCCGCCGATCATCGGCTTACTTGCGTTCATGTCTTCCACGGCCAGCGTGATGCCGTTCTGGAAGTCCTTGCCGTAGTGCGCCTGCCCGCCCGTCATCGGACCGGCAAAGCCGATCTTCACGTCTTCCGTCGATTGTGCGTTGGCCGTCCCCGCCAGCGACATCGCTGCAACCAGTGCTGCGCCTGCCAGCTGTTTCATCTTGTGTTGCATAGCTTCTCCTAGGTACCAGGTGTGGATGGAGCGGCTTCGGGGTCGCCGTACCGCTTCCGTTATATTGAGTAGATCGGTAAGGTTCGCTCAACCGATCGTCATCAAATTTGCATTACCGCCTGCTGCTGCCGTATTCACGCTGACCGAACGTTCCGTCAACAGACGTTCGAGCGCGTAATCCTCATCGCCGCTTTCCAGCGCGCGCGCCGCCACGCCCTGCACCGAAACGATCGGTCCCGGACGTTTCGCGACTTCCTTCACCAGCGCCAGCAATTCATCGCTATCGCCTTCGAACAGCACCGCGTCGAACGGAGCGTCGGCGCTCTTCTTCACGCTCGCGTGGGACTTCAGCGAGGCGGGCAACTGGGCCACCAGTTGTTCACCCGCCGCACCCTCGAACAACGCGCGATTGCCCGTGGCCAGTGCCGCGGCAAACTGCACGCGCGCGCCGCTCGCGGTCGACGCAATACACAGGACCGTGCCGCGCGCGCCCAGCGTGTACGTGTTGCGCTCGCCAGTCGGCCCCGACAGGACCGCCGTTGCGCCCGCCGGCATATGCGACAGATAACCGTCGCAGCGCGCGGCCAGTTGCGGCTCGCGTTCAGCGATCAGCCAGTCGCGCAACGCGGTCAGCGCGGCGGACGGATTGTCGCCGTGGTCACCGGCTTGCGGAACATCCGCCACCAGCGCCTGCGCCAGCGACTTCGGCAAACCCGCCGGACGCGTGGCAAGCAAACGCTGCAGATACAGCGCGCCGCCTGCCTTCGGCCCCGTGCCCGACAATCCTTCACCGCCAAACGGCTGCACACCCACGACCGCGCCGATCACGTTGCGGTTCACATAAATGTTGCCGACATGCGCGCGGCTGATCACGTGAGCGATGGTTTCATCGATCCGCGTGTGGATGCCGAGCGTCAGGCCGTAACCCGTTGCGCGGATCTGTTCGAGCAGCTTGTCCAGCTGGCTGCGGCGGTAACGCACCACATGCAGCACCGGGCCGAACACTTCGCGCTTCAGTTCGTCGATGCTGTCGAGCTCGATCAGCGTCGGCGGCACGAACGTGCCTTGCGCGCAGCCTTCCGGCATCGGCAGTTGCTCGACCTTGCGGCCTTTCTCGCGCATCGCCGCGACGTGCGCGTCGATGCCGCGCTTCGCGTCGAGGTCGATCACCGGGCCGACGTCGATCGACAGGCGGTCCGGATTGCCCACGGCCAGTTCGCGCATCGCGCCCGTCAGCATCTCAAGCGTGCGGTCCGCAACGTCGTCCTGCAGACAAAGAACGCGCAACGCGGAACACCGTTGACCGGCGGAATCGAACGACGATTGCAGCACGTCCGCTACCACCTGTTCGGCGAGCGCCGACGAGTCGACGATCATCGCGTTCTGGCCGCCGGTTTCGGCGATCAGAGGAATCGGCTTGCCGTCCGGATCGAGGCGGCCCGACAGCGTCTTGTTGATCAGGCGCGCGACTTCGGTCGAACCGGTGAACATCACCGCGCGGGTACGCGGGTCGGCCACCAGCGCGGCACCTACCGTCTCGCCGTCGCCCGGCAGCAGTTGCACCGCGCCTGCCGGCACGCCGGCTTCACGCAGAATGCGCACGGCTTGCGCGGCGATCAGCGGCGTCTGTTCAGCCGGCTTCGCGAGCACCGTATTGCCTGCCGCCAGCGCGGCGGCCACCTGCCCCATGAAAATCGCCAGCGGGAAGTTCCACGGACTGATACAGACCACCGGACCAAGCGGGCGGTGCGTGTCGTTCGAGAACTCGTCGCGGATCTGCGTGGAGTAATAGCGCAAGAAGTCGATCGCTTCGCGGATTTCCGCGACCGCGTTCGCCAGCGACTTGCCGGCTTCACGCACCACCAGACCCATCAGCGTATGCATCTGCGCTTCGAGCAGATCGGCGGCACGCGCGAGGCAATCGGCCCGTGCATCGACCGGCGTGGCTTGCCAGATCGGCGCGGTGGCGACTGCATGCGCGAGCGCGGCGCTCGCGTGATCCGCGGTCGCATCGACGACGGTGCCGACGAGGTCGCGCTGGTCCGCCGGATTGCGCACGTCGCGTGCGGCGCCCACGGCGATTTCGTTGTCTTCGAGCATCGGCGCAGCGCGCCACGGATGATGCGCACTCGCCAGCAACGCCGACGACAGCGACGCCAGACGATGCTCATTCGACAGATCGAGGCCCATCGAATTGAGACGCTCGGCGCCGTACAGATTGCGCGGCAGCGGAATCTTCGCGTGCGGCGCGCCGAGCGGGACGATCTTCGAGGCTTCGTCGACCGGATCGGCGATCAGGTCCTTGATCGCGACGCTTTCATCGGCGATGCGATTCACGAACGACGTGTTCGCGCCGTTCTCCAGCAGCCGGCGCACGAGGTACGCGAGCAGCGTTTCATGCGTGCCGACCGGTGCGTACACGCGGCACGGACGGTTCAGCTTGTCGCGGCCCGTGACTTCTTCGTACAGCGGTTCACCCATGCCGTGCAGGCACTGGAACTCGTATTGGCCGGGGTAGTAGTTGTTGCCCGCGAGGTGATAGATCGCGGAGAGCGTGTGCGCGTTGTGCGTGGCGAACTGCGGATAGACCGCGTCCGGCGCGCCGAGCAGCTTCTTCGCGCAAGCGAGGTACGACACGTCCGTGTAGATCTTGCGCGTGTAGACCGGATAGCCCTCGAGGCCGTCCACCTGTGCGCGCTTGATTTCGGTGTCCCAATAAGCGCCCTTCACGAGGCGCACCATGATGCGGTGACGGCTGCGGCGCGCCAGATCGATGATGTACTCGATCACGAACGGGCAGCGCTTCTGATACGCCTGCACCACGAAGCCGATGCCGTTCCAGCCGGCCAGATCCGGATCGAAGCACAGCGCTTCGAGCAGATCCAGCGAAACTTCGAGGCGGTCCGCTTCTTCGGCGTCAATGTTCAGGCCGATGTCGTAGCGGCGCGCGAGGATCGCGAGCGAACGCACGCGCGGCAGCAGTTCGTTCATCGTGCGTTCCTGCTGCGAACGCGAGTAGCGTGCATGCAGCGCGGAGAGCTTGATCGAGATGCCGGGGCCTTCGTAAATGCCGCGGCCGCCGGCGGCCTTGCCGATCGCGTGAATCGCCTGCTCGTACGACGCGTAGTAACGTTGCGCATCGGCTTCGGTGGTGGCCGCTTCGCCGAGCATGTCATACGAGTAGCGGAAACCGCGCGCTTCATATTTGCGGCTGTTGGCGAGCGCCTCGGAGATGTTCTCACCCGTGACGAACTGCTCGCCCATCAGGCGCATCGCCATATCCACGCCCTTGCGGATCAGCGGCTCGCCGCCCTTGCCGATCAGACGCGTGAGCGCCGAGGAAAGGCTCGTTTCGCTGTTGGTCGTGACCAGCTTGCCGGTGATCATCAGGCCCCAGGTGGCGGCATTGACGAACAGCGACGGCGCTTGGCCAACGTGCGATTTCCAGTCGCCCTTGCTGATCTTGTCGCGGATCAGCGCGTCGCGCGTGGCGCGATCGGGAATGCGCAGCAGCGCTTCGGCGAGACACATGAGCGCCACGCCTTCCTGGCTCGACAGCGAGAACTCGTGAATCAGCCCTTCGACGCCGCCGCCCTTGCTCTTGGTGCGCAGCGTTTCGACGAGCTTGCCGGCCATGGCCTGCACGTCGCCCGCGAGGTTGGCTGGCAAGCGCGCCTGACCGAGCAGGAACGGCACGCACTCCGGCTCCGGACGGCGGTAAGCCGCGGTGATCGCCGCGCGCAGCACCGATTGCGGTTGCACGTTTTGCGCGAATTCGAGGAACGGGTGCGACGCACCGTCTTCGTCCTGCTCGACCGAGGCGCCATCGGCCAGATCCGCCGAACCCGTTACACCCGACAGTTCGGGCGGCAATTGACCGTGCTCGATCTTTTCGAGGTACGCGAAAATCGCCTGCTTGATGAGCCAGTGCGGAGTGCGTTCGAGGCGGGTGGCGGCGTCTTTCAGCCGGGAACGCAGGAGGTCGTCGACCTTGACGCCAAGAGTGGTGCTAGCCATGTTTCCTTCTTCGGATACCAGAATGCGCTGGCGAAAAGACTAAAAGTTGGGCGAATCGTACGCCTCCCAATAAAAAGGTGCAACCATGTTCAACGACTGGTTGCACCCCTTCAAAAGCCTTGTGTGGCGGGGGTTTGCGCTGAATGGCGCCACGCGCGACGGCGACGGTTGCGATCAGTACTTTCCCTGGCGTGATTATTTTCGCCTTTACCCTTATCAAACTGATCGGCACGCCGTTATACGAAACATGGCAGTACGCGGCCTCAGGGCACGCACAAAAAAACGGTACGGGGTTAGAGGACTGGTGAAATGGAAAAGTGGCTGGTGATATTGGGTATCTGGGCAATGTGCGCGACCTGCGCCGTGCTATTCATCCGAGGCGCGACGCGAGGATCGGACAGGCGTGAACGCGCCGAAGGGCGCACGCCCGCAGCATCGCGGGCATCGGCAGGTGACACACGGACCGCCCTGAACGATTGAGCGGGCAATTGCAGCCGCTCTGTTTATTGTCGAGGTGACGCCGCCAGGTCGGCGGCATGGACGGCCACGCTCGCCTGAACACCCGCAGCCTGCGTCAGATGTCGAGCGGATCGACCTCGATACTCCAGCGCAGCACGCCCTTGAGACCGCGCAGCAGCGGCTGCCAGGCCCGCAGCGTGGCCTGCAGCGCGGCACGCGACGCGCTTTCGATCAGCAACTGCGCTCGATGCACGTGCATCACCTTGACGATGGTGAGCGGCACCGCGTCGTAAACCGTCACGCGTTCGGCGGCCGGAACGCCGGCCAGCTCAGCCGCCGCCTGCTGCAAGAAAGCGAGCGCGGCTTCGAGCGTGCGGCCTTCCGCGCGCAGCAGTGCCTGGTAAACGAACGGCGGCAAATGCGCATCGCGCCGCTCGGCCAGCGTGGAATTGGCAAAGCCGACGTAGTCGTGGCGGCCTAGCGCGTGATACAGCGCGTGGCTCGGGTAACGCGTTTGCACGATCACCTCACCAGGCAGGCCTGCGCGGCCGGCCCGACCGCTTACCTGCATCAGTTGCGCGAAAAGCCGCTCGCTTGCGCGGAAGTCGTGGGAAAACAGCGCTGTGTCGGCGTTCAGCACACCGACCAGCGACACGCGCTGGAAATCGTGGCCCTTGGCGATCATCTGGGTGCCGACGAGGATATCGACCTCTCCGGCGTGCACGTCGGAGAACAATGCCTGCGCGCTGCCTTTGCGACGGGTGCTGTCGGCGTCGATGCGCAATATGCGGGCACCCGGGACCGCACTCGCCAGCGTCTCTTCCACGCGTTGCGTGCCGCGTCCCATGGGGGCGATATCGACGTTGCCGCATTCCGGACACGAACGCGGGATGCGCGCTTCCCAGCCGCAATGGTGGCAACGCAGCGCACGCTCCGGCTTATGCAGGACGACATAGGCGCTGCAGCGCGGACAACCGGCGACCCAGCCGCAGGCATCGCACGCGAGTTGCGGCGCGTAGCCGCGGCGGTTCAGGAACACGAGGCTTTGCTCGCGGCGTTCGAGCCGGGCTTTCAACGCGGCGATCAGCGGCCCGGATAAACCTTCCACCGACGCACGCCCGCGCCTCCGCTCGTCTTCCAGATCGATCAGCCTGACGGTGGGCAGCACGGCGTCGGCCACCGCACGGCGCGACAGGGTTAGCCGCTTGTAGCGCCCCTGGTCGGCCTGCCACCAGCTTTCCAGCGACGGCGTGGCCGAGCCGAGCACGACCGGAAGCCCGAGCTGCTTGGCGCGATAGATCGCCAGGTCACGCGCCGAATAGCGCAAGCCTTCCTGCTGTTTGTAGGCGGGATCGTGTTCCTCGTCGACGACGATGATCGCGAGCCGCGGCAGCGACGCGAGCACGGCGAGCTGCGTGCCGAGCACGATGCGGGCACGGCCGGTGTGGGCGGCAAACCAGTTGCGGGCGCGCTCGCCTTCGGCAAGACCGCTGTGCAGCGTGACGATCGATGTGCCCTCGAGTGCAGCGAAGCGCGCGCGGAAGGCCGCCTCGAACTGCGGCGTCAGATTGATTTCGGGGACGAGGACGAGCGCTTGCGCGTCGGGCTTCGCTGCCAGAATCTCGGCGAGCGCACGCAGATAAACCTCGGTCTTGCCGCTGCCAGTTACACCGTGCAGCAGAAAAGGCGCAAAACCGCTCGCATCGCGGACAGCCTCGACGGCCGCCGCCTGCTCGTCAGTGAGCGTGGGCAGGGTGGGCGCGGGTGCAGCGGACGATGCCGGCGTGTCCTGCGCCGCGGCGGCATCGACGAGATCCAGCGCGACCCAGCCTTCCGCCCGCCATGCTTCGAGGGTGGCGGATGCTTTCGGGTGCAGCGCGCGAGCGTCTGCGGCCAGCAGGAAGTCGCTCTTCGTCAGTGCCTGGGCCAGCTTTCTCAACGCGCTCGCCCGAGCCGGCAACGCATCGGGCAAGGCCACGCGGCCCTCGGGCGTGAGACTGAAGCGCTCTTCCGGCTGAAAGAGACGCGGCCAGCGGGAGGCGTCACGCAGCGCTTGCGGCAGCGCCGGTAGCGCAACTTCGCCAAGACCGCGCTGATAGTAATCCGCCGCAAACGCCGCAAGCCTCAACCATTCCGTCGACACCGGCGGGCATGTGACGCACACGCCATTCACCGACTTCAAGCGATCCGCCGGCACCTCACTGTGAGCGGTCACTTCGCAGACAAGGCCCACCACGTGGCGCTTGCCAAACGGCACGCTGACCAGCATGCCCGGCTCGACCGGCTCCGGCATGTCGTAGCGGTAGTCGAACAAAGTCGGCAGCGGATGATCCAGCGCGACGCGGACGAAAGCGTCACTCACGCGGCAGTGTCGACGAAAAGAGTGATTGCGGCATGAGGCCGCACCGCGGTGTGAAGTGAGCCGAGGAGAAACCTGTCGAAGTTAAAGTAAAACTTCAATTTCTGCGCTAAGTTTTGGATTCGGCTGAACAATTGCAATCGGCCCGCGTGCCTGTGGATAACTTTGTTGAGAACTTCGTCTGGAACGCCCGCAAACGGCGTCGCAGCGGCCTTCTGTGGGATTCCGCACATTCGCGCCAGATGCCGTGAAACCCTTGCCAGACAAGGCTTAGATCAAATGCGCCGGCAATGTGCAAGGGCTAGGGTACGACGAAAGCTTCTACCGCGCCGCAGCGTGATGAATGTGCATAAGTCAAGTCTTGACTTTCTCGAGAGTGCCATCTGACGGCCCGCTGAATACAAACTTCCCCTTAGGCGAAGAGCCCAGTTCGCTGCATTGCATCAAAAGCGGTAACGATTACGGCTTCACGCCGGTGCATGGGTGCCGCTGCGAATCGCCCGGCTATGACGATGCACTTCGTCGACGAGTTCGGCAACGTGCTCCGGCGGTGTGAACTGCGAAATGCCGTGGCCAAGATTGAAGACGTGGCCCGGATGATTGCCGAAGCTGTCGAGCACGGCACGCGCTTCCATGCGAATCGACGCCGGCGGCGCAAACAGCACCGAGGGATCGATATTGCCTTGCAGCGCCACCTTGCCGCCGACGCGCTCTCGCACTTTGCCGAGATTCACGGTCCAGTCGAGGCCGACTGCATCCACGCCGATCTCGGCGATTTCGTCGAGCCACAACCCACCGCCCTTCGTGAAGGTGATCACCGGCACTTTCTCGCCGTCGTGCTCGCGCTTCAACTGACTCACCACCTGCTGAATGTAATTCAGCGAAAAGCGCTGATACATGCCGTCCGCGAGCGCCCCGCCCCATGTGTCGAAAATCATCACGGCCTGCGCCCCGGCTTCGATCTGAGCGTTCAGGTACGCGGCGACCGAGCGCGCGTTGATCTCGAGAATGCGGTGCATCAGATCCGGACGCGCGTAGAGCATCGACTTGACGGTGCGAAAGTCCGCAGAGCCGCTGCCCTCGACCATGTAGCACGCAAGCGTCCAGGGGCTGCCCGAAAAGCCGATTAGCGGCACACGTTGACGGCCTTGAGCATCCGTAAGTGCGGTGCGGATTTCGCGTACGGCATCGGTCACGTAGCGCAGCGTGGCGTCGATGTCCGGCACCGCGAGCTGCGCCACGTCACTTTCCGTGCGCACCGGACGGGCGAATCTAGGACCCTCGCCAGTCACGAACTCGAGGCCGAGGCCCATGGCGTCGGGCACTGTCAGGATGTCGGAGAACAGGATCGCGGCGTCGAGCGGATAGCGCTCGAGCGGCTGCAGCGTGACTTCCGTCGCAAACGCCGGACTCTTGGCGAGGCCGAGGAAACTGCCCGCGCGGCCGCGCGTGGCGTTGTATTCCGGCAGATAGCGGCCAGCCTGCCGCATCAGCCAGATCGGCGTGTAGTCGGTCGGCTGGCGCAGCAGCGCGCGCAGGAAAGTGTCGTTCAGAAGGTTATGGGCCACGTTGCGTACGACTGAGGGCAAAGGGGCATTTTACCGGACCCCGGCTCGCCGTATCGCGCTTGATGGAGGCAATAACGGTTGCGCGCAGAGCACGCACGCCTGTTTTACGTCGGACCGCGGGCTCTCCGGCGCGCGGCTGCGACGCATTGACCTGGCTGAACGGCCAATGTTCAAGCACGAAGCGCCGGGCTATGATCCAACGGCCTTACCAGACAACGACACGCAACCAAGGAGACTCAATGAACAAGGCAGCACTCGCACTGCTCGGCGCCCTGGCCGGCGTTCTGATGCACGCAGGCGTGGCTTGTGCGCAGGCCAGCACGGCTGCGGCACCATCGCGGCTCGACGATATCCTCGCCCGTGGCACGCTGCGCGCCTGCACGACCGGCGACTACAAGCCGTACTCGTTCTATAAGGCCGACGGCCAGTTCGAAGGCATCGATATCGACATGACGGAGTCGCTGGCCAAATCGCTCGGCGTCAAGGCGGAGTACATCAAAACGTCGTGGCCGAATCTGATGAACGACTTTGTCGCGAAATGCGACATCGGCGTGGGCGGCGTGTCACCCACGCTGGAGCGGCAAAAGCGCGCGTTCTTCACACAGGCGTACATGATCGACGGCAAAACGCCGATCACGCGATGCGACGACGTCAACAAATATCAGACCGTCGCGCAGATCGATCAGCCGGCAACGCGCGTGATCGTCAATCCGGGCGGCACCAATGAGCGGTTCGCAAAGCAGTACTTCCCGCATGCGAATCTGACCGTCTATCCGGATAACGTGACGATCTTCAAGCAGATCCTCACCGGAAATGCCGATGTGATGGTGACGGATGCGTCGGAAACCTTGCTGCAGCAGAAGCTGAACCCGGGTCTTTGCTCCGTGCATCCGGACAAGCCGTTCCAGTATGGCGAGAAAGCCTGGCTGCTGCCGCGCGGCGATGTCGCCTTCCAGCAGTACGTCGATCAGTGGTTGCATCTTGCGCGGGCAACGGGCGAGTATCAGGCGATTTCAGACAAGTGGCTGAAGTAAGGCGACTGTGATGCTGCCAGCGTATCCCGGCCATCGGCCTCCCCAGCAAACGATGCTGGTCGGGATGCGCCAATATGTCTGTACAAACACGCCAATCATGTAACCGGATTCAGCGGTGTTAAACAAAAACAGAACAATTCGGCAAAATCGCCCGTCTGCGAACGGGCTCTTTGCCCTCAATCGCCTGTCGGTCCGGTGTTGCGATGCAACGCGCCAACTCGCCGGCATTCAAGAGACATTCCATCCCGGCAAAGCTCCTGTAACACGGGCGATCTGTCACCAGGAAGATGAACATGCAACCATTTCATGCGGAATCGACTTAACGGTTTACGCCGCAGTATGCGTCACGAATAGCATCAATCAGGCGTATGAAATTGCGCTCTAGTCATAGGTAAAAATTACGTTTCAAACACCACATTTTGGCAATAAATCCCGCAACGCCTTATCTGGCGGGCGTTACAACCTGAAACACTTTGTTACCGCGCTCGTAGGGTAATTCGCCCACAATGCCCTCAACGGTTTCAACACGGATGTGGCTGGGTGCGTGGTGTGAGCGGATACAACGCACTTGCCGGTCGGCGCTTGCCGAAGCCCTGTGAAGGGGGCATCCCTGCTGGGGCCGTAATCGACTCAGGGTGGTCGTCACAGTCGGTTCCTACTTTGGTCTCCTCGCGCTAACCCCGTAGCGTGTGGTTTTTAGCGGGCTCCAGGCCCGCTTTTTTTTCGTCTTGTCAAACGTTTGCGCGGTAGCGCCGCAGTGTGTGCTGCGGGTCCACGGCGACAAACGATCTGCCGCGCACGGACCCTCGCCACCAGGGGGCGTCACGCTGTCTTATCTTCCCGTAGCTTCAATTCGCTGATCATCCGTTCACGCATAACGAATTTCTGCACTTTGCCGGTCACCGTCATCGGCAGCTCGTCGACGAAACGGATGTACTTCGGGATCTTGTAGTGCGCAATCTGGCCTTGGCAAAACTGCTGGATCTCTTCGGCCGTGGCCTGCTCGCCCGAGCGCAGCACGACCCACGCGCAGACCTCTTCGCCGTACTTCGAATCGGGCACACCAAACACCTGCACACTCTGGATTTTCGGGTGACGGAACAGAAATTCCTCGATCTCTCGCGGATAGATGTTCTCACCGCCACGAATCAGCATGTCCTTCAGGCGGCCGACGATGTTGCAGTAGCCGTCGGTATCCAGCGTCGCGAGATCGCCGGTATGCATCCAACCGTCGACAATGCTTTCACGCGTCTTGGCTTCGTCGCCCCAATAACCTTGCATCACCGAATAACCGCGCGTGCACAGCTCGCCGGTTTCGCCCACCGGCACGATTTCGCCGAGCGGATCGACAATTTTCACCTCCAGGTGCGGCTGGATACGGCCCACTGTGGTGGTGCGCTTGTCGAGCGGATCGGTGGTCGAGCTCTGAAACGACACGGGGCTGGTTTCCGTCATGCCGTAAGCGATGGTGATTTCGCTCAGATGCATCTTCGCGACGACCTTCTTCATGGTCTCGATCGGACACGGCGAACCCGCCATGATGCCGGTACGCAGACGCGAAAGGTCGTAGGTGGCGAAGTTCGGGTGATCGAGCTCGGCGATGAACATCGTCGGCACGCCGTGCAGCGCGGTGCACTGCTCGTCCGAGACCGCGGCCAATGTCGCCGCCGGGTCGAAACCCTCGCCGGGAAACACCATGTTGGCGCCCACCGAGACGCACGCCAGCACCGCCAGCACCATGCCGAAGCAGTGATACAGCGGGACGGGGATGCAGAGGCCGTCCTGTTCGGTGAGGCGCATCGCCATTGCGATGTAGCGCGCGTTGTTGACCACATTGCTGTGGGTCAGCGTCGCGCCCTTCGGGTTGCCGGTGGTGCCGCTGGTGAACTGGATATTGATCGGGTCGTGGCACGAGAGCGTGGCGCCAATGGCGTCGAGCTTCGGCACGTCGAGCGCCACGCGCCCCTGTTCGATCACGTCGGAAAAGGTCAACATGCCGGGCGTTTCCGTGTCGCACATACGGATCACGTAGCGCAACTCGGGCAAGCGTGCGGCGCGCAGCGCGCCGGGCGCTTGCGTGGCGAGTTCGGGGGCAAGCTCCTGCAGCATTTCAAGGTACATGGACGTCTTGAAGCGCTCGGCGGCGATGATCGCTTTGCAGCCAACCTTGTTCAAGGCGTACTCGAGTTCCGCGAGCCGATAGGCCGGATTGATGTTGACGAGTACGGCGCCGATGCGCGCGGTTGCAAACTGCGTGAGCAGCCACTCCACCCGGTTCGGCGACCAGATGCCGACGCGGTCGCCCTTCACGATACCGAGCGAGAGAAGCCCCGCGGCCAACACGTCGACTTCTTCGGCGAACTCCTTCCATGTCCAGCGAATGCCCTGTTCGCGAAACACCACTGCCGGACGATCCGGAAAACGCTCTGCGGTATCGCGCAGAAACTGACCGACTGTCGCCTCGCTCAACGGGATATCGGTCGTCCCACGAACGTACGACAGTCCGTCCTTCGGTTCCACGAGTGCACCTTCGCCTGACATATGCGTTGCCATGGTGTTGTCTCCGTGAGCGGAAGCTCGCCCTATTGAAATGAATTTGAAATCGATTGTGCCACCGGCTTGTGACCCTTCGGCATCAAGTCTTACCCGCAGCGCGTTGTCCGAGTATTGCGATACGGCATCGATCGATGCCAACGACTCGATTTTGATGACCTTTCCGTAAACGTCAAGTGAAGATCAAAAAAAAGCAGCCACGAAGGCTGCTTTCTCTTTGAAACGTATTGCTTAGCGCTGACTGCGCAGCTTGCGCAGGCGCTGAATCGCAGCGAGCTGAGCCGTCGCGTACGCCAGTTCCGCTTGCGCGGTGGCGTATTCGAGGTTCGATCCCGTATTCTGCAACGCTTCTTCGGCGCGCTTGCGTGCATCTTCGGCCTTGGCTTCGTCGAGATCCTTGCCGCGAATAGCCGTGTCGGCGAGAACCGTCACAGCGCCCGGCTGGATTTCGAGAATGCCGCCGGCGACGAACACAAACTCTTCTTCACCGTTTTCAGCTTCGATGCGCACCGCACCCGGACGAATCCGCGTAATGAGCGGCGTGTGGCCCGGCAAAATGCCGAGTTCACCTGCTTCGCCCGGCAGTGCGACGAACTTCGCCTGGCCCGAGAAGATCTGCTCTTCCGCGCTGACGACGTCTACTTTAATGGTTGCCATATCGACTCCTGTGCCGACCAGAGTTGGCGCTTTAGCGCTTACTCTGGTCCCATGCAAGGCTTTGAGCGTAGTGAGAGGCGCCGGCTTTGCGTGGTGATGCTGCAAGAGCATTCACTATGCGCGGACTCCGGCGCCCGCTTCGTTACACCCGACCTTTACTGGATCTTCTTGGCCTTTTCGAAGGCTTCGTCGATCGTGCCGACCATGTAGAACGCTTGTTCCGGCAGGTGGTCGCACTCGCCTTCAACGATCATCTTGAAGCCACGGATCGTTTCCTTCAGCGGCACGTACTTGCCCGGCGAGCCCGTGAACACTTCAGCGACGTGGAACGGCTGCGACAGGAAACGCTGGATCTTACGAGCACGCGCCACGGCGAGCTTGTCTTCCGGCGCCAGTTCGTCCATGCCCAGAATCGCGATAATGTCGCGCAGTTCCTTGTAGCGCTGCAGCGTTTGCTGCACGCCGCGCGTGATCGAGTAGTGCTCTTCGCCGATCACGTTCGGGTCGATCTGACGCGAGGTCGAATCGAGCGGGTCAACTGCCGGGTAAATACCCAGCGACGCGATGTCACGCGACAACACGACGGTTGCGTCCAGGTGGCCGAAAGTCGTAGCCGGCGACGGGTCCGTCAAGTCGTCCGCAGGGACGTACACGGCCTGAACCGAGGTAATCGAGCCGGTCTTGGTCGACGTAATACGCTCTTGCAGCTTACCCATTTCTTCAGCCAGCGTCGGCTGATAGCCCACTGCCGACGGCATACGGCCGAGCAGTGCCGACACTTCCGTGCCTGCCAGCGTGAAACGGTAGATGTTGTCGACGAAGAACAGCACGTCGAGGCCTTCGTCACGGAAGTGCTCAGCCATCGTCAGGCCGGTCAGCGCAACGCGCAGACGGTTGCCCGGCGGCTCGTTCATCTGGCCGTACACCAGCGCGACCTTGTCGAGAACGTTTGAGTCCTTCATTTCGTGATAGAAGTCGTTCCCTTCGCGGGTACGCTCGCCAACACCGGCGAACACGGAATAACCACCGTGTTCCTTAGCGATGTTGTTGATCAGTTCCATCATGTTCACGGTCTTGCCCACACCGGCGCCACCGAACAGACCCACCTTACCGCCCTTCGCGAACGGGCAGATCAGGTCGATAACCTTGATGCCGGTTTCGAGCAGCTCGGTCGACGGCGACAGTTCGTCGAACGCCGGAGCCTTCTGGTGAATACCGCGAACCACGTCCGAGTTGATCGGGCCGGCTTCGTCGATCGGGCGACCCAGCACGTCCATGATCCGGCCCAGAGTCGGCTTGCCGACCGGCACGCTGATCGGCTTACCCGTGTTCTTCACGACCGTGCCGCGGCGCAGACCGTCCGATGCACCCAGACAGATGGTACGGACAACGCCGTCGCCCAGCTGCTGCTGGACTTCGAGGGTCAGTTCCGAACCTTCGAGAATGAGCGCGTCGTAAATCTTCGGCATGGATTCACGCGGAAATTCCACGTCGATCACCGCGCCGATGCACTGTACGATCTTGCCTTCTACCAAAGCAGTAGTACTCATCGCTTTTCCTTTAGATACTCAATTCTTCACTCGCGCAAAGGCGCAGTTTCGGTGGGGGTGCGCCACGAAGGCGCACACGAAGCGGCGTGCTTGACCGTTAGGGTCAGACTGCCGCTGCGCCACCGACGATTTCCGACAGTTCTTTCGTGATCGCGGCCTGACGGCTCTTGTTGTACACGAGTTGCAGTTCGTTGATGACCGTCTTCGCATTGTCCGAAGCGGCCTTCATCGCGACCATCCGTGCCGACTGCTCCGATGCCATGTTTTCAGCGACGGCCTGATAGACCAGCGCCTCGACATAACGCACCAGCAGTTCGTCCACCACTGCCTGCGCATCCGGCTCGTAGATGTAGTCCCACTGCGTGCTCGGCGTCGTGCCGTCTTCTTCCTTGCGCTCGAACTGGTCTGCCGACAGCGGCAGCAGTTGCTCGATCACCGGCTCCTGCTTCATCGTATTGACGAAGCGCGTGTACGCCAGGTACACCGCCGAAACCTTGCCTTCCGAGTACAGGTCGAGCTGCACCTTCACCGCGCCGATCAGCTTTTCCAGATGCGGCGTGTCGCCGAGATGCACGACGTTCGACACCACCTTGGCGCGCAGACGGTTCAGGAAACCCAGACCCTTGGTGCCGATCGCGGTTGCTTCGATCGTCTTGCCCTGGCCTTCCAGTTCCTTGAACTTCTGCAGCGACGCACGCAGCACGTTGGTGTTCATGCCGCCGCACAGACCCTTGTCGGTCGTGACGAGGATGATGCCGGCCGTCTTCGCGCCTTCGTTCGACACCATGAACGGGTGACGATACTCCGGGTTCGCACGGCTCATGTGTGCAGCGATATCGCGGACCTTGTCGGCATACGGGCGAGCAGCGCGCATGCGCTCCTGAGCGCGGCGCATCTTCGATGCGGCCACCATCTCCATCGCTTTCGTGATCTTGCGCGTGTTTTGCACGCTCTTGATCTTGCCGCGAATTTCCTTCATTCCAGCCATTGCTTACTCCTTGTCGGCCCGAGTTAGCGCTTGAGCGCTTACTCGGGTCCCATGCAAAGCTACCGAAGCAGCGCGGGTTCAGTTGCCTGCGGCCCGCGCCGCTTCAAGGTCCGTTTATGCCTTGCGGATCACTCGCGGATCAATAAGCGCCGGACTTCTTGAAGTCTTTGAGAGCCGTGTGCAGCAGGCCTTCGTCGTCCTTCGAGAGTTCCTTGGTGTCTTCAACGCGCTTGATCAGGTCAGCGTGCTTCGACTTCAGGTAGTCGCGCAGGCCCTTTTCGAACGGCAGCACTTGCGACACTTCCAGATCGTCGAGGTAGCCATTGTTCGCGGCGAACAGCGCCATCGCCAGTTCCCACACTTGCAGCGGCTGATACTGCGGCTGCTTCAGCAGTTCCGTCACGCGGCGGCCGCGCTCCAGCTGCTTGCGGGTCGCTTCGTCGAGGTCCGAGGCGAACTGCGCGAACGCAGCCAGTTCACGGTACTGGGCCAGGTCGGTACGAATACCGCCCGACAGCTTCTTCACGACCTTCGTCTGAGCCGCACCACCCACACGCGACACCGACACGCCGGCGTTAATTGCCGGGCGGATACCTGCGTTGAAGAGGTCGGTTTCCAGGAAGATCTGGCCGTCGGTAATCGAGATCACGTTCGTCGGAACGAATGCGGTCACGTCGCCTGCTTGCGTTTCAATGACCGGCAGTGCCGTCAGCGAACCGCTCTTGCCCTTCACTTCGCCGTTCGTGAACTTCTCGACGTACTCTTCCGAGACGCGAGCAGCACGTTCCAGCAGACGCGAGTGCAGATAGAACACGTCGCCCGGGTAAGCTTCGCGGCCCGGCGGGCGGCGCAGCAGCAGCGAGATCTGACGGTATGCCCAAGCTTGCTTGGTCAAGTCGTCATAAACGATCAGCGCGTCCTGACCACGGTCACGGAAGTATTCACCCATCGTGCAGCCGGCGTACGGTGCCAGATACTGCATGGCAGCCGATTCCGAAGCCGAAGCGGCCACGACGATCGTGTATTCCAGCGCGCCGGTTTCTTCCAGCTTGCGCACCACGTTCATGATCGACGAAGCCTTCTGGCCGATCGCGACGTAGATACAGAAGAGGTTCTTGCCCTTCTGGTTGATGATCGCGTCGACTGCGACTGCGGTCTTGCCGCACTGGCGGTCGCCGATGATCAGCTCACGCTGGCCACGGCCAACCGGCACCATCGCGTCGATCGACTTCAGACCCGTTTGAACCGGCTCCGAAACCGACTTACGCCAGATCACGCCCGGAGCAATCTTTTCGATCGCGTCGGTCTTCTTCGCGTTGATCGGGCCCTTGCCGTCGATCGGGTTGCCGAGTGCGTCGACCACACGGCCGAGCAGTTCCGGACCCACCGGCACTTCCAGAATGCGGCCCGTCGTCTTGACGATGTCGCCTTCCGAAATGTGTTCGTACTCACCCAGAATCACGGCGCCGACCGAGTCGCGCTCGAGGTTCAGTGCGAGACCGAAGGTGTTGCCCGGGAATTCGAGCATTTCGCCCTGCATCACTTCCGACAGGCCGTGGATGCGCACGATACCGTCGGTCACGGAGATCACGGTGCCCTGGTTGCGAACGTCTGCGCTCGCTTCAAGGCCCTGGATCCGGCTCTTGATCAGCTCGCTGATCTCAGAGGGATTGAGTTGCATTATTCGCTCCTGATAGTCAATTCTGTTGCGTGCCAGCCGCTTCAGCGCGTTGAGGCGCTTCAGGCCGTCAGAGCCGTCTGCATGCTGGCAAGCCGCGCGCGGACCGAGGTATCGAGCACTTCGTCGCCGACCGTCACGCGCACGCCGCCGATCAGCGACGGGTCGACTTCGACCGCCGGCTTCAGCTTGCGCTTGAACTTGCGTTCGAGACTTGCGACGAGGTCGTTCAACTGCGCGCCTTCGAGCGGAAATGCGCTGACGATCAGCACATCGGCCGCCCCTTCGCGGGCGTTCTTCAACTCTTCGAACTGCACGGCGATTTCCGGCAGCAATTGCAGGCGATGGTTGTCCACCAGCATTTGCACCAGATTTTTCGCTTGTGCGTTGTCCTTGAGCGGCGACTTGACCGCAGCCAGCAGCAGTTCGCTGACCTGGGTGCGGCTTACTTTCGGACTCGAGGCGATCGACAGCACTTCGGGCAGACGCGCAACCTGTGCCAGCTCCTGCACGAGCGTGGACCAGGCGGCGATGTCACCAGCTTCGGCCACGCCAAACAGCGCTTCTGCGTACGGACGGGCGATGGTTGCAAGTTCGGCCATGATCAGAGCTCAGCTTTCAGTTGATTCAGCAGGTCAGCGTGAGCTGCCTGGTTCACTTCGCGCTTCAGGATCTGTTCAGCGCCCTTCACAGCGAGTGCAGCGACTTCGCCACGCAGCGTTTCGCGCGCCTTGACGACTTGCTGGTCCGCGTCGGCCTTCGCTTGCGCGATGATGCGAGCGGCTTCCGCCTGTGCTTGAGCCTTGATTTCGTCAGCGACTGCCACAGCGCGCTTTTCTGCGTCAGCAATACGCTGCTGACCGTCGTTGCGTGCCTGAGCGAGTTCCTGGTCGACGCGCTTGTGAGCGGCTTCGAGTTCTGCCTTGCCCTTTTCAGCAGCCGACAAACCGTCAGCAATCTTCTTCGAGCGCTCGTCGAGGGCGTTGATCAACGGCGGCCACACGAACTTCATCGTGAACCACGCGAGGATCAGGAACACGACCATTTGCGCAAACAGGGTTGCGTTGAGATTCACGGTGTTTCCTTAAACGTTGCTAGTTCGGAAAGTGAAACGGCAAGGCGCTCATCGATTCTGTCTTCGATCAGCGCCCAAGTGCCCGTTCCGCCCTGCGCCTTCACTAGTTATAGCTCAGGCGCAAACTTCCGAGGAACCTCAGCCTGCCAGCTTCGACAGCAGCGGGTTCGCGAACGCAAACAGCATTGCCACACCAACGCCAATCAGGAACGCCGCATCGATCAGACCAGCCAGCAGGAACATCTTGGTTTGCAGCGGGTTCATCAGTTCCGGCTGACGTGCACATGCTTCGATGTACTTGCCACCCATCAGGCCGATACCGATACAGGCGCCGATTGCACCCAGGCCGATGATGATGCCGATACCGATGGCGGTCAGACCCTGGATGTTGGCGATGAAAGCTTGCATGATCACTCCTTTGTGAAAAGTCTTTTAGAACTGGTTGGAACTGGGATTTAAAAAACTACGATTCTTTTGCCGACAGCGCAGGTTAGTGCGTGTCGTGTGCCTGGCCGATGTACACCAGCGTCAGCATCATGAAAATGAACGCCTGCAGCAGAACGATCAGAATGTGGAAGATTGCCCACACGCTGCCGGCGATCACGTGGCCGATGAAGCCAAGCACCGTCGTGTCCGCGCCGAAGCTCCAGATGCTGCCGAGCAGGGCAATCAGCAGGAACAACAGTTCGCCCGCGTACATGTTGCCGAAAAGCCGCATGCCGAGCGAGACCGTCTTCGCGACGAACTCGATGATGTTCAGTGCAAGGTTCGGGATCCACAGCAGCGGATGCGCGCCGAACGGAGCGGACAGCAGTTCGTGCACGAAGCCGCCGGCGCCCTTGATCTTGAAGTTGTAGTAAATCATCAGCGCGAACACACCGAGGGCGATGCCGAGCGTGCCGTTCAGGTCGGCGGTCGGCACGATGCGGTGGTGCGGGATGACTTCGGACAGACCGAGCCAGCCAATCACGTGGCCCGGCAGGTCAACGGGGATAAAGTCGAGCGAGTTCATCAGCGCGACCCAGACGAACACGGTCAGGGCCAGCGGTGCAATGAAAGTGCGCGAGCCGTGGATCATCGACTTGGATTGATCCTCGACCATTTCGACGAGCATTTCGATAGCGCATTGGAAACGGCCCGGCACGCCGGACGTTGCCTTACGGGCAGCGAGATGCAAGATGAAGATCGTGGCCAGACCGCAAACGATCGACCAGAAAAGGGTGTCCAGATTCCACACGTGAATGTCGAAAATCGACGTCTGATGCGCGGTGGAAAAGTTCTGCAAGTGGTGCGCAATGTACTCGGACGGATCCATTGCGCGCGTGCCTTCGCTAGCTGCCATATCGTTAAAGCCACCCAAATTGTCGAAAATCGTCTTAGGCCGCTCCCGCAGCAATTCTGTATTGCGGGAACACGCCGGGTGCGGACCGTGTCATATCCGCACACCTGTTGCCGGCGCTGCGCGCCAGCCTGAATTTTTACTACTGCTTTGTTACTGCTGCCTACGTTAGCGCCAGGCCAAGGCGATCCAGTACGTCTTCAGCGCGAGGAGGTAAGTCACGAGCAGCGGAACCCAGCGTACGTCGTGATACCAGAAGGCGATAGCTACAAACATCGCGATCGTTGTCCCCATCTTGAGCGCTTCGCCGATCATCCATCTCATGACTGTTTCGGCGCCGCTCAACGTTCTAAGTCGTGCCGCGAACAACGCGCTCGGCACCCAGCAGATCGCCCCCCCCAGGAACGCGGACAGCGCAGCAGCGCCCGGCGGCTTGTAAAAAAGCCACCACACCAGCGTAGCACCCAGGGACAAAACCATTTGCGCTGCCACGACCTTGAAAGGCGTAACGCGCGATGGACGACTCACGTTCGGACCAAACAGCTTTTCAGCCTCGGCCCGCGTGAGCGGAACGATATTGTTATCTTGCTGCTCGGCATCCCACGAATCGTCAGGTGCCGCTCGCTGACCGGTGGACGCAACGGAAGCGGTGCGTTCAGCGCGGTGTTCGTCGTGCCCATTCTGCGGCACTTCATTCGACGTTTTGACCGCCATCGCAGTGTTCCGAAAGTCTTGTACCAGCAGGCGAACTTACGCTGCCCTTACGGGGTTGCCGTGCAATTAAATCCGGGCGATTGTAAGCGATAGTTGCAGGCAATTCAAGACTTTAGGCCGTTCAATAACCAGCGTGAAACGGCTCTTCACGATGCGGAAACGCCTTGCTGACAGGGCGAAACACGCCAAATGTAAGGCTGCTGGGGCGCGCCAAAACATGCGCTTTGAATCAAGCGGATTTGCGGCTGCCGGCGGGCTGTTCAAATGCCATAGCAGACGTCTCGAAAATGCAACAAACGTGGTTTTTTGCCCGAGTGAGTGGACATGTTGGGCGCAGCCGGGTAGGCAGTGAGATGCGATGGTGCCCGGTGCCACCAAGCGACGAACATGTATCGTGTTGCAGCTGCGCTGGGCGTCGACTATTCCGAGCAAGTCAATCGCCGCGCAGCCAACGAACTCTTGTTCGCATCGACACTTTGGTTCAGATTTCTATTTTTGTATTCCTAACTATTTAGGGTGGAACTTGCTTAGGAATCCATCGAACATTGAAGTAAGTCGCCGATCACTGGAACCGGGCTGACATCATGTGCACTCGCCTTCGTGGCGAGCGCGGGGGGCGCCACGCCTACCGCCCCACTCCGCCTGCCGACCATCACGTCGTCGCAAGTCCCTTCAACGCGCCAATCAGACCGTGGCGTTCCCACGCAGGCGGACAAGTATGCCTTCCAGTGCGTCCAGATCGCCAAAGTCCACCAGCACTTGACCGCGTCCACGGCGGCCGAGTTTGATCTTGACCGTTGCCGCGAGCAGGTCCGACAACTCTTCTTCGAGCCGCCGCGTATCACGGCCACCGTCCGGATTCGCGCGCGCCTTCACCGCAGGTGCGGCCTTGGTGGTCGCCGCCACCAGTTTTTCAGTTTCGCGCACCGACAAGCGCTTGTTGACCACCTGGTTGGCCAACGTAATCTGTGTCGCGCCGTCGACGGCCAGCAGCGCACGCGCATGGCCCATGTCCAGATCGCCCGCCAGCAGCATCGTCTGCACAGGGGTCGCCAGGTTGAGCAAGCGCAACAGATTCGATACCGCGCTACGTGAGCGGCCCACCGACTCCGCGGCCTGTTCGTGCGTGAAATTAAACTCGTCGAGCAAGCGCTGGATGCCCTGCGCTTCTTCCAGCGGATTCAGATCTTCACGCTGAATGTTCTCGATCAGCGCCATGGCGGCAGCAGCCTGATCCGGCACATCCCTCACCAGCACCGGCACTTCGTCGAGACCCGCGAGACGTGCCGCGCGGAAACGCCGCTCGCCGGCGATGATCTCGTATTTGTCCGCCGACACGGGGCGCACCAGGATCGGCTGCATCAACCCCTGCGCGCGGATGCTGGCCGCCAGTTCCTGCAAAGCGCCTTCGTCCATGCGCGTGCGCGGCTGATACTTACCCGCCTGCATCTTGCTGAGCGGCAGCACGTTGGGTGCGCCTTCGATCACCACTGCTTCTGTGATGTCCGCACTGCCACCCAGCAGTGCTTCCAGGCCGCGGCCCAATCCCTTCTTTCTCGCTACTGCGTTCATTGTGCTTCCTCGATCCGCTTAGGATGCCTGGGGCGCGTCATTCAGTGCGCGCACCCGCTCAATCATTTCCGCGCCGAACTGCACGTATGCCTGCGCGCCGCGCGATACCCTGTCGAACACCACGCCCGGCAAACCGTAACTGGGCGCCTCGGCGAGACGTACGTTACGTGGGATGACCGCATCGAACACCTTGTCGCCGAAATGCTCTTTAAGCTGGTCCGACACCTGTTGTTGCAACGTGATGCGCGGATCGAACATCACGCGCAGCAGGCCGATCACCTTCAGGTCGCGGTTCAAGTTGGCGTGCACCTGCTTGATCGTGTTGACCAGGTCGGACAGGCCCTCGAGGGCGAAATACTCGCACTGCATCGGAATCACGACGCCATGCGCGGCGCACAGGCCGTTGAGCGTCAACAGCGACAAAGCCGGCGGACAGTCGATCAATACAAATTCGTATTCGCTCTCGACTGCCGCGAGCGCAGCCTTCAGCCGGCGCTCACGGTTCTGCACACTGACCAGTTCGACTTCGGCACCGGCGAGTTCGCGGTTGGCGGGCAGCACGTCGTAGCCGACGGCCTCCGGCCGCACGCGCGCGTCGGTCACCGACACGCCATCCACGAGCACTTCGTAGACCGTGCTCTCACATGCGGCCTTGTCGATACCGCTGCCCATCGTGGCGTTGCCCTGCGGGTCCAGATCGATGAGAAGGACTCGCTGTCCCTGCGCTGCCAAGCTCGCCGCCAGATTGACTGTGGTCGTCGTCTTGCCGACGCCGCCTTTCTGGTTCGCAACGCAGAAGATTTTTGCCATCGTTGGTGTGTCCCTTTTGCTGCTTGGATAAAGAAAAAATACAGGTGCTGCGGTGATGCAAATGGACAGCTGCCGTCAGTTGACTGCGTCCACCACAACCTTGATCAAATGCCGCTCCGCATCGAGCGACGGCACATTCAGCCGGATGACCTGCTCCACGCGGGCACCCGCCGGTAACCGCTCGATCTCACCGTCCGGACGCACGCCTTTCATCGCCCAGATCGCCCCATGGTCCGCAACCAGGTGACGGGCCAGTGTAACGAAATCCGCGAGTTCTGCGAATGCGCGCGAAACAATAACGTCGAACTTTGCCGGTACTTCGGCACCAGGCTGCAAGGTTTCGACCCGGCCGGTCACCACGGAAAGATTCGCAAGGCCGAGTTCAGCCTTAGCCTGCGCCTGAAAAGCTGTCTTTTTGTGAACGATGTCGTTGACCGTGACGGTCCACTCAGGCAGCACGATCGCGAGCACGATGCCCGGCAGGCCACCGCCGGAACCGACATCCAGTACCGACGACGGGCCGCGCGGCGCCAGAGGCGGCACGATCGAAAGCGAATCCAGAATGTGCTGAATCAGCATCTGCCGCGGATCGCGGATCGCCGTGAGGTTGTAGACGGCATTCCACTTGGACAACAGCGCCACATAGTCGAGCAGCTTGCCGAGCTGCGCATCGCTCAAGTCGAGGCCGAGCTCGCGCATGCCCTCCTCCAGCAACGGCGCCAACGCTTCCCTGCTGCTTCCTTTCTGGCTTACCGTCATTGCGCCACCGGCGTGCTGTCGGTGCCCGGTTCGGCGGGTTTGCTCGGGCGACGCCCCAACCCGCGCTTCAGATGAACCATCAGCAACGAGATTGCCGCCGGCGTAATGCCCGAAATGCGCGACGCTTGCCCGATGGTCTCAGGGCGGAACTGGGTGAGCTTCTGGCGTGCTTCGAACGACAGCCCTCTGACTTCCGCGTAGTCCAATCCGTCCGGCAGACGCGTGCTTTCGTGCGCCTCATTGCGCTCGATTTCATCGGCCTGACGGTCGATATAGCCCTGATATTTGATGCCGATCTCGATCTGTTCCTTGATCTGGGCAAGCAGCACGTCATCTTCCGCCAAGGTCTCGGGAGCGGCGCATTCACCGGCACGCAAACCACAGACGCCGTCGTAGGAGACGCCCGGACGGCGCAGCAGATCCGCAAGGCTGTATTCGTGGTCAATCGGCTTGCCAAGCAAGGCGGTCGCCTCGTCAGCGGGTAACGTCTTAGGATTAACCCAGGTTGTACGAAGGCGCTCTGTTTCACGTGAAACAGCGTCGCGCTTGCGACTAAATGCGTCCCAACGAATATCGTCGACCACGCCAAGTTCACGGCCAATCTCGGTCAAGCGCATGTCCGCATTGTCTTCGCGCAGGCTCAGACGATACTCAGCCCGGCTAGTGAACATGCGATACGGCTCAGACACGCCACGAGTCACGAGATCGTCGACCAGCACGCCAAGGTAAGCCTGATCGCGGCGCGGGCACCACGCTTCCTTGCCCTGAACGTGCAGCCCCGCGTTAATCCCTGCCAGCAGCCCTTGCGCCGCCGCTTCTTCATAGCCGGTGGTGCCATTGATCTGTCCCGCAAAGAACAATCCGTTAATGACTTTGGTCTCAAGCGAAGCCTTCAGTCCACGCGGATCGAAGTAGTCATACTCGATTGCATAGCCTGGCCGCAGAATATGAGCGTGCTCCAGACCGCGCATCGACCGCACGAGCTCCAGCTGGACGTCGAACGGCAGGCTGGTGGATATCCCGTTTGGATAGAACTCGTTGGTCGTCAGCCCTTCCGGCTCGAGGAAAATCTGATGCGATTCCTTCGATGCGAAGCGATGAATCTTGTCCTCGATCGACGGGCAATAGCGCGGCCCCACCCCTTCGATCACGCCGGTGTACATCGGCGAACGATCGAGCCCGCCACGGATAATGTCGTGCGTACGCTCATTCGTATGCGTGACCCAGCACGGCACTTGCCGCGGATGCTGCTCGACGCGCCCGAGAAACGAGAACACCGGCACTGGATCCAGATCGCCTGGCTGCTCTTCGAGCTGCGAGAAATCGATCGTGCGACCGTCGATGCGCGGCGGCGTCCCCGTCTTGAGACGGCCTTGCGGCAGCTTCAATTCCTTGAGGCGTGCGGACAGCGACACCGCAGCCGGATCGCCCGCACGGCCACCGGTATAGTTGTTCAAGCCCACGTGAATCTTGCCGTCGAGGAACGTCCCGGCGGTCAACACCACTGCGCGCGAGCGGAAACGAATCCCCACCTGCGTGACAGCGCCGACCACGCGGTCGCCCTCCACCATCAGATCGTCGACGGCTTGCTGGAACAGCCACAGGTTCGGCTGGTTCTCCAGTCGATGCCGGATCGCCTGCTTGTACAGCAAACGGTCAGCCTGGGCCCGCGTCGCGCGGACGGCGGGCCCCTTCGACGAATTCAGGATGCGAAACTGAATGCCGCCCTCGTCCGTCGCGGCCGCCATCGCACCGCCGAGCGCGTCGACCTCCTTCACCAAATGGCCCTTGCCGATGCCGCCAATCGACGGATTGCAGCTCATCTGGCCGAGGGTTTCGATGTTGTGGGTCAGCAGGAGCGTCGTGTTGCCCATGCGTGCCGAAGCCAAGGCAGCTTCGGTGCCGGCATGACCGCCGCCGACGACGATTACGTCAAATTCTGTGGGAAAAAGCATCGCGGATCTCACGCCAGATCGTCGCGTGAGCCTTCAAAGGAAAATGTATGGGCGAATTATAACGGGTTCGGTTTAGGCCCGAATTTCGTCCGAACGGCCAACCCATAAAAAGGCGGTGTGTTTCACGTGAAACACACCGCCTTGAGCAACGGGAAACAGCGAAAAACGGGCGCGCTACGCCACTTTCTTAGCCAGCCCGAGATACGTTTCTATGACTCGCGGATTCTGCGCCAGATCGGCCGCCGGCCCTTCCAGCGCCAGTTCACCCGTCTCCAGCACGTAGCCATAGTCCGAGATTTGCAGCGCCGCGCGCGCATTCTGTTCGATCAACAGTGTGGCGACGCCGGTTTGACGCAGCGCGCTAATGATATGAAAAATCTCCTTCACGATCAGCGGCGCGAGCCCAAGACTCGGCTCGTCCAGCATCAGCAGATCCGGCTTGCCCATTAGCGCCCGCCCCACCGCCAGCATCTGCCGCTCACCGCCGGACAACGTGCCAGCGGCTTGCTTCCGCCGCTCCTTCAGCCGCGGGAAAAGCGTGAACACCGGGTCGAGCTGATCGAGGAAGTTACGCTCGCCCGCACGCTTGCGCCGGTATGCGCCAAGAACAAGGTTGTCTTCAACCGTCATCGAAGCAAATAGCTCACGCTTCTCGGGCACCAGACACATGCCGCGTGCGACGCGTTTTTCGACCGGCACCGCGCTGACATCTTCATTTTGATAAAGAACCACACCCTTCGCATGGCCCGTGGTCGGCAACGCGCCCATGATCGCGTTCAGCAACGTGGATTTGCCGGCCCCGTTCGGGCCGATCACCGACACGATCTGTCCGGCCCGTACTTTGATCGACGCGCCGTGCAGCGCCTCGACCTTGCCATAGCGGACCGACAAGCCGTCCACATTGAGAATCGGCAGCGCTTCATTCATCGTGTTCTCCATCACTCCACCCCGCCGAGATACGCTTCCAGCACGGCCGGGTCTTGCTGCACGTCCTGCGGTAGACCTTCCGCGATCCGGGTTCCGAACTCCATGACCACCAGCCGATCGGTGAGATTCATCACGAAATCCATATCGTGCTCCACCAGCAGCACACTCATGCCTTCTGCCTTCAGGCGGCGCAACAGGTCGGCCAACTGCAGTTTTTCCTGATATCGCAGACCGGCGGCAGGTTCATCCAGCAATAGCAGCGTCGGATCGCAGCACAAGGCACGCGCGATTTCGAGAATGCGCTGCTGCCCCAAGGCAAGACTCCCAGCTTCTTCGTACATGTGCTTTTCAAGCCCAACCCGGCGAATCTGCCGCGCGGCCTCCGCCATCAGGCGCGCCTCTTCTGTGCTGTTAAGGCGAACCACGCTGCGCCACACGCCGGCCTGACCTCGCAGATGTGCGCCGATCGCCACATTCTCGAGCACCGTCATGCCCGGCAGCAGCTTCACATGCTGGAACGTACGGCCGATCCCGCGCTTGACGATTTCACGTGAACTCAGTGCATCGATGCGTTCGCCGCGGAACGTGATCTCACCACTGGTCGCCTGAAGCACGCCGGTCACCAGATTGAACGTGGTCGACTTGCCCGCACCGTTCGGGCCGATCAGGCCGATGATCTGCCCTGCTTTCACCTCGAAACTGACATCGTTCACTGCGACCAGACCGCCGAATTGCTTGCGCGCCTTATTCACCGTCAGCAAGTTTTCTCCAGCCGTCGGCTTGCTGCGTTGCGGCAGCGGCTCAGCATGATCCGCCACATGGGCACGCGGCCCACGCGGGAAAAAGCGCGCGACGAACGGCCACACACCTTGGCGGGCGTACTGCAGCAACAGCACCATCAGGATGCCGAACACGATCACTTCGAAGTTGCCGTTCTCGCCGAGCAGCTTGGGCAGCAGCGTTTGCAGATAATCCTGCAACACGGTCAGGATCGCCGCGCCAAGCACCGCGCCCCAGACGTGCGACACGCCCCCCACCACCGCCATGAACAGAAACTCGATGCCGTGGTTCAGACCAAACGGCGTCGGGTTCACCGCGCGTTGCAGGTGCGCGTAGAGGAAGCCCGAAATCGAGGCCAACACGGCCGCGTACACAAAAATCACCACGCGCATCCACGCCGTGTTCACGCCCATTGCCTCGGCCATCAGGCCGCCGCCCCGCAACGCGCGGATCGCCCGCCCCGGCCGGCTATTAAGCAGATTTTGAACAGACACAACCGCGCCAAGCACGACCAGCCAGATCAGGTAGTAGATATGGCGGCCGGATTCCAGATCGATGCCCAAGACGTTCAGCACTGGAATCCCGTTGATACCGTCGTACTTGCCGAGCATGTCGAGGTTGCCGAACAGGTAGAACAGCGCAAGCCCCCACGCGATCGTGCCAAGCGGCAAGAAGTGGCCGGACAGACGCATTGTCACGAGACCGAGCATCAGTGCGATCAACGCCGTCACCACTACGCCGGCGATCAGCGCCAGCCACGGCGAGACTCCGTACTGAGTCGTCAGATACGCGGTCGCATATGCGCCGATACCGACAAACGCGGCCTGCCCGAAGCTGGTCATGCCACCAATGCCAGTGAGCAGCACGAGCCCGATCGCGACGATCGAATACAGACCAATGTAGTTGAGCAGCGTCACCCAGTACTCAGGGACATGGATCGGCTGCGGCAGCACCGGCAGCGCGAACAGCACCACGAGAAACAACCAGAAGAACCTGTTTTTTATGATCCGTTTCATCGCGTCACTCCTCTTCTTCTTCCGCATGCGGGCTGGCAAGACTTCGCCAGAGCAGCACCGGGATGATCAGCGTGAACACGATCACTTCCTTATAAGCGCTCGCCCAGAACGACGAATACGACTCCAGCAGGCCCACCAGGATCGAACCGGCGGCCGCCAGCGGATAGCTGATGAGTCCGCCGATAATCGCCCCAACGAAGCCCTTCAAACCAATCAGGAAGCCCGAGTCGTAGTAGATGGTGGTCAAGGGTGCAACGAGGATCCCGCACAGCGCGCCGAGCCCTGCCGCCAGCGTGAACGCGAGACGGCCCGCCTGCGTCGTGCCGATACCGACGAGGCGCGCGCCGAGACGGTTCACCGAGGTCGCACGCAAAGCCTTGCCCGATATCGAGCGGTCGAAGTACAGATACAGCGCGCCTATTAACACCACGGCGGTGCCCACCACCCACAGGCTTTGCCCGGAGATCGTCAGCGAGCCGATGTTGAAGGTCGCGTCTGAAAACGCAGTGGTACGCGAGCCCTCCGCGCCGAACATGACGAGGCCAAGTCCGACCATCGCGAAGTGCACCGCCACCGCCACGATCAGCAACAGCAGCGTGGTGGCTTCCGCGATCGGCTCATACGCGAGCCGGTACACGAACGGCCCCATCGGAATCACGATCAGCAGCGTCAACGCAATCTGCGCAATCATCGGCAGCGGCTGCAGGAAAACGCCTCGCGTCAACGCGTAGACCGCCACGGGAAACAGCAGGTATTTGCCGGCCAGCGAGACCAGCGTGCGAGCCGCATGCCGCCGCCGTTCGGGATGCCGCGCGAGGCCCGCCGTCTCGACGACGAAGCATGCCGCGCCCATCGCCATCAGCAGCCAGCAGGTGGCCGGAAATTTTTGTGTTTGCAGTGCGGCGAGCGTCAATGCGCCGTACGAAACAAACTCGCCCTGCGGGATGAAGATCACCCGCGTCACGGAGAACACGAGCACCAGCGCGAGCGCGAGCAGTGCGTAGATCGCGCCGGTGGTAATGCCGTCCTGCGCGAGGATCGCCGCAATTGATAGATCCATACTTCCTCGTCCTGAAGCGTCGAAATCGAAACCGGGAATCAGTCGTGGCGGCAGAACTCGCGGCCGTCCACCGACCCGCAATGCCAGAAAAGGCGACCGCCGCGCCGGAACATGGCACGGCGGTCGATGCCATTGTCATCGAACAGAATGGCAATGCGGCGTGATGCGCCGCATGTTGCGCGAGAGGCGCGTACCGCTTGTGTCGTTAGTCGTTCTGCAGCTTCCACTTGCCGTCGACAATCTGAACGATCACGCGCGCGCGTTTGTCGAGACCATTGTGGTCGGTCGTCGTGGTGTTCATGATGCCGTGCGAGACCGGCAGCTCCTTGATGTTCTCAAGTGCGCCGCGCAGTGCCACGCGGAACGCTTCCGTGCCTGGCTGAGCGGTTTTCAGCGCAACCGGAATCGCGGCCTGCAGCATCTGGCCCGCGTCCCATGCATGGCCGCCGAAGGTTGCCACCGAACCCGCGCCGTACGCTTTCTCGTACGCCGCCTTATACGCTTCCGCCGATTTCTTCACCGGATTCGAGTCGCGCAGCTGATCCGCCACGAGGATCGGGCCGGCCGGCAGCAATTCGCCATCGCAATCTTTGGCGCACACACGCAGGAAGTCGTTATTGGCGACGCCGTGGGTCTGGTAGATCTTGCCCTTGTAGCCGCGCTCCTTGAGCGTCTTGGCCGGCAGCGCCGACGGCGTGCCCGCACCCGCGATCAGCACCGCGTCGGGATTCGCGCCGATTGTCTTCAACACCTGGCCGGTCACCGAAGCGTCGGTGCGGTTGAACCGTTCGTTCGAGACGACTTTCAGATGGTGCTCGGCGGCCGCAGCGGTAAACACCTTATTCCAGCTGTCGCCGTAAGCGTCCGCGAAGCCGATGAAACCGACCGTCTTCACGCCGTGGCCTTCCATGTACTCGGCAATCGCGTCGGCCATCAGACTATCGTTCTGCGGCGGTTTGAAGGCCCAGGCGCGCTTCGCATCCATCGGCGAAATGATCGCAGCCGATGCCGCCAGCGAGATCACCGGCGTCTTGCCCTCGGCTGCGGGATCGAGCATGGCGAGCGCATTCGGCGTGACAGTCGAACCGATGATTGCGTCGACGTGGTCTTCGTCGATCAGCTTGCGCGTGTTTTGCACGGCCTTGCCGGTGTCGGTCGCGTCATCGAGAATGATGTACTGCACTGTCTTGCCGCCGATCTCTTTCGGCAGCAATGCAATCGTGTTCTTCTCAGGAATCCCGAGCGATGCGGCCGGCCCCGTCGTGGACAGCGTGACGCCGATTTTCACCTGCGCGAACGCCGTACCCGCACCGCACATCAACGCCATCGCGATGCCGGTGCGTACCCATTGCTTTGTGTTTTTCATTGCAAGTCTCCAAACGCTTTGAAGCGCGTATCTGTAATCCGACGCACGGCCGGGTGTCTGAATCTAGTTATCGGGTTCAGGCATGCCAAGCATGGTTTTCCCTGCTCAGCGCGAACGCCCTCGCCGCTTTGGTACTACTGTGCTGCAATTTATTATGAGCAAAACACTAACATGTTAGTAGTATTGCGTTCCGCATAATTAATGGTCAAGCGGCCATCGTCCAAATGCGGGTTTGTCCTGAAGCCACAGAACCACACTTTTCACGTGACGCGGACAATAAAAAAGACGCGTCAACTGCACGCGTCTTTTTCGATGGGGTCCCGTATCGCTTAGCCCTCGCTCAGTCGCCGGACAACTTCCATTTGCCGCCGGCGATCTCCACCATCACGCGCGCCCGCTGGTCGAGACCAGCATGGTCGTTCGCGCTCATGTTGAAGATGCCATGCGACGCTGGCATGTCTTTAGTGCTTTCCAGCGCGGCGCGCAGCGCCTCACGGAATGCCGGCGTGCCCGGCTGGCCCTTCTTCAGCGCGAGCGCAATCGCACGTTGCAGCAACAGACCCGCGTCCCATGCGTGTCCGCCGAAAGTCGAAACCGAGCCGGCGCCGTACGCGGTCTCGTACGCGTGCTTATAGGCGAGCGCAGTCTTCTTCACCGGATACGAATCGGGCAGCTGATCGGCGACCAGCAACGGACCGGCCGGCAGATACGTGCCTTCGCAATCTTTGCCGCAAACGCGCAGGAAGTCGTTGTTGGCGACGCCGTGCGTCTGATAGTACTTGCCCTTGTAGCCGCGCTCCTTGAGCGTTTTCTGCGGCAGTGCGGCCGGTGTGCCCGCACCCGCGATCAGCACCGCGTCCGGGTTCTGCGACATGATCTTCAGCACCTGGCCCGTGACCGATGCGTCGTTGCGTGCGAAGCGTTCGCTCGCCACGATCTTGATCTTGGCGAGCTCGGCGGCTTTGCCGAACTCCTTGAACCAGCTTTCGCCATAAGCGTCGGAGAAGCCGATAAAGGCGACCGTCTTCACGCCGTGATTCGACATATGCTGCGCGATCGCCGTAGCCATCAGAATGTCGTTTTGCGGCGTTTTGAAGACCCACGCGCGCTTCGCATCCATCGGCTCGACAATGCCCGCCGCGGCGGCCATGGAGATCATGGGCGTGGTGCTTTCAGCGGCGACGTCGATCATGGCCAGCGAATTCGGCACGACGGTCGAACCGATCAGTGCGTCCACGTGATCTTCGCTAGTCAGCTTGCGCGCGTTCTTGACCGCCTGGGTGGAATCGGTAGCGTCGTCCAGCACGATGTAATCGATTTTCTGGCCTGCCACTTCTTTGGGCAGCAACGCGATCGTGTTCTTTTCCGGAATGCCCAGCGACGCCGCCGGTCCCGTTGCCGACACCGTTACGCCGATTTTCACGTCTGCGAATGCATGGCCGCTCCATGCCGCGGATACTCCGGTTGCGACCAATGCCGCACTGATCCAACGCAATGCCGACTTCATCCCGCTCCTCTATCTACCCCGTTATCCATTTGAATTTAAATCCGCGGACTTAAATCCCGACCCAGCGGTCGGTGAATAGCGAGTTTAGCGGACGAAAGCCGCGCGCTGCAAGCTTTTTGCAGGGTTGCGCCGCCTGAAATCGGGGAAGTCCGGTGAATAAAAATGGAGTACCGGATTAGCGGAAAAGCTAAATGGCGATTAACTGAAAATACAAATAAAAAGCGCCGCTGGATATCAATCCAACGGCGCTTTCGTCTGGGCACTTAGTGCCTCATGTCTCCTCGTTCTCCACCTGCAAAATTCGTGGTGCATCAGAACTGCATAAAGAATAAATGAGCACTCGCTCTACTACAACTAGCAATTACCCTAGTGGTGCACTGCGGCACAGAAATGGGGCACGGTTGGAGAGTCCGCACAACCGTTGCCCGTCGAATGATAACCGCTCACCATCACCTGCTCAACGCCATGATTGCCAGATTAAATCGGATGCCGAACTAATTGCTTACGTCGGTCGGTATCAGGCGCGCAATGGCCGCACCCGCGCGACGATCTCACCGACAATGCCGCGCCGGAACGCCAGCACGCACGCAATGAAAATCAGGCCGGTCACAATGGTCACCGACTCGCCCAGCGAGCGGAACCAGTCGACCCCTGTCACCGAAGCGAGCGCCCCGCCGATGTCCCCGAGCCGGTCTTCGAGCGCGACAATCAATGCCGCACCGAGCAACGGCCCGAACAACGTTCCCATGCCGCCGACGAGCGTCATCAGGATCACGAGGCCCGACATCGTCCAGTAGGCGTCGCTCAACGTTTCGAACCCTTGCACCAGCACCTTGAGCGAGCCCGCGAGACCGGCAATTCCCGCCGACAGAACGAACGCCAGCAGTTTGAAGCGATCCGTATCGTAGCCGAGCGACACCGCGCGCGGCTCATTCTCCTTGATCGCCACCAGCACCTGCCCGAATGGCGAATGCACGATCCGCACGATCAGCAGGAAAGCCAGCACGATCACGGCGAGCACGACAAAGTACAGCGCCACGTCGGACGAGAGATCGAGCACGCCGAACAGCTTGCCGCGGGGCACGCCTTGCAGGCCATCCTCACCATGCGTGAACGGCGCCTGCAGGAACACGAAGTAGACCATCTGCGCGAGCGCCAGCGTGACCATCGCGAAGTAGATGCCCTGACGGCGAATCGCGAAGATACCCACGATCAGGCCGAGCAGCGTCGCCGCCGCCGTGCCGGCCAGCACACCGAGTTCCGGCGAGAAGCCGAGCGTCTGTATCGCATAGCCGGTGATATAGCCGGCTGAAGCGAGAAACATCGCGTGGCCAAACGACAGCAGACCGGTGTAGCCGATCAGCAGATTGAACGCGGCCGCGAACAACGCGAAGCACAGCACCTTCATCACGAAGAGCGGATAGATGCCGAGCACGGGCACCGCCAGGAGCACGACCAGCAGCAGGCCGTAGAGCACTTTTCTCTGCATCATTTTTCCTTGCCGAAGAGACCGGCCGGGCGCACCAGCAACACGAGCGCCATGATCACGAAAACGACGGTGGCGGACGCCTCCGGGTAATACACGCGCGTCAGGCCTTCTATCACGCCGAGCAGCAAGCCGGTGAGAATCGAACCCATGATCGAACCCATGCCGCCGATCACGACCACCGCGAACACGGTGATGATCATGGGCTGGCCCATCAGCGGCGAGACCTGAATCACCGGCGCGGCAAGCACGCCGGCAAACGCCGCGAGCGCCACCCCGAAGCCGTAGGTGAGCGTGATCATCAGCGGCACGTTGACGCCGAACGCTTCGACCAGTTTCGGGTTTTCCGTGCCCGCGCGCAGATAGGCGCCAAGGCGCGTCTTTTCGATCACGAACCACGTCGCGAAGCACACCACCAGCGAGGCCACCACCACCCACGCACGATAATTCGGCAGGAACATGAAGCCGAGGTTGGTCGCGCCCGACAGCGCCGACGGCACGTCGTACGGCTGGCCGGACGACCCATAGATCGAACGGAACACGCCTTCCACCACCAGCGTGAGACCGAAGGTGAGCAGCAGCCCGTACAAATGATCGAGCTTGTAGAGCCAGCGCAGCATCGAGCGTTCGATTGCGACGCCGAACAGCCCCACGATCAACGGTGCAAGCACCAGCATCACCCAGTACGGCAGGCCGAAATACGACATGCCCATCCACGCGAGCATCGCGCCGAGCATGAACAACGCGCCATGCGCGAAATTGATCACGTTGAGCAAGCCGAAGATCACCGCCAGCCCAAGGCTCAGAATCGCGTAGAACGAGCCGTTCACGAGCCCGAGCAGCAGCTGGCTCAGCATTGCCGGTAGCGGAACGCCAAAGATTTCCATTGAAGCCTTAACCCATCGCCAAGGTGAGATCGGTGAAGCACGATCCGGCCGGCGCGCGCCTGTCGGCGACAATGCCCGGCGCGCACGGCACGTAAAACAGTTTGCCGCCCGTCTGCCGGCCCGCGCTGCACGACACTACGCGCAACGGGCAGACACAGACGGGCAACGCTCAGCCCCTCACTCCGTCATTATTTCCACAGTGCGCAGCGCGTTTCCGCCTTGGTCGTGAAGGCCTGCTCGCCCGGAATGGTCGCGGTGATCTTGTAGTAGTCCCACGGCTCTTTGGACTCAGCCGGCGTCTTGACCTGCATCAGGTACATGTCGTGGATCATGCTGCCGTCCTGACGGATGTAGCCCTTCGCATAGAAGTCGTCGATCTTGGCCTTCTTGAGTTGCGCCATCACCTTGTCGGAATCGGTCGAGCCGACTGCCTGAACCGCCTTCAGATAGGTCATGGTGGCCGAATAGTCCGCAGCCTGCAGACTCGAGGGCATCTTCTTCATCTTGTCGAAATAGCGCTCGGCCCACTTGCGCGTCGCAGCGTCCTTGTTCCAGTACCAGCTGTCCGTCAGCACCAGCCCTTGCGTCGTTTCCAGGCCCAGGCTGTGCACGTCGTCGATGAACATCAGCAGCGCCGCGATCTTCATCGTCTTGTTGATGCCGAATTCCTTGGCGGCTTTGATCGAGTTGATCGTGTCGCCGCCCGCGTTCGCGAGGCCGAGAATCTGCGCTTTCGAAGACTGTGCCTGCAACAGGAACGACGAGAAGTCCGACGCGGACAGCGGATGGCGCACAGCACCCAGCACCTGGCCTCCATTCGCCTTCACCACGTCCGAGGTATTCTTTTCGAGCGCCTTGCCGAACGCGTAGTCTGCCGTCAGGAAGTACCATGTCTTGCCGCCCTGCTTCGTCACCGCCGAACCGGTGCCCTTGGCAAGCGCGGTGGTGTCGTACGCATAGTGGATCGTGTACGGCGTGCATTGCTCGTTGGTGAGCGTATCCGCGCCCGCGCCGATGCTGATATACACCTTGTGCTTTTCACCGGCCACCGTGTTCATCGACAGGCCCGTTGCCGAGTTCGTGCCGCCGATCAGCAGGTCCACGCCGTCCCGGTCGAACCATTCACGCGCGCGCGATGCCGCGATGTCAGCCTTGTTCTGGTGATCCGCGAACACGACCGAGATCGGCTTGCCGTTGACCTTGCCGCCGAAGTCCGCGACAGCCATGCGAATCGCTTCGAGGCCACCCTGGCCGTCGATATCCGCGTACAGCCCCGACATATCGGTGATGAAGCCGATCTTCACTGCATCGTCAGCCGCTTGCGCGCTGCCCATCGTGAGCGCGGCGCCGGCGGCGACCGCGAAACAGAGTGAGGCAAGCCGCGCGAGTGGGTTCTTTGTCATTCCTGGCTCCTGGTTTGTTCGTTTGTGGTTATCAGAGGCAAACTGGCGTTTTCTATACGCCCAGTAAATCGTGCAGGACCGGCATCTTGCTTTCGAGTTCACTCGCCTCGAAATGCTCGACAATTGCGCCGTGCTCCATGACATAAAAGCGATCGGCAAGCGGTGCGGCAAAGCGGAAATTCTGTTCGACCATCACAACGGTATAGCCCCGCTCCTTGAGTGTGATGATCATGCGCGCGAGTGCCTGCACGATCACCGGTGCAAGCCCCTCGGAGATCTCGTCGAGCAGCAGCAGGCTCGCGCCGGTGCGCAGAATGCGCGCTACCGCCAGCATCTGCTGTTCACCGCCTGAGAGCCGCGTGCCCTGGCTCATACGGCGCTCGTGCAGATTGGGGAACATCGAATAGATTTCTTCGAGCGACATCATGTGCGCCTTGTCGCCGACGGGCGGTGGCAGCAGCAGATTCTCCTCACACGAGAGGCTCGAAAAAATACCCCGCTCTTCCGGACAATAGCCGATGCCGCAATGCGCGACGCGATGCGTGGGGAGGTGGATGGTTTCGCGTCCGCCGATGCGGATCGACCCGGTGCGCCGCCCGGTGAGCCCCATGATGGCGCGCATCGTGGTGGTGCGGCCCGCACCGTTGCGGCCCAGCAGCGTCACGACTTCCCCGCGGTTCACCGTCAGATCGACGCCATGCAGGATATGAGATTCCCCGTACCACGCCTGCAACCCTGCAATTTCCAGTGCGGGAGCGGCGCCGCTCGTCCCGCTCACCTCGAGGCTTTCGCGCTCGGCAATCGTATTCATGCGTGGGCTCCGGCGAGCGCCGCGTCGGCGCTGCCCATGTAGGCTTGCATCACGAGCGGATTCTTCGACACTTCGGCGTAGCTGCCTTCGGCGAGCACTTCGCCACGTTGCAGCACGGTAATCGTGTCGGAGATGCCGGCGATCACATTCATGTTGTGCTCGACCATCAGGATCGTGCGGCCGCTCGATACTTTTTTGATCAACGCCGTCACGCGATCGACGTCTTCGTGACCCATGCCCTGGGTCGGTTCGTCGAGCAGCATCAACTCCGGCTCCATGGCGAGCGTGGTGGCAATTTCCAGCGCGCGCTTGCGGCCATAGGAAAGCTCGACGGTCAGCACATCGGCGAAATCGGTCAAGCCAACCTGGGTGAGCAGATCCATTGCGCGGTCGTTGAGCTTGCGCAGCGTGCGTTCGCTCTTCCAGAAATGAAACGCCGTGCCGAGCGAGCGCTGCAAGCCGATGCGCACGTTCTGCAATGCTGTCAGATGCGGAAATACAGCAGAGATCTGAAACGAGCGGATGATGCCGCGCCGCGCGATCTGCGCCGGGCGTTCATTGGTGATGTCGATGCCGTTAAAGACGATCTGACCCGCGGTCGGTTCGAGGAACTTGGTGAGCAGATTGAAGCAGGTGGTCTTGCCTGCCCCATTAGGACCGATCAGTGCATGGATCGACCCACGGCGCACGCGCAGGTTCACGCCGTTCACGGCGATGAAGCCTTTGAACTCACGGGTGAGGCCGCGCGTTTCGAGAATCGTATCGCCGAGAATCATGTTCCCTTCCATACGGAGTTAGGCGAAGCATTACGATCTTACGCGCGATTCACCGCGCGACTTGTTATGACGGCGGCACCCCGTGCGCGCTCGTTGGCGTGCTGCACCAATTGGGACGGTAATCCATGGCACGGCACGCAGCATGGCTGCCATTGTCGCGCCAATGATGCAGCGCATTCATTGGGATTTGCACTTAGTGGAAGTTGTAAGCTTGTGGCGTGGGCGATGCGCGTGAGATCCCCTCCAGACATGCAGGACGGGGTGTTCCGCAGATTCGGCACGCCACTTCACGCCACCTGTCACACAGCAGACACAGACGGCGCCGCGCTCGATTGTGCTGCAACGCTGCCCTTCACGCGCGCTCGGCGGTCTTCGCGGATCATGTCGCTCGCACGCTCGGCGATCATCAGGGTCGGTGAATTGGTATTGCCCGAGGTGATGCTCGGCATGACCGATGCATCGACTATGCGCAATCCGTCAACCCCGATAACTCGTAGCCGGTTATCGACTACGGCGTCCGGATCGTCGACCGTCCCCATGCGGCACGTGCCGACCGGATGAAAAATGGTTGTGCCGACCGCGCCCGCGGCCTGCTGCAAATCCTCCTCCGTCTGATACTGGATGCCCGGCAAGATTTCCTGCGGCCGATAACGTGCAAGCGCGGGCGCCGCCGCAATGCGGCGCGTGAGGCGCAGTGCATTGGCGGCGACGTGCCGGTCGTAGTCGGTGGAAAGATAGTTCGGCGCAATCAACGGCGGCGCCAAGGCATCGGCCGACCCAATGTGAATACTGCCGCGCGACGTCGGCCGCAATTGGCACACGGAGGCCGTGAACGCATTGAAGCGATGCAGCGGTTCACCGAAACGATCGAGCGAGAGCGGCTGGACGTGATATTCGAGGTCGGGGCGCGTGAGCGAGCGGTCGTCAGGATCGGATTTCGCAAAAGCGCCGAGTTGCGAGGGCGACATCGACATGGGCCCGCTTTGAAAGAGCGCGTACTGCATGCCGATCATCAGCTTGCCCCACCAATGCGCGGACGCCGTATTGAGCGTGCGGACGCCCTCGACTTTATAAGCCATGCGCAATTGCAAATGATCCTGCAGATTTTCACCCACGCCGCGCAGATCGTTGACCACCGCGATGCCCAGATTCCGCAAACGCGCACCGTCGCCGATACCGGACAGTTCGAGCAATTGCGGCGAGTTGACCGCGCCTGAACTGAGGATCACCTCACAGCGCGCCTTGGCAAGAAAGTCCGTATCGTTACCACGATATTCGACGCCCGTGCAACGGCGTCCTTCGAACACGACACGTTGCGTGTGTGCACCGGTAATGACCGTGAGATTGGGCCGCTTGAGCGCGGGCCGCAAAAATGCCTTCGATGCGTTCCAGCGAATGCCGCGTTTCTGATTGACGTCGAAGTAGCCCACGCCCGTGTTGTCACCACGGTTGAAATCGTCCGTGGCGGGAATGCCGGTTTGCTGCGCGGCCTTTGAAAATTCTTCGAGAATCTTCCATTTCAGCCGCTGTTTTTCGACGCGCCACGGTCCACCCGCGCCATGCGATTCGGTCGCACCGGCATGATGATCTTCACTACGTTTGAACACCGGCAGAACCGAGTTCCATGACCATGACGGGTCATTGGTCACGCGAGCCCATTCGTCGTAGTCTTCACGCTGCCCGCGCATGTAAATCATGCCGTTGATGGATGAACTGCCGCCCAATACGCGCCCGCGTGGATACGAAAGCGAGCGGCCATTCAAGCCGGGCTCCGCTTGCGTTTTGTAGAGCCAGTCGGTGCGTGGATTGCCGATGCAATAGAGGTAGCCGACGGGCACATGAATCCAGTGGTAATCGTCTTTGCCGCCGGCTTCGAGCAGCAATACCTGCACGTCCGGATCCTCGGTCAGGCGATTGGCCAGCACGCAACCCGCCGTCCCCGCACCGACGATGATGTAGTCGAATTCGCCTTCCAGCCGCCGGGAAGCCGGTGACGTCGCGTCGGCATCGCTCATTGTTCAGTCTCCTAAGCTTTTTTATAGCCAGCCGCATGCATACCATGCGGCCCAGATCATTTTGCGACCGGCATCGTGAACTCGGCGCCCTTCGCGATACTGTCGGGCCAGCGCTGCATGATGCTCTTGTAGCGCGTGTAAAACCGCACGCCTTCTTCGCCATACGCATGATGATCGCCAAACAGCGACTTCTTCCAGCCGCCGAACGAATGCCATGCCATCGGCACAGGAATCGGCACGTTGATCCCCACCATGCCAATCTGAATCTGGCGTGAGAAAGCGCGAGCCACACCGCCGTCGGACGTAAACAACGACACGCCGTTAGCAAACTCGTTGGCGTTGATGAGCTCCACTGCAGAAGCGAAATCCGGCACGCGCACAACACACAACACGGGTCCAAAAATCTCTTCGCGATAAATCTTCATGTCGGTCGATACATTGTCGAACAGCGTGCCGCCGAGAAAGAAGCCCTTCTCATGCCCGCTCACCTGATGCCCCCGGCCGTCGACCACCAGCTTCGCGCCCGCCGCGACGCCGGCATCGATATATCCCACCACTTTCTCGCGATGCACCGCGGTCACGAGCGGCCCCATCTCGGCTGCCGGCTCCATGCCGTTGAGAATCTTCAGGCTCTTTACGCGCGGCGTGAGGCGCTCAATCAGCTCGTCGGCGATATGCCCCACCGCGACAGCCACCGAAATTGCCATGCAACGCTCGCCGGCCGAACCGTATGCCGCACCGATCAAGGCATCCACCGCCTGGTCGAGATCCGCGTCGGGCATCACGACGAGGTGATTTTTCGCTCCGCCCAACGCCTGCACGCGCTTGCCGTGTTTCGTGCCTTCCGTGTAGATGTATTCGGCAATCGGAGTCGAGCCGACGAACGACAACGCGCTGACGTCCGGGTGGACGAGCAATGCGTCGACCGCAACCTTGTCGCCGTGTACGACGTTGAAAACGCCGTCAGGCAATCCGGCTTCCTTCAACAGTTCAGCCAGCCGGTTCGAGCAGGATGGATCGCGCTCCGATGGCTTCAGCACAAACGTGTTGCCGCAAGCGATTGCCACGGGGAACATCCAGCACGGCACCATCATCGGGAAATTGAACGGCGTGATGCCGGCGACTACGCCGAGCGGCTGGCGCAGATTCCAGTTGTCGATGCCGCCGCCGATCTGGTCGGTGAAATCGGTCTTCAACAGATTCGGAATGCCGCACGCGAACTCGACGATCTCGATGCCGCGCATCACCTCGCCCTTCGCGTCTGAAAACACCTTGCCGTGCTCACGCGTGATCAGTTCCGCGAGTTCGTCGTGGTGACGGTCGAGCAGTTCCTTGAACTTGAACAGCACGCGCGCCCGCTTGATCGGCGCGGTTTCGCTCCATGCGGGGAAAGCAGCTTTCGCGGCGGCAACCGCCGCATCCACTTCCGCGACGCTCGCGAGCGGCACATACGTGCTCACGTTCCCCAGCGCGGGATTAAAGACATCGCCTACGCGCCCGCTTGAGCCGCCCACGCTCTTGCCGTTGATGAAATGGGCCAACGTGCGCATGCCAGCCGCGCTGCGGAGGGTTTCGTCCTGAAGTGTCTCGCTCATGTTGTCCTCGTTCCAGTGAAGTCTTCCGCCCGGCGCCGGCGGCGTCATGAAGGTGTGTTGAAAGAGAAGCGTACGGCGCTTCGGGGCGGGAAATCCAATGAGTAATGCTCAACTGCGCTATAAGGCGCGCTAATATCAGGATATGGATCTGACTCTGCTCCGGGCCTTTGTCACCGTCGCACGCGAGGGCAACCTCACGCGTGCCGCGGTGCAACTGCATCTGACCCAACCCGCCGTCAGCCTGCAAATCAAGCATTTGCAGGAGACGCTCGGCGTGACGCTGTTCACGCGGACCTCGCACGGACTCTCGCTCACGCGCGACGGCCAGTCGCTGCTGCCTCACGCCGAGCGCGCGCTGGGCGCCGCGAACGACGTGCAACGGGCCGCACAGTCGCTGCGCCAGGAAGTGCGCGGGCGCTTGCGGATCGGGACGATTCTCGACCCGGCGTTTCTGCGCCTGGGCGGTTTCCTGAAACAACTGGTGGAAACCTGGCCCCACATCGAGACGGCACTGCGGCACGGCATGTCGGGCTGGGTCCTGGATCAGGTTCGCGCGGGAGAACTGGACGTCGGCTACTACATCGGCCTGCCCTCCGAAGACGAACCGCGCGACGGACCGGCTTTCCACGCCGTCACGCTGACCCAGTTCCAGTACCGCGTGCTTGCGCCGGCCGGCTGGAAGGACCGCGTCAAAGGCGCGCGCGACTGGCGTTCGCTGGCAGCGCTGCCGTGGATCTGGACGCCGCCCGCGTCCGCGCACAACCGGCTGTTGTCGCGCTGCTTTGACGAGGCCGGTGTGAAGCCGGTCAAAGTGGCGGAAGTGGATCAGGAGCCGTCGATGCTCGATCTGGTCAAATCAGGCGTCGGTCTTACGCTGGCACGCGACGCCACCGCGATTGCCGAAGCGCACGCGCATGCGCTGACCATCGTCGAAGGCGTGACCGTGCCGACTCAGCTCAGCTTTATCGCACTTGCGCAGCGCAGGGAGGAGCCGGCAATCGCCGCGGCGCTGAAGCTGATCGAGCAGCAATGGGCGACTTGAGCGGCGAGGAAACGCGGCGTCAGCGATATGAGCCGCTCTCATGACAGGTCCAGATGACGCGAGCCGTCAGAGTGAGTCCCGTGAGCATTGCCGTCCCGGCGCCGTTGCGCGCGTCCACCCACTCGCCCCGCTCACTGCAACGACACGGTCACGCGGTTTTTGTTAGATTGACGGTTCGCGCTCACGCGCCGGCCCTGCATCGCTTTCCGTTCCGCTTGACTTTGTCCTTCCCGGCAGCTTCGCCCCGGCAACACCGGAAGCCGCCGACCACTCCATTCCTCGACAGGAGCCTGACATGGCACGCAACATTGAAATCAAAGCCCGCGCCCAGCATTTCGAGCAACTGCGCGAACGCGCGGCGCAGCTCGCGGCGGATGCGCCGCTGATCTTCCGCCAGCAGGACTTTTTCTACGACGTGCCGCGCGGCCGCCTGAAGCTGCGCCAGTTCGACGACGGCACGCCCGCTGAACTGATCTTCTATCAGCGCGACGACCGCGACGGGCCGAAGGCCTCGTACTACACGCGCAGCCCCGTGACCAACCCGGAAGCCATGCACGCGCTGCTGGCTACGGCGCTGACCACGCGCGGCATCGTCACCAAGGAACGGCATGTGTATCTGACCGGGCGCACGCGGATCCATCTGGATCGCGTCGACGGTCTGGGCGACTTCGTGGAACTCGAAGTCGTGCTCGCTCAGGACGACAACGAAGAAGACGGCCACGCCGAAGCACACGCGATGTTCGCGACGCTCGGTGTGCCGGAGTCGGATCTGGTGGCGGTGGCGTATGTCGATTTGCTGAACCCGGAAGCCGAGCCGAAGAAAGCGGCATAAACCTGAAGCATCCAGGGCCGCGAACGAAGTCCGCGCGCGCCCTGCGCTCGTGCCACCGCTTTATGCGGCAGCTTCATGCGGCGGCCGAGCCCGGCGACAGATGGCCGAGCGGCAAAGGTCCGTTGCGCTTGAAGGTGGTGAGCACGATATTCGAACGCACGCTGTCGACGCCAGGCACGCGCATCAACTTCTTCATCACGAACGTCGACAGATAATTCAGATCAGGCGCGACAATGCGCAGCAGATAGTCGGCGTCGCCCACCACCGCGTGACATTCGAGCACCTCAGGCAACACCTCGATCTGCTGCTGAAATTGCTCGATGATCGAATCGCCGTGGTGCTTCAACTTCAGACTCGTGAACGCCGTGACGCCGAGCCCGAGCTTCTCCGGACGCAACACGACGCGATAGCCGTCCACCACGCCCACCTGCTCCAGCCGCTGCAAACGCCGCCCGATCTGCGAGGGCGATAGCGGCACCTGCTCGGCCAATTGCTGATGCGTGGCCCGGCCGAAGCGCTGAAGCACGTCCAGCAGCGCGAGATCGAAATGATCCAGTTCTAGCATGTCAATTTTCCGCATTAAATCGTCATTCTATGCACGATTATTGCATATCGCTCCAGTATGACGCCATCATTGCGCCCTTTCCGCGCACACCCCGCTCTACACTTGCATCATTGAATGTCGCAGGCCGTCTCGTAGAGCGCAACACCATGTCCACCGCCAACACCGCAAAACTGAAAGAACAATTCGACGCAGGCCTTGAAACCCGTGCCGACTTCACCATCGATCAACCGACCGAACGCTACGGTGCGGTCGACCATGCCGTGTGGCAGCAGCTTTACGCACGCCAGACGGCGCTGCTTAAAGGTCGCGTGTGCGACGAGTTTCTGGCGGGCGTCAACCGCATCGGCATGCCGGCCAACCGCGTGCCGTCTTTCGATGAAATCAACGCGAGGCTCACGCCCGCTACCGGCTGGCAAATCGCCGCCGTGCCGGGGCTGGTGCCGGATCAGGTGTTTTTCGAACACCTGGCGAACCGCCGCTTTCCCGTGACATGGTGGATGCGCCGCCCCGACCAGCTCGATTATCTGCAGGAACCCGACTGTTTTCACGATCTGTTCGGCCACGTGCCGCTCTTGATCAACCCCGTGTTCGCCGACTACATGCACGCATACGGCCGCGCCGCGCTGGCCGCCGACGATGCCGGCGCCCTGCCGCTGCTCGCGCGGCTCTATTGGTACACAGTGGAGTTCGGCCTGATCCGCGACGCAGCCAGCCCGAACGGTGTGAAGATTTATGGCGCGGGCATCGTCTCGAGCAAGGGCGAAACGCTTTACAGCCAGCAAAGCGCGGCGCCGAACCGCCTCGGCTTCGACCTCGAACGCGTCATGCGCACGCGCTATCGCATCGACACGTTCCAGAAAACCTACTTCGTGATCGACGACTTCGCGCAATTGTTCGGCGTCGCGCAAACCGATTTCGCGCCTTTACTGGCGAGGCTCGCGGCTGAACCGGCGTACGCGGCGGGTCAGGTGCTCGAGCGCGACCGCGTCATCACGCGCGGCTCGCAGGAAGGCTGGGCCGCCGACGGCGACATCTGAGCGCGAACCTGAACGGCAGCGCCGATCGGGCCGCCAGCGGACCGAAGGCATCCGTGAAAAAATAGTGGATGCGCACGCCCGCCGGTGTGCGCGTTCAGATCAACGAGGTAGCACCATGATTCACAAACTGACTTCCGAAGAGCGCGCCACGCAGATCGCAGAATTGCAAGGCTGGCAAGCCGCGGCCGGCCGGGACGCAATCCAGCGCCAGTTCAAGTTCGCTGACTTCAACGAAGCGTTCGGCTTCATGACCCGGGTCGCCATCAAGGCGCAGGAAATGGATCACCACCCGGAGTGGTTCAACGTGTACAACAAGGTGGAGATCACGCTCTCTACGCACGAGGCCGGTGGCCTGACCGAACGCGACATCAAACTCGCCAGGTTTATAGACAGTATTACCGCGTAATACAAACGATTTGGGATGCTTCACGCGTGCGCATGCGTTGCGCACTGAACTATTTGTCGGTAATGAAAGGGCATTGCAGGTAATCCCTAGCCCAAACCTTCAGTTCTACAGGGTATTCTTAAGGTACACGTAAGAATCCCACGCTTGCCGGGCAATCCCATCTAATCGATCCGGCGATAGCGTGTGCTGACGCTGTACAATCATCAGCGCATACGGCTTGGAGAGCGCGCTTGCCTCCTTGCACAGAACGAGTTCGTCGCCGCTCGAAGGTGAGCGGGCGCGCCAGAAGTTGATTGCGGCTTCCAGTTCGTGAATGCTTATCTCGGACATGACTTCGTGATCGCTCTCTATGCCTGTGCAGCAGGCGCCCCGGCGAACCGCTTGCCCAAACGCCTAACCCATTGTACTTGAGCGAAATCCATGCGACTCCTTCTGATCGAAGATGACCGCCCCATCGCACGCGGCATCCAAAGCAGTCTCGAACAAGCCGGCTTCACTGTCGACATGGTCCACGACGGCATTTTTGCCGAACAGGCCCTCACGCAAAACCGCCACGAGCTGGTGATCCTCGATCTGGGCCTGCCCGGCATCGACGGCATGACGCTGCTCTCGCGCTTCCGTCAGAGCAATCGCCACACACCCGTGATCATCCTCACCGCGCGCGACGAGCTGAACGACCGCGTGCAAGGCCTGAATTCCGGCGCCGACGACTATATGCTGAAGCCGTTCGAACCCACCGAACTGGAAGCTCGCATCCGTGCGGTGATGCGCCGCAGCGGCCCGCACGGCGATATGCCGCGTCCGGAAGTGTCGCTGGGTGGCGTACGCCTGTCGGGTGTCGATCGCCGCATTTTCAACGACGACAAGCCGCTCGAACTGTCGCCGCGCGAATTCGCGGTACTCGAGATGCTGCTGCTGCGCCATGGCCGTGTGGTCAGCAAGGCGCAACTGCAAGATCATCTGACGCATTTCGGCGGCGATCTCGGCGACACCGCGATCGAGGTCTACGTGCACCGGGTACGCAAAAAGCTCGAGAACTGCCGTGTCGAAATCGTCACGGTGCGCGGCTTCGGTTACCTGTTGCAGGAAATCCGCCAGGCCGCATAATCGCCGTGAAGGCCGCAAGCTCCTTTGCGGCCTGACGGTGCCGGGCCGGCGCCGAGCACCCGGTGCGCCGTTCGCCGGCAGCCGGCGACATATCGAGGTGCGAAGCGCCTGGTATTTGCCACTTTCCCACACGTCCGATCATGCCCCAGCCGGCCGCCAATAGTCTGCGCCGCACGCTGCTGCGGCGCCTCGCTGCCCCCCTTTCGCTGCTCGCGCTCATGAGCGGCCTGATCGCTTACTGGCTGGCGTGGCAGTACACGCAGCACGTTGTCGACCGCTCCCTCGTCGATCTCGCCACTGCGATCTCCAAGCAGATCCAGATTGCCGGCCCCGATGCGCGGATCACCGTCCCGCCACTCGCGCAGGCCATGTTTTCGGACCCGGTCGAACACCTTGTCTACCGCATCAGCAACGGTGAAACCGAAATTGCCGGCGACCACAACCTGCCGCTGCAAGGCACGAGCGTGCGACGCATGCACTACGCGTACGTGTTCGAAACGGAGCACCAGGGCGTGACGGTGCGCGTGGCGCAGGTGCGCGTCGACCAACCGCTCGGCAATCCGATCCTGGTGGAAGTCGGCCAGCCGGTGCATCACCGCTTTCGCATCGCCGCCGAGTTTCTGGTCGCGATCATGATGCCGCTCCTATTGCTGCTGCTGGCGGGCTGGGTCATCGTGTGGCGTGTCGTCAATCAGCAGCTCAATCCGCTGACCGATCTCGCGGATTCATTGAACCGGCAAACCCACACCTCGCTCGAACCGGTCGACGAAACCTATGTGCCGGTCGAAATCCGGCCACTGACCGGCGCAGTGAACGCGCTGCTCGGCCGCCTGAAAACCGCGCTCGAAGGCCAGCGCAAATTCATCGCCGACGCCGCGCATCAACTGCGCACGCCGCTTACCGCCGTCAAGTTGCACGCCGAACAGGCAGCTGTCGCGCGCGACCCGCAGCAAACGCTCGCGGCCGTGCGCGAATTGCGCGCCGCGGCCGACCGCGCGGTGCGGCTGTCGAATCAATTGCTCTCGCTGGCGCGCGCCGAGCCGGGTGAGCAGGCGGCCCGCTTCGTCAATGTGGACATGGCGGCGCTTGCCTTCGATACCGGCGCCGAATGGGTTCCGCGCGCGTTGGCGAGCCACGTCGACCTTGGCTTCCAGCGTCTCGACGACCCCGCCAATGACGATCCGCTGATGGCGCGCGGCAACCCCGTGCTGCTGCACGAGGTGATCGCCAATCTGCTGGATAACGCGCTCAAATATGTGCCGCCCGCGCGCTTCGACGGCGCCCGCATCACCGTGACGGTTTCGCAAACGGTGCTCGACGATCAGCGCATGGCGGAGATCATCGTCGAAGACAACGGGCCGGGCGTGCCGCCCAATCAGCAGGCGGATCTCTTCAAGCGGTTCTTCCGCGGCGACGGTCAGAGCGAAGCCGGCGTGGATAGCGGCGCGGGTCTTGGTCTCGCGATCGTGCACGACATCATGGTGCTGCATCACGGCAGCGTGCACTACGAAGACGCCCCGGAAGGCGGCGCACGTTTTATCGTACGCATTCCGCTCGTGCCGATCAGCGACAGCGAGCGCAGCGACGCCGAACCCGAACCACGGCGGCCGGCAAAAAAATCGGCGCACTCGGCGCCGATGGATTTATGACAATACGGTTGATGCTCGACAGACTGCCTGGCGTTCGCTGACGTGAGCGCTTCAGGCAGCCCGCGTATCACTTCTTCTTCGTTTTCTTCGCCGACGATTTGCTCTTCGCTGACTTTCCGGACTTGTCCTCGCCTTTCTCTTTTTCCGGCGGCGCCAGCATCGTGCCGCGGCACTTGCGCGCGCCGCAACGGCATTCATATTCCTTCTTGAGCTTCTTGGTCTGACGCGCGTCGATCACGAGACCGTAGTCGTAAAAGAGCTCCTCGCCTTCAGCAATATCGCGCAACGCGTGCACGTACACGTGACCGTCGATTTCCTCGGCTTCGCAGTTCGGCGCGCACGAATGGTTGATCCAGCGCGCGCTGTTGCCGTCTACTTTACCGTCGATGACCTTGCCGCTATCGAGCGCGAAATAGAACGTGTGATTCGGTTCAGCCGGATTATGCGGATGCCGGCGCAACGCTTCTTTCCAAGAGATCCGCTCGCCCTTGTATTCGATCAGGCGCTCGCCCGCACCAATCGGTTCGAGGGCAAACACGCCTTTACCGTGCACACCCGAACGGCGCACGGCGATCCTGCGTGAACTCATTGAATGAATCCTTGTGAAGAACTGGGGGTGAAGTCCGGCAGCCACCGGAAATGCCCGCGTCTGACGCGCTGCTTTTTCCGACGCGAATAGCAAACGCGGCGCCTTGCGAGCGCCGCGTCGAACTGCGACGCTCATGCGCCACAACCGGCATCCTACACGCTCAAGACGGCATCCTTCAACCGTCTAAAAGATGTGAACGTGCAACGCGTATTGCCGGTTTCACCGTTGTCCGAACGAAATGTCGCCGAACAGCGCTTTCTGGTCGCGCGGCTGCGAGCGCCAGTACTGCGGCGGCGCTTCGACCGTCGCGCCAAGCTGCGCTGCCGCGTGCCACGGCCAGCGCGGGTTGTACAGCAATGCGCGGGCCAAGGCGATCAGATCGGCGTCGCCGGCTTCGATCAGTTGCTCAGCGTGGAACGGGTCGGTAATCAGGCCCACGCCGATCGTGGTCAGGCCCGTCGCGGCCTTCACCGCTTTTGCGAACGGAATCTGGTAACCCGGTTCAAGCGGAATCTTCTGCAACGGCGAAACACCACCTGACGACACGTCGATCCAGTCGCAGCCGCGTTTTTTCAATTCGTGTGCGAAGGCGATGGTGTCTTCGAGCGTCCAGCCGCCTTCCACCCAATCGGTTGCCGAGACGCGCACGCCGACCGGTTTGTCGGCAGGGAACGCAGCTCGCACGATGTCGAAGATTTCCAGCGGGAAGCGCATGCGATTCTCGCGCGAACCGCCAAAGTCGTCGTCGCGCTGGTTGGCGAGCGGCGAAAGAAATTGATGCAGCAGGTAGCCGTGTGCCGCATGCAATTCCAATGCGTCGATACCAAGACGCGCGGCGCGGCGCGCGGAGGCCGCGAACGCTTCGCGAATCCGGTTGAGGGCGGGCGTGTCGAGCGCCAGCGGCGGCTCTTCACCGGCCTTGTGCGGCAGCGCTGAGGGCGCATGCGGCAGCCACCCACCCTGCGACACCGGAATCAGCTGACCGCCCTCCCAAGGCACGTGGCTCGACGCCTTGCGCCCGGCATGTGACAACTGCATCGTGACATTGATACGCGAATGTTTGCGGATTGCCGCCAGCACCGGCACGAGCGCGGCTTCTGTGACGTCATCCCACAGACCGAGATCGCCCGGGGTGATACGCCCGTCCGGCTCGACCGAGGTCGCCTCGATGCACAGCATGCCGGCGCCGGATAACGCCATCGTGCCGAGGTGGATCATGTGCCACGCAGTCGCCTCGCCACGCTCGGCGGAATACTGGCACATCGGAGACACAACGATACGGTTGGGAAGCGTCACGCCACGCAGCGTGAGCGGAGAAAAAAGCGCGCTCATGGATTACGCCCAGTAGAAACCCGAGAGCGATCGAGCATAGCACCGCACGTGATTTACTGCAGGCAAGGGCCGTTCAGGGTTTGGCTTCGACCTGATCGAGCCATTCGCCGAACATCCGGCACGCGGCGGCTTCGAGCGCGGGGCCGAACTGCGCCGTCTCGGCGCGCAATTGACGCGCGTCGATGCCGTGACCCGCAATCTCACCGGCGTTACCGATCAACCAGGGTTCGAACCGGTCGGTGCGAATCTCCGGATGGCATTGCAGGCCCAGCACATGGCCGCCCCAGGCGAATACCTGGTTTTCGCAGGCCGGCGTGGACGCGAGACGCGTGGCGTTGTCAGGCAAATCGAAGGTGTCGCCGTGCCAGTGCAGCATGGACGTGTGCGCACCATCCAGATGACGCAGCGGCGAAGCCCGGCCGGCATCGGTGAGCGTAAGCGGTGTCCAGCCGATTTCGGTTTGCCCCGCGGGATAGACGCGCGCGCCGAGCGCACGCGCAATCAACTGGGCGCCAAGGCAGATGCCGAGTGTCGGCAAACCGGCCGCAATACGCTTCTCGATCATGGAGAGCAGCGGCACGAGCGTGGGATACAACGCATCGTCAGTCGCGCTGATCGGCCCGCCGAGCACTACCATCAACGAGGCCGATACCGGGTTTGGCGCCTCGATCCGGCCGAGGCCCACGTCGAGATAGCGGACCGGACGCCCGCGCTCGCCGAGCACCCGCTCGAGACTCCCCAGATCCTCGAAGTGCACGTGGCGAATGGCCAGAACTTCGCGATTCATCGGCCTGTTCCACCTTCAGGTTAACTAAAGACTTGCCGCTACGCGGCACGAAGCGGCCGACAGGCCGCCCGTGCCGTCCGCCCTAACCGGACAGGCAGTGTAGCGGATCGTCCCGGAAGACAGCGCCTTATGCGGCGAAGATCTTCCAGGTCTTCTTCTGGGTGGCGACGTCGGCGGCTTCGTACACCGAGCAATCGAGGCGCAGATCCGTGTCCGACATATTCATCTTGAGCAGTGCGCAATGATGCGGCGCCTTCTTCGGGTTCTTGCTCGGCTCGAAGTGCGTGCAGCTCAGGCACATGCGGTGCGGCGGAATCGTGCCTTGCGCTTCCAGCTGATGGACTGTCTTGAGCAGCGTGCGATAGAACACGGCTTGCTCGTCGTCACGCAGCGTGCCGACCGCCTTGGCCAGGAAGTCCGGCCACTGCGCGGCGCGCTTGGCGGCCGTGCGGCCACGCGCCGTCAGGCGGACCGCGAGAGCGCGGCCGTCGTCGAGGGCGCGGCGCTTTTCGACCAGCCCCTTGGTTTCGAGCGTGCTGACCGCATCGCTGGTGGTCGCGGCGGTCAACGCCGTTTCACGGGCAATTTCGCCCAGACGCATCGGGCCTTTACGTTGCATCAACAAGACCAGAATTTCGCCTTGAGTCGGTGTCAGGCCGGCGCCTTCCGCCCATTCCCAAGCCTGGCTCCGCATTGCCGTGCTCAATCGCAACAGGCTGTGAGTCACTCGCCCGGTTGCCTGTTCTCCGTATACGCCTTCGCTCATAATCTTCGATTGGTTTATTTACAGCTTTCGTACAAGGCCGGCGAACCGCTCGCCGACCGCGCCCGTAGCTTGTGTGGGGTGGCCTCGCCCAACTGCGGACAAGACGTTCTCTACTATCTCAAAAATTTACCGCCTTGCAAGCCAAAGCGGCGCAAACGACATTCTATGCGAGAGAAGCGAATCGTACAGCTAACTTGTTCATCGTAACCTGTGGATAACCATGGGAAAACTCGAGGGATGGCATGTGCGTCGATTCTTGATAAGCGCCCAGGCCCCGTTTGCCCTCGCCAGAGTTGTCCTCGTATACCGGTGCCGACGCACCCTCGATCCGCCTACTTATAGTTTACGCAGCGCATTGACTTTACAGGAAATTATTCAGTTGTCCACAGGCCGCGGCAATGCTTGTTAACTACTACTACGTTTGTATACGTTAACTTTATAAAAACCTGAAGCGCCTCGAACTGAAAAAATAATTTTTATAAAAAAACCCGCTCACGGCGGGTTTCCTTACGATTTGACGTAACCAAACCTGTCTCCGGCTAGGCTCGCCACTGCAAACATTGCTGCCGCACGGCCTCGTGCAAGGACTTTTCCCGTTCCACCACACCGCGCAACCAGGTCGCATCATTGACCTGCCCGCGCGCGATCGCGCCGATTTCTGCAAGCGCATTGCCCGAGCCCAACGCTTCGGCGTGCGGAGCGATCCGGTCCAGCGTTTCGAGGATGTCTTCGGAAATCGTCTTGCGTTCGCCCGTTTGCGGATTGATGCAGGTGCCGGCAAGACCGAAACGGCATGCTTCGAAGCGGTTGAACGTATAGACGAGATAGTCGTCTTCATGCGGCGAGATCGGTTTGTCGAGCAGCAGATGGCGCGCCAGCGTCTGGATGTAGCAGGCAATCGCCGCGGCGCGATCCACCGACAAGGGCGTATCCATTACGCGAACCTCTATCGTGCCGAAGCCCGGTTTTGGCCGGATGTCCCAGTAAAAGTCTTTCATACTGTTGACCACACCGGTGTGGACCATCTTCGAGAAATATTCCTCAAAGCTGTCCCACGTCAGCACAAACGGCGCGCGGCCCGACAGCGGGAACGCGAACACGGAATTCAGTCGTGCCGAATGAAAACCGGTATCGACACCCTGCACGAATGGCGACGAGGCGGTCAACGCGATGAAGTGCGGAATGAAGCGCGACATGGAATGCAGCAGGTACAGCGCGCTGTTCGGATCCGGGCAGCCGATGTGCACGTGCTGGCCGAATACGGTGAACTGCTTGGCGAGATAGCCGTACAACTCCGACAAATACTGAAAGCGCGGCGTATCGACAATCTTCCGCTCGCTCCATTGCTGGAATGCATGCGTTCCGCCGCCGCACAAACCAACATTCAGATGGTCCGCGGCCGAAACCAGCGTGTCGCGAATCTTGCGCAAGTCGGTGACGGCCTGTTCATGCGTCGTGCAGATGCCGGTCGACAACTCGATCATGCTTTCGGTAATTTCCGGCGTGATGTTGCCGGGGATTTTTTCGTCCTTGATGAGACGCAGCAGATCCGAGCCGGCTTTGGTCAGATCATAGTCGTGCGTATTGACGATCTGCATCTCGAGTTCGACACCGAAGGTGAACGGTTTCGAATCGATGAAGGGTTCGAGTGACATGGCGTCCCCTAAGTCAGGCCGGCCGGGTGTGGCTCACATGGCCGGCCGGTTTTGAATCGGATGTAAGTCGGATAAAGCCTATCAACCAGCAAGCAACGCGGTGCGCTGCCTGACGCGCGCTCACGCTTCGCGTCGCTCGGCCACCAGTGCGAGGCTGCGATAGACGAGCCATGGCCCGAGAATCTGCAGCACGACAATCGAACACATCACGATCGCGCGCAGTTGCGGATCGAAGTTGGGATACAGATTGTAGGTATCGTCGACCAGCAGATACGCCATCGCAGACATGGGTGACAACGACAAACCAAGCGCCATCCCCTGCTTCCAGTTCAAACCGCTCGGCTTGGCGAACGCCAGCACGCCGACCAGTTTCGCCAGGAGCCGCGCAACGATCAGACCTAGCGCCGCGACACCGCCGAGCGCAATGTCTCGCCATTCGAACGACGTGAGCGTCAGTACGAACAGAATCACGGTCAACAACCAGCCGGCCGTACCGAAATTCTCCGGCCACAACTGCGGACGTGCTTCGAGATTCTTCACAATGATGCCGGCGGCCAGCAGCGCGAGAATCGTCGACAGCTTGAACAGATGCGCCACCGCTATGGCCAGCAGCACGAGGCCGAACAACGCGACAAACGAGTGCTCGTCCTGCATGTTCAGCCGGCGATAAAAGAACGTACAGGTGCGCGCGAGCAGATACGCGAGCACGAGCGAGCCGACCAGCAGATAAAGCGGCTGCAAAATGGTCGCGAAGACGTTGCCGTATGCCTCCTGATGCAGCCAGCTCGACACGAGTTTTTCAATCACCACGGCATACATGCTGTTCAGCGCGGTCAAGGTCAACAGGCGCTGGGTCACCTGTCCTTCCGCGCGCAGTTCCGTTTTGAGCTGAATCACCATGGCCGGAGACGTCGCCATGGCAATCGCGGCGAGCACCGTCGCGACCATCAGCGGCACCTTCAGGAACAGCAAGACCGGCAAGACGAGTGCGAAAGTCAGCGTGGCTTCGGCCACGCTCGACAGAATCATCCAGGGGTTGCGGCGAATCCAGCGCAGATCGAGCCGGCTGCCGAGTTCGAACAGCAGCAAGCCGAGCGCGACATCGAGCAACGGCCGCGCGGCGCTCGCGGACTCCGCATCGATCACGCCCGAGCCGGCCGCGCCGGCAGCCAGACCGATGACCGCGTACCCGGAAATACGCGGCAAACGCCACGCGCGATAGCAAAGTTCACCGCACAGACCTGCGGCAAGCAATGCAAGACCGGCCCAAAAAATGGCATCGGGTGCGAGCGGCCAGGCTGGAAAAAATGAAAACGCCGAATTCATCGTGATGGGTTCTCCTTTGCAGCAACGGCAGACGACACGAACCGGCGCCAACGCCGGCAGGCGGGTGAGCGCATGAGGCGCTCACTGTCGCGATCGCTTCGCGTAGCCCGCGTTGCGAGTTTTCAACGATCGGATGATCTGAATGCGCCACAGCCGCGGGGAGTCCGGCGCATCCGAGAGTGCGGCCGTGGCAACCGGCACGGCACGGTGAAAGAACGCTGCCGACTTTGAATCAGATTCTGATTGACCGGCACCGTTCCACTTGCCCGTACCGATGTGGAGCCAAGGTACGACGCGGAAAAGAACGGCGATTGTGCCATAGCTTTTTCAGCTTCAACCGAAAAGACACGAACATGCAGGCAAAACGGTAAAAACGTACGTCATCTCGCTCGTACGAGGAAAAAGCGACCGTTTACCGCCGAAATCGGCTACCCGCCTGGCTAGTTTGAACGAGGCAGATGTGCTTTTGGGGACATTGTCCAGGTCGTTTTGGCGCCGGGTTGGGCGACGCCGAACTCAGGCGGCAATCTCTGGCCCAGCTACGGTCTTGCTGTATACAGGTTTACCGTATGTATACGTAGTAACAGTTAACAAGCTGCCTCGCTTTCTGTGGATAACTCCTGTTTACCGAAATGAATCATCAGTTTGCGGACGGCATAACCGAATGCACAGGGTGTGCGGGAGTAGCGGGTATACAAGGGCAACTTTTTGCGATTTTCGGCGGCGGCAAAGTTACCCCGTTTACGTCCACAACGGCTCCACACGAGTTGCGCCGGTAAACGGCGCGGTTATCCACAACTTTCGGTGGATAACTTGACTGGCTGGTAAACGGGATCCAGCAGGAAGTTAACGCACGGTTCCTTGACGCAAGGCACGCAGCAGGAAGCGCGCGGGATCGATGTCTTCGGCCAGATCCCGTTCGAGCGGCCACGGTTCGCCTTCCAGTTGCGAGGTGATCAGCTCCGCGCCGAGCGCTGCCCACACGAGGCCGCGCGAACCGTAAGCAAATGCGCCGAACAGGCCGTCCGTGCGTGGCAGATCGAGCGGCCATGCGCCGCGTAGACGTTGGGCGTCGCGCGCGGCGAGGGTTTCGTCCGCGAACTGGCCGATCATCGGCATGCGGTCGCTCGTCACGCAGCGGAAAGCGACACGTCCGGCCAAGTCCGCGGCCTGAGCGTGATCGGCCACGCCCGCAAAGGCCGGGAGCATCTGCGCGACACGCTCGACGTTTTCCAGATGAAGCGCCGCGCGCAGCGACGTGTCGAGGTCGTCGAGTTCATAAGTGGCGCCAGTCAGCGTCGTACCGTCCGCAAGCGGCACCGCGTACCCTTCGCCCATGACCGGCATCTTGAGCGGCGGCACCGTGCCGGAGGGCAGCAAGGTCAGCTGGCCGCGAATGCTGCGCGTCGGCGCGTGCTGCAAGCCGGCGATGCGTGCCGCGTCGTGAGCGCTGGCGACGACCACCACGGGGGCGCGCGCCACGGCTGCGCCCGCGGTGTCGAACACGGTCCATTGAGCGCCTGAGCGTTCGATTCGGCCGACCTCCACACCGAAGCGGCGGTCGAGCAGATCGCCTGCCGCGGCGCATTGCGCGGCGCAAAGCGACGCGGGATCGATCCAGCCGCCGTGAGGAAAGAACCAGCCGCCGCGCGCGAGCGGCATGCCGGCGAGTTGCCGCGCCTCGTTCGATGAAATCGGCGTCACGTAATCCGACGGATAGCCGAACGCCGCTATTGCTTCGCTGATCGAGCGGGCTTCTTCGTCATCTGCGGCGATCTGCAGGAGGCCTTGGCCGCCGCGCAAGGGCGCGTGACCGAACCGTTCGAGCGCGGCCCAGCGTTGTAGCGCATACAGAAACCCGGCGCGCGTGACCCGCGAGGCGACGCTGTCATCGCGTGAAATCATGGGATGGAACACGCCAGCCGGATTGCCCGACGCGTCTTGCGCCACCGACGCATGCCGCTCCAGCGACGTGACACGCCAGCCGCGCGCCGCGAGCCGCTCGATGACCGCGCAGCCGGCGAGCCCGGCGCCAATCACCACCGCATGCCGTTCCTCGAGCGCGAGTGGCGCAGGCGGCTCATAGCGGCGCACGCGCCAGCGCGGTGCGAAGTGGCCGACCAGCATCGCCCGTTTCCAGCCGAAACCCTCCACTTTGCGGTACTCGAAGCCGCATTGCGTCAGCGCGCGCTTGATCTCGCCAGCGCTGCTGTAGGTGGCGAACGTAGCGCCCTCGCCCGCCAGCCGCGCGAGCGCCTTGAAGATTGCCGGGGTCCAGAGCTCGGGATTCTTGGCCGGTGCGAAGCCATCGAGATAGAACGCGTCGGCGCGCAGTCTCAAGGCCGGCAGGCTGTCCTGCGCGTCACCGAACACCAGCGTGAGCACGACACGGCCGTTCTCGAACTCAAGCCGGTGCGTGCCGGGGACGAGCATTGGCCAGGCATTCGCGAGCGATTCCGCCAGCCCGGCGATCTCCGGGTCGGAAATCGTCGCTGCCACCGCCTTGCGTAAATCGGCGACGGTAAACGGGTGCTTTTCGATCGACACGAAATGCAGCCGCTCGCAACGCGACGGGTCGGCGCGCCACGCGGCCCACGTCATCACAAAGTTGATGCCCATGCCGAAACCGGTCTCGAGCACGGTGAAAAGGCGGCGGTTCTGCCAACGGCCAGGTAGCCCATTGCCGAGCAGGAACACGTGATGAGCTTGCTCAAGACCGCCCACGGCACTGTGATAGATGTCGTCGTAGAGCGGTGAAAACGGCGTGCCGTTATCGCGAAAAGCGAGGGCGGCGGGGATCAGCGGATCGGTCATGCGGGACGGAAAATGACGCCCAAAAGTGCGAGTCGAACGTTACCGCCCACGCGCGCAGCTCGCCGGACGGCCAAAAAGGACGCGCCAAACGTTGGCAAAAACCAACGCTAAGCCCCGCCCATACTGGGTTTCAGCCCTCGGTTAGGGGTCGCCGGCAGCAAAAATTGAGGTTTCCTTGCGATATCGGCCCCGGAACCGCGTAAATCTTCGAAACCCTTGTCCTGATTGGGTTTGCGCTGCGCTATCATAGCAAGCGCCGCGAAGGGAGCGGCAGCACGGCCGCCGGAGAGTCATCTGTCCGGCGTGAATGATCCGGGGGATCGGGTGCCGGAGCTGCTCGACGGCGCGGCGCGCGCACGTATAATCGGCGCGTTCGCGCTGTTCGTATCAACCTAAACTCAGAAAGGAACCTTAATGAACAAACAGGAACTGATCGACGCCGTCGCAGGACAGACGGGCGCCAGCAAGGCTCAAACTGGTGAAACGCTGGACACGTTGCTTGAAGTGATCAAGAAGTCTGTGTCGAAAGGCGACGCGGTCCAGTTGATCGGCTTCGGCAGCTTCGGTTCGGGCAAGCGCGCAGCACGTACGGGTCGTAATCCCAAGACCGGCGAAACTATCAAGATCCCGGCTGCCAAGACCGTCAAGTTCACGGCTGGTAAGGCGTTCAAGGACGCTGTCAACAAGCGCTAAGCAGATTACTGCGAGGCAGTTGACACCCGCCCAATGGCGGGTTTTTTTTCGCCTGCGCTTTCGTGAGCGGTTGATGCGCGGGGCGGCCGCGGCGGGTGCCGCGGCGAGCGGCAAAGCCTCGTTAGTTGTGGCGATGCACGATTTCCCCGTGTCCGTCGTGATCGTGATCGTGGTCATGATCGTCTTCGTCGAAGTCCCACGCCGGGAACGGATCGGCGAATTGCACCCAGCCTTGCGGTCCCAGTGCGTATTCCTCGTCGGTGACCAGACAGGCGTCGAACTTCGCCGTCCAGACAGCCGGATCGATGCCCACGCCGATCATCACCAGTTCCTGACGACGGTCGCCAATGCTCAGATCGTCCGGATCGCCGTACCAGTCCGCCGCGATTTCAGCCGCCAGTTCGTCGTCGCCTTCGGGCCATTTGCTGCGATCCTGAGCGGCCCACCACATGCCGGCCGGACCGTGCCGGCAAGCGCCGCCCGCCTGCGACAGCGACCCGGCGATATCGTTACGCGTGGCGAGCCAGAAGAAGCCCTTGCTGCGCAACACGCCCTTCCACTCCTCGTGCAGCAGCGCCCAAAGGCGTTCGGGATGAAACGGCCGGCGTGCCCGGTAAATGAAGTTGCCGATGCCAAACTCGTCGGCTTCGCCGTGATGGGCATGGCCGTGCTCGAGGTCATGGTCATGAGCATGATTCAGCGACGCCAGCCAGCCCGGCGCGCTCGACGCCTCGTCGAAGTCGAAACGGCCGGTGTTCAGCACCTGCTCGAGCGGCACCTCGCCGAAGCGGGCCGCCACCTGCACCGCGCGCGGATTGATCCGGGCCAGAATGCGTTGCAGACGCGTGAGTTCGTCCGTGCTGACCAGGTCGGCCTTGTTTACCACCAGCACGTCGCAGAATTCGATCTGTTCGATCAGCAGTTCGACCAGCGTGCGATCGTCTTCTTCGCTTGTGGCAATGCCGCGCTCGGCGAGTGCATCGGCGGAGCCGTAATCGCGCAGGAAGTTGAAGGCATCGACCACGGTTACCATCGTGTCGAGCCGCGCGACGTCGGAGAGCGACCCGCCTTCATCGTCGACAAAGGTGAAGGTTTCGGCGATCGGCATCGGCTCGGCCACGCCAGTCGATTCGATCAGGATCGCGTCGAAACGGTTCTCGCCGGCGAGGCGTTTGATCTCGATCAGCAGATCGTCGCGCAGCGTGCAGCAGATGCAGCCGTTCGACAGTTCGACGAGTTGCTCCTCCATGTGCGAGAGCGAGGCGGCATCGCGCACGAGCGTTGCATCGATATTGACGGCGGCCAGATCGTTGACGATCACGGCCACGCGCAAACCGGCGCGATTCGCGAGGATATGATTCAGGAGCGTGGTCTTGCCGGCGCCCAGAAAACCGGAGAGCACGGTGACGGGCAATAGCGGCTGGTTCATCGCAGTACGGAAAAGCTAGAGGATTGGAAGGTGTGCCGGGCCTGACGCCGTATGACGGCGCGAGCGCCGCCAATAGCGGACCTCAGAGGCAGCACGAAGCCGCATTGTGCATCAAACGGGCGACGGCCGCGTGACGGGCCGGACTAGCGCATCAGATTCCACTTGCGCAAGATATCGGCAATCTGCTGAGCGTATTTGTCCCGCAGCGCCGGCGTCTCCGAGTGATACGCGCCGACCGCCTGCCAGGTATTGCCGTACTTGTTCATCTGGCGGCGCAGATGCCACGCCGCTATATAAACGTTCTTGCACGGCTCCATCAGCGTGCCTTGCGAGATGCCGTACTGGGCCAGTACGGGAAGATGAACCGAATTGATCTGCATCACGCCGTAGTCGGTCGAGCCGTTGGCGTTCTTATGCCGGGCGTCGGGCCGGTTGTGGGACTCCTGCCATGCAATGGCGCGGAGGATCAGCGGATTAACCTTCTGATATTTGGCCGCTTCGTCAAAACAGTCGGCGCGTGCGGAACCTGCTGCCAGCAGCACGGCAATTCCCACAGCGACGGTGACGAAGGTTCGTTTCATCAGTCAAGACGACTAAGCAAATTGTCAGAGTAAGGTTAGGTAAGGCATTCCATCGGCCATAGTGCAGTCACTGGCGGCCGTCGAGCCGCGCCGGCCGGGCTTTTGTCGCGAATCGGGGAAAACCCGTGTCGCCAATCCGCGACCAGAGAGGTAAACGGCTCGTATCATACCGGCAGGCAGACCCTCGTCAAGTTGGCTAACCGACATAAGCAGGCAGAAAACGAAGCGTTTGTGCCGTTATTGCGCGATATTTCTTTAGCTTTCAAATGTTTGACAAAGTGGGCGTTCTTTAGAGGAATTGCACGCGGCCGAGTGTTTTGTGACAAATCCGACATGAAAAACTGTTACTGTTCATTTTTTTCGGACATCGGGCGGTGGGCAGCGAGGGCGATGATTGCCCGCGAGGCCGACCAGCAGACCGACAGGGCGGCGGCCTGCTCCTATGTCCGCACGGCATGACAGCCGGCAGCCACGGCTGCCAGCATCGATACCCTATTCCATGAGAAGAAATCGTATGGCTTTGCGTCGCGTCGCAACGGCGCTGCTGGTGGCTGGGTTGATCACTGCGCAGACGGCACAGGCGCAGGTGACACTCAATTTCGTCAACGCCGACATTGACCAGGTGGCCAAGGCAATCGGCGCGGCGACCGGCAAAACGATCATCGTCGACCCGCGTGTGAAGGGTCAGCTGAACCTCGTATCGGAAAACGCGGTGCCTGAAGATCAGGCGCTGAAGACCCTGCAATCGGCTTTGCGAATGCAGGGTTTCGCGCTGGTACAGGACCACGGCGTACTGAAGGTCGTGCCTGAAGCCGACGCCAAGCTCCAGGGCGTGCCGACCTATGTCGGCAACGCGCCTGTTGCACGAGGCGACCAGGTGGTCACGCAGGTATTCGTGCTGAAGAATGAGTCGGCCAACAACCTGCTGCCGGTGCTGCGTCCGCTGATCTCGCCGAACAACACCGTAGCAGCCTACCCCGCCAACAACTCGATTGTCGTTACCGACTACGCGGACAACGTGCGGCGTATTGCACAGATCATTGCGGGAGTGGATACGGCGGCGGGCCAGTCGGTCTCGGTCGTGCAACTGAAGAACGCCAACGCGCTCGACATTGCCGCGCAGCTCACCAAGATGCTCGATCCCGGCGCGATCGGCAGCACCGACGCGACGCTGAAGGTGCAGGTCACCGCGGACCCGCGCACCAACTCGCTGCTGATCCGCGCATCGAACGGTGCGCGTCTCGCGGCCGCCAGGACGCTCGCCAAGGAACTGGACGCGCCGACCACCATGCCTGGCAACATTCACGTCGTGCCGCTGCGCAACGCGGACGCGACGAGGCTCGCGAAGACCTTGCGCGGCATGCTCGGCAAGGGCGACACCGGCTCGTCGGGTGGCTCGAACGAAGCGAATTCGTTCAACCAGAACGGCGGTGGTGGTCTGGGCGGCAGCAATTCGACGGGCACGTCGGGTACCCCGCCGCTGCCCTCGGGCGGACTCAGTAACAGCTCGCTGTCATCGTCGCCGCTGGGCGGCAGCGGCAGCGGCGGTGGCTACGGGTCGAGCGGCGGCGCCGGTTCCGGCGGCCTGCTCGGCGGCGACAAGGACAAGGGCGAAGACAATCAGCCAGGCGGCATGATCCAGGCGGACTCGGCCACGAACTCGCTGATCATCACGGCGGCCGAACCGGTGTACCGCAATCTGCGGGCGGTGATCGACCAGCTCGACGCACGGCGCGCGCAGGTCTATATCGAGGCGCTGATCGTCGAGTTGAACTCGAACACGAACGCCAATCTCGGCATTCAGTGGCAGGTCGCGAACGGTAACCTGTTCGCCGGTACCAACCTGGCAACCGGCAACGGCAACAGCATCGTCAATCTGACGGCGGCGGCCGCGGCCAACGCGGCGACCGGCGGTCTCGCCACCGCGCTTGGCACGCAGCAGCTTCAGCAAGGCCTGAACGTCGGCTGGCTGCACAACATTTTCGGTGTGCAGGGACTCGGCGCGCTGCTGCAGGCGCTGTCGCAGACGGCCGACGCGAACGTGCTGTCCACGCCTAACCTTATTACGCTCGACAACGAGGAAGCGAAGATCGTCGTCGGCACGAACGTGCCTATTCAAACGGGTTCGTATTCGAATCTCACGAGCGGCACCACGAGCAACGCATTCAATACGTTCGACCGTGTCGACGTGGGTTTGACGCTGCACGTCAAACCGCAGATCACCGACGGCGGGATTCTCAAGCTGCAGCTCTATACGGAAGACTCGGCGATCGTGAACGGCACGACCAACGCGACGACCAACCCGTCGGGACCGGAGTTCACCAAGCGCTCGATCCAGTCCACCGTGCTGGCCGACAACGGCGAGATCATCGTGCTGGGCGGCCTGATGCAGGACAATTATCAGGTCAGCAACAGCAAGGTGCCGCTGCTGGGCGACATTCCGTGGATCGGCCAGTTGTTCCGCTCGGAAAACAAGACGCGCAACAAGACCAACCTGATGGTGTTCCTGCGCCCTGTGATCATCAACGATCGCGAAACCGCTCAGGCTGTGACGGCGAATCGCTACGACTACATCCAGGGCGTGCAGGGCGCCTACAAGTCGGATAACAATCTGATCAAGGACAACGACGATCCGGTGATGCCGCCCATGCCGATCGGTCCGAGCCAGGGCGGCTCGGCGGCGACCAACCTGTTCGATCTCGACAAGATGCGCCGTCAGCAGGTCATGCGGCCGCCGGCCGGCATGCAGGCTCCGGTGACGAACGGCGGCGCCGTGCAGACGAATCCTGTCACGACCGGCGGTCCTGCTCAGACGAACCCGGTCACGAATGGCGGTGCTGTTCAGACCAATCCGGTCCCGGCGGCACCGTCCACCTCATCACCTGGAGCGCAGCCGTGAACACGCCGTCTACGCCTGCGGCCGCGGCGGAACATGCCGAACGCAGCGCGCCTTCGGCGGTGGCCGCGCGGCTCGTGCCGTATGGCTTTGCCCGCAGCGGCCAGATTCTGGTCGCGCATCAGCACGCCGACAGCATAGAAGTCTGGATCAGCGAACGCACCAGTGAGGCCGCGCTCGCCGAGGTCGCACGCAACTTCGGCGCATTGTCGGTGGTGCGCCTGCCCGCCGATGAACTGGCGCTGGCGATCAACCAGGCGTACGCACGCCAGGACGGCAGTGCCGCGCAAGTGGTCGGCGAAGTGGAAGGCGAAGTCGATCTGTCGCGCCTGATGCAGGACATCCCCGAGGTCGAGGATCTGCTCGAGTCGGAAGACGACGCGCCGATCATCCGTATGATCAACGCGCTGCTCACGCAAGCGGCGCGCGAACAGGCCTCGGATATTCACATCGAGCCGTTCGAGAATGCCTCGGTGGTGCGCTTCCGGGTCGACGGCACGCTGCGCGACGTCGTGCGGCCGAAAAAAGCGCTGCACGGCGCGCTGATCTCGCGGATCAAGATCATGGCGCAGCTCGATATCGCCGAAAAGCGTCTGCCGCAAGATGGCCGTATCACGCTGCGCGTGGGCGGCCGGCCGGTCGACGTGCGCGTCTCGACGCTGCCCACGGGACACGGCGAACGCGCCGTGCTGCGTCTGCTGGAAAAGGACGCGTCGCGCCTGAATCTCGAAGCGCTCGGCATGGGGCCGGATACGCTCGGCAAGTTCGACAAGCTGATCGGCAAGCCGCACGGCATCGTGCTGGTGACCGGCCCGACCGGCTCGGGTAAAACGACCACGCTGTATGCGGCGATGTCGCGGCTCGAAACGGCGACCACCAACATCATGACGGTCGAAGACCCGATTGAATACGACCTGTCCGGCATTGGCCAGACGCAGGTCAACGAGCGGATCGGCATGACGTTCGCGCGGGCGCTGCGCTCGATTCTGCGGCAGGACCCGGACATCATCATGATCGGTGAAATCCGTGACCTCGAGACCGCGCAGATCGCGGTGCAGGCGTCGCTCACGGGCCACCTCGTGCTGGCGACGCTGCACACCAACGACGCGGCCTCCGCCGTGACACGTCTGACCGACATGGGCGTCGAGCCGTATCTGCTGGCCTCGTCGCTGCTCGGCGTGCTCGCGCAGCGGCTCGTGCGGCGTCTGTGCCCGGTATGCCGCGAAGAGCGCGTCGAAGAAGGCGGCCGCGTGCACTGGCATCCGGTCGGATGCGACCGCTGCGGCCAGTCCGGCTATGCGGGACGGCGCGGCGTGTATGAACTGTTGCTGATCGACGAAGAGATCCGCGCGCTGGTTCACCGCAACGCCGCCGATGCGGAAATTCTCGCGACCGGGCGCAAGCAAGGCATGCGCACGCTGCGCGAAGATGCGGATCGCTGGCTCGACTCCGGGCTGACCTCGCTCGAAGAAGTGATCCGCGTCACGGGCGGAGCATAAGCGCATGCCGGCATTTCGTTTCGAAGCGATCGACGCGGCGGGCAAGGCGCAAAAAGGCGTGCTCGACGCGGACAGCGCGCGCGGCGCGCGGACCAACCTGCGTTCGCAAGGCCTGACGCCGCTCGTCGTGGAACCGGCGGCCACGCGCACGCGCGGCGAGCGCAACCAGCGCCTGTCGCTGGGGCGGCGTTTGTCGCAACGTGAGCAGGCGATCCTCACGCGGCAGCTGGCCAGCCTGCTGATTGCCGGCTTGCCGCTCGACGAGGCGCTTGCCGTGCTCACCGAGCAGTCGGAGCGCGATTACATTCGCGAACTGATGGCGTCGATTCGCGCGGAAGTGCTCGGCGGGCATTCGCTGGCCAATGCGCTGACGCAGCACCCCAAAGACTTCCCCGAGATTTATCGCGCGCTGGTCGCGGCCGGCGAACATACCGGCAAGCTCGGTCTGGTGCTCTCGCGCCTTGCCGACTACATCGAGCAACGCAACGCGCTGAAGCAGAAGATCGTGCTCGCGTTCACGTACCCGACCATCGTCACGATCATCGCGTTCGGTATCGTCACGTTTCTGTTGAGCTACGTGGTGCCGCAGGTGGTGAATGTATTCGCCAGCACCAAGCAGCAACTGCCCTTCCTGACCATCATGATGATGGCGCTGTCCGGATTCGTGCGGAACTGGTGGTGGGCGGTGCTGATCGGCGTGGCCGTGCTGGCGTATCTGGTGCGCTCGACGCTCAAGCAGGCCGGCCCGCGTCTCGCTTTCGACCGGTGGCTGCTGACCGCGCCGCTGCTCGGCAAACTCGTGCGGGGCTACAACACCGTGCGCTTTGCCAGCACGCTGGGCATCCTGACTGCAGCCGGCGTGCCGATTCTGCGCGCGCTGCAGGCCGCCGCCGAGACGCTCAGCAACAACGCCATGCGCGGCAATATCGACGACGCGATCGTGCGCGTGCGCGAAGGCACGTCGCTATCGCGCGCGCTCGGCAATACGAAGACATTCCCGCCCGTGCTGGTCCACCTGATCCGTTCCGGTGAAGCGACCGGCGACGTGACGACCATGCTCGACCGCGCGGCCGACGGCGAAGCGCGCGAGTTGGAGCGCCGCACGATGTTCCTGACGAGCCTGCTCGAGCCGCTGCTGATTCTGGCGATGGGGGGCGTGGTGCTGGTGATCGTGCTGGCGGTGATGCTGCCGATCATCGAGTTGAATAACCTGGTGCAGTAAGGCGGAGCGCGGCGGTTTGCGCAGTCACCCCCGCGGCCACCTGTGGTGGCTGCCGGCGGGGTTGACGCGCAATGTGATGCAGCCGGCGGGCAGTGGATTGACTGCTTTAGCGCACGTAGATCGTAGGACCTGCGGCATTGGCCGGCAGGAATACTTCGGAATGCGCGCCGTTGCGGTCGATGATGATCGAACGGGCGCGAACTTCGGAGAGTTTGGCGCCTTGCATCAGCGCGCTGCCGATCGACACGGCACGCGGCGGTTCGCCGCCCACGCTGACGATGGCTGCAGCGCCTTCCCGCAAAGCGAGGATGCCGAACAGACGCACGTCCTGATTGGCGCTGCGCGTGAGCTGGCCGCCAAACAGCGTGGCGGCCTGATCGGTCGAGACCTGCGCGTGCGCGGCGGCCGCGGGCAACGGCGCGGCGGACGTCGTGCCGAGCGTGATGACCCAGTAGGTCAGCGTCGCGCAGAACACGGCGAACAGCGCGAGCGACAGAAGGCGGATTTGGATGGCGTTCATGGGCTTTATTGTACGGACTATTGTGAAAATTGCGTTGAGGGAAAGTGCTCCCTAACCAGGCGCTTCGCGCCAGGCCCCCCGAGGGGGGAGCAAACTTGGGGCGGCCCAGCGTTTTCTCACGAGCCCCCAGCTGCATGACATTAAAATGACCGGTCGGGCGTGTTCAATGGCACTTCGAGTGCCGGCATGCGAATTCCGCCCAGTCGAAAATTTCACCTGAAAAGAGGTAGCAAGCTATGCAACTGTGGACCACTCGCCGTTATGAAATCGCGGGTTCGCGCAGCCGTCGTCAGCGAGGTTTCACGCTGATTGAAATCATGGTCGTGATCGCGATTCTGGGCATTCTGGCCGCGTTGATCGTACCGAAAATCATGAGCCGTCCCGACGAAGCGAGGCGCGTGGCCGCCAAGCAGGACATCGGCACGATGATGCAGGCTTTGAAGCTCTACCGTCTCGACAACGGCCGTTATCCGACGCAGGAGCAAGGCCTGCGCGCGCTGATCGAAAAGCCGACCACGGATCCGGTGCCGAATAACTGGAAAGACGGTGGCTACCTCGAGCGCCTGCCGAACGACCCGTGGGGTAACTCGTACCAGTATCTGAATCCTGGCGTGCACGGCGAGATCGACGTGTTCAGTTACGGCGCGGACGGCAAGCCGGGCGGCGAAGGCAACGACGCCGACATTGGTTCGTGGCAATAGATCGCTGAAGATCCGTTGATGTTCATGCGCGCGGCGGGTTCGTTCCGTTTGTCTGGTGAATCCCGCGCGTTCCTGTCGATGCATCGTTGTCTGATTTCTGGTTGATCGTTCGTGGCCGGCACTATGCGACTGTCCGCTTGCAAGTCCCGTGTGGACGCTCCGAGTACGGCCGCGCTGCCGTGCGCGGCGCGTGCCGGCGCGCGCCCACGCGTGACGCTGCGCAGCGGCTTGCGACGCGCCGCGGGTTTCACGCTGCTGGAAATGCTGGTCGTGCTGGTGATTGCGGGCATTCTGGTATCGGTGACGGCGCTGACCATGACGCGCAATCCGCGCACTGATCTGAACGAAGAGGCGCAGCGTCTCGCGCTGCTGTTCGAATCGGCCGGCGACGAAGCGCAGGTGCGCGCGCGGCCGATTGCGTGGCAACCGCTCGAAGGCGGTTTTCGTTTCGATATGCGTACCGAAGACGGCTGGCGTCCGCTGCGTGACGACCTGCTTGGGCCTCGCAACTGGGAAGGCGGCGTGACCGGCGTGACGATCAACTATCCGGGTTCGGATTCGCAACCGAGCCGAGTCGTATTCGGCACCGAGGCGATCGACGTACCGGTGCAGATCACGCTGTTTTCAGCCGCCGGGCGCGCGACGATTGTCGGCACCGGCAATGGCCGCTACGAGGTGCACTGAGATGCGTCGTTGCAGGAGCAAGGCGGCTCGCGCAAATGGCCACGGCGCGCAGGGCGGATTTACGATGATCGAGGTGCTGGTGGCGCTGGCGATTATCGCGGTGGCGCTGGCGGCGTCGTTGCGCGCGGTGGGCAGTCTTGCGAGCGGCGAGGCTGATCTGCACCAGCGCTTGCTAGCCGGCTGGAGCGCGGACAATGCGCTTGCGCAATTACGTCTGACGCATGGCTGGCCGAATGTGGGCACGACGAGTTTCGATTGTTCGCAGGGCAATTTGCAGCTGCTCTGCACCGAGCACGTGACGGCAACGCCGAATCCGTTGTTTCGTCGAGTGGAAGTGATGGTGACGAGGCCGGGGCGGTCCGGCAATCTCGCCCAGATGGTGACGGTGGTCGCGAATGAAACCAACCGTTCGCTCTGAGCGCCGGCGCCGCTCGGGCGCGCGTGGTTTTACGCTGATCGAATTGCTGGTGGCGATTGCGATTCTGGCGGTGATTGCCGTGCTGTCGTGGCGTGGGCTTGACCAGATCATTCGCGGCCGGCAGACCATCACGAACGCGATGGAAGATGAACGTGTCTTCGCGCAGTTGTTCGACCAGATGCGGATCGACGCCCGCCAGGCCGCCACGGACGACGAGGCTGGGCAGGCGGCGATATCCGTGTCTGGCAGCGTGTTGCAGATCGTGCGGCAGATCAACTTGCCGGGCACGGCGCCGCGTTTGCAGGTAGTGCGTTATCGCGTGGCCGACGGGCGGGTGATTCGGTATGCGTCGCCGCCGCTTGGCAATGTGGGTGAGTTGCGGGGGGCGCTGCGAGGCGGCGAAGGCAGTGCGTGGACGGCTGTGCCCTTGATGGGAGGTGTCGGCGCGATTTCGGCGCGGGTTTATGTGCCGAAGGTGGGGTGGACGACGCAGATGGGCGATGTGCAGAGCGCGATTACGGAGGCGGACAATAATCTGAAGGTCCCGCAGCTGGGGAGTGCGCCGCTGCCGCGGTCGGTGACGGGGTTGGAGTTGAGTATTGGGGCTAAGTCGCTGGCGCGGCCTGTTACTCGGGTTTTTCTCGTCGGAGAGTGAAATGATCGCTTCTTTTTTTTCTCCGTCTAGGGTTGGGTTTTTTTTGGGTTCTCGGTGGGCTAACCTTGGTGTTGGCCTTTCCTTGAATTCACGGTGGTCTTATTCTCGTGTTGGCCTTTCCTTGAGTTCATGGCGGTCGATTAGCGTTGCCCCTGTGCGGGGCGGCACTTACTTTCTTTGCCGCGGCAAAGAAAGTAAGCAAAGAAAGCCGCTTCACACCGCTAACGTACAAGCGGGCTCCTCGCACAGCCACGGTAGTGGCGCGATCAACGCACATTCCCTCGCTCAACAACCGGTAGTGACCAGGCAGTCATCCGCTCCGGCGGCGCTGCGCGCGCCGAAGGGTACATCCGAATACCCCCACCGCCCCCAAGCGAAGCCACTGGGGTTTGAGACAGACCGTTCCGGCGAGCACGTAGTGCAAGACGGGAAGGATGACTGCTTTGTCACGAACGCGGAGTGCGCGGGGGCACGGATTCCAGATGCACCACTACCCCCTCCAAGCCAGGGGACTCGCTTAAGAGTTAGCGGTGTGAAGCGGCTTTCTTTGCCTACTTTCTTTGCCGCGGCAAAGAAAGTAGGTGCCGCCCCGCACAGGGGCAACGCTAATAGACCACCGCGAATTCAAGGAAAGGCCAACATCAAAAGTGGACCGCCGCGAATTCAAGGAGAGGCCACCAACACCCGGGGAAAACAAAAAACCCAGTCTGGCGTCGCCATCATCAGCGCCCTACTGGTAGTAGCCCTCTCAGCAATATTGGTCTCGGGCATGCTCTGGCGCCAACAAGTCCAAATAAGAAGAATCGAAAACCAGCGCCTCCTCTCCCAGGCGCAATGGGTGGCCCGCGGCGCCCTCGACTGGACGCGCCTGATCCTCCGCTCGGAGGGCGACACATCAGCAGGCATCACGTACCTGGGCGGCCTATGGGGCGTCCCCATCGCCAAAACACGCCTATCAGATTTCCTGGGACAAATCGGCGAAGTCCGCGCAGAGGAAGGCGCAGCAACCTACCTCTCAGGCTCGATCGAAGACGCCCAGGCAAAATTCAACCTGCGCAATCTCGTCTCGAGCCCCGCGCCCGGCGTCCTTCAACTGGACACGGATCAGATCGGCAACTACCAGCGCCTGCTCGTCTCCCTCGGCGTGAACAGCCAGCTGGCAAAAACCACCGCCGTTCAGGTTCGCGCGAGCCTCGCGCAATCGGCAACCCGCTTTCAGACCGTCACGTCCGCGAACGGCACGACAGCGGCCCCGTCGATTCAGGGTGGCGCCATCGGCGGCAGCAGCTTCACCGACAAGCCCGGTCTCGAAGAAGGCGACGACAGCTCGGCGCATGCGCCGCTTCAATTGACCAGCGTGGACTCGCTGCTCGATATTCCGGGTTATACGCCGGAAATCGTCGCGCACCTGCGGCCGTTCGTGACCGTCTTGCCGACCGTCACGCCGATCAACGCGAATACGGCCTCCGCCGAGGTGATCGCGGCAGTCGTGCCGGGCATGAGCCTGTCGGCTGCGCAGGCCCTCGTCGCGCGCCGGCAGACCGTGTTTTTCCGCAACGCCGGCGACATCCAGCTCGCGTTGCGCGGCGCCGGGCAATCGATCCCGTTCGATCAAAGCGAACTCGACGTCAACACGAGTTATTTCCTCATCCATGGCCGCGTGCAGCACGAACGCGCCGAGGTGGACCGCACAACACTCGTCTATCGCGACGCATTGACGCACACTACGCGTATCGTGCGGGTACAAGACCAACTATGAATAACGCCTTTCCCAGAGAGAGTGGCCTTTGAGCACGCTGATCGTTCTACTGCCGCCGCGTGATCCGGCGGTGCCATCGCAGGAATGGCAACTGCCCGAGCTGCCGTTTCTGCTGCTCGACAAGTCGGGCCGCACCCAGCGCGCCGGCCGCTCGGCGCTCGCGCTGCTGCCGCGCGCCTCGACCACGGTGCTGATGGTCGCCGCACGCGACCTGCTGATGATGCCCGCCACCCTGCCGCCGTTGCGCGGCCCGCGGCTGCGTCAGGCATTGCCCAATATCGTCGAGGATCAACTGATCCAGGATCCGCAGACCTGTCACATCGCCGTCGATCCGCAACCGGCCGTGGGCGGCCGGCAACTGCTGGCGATTATCGACCGCGGCTGGTTCCGCTTTATCTGCGAATCGTTCTCTGCCGCCGGCCATCGCAGCTTGCGCGCGGTGCCCGTCACGCGCTGCCTGCCGCAGGCGCTTGCGCTTGGCACATCCGCGAAAGTCGTGGAATTGGCCACCGCAGGCGAGCCGGTCATGGCGGATGCCGCCGGCGGGGTGGCGTCTGCGGCGGACGAGGCGGCTTTGCCGCCGATGGTCGCCGCCGTGCTCGGCGCCGTGGTCCAGACTGCACCGGTCATGCTGCTCGAAGGCGCGGTCGAGTCCAACGGGGACAGATTGGTGCCGCGCGTCGAATTGGCGATCGCACGCGGCATGCAGGGCGAAGGGCTGGCCGTGCCGGCCAATGCAGTGAACGCGACGCTCGGCGCGCTGGCCGGCGCGGCGCCGGTTTCGCTGCACATGCTCACCGAAGTGCCCGGCAACGAGCCGAGCCTCGCGACGAATAGCCCGGCGCGCCTCGCTGCGCATATCCACGGCGCCAGCCCAATGCCGTTCGAGCAACTCGCGCGGCGCGCGCTGGAGTGCCGCTTCGACCTGTGCCAGTTCGAGTTCGCCTCGCAGCCGTGGCGGCTCGACCGCGCGACGCTGAGGCGTCTGCGCCTGCCGGTGCTGCTCGCGGTGGGCGCGTTGCTGATCGCGATTGTCGGCGCGAATGTGCAGTGGCTGATGCTCTCGCGCCAACGCGACGCGATCAGTACGCAGATGACCGAGCTGCTGCTCAATACCTTCCCCAAGACGACGGTCGTGCTCGATGCGCCCGGCCAGATGTCTCGCCAGTTGCAGCAGTTGCGCGTCGCGGCGGGCGAGTTGTCGCCGGACGACTTCCTGCCGCTCGCCGACGGCGTCGCGCGCTCGCTGGGGACGGTGCCGGTCAACGGCATCGCCGCGCTCGATTATCACGACCGGCGGCTCGATGTCACCTTCAAGCCTGAGATCAAGGTCGATCCGGACTTCTCCAAGCGCCTCGCGCGCAACGGGCTCTCTGGCGCGATCGACAGCAATACCGGCAAGTGGACCATCAGGAACGGACAATGAAAGCTGAACTCGCCCAAACCTGGGCTGGATTCTGGGAGCAGCGCAGCGAGCGCGAAAAAACGCTGCTGACGTGGGGCGGCGGCATCCTCGCCGTGGTGATCGCGTGGTCGGTGCTGTGGGCGCCGGCGCAGGAAGGCCGCGCGCATCTGCGTGAGTCGCTGCCCGCCTTGCAGCGGCAACTGGCGCAGATGACCGCGCAGTCGAACGAAGCGCGTCAGCTGTCGGCGGCGGCACAAGGCGTCGCGCCGACCGGTGCCGCGCTGAAGGACGCGCTGAGCGCGTCGCTCAACGATCACGGCCTGGCGGCGGTCCAGGTGCAGGTGATCGGCAACGTGGTGCAGATCCAGTTGAAGAACGCGTCGTTTCCGGCGTGGACGAACTGGCTCGACGACGTGCGCAAGCAGTTCAAGGTGCAGGTCTCGGAGGCGCACGCAACCGCGCTCAAGGAAGACGGCCAGGTGGATCTGACGGCATCGCTGCAGCCGTCGACCGCGAAATAACCGCGCCGTCACAGGAATTCGCATGAGCTACTGGATGCGGCGCTTGCGCGTCGCGCTTCCCTGGCTGGTGATCGCGGTGCTGTCGGCCGCGGTCGTGATGCTGACGCTGTTGCCGGCCGCGTGGATTACGCCGCAGTTCGCCCGGCAGACGCGTGGTCACGTCAATCTCGTCGATCCGGCCGGTTCGCTCTGGCACGGCTCCGCCACGCTGATGCTGGCCGCCGGCTCCGACATGAGCGCCGCGACGCTGCTGCCAGGACGCATCGAATGGCATACGGCATTCTGGCCGCTTTTCATCGGCCGGGTGCGGATGACCATGCGGCAGAGCGAAGCCATGCCGGAGCCGATCACCGTCGACGCCACACCGCGTACCGCCACGGTCACATCGGGCGCGATCACCGTGCCGGCGTCGCTGCTGAGCGGGCTGGGTGCGCCTTTCAACACGCTGGATCTGCAGGGCGATGTGCAGCTGTCGTGGTCCGACTGGCGAAGCTTCAACCGAGAAGCGTTCGGGCAACTGACCGTCACGCTGACCAATGTCAGCTCGCGCGTCTCGCTGGTCAAGCCGCTGGGGTCGTACCGCGTGGTGTTTCAGGCCGAGGGCGCCTCGTCCACACTCGATCTGACGACGACCAAAGGGCCGCTCACGCTGACCGGCAATGGCACGGTGTCGGCGGGCTCCACGTCGTTTCATGGGACGGCGAGCGCGGCGCCGGAGGCGCGCGATAACCTCGCGGGGTTGCTGAATCTTCTGGGACGGCCAAGCGGTCCGGATACGGTCGCGCTCACGTTCGTACACTGAGGTACGGGACCGACGCACGCCAGCGCCATGAAAAAAAGAGGCATGACCGCATTCCGCGAGCATGCCTCTTTTGTTTTGCCCCGACGGGTGGCGCTGCCTATTGGCTTTGCGTCGGCGCCTGCGAAGGAGGCGTCGCCCCGCTCTGCGCGACGGGCACCGGCGATGACGCCGGCACAGGCGCCGGCGCCGCCACATCGCCCGTTTCGCGATTCATCTGCGACACGTCCCAGCCGCCGCCCAGCGCCTTCACCAGACCCACCGACGAGACCATCCGCTGCCCGGCGATGTTCTCGAGCTTCTGCTCGGCAGTGAAAGCGGTGGTTTGCGCCGTCAGCACGTTGACATAGCCGACCGTGCCCGCCTTGTACTCGTTCGTGACGATCGCCAGCGCCTGGCGTGCGGATTCCACCGCCTGCCGCTGCACGACGATTTCCTGTTCGAGGATGCGTTGCGAAGCGAGGTTGTCCTCGACGTCCTGGAATGCGGCCAGCACCGTTTGACGGTAGGTCGCCACGTTACCGTCGTACGCCGCGCGGGCGGCGTCATTTTTGGCCTGACGCAGACCGGCGTCGAATAGCGTTTCGGCAAGTTGCGGGCCAAGCGTCCAGAAGCGCGACGGCGCGGTCAGCAACTGTGAGAACACCGAACTTTCGAAGCCGCCCGTGGCCGACAGCGTGAGCGACGGGAAGAAGGCGGCAATCGCGACGCCAATCTGTTCGTTCGCGGCTGCGGCCTTGCGTTCCGCCGACGCGATATCCGGACGCCGTTCGAGCAGCGCGGACGGCATCTGCGCCGGCACGGCGGGCGGCGTCGCGGTGAGCGGCATAGGCGGAATCGAAAAGGTCGAGGCCGGCTGGCCGACCAGCACGGCGATGGCGTGCTCGTCCTGAGCGCGCTGGATACCGTTGTCGATCGCGGCTGCCTGCGCGGATTGCAATTGCGTTTGCGCCTGAATCACGTCGGAGCGGGCGGCCACGCCGGCCGCGTACTGGTTTTGCGTGAGCTGCAGCGAGCGCTGATAGGCCGCGACAGTGTCGTCGAGCAATTTTTGCGTGGAATCGAGCGCGCGCAGCGAGAAGTAGGTTTGCGCGAGCGTGGCCTGCGCGGACAGCCGTGCATTCGCCAGATCCGCGGCGGCGCTTTGCTGGCCGGCTTTCTGCGAGTTGACCGAGCGGGTGACCGAGCCCCAGAGATCCGGCTCCCAGCTGGCGTCGAGCTGCACGTTGAAGCTGTTGTTGACGCCGGAACGGCTGGTGGCGGTGGTCGAGTTGCCGCCGGAGGACGAGCCGTTGCCCGAGCGCGTCGCGCCCGCCGAGGCGCCGATGGTCGGGAAGTAGGCGGCCCGTGCCTCGCCGACCAGCGCGCGTGCCTGCCGGTACGCGGCGGCGAACTGGGCGATGGTCTGATTCGCGGTATTGAGCTGGTCTTCGAGCGCGTTGAGCTGCGGGTCTTCGTAAATGCTCCACCAGTTACCGCGATCGTGCTGATCGGCCGGTTCGGCGACTTTCCAGCCGGGCGCGGCTTCCTTGTACGACGCGGGAATCTCGGCGGACGGCCGTTTGTAGTCGGGGCCGACCACACAGGCGCTCAGCAGGGTGGCGAGGGCCGCCACCACCGCGATAGTCATGACGCGAGGCGCAAGCGATCGCACGCGCGCGGTTCGATAAGACTGCATGCAATGAATTCCTTCGGGACGCCGCGGTGCGGACAATGGCGGCACCGCCGGCCGGGCGAGATCATGGTCTGCCGGCATGTTAGCGTATGAGCCCGCTTGGGCGCGGGAAACCGAAAGGTTAATGCGAGGAGCGATGCAGGTGTGTTACCGAGGATAACGCGATGGTTACGCGCTGTTACCGGACAGGCGGCCGCTCAGCCCGCCGGTAAGTCCGTTTAAACCCGCGATTCTGTCGACGTCGCCTGCCGGGCAAGCTTTCCGGCCGCGGCACGGCAAGGCGCATCGCCACGCGCCTGGCAGGCGGTTGGATGTTTGTCGGCGCCGATAGCCGGAACAGCTGTGTTCACCGTTGGGACCGATGCCGGCACCGACTTGACCTTTGCCGGCGTGTCGCCCTTCTGCCCCCGTCGATGCTCCACCCACGCCAGCACCGCCACGCCCACCGATCCGCCGGGCAACACGAACAACACGGCGAACAACGCGAGTTTCCACCAGCGGCGCGGGCCTTGGAAGCTGTTCAGTGCGGAATCGGTCAGGGAGCGGCTCAGGCCGCCAAGCGTGTTTTTGAGGTACAGCATCGGGAACATCCTTTGTACATGCCGCGCTCGCGGCGTGCAGGCAATCGGTCAGAACATAGTCTCGGGTGGCGCAGATCGCGCGTAACTCGTTGCCTGTCATAATATTGACTATGCAATTAAATTTCAAGATACTTGGCCTCGTATGAAGCTGCGGTGTTGTTTTTCCGCTGTTCGCTCTACGTGAAATCCAGTTTGACTTGCCTGCTTAGGCAGCTAAAATCCGTTCTGCTCGACGATGTTCCTGGAAACACAATGACTGATGGCCCCTACAAGGCAGACGAGATTGATCTCGAATCGAGTCTTGGCTACTACCTGACGAAAGCGCGCAATGTGCTGGTCGAGCGCACGGACCGCGCGGTCAAACCGCTGGGGCTGACCACGCAGCAGATTGGCGTGATTCTGATGCTTTCGTCGCGACGCGCAAGCACACCGTTCGAGCTGTCGCGCGCCATGTCCTACGACAGCGGTTCAATGACGCGTCTGCTCGATCGCCTTGAAAAGAAAGGCTTTATCGTGCGCACGCGCAGCGATACCGATCGCCGGATGGTGAAGCTGGAGTTGACGCCGCAAGGCCACGAAGCCGCGCAACTGCTGCCCGGCCTGGGTGCCGAAGTCCTGAACGAGCAGTTGCGCGGGTTTTCTGTTGCGGAGCACGCCACGCTGATCGACCTGCTCGGCCGTTTCATCGCGAACGGTATCGACGCAGGCGCAAGCGCGGCCTGCGGAGTGGGGCCGCAGCACGAATCGCCCGACGAATTACCCGAAGAGTCGCCGCTGAAACGCGGCGAGCAATAAGCCAGAAAGCGCGCCCTTGCGCGCATGATTGTTTGACGATATCTGTCTGGGCAGAGAGTGATGTGGCATGTAAGCGCACCCGTCAGTGGATGCGATAAAGCTGCCGCGACAAGCTTTCCCGGCTGAGGAGAAGAATCCATGAATGCCACGGCTTCCGCCGCTGCCCTGCCCGCCGCCGAACCGGCTTCGCTCAAAGGCGGTGCGCTGGCCTTGCTGACGGTCGGTCTCGCGCTCGGCACCTTTATGGAGGTGCTCGACACGTCGATTGCGAACGTCGCAGTGCCGACCATTTCCGGCAGCCTCGGTGTGGCGACCAGCCAGGGCACCTGGGTGATCTCGTCGTATTCGGTCGCCTCGGCGATCGCCGTGCCGTTGACGGGCTGGCTCGCGCGGCGCGTCGGCGAAGTGCGCCTGTTCACGTTGTCCGTGCTGCTGTTCACGATCGCTTCGGCGCTATGCGGTTTCGCGCACAACTTCGAGTCGCTGATCGCATTCCGGCTGGTGCAAGGGCTTGTGTCCGGGCCGATGGTCCCGCTCTCGCAGACCATTCTGATGCGCTCGTATCCGCCGGAAAAACGCGGCCTCGCGCTGGGTCTCTGGGCAATGACCGTGATTTGCGCCCCCATCTTCGGCCCCGTGATGGGCGGCTACATTACGGACAACTTCACGTGGCCGTGGATTTTCTACATCAATGTGCCGATCGGCCTGTTCTCGGCGGTGTGCGCGTTTCTGCTGCTGCGCGGACGCGAGACGAAGATCACTCAACAGCGCATTGACGCGGTGGGTCTGGTGCTGCTCGTGACAGGCGTGTCGTGTCTGCAGATGATGCTCGACCTCGGCAAGGATCGCGACTGGTTCAACTCGCCCTTCATCGTTACGCTGGCGGTGATTGCGCTGGTGGCGATCGCCTTCATGCTGGTGTGGGAGATGACGGAGAAAGAGCCGGTTGTCGATCTCTCGCTGTTCAAAGATCGCAACTTCGCGCTCGGCGTGGTGATCATCTCGTTCGGCTTCATGGCCTTTTTCGGCTCGGTGGTGATTTTCCCGCTCTGGCTGCAAACCGTGATGGGTTACACCGCGGGGCTGGCGGGTCTTGCGACCGCGCCGGTCGGTTTGCTCGCGCTGTTCCTCTCGCCGATGATCGGCAAGAACATGCACCGGCTGAATCTGCGCGTGGTGGCGAGCTTTGCGTTCATCGTGTTCGCCTTCGTGTCGTTCTGGAACTCGACGTTTACGCTCGACGTGCCGTTCAATCACGTGATCTGGCCGCGGCTCGTCCAAGGCATCGGCGTGGCGTGCTTCTTCGTGCCGATGACCACCATCACCCTCTCAAGCGTGCCGGATGAACGGCTGGCGAGTGCGTCCGGACTGTCCAATTTCTTCAGAACGTTGTCGGGGGCGATCGGCACGGCCATTAGCACGACGTACTGGGAGAACGACACGATCTACCATCACGCGATGCTGACGGACTCGGTCAATGTGTACTCCTCCAATACCAACGCTTATACCGATGCGCTAGCCGGCATCGGGCTCTCCGGCGATGGCCTCACCGCGCAGCTGAACCAGGTGGTGACCGCTCAGGCCTATATGATGGCCACCAACGATTTTTTCCGCATCTCGTGCGCGGCGTTTCTGGTGCTCGCGATGCTGGTCTGGATTACCAAGCCGCGCAAGGGTGTGGGGCCGTCGATGGGGCATTGATTCGCGCCGAAATCACTGCGACAGGGCTTCGCCATTCGTTGGCGGAATCGATTGCCCTTGCGACGCCTCCGGATGCGTGGTCGCCGGTGCGGGCTGCGAGGGCTTGGCGCCAGTCTGCGGCGCACTTGCAGCCGCGCCCCGCACGTATTGCTTGAAGTCGGCGCCGGCTTCCCACGGATTCGGCTTGCAGCCCATCGCGCCGTCGCAATGCGCGGCAAAGCCGATGGTGGCGGTGCCGTCCGGATTCGCGGCGCGTGTGATCTGATACGCCAGCGCACGCTTGCCGCCGTCGGGTCCGGCAGTCTGGATCAGCGTGTCGGTCGAGGCTTCGATCGCGTATGTCGCGTGGCTCGTCACCCACGTGTGCGCCCGTTGCCACCAGACCTCGCATTCGGCCTTGTTCGAACACGTCAACGGCGTTGTTGCGATCTGCATGACGTTCGGATCGACCTGGCCTTGTGTCGAACACCCCGCCGCCGCGACGCACAGTACGGCTAACAGAGTCTTTTTCATCACCTTTCTTCCTCCCTCTGTGGAACGCGTCCTATCTGTTTGGACCGTGGGGCCGGGGAGGTGTTTCATCTGCCTCAGAGAATCGCCGGAACGCACGGAATATTTGCCGATAGCGTTCGAGGCTGTACGTCGCATGACGTAGCCGTTACCTGTGCGCAATAAAAAAAGCGGCCAGGTAGGCCGCTCTTTCGTCACACGCATACGCGCGCAGGTTTCAGACGCTGAAGCGGTTCAACGTGTAGGCGCGGTAAGCCGCGACAAATGCGTCGAACGAACCGACTTCTTCCTGCTCGAGCTTCGCCTGTTCAGCGAGCGACCGCTCAGCGAGGTCGGTGAACTCCTTCATCTGCTCGGCATCCAGCGGACGCGACCGGAAGTAGGCGGCGTGCGCTTCGCTTTGCTCGAGTCCGAATGCGAGGAAGCTCTGCTGTTTCTCACGCATGGTCTGCAGCACACGCGCCGACGGCGTGAGTGACGCATCCGCCAGCTTCGCGCGCTGAACCGCGACGGCGCGGGCGTGCGCATCGCCGCCGTGCAAACTGTCGAGTGCGGCCGCTGCTGCGTCGATCTTGCTCAGCAATTGATTCGCCCAATCGATCATCGCGACCGGTTGACCGTCGCGTGTCAGTTCGAGGCCGGGCTTGCGCCCTTCCATCGTGACGCGGCTGAAGTTCTGATTGGCTTCAGTGTAGGCGTCCGGAGGCAACGGCGCGCTGTCGTCGAGCGCGCAGACCAGCAGATAGGCGTCAAGAAAGCGTGACGTTTCCAGCGAAATGCCGGTCGGCTCGAACGGGTCGATATCCATGCAACGCACTTCCACGTATTGCACACCGCGCGCGGCCAGCGCATGGAGCGGCCGCTCGCCCGGATACGTGACGCGCTTCGGGCGGATCGTCGAGTAGAACTCGTTTTCGATCTGCAATACGTTCGTGTTGATCTGCACCCACTCGCCGTCGCGCTGCGTGCCGATCGCCTCATAGGCGGGATACGGCTGGCTCACGGCTTTGGCGAGCGCGTCGAGATAGCCCGGCAGCGTGTTGTAGTCGGCGTGCAGCGCCGCCTGCGCCGTGGTGTTCGAGTAGCCGAGGTCGCTCATGCGCAGACTGGTCGCGTAGGGGCGGTAGAGCGTGTCGGCGTCGAAGGTTTCGAGCGAGTGCTGGCGATCGCGGATAAAACGGCGATCCAGCGCCGGCGACGCACCGAACAGATACATCAGCAGCCAGTTGGTGCGGCGGAAATTGCGGATCAGCGCGAGATAGCGGTCGGACTGGAAATCGACGGCGTTCGCGGTGGATTGCTGGTCCGCATGCAGCAGCCGCCACACTTCTTCGTTTAGCGAATAGTTGTAGTGGATGCCGGCAATGCACTGCATGGTGCGGCCGTAACGCAGCGCGAGGCCCATGCGATACACGTACTTCAGCTTGCCGATGTTCGAGCTGCCATAGCGCGCGATCGGAATGCCGTCATCGCTGTCGGGCAGCAGGCCCGGCATGGAGTTGTTCCACAGGATCTCGTCGCCAAGCCCCGTGTAGACAAAACGATGCAGCGTGTCGAGCTTCTCCAGCGTGAGCGCGACGTCGTGCTCAGCCGGCGTGATCAGTTCGAGCAGCGCTTCGGAATAGTCCGTCGTGAGCGAATGATGCGTGAGCGCCGAGCCGAGCTCGCGCGCATGCGGCGTCAAGGCGAGCTGGCCCTCGTGCGTCACGCGCAGGCTTTCCCTTTCGATGCCGCGCAGGCCCGTAGTCAGCGCGTCGCGCTGCGGGCCCGAGGTCAGCACGGACAGGCTATGCAAGAGCGCATCGGTCGTGCGGGAAGAGGTCGTGTTTGGCATTGAGGCGAGTTCGCTGTTGACGGCCGCCCTGCTTCACAGCTCTGCGCGGTCGACAACGTTCGGTGGAATTTTTCAGTAGCGGGCACTTTAACATCTCGCCAGAACGGCTGCTTGAGGCCGCTTCGGCGGCTCATCGGCACCCCTCGCCCCACCTATTTTCCCGACGAATACGCCTGCTTTGCGGATCGTCACCCTGCCTCTCGACGCACCTTGTGCACGGCTCCCTGCCGAGTGGCCGGCGATGTCAGCCGCCTCGCGCGGCGCCGGCGCGGTCCGCCACTTCGTTCCACAGATGCATCGCCGCATACGCGCGCCACGGCCGCCACGCGTCAGTGCGCATGCGCTGCTGGGCGGGCCGCTGAAGCGCCGGATCGCGCGCGCAGATCGACTGCATCAGCACGAGGTCCCACGCGGGCCATGCGTCGGCATCGCGCCATGCCCGCATCGCCACATACTCGACCGTCCATGGGCCGATGCCGGGCAGCGCGAGCAACGCGGCGCGCAGGCTGTCGGCGTCGGCGGTGCTGCTGTCGACCGGCACGTCGCCGGTTGCGACCGCGTGCGCAAAGCCTTGCAAGGCCGCTACACGCTTCCCCGGCATGCCGATTTGCGCGAGGTCCACCGCGGCCAACGCGGCGGGCGTGGGAAAACGCCATGCGGTGTTCTCATGCGGATGTCCGTCAATGCGTTCACCGGCGCGCTGCACCAGCCGCCCGATGATGGTAGTGGCCGCTTTCACGCTGACCTGCTGGCCGGCGATCGCGCGCACCACCAGTTCGAAGCCCGACCATGCGCCCGGCACGCGCAAGCCGGGTACGGCCTCGACGAGCGGCGCGAGCCACGGATCCGCGGCGAGTCCGGCGCCGATCTTTTTCGGATCGGCGTGCAGGTCGAACATCTTCGCAATCGGCGTAGCGAGCGCGTCGGCGTGACGGCTCGCTGGCCCTTCGATGCTGGCGACCAGACAGCGCTTGCGTGGATGCAGGCGCACGCTCAGCGTGCCGCTGTCGCCGGCCCAGTCGATCGCGCGGCGATACGCGCCGTCTTCCACCGCTTCGACGCCCGGGGTCGCGCGCCCGCCGAAGAAGCGCAGCAGGCGCGGCCAGTCGAGGGGTGGTTTGAACGGTAGTTCGAGTGTGGCGACTTCGTCGAGCGTGCTCACGCGGCGTGGTCCAGTTTGGTCAGGGTGTTGTCCGTGTCAGCCAGAGCCGGTTGGCGGCGCCCGGCCTCGTCGCGCGAAATGTTACCGGCGTGCTGCGCTTCGTTGTCGAGCAGCGCGGCCTTGCGCGGAAGACCCCAGCGATAGCCGGCCAGCGCCCCGCCCTTTTGCACCACCCGATGACAGGGAATCGCCAGCGCCACCGGATTGGTCGCGCACGCGCTCGCCGCCGCCCGCACGGCGCGCGGGGAGCCGACTGCTTCGGCGATTTGCGAGTAGCTGCGGGTCTCGCCGTACGGAATGCGCCGCAGCGCGTCCCATACACGCTGCCGGAACGCCGTCGCGGCGATATCCAGCGGCAGGTCGAAATCCTGGCGGGTGCCGCGCAAATAGGCGTCGATCTGCGCGATGAACGGCGCGAGGCGCTCGACGTCTTCCAGCAGGTCGGCGTTGGCGAATTCGCCGCGCAGGTCGTCGGCGAGCATGGCGGCGTCGTCGCCGAAACCGATCTTGCAGATGCCCTTGTCGGTCGCCGCGACTAGCACAAAGCCGAGCGAGGTAGGCGCGCTGGCATAGCGCACGGTGAGCCCCGCACCCTTGCGCCGATATGCGGACGGCGCCATGCCCAGTTCCGCCGACGCGCTGTCGTACATCCGCGACGGCGAGCCAAAGCCCGCGTCGAGCGTGGCGCGGGTGACGTCCGAGCCGCGCTGAAGCGCATCGCGCAAGGCCGCGCCACGCTGTGCGGCCTGGTATTGACGCGGTGACACGCCGACGACGCGCTTGAACAGACGCTGCAAGTGGAACGGGCTCACGTGCACGGCGTCGCTCAATTGCGCGAGCGTGAGGCGCTGCTGCGGATCGGCGTCCAGCGCGGCGCAGGCGCGATTCACGATTTCCAGTTCGCGCGGCAGGCCGCCCGGCTGGCAACGCTTACAGTCGCGATAGCCCGCGGCACGCGCCGCGGCGGCATCGGCGAAGAAAGCGACATTTTCGCGGCGTGGCTGGCGCGACGCGCACGACGGCCGGCAAAACACGCCAGTCGTTTTGACGGCGTAGAAGAACGCGCCGTCGGCTTGCGGCTCGCGGCGTGTCACGGCGTCCCAGCGCTCGTCGTCGGAAGTCCAGCGGGGCGCGCGGGAGGCGGTATCGGCAAGATTGCGGTTCATGATGGTCTCGAATAGGCGGTGTCGATGCTCACCAATGTAGGCCGCCTGCCAACACAGTACGCTCCGGTTCTTGCTCTGTCATTGCGCTTCCCCGTAGGCCCGAGGCGCCCGCCAGGCAACCGGTTCACCGCAAACTGCGACAATTTGGCCCGATATCGGGTTTTCCCTTAAAAAGTTATTGCGTCGCATCAACCTCGTGTGTATATTAGTACCTGTCTCCTCCATGTCTCCTCCTGATATGGATTCAGCCCGCTCCACATAGAGCGGGCTTTTTTTCGTCCGTACTCTGGGATCTGACCCTCGCCGCGTTTGCACGACTCGCACTCGCAGCCCCGCCCTTTCTTCTACACTGGCTATTCCATCCGTTCGGTGAGCCGGCCAAGGGGCGTTCGACATGAAAATCCACATTCGCGAGATCGATCACATCGTCATTCGGGCAACCAATGTCGAGGCGATGTCGCGCTTCTATTGCGATGTGCTTGGCTGCCGCGTGGAGAAGGAGCAGCGCGAACTGGGCCTGACGCAGTTGCGCGCGGGGCGCTCGCTGATCGATCTGCTGCAGGTCGGCGCCCGGCTCGATCACGCTGAAAACGGCGTGCCCGGCGCGGGGCGGAATATGGATCACGTGTGCCTGCGCATCGAGCCGTTCGACGCCGATGCACTCAAGGCGCACCTGGTCGAACACGGCGCACGGCTGGGCGAACTGGGGCTGCGCTACGGTGCGGACGGGTTTGGGCCGTCGCTATATCTGTTCGACCCGGAGGGCAATATGGTCGAACTCAAGGGGCCGCCGGAAGCGGCGCGGATGACGTCGCTGTAAGCGTTTCCGGCGATCAGACGTCAAGCGTCGGCGGGCGCTTTCAGCACTGTCCAATCGATCTTGACCGCATCGGCTTCGGCGCTGCCGAGCCATGCTTCACCGTCCTGCACGGTGCACTGCAGGCGCATGGTCCGTTCGGCCAGCGCGCCGAGCGACGCGGCGACGTCTTCGCCGAGCGTCCACACCGTCACATTGCGCAGGCGTTCCACCTTGTTGCGCACGCCCTGCCACCAGATGTCCGACGCGCGGCCGCCGTACGCCATCACGATCACGTGGTTGGCGCGGCCGCTTGCTTTGGCAATACGCCGTTCGTCCGGCTGGCCGACTTCGATCCAGGTATCGATCGCGCCGGTCAGATCCTTTTCCCACAGGTCGGGCTCGTCCACGTCAGACAAGCCTTTGCAGAATTCGAGGCGTTCCTGCGCGAACAGCGCGAACGCGGCGACGCGGACCATCATCCGTTCGTCGGTTTCGGAGGGATGGCGGGCGATCGTCAGCGAATGGTCGGCGTAATAGTGCCGGTCCATGTTGGCGATCTGCAGTTCCGCTTTGTAAATCGTCGATTTGAGAGCCATGCCGTTGCTAAACCAGGCGCTCGCTCCGCCGGAGCGAACTGAAAAAGAATCGTCGACGGCACGTTGCCGTTTTCGGTGTTGGTCGTTGTACATCGTTTGCTCCTTCCGCGCCGTTTGCCGGCAGCCATGACCACGGAAGGAGCATTTATCGCGCCATGAGCGGCTCGAAAGTGCTGCCGTAAACCTCGCCAGCCGCTCCCCGCAAGGCTTCGAGCACGACCGAGGCCGCCGGCGAGAGCAGGTGCGACTGGCGCGTGATGATACCGAATGTATCCATCCTGTACGGTAAATCGATCGGTATACGCTTCAAAACGCCGTACTGTTGGTACTGGCGCGCCACTTCGTCAGGCAAAACCGCCAACATGTCGCTTTGCAATAGCAAGCTGGAAATTGCCAGAAAATTGTTCGTATTCACCACATTCTGCGGAGGATTGAGTCCAATCTGCGAAAACATCAGATCAAAGCGATGCCGCAACACGCTGCCCGGCGGGTGCAAAACCCAGCTTGCGTTGACGATTGCGCGCAGTGTCAAACCTGTTTCATTTTCGAGAGGATGCCCGGGACGCGCCACCACGCAGAGCGGTTCGTCGGCGAGCGGTTCATAGCGGACTTCGGTCTTGAACTGGTTCTGCCGCTCCAGCACGCGCCCGATCATGAGATCCAGTTCCCCTTCCGCCAACCGCGGCAGCATCACGTCTGACGTTTCCACCTCGACCCAGATCTGCAACTGCGGGTAGCGCTCCTTCACACCGGCGATCGCGCGCGGCACCATCGTGGCCGCCGCCGCGGCGATCACGCCGATCCGCACCTGGCCCGCGAGACCGGCGCGCAGCGCGGAAATCTCGTCGTGCGCGTGGCTCAGATTGGATAGCACCATGCGGGCGTGGCGGATCATTACCTCGCCGTACAGCGTGGCGTGCATGCCGTGCGGCGTGCGGTCGAACAGGCTCACGCCCAGCATGTCCTCCAGTTCTTTCAGGAGGCGCGACGCCGCGGGCTGGGTCATGCCGAGCACGTCGGCGGCCCGCCGGACGTTGCCCTCCTCGTCCATCGCGGCGAGCAGCAGCAGCTGTCGCGTCTTGAGCCGTGCACGCACGAACCAGTTCGAGTAGCTACGCGTCATGGCGTGTCTCCAGCACGTTTTATTCGAGGCGATCCGGCGCCTTCCGCCGAGCAGTCTGCCTCGACACGACATCCATGATGCCATACCTGAATTGATATCGGGATGGCCTAAAAAGGGATTGGAAAGTTATTGGGCCGGCTCATACCATTCGTGGACTTTCCAGCCTTCTCCACGCCGCCCCTTGCCGCTGATGAACCGCGATCCGCTCGTCCCGCTCGTTGCCAGTCCGTTTCGCCACTACATCAATGGTGGCTGGGAAACGGGCGCGACCACGGGCGTCTCGCTCAATCCGTCGGACCTGGACGAACCGGTCGGCGATTATGCGCGGGCCGACGTGCGGCAGACGGATGCCGCCATTGAAGCCGCGCACGAGGCTTTTCGCGAATGGTCGGTCGGCTCGGCGCAGCGTCGCGCGGACGCGCTCGATGCCATCGGCAGCGAGATGCTCGCGCGTCGCGACGAGCTGGCCCGGCTGCTTGCGCGTGAAGTTGGCAAGACCTTGCCCGAGGCGCTCGCCGAAGCCACGCGCGCCGGCCAGCTCTTCAAGCGATTCGCCGCCGAAGCGTTAGGCGCTTTTGCCGAACCGGTCGCGTCGGCGCGCGCCGGCGTCGAGATCGACGTGACGCGGGAGCCGCTCGGCGTGGTGGGCATCATCGCGCCGTGGAGCGCGCCGCTCGCCATCGCCGCGGCGAAGATAGGCGCCGCGCTTGCCTATGGCAATTGTGTCGTGTTCAAGCCGGCCGAATCGGTGCCGGCTTGCGCTGCGGCGCTGGGATCGCTGATCAGCCGTGCCGGTCTGCCCGCAGGCGTGTTCAATCTGGTGATGGGCAGCGGCCGGCAAGTCGGCGCGCGGATTGCCGCCCATCCGCTGGTGGCCGCGATCAGCCTGACCGGTTCTGCGGAAACCGGGACGCGCGTGCTGCAATCCGCCGCTGCTCGCCAGGCGCGCGTGCAACTGGATATGGGCGGCAAAAATCCGTTCGTTGTACTGGCTGATGCCGATCTGGATGGCGCTGTCGATGCCGCCTTGAGCGGCGCGTATGGGTCGGCCGGTCAACGCAGCACGGCGGCGGCCCGGCTGATCGTCGAGCGCGCGGTGTTCGAGCCGTTCGTGGACGCGTTGCGGGCAAAGCTCGCCCGACTCACGATCGATCACGCGCTGAAGCATGGCACGGATATCGGCCCGGTGGCCAACGCCGCGCAGTTGGAGCGCGGTCTCGACTATGTGCGCATCGGTTTGCAGGAAGGCGCGCAATTGCTGCATGGCGGACGCCGGTTGGAACGCGCGACGCGCGGCTACTTTTTCGAGCCGGCGCTGTTCGTGGGCGAACCCGCACACCGTATCGCGCAGGAAGACATTTTTGGACCGCTCGCAGTGGTTCTGCGCGCAGATGACTACGAGCACGCACTGCATCTCGCGAACGACAACGCGTACGGCTTGTGCGCCGGCATCTGCACACGCTCGCTCACTCGCGCGCGGCATTTTCGCCGTCATGTACACAGCGGCTTTGTCACGATCAATCTGCCGACCACCGCCGTGGAGCATCACGTACCCGGCGGCGGCCGTAAGGCGTCCGCCTATGGCACCGCGGATGCCGCGTTCTGGACAGCCGTGAAAACGGCTTACGTGGCGGGCTGAACAGCTTTTCAAGCTCAGCAACCTGGTTGCATGGGATCGAAGTCAGTGCCATCTAACACCAATCGACAGGAGACAGACATGACCAGCAAGCTTCGCCGTTTAACGCTATCCGCGATGGCCGCCGCCGCCCTCGCCGCTCCCTTCGCCACGCAACTGTCCGCGCGGGCGGATCAGCCGCTCAAAGTCGGCTTTCTCGTGAAGATGCCGGAACAGGCATGGTTCATCAACGAACAGAAAGCCGCGACCGCACTCGGCCAGAAGGATGGATTCTCGGTGGTGAACATCGGCACGCCGGACGGTGAAAAAGTGCTGGCCGCGATCGACAACCTCGGCGCGCAAGGTGCGCAGGGCTTCGTGATCTGCGCACCCGACGTGCGTCTCGGACCCGCGATTCAGGCGCGCGCGAAGCGCTACAACATGAAGTTCGTTACCGTCGACGATCAACTGGTCGACTCCACCGGCAAGCCGCTCGCGAACGTGCCGCATCTGGGCATGTCCGCGCTCAAGATCGGTAATCAGGTCGGCACCGCGATCTCCGAAGAGATGAAGCGGCGCGGCTGGAAGCCGGAAGAAGTCGGCGCGCTGCGTATTACGAACTACGAACTGCCGACCGCGAAACTGCGCACCGACGGCGCGACGCAATCGCTGCTGGCCGGCGGCTTCAAGAAGGACAACATCTTCGACGCGCCGCAGAAAACGACCGATGACGAAGGCGGATTCAATGCCTCGTCGCCCGTGCTTGCGCAGCATCCGAACATCAAGAAGTGGGTGATCTTCGCGCTCAACGAAGAAAGCGTGCTGGGTGGCGTGCGCGCCACCGAGCAACTGCATATTCCGGCGGCGGACGTGATCGGCGTCGGCATCAACGGCGCGGGCGAAGCGTTTGCCGAATTCCAGAAGAAGGAGCCGACCGGCTTCTACGGCACGATCGCGGTGAGCTCGACGATGCACGGCAGGGAGAGCACGGAGAACCTCGTCGAGTGGATCAAGGACGGCAAGCAGCCGCCTGCGGATACACAGACCACCGGCAAGCTGATGGTGCGCGACAACTGGCAGGAAGTGCGTAAGGAACTCGGCATTTAAGCGGGGTTCCAGATTGCGCACGGCGGGCCGTTTTCCGTTCGCGCTTCCGTTTGCGCGGGAGCGGCCTGCCACAGGTTTTCATCTGCTTGAGGTTTGTCGATGACGTCTTCATACACGGAGTCCCCCACCGCCGAAGCGGCGCCCTCGCCTGCATCCGGCGAGCCGTATCTGCAACTCGACGGCATCACCGTGCGCTTTCCTGGTGTACTCGCGCTCGACCAGGTGTCGCTGGACGTGCGCCGCGGCGAAGTGCACGGCCTGATGGGCGAAAACGGCGCCGGCAAGTCGACGCTGCTCAAGGTGTTGTCCGGAGTGAACCAGCCCGCAGCGGGCACCTTGTCGCTCGATGGCGTCGAGCAGCATTTCGGTTCGACAAAGGCTGCCATCGCAGCGGGTGTGGCGATCATCTACCAGGAACTGCATCTGGTGCCGGAACTGACGGTGGCCGACAACCTGATGCTCGGCGCCATGCCGAATCGCTTCGGTGTACTGGATGAAAAGGCGTTGGTGGCACGCGCGGTGCGCGAGCTCGAACGGCTCGGTGAAAAGATCGATCCGTTGCAGCAGGTGAAGCATCTCTCGATCGGCCAGCGGCAGATGATCGAGATCGGCAAGGCGCTGATGCGCGATGCGCGCGTGATTGCCTTCGACGAACCGACCAGCTCCTTGTCGTCGCGTGAGACCACTCAACTCTTCCGGATCATCCGCGGGTTGAAGGCCGAAGGCCGCGCGATCATCTACGTCACGCATCGCATGGACGAAGTCTACGAACTGTGTGACCGCGTGACAGTGTTTCGCGATGGCCGCCACATCGATACGTTCGAAGCCGGTGAAGGACTCGATCGCGATCGTCTGATCAGTTGCATGGTGGGCCGTTCAATCGCGGACGTGTACGGCTATCGCGCTCGAGAACTCGGCGGCGTGCAACTCGACGTCAACGCGGTGATGGGGCGTGGCTTGCGTGAGCCCGCTTCGTTCACCGCGCGCCAGGGCGAGATCGTCGGCTTCTTCGGGCTGGTTGGCGCGGGCCGTTCGGAGTTGATGAAGCTGATTTACGGCGCGGTCAAACCCACATCGGGCGAGATCACGCTCAAAGGCAAACGCGTGCATTTCACCACGCCGCGCGATGCCGTGCGCGCGGGCGTGGCGTTGTGTCCCGAGGACCGCAAGCAGGAAGGCATCGTGTCGATTGCCTCGGTGTCGGACAACCTGAACATCAGCTGCCGCCGCCATTTCAGCCGCTTCAACGTACTCGACGGCCGCAAGGAAGCGCAGACCGCGAAAGCGTTCATCAGCAAGCTCGCGATCAAGACGCGCGACGGCGACACGCCGATTGGCACGCTCTCCGGCGGCAATCAGCAGAAGGTGATTCTGTCGCGCTGGCTGGCTGAAGAGATCGACGTGTTCCTGATGGACGAACCCACGCGCGGTATCGACGTCGGCGCGCGCAGCGAAATTTATGGGCTGCTGTATGGGCTCGCGGAAGCGGGCCGCACCGTGATTGTCGTGTCGAGCGACCTCGCCGAAGTGATCGGTGTGGCGGATCGCGTGATCGTGATGAAGGAAGGACGCATCGTTGGCAATTTGCCCAAGGCTCAGGCCACGCCGGATGCGTTGATCAAGCTCGCCCTGCCCCGCTGACGCGACCGCGTTCGTCACCGCATTCACCGCCGCACTCACCCGACAAACGAAGGCGACTCAAGCGCGCCATTGAAACGGAATAAACACCATGCATACCCCTTCAACCGACTCCTCGACTCCCGCTGTCGCGTCAGCCGGGCTGAGCGCGCGTGCCGCGCGCACCTGGGACCTGATCAACCGGTCCGGCATCGTCATGGTGTTCGTGATTCTGTTCGCGGTCCTGTCGTTCACCGTGCCGGACTTTCTGAGCGCGCGCAATATTCAGGGCCTGCTGCTCTCCGTCACGCTGATCGGTTCGATCTCGGTGACCATGATGTTTGTGCTCGCGCTCGGCGAAGTGGATTTGTCGGTGGCATCGATCGTCGCGTTCGCGGGCGTGGTCGCCTCCACCTTGATTACCGCGACGCATAGCGTAACCCTCGGCGTGGCCGCCGGTGTGCTCGCGGGAGGCGCGGTCGGCCTCGTGAACGGCGTGCTCGTCGCGCGCTACAAGATCAACTCGCTGATTGTCACGCTCGCCATGATGGAGGTCGTGCGCGGCCTCGCCTACATCACGTCGAACGGCGACGCCGTGATGATCTCCGAAGAGCGTTTCTTCGACCTCGGCGGCGGTTCGTTCCTCGGCATTTCCTACCCGATCTGGAGCAACATCGTCGGCTTCGTGCTGTTCGGCTTTTTGTTGAAGAAAACCGTGTTCGGCAAGAACGTGCTGGCGGTCGGCGGCAACGGCGAAGCGGCCTTGCTGGCGGGCTTGCCGGTGACGCGTATCAAGATCACAGTGTTCGTATTGCAAGGTCTCGTGACGGGCTTTGCGGGTGTGATGCTGGCGTCGCGCATGAGTCTGGGCGACCCGAAAACCTCGGTCGGGCTCGAACTGGGCGTGATTTCTGCGTGCGTGCTCGGTGGCGTCTCGCTCACGGGCGGCGTCGCGACGATTTCCGGCGTGCTGGTCGGCGTGCTGATCATGGGCTCCGTGCAGGACGCCATGAGTCTTCTGAACGTGCCGACCTTCTACCAATACCTGATTCGAGGCGGAATTTTGCTGCTCGCCGTGCTGTTCGACCAGTTCCGCCGCAGCAAGCGCGTGCACTGACGCGCTTCAAAACATTTGCCAACAGGAGACTTCATGGCTGATTCGAACCAGACTAAAAAGCCGCTGCGCAGCCAGGCGTGGTTCGGCCTCAAGGACCGCGACGGTTTCCTGCATCGCTCGTGGATGAAGAACCAGGGCATTCCTCACGACGAATTCGACGGACGCCCGGTGATCGGGATCTGTAATACGTGGTCCGAACTAACGCCGTGCAATGCGCATTTTCGCGAGCTGGCGGAGTACGTGAAAAAAGGCGTGCACGAAGCGGGCGGCTTGCCGCTCGAGTTTCCGGTCATGTCGCTGGGCGAAACCAATTTGCGGCCTACCGCCATGCTGTTTCGCAATCTCGCTTCCATGGATGTCGAGGAATCGATTCGCGGCAATCCAATGGACGGCGTGATCCTGCTGGTGGGCTGCGACAAGACCACACCCGCGCTGCTGATGGGCGCCGCGTCGTGCAATTTGCCGGCACTCGCCGTGTCGGGTGGCCCAATGCTCAATGGCCGGTTTCGCGGCAAGAACATAGGTTCGGGCACGGGCGTGTGGCAGATGTCGGAGGAAGTGCGCGCCGGCACGATGACGGAGGAGGAATTCACCGAAGCCGAGTCCTGCATGAACCGCTCACGCGGCCACTGCATGACGATGGGCACGGCCTCGACGATGGCCTCGATGGTCGAATCGCTCGGCATGGGCTTGCCGCACAACGCGGCGATTCCCGCGGTGGACGCACGCCGCCAGGTGCTGGCGCATCTCGCCGGCCGGCGCATTGTCGACATGGTTCGCGAAGATCTGACCATGGACAAGATTCTCACGCGCAAGGCGTTCGAGAACGCGATCCGCACGAATGCGGCGATTGGCGGATCGACCAATGCGGTGGTGCATCTGATCGCGCTGGCGCGGCGCATGGGCGTGGAGTTGTCGCTGCAAGACTGGGAACTGGGTTCGAACGTGCCGTGCCTCGTGAATCTGCAGCCGTCGGGTGAGTATCTGATGGAGGATTTTTACTACGCAGGCGGCTTGCCGGCGGTGTTGAAGCAACTCGGCGAACAAGGCCTGCTGCACCGCGAAGCACTGACGGTGAATGGCAAGACGATCTGGGACAACGTGCGCAACGCGCCGAATCACGACGAGAAAGTCATCACCACGTTTGCCGAGCCGTTCAAGCCAAAGGCCGGCATTGCGGTGCTCAAGGGCAACCTGGCGCCGAACGGCGCGGTGATCAAGCCGTCGGCGGCCACCGCGCAGTTGCTGAAGCATCGCGGCCGCGCGGTCGTATTCGAGAACATCGAGGAGTTGCACGCGAAGATCGACGACGAGTCGCTCGATATCGACGAACACTGCATCATGGTGCTCAAGGGCGCGGGGCCAAAGGGCTATCCGGGATTTGCGGAAGTCGGCAACATGCCGCTGCCAAAAAAGGTGCTGCAAAAAGGCATCACGGACATGGTGCGCATTTCCGATGGCCGCATGAGCGGCACGGCCTATGGCGCAGTAGTACTGCACGTGTCGCCGGAAGCGGCCGCGGGCGGTCCGTTGGCGTTCGTGCGGACCGGCGACATGATCGAACTCGACGTCGAAGCACGCCGCCTGCACCTCGACGTCACCGATGAGGAACTCGCGCGCCGGCGGGCCACGTGGCAAGCGCCGGAGGTCCCCAAACGCGGCTACTACAAGCTCTACGTCGAACACGTGCTGCAAGCGGACGAGGGAGCGGATCTGGACTTTCTGGTCGGATCGAGCGGCGCGCCGGTGCCGCGCGACTCTCATTGACCGGCACGACGTGGCGCGTTGTGCCGTGATGGTGAGTTAGCTACGGTTTCCTGCGCTTTGCGAGAAGGCGTGCTGCCGATGCGGACCGACACATTCCGCATCGGCTTTTTTCCGTCCGCACCGATGCGTTACAGCTTCATGCGCGAATGCCAGCAAAAACGGCCGGGCATAAAATGCCCAGCCGTTTTTTTAACTCGCAGAAACTCAGTCCCTAACTTTCAGCAGCCAGCGATCCACACGCGCAAAATCACACCCCGGCGTTTCGCCGGAATGTCAGCGTTCAATTTATTGCTTGATGAACCGATCGTTCGCCCAGAGGCCTTGGGTATCGCTGTTACCGGAATTCACGAATTCGACGTCGTGTCCGACCACGCGGACCACGCGGAAGTCTGAATTTTCCGGGGTAGAAATGCATTGATATCCGGAGAAGAATTCCTGCATCTTTTGCTGTTCGCCGGCTTGCGCATGCTGGTCGGCGGCGTCGAGTTTATCCTTCGACAGGCAGCCATAAGCATTGGCCTTGAACTGGATGGTTTGTTGCGGCTTGATCATGACGTCTTGCGCCTGAACAGTCGCGGCAGCCAATCCCGCAATGGCGAAAACAAGGGCGATTCGCATTTTCATATGTCCTCCGGTGCGGGGAGATACTCAGGTTAGCTATGTATTTAACTTTAACGTCGGACCCGCACATTCGACTTTAGGAGAATCGTGGAGAACGACAAGCACATCTTGTGTGCGGTCGCAACAGCGGCGAATTGTCGCACCGGCTGTCGCACCTGCCTAATCCTTGAGCAACTGCTTAATTGATCGAGATCGCAACGGATAACTAAAAGACGAATAGGACGCATCGCTTTAACCAGTAAAGCTTTGCGGTACGTATTGGCGTAAACGAGAGGCCGCAATTAAGTGATTTACTACTATTAAATGACGCCTTTGGTGCGTTGCACACAAAGTCATTCAACCGGACAGGCCGGAATCGCGAAATAACGGGGTATTTGCAGAATATAAATGGTGCCAGGTGTGGCTCGCGGCGCGCGCAGACGCGCCGAACGGCGTCTGCGGCGAGGAGGCAGGTTCAGTCGGCGCGCTGATTGGCCGTGAAGAACTCGGATTGGAACATGCACATGCGCAAGGCGTTGTGATAGCGCCCATTGCCGAAAAACTCCTCGATCAGTTCAGCCTCGTGCCTGAAACCACACTTTTCATAAACGTGGATGGCCGCGGTGTTCGACTTGTCGACAATCAGGTAGACCTTGCGCAGGTTCAGCACGGAGAACGCATAGTCGATTGCGAGCCGGGTAGCGACTGTCGCGTAGCCGCGGCCCTGGGCGTGCGGCGCGATGATGATCTGAAATTCGCCGCGCCGATGGATATAGTCCAACTCGATCAACTCGACCACGCCGACCGTTTGCCCTTCGTTGTCGATCGCCACGAAGCGCCGCTCGCGCAAGTCGTGCACGTGCTGATCATAAAGCTGGGTCAGCTCCGAAAAGGTTTCGTACGGTTCCTCGAACCAGTACCGCATGATTTTCGCGTTGTTGTTCACTTCATGGACGAAGCGCAGATCGGTGCGCTCGAGCGGGCGCAAAGTCAGTTCGCTGCTGCGTTCAATCGTCATTGGATTCCCCTTGAGAATTATTGGTCTGAATGTGTGTGTCCGTTGCCGGACGAGGCACGTTTCAGTTAGTCACGGCTTCAGGCATGGAGTTCTTGCCATGGCGGCTTCCCGCGCAGCGTATTTTTGCGATAAGTGAGGCGGGGCGCGGGTTTGGCGGGGCCGGGGCGTCGCGTTGTCGCAGGCTGGAAATTGGGGGTGACTGGGACGATCAGGACGCTTATGAGTGGCGCGGCACGGTGTGGGTATGAGCGGTGCTCTACAATGAAATCATGCTCCTGCAACCGGAGGCTAACGTGATCGAGCACTTGATACTGGGCGCCTTTCTGGTGATTCCGCTGCTCATCGTCCTGTTTCTTTTCTCCGACGAATTGTGGCAAGAACACCGGCACCTGCACGATCTGCATGACCCGCGGCCCGTGCACGCACGTGCGCGCCGCATCGACTGGCGGCATCCGCTGCGGCGCGCGCGGGACCGCCTTTGACACGCACAGCATTGCACTGTGGGTCGAGTCAGTCGAATCGGCGCGCCAATAAAAAAGCCTGCCGTTTCGGGCAGGCTGAAAAGAGATCCACACTCAATGCCTTGTGGGTACAAGGCAAAGAGAAGTCTAGCTGCACAGCGCGCGCGGCTGGTTTCAGAAGCTTTTACAGATATTACGGCGCATAACCACACACCGATCCGGAGCACTCCGCCTCAATCGGCGCGCCAATGTGAGCGGATCCGCGTGGCGAGGGCCTCGAGCGTATCCGCATCGGCGACGTCGCGCGCGTGCATGCGCAGCGGCTGGCCCTCCCAGCGCGGGATGACGTGAAAGTGCACGTGCGGCACGGTTTGCCCCGCAGCGGCGCCGTTGAATTGTCCGATGAACACGCCGTCCGGGCGCAAGGCCGCGCGCACGGCAATCGCCAGCTTCTGCGCCATGCGCATGCAGGCCACCGTCGAAGCGTCCGACAGGTCGAAAATCTCCGCCACGGCTTCCTTCGGCACCACCAGCAGATGGCCGTCGGCTTGCGGCATCAGGTCCATGAAGGCGAGGGCGGCATCGGTTTCGGCCACCTTAATGCACGGTAGTTCGCCGCGCAGAATCCTGGCGAAGGGATTGCTGTCGTCGTAGTTCATCACGTTCCTCTCAGGGTGGAAGGGTCATATCGAGTGATGCCATCGTTGCCGATATTGTCCACTACCTGTGTTACACCACGCGTGTTGCGCGTTCAATCGCCTGCGGTGGCTGGCTCTGCGCACCCCAAGGAAGGCGCAGCTCAACTCACCGCGACCTGATTCTTCCCGTCGCGTTTCGCGCGATACAGCCCGACGTCGGCAGTTTCGATCAGTTTGGTGACCGGCTCGGCGGGCGAGGGCACGACGGTCGCCGCGCCGATGCTGATCGTCACGACGCCCGCAACGGAGCCCGCATGCGGGATCGCCAGCCCTTCGATGGCGATGCGGATCTTCTCCGCGAGCAGGTGCAATCCGCCTGCGGACGTGCCAGGCACCACCACGGCGAACTCTTCGCCGCCGAAGCGTGCCGCCAGATCTGGCGAGCGGCCAAGGCACGACTCGATGGTTTGCGCGACGCGTTTGAGGACGTCGTCACCCGCGACGTGCCCGTAGGTGTCGTTGTAGGCCTTGAAGTTATCCACGTCGATCATCAGAAAGCCGAGGCCGGTCTTGTCGCGCGCGCCGCGCCGCCATTCGGCGGTCAGGTACTGATCGAGGTAACGGCGGTTCGACAGCCCCGTCAGGCCGTCCGAATGGGTGAGCCGCTGCAATTCCAGGTTAGTCGCGAGCAACTGCTGCTGCGATTGGCGCAGCGCCTGATAGGCCTCGTCCCGCTGCAACAGGTTCAGATACGAGCGCGAGTGGTAGCGCACGCGAGCAATCAGCTCGATGCGGTCCGGCAGCTTCACCAGATAGTCGTTGGCACCGGCGGCGAAGGCCGCGCTTTTCACGAGCGGCTCTTCCTTGGTCGACAGCACGATGATCGGAATGTCGCGCGTGGCCGGGTTTTGCCGATACTGGCGCACGAGGGTGAGGCCGTCGGTGCCCGGCATCACGAGGTCTTGCAGGATCACCGTCGCGCGCGTGTCCTCGGCGCAGCGCAGCGCCTCTTCGGGCGACGCGCAGTAGTGGAAGTCGACGCTCGCTTCGCCGGCCAGCGCCTGGCGAACCGCCTCGGCGATGATCGCCTGGTCGTCGACCAGCAGCACCATGATCGGGCACTCGGCCGCGGGGGGATTGCCGAGGATGCGTGCCAACGCGTCATCGATAGCGAGGTTGGGGGCGTCCAGCACGTTCGCGCCGTTTTCTGCGAGATCCGGCGCGGCGGCGTTCTGATGTGGGTTAGACGTGTTCATGTCGTTCAGCCAGAATAAATATCAGTGTTTCGAGGCGGCTACCGTGCGTTGACTGCGCTGGCGAGCGCGGCGGCGATGCGCGGCAACGGCAGGATCGCGGCGGCGGCGTCGAGCGCCGCGGCGGCTTTCGGCATGCCGTACACGGCGCTCGTTGCCTCGTCCTGCGCGATCGTGTGATAGCCCTTGGTGCGCATCGCCTTGAGGCCAATCGCGCCGTCGCGGCCCATGCCGGTCAACAGCACGCCGATCGCGCGCGCGGGCCAGCGTGCCACCACGCTGTGGAAAAACACGTCGACGGAAGGGCGGTAAGGCGTTTCTTCCGGCACACGCGTGTAGCCGAGCACGTTCGGCAGTTTCAGATGCAGATGGTCGTCGGTGGCGGCGAGCAGCACGACGCCCGGCTGCGGCCGGTCGCCTTCGCGGGCAATCCGCACGGGCAACGCCGATTGCTGGTTCAGCCAGTCCGCCATGCCGGCCGCGAACGCCGCGTCGACGTGCTGGACAACCACGATGGCCGCCGCGAAATCCTTCGGCAGGCCGGCGAGCAGCGTGGCGAGCGCCGACGGACCGCCCGCCGATGCGCCGATCGCCACGAGCGGCGTGTCGCGATTCGGCGTGCCGGCCGGCGCGCCCGCCGCCACCGCGCCGGCTCCGTTGCGCTCCTGCACGAGCGCGGCAATGCGGTCGATTTTCGCGATCAATGTGGCGATGCTTCTCGGCGCGTCGGGACCGCTCAGCGACGGCGTATCGACGGCGTCGAGCGCGCCCGCGCCCATCGCTTCATAGACGCGCCAGGCGTTCGCGCCCACGTCGACGGTGACGATCAGGATCGCGCACGGCGCGCTCGCCATGATGCGCCGCGTGGCCTCGATCCCGTCGACGTTCGGCATCACCAGGTCCATCAGCACGATGTCGGGCCGCTGCGCGGTGCAGAAATCGATCGCCTGCTGGCCGTCCTGCGCGACCCACAGGACGGTGTAGTCGTGGCGCGCCGCGAGCGCGCGGCGCAGTGCCTCGACGGCGAGCGGCATATCGTTGACGATTCCGATTTTCATCCGTTTTACCCGTGGGTTTGACCGTGCGCTTCGCCGATCAGATCGCGCACCGCATCGAGCAGTGCTTCGTCGTGAAAGCTGCCTTTCGCCAGATAGTAGTCCGCGCCCGCGTCCAGGCCGGCACGGCGGTCTTCTTCGCGATCCTTGTACGACACGATCATCACCGGCAGCCATTGCAACTGCGGATCGCGCTTGATGAGCGTGACAAGCTCGATGCCGTCCATGCGCGGCATGTCGATGTCGGTGATGACGAGATCGAAGCGTTCGCCGCGCACCGCGTTCCAGCCATCCATACCGTCGACGGCAATGGTCACGTCATAGCCGCGCGTGGCCAGCAGTTTGCGTTCGAGCTCGCGCACGGTGAGCGAATCGTCAACCACCAGCACGCGCCGCGTGGTGCGCTGCGCGGCATGCGCGACGCCGTGTTGCGTGTGCTGCAGATTGCCACCCGCGACGAGCCGTTCGACCGAACGCAGCCAGTCGTCGACATCGGCGATCAGCACCGGATCGCCGTTTTCCATCAACGCGCCGGCGGTGATGTTCCTGATCTTGCCCAGACGCGGGTCGAGCGGCTGCACGACCAGCATCCGCTCGCCAAGAAAGCGATCGACCACCACGCCGTAGGTTTGCGGACCATCGCCGATCACGATCACGCTGACGGTATCGCCTTCATCCGCAGGCGGCGCCGTGTCGAGAATCTGGTGGGCAGTGACGACGCCGACGCGCCGGCCGGCGAGAGCGATGTGCTGATGGCCTTCGAGCAGTTCGATCTCCGCGCGGCTCACGTGCAGCGTGCGATTCACATGCGCGAGCGGCACCGCGTACGGCTCGCCCGCGACTTCGATCAGCAGGCTGCGAATGACCGACAGCGTCAACGGCAACTGCAATTGCACGCGCGTGCCGAGACCGGGCTCATGCGTGATCCGCACCGTGCCGCGCACGCGCTTGACGACGTCATGCACCGCATCGAGACCGACGCCGCGACCCGACACGTCGGTCACCTGATCGCGCAGGGAAAAGCCCGGCAGCAACAGGAACTCGAGCAGCTCGGCTTCAGAGAGACGCGCGGCGGTTTCCTCGCTTGCCAGGTTCTTGCGAATGATCGACGCGCGCAGTGCGTCGAGATCGATGCCCGCGCCGTCGTCTGAGACCGTAATGAGCAGCGCGCCGGCGGTGTGACGCGCGTCGAGCGTCAGGGTGCCTTCTTCCGGCTTGCCGCGCGCGAGGCGCACGGCGGGGGTTTCGATGCCATGGTCGAGGGCGTTGCGCAGCATGTGGCCAAGCGGCGCTTCGAGCAGATCGAGAATGTCGCGATCCACCTGCGTCGATTCGCCGACCAGTTGCCAGCGCACCTTTTTGCCCAGCGAACGCGCCACGTCGCGCACCATCCGCGCGAGGCCGCCGGCGCTGTCGCCGAACGGACGCATGCGGCATTGCAGGGCGGCGTCGTAGAGCTGTTGGGACAAGTGCGTCGAGCGGCGGTCGAAGCTCTCCAGATCGGCGAGGCGCTCGGCGAGCAGATGCTGGGACTCCGCGGTGAGGCGGCGAACTTCCTCGAGCGCAGTCTGGGCGCGCGGGTCGAGCTTCAGGTCGGCGAGCGTTTCGTGCAGCTTGTCCAGCGCGCGGGCGCTGTCGCGCTGCACGCGTTTGACGCGCAGCATCGATTGCGCGAACGGTTTGAGCCAGCGCGATTCGACCAGCGATTCGCCCGATAGCGATAGCAGGCGGTCGAGGTTGTCGGCGCGCACGCGCAGCATGCGGCCAGGTTCGGTGGCGGCGCCGCTTGTGTTGCCGCTGGTGGTCGAGGCGGGAACGGTGGCAGGCGTCGCGGCTGGTGCGATTGTCCTGCTTGTCACGTCTGCGGTGGTCGTGGCGGTTGCGGCGATGGCCGGTGCGGCCTCGGCGCGCAGGGCGGCGGCGAGCAGGTTGAATTCGGCGTCAGCGTCCGCGCTTGCATCTGCGCCGGCGGAGGCCGAGGCAGGCGGTTCAACGGCTGCACTGTGCGTGTTGGCGGTTGACGCAGCGCCAGCCGGCGGCGTCACGTCGCGCCGCGTCGCCGCGCCATGCGGCACTCTACCCGCCATCAATGCCTGCAACGACGCCACACATGCACCGACGGCCTCGCGCGCCGACTCGTCATCATCGTTGCCGATGCGCGCGACGATATCGACACCGCGCAGCAGTGCGTCGATCCAGCCGGCGTCGAGCAGCACGCGTCCTTCCTGGGCGGCGACGAAGCACTCTTCCATTTCGTGCGCCAGTTCGACGCCGACCTGCACGCCGACAATGCGAGCCGCGCCCTTGAGCGAATGCGCGGCCCGCATGCAGGCCTCGAGTGCGGCGGCGTCGCGCGGCGCGCGATCGAGGGCGAGCAGCCCGTCGTTGAGCACGCGTGCCTGGGTCCGCGCTTCTTCGCGGAAAAGATCGATCAACGACGGGCGGCGCGGATCGTCCGTCATCCGAGGCTCCGGTTCAAGGTGTCGAAAAGCGCGTGGGCGTCGAGCAGTCCCACGCTCACGCCCCGCCACGGCGCGACCGCCCGCGTATGCGCGGCCGCGGCGTGCGAGAGCGTGGCGGGCGGAGTGCAGAAGCTGGCGGTCGCGATACGATGCACGCCGTCGACCTGATCGACGGGGAACACCGCGTGTTCTTCCGCCCGCGCGACCACCAGCATGCGTGGCAGATCGTGGCGCACGCGATCGTCGCGATCGTTGCGTGCCGCGGGCCCGGACTCGAAGCCGAGCAGATGGGCGAGCGACAGGCACACCAGCAACTCGCCCTGCACGTTCACCACACCCAGCACCGCGCCATGCTGCCGATGCGGCAAGGTGTGAATCGGCCGCGTCTGCACGATGCGCTTGAAAGTCGGCGTGGGCAGCGCGAGCCATTCTTCGCCGATGCGAAAGACCAGGAACGATTCGCTCGCGCCTTGCGCATCAGGCTGTTCCCATTGCGACGCGCGAACGTCGTGCAGCGACAGATCCACGCGCGGAATCGGCCGCTCCAGCAGTTTGGCCGCAGCCGCTTCGAACACGGGGCAATTCAGGCAGCGCACGTATTCGTCCAGACGTTCGCATGACGAATCGCCGCGCACGCCGATGCGATTCCAGCAATCGTCGAAACCCGTGGTTTGCGCGTCAGCCACGTTGGGCTCCTTGTGCGCGCGTCGCGCGTTGCTTCAACAGACTCGCGCCGTGGCGGTCGCCTTCGAGTTCGAGCAGCGTGGCGAGATGCGCAAGTGCTTCGGCATGCTGAGGATCGAGATAGAGCGCCTTGCGATAGTGCGCGCGTGCGACGGCCGGCTCGCTGTTGGCGTCGGCCAGCACGCCGAGCAGGTAAAACGCCTCGGCATGCGGGGCGTGATGCGCCAGGTACGTATTGAGCGCAGTGGCGGCTTCCTCGAGACGTCCGGCATCGGCCAGCGTGTGCGCGGTTTTCAGCGTATCGCTTGCTGTGCGAGTCGGCGCGGCGATCTGTGACGACAGCCGATCAGGCGTCTGCGATTCGAGGATCGACGCTTTGCGTGCATGCGGCGCACGGCTGCCAACCGGCGTGGAGCGCGTGGTTTCATGACGCGGCACGTCCCGCGCAACTGCGTCGACGGTCGCGGGCGCAACCGGATCGAGCCATGCGAACGGCTTGGCGGAAAACACCTGTGCGGGCGCGAACGCGGGCATCCGGGCAGAGGTCATCGCAAGTGCCGCGGCGTTAGAGAGCGGCGCGGTGTGCCAGGTGTTGAGCGACGCGTCTTCGGGGGCGCCGCGATGGAACGCGAAAGCCAACGGAATCTTCGCGGACTGCATGCCGTAGCGCATCAGCAATCCGGTTTCCGCGGGGCCCACGAACAGCGTGCCTTTGCCGGCCAGCATGCTATTGAGCACGTGCAAGGCGGTTTGTTGCGCTTCACGATCGAAGTAAATCAGCACGTTGCGGCAAAACACGAAGTCGTAGACACCGAGCGCCGACGCATCGAGCTGCATCAGATTGGCGCGCGCGAACTGCACCGTTTCGACGACGCGCTGCGCGAGACGCCAGCCGTCCTCGGCGCGGGTGAAGTGCGCGTCGCGAAACGGAAACGCATTGCCGCGGAACGAATTGCGTCCGTAGACCGCGCGCCGCGCGACGGCGAGCGAACGTTCGCTGATATCCATTGCGTCGATGCGCAGCTGCGTGGGCTCGATGCCCGCGTCGAGCAAGGTCATCGCAATCGTGTACGGCTCTTCACCGGTCGAGCAGGGCAGGCTCAGGATGCGCAGCGGCAGCGCGGTACCGCGTTCGTCCAGGCGCTCACGCGCGAGCTTCGCGAGCGCTTTGAATGCGTCCGCGTCGCGATAGAACCAGGTCTCCGGCACCACCACTGCTTCGATCAGTGCCTGCAAGATAGCAGGCGAGTTTTGCGCTGCCTGGCAGTAGTCAGCGAGGGTGGCGTCGGCGTGACCGTCGGCGTACCACGCAGCGGCGCGCTGGTCGACCGCACGTTCGATCGCGCTATGACCGAGCGAGGCCGCGTCGAGCCCGATGGTCCGATGCAGGAGTTCGGCGAAATGCCGATACAGCGGGGCGTTGTCGTGATGCGCGTTCATGCGTGCGCCTCGGGAAACAGCAGCGTTTTGACGTCGTCGGGCAACAGATGCTCGACGCGAATCCATTGCACGAGGCCGCCCGCTTCGCTCGCGACCGGACCGAGATAGCGCGCGTGCGGCATGTCGATGCCGGCATCGTGAAACGCATCCTCATTCAGGCGAATCGTGCGCGTCGCGCCTTCGAGCAGCAGCGCGAGCAGGCGGGTGGCGCCCGCGTGCGGATAGCGCACCAGCACGACGCGCGTCGACATGAGTTGCGCGGCGGGACGGCCGAGCGCGAGCGCGGGCAGATCGATCACCGGCAGCGGCATGCCTTCGTGATCGAGCACGCCCGCCACCCAGGCCGGCGCGCCGGGGATCGTCTTGGGCGGCGACTGCGGCGTGAGCGGCATCAGGCGCTCCACCTGCGTCGCGTCGATCACGTAGCGTTCGCTATCGAGCGTGAAGAGGATGAAAAGCATCGGCGTAGGCGTGAGCTGTGGACGAACGTGCGGCGGGCGGCTTCGGGTAATGCGCCGCGGGCCGTCAGGCCGCCACCTTGAAGCGCGACACGCCGGTGCGCAGGCTGTTGGCGACGTGCGTCAGATCGTCGATTGCCTGGGTCGACTGGCGCAGCGATTCCGCCGTCTGTTGCGCGGCCTCGGAGAGCTGCGTCAACGCCTGGGTGATCTGCTCGGCGCCGGTGGCCTGCGTCTGCATGCCTTCGTTGACCATCGAGAAGCGCGGTGCGAGCTGCTGCACCTGCTGGATGATCTGCGTGAGATGGCCGCCCACGTTCTGCACGTCGAGCATGCCGCGCCGCACTTCTTCAGAGAACTTGTCCATGCCCATCACACCGGCCGCGACCGCGGATTGAATCTCTTTCACCATCTGTTCGATGTCGTAGGTCGCCACGGCGGTTTGATCGGCAAGGCGGCGGATCTCCGTCGCCACGACCGCGAAGCCGCGGCCGTATTCGCCGGCTTTTTCCGCTTCGATCGCCGCATTCAGCGAGAGCAGATTGGTCTGATCCGCGACCTTGGTGATGGTGGCGACGACCTGGTTGATGTTGCTGGCCTTCTCGTTGAGGATCGCGAGTTTGGCGTTGACCGAGCCGGCCGCTTCCATCACGAGGCGCATGGTTTCTTCCATGCGGGTGAGGCCGGCGTGACCGGTGCCCGCGAGCGCCGCGGATTCGCTGGCCACTTCCGAGACTTCGTTCATGGTGCGCAGCAGATCCCGCGACGTGGCGAAGATTTCACGCGACGTGGCGCCGATCTCGGTGGTGGTGGCGGCGGTTTCGTTGGCGGTGGCTTGCTGCTCACGCGAGGTCGCGGCGATTTCTGTCACCGACGTGGTGACCTGCACCGCCGATTTCTGGGCCTGGCCGACCAGCGCGGTGAGCTCGTCGGTCATGCGGTTAAAGCCCGCCTCGAGCGCGCCGATTTCGTCCGCGCGATTCAGTTGCAGGCGTTGCGTGAGGTCGCCCGTGCGCATGACGTCGACGACCTGCAGCACCTTGGCCATCGGCGTGGTGACGGCGCGCAGCAGCCAGTAACCAGCCAGCACCGCGGCGACAGCGGCAATCAGCAGCATGACGAGCAGCACGATGCGGGTCGTCTCGACCGAGTGGCGAATACTTTCGGCGGATTGATCGGCGTAGCTCTTGTTGTCGTCGACCAGCTTGCGCACCGCGACCCGGCCGGTTTCCCAGGCAGGCGTGAGTTGCGTATTGAAGATGCGCGCGGCGTCTTCTTTCGAACTCGTCAGCGCGCTCAGCAATGAGGTCTGGATCGGCAGGTATTGCGTGTGCTGCTGACGGAAATCGCTGAAGAGCGCGCGATCCGATTCGCGGAAGATGGTCGTGCCGTAGTCGCTGAGCAGCTTCTGCAGCGTCTGCTGGGTTTCCTGCAGACGCGCGGTGTCGCGTTTGAAGGACTCGGGGTCCGCGTCGGCATAGATGAGGCGCTGCGTGACGCTGTAGTTCTCGAACCAGGCCGCGCGCATGGCCGTGGCGTAGTAGAGGCCCGGCATGGAGTCCTGCTGCTGGCTCCGCGCGTCGCGGTCAATGCCGCCGAGCTGCTCGAATGTGACGATTGCCATTGCCAGCATCACAATCAGCACGATGCCGAAGCTGCACAAAATCCGTTGCCGGATGGTCCATTGTTTCACGCGCACGCCCCTTACTTTGGCTTTTCTCGACCGGGGGTTGTCGACGTGGTCCGGATTGAGATCGACGGGTCGGAAAGCTTGATGGATCGTCGGATTTTTCCGACGGGTTATGCGGCGGATTCTACATTGATCGGGGGATCGGGGGCGCGGGCGTCAATTTACTTCTGGTGATGGACACGGCAAGTCTTGCGGAATCAGTTTTCTGATTTTTTGCTTTCCCGCGCAAGCTGGCGAATGCTTGTCTTTGGCGTCGGCAGCGCTTCGGGCATGGTTCCGCCGAGTTCGCGGATCGTGTCCCGAACTTTGCCGCCCACTTCGAAGTGCGTCTGATTCGCGTGCAGCTTGCCTTGCACACCGTCGCGCCGGAGTTTGTCTTCGGTCTGTGTTGCGCGGAAAAGGTTGGCGGCGAGCTCGGTGCTACCTATGTGATCGAGAATTTTCTGGCTCCTCTTCAAGCGCTTGTGCACGTGAATCTCCTTGGCGCTCAAGCCGCCGTAGAGACCACGATAGCCGTGGTCCTGGAAGACCGCGTAGTCGAGCGTGGTTTGCACGCCAGCATTCCTGGCGGCGGCGCTGAGCTTCTTGTTGTGATGTGTCAGTTCGCCTCGCAGCATCAGTCGACGCTGATCTTCCACCATTCCGGCGAACGCCTTCTCGTCCCCAATTTCCTGACGCCGCGTCTGAATAGCAAAGTAGGTCTGACCGTTTGCAATCACGGGCTTGGAGGGATCGCCGTTCTGTACGACGAGGTAGCAGGCGTAGCGGGAAAGCCGGAAGTCTTCGACTGTACGCTGCGCACCGGAGCCCAGTTCAACCATTTTTCCCACTTGGGAAAAATGGTCCGCGACGCGATGGCCGGAGCGCTCGCACGCCTCGCTGGCCTTTTCAATAACACGCTTGAACTTGTCCCACGTCGAGTATTCGAGAAGCGGCTGGAGTTCTCGCGCCGACCAGAACTCAATATGGTGCTCGCTGACTTGCTTGATGCCGTCAAAAGTGTGATTCGTCATTGTCGCTCCCTTGAAAAGTTGTGCAGGAAGGCGGCGGTTGTCGCGTTCAGCCACCAGCAACTGCATGTCGATTCTATGAAGAGAGCCTCGGCTGGACCATCAGACGGCGGAGCCATCACGTCAGAAAATTCATGAGCGGCGACGCGTTTTTTCTTTCGCCGCTGAGGACCGGTGCAGCCAGCTAACTCGGCTATGCGTTACACGGGTAATGCCCCGTTACCACTTGCAGCATCTATTTCTGCGCGCGCCAGCCACAATCTGCTCCATGCCTGAACGGCGGGAGTCAAACATGAAAAAGATCGCAGTGGCGTTGGTGATGATTGGGAGCCTGAGCGTCGCGGGGCAAGCTTCGGCTCATGGTGATGGTGGCGATGTCGTGGGTGCGCTGATCGGCGGTGCCGTGCTGGGGGCGGTGGTGACCTCGGTGCTCAATCCGGCGCCGGTGGTCGCGTACCAGCAGCCCGTTTATGCACAGCCGGCGTATCAGCCCGCGCCGGTCTATGCGGGGCCGCCGCCGGGATACTGCTATGACCAGTACCAGCGCGGCTATGTGGCGTGCGGAGCACCGCCGCCCGCACAGGACTGGTATCCGCAGCAGCCTCAACCGGGTTGGTGATCGCGCGCCGCGCCTCATGCAGGCGCGCGCCATAGACAGAAAGGCCGTCGCAATTGCGCGACGGCCTTTTCATTTCGTGTGCCGCTTAGTGCTTGTGATGCAGCCACTCCGCATAGTGCGTGTCGAGCCAGCGCTCGATTCTTTGCGGGCCAGCCTTGTGGTGATAGCGGGACGCCGCCCAGATGACAACGCCGACAAGCAGCATGACGACGGGCCCCAGCAAATAAGCCATCAAGGATTCGGACATGGGAGCCTCCGTGTCGAGTTGCGTCCAGCCTTCAGTTTAGGCGATGAAACGCGGGAGGGAAGGGCGACGTGAAGCGCACGTGGCAGGGCTATTTGGCACTTGATTCCTCACCTTTAAAACCTAGCAAAAAACGAAATTATCTGTTTAAAACAGTGGGTTGTAATCGAGCCTTTGGAATATGTGTACCAATAAAATTCGTGATTTCGATGGTTGGCGTAGCGAATGCCAAATCTGTGGCGCGGTCCGTCAGGGCGTGCCGAGCGCCGCTTGGCGACCGCTTTCAATCTGCGCATCGACAAAGTCCGCCCAACGCTGCATGCTGCGGCGCGGTTCCGTGGCATTGTCCGCATCCGCGTCTTGCTCGCCGTTCTGAGGCGTCTCTGCCGAGTTGCTGTTTAGCGCGTCCGGTTGCTGCGCAAGCTCGCGCAAGTGCGCGGCCGCCGTGCGCCGGAAGTCATGCAGGACAAAATGCTCCACGTCGAGCCCGAGTGCCTTGACTGCCTGATTCAACGTGCTTTTGGCGATCGGCCGGTCATTGCCGCGCACGCTAGGGAAAACGAAATTGCGGCTGGCCCTGGGGTACTGGAGTTCGCGCAGCATGAAAACCGCCTGCCGCGAAAGTGGCACGAGCTGATCGCGGTCTTTCTTCAGACGTGCGGCGGGGAGCGTCCACAGCGCGCGGTCCAGATCGAACTCCGTCCATGTCGCTTCCACGAGGTCGGATTTGCGCACCATCGTCAGGACGAGCAGGTGCAGCGCCAGCTTGAGCGGCCGGCGAATGCTCGACGCGTCGATTGAGCGGAGCATGATGCCGATCTCATCACCCGAGAGCACGCGAGCACGGCTGTCGAAGGTGGCAATCGAGCGGGCAGGCACCACCTCCGCCGGATTGCGGGTCGCGAGCTGCCGGGCCATCAGATAGGCGAAGAGTCGCTTGATCACGTGGCGTGTATGCAACGCCATCTTCGGCGAGCCGCGGCTTTTGATCCGTTCGCATATGGCGACGATGTGCTCTGCGGTGACGGCCTTGATCGGCATGTTGCCGATGGCGGGCAGCACGTCCTTGTCGAGCGCCCGCCGCGTGGTGCGCCGATATTCCTCCGACTTGCCCGCCATTTCCGTGGCGAGATAGAGCTCGGCGGCCTCGCGCAGGAGGTCGGCTTTGCTTTCGGCGCCCCGGTCGCGCCGCGCCGTGGAGACCGGCGACAGGCCTTGCGCGACCAGCTCCGCATACTTCTGCGCCTTGGCCCGCGCAACGCGCAACGAGATCATCCGGTAGTCGCCGATGGTGACGAGTGGCTGGCGCTGGCCGTCCAGCGTATAGCGGAAGCGCCACACCTTGGTGCCGGTTGTCATGACTTCGATGACGAGGCCGTTGCCGTCAGCGACGCAATAGCGTGTGGCGCGCGGTTCGAGCGCGCGGATCTGGGCTTCGGTGAGCGGGACGGCTAGGCGGGGCATGCTTTGGGTGGCCGATATGCGGACAGCGGTGATTCTAAACCGTATATCGCTTGTGTACCAAAGATTCAGTGGATTTTGGGTCAACCGACATGGGCTGAGGGTCTACAAAGACGAGTCCGATATGGCGACCAAAGCCTTTTGTATTAAGCATAATGACCGAGTACCCGACTCTCGCCTACTTTCCAATACAGAACCTGCTAAAAATCACTCCGAGCAGGTCGTCCGAGCTGAATTCGCCGGTGATCGAGTTCAGTTGATCTTGTGCGAGCCGCAGTTCTTCCGCGAACAGATCTAGCGCTTGCGAGTTCTGATCGGCGTGCGCGGCTGCGGTTTCCAGGTGCTCCTCGGCTGCGCGCAGTGCAATCAGATGCCGCTCGCGCGCCAGGTAGACGCTCTCCGCTCCGGCCTGCCAGCCGGCGATCCGCAACAACTCTTCGCGCAACAGTGCAACGCCATCACCTTGCTTGGCCGACAGCCGCACTTCGCTGAGGTCGAGGTCAGCGTCGAGCGGCCTTGCAGCAGGCGCGAGGCCGATCAGATCCGTCTTGTTCAACACACGCACCACCGGCACACCGCCAGGAAAGCGCCCGGCGATTGTCTCGTCTTCGCCGGTCATGCCGGTGCGTGCGTCGAGCAGATGCAGCACCACGTCAGCGCGTTCGATCTCGCTCCACGTGCGCGCAATGCCGATTTTTTCGACCTCGTCTTCGGTATCGCGCAGGCCGGCGGTGTCGATCACATGCAGCGGAATGCCTTCGATCTGGATGGTCTGCGCGACCTTGTCACGCGTCGTGCCGGCGATCGGCGTGACGATGGCCAGCTCCGCGCCGGCCAGCGCATGCAGCAGCGACGACTTGCCGACGTTCGGCTGCCCCGCGAGCACCACCGACAACCCTTCGCGCAGCAACGCCCCTTGCCGCGCTTCGCTCAGCACGTGCGCGAGGCGCTCGCGAATGCGGGTGAGCTTGCCGCGGGCGTCGGCGGCTTCCAGGAAGTCGATCTCTTCCTCGGGGAAATCGAGCGTGGCTTCGACCAGCATGCGCAGCGTGATCACCTCTTCGACCAGCGCGTGAATGTCGCGCGAAAACGCGCCGTCGAGCGAGCGGCCCGCCGAACGTGCGGCGGCTTCAGTGCTGGCCTCGATCAGGTCTGCAACGGCCTCGGCCTGCGCCAGATCCAGCTTGTCATTCAGGAACGCCCGACGCGTGAATTCACCCGGTTCGGCAAGGCGCAGGCCGAACGCGCGGCCTGCGTGGATGCAGCGCTGCAGCACGAGTTGCAGCACGACCGGACCGCCGTGCCCCTGCAATTCCAGCACGTGTTCACCGGTGTAGGAATGCGGCGCCGGAAAGTACAGCGCGATGCCGCGATCGAGCGCATTGCCGCTGGCGTCGAGGAACGGCACATAGCTCGCGTGGCGCGGCGCGAGCGCCTGACCGGTGAGCGCCTGCATCAGCGGTTGAGCCGCGGCTTCGCCCGCTCGGCCGAACGAAATCCGCACGACACCGATGCCGCCTCGACCGGGCGCGGTGGCAATGGCGACGATGGGATCGAAATCGGTGGTGAGCATAAAAGCGTGGCAAAAACGGAGATAGAGGGATGCGCGGCGACGATCGACACGGCGCGAGGCATTGTAACGCGGGCGCATGCGACGACCGCACCGCACCTCCGCCGCTCGTCACGTTCGCGGCTGCATTAAGACGATTTTGGATTTATCTCAATTAAGCTAGGATTTCTACTGCTCAACCACAGAATAAATTGGACTTGGTGAGACGGAGAAATCGCGAAGATGGCGGCTAGATAAGGAAAAGATCAAAAAAATACAATTCGTTGGAAGCTTTGTCTGAAGCGGGCTGCAAGCTAAATCTATCTCAAATACGCTAAAACGAAACTTGCTTGGTTGTCAACAGGCCGGACTCTGAATTGCACAATCTGGCCCATGCCGACCAACAAAGAAAAAGCCGCCTTCGCCAAACGGTTGAAGGACCTGCTGGAGCCGCTCAAGATCCGCGGCGGGACCAAGCTCGCCGAGCAATTCAATCTTCGCTACCGCGGTGAGCGTGAGGTGACGCCGCAAACCGCTCATAAGTGGCTCTCCGGTACGACGATTCCCAAGCCCGATAAGTTGCGTGCGCTCGCCGAATGGCTGAACGTGAAGGAGCATTGGCTTCACTATGGACCGCCGCCGGGTACGAGTGCGAGACCACTGGCGCGTGGCGAGAAATATCCGCCGACACCTGAGACGATCGAACTCGCTTCCAAGATCCAGTCGCTTACGCCGAAAGATCGCTTTCTGGTCGAAGAGATGATCGTGCGCTTTTATGGTGAGGACGCGGAAGAAGAGTAGGCGGTGCGTCGCACCATGTGATCCAGAACCGACCATGAAAAAAGCCGCCCGGTGCAAACCGGGCGGCTTTTTCTTAACCGCTGTTCTCTCAGCCAGCGTGTGCCTTGCTGCCAGCGGGCGTTTCCGCCCGCCTCAGGCAAAACATCAGGCCGCTTTGACCTTCGACTGCCCCATCATCCGCGTGATGTAGTACTGCTGGGCGATCGACAGCACGTTGTTCACGACGTAGTACAGCACCAGACCGGCCGGGAAGAAGAAGAACATGACCGAGAACGCGATCGGCATGAACATCATCATCTTGGCTTGAACCGGGTCCGGCGGCGTCGGGTTCAGCTTGGTCTGCAGGAACATCGAGACGGCCATCAGCACCGGCAGGATGAAGAACGGGTCTTGCTGCGACAGATCGTGAATCCACAGCATCCACGGCGCGCCGCGCATTTCCACCGACGACAGCAGCACCCAGTACAGCGAGATGAACACCGGAATCTGAATCACGACCGGCAGACAGCCGCCGAACGGATTGACCTTCTCGGTCTTGTACAGCTCCATCAGCGCGGCGTTCATCTTCTGCGGATCGCCCTTGAAGCGTTCGCGCAGCGCCTGCATGCGCGGCGTGATCGCCTTCATGCGCGCCATCGACTTGTAGCTCGCAGCCGACAGCGGGAAGAACACCGCCTTGATCAACAGCGTGAGCAGGACGATCGACCAGCCCCAATTGCCGACATAGCTGTGGATCTTCTCCAGCAGCCAGAACAGCGGCTTCGCGATGATCGTGACCCAGCCGTAGTCCTTCACCAGTTCCAGACCCGGCGCGATGCCTTCGAGCATGCGCTCTTCTTCCGGACCGGCGAACAGGCGCGCGGAGACGTCGACGGTTTGGCCCGGAGCGATGGTTGCCACCGGCTGCTTCACGCCGACGCGATACAGCGTCGGATCGATCTTCTCGACGTAGATGTCGCGCTTGGCACCTTGCTGCGGAATCCAGGCCGACGCGAAGTAGTGCTGGACCATCGCAATCCAGCCGTTGTCGGCCGAGGTCGCGTAATCCTGCTTGTTCTTGTCGATGTCGCCGAACGTCATTTTCTGGAAATGATGCTGGTCGGTGTAGACAGCCGGTCCGATGAAGGTGTGCGAGAAGCGCGGCGTTTCCACCGGCGTGTCGTCACGCACCAGCTCCATATAGACCGACGGGCTCACCGGCGCCGTGCCGACGTTCTGGATCTTCGTGTCCACGCCAATCACGTAGCTGCCGCGCGTGAACGTGTAGGTCTTGATGACCTTCACGCCACCTTTCTCCGGCGACTCGAAGCTGAGCTGGAACGACTTGGCGTCGCCCGTGAGGTCGTGCGGCTGGTTCGGCAGCGGGGTGAAGATGTCGTTGTGGTTCGGGAAATCGCCGCCGAGCAGGCCCGTGCGCGCGAGATACGTGTGGTTCGCGGTGCGGTCGAACAGCGTGATGACGAGATCCGGCGTCTTGCCGTCGCCTTGCTTGATGAGCGACAGCTTCGACAGCGTGCCGCCGCGGGTGTCGATTTCGCCGCTATAGACGTCGGTGCTGAACTTGACCAGTTGCGATTGCGTTGCCGCCGGCGCGTTGCCCGGTGCGGCTGCGTTCGTGGCCGGCAGATCGGCGGGCTGGGTTCCCGGCGTCGTGGTTCCCGGTGTGGCGCTAGCGACGGTTTGCGTCGGTGTGCTGCTCGGGAAGAACATCGACGGGCGTCCGTGGTCGCGTTGCCAGTTGTCGAACAGCATGACCGCTGACATGAAAAAGATGACCCATAGGACGGTGCGTTTGATATCCATGCGTTGTCTCAGTGTCGATGGAACGGCGCGTCAGCGCTTTTCAGAAGTGGGTGGCGGGACGAGATCGACGCCGCCCGCGGAAAACGGGTGGCAGCGGCAAATACGCCTGGCGGCGAGATAAGTCCCGCGCGCGGCGCCATGATACTGGATTGCTTCGCGCGCGTAATCAGAGCAGGAAGGGTAAAAACGGCACCGGTTGCCAAGCATGGGGCTGATGGCAACCTTGTAGAAACGCAATAAAGCGAAGAGTACCGTTTGCATGGCTGGTGCGGCCGGACGGCGCCGCGCAACGTGAAGTACCGGGCGACGCCCGCGCAGCAGGGCTGCAAGGCGGGCTGTCACTTGAGCATCATTCCGTCTTGGGCGCTTCCGCGGGCGGCGCCTGGCGACGGACAACTTCGCGCGCTGCCTTGTCGAGCAACGCCTCGATTTCGCTGCGGCACAGCGCCCTCAACGGCGGCGACGAAGCGCTCGGCAAAGCTTTCTTGTCGAAGCGCGTGTGCAAACGCAGCAGCACATCCCAACCGCCGAATTCTTCGCGACGAAGCCGGAAGGCCTCACGCGCGATTCGACGCACCAGATTACGCGTGGCCGCGCGCGGCGCATACTTCTTGCCGATCACTAGCCCTAAGCGAGCGTCGTTGCCGGTGGGCCGGCCGTACACCACGAAGTGCGCGGTGCGGCGCCACGGGCGCAAACGAAAAACGGATGAAAATTCATCCGTTTTCAGCAGCCTTGCGGCTTTGGGGAAGGCGGCTTGCGCTCGCAACGGAACCGAGCCCGGTTGCTGCGCCCCAGCCGTTCCCGCTTCAACGCGGGCACCAGTCACAGCGCGCAATCCGCTAGCCTGCCTTAGATGGCGAGGCGCTTGCGGCCCTTCGCGCGACGTGCGTTGATGACCTTGCGGCCACCTGCGGTCTTCATGCGAACGCGGAAGCCGTGGGTGCGCTTGCGACGGGTAACGGAAGGTTGGTAAGTACGTTTCATGTTGCTCTCACTTGATCGAAAAATAACCGCGCGATCATCGCTGAAAGCGCAATGGCCGGAGGTTTACTGAATTGGTTTTCGCGGAACCCGCTATTTAAACCCGTTTACCGTTGGCCGTCAATAGTTTAGCCTGGTTCAGCCGCGCGCCGGGTCCGATTCGCCAGGTGATCAGGCCCTGTGGATAACTCCCTTTCGGCTCCGATTTGGCGTTAGAATCTCGCCTTACTTCCCAAAAATGCTGCACGCCGCTCCGGCTCGCTTGACCCGCAAACCCTTGTGGCACAAGCGCCTGGGGCCATTGCGCCTGGTTTGTCCGGCTGCTCAGGGCCTTGTTGCGTACGCGCGACAGGGGCAGCGGCGAACCGCCGTGCACACCATAACGACAGCAACTCGATGAACGATTTCTGGCAACACTGTTCCGCATTGCTGGAGCGTGAGCTTACGCCCCAGCAGTATGTGACGTGGATCAAACCGTTGGCCCCGGTCGCCTTCGACGCCGCTGCGAACACGCTTAGCATCGCCGCGCCGAACCGTTTCAAGCTCGACTGGGTCAAGAGCCAGTTCTCCGGACGTATCGCGGATATGGCCCGCGATTTCTGGCACGCTCCGGTCGACGTGCAATTCGTGCTGGATCCGAAAGCCGGCATGCGCGCGCCCGCGCCAGCCGCGCCGGCACCGGCACGTCCAGCTTCCTCGCCAGGCTCGCTCGCCGGTAACGCCGGCGTTGCGGCAGCGGTGGACGCCGCCGTCGGCGCCGTGCAGGCAGCGCAGGCCGCGCGCATGGGTAGCGCAAACAGCGCGATGGCAAACCTCAACGCGAATGCACGCGCGGCGGCCGAACAGAACGCCAATGCGCGTGCAGCGGCCGCAGCCGCTGACGATGCCGCCGACCTCGACCTCCCCAGCCTCGACGCGAACGAACGCGCCGCGGCCCGCCGCACGTGGCGTCCGGGCCAGGGCGCGGGCGCCGCGGGTAGCGGCGACAACGACTCGATGTACGAGCGCTCCAAGCTGAACCCGGTTCTGACGTTCGACAACTTCGTGACCGGTAAGGCCAACCAGCTGGCGCGCGCCGCGGCGATCCAGGTCGCGGACAACCCGGGCATCTCGTACAACCCACTGTTCCTGTATGGCGGCGTGGGTCTGGGCAAGACTCACCTGATTCACGCGATCGGCAACCAGCTTCTGATGGACAAGGCCGGCGCGCGGATTCGCTACATTCACGCGGAACAGTATGTGTCCGACGTGGTGAAGGCGTACCAGCGCAAGGCGTTCGACGATTTCAAGCGCTATTACCACTCGCTCGACCTGCTGCTGATCGACGATATTCAATTTTTCTCAGGCAAGTCGCGCACACAAGAGGAATTCTTCTACGCGTTCGAGGCGCTGGTGGCGAACAAGGCGCAGGTGATCATCACCAGCGACACGTATCCGAAGGAAATTTCGGGTATCGACGACCGCCTGATCTCGCGCTTCGACTCCGGCCTGACGGTGGCGATCGAGCCGCCCGAGCTGGAAATGCGGGTGGCGATTCTGATGCGCAAGGCGCAATCGGAGTTCGTGAGCCTGAATGAAGACGTCGCGTTCTTCGTCGCGAAGCACTTGCGCTCGAACGTGCGTGAACTCGAAGGCGCGCTGCGCAAGATCCTCGCGTACTCGAAGTTCCACGGCCGCGAAATCACGATTGAAGTGACGAAAGAAGCGCTGAAAGACCTGCTGACGGTACAGAACCGGCAGATTTCGGTGGAAAACATCCAGAAGACCACGGCTGACTTCTACAGCATCAAGGTCGCGGATATGTATTCGAAGAAGCGTCCGGCGAACATTGCGCGGCCGCGGCAGATCGCTATGTATCTGGCGAAGGAGCTGACCCAGAAGAGCTTGCCGGAGATCGGCGAGCTGTTCGGCGGGCGCGACCACACCACGGTGCTGCACGCGGTGCGCAAGATTGCGGATGAGCGCAGCAAGGACGCGCAACTGAACCACGAATTGCACGTGCTGGAACAGACCTTGAAGGGCTAAGCGGCCCGGACAAAAAAATCGACCTGTTTATTTCGGAACTCGCCCCCATTTTAGTGAGGCGGTTCCGTTTTCAGGCACAATACAGGTTTAACCGCCCGGCGGCCGCGGGCGGATTTCACGCCGTGACAGGCGCTGCGTGGCGCCGGCGGGGAGCCGCGGCTGCGTGCCGGAAAGCTTGGCAGGCAAGGCGCGCAGGCCGTTATATCAACGAAGGAACTCTATGCAACTGGTCAAGACCGAACGCGATAACCTCCTCAGGCCGCTGCAAACTGTGAGCGGCATCGTCGAACGCCGCCATACGTTGCCGATCCTCGCCAATTTGCTGATTACCAAGAACGGCCCGGACGTGTCGTTCCTGTCGACCGACCTCGAATTGCAGATCACCACGCGTGCGGATTTCGGCGTGGGCGGCGATTCGGTGGCGACCACGGTGGCAGCAAGAAAGCTCCTCGACATTCTGCGCGCCATGCCCGACGGGCAGGTCACGCTCACGCTGAACGACAAGCGTTTGACCGTGCAATCCGGCAAGAGCCGCTTTGCGCTGCAAACCCTCGCCGCTGACGAATTCCCGACCGTCGCGCAAGCCAAAGACTACGGCGCGAACCTCGTGGTTCCGCAAAAGACGTTCCGCCAGCTGCTTGGCATGGTCCATTTTTCGATGGCCCAGCAGGACATCCGCTACTACCTGAACGGCATGCTGCTGGTGGTGGACGGCGACCAGCTGATGGCGGTCGCGACGGACGGCCACCGTCTGGCGTTTTCGTCCATGAAGATTGAAGGCTCGTTCTCGCGTCAGGAAGTGATCATTCCGCGCAAGACGATTCTGGAACTGCAGCGCCTGCTGGAAGATATCGATGACACGCTGAAGATCGACATCGCGCAGACGCAGGTCAAGTTCACGTTCGGCCAGGTCGAACTGGTGTCGAAGCTGGTGGAAGGCAAATTCCCCGACTTCCAGCGCGTGATTCCGAAGTCGCACAAGAATCAGTTCGTGATCGGCCGTGAAGAACTGCAGCGCTCGCTGCAACGTGCCGCGATTCTGACCTCGGACAAATTCAAGGGCGTGCGCTGCATTATCGAGCCGGGCCAGCTGAAGATCATGTCCACCAACGCCGATCAGGAAGAGGCGCAGGAAGAACTGGAAATCGCTTACACCGGCGACAGCGTCGATATCGGGTTCAACGTCACGTATCTGCTCGACGTGCTCGCGAACCTGAAGGTCGACATGTTGCAAGTGAGCCTGGGCGACGCCAGCTCCAGCGCGTTGATCACGATTCCCGAGAACGACGAATTCAAGTACGTCGTGATGCCGATGCGCATCTAACGCGGCGAAAACCTAAGAACAACACCAAGGGGCGCAGTGCCCCTTTGGCGTTTTTATGGTGTTTTGAAAAGTCCCGAGCAGCAACCTTGCAGCAACGCAGAACCGGAAAAAATCCATGACTGAACTGAACAATTCGCAACCCGACAACAGCTACGGCGCATCCTCGATTCAGATCCTCGAAGGTCTGGAGGCGGTGCGCAAGCGGCCGGGGATGTACATCGGGGATACATCGGACGGGACCGGTTTGCACCACCTCGTATTCGAAGTGCTGGACAACTCCATCGACGAAGCGTTGGCCGGGCATTGCAACGACATTCAGGTGATCATCCACGCGGACAATTCCATTTCGATCACCGACAACGGCCGCGGTGTGCCGACCGGTCTGAAGATGGACGACAAGCACGATCCGAAGCGCAGCGCCGCTGAAATCGTGATGACGGAGCTGCACGCCGGCGGCAAGTTCGACCAGAACAGCTACAAGGTGTCGGGCGGCCTGCACGGCGTGGGCGTTTCTTGCGTGAACGCGCTGTCGGCCTGGTTGCGTTTGACCATTCGCCGCGACGGCAAGAAGCACTTCATGGAATTCCACCGTGGCGTGCCGCAGAACCGCGTGCTCGAAGAGATCGACGGCGTGATGGTCTCGCCGATCCAGGTGACGGGCGACACCGAGAACCGCGGCACCGAAGTGCACTTCCTCGCCGACGAGACGATCTTCGGCAACATCGAGTATCACTACGACATTCTGGCCAAGCGGATTCGCGAACTGTCGTTCCTGAATAACGGCGTGCGGATCAAGCTGACCGACCAGCGCACGGGCAAGGAAGAAGATTTCGCATTCGTGGGCGGCGTGAAGGGCTTTGTCGAGTACATCAACAAGAACAAGGCCGTGCTGCACCCGAACATTTTCCACATCAGCGGCGAGAAAGACGGCGTGGGCGTGGAAGTGGCGATGCAGTGGAACGACAGCTACAACGAAAACGTGCTGTGCTTCACGAACAACATTCCGCAGCGCGACGGCGGCACGCACCTGACCGGGTTGCGTGCGGCGATGACGCGCGTGTTGAACAAGTACATCAACGATCACGAAGTCGCGAAGAAAGCGAAGGTCGAGACGTCTGGTGATGATATGCGCGAAGGGTTGTCGTGCGTGCTGTCGGTGAAGGTGCCGGAGCCGAAGTTCAGCGCGCAGACCAAGGACAAGCTGGTGTCGTCGGAAGTGCGCGCGCCGGTGGAAGATGTGGTCGCGAAGGCGCTCGAGGAATTTTTGCTGGAAACGCCGAACGACGCGAAGATCATTTGCGGCAAGATTGTTGATGCGGCGCGGGCGCGGGATGCGGCTCGGAAAGCGCGTGAGATGACGCGGCGTAAGGGCGTGCTGGATGGCGTCGGTTTGCCTGGGAAGCTGGCGGATTGCCAGGAGAAGGATCCGGCGAAGTCGGAAATTTATATCGTCGAGGGTGACTCGGCAGGCGGGTCGGCGAAGCAGGGGCGGGATCGGAAGTTTCAGGCAATCTTGCCGCTGCGGGGTAAGGTGCTGAACGTCGAGAAGGCGCGGTATGACAAGCTGCTTTCTTCGGAGCAGATTGTGACGTTGATTACCGCGCTCGGATGCGGGATCGGCAAGGAAGACTACAACCTCGACAAGCTGCGTTATCACCGCATCATCATCATGACCGATGCTGACGTGGACGGCGCGCACATCCGGACGCTGCTGCTGACGTTCTTCTATCGTCAGATGCCGGACATGATCGAGCGCGGGTATATCTATATCGCGCAGCCGCCGCTGTTCAAGATCAAGGCGGGTAAGGATGAGCGGTATTTGAAGGATGAGGCTGAGGTCAATGCTCACATTCTGAAGCTGGCGTTGCAGGGGTCGGAGCTGTTGGCTTCTGAAGGCGCTACGCCAATTACCGGTGATGCGTTGGGTGAGTTGGCTCGGGCTTATTTGCTTGCGCAGGCGGTGGTTAATCGGTTGAGCCGGTTGTATGACGCTGGGGCGCTCGAGGCTGTGATGGATGGGGTTGTGGTTGATCTCTCCAGTGAGGCGGCGGCTGAGGCTTCGGCTAAGGCGCTTGAGGCTAAGTTGCGGGATGATGCGCTGAAGCCTGAAGTCACGGTTACGACGATGTATGACCCGGTGCGTGAGCTGCGCTCGCTGCGGGTTGCTCGGACGCATCACGGGAATCAGAAGATTTCTGTGCTGGATGAAGATTTTCAGCTGACCGCTGATTACCAACAGCTGATCAATACCGCTAATACGTTTAAGGGGTTGATTGGGACTGGGGCTGTCATTAAACGTGGTGAGCGGAGTATGGCTGTGACCGACTTCAAGAGCGCTATGAAGTGGCTGCTGGCGGATGCTGAGCGGAATATTTCCAAGCAGCGCTACAAAGGCCTCGGCGAGATGAATCCTGAGCAGCTTTGGGAGACGACGATGGATCCGGCTGTGCGTCGTTTGCTTCGCGTGCAGATTGAGGATGCTATTGCGGCCGACGGTATTTTCACGACCCTCATGGGCGATGATGTGGAGCCGCGTAGGGCTTTCATTGAGTCTAATGCGTTGCGGGCGGGGAATATTGATGTTTGAGGGTAGTTGCTGCAGGAAAACGGAATTCATGAGACTGCAGCGCAGTTCGTGAGACTAGAAAAACCGAAATGATGAGACTGGCCGGATAACGCACGGGTCAGTGCTCTTCTCGGTTTGCTGTCGCGTCCTTCGATAGGGCCCTGGCCCTTGATTTTTCGCCTATCAAAGCAAAGGGTCAGGTTCGACTGACCCTTTGTCATCTCAGCCAGCGACGACTTGGTCAACGTTCCGTGCCAACGCCTGTCACCACGACAACAGCGGAAAGCGTTGATCGAGAGGCAAAGGTTGCCGGATATGCTGTTTCGTGGGAGGTGCTGCTGCTGACAATTCTGAGCTGCGCGTTGTGATGGCCTTCGAACCGACAACGTCCCCTTGTTGCAACGTGTTTCTCATTTGGTAGAGACAGGCCGCCCTTAGGTGATCGTCTTTCACGAGGCCCGTAAAGTCGCTTTGCGCTGCACGATGCGCGGACGCGTCGATGCTCTACAATCCCGAAAATTCAAATCCACGCTAAACGGGAAAAATGAGCAAAGACTTTCTGGCAGACGACTTGCCGCACGCTTCACGACAGGTCGCGGCTTCAGTCGGAGTAGTGATCTTGATCGGTATCGCGCTGTATATGCTCGATTTTCAGATCGCCAATCTCATTGATGACAAAGCCATTTCCCCCTTTTGGAAGCAGAACTTTACGTTAGTTAGATCGGTTTTGGAAAATCTGATCGCCGGCGCGTTCGCGGCCTTGATATTAGCGCTAACCTATCGGTGGATCGTGGCGTTTATAGATCCTCGCGATAGAGTGATTGAAGTATCGCCCGAGTCCATCACCGAACGTCTCCTAAAGAATGCTCGGCGTAGCCGAAACTATGTGTTTCTTGGGAACACTGCGACGTTCGTAACGGCTGCGGTACTACCCGTCCTTGTGGACGCGGCTCGGATAAGTGGCCATCCGCGAATTGTCAAGCTCTTTCTATTGGATCCCTTGGACGAGCAGTCGGTTGAGAGTTATTCATCGTTTAAGTTGCGAGTTGCCCAGACTGACTCGAAGGTCGCCGACATAAATCTGGCGCGCTGGGTTCCACGCGCGCAACCGGCAAAAGGCGAAACGGCGGATGAAATCGCGGCGAAAGTTACCGCAGCAATTTACTTGGCGGCTTGGTCATCCTTGCAATCGACAATGACGGTTACGGTATACCTGCGTCGATCGTTCACACCCCTTCGAGCTGATATGACAGACTCCGAAGTAGTTTTGACACAAGAGTCGGCTGAGGACTCGGCGGTTGCCTTTTCGTCAACTGGTCATTTCTACGGTTGGTACCATAAGGAGGCGGATGCGCAGCAGGTCCAAGCGACCGTGCTTGATTTCGCCAGTGAAAGGGGCAAAGTACAAAACCTGCGTCTTGCGGCGCCGTCGTACCCCGTTGCAGAGATCGAAGAGGCAATTGAGAGGTTGCTGCACGGCTTCCCACATTTGAAAAATCTGACGGCACGTCCGGGTATGCTTTCTCTAGCCGCGAAGAGAATAGCTAATCCAACACACGCATATTGAGGAAGAGGATGTTGGCAATTGAAAGTGCATTCGAACTAGTCGCCTGCGGAGAACGTCACGCGCTTAACCGATCAGCTGCTGACCTCTTGTCTGGAGCGTTAAAAGCCGTCGATCGTGAGGACCATTCAGCCGTTACCGTGCAACAGCACCCGCTTGGATTCTTGTGTGTGAAGTGGAACATTGACGCATCTAGATCCCTGAGAATTCACGTATGGGGTCAGGACATGCGTTATCGTCAGGAACCCAACTGGCCCATCCATGACCATATCTTTTCATTTAAGAGTGTGATTCTTTTGGGAAAAGTACAAAACAAGATTTATACCCTCTCTGAGCAAGGCAAAGGTCGGATGTGCAAGATATTCGAGGTCGACTATACGCGGGAGCAATCCACGCTGATCGCAACCGGAGACCCAGCAATGCTCACGATGACGTCCGCGACGGTGTACGAGGAAGGCCAGACATACGAGATGCAATCCGGCATATTGCATCGCACCGCGCTAAGATCTTCATTCGCAGTCACTGTTCTTGCCACCACGCTTGTTCGGAGTCAATTTGGAGCGCGACCACGCGTGATCGGGGCCACAGGGGGCTTCGGTTTGGCATATAACCGCCGGATCGCGCAGAAGCAAGAAGTACTCGAACAATTGGAGAGCGCTCGAAAATCGCTACTCATATTCTGACGGATCGAATCCACTCTCTGCTCTGTTTATTCGTTCCCAGCTATCACTGATAGCTTGCTGATCGACGATAGGTTGGCATTCAGGACGCCGACGTATTCTGTGAGGTTCCTCCGTCAGCGTGCTATAAGGTAGGTCCGCGATTCGCAATGCCAAATGGGATGTGAACCATGGGGATGTCACCGGCCGCCGACTTCAAGTGACTGAGTTGGTCGTCAAAGTACATGTGCGGCTTCAGAACATTTAGGATTCTGGCCTTCTCCATGCCGCCAAGAAAAAACGACTCATCCGGCGAAACTCCCCAGCTTTTTAGTGTGGTGACCATGCGCTCATGCGCCGGTGCGTTGCGGGCGGTGACGATTGCGATTCGCACAAGCTTTCGATAGCTTGGCTCCTGTTTCATCCTCTTCTCCTCGAGTTTCTGGAGGAAAGCGAGCTTCCTGAAAAGATCTGCGAGCAGTCCAGGTTGGTGTGGGACAGTTCGCTTCTTGAGTTCATGTTCCTGAAATTCGGTCAAGTCATTGTTCTTCTTGTATACCGACTCCGCCTCGTCATCGGCAATGACTCCGTCGAAGTCAAATGCTACGCGCAACTCCATGTCATGCTCGTCATCGTAGACTTTCGAAGGTAAGACGAGGCCGGCAGGATAATTCGCATCGATGGCACTTTGGACGTCCGTTTCATTCGCGGTGAGGAAAAGGGACGCGTTGAATGCCGGAATGTACTGATGTGGCGACCTCCCGGCCATAAACGCTGCTCGCGTGATGTCGAGTCCGTAATGTGAGATGGATCGAAAAACGCGAAGGCCCGTCTCCGGAGAATTCCGCGACAAAAGAATTACTTCAACAGGTAGCTGTTTGGCAAAGACTTGATTAATCCCGAGAAAACGCTTGATGAAAGGAAAGGCGACCCCTTTCGGGAGGGGCACATCAATGTGTTTTTCTTGATGGTCCCGATATTCGTCTATTCCCTTGGATCGGTAGATCTCGTCTGACTCAGTCAAATCAAACAGTGCGCTCGAGGCAACACCTACGACTAATTTGCGTTCTATGGGGTAAGCCATGGCTTTCTTAGTTGTTTGAACCCGTACGAAACGTCTCTCGGGTGGAGGAGATGCTGAAGCGCGCGGAATCCGCATCGAACGTCAGCCTGAAACTTCGCTCAAAAGTCATCGTTCGTCAACCGACGCTAGCATTCCCGATCTATAAATGTCGTATGTGATGGTCGAGCTTCGAAGTCAAAGCGACGTGCCGTGAGCGAGAGAAGGCAACCGACTTTACTCAATATAACGCTTCTTGAACTCAAGTGTGCGCGGGGAGCGACTGTCCCAGCAACAGGACTCTTTGACTGCAGAACGGTCGTTCCGGCGAGTGATTGAGCTGTTTCTACGCGGTCGGTGCTTGCTTGCTGCGAACGACACTGGGTGACCCGAAAAGATAACGATCAGCGTGCTACCAAGCAAAGCAGGACGTTTGTCGCCACGCTTCCAAGTACGACGACAACTATTGAAAACCTGTTTTATCAATAGCTGAGCGTCCGCTCCGGAGCGGCCCGGCCGCAGCCGGCGGGCCGGCGTCAACCGGACCCGCATCCCCTCTCCGACGACGCAGCGTCCGGCCGCCGCCAACTCCCTTCAGGCGGCCGCTGCCAGGGCGCCCGTGTTCACCAATGGCGCGGTCGACGTGGCCTGCTCGACCAGCACTTCGGCAAAACGCGCTTGGCACGTTCGGCGTGCGATCAGGCACGCGCGCAAGTCCTCACAGAGACGGCGCAGCTCTTCGACGCGGGCGACGATACGGAGCTGCTCAGCACGGGGGGGCAACGGCATCATAAATGAGGCCATTTTTGTCGCATTAACGTTTGGAACACCAACGGACGTCGTGTTCAGCCCCATCTGTTCCTGTCCATCTGGGCTAGTTAAAAATAATAGGCAATAGTCCGGCACCACTTGTTCAGCGAACCGGATACGGATTAGGTAGGCACTCGGAATGGCATCCAGCTCTAAGTCAAAAAGAGCCATTACCCCAATGCTGCCAGACCGGGTTACGAGCAAATCGCCCCTTTGCACAAGGTAGGCATCCCGTTTATCGTCAGGTACCTGCACGCACGGAGCGTCCTTGAGGACGATTCGACCGCCGGACATATCTGTCGTGCGAATAGTGGGAAGCCCCCCCTTACTCACGTAATCGTCGTTCGAGAAGCGCGGTCCGTAAAAGGAATGGTCCCAGATTTCGCCGAAGCGAATCGCCTCCCATCCCTCGGGTAATTCGAAAGCATCATCTTCCTCGCTAAATTCAGGTAGCGGGTTTCCGCGCTTGATCTTGCCTTCGCCGATCTGACGGCCTCTCCAGGCGCGGATCTGCTTGAGCAAGTCACTGGCCGGTTCGTCCTTCGGATCCTGCGGGACCAACCTGCCACGCACAGCAAGCTGCAGAATGACCTGTTCCAGCCCGTCGACCGCTTCGGGTCGGTCAAGCAGCAGGTCGAAATGCGCGGCGACCCGAGCCCAGTTTTCAGCGAGCGCGTGAGGCGACTCGCTTCCCGCTAGCGCATCAAACAGCGTGGTGGTCAGCCGGGCATGCTGCTCGGCCTCGAGGCGACCTTGCTCTTCCAGTTCGTCGCAGATCCCCATCAGTTCGTTCACTTTGGCAACGACGCGGGCCTGCTCAGCTGCTGGCGGTAAAGGAATCGGCAAATTCAAGATGACGTCACGCGAGACGTTCTTCATAGAACTGCTCGTGCCTGACGCATGCTTAATGTAGTGACGGCGGGCGTCCTCGCCGTTGTTGAAGAGATTCAAGTACTGCGGTTCACACAACCCTGAGAGCCGAAGTCGAATGATCTTGTCGCTCATCATCAACGCCTGTTCATCCGTCTCCACGATCACTGACCGAGCGACAAGCTCCTCGGTATTGGCACGTGACACCAGAAAATCACCACGGCGCACCTCGTACTCGGGCCTAGGCTGCAGGTCGCCCGGAAGTCCCTTATTCTCCTCGGGCCGAAACTTTCCCCACGAAACTGCGCTGACTTTCAAAACGCCCCATTGTCCCGTAGTTCGTGGAACATTCTCGCAACTGGGACTCCAACCGGCTTCGCTGTCCATAACTACTGCGCCGAATCTGGTCCACACCCATGCGGTCGGAACTGCGAACGGCGCATCCACATGGCCGATAAGCTGCATGGGTTTGTCGCGCTTGACATGGCCGTCGGCAATCAGACTATCCTTCTCGTGTCGCACTCTCTGGAGTAGCGTGGTTGCAGGCTCGTCACTCGGATCCTGCGAAACCAGCTTCCCTTGTACAGCGAGAGACACAATCAACTCGCGCAGACGCGCCACGCCATCCGGTGCGGTGGCTAACAGCTGAAACCCTTCATTGAGCTTCATGCCCGGCCCTCCAGCGCGTCCGCCAGGATGCCTTTGAGCTGGTCGCGCAGCGTCTGGGCCTGGCCTGTCAGCTGCTGGTACTGGGCCAGCAGTTCGTCCGGGTCATGGCCGATCTCGTCGGCCCGATGAGGATTTTTCTGGTCGAGGTTGAAACCACTGGCCTTGATAGTCTCGATGTTCACCTTCCACGCAAACTCGTTCTCGGTGCGGCTGGCAAAGCCGTCGGCCTCATTGCCCCACCACGCCTTCGCGGCCGCGAACTCCTTGATCCGGATCGGCTTGGTCTTCGAATAGCTCTTGTAGCCGACCGGATACGGGTGCTCGTAGTACCAGACCGACTTGGTCGGTGCGCCCTTCGTGAAGAACAGCAGGTTGGTCCTGATGCCCGTGTACGGCGCGAATACGCCATTCGGCAGCCGCACGATCGTGTGCAGGTTGCACTCGGTCAGCAGCTTTTCCTTGATGCGGCTCTTCACGCCTTCGCCGAACAGCGTGCCATCCGGGAGCACCACGGCCGCGCGGCCGTCGTGCTTCAGCAGCTCGATGATCAGCACCAGGAACAGGTCCGCGGTTTCGCGCGTGCGCACATCGGCCGGAAAATTGCCCTCGATACCCGGTTCTTCGGTGCCCCCAAACGGCGGATTGGTCAGGATCACATCGACCATGTCGCGCGTGCCATAGTCGGCGAGCGGCCGCGTCAGGGTGTTGTCGTGGCGGATCAACGACGGCACCTCGATGCCGTGCAGCATCATGTTCGTGACGCACAGCAGATGCGGCAGCTGCTTCTTCTCGACACCGTTGATCGCATTCTGCACCACGATGTCATCCTCGATGCTCCGGCGCTGCGCTTTCAGGTGCTCGAGCGCACACGCCAGAAAGCCACCGGTGCCGCATGCCGGATCCAGGATGCGTTCGCCGAGCTGCGGGTTGACCTGATCCACCATGAACTGCGTCACCGCCCGCGGCGTATAGAACTCGCCCGCGTTGCCGGCGCTCTGCAGGTCCTTCAGGATCCGCTCGTACAGATCGTTGAACAGGTGACGGTCCGCGCGATTGTTGAAGTCGATCTCGTTGATCCGGTTGATCACCTGGCGCAGCAGTTGGCCGGACTTCATGTAGTTGTACGCGTCGCTAAACACCTCGCGGGCCACGAAGCCGCGCGCGTTGCGCTGCAGGTCCGCATTGAGCGCCTTGATCGACGGGAACAGGTCAGTATTGACGAACGTCAGCAGCTCGTCGCCGGTGATGCCTTCCGGGTCGGCGGCCCAGTTGCGCCAGCGCAGCCGCTCGGGCAGCGGCGACCGGTAGGCGTCGCGCATCAGTTCGAGCTCGGTTTCCTGGTCGTCGAAAATCTTCAGGAACAGCAGCCAGGTCAGCTGCGAGATCCGCTGCGCGTCGCCGTCGACGCCGGCGTCCTGGCGCATGATGTCCTGGACCGACTTGATAAAGGTAGAGCTGATTGTCATGAGTGAACCGGTGAAACCTTATTGATAGAGCGAGCGTTCAAGCTCGCGGATCGCAGCCTGGTATTGCTGCCGGCCACCAAACGCCTGAACCAGTTCGACGGGCGAGCCGAGCTGGTCGAGCGGCGCGAGCCGCAGCACTTCCGGACGTTCGATGTTTTCAATGCCGTCGTCGGCATATTTCTCGAGCAGCGCCTGCAGCACCTGCCGCGCGGTCTCGCCGTACTTGCCGAAATAGTCGCGCTTCCTGACGTTCTCGGCACGTTCCCGCCGGGTCAGCGGCTTCTGGCCAAACGCGATATGGCAAACCAGGTCGAACGGGTCGAGGTCCTTGCCGGCCTCTTTCGCAAGTTCGTCGAACAGGATGCCCTGTTCCTCGAGCTCGGCGACGATTGCCTGCTTCCTGTCGGCATCGTTCCAGGCCTGCAGGAACGCGTCGAGCGACACGAAGCGCTTGCCGATCTGGATCCGCGTGAAGTCGCGCAGTGACTCCGTGATCAGTCTGCCGTCGGGGCTAAGATACTGGACCCGCTCATTGACGACATACACGGGCACTTCGTCAATGACGTACCTCGTTCGGCCCGTGGCTGGTCCGTCAGGCCCACCAATAATAATTGACATGCCGCCGGCGTCTCTGTCCAGACCGCCAGCGGGGTCACCCATCGGATCGCCGTCCTCTTCCGGCGGAACGACGGGTTCGTCAGGCTCGGGTTCGAACACTACGACGGGATCGCCGTCAAAGGCCGGGTCGGCAAACAGCTCGGTCGCCTTCTTGAAGTCCAGAATGGTAAACCACAGCTTGCCGTACTCCTCGTCGATCCGCGTGCCGCGGCCGATGATCTGCTTGAACTCGGTCATCGACCTGATCGTACGATCGAGTACGACTAGCTTGCAGGTCTTCGCATCGACGCCGGTTGTCATCAGGCGCGACGTGGTGGCAATCACCGGATAGTCCTTGCGGGGATTGATGAAGTTGTCGAGCTCGAGCTTGCCTTCCAGGTTGTCGCCGGTGATCTGCATCACGTACTTCGGATTGGCGCCCGCCAGGTCGGGGTTCGCGTTGGCTAGCGCCTGGCGCATCCGGGCCGCGTGGTCGATGTCCTCGCAGAACACAATGGTCTTCGCCATCCGGTCGGTCGCATGCAGGAATTCAGTGATGCGTCTCGCGACCGCTTCGTCGCGTCGCGTCAGCACCAGCGACCGGTTCATGTCGGACTGGTTGTAGATCCGGTCTTCGACCAGCTGCCCCAGCCTGTCGACCATCCCGGCCGTGGGCCGCCAGCCCAAGTCCTTGTCGAGATCGACCCGGATCACCTTGTACGGCGCCAGGAAGCCGTCCTCGATGCCTTGCCGCAACGAATACGTATAGACCGGCTCACCGAAGTAGGTGATGTTCGACACTTCGGCGGTTTCTTTTGGCGTCGCGGTCAGCCCGAGATGGGTGGCCGAGCTGAAATACTCGAGGATCTCGCGCCAGGCCGAATCCTCGGCCGCACTGCCGCGATGGCATTCGTCGATCACCACGAGGTCGAAGAAATCGCGGCTGAACTGGCGGTAAATGTTCTGCGTTTCTTCCGTGCCCGTCACTGCCTGATACAGCGACAGGTAAATCTCATACGACTTGTCGACCTCGCGATTTTCGATCTTGGTCATCGCGCCGGCGAATGGCTTGAAGTCGTTGGTCTTGGTCTGGTCCACCAGGATGTTTCGATCGGCGAGGAACAGGATGCGCTTCGCCGCCCGCGCCTTCCACAGCCGCCAGATGATCTGGAACGCCGTGTACGTCTTGCCGGTGCCCGTTGCCATCACCAGCAGGATCCGCGACTGCTCCTTCGTGACCGCCTCGATTGCGCGGTTCACCGCGTTCAGCTGGTAATAGCGAGCCGGCTTGCCGGGGTAGTAGTCCTGCGCATAGACCGGCTCGGCGTCCGGCCCGATGCCCTTCCACGCAAGGTAGCGCTGCCACAGATCCGCCGGCGACGGAAACTGGTCCATCGCGATCTCGCGCTCGAGCACGCCGTCATGCAGGGTCCTGTCATGCCAGACGAAGCCGTCGCCGTTACTCGAAAAGGCGAACGGGACGTCGAGCATGTCGGCATAGGCAAGCGCCTGCTGGATGCCATCGCGTACCGTGTGGTTGTTGTCCTTCGCCTCGACGATCGCGAGCGGGATTCCGGGCTTGAAGTACAGTACGTAATCCGCGCGTCGTATGGTCTTTTCGTCGCGCTTCGCCTTGTTGCCACGAACCACAACTCGACCACTTGTTAGAGCTACTTCTTCAAGTAGCTGAGTGTGCAGGTCCCAGCCGGCTGCCGTTAGTGCCGGGGTGATGAACTTACTGCAGACGTCGCGCTCAGATAGCGATTTTTTTTCCATTGTCGATCATCCCCCGATTCACTGGCCCGCCGACCCAATGAAAGTTTCAGTTCCCGGCGCGCATGGGTTCCTCGCCTTGGGCAAAACCTTCGAATGACTTGCCCTAGGAGAAAACGCGGGTGCCAATATCAGTATGGGATTATAAATGGCCGCAGCAAATAGCCTGGAAATGGCCGGAATCCATACACGGCACGATAAGTGCCCCTCGTCGAGTCGCAGCACCAGTAGTCTTCGATCACAGGATTCCGCGCCTTGCTCTCGACTTCCAACGTCAGAAAAATCGAGCATGGCGTCATTGTGAAATAGAGAAATTAGTTTTTATAATCAAATACTTGCGTGTTGACGGGATTTGAACTTTGGCCTATGGTTGGTACATCGTGTGACCATCTATCGCCATTCCTCTATGTCAACGCCCCTAGGAATTTTCCTCCGAGCCCTTCGATTGAGAGCTGGACTGAGGCAGCAAGAGCTCGCTGAAAAGGTTGGATACGATGCATCGCATGTGTCCGGCGTGGAACTGGGGCGCAAGAATCCATCTCCGGAGTTCCTGGAGCGTTTCGCTGAATCGTTGCAGCTTGCGGCTGACGAGAAAGCAGGCTTGAAGAGGGAGCTCGCGGACTCGCCGACGAGCATTCAGCTGATTCCGGATTTACCTACCGATGAGTACCGGATGTACGCGGAGCTTGGCCGAAAGCTCGGAAGGCTGTCGCCCGGGCAAATTGCGACCATCCGCGCGATTGTCCGGCTCGACGAGGAGATACGTTCACAACCGGCGTATCGGCCTGGTCGCATAAAACGACGATCGAAAGAGGAGGCACCAATGTAAAAACGGGACAAGACCTTGCGGCTTGCCCCGTTGCGAGCTAGCGAACGACACTAACCCGGTTGACGCCCTTAGTATCGTCCGCCCCTCCGCGACAGTCAAGCCGCTTTTCCGCGATTCATGGGAAAACGCACGGGACAGATTTGCCCGTGTTGGGACACTATTTCGTCCGGATTCGGGCAATTTCGTTATCGGGCAGCGGCCGACGCTGCTTGGTGGCATCGCTCATCCCTACCGTGGATTGCTAAAGATAACTGCTCGTCATAGGTGACGAGTAGCGGTTCGGTCGTAGGAGCAATCATGGACGTCCCATATGATGGCGGCGGCAGTCGGGCCAACACTTCTCCCCCGCAAACTTCCAGACATCCGGCGCGCAATCCTGTTACGCCATCAGGCAGAGGCTTTCGCGCCAAGTTTTTCTCGCCCAAAAACAACCGGCTTGTCCGCTGCGAGAGTCTTCTGGAATTTGACTGCCTCCACTTGTTCGAATTTGCGCGGGGTGTCGTTCGGTTTGTCGAGCAGCCGAAGACCATTAGGTACCGCCTCGGAGCAGGTTCGCGAACCTACACGCCGGACTTCGCCGTAGATTGGTGCGACGGTCGCCGTTGGCTCATAGAAGTGAAGCCAGCCGACGTACTTGCCGAGCAGCGAAACCAGGAAAAGTTCGACCGACTTTCGGAGGTGTTTAAAAGCCAGGGAGAGCAGTTCCTCGTCCTTACCGATCTACAGATTCGGAAGACAATCAGATTGGCTCAGGTCAAAACACTGCTGCAGGTGCGTTATGGAAAATGGCTGGACGGAGCGAGTCGACCTGCTGTCCCATCCGGTCTGGAGAACCGGACCATCGCCGAGGCACTTCGAATCGGTGCGTCGGGGCGGGCCATTGTGCATCGACTGGCCGCCCGCGAGTTGACCTGCTGTCTGGATACAGAGATCAGTGGATCCACCGTTCTGTTGCCCTTTGAGGAGAGTCACGATGACGCGCTATTCGTTTAAAGCGGGTGAGTTTTTCTCGCTCCAGGACGTGAATTATCTGATTGAGCAGGTGACCGATCGATTGGTGCACGTTATGTCTCTCAAAGACGCAAGCAAATCCACACATGTAGTCGCCGAGCTTCTCTCGCGATTTGCAAGTGGAGAACTAAAATTCCTCTCGCGCGAAGAAGTTCAGAACGCGTCGCCCGACATGGCTTCGGAACGGTGTATGGAACGCGGTCTCTCGAATTTTCCTCAACGCGTCCAGACGAACGCGATAGCAAAGTGGAAGTATCTGGACGCTATCTGTCCCGACGGGCGACTGGGTTATCCACGCAAGGTGGTGACCAACCTTCTCCATAAGGTCTGGACTGAGCTTGACCCGAAGTATCGCAGCGAACGTCCGCCATCAATACCAAGCTTCTATCGTTGGCGAACACGGTGGGTATGGGCGAATTTTGATATTCGCGCACTCATAGACAAGTGGGAACTTCGAGGTCGACGGCCTTCGGCACTCCCGGACAAGCTATCGGAATTGATAAACGAAGGAATTGAAAAAATCTATCTGACTCCGCAGCGTGAGTCACTACGCGAAGCGCTCGACTGGGTGCAGCATGAAGTCGAAAAGGAGAACCGGCGCCGGGCGCCCGAGGATGCTTTGCCCCGCGTTACCCGCCGTATGCTCAATCGTGCCGTTGCGCACCTCGACCGCTATGCAATTCTAAAGAGGCGGTACGGTGAACGATATGCGAAGGAAGCAACACGGGTATACGGGAAGGGACCTAGCTGCACACGGCCGCTCGAACGGGTGGAAGTTGATCACACGCCACTCGATATTCTGGTGATCGATTCCACCACTCGACTTCAACTTGGCAGACCGTGGATAACCGTCATGATTGATGCGTATTCACGGATGATTGTCGGCATCCACATCTCTTTCCGTAAGCCAAGCGTTCGTTCTGTGCTTCGATGTCTAAAGCATGCGATCTTACCGAAGGCATATGTTAAGGAGCGGTTCGCGAGGGTGATTGGCGACTGGGACGTCTACGGACTTATCGACCAGCTTGTGTGTGACAACGGCCTCGAGTTTCATGCGCAGGATCTTGAGGCGGCATGTGCAGAACTCGGAATTCACGTGATCTACTGCCCAACCCGGGCGCCCCAGATGAAGGGACGCATTGAACGCTCACTCAAGACCCTTAACTACGGGCTGGTTCATCTCCAGCCAGGAACAACGTTCGCCACCTACGGTGAGCGGCATGCATACGATTCTGAACGGACAGCAGTGCTGACTTTGGAGGCGCTACAGGAACTCGTTCATCGATGGATCGTGGACGTCTATTCCGTGAGCTTCCATCGAGGAATCCAGACCACACCAAAGCAGAAATGGGACGAAGGCATTGCGAAATTTCCCGCCCGGTTACCGCCGTCAACCGACGTTGTGAATGTCTATCTCGGTAACACCGCAATTCGCACTCTCAGCAAAAATGGGATCGAAGTGCATTCGCTACAGTACACGTCGCCCGCGCTTCAGGACCTGCGACGGCGATGCGGCGACATCGAAGTCACGGTACGTACAGATCCCGATAACCTTGGCGCCATCTTTGTATTTGATAAAGAGAACAAGTGCTACATAGAGGCTAAATGCACGATAGCCGGATATGCCGAGGGGATTACTGCCGAGCAGCACAGGTGGATGCTTGCTAAGGCGAGGAAAGACTACGATACGTCACCGCTCCGCCTTGCTCTACTCGCGGCAAAGTCCGCGTTACGTGACGACACTGATCGCCTCATCAGGGAGTGTTCGCCAACGAACTCAAAGTCGAAGCCCACAAAAGCTACAAATGCGGACCGGGAGGCTCTAATGCAGCGAGAAGAAACACGTCAGATACAGTTACCCCTTGAACCAATCGAGGAAGCGGATGAGCCGGATGACATTCAGAATGATGACGTCGATACGCCCTTGTTTCCAGTCAGGCGAGGAACGACTCCGCCAGATCGTGTAAATCCAAAGTCTCACGGCACCTAAAACTTTACTTTTGGCAGCCCGAAGCGGCGGGCTGCCCGGAGAAAATATCATGGAACTAAATTATCCAGATAATTCGGATAACGAACATAATGAAAGCAATAAAAAACATAGAACCCAGTTTGAGGATCTTATCGACAGGAAGTATGAGTCTGTGGCCACGGTGCGTGAGACGCTTATCGAACATCCAGCGTTTTCTTACGGTATCAGCGCTATCCGGCGGTGTCATCGGATGGGGCGATTCGGACTTGAGGAGCCAGGATGTCTGATCATTACGGGAGTATCTGGTAGCGGCAAGTCTACGCTTCGCAAGGAATACGCCAAGCATCATCCGCGTCGTGAAACCGAGGATGGGACGATCATTCCCGTTCTGCATCTTGAGTTACCAGCGAAGCCGACGATAAAGAACGTCGCAGAACGCATCCTTTTAGCATTGGGCGACCCGCTATTCGCTCGCGGAACCGCCGTGGATATGACCGAACGGATCGTCATGTTATTCAAGAACTGCCAGTTAGAACTGGTTATCCTGGATGAGTTCCAACACTTTATCGATCACTCGAGTGAAAAGATCGAGACGGCGGTCGCCGACTGGTTGAAGAGTCTCATCAACGAAACGAAAGTTCCCTTCGTGCTAATGGGCTTGCGCCGATGCAGGCGAATTCTCCAGAGCAACGAGCAGTTGCGCCGGCGCTTTTCAAGGCAGATATCACTTGAACCGTTCAGCATTGCTGACAAACGGTCGCGACGCATTTTTGACGGCCTGCTGCGTACAATATTTGGCAGCTTGCCAGTTCCGTGCGCTCCTGAACTCACCGGTGGCGGAACCAGCGTTGAGCAGATGCACTACGCGACTTTTGGTCTGATCGGCTATGTGATGACGCTCATTACCGCCTCAGTCGAGATCGTTATTGAGGAAGGTCGCGCGGCAATCGATCGGCAAATCCTTAGCCGGGCGTTCTCCGACGCCATCTGGCCAGAAGGCATAGATCGTCTGAATCCATTTCACCCCAAGTTTATTAATAGGCCGCTGATGAACGCTCGCGAGCCATTCTTTGGTTACAAGGACGATCGCGACCACGTCAGTCGAGATCGTTCTGTATGAAAAGTGTTCCCCCTATCCGTTGAGATGTATGCACCCGTGCCATTTTGAGTCTCTGGCCGGATATGTGCCTACATATCAGTCCGTGTCATGGTCGCTCCATCTGGAGACCACTGCACAATGCCGGGAAACCATTCTTTGGCTACGCACACTGCCCACACAGGTCGACGATTTGTCTGCCGTCCTCGCCCGGCTCACGACGAGCATGTACTGAGCTATTTACTGCGACTGGGGGTGGTGAACGGGTATACCGGACAACCAGCGCTTGGACGGTTTGTGCGGTCGATCAAAGCCAGCCTTTGTAAGGCGGACGAGGTGACCACGGTTGCTCGCCTTGTGGATCTCGACGTATGTATCCTAAACGAGCTTCTACACCGACATCGGCGTGTTCCGGGCGTGCAGACTAGTTCACTATATTGGGCAACGCGCTACTTTTTTCGCGAGCCGTATATCGCATATTGCCCAGCATGCATTCGTGAGCGTGGACTTTTCAGGGCCATCTGGAATTTTCGCGCTGTCACCGTATGCGAGTTGCATGGTCTATGGCTTGTCGAGCACTGCCCGCAATGTACCGAGCTCGTAGGATGGGACCGACCTGGACCCACTCGGTGCAAATGCGGATTTGATCTTGGCCAGACGGAGACAACGCCCGCTCCTATCGAGGCTGGTCTTATCAGTAAGCAGATTTTGGCGGCAGTTCTCGGCGTCGCAGAACCTGATCTGATTGAGCAGCAGCTTTTTTGTACCAAAGTGCGTCGAATAAGCGCGTTGGAGTGGCTAGCTGTCTCCAACTTCCTGTCCACGACTATTTCACGGTCATATCACTTCCATCCAACCACTAAGGCTGCCCTTGAGATTGAGAAACGCGCCACGCTTCTTGCGGCCAAGCTGCTCATGGCGTCGCCGGCAAATGCTATGCAGGAACTGAATAGGTTCGCGCAGAGCCACACGGACGGATGGAAGCCGCTACTCATCTCTTCCGAAAACCTGATCGCGAGGGCGCCGACCCGTTACATGAGTCGCCGTGGCGGCGTAATGGCACTCCCAACTTCCTTAACCGAATTGCTACATCACTATATCGACGACCTCATTGTGTATCGGGAGGGACGGGGGTTCGCGGTCAACCCAGACAAGCTAGAAGCAGGCAGCGATGGATGTCTAGGCATATCACTACGGGGGGAGACGAGCACCGACGGTTCCGCGGCCTCCAGCAAACTGGAATTTATTCCCCTGCGAAATCTCACTCGGGCGATTCGGCAAATGAACATCGTGCTTCACGGCACTCGCGAGGCTGAAGAACTCATAGGTGCAACGAGCCGTCAGCGTCTTGCATTGATTCGCCTCGGGCTCTTGCGCCCTTTGGAGGGAAGCACGTTCGTATTGTCGTCTGAGATTGATCGCTTCCTGCGATGGCTGCGAGACAATAGTACGTTGACTATGAGCCTGAGTAGCATGGTGCCACTGAGCGAGCTTGCGCCAACGGGGCGTATGTTATTGCAACGAGTGATGACTGCTGCCATCGAAGGACGCGTAGGATTTTTTCGACAGTCCGGAGATAGCGCGAGATTAGACACTTGCTTTATCACAAAGAGCTCACTTGCCGCGCTCGTGAGGTAGCAACGTGACCAAACTTCTGGTTCGTTTTGCGCCAATGCCAGGTGAAAGCACGACGGGCTACTTTCTTCGTCTATCGGAAGGCAATGGCTTCTCATCGTTGCTCGATCTCGAGCTTCTCGTCTCTGTCGAACATGGCGGTGATGGTCTCGCGAGGGTCGGCTCTATGCTCCCTGGGGTGTCGCTGCAGTCGCTCCGTGGTCAGGTAAGTCACTTTCGTCACCTCAAGACTGCAGATCCGGGTGGCCTTAGCATGAAGTACTGGAACGGACGTAGACCGCGCTACTGCCCCGAATGCCTCGCGGAAAGACCGAAGTGGCGCGCAGAATGGGATTTGACGCTGATGGTGGCCTGCCCGACTCATCGCGCTCGACTGCGCGATAGCTGTCCCAGCTGTAATAGACCGGTATCCTGGAAGCGGCACAGTATTTCTATGTGCAACTGCGGCAGACCGTTGACAGATACCGCCTCGGAAATAGCTACGAACGCAGAGATTGCTGTTAGCGCCTATCTGTCTTCAGCATTGGCTGATGAAGGGGGCGTAAATGGCGCTGACTATCGAACAGACGTTGGGCGCCTGGTACTTCCGGACCTGCTGGCAGTCTGCACTTTTCTCGGTGGATATGCGTGCAGCAATGGGGCGAAGCCTACCAAAATCGCCAATCTCGATAACGTCTCTGTGGCGACCGCTGTAGCAAACGCTGCAGGGCAGGCATTTATCGATTGGCCGCACGGATATCACGAGCTACTCGGCATTGTTTGCCGGAACAGAGGAAGCGAGGATTCGTGCGCCCGCCTGACTGCCCGGTTCGGTTACTTTTATACTGCGTTGTACAAACGCTTCGAAGCCGAACAGTTCGAATTTCTTCGTCGGGAGTTTGACTCGTTTGTTAGCCGTGAATGGGTCGGCCAACTAGCCGAACGGAATCGGCGATTGTCGCCTGCGACCCGTCGTCGACATGCGTGGATTTCACTTACATCGGCGGCCAAGCTGCTGGGGATCAAGCGGGACACCGTGTCAGTATTGATCACGCAAGGTACTCTGGAGGGACAAACACATAGGACGGCTTCAGGCCGAACGTCGGGTACCGTAAGCAGGTGCAGCGTCGAGGCGCTCCGCGACGAGAAAGCACAGTGGTTGACACTTACGGATGTGCGAAAACTCTTGATGATTTCGCGCAAGCGAGCGTATGCATTACTTCGTTCAAGCGTGCTGCGGCCAGTCGGAGGTCCATCAGTGGACGGCTCGCCGGTATGGAAATTTTCTACGCGCGAAGTGATGGCATTGATGTCGACACTATCTGATGTGGCGTCAACCGCTGAACATCGCTGAGCCAATGATGATCGATTAACCTTAACGCAGGTAGAAAATGGAAGAAAAGCCGCCCGAGACTTTGGACACGTGCGATCTGCTAAGGGCGATCGACTCGCTCTACGAACCTGACGTCCGAAACGGATTTTTTTCGCGTAGAGATGCTGATACTGGTGAGATCCGACCAGACAGTGTTTCCGAGCATCTCGCGGACGTAGCAGCATTCAGCCTTAGCACAACAGTACCCCGGTCGATTCAAGTCCACTTCGAAACCGCGAAGAATCTCTACGCCTACGCATGGTTTGTCTATCGCTTTTTCCCTGTGGCAGAGCAGCAAGCACTCACGTCCCTCGAGTTCGCACTCCGCGAACGGCTCGCTGCCGAGGTGGCGCAATCGTCGCGAGTTGGGGTTAGGCACCCGCGTGGTCTAAAAAACTTGCTGAAGGAAGCACGGGACCGAGGACTGGTATCGAACGACCGGTTTTCATGGGCTGAGGAGCGAGCACTGCAACGTGCCAGACAACGCGCCGAGCTTCAAGAGATCCAGGAGATGCAGCGCCTTGGACTGACGACGATCGAGGTCAACTACTCGAATGTGAAACCGCTACCCGAGGATTTCGACCACGACTGGATCGGCACATTCATCGATACTTTACCCAGGATTCGAAACACATACGCTCATGGCTCGGGCACTCTGCATAACGCGGTTTTGCGCACATTCGAGATCGTTAGCGAGCTGACTAATCAGTTATTCGCTCCGGCTAGGTAGAGCCTGCGCATTCCTGGCGATGCAACTTCAACGGTGCGCGTCGGCAGAGTTGCCGAAGGCCGCCACACGACTGCGTCCTAATGTTTTCGCCGGGAGGCCCAGATATGCTTGTCTTTCTAGACACCGAGTACACCGGGCTTGGTCAACTGTCACCGAAGCTAATTAGCTTGGGGATCGTGACGGAGGACGGGCAAAGGGAGTTTTACGTTGAGCTCGAAGACACATGGAAGCTTGAAGACTGCTCTGATTTTGTTCGACGGAAGGTCCTGCCGTTGCTTGGTGGAGCGGCCGTGTCACTGCTGCAAGCTCGTGAAAGGCTCCTTGATTGGTTCAGCGCTTCTCCGCGTACGGTGCGTGCCGCTTGCGACTCGATGACGGACTTCTGATTTCTTTTGCTGATACTCGGCGAATCGAAGCCATCCAATCTTGCGGCAGTACCGTACGACCTGCGGCCACTGATCGATACCCCCGTATATCACCATGCCGTAATGGCTCACTATCGGACTGACAATCGCGAGCATCACCCATTGGTAGACGCGCGCGCTTATCGCAAAGGCTGGTTGGCATGGATGGATTCGCGCAAGGCCAGGCCGCATCGTGCGGACCGTCAGGAAATTTCCAAGCAGCGGTAGACCTCATGCATCAAATGGCTATCGCGTTCGCGCGCACCTTGGCAGAGAGGTCACGGGCGGGCGCTGTATAGCCGAGCGTCGGTTACGCGTGACGGTTGCATCAGTCATAGTTCGCAAGTGAAAACCAGTTTGGTGCTAGCATTGGAAAGGACTATGCCTTAATTCTTCGCCGCTTCGCATCGGACGGTGTATTGCAGGTAGCTGGATCATGTACAAAGAAATAGAAAAGGTATTGAAGAAGGAGCCGGGGATAAAAGCTCGGGTGATCGCAAGCAGAATTGGCAAAGACAGAGGTGCAGTCAGCGCATACCTGCACGACCATCCAGAACTCTTCTTGCAGGACGGAGCCTTTGGCTGGTCGTTGGCGAAAACCGGTGAACTTCGGATCGAGCTGGTGGCAGGAAAATGGCTGACGGCCGACCTGTTTGAAGACGCGTTGACGTTGTCTGAGTCCGCGCTCTTGAGCACGTGCGAGCATGTAGTGTTTGTACTCGCGAAGGATAGCAAACTCCTACTCGAAGCCACGGCCCGCCTGCTTGCTCTTTGCAATCAGCTTGTACATGTAGGCAAGAAGGTTTCCGTCGATTTCAGTGATTGCTATTCGACACTCGACTATTTCAACAGGATTGGTTTTTTTGATTTTCTGGATCCTTCGATTTCCGTTGTTCCCTCAAGGCCGGAAACATCGAAGGCCGGCCTGTACAAAGGAGGCAATGACGGTGTCGTGGAAGTGGCGCTGATTGATCCGGTCTCGCCTGACGAGACAATCCCCGGTCGCCTGCAAAAGAGCTTCGTCAGCTGTGCAGGGGCGCAGTATTCGGTCGGCGCCTTCACTGTGCTTTCTGAGCTTTTTGGCAACGTCAGGGATCACTCGAACTCGCCGATTCCCGGCTTTGCTGCGTTGCAATTTTATTCAAGAGTCCGTAAGCCACACATCCAGGCAGTCATATCCGATAGTGGCCGTGGAATACTAGGGACGCTGGCCCCCGTACTCGAAACACGCTACCCGAGCGTGGCTGAAGCAATCCGCACTTCTGGCATGCATCCTGGGGTAGCGCTTATACAGGAGATTTTCGTGAAGGGCGGCATCAGCAGCAACGAAGACGAGGCGCGCGGGCTCGGACTGAAGAGGACCGGTGACGTGGCCAACAAATTCAACGCACGTATCTGCGTGCGACAGGAGACGTTCGAGGTCAAGGTTGACTACAACAAGCACGGGGACATCGAATTTTCCCATCGAGTCAACTTGCGCGAGCTTCGTGGCACCCACATCTGTTTCGACTTTTTGCTTGACGGTACGCGGTGACTCTCTTTAAATTACGCGGATGAACCAGACCTGCCTCCGCGTCAAGCTCCGCGACTTCACCACAACGTCCCAACCATTTGGAAACGTCCAGGGGAAGGAAGTTTACCAAAAGCTTTCTGAATTCATCAGCAAGCGTCCCGACGTCTGTGTGATCGGCATTTCCTTGGAAGGGATCGAGGCAACAGACGCTTCGTTCCCCCGAGAGAGCGTAATTTCGATCGCGAAGCAGTTCAGACGGGAGAGAGGACTCTTTCTCGAGCATCTGGATGATCGAGACCTAATTGATAACTGGAAGTATGCAGCGCAGGCGAAGGAGCAGCCGCTCGTCATCTGGCGTGACGACTCCTTCGAGGTCATCGGTCCCGAAATAAGTTCTTCAGGCCGTGATCTGCTGAACTACGTCCTCAAACACGGATCCGTTCTGGCGTCCCAGGTCGCTGCTGACCTCGACCTTTCTGTTCAGAACGCGAGCACAAGGCTGAAAAAACTGGTCGACGACGGATACATCCTGCGCGTCGAGGACATCGCCAGCAGCGGCGGTATCGAATACAAGTACGTCGCCATCCACTGATTCTGCTTAAACTGCTTGCATGAAGGAGAAATGATGTGATACGGTTGGTTCTGTGTCCGCTCCAGACGTGCGCATTTTGTTAAACAGCATCATTGAAGCAGAATATGGTGCTCAGATCCGCGCGTGGTTAAAGGGGGGATGCGTTGTCCACCAAACCCGAAAGGAATTGAGCATATGGAAACCCAGCAGAACTTTGATGGCGCCGATGAGCGCTCCATCAGCGGGCATGAACACTTCGAAATCGTCGTCAACGGCCGCGAAGCCGAGGTCAACGACCGTCATGTGACCTTTGAACAACTGGTCACAATCGCGTATCCCGGTGAACCGCCAATGCCGAACATCAAGTATTCGATTACCTACCGTGGGGTCGTTTCGAAGCCTCATAGCGGTGAGTTGGCTGCCGGCGGCAGTGTTGAAGTCAAACATGGGAGCATCTTCAATGTCGGCCGCACTGTTCAATCTTAATTCCGACCTCAAGCGTCTTCGTGAGGAGGGGTACGCAATGCGCATCACGGGCGGGTGTCTCGTGATGCAGGAAGTTCCCTACGTTAACGCGCGGCGCGAAGTGAAGATCGGCACGCTCATGTCCAGTCTCTGCCTGTCCGGGGACACGACTCAGAAGCCGGAGCCCCACACGGTCGAATTCCACGGCGAGTTTCCCTGTAACGCGGACGGAACGCCAATTCTGGGCATTACGCCTGGCGGGTCCATACCGGCGGACCCGCTCGTGGTTGGAAAGCACACACTTTCCAGCAAACCGGGACCGCAGCAGGGATACGAGGACTACTATCAAAAGATGTCCACTTACGCCACGATCGTGGCCGGTCCCGCGGCAGTTGTGCAGGCGGGTGCAACGCCGCGCGTGTACCGGCAGCCCGACGCCGACGAGGATAGTGTTTTCAACTACCTGGAGACGGCATCGGATCGCGTGGGGATCGGCCACCTTACAGCCAAACTGGAGTGTGAACGCATCGCGATCATTGGCGTGGGCGGCACCGGTTCCTACGTACTGGACCAAGTTGCAAAAACGCCCGTTCGCGAGATCCGGTTGATCGATGGCGACGACTTCCTTCAGCACAATGCGTTCCGTGCTCCCGGTGCTCCTTCAATTGAGACGCTCCGCGACGTGCCGAAGAAGGTGGACTATCTAGCCAGCAATTACTCGCGAATGCATCGTTACATCGTACCGCATGCTGTTCAGCTCGATACGAGCACCGCAAATCTGCTTGACGGCATAACGTTCGCTTTTCTGTGCATGGACGCTGGCGAGTCGAAGCGCCTTGTCGTGGAAATGCTGGAAGCCCGTGGAACGCCTTTCATTGATGTCGGGATGGGCCTGGAACTGGTCAACGGCACACTTGGCGGAATCCTGCGTGTTACCGCCAGTACGCCCGAAAAGCGGGACCATGTCAGGGAACGCGTCTCCTTTGAAGGTGGCGGCAATGAAAACGTATACACGTCAAATATTCAGGTCGCCGACCTCAATATGCTCAACGCCGCACTTGCCGTCATCAAGTGGAAAAAGCTCAGAGGCTTCTATCGCGATCTGGAGAACGAGCATCACTGCACGTACACGACCGACGGAAACATGCTGCTGAACGGGAATCAAGAATGATGCGCTTCAAGCAGCTCGAACCCCGTTTCGTTAAAAGCATTCCGCGAGAGTTGGAGCTAGGCGTCCTTTACGTATCGATGGAGTACGGCACGGTCGTTCACGGCTGCTGTTGCGGTTGCGGTAACGAGGTCGTCACGCCACTGACGCCGACCGACTGGAGTCTGACCTTCAACGGCGAAGCCATCTCGCTCTGGCCGTCCGTTGGCAACTGGAATCTGCCGTGCCAGTCGCATTACGTGATCCGCAGCAACAAAGTAATCGAAGCGGGAGCGTGGAATAAGGCAAAGATCGAAGCCGAGCAACGGCGAGATAAGAAGGGCAAGGCGGAGTTCTACGCGCAGGTTGATCGGCAGCCGGACAAATCCCCGGCGCCATTGATCGCGGCAGCGCCAGCTGTCCAGGAACGGCACGCGGAGAAAAGCATCTGGGAAAAATTGTGTCGATGGCTCGTGCGTTAGGCGCTCCACCGCATTTGAGTCAGCTGCTTGTGAATTTGCTTATCGAACAGGCTCGAGGCGGATACCGTTCTGGTGACCCCTGCAGAAGCAGCCCATGCTTCACGTTAGCTACAGACCTAAAATAACGAGGAAAAAAATGGCCATTGGTAGTTGGAGTTTTTTGTCGCCCATCATCACTTTCGTGCTGGGCACGGGGTACGCCCGCTGGAACGACCGCCGTCACATCAAGTACTGCGCAGACGGTGAGACGGTAATTCACAAGCGCGATGCGCTGGATGGATTGGTCGTGTCCCACAACGGTGAGCCGGTCGACCGGATAACGCGATCCCTTGTCTCGATCTGGAACGCAGGTAAGGGGCCGGTTAAACCAGATGACGTGGTCGCAGACAATCCTTTGCGCATCGTACTCAACGATAACGAGAGGATCCTTTCCGTCAGAACCGTTCGCTGTGACGACGATGTCGTGAAGGCTGAGGTAGCTCCTTCGGACGACGGCAGCTGGCGAATCAACTTCTCCCATTGGGCACGCGGTGCATGTGTAATTTTCGAGGTACTTCATACGTCATCGGCACTCGTGCCGAAAGTGGTCGGAACCGTAGACGGATTTCAGCCAGTTAAGTCTCTTGGCCGGGTGACGACCGGCGCTTTTCTGCCCGCGCGCCGACGGTGGCTGTACAGATTGGCCCCGGCCCTGTCAGTCCCTTTGTTTGCATTTGGAATTTGGGCTGTTGCGGCATTGAAGATTCCTCCTGATCCGAGAGCGATCCTCGCATTGCTGTTGCTCGCACCTGGAGAATTTCTTCTTATTGTTTACGGTGTTGAGTTTGTCGTAAATCTGCGCGTGCCGCGCAGCGTGCGCCGCTTTTCTATCGACAGCGCTCGCAAACAATGACGCCTGTTCAAACTGGCATTCACTTTTGTCATCCGTTGAAACTTTTAGATACGAGCCACGAATGAAGTCTCCTCTTTTCAACATTGACAAGCAGCTTCAAGAAGTAGGTCTCGCGGACAGCGCAGGAAAGAGTATCGACAACTTCCTCGCGACGATGTCATATAGCTTCGCTGAATACGTAAAGCAGCCTGAGTGGTTGTGGCAGCAGGTTACCTATTCTCCACGAATTTGGGACGCGGTTCGACGTGACGCCGATCGACGGATTTGGCTGGCATACGAAGGTATTGAGCTTGCAGTGTACGGAGCGCGCAAAAACTGTGGCTTCATCCGCACGTACCGATACCGAGGTCCGTCGATAGCTGCAGGCGTGTCTTCCGGACAGGCTTTTATGCGTACAGTTGCTGAGGTGTTCAACGACGAGTACTCGTTAATCAGTTTCTTTCAGACTGAGAGCACGATTCAATTCTTTCGACAATGGAGCGAAGAGCAGACACGACGCTACGCTGCTCCTACGAAAATGGCCGAGGGCCGAATCAGCAATACATCGGTAGAGAAAACGTACATCATTGGAAGCGGCGAAGGTTGCTTGGTGTGTGGCAAGCGGGCGACGCGCTACGCGCATTCTACCGTCGGTTGCAATGCGGCCGTGATGTTCATGTTGCAGCTTTGTGCTCAACATCAGGAAGAGGTACAGGCCCACCCGTCGGTTCTTGCTTTCATGAACATCGTGTTTTCGATGGGTCTGGATCTCTCAAACCTCGTCAAGACGACCGCAATACCGAAGGAGCTTATCGATCCTCTCTCTGAATATATGCGAGAGAGTTTAGGGGCGACTTCCGTGGACAGAGATGACCGAGAAAATGGAGTTCATCTCACTTTCGCTTACCCGTCAGGTTGGCAATGGAAGCTGCGTTTGCAATCCTTCACCGACTACGCATACGTTCTCATGGACCCTTCTGGAGAGCACAGGGCTAAGGTAGATTCGGCGGCTCACCATCCGGAAGTGCCGTTTGGTCCGGATCATTGGCATGTGAATGCGACCAAGAAGGTGAAGCGCGACACAATTTTGCCGAGTTTCACCTACGGACTACCGCTGTTCGACTTCACTCTCCTGAATCGAATCGCGAGGGACAAGCAGGCTATTCTGCCCAACGGTCACAACTGACTCGGATTCAATCGCCGCCGTCATGGCTTGGATCAAACGACTTAAGTAAGTATTGGCCTGATGAAAAAGCTAACGCGTATATCGGTGAACTCCTCGGGATGGCACAAGCCCACTGGTGAAGCACGCGAGCACGAGTCCAACAGCTTCAACAGCATCAATGGCTTTGGATTTGAGGATTGGTTGTTTAGATGGGAATGGCAACTCGACGGATGGCGTTACGCGTTTCTTCAAGGGGTGAACAAAAGCGGACGCGCGTTGCTCAAGATTGGCGTTGTACGTGTAACTTTCGTCGTCCGTGGCCACCAGGCAGGGTGCCTCAATGCAACCCAGATCCTGCATCGCCCGCAGCCGTAGGTGACCGTCAAGCAGCACATATTGTCCGGTGGCCGGGTCAGCGGCATTAACGGACAATGGCTCAATCAGTCCGATCTTCCCGATCGAGGCCCTAATCTGTTTGAACCTGCGCGACACGATTATCTCCACCGGCGTCCTGCGCGACGCGAGGATGCAGACGACCGGAACTGATAGGGATCCCCGTATCAACCTAAGTGTCACGCCCGTCGGGCGAGACTCCCACCTGACCAGACTCGCTCGGAAAGCTATTTAGGAAATGTCGCCAGCCCCTCCGCACGTAAGAGGTTGACGAAGTTCTCGTCCGCGTAAAGCTGCCTCAGCGCGCCCACGACGAACATCAGCCGCTGCTGCGCGAACTCCGCCTTTCTAACCAGCTTTTGCGGTCTGCGGTGCATAGACCAGCGACAACACTTTGCATCGACTCACGTGATATCGTTTGCGTGGTCGTCGCCGAAGCTCGCTCAGTTCTGTCATACCACGTTCTCGCTGCTCATTTGTTTCTTCCGGGAGGGCCCTTCCGCTCGTCCATCCAGGCCAACCACCCGCGGTTAATCTCGAACAGGTCATGCTCGAAGCGCTTGATTATCTGCGGAACCTTATCCGTCTGACATTCCGGAGATACCCGGCCGTCGCGAAATCCTTAAACAGGTCGAATATCGCGCGTCTCGTCAAAGTAACGACCTAAGAGCGTCACGACCGTCGAATCATCAATGATGTTCGCGCGCCCCAGCGCGATGACCAGTTTTTCGGTCTCATCGGGAGTTAAGTCATCGTCCGAAAGGCGGGTGATGACCGCTGCTAATGCGCTGGTATCGTCCCTGACGTATACCACGCCGTGACGCTTCGCCAGATCGGCGATAAATTTACGCAGCCCAATCGTCGGAATTTCCGGAATGGTCATGTCGATCCCCTGATTTACACTCACAATCATGCCGTGACCGGTAACCCGTGATCTTGGCATACTGTAATACGGGTCATCTTGGTTGCGTTACGAGAAAGTATGGACGCAATTTGGGTCTGGCACAACGGACGGCCGCGAGTCAGGCTAGTTCCTCGGAAAACCCGGTGGGACGGTCGCGGCCGCCCGGATCCATCGGTTCAGCGCCACGTGACCGGGATTGAAATCAGGATGCCGATTGCTTCCTCGCCGCGACTTTGTGTGCGACACGGCGAGGCTTGCTGGCATCGACAGTTGATTGCGGGCGCCTCGGTTTCTCCGACTGGTTCGCCATGGCTGTCGCCAGTTGCAGTCTCAATGCGCTGAGTTCTGCGACGTATGACGTGTTCGAATCGCGAAGGACTTCCAGGCTCACCTCCATGACACCCGCTTGATGACGCGCATCGCGAAGCTGACGCTGCAGCGACTGGATTTCTTCCCGATGCCCAGCCTCGTCGCGTTTAGTGGGCACGATACTCCCAAGCGCCGCAGCCAGACTCAACATGGGTTTGCTGGGCGCCTACGATCGGCAGGCGAAGGACGCTGTTGAGCGGATACGAGGGTGGATCTGTCGTCTTGCGCAAAGTGGTGAGCATCAGCGTCGCGCGCAGCGAGGCTGACCATTGGTTCGCAGGCCGCAGAGTGATGAGGACTGGCTAAAAAATCTCGGACTGGCCGTGCCTTAGTTCGTTGATCATGTCGTGAAGTCGGATTTTCTTGTCCGCTTTGTGCATTGCCGGTTCCGACATAAAGCCAATCAGATTTTCGAGCTGGGACACGTTGCCGACGATCTGAAATTGCTTCGCATGGTTCACAAAAACGACTGATTTTTTCCTGCAACGAAGGAGCTCGATGACATTATGTAATGTTCCGGTACTCTGGGCGTCCCAGATCATTAGCCCGAAGTCAGCGGCCCTCACCATTTCTATGTCCTTCGCCGTGAAAAATAAGCGAGAACCCGGCGCCGCGTGCTTCACCTGAACGCAGTTGATAGGCCATTGACCAATGTTGTTCCGCGGCTTATCGCCGCTGCAATAAACAACAGTAGCACTGGCGCGCCTTTCAAACAGGTAGGCCTGTATTGACCTATCGGCGCCGTCAGCATCACCTACGATTACGGTGTGGTTCGCTTGGATGATGTTGTCAATGCGATTGCGTACCCTGAAGTCCAGACGCGTGATGCTGATCGACCCGGCGATGAAGATTTTGGTCATTCGGCGACTCTAACAAAATCACGGCTTGACATAGACGTACCCTACAACGTTGGCTGGTCTGGGGCTTCACAAATCATTGTTTCCGCCAAGGTTACATCAAAAGCCGAAGTTTCCTCTAACGTTAGATGAACGGTCAAAATACGCGAAGAAGAGCAAAGAGCCGGGGAGGCCGAAACCCGCACAAAAATTGTGCATAACACCAGCACGACCGAAAGGGGCGCGGCAAGGTCTGTCAGCACCACTGTCTCCCGATGCAGCCAAATGAATCACCGGCCGTCAGCAAACTACACAACGACAACCCTTTTCACAGTTCTGTAAATAGCGGCAAAAGGTCCTGATCTACCAGGCGGACCTCTATAGCGTTTGCAACCTTCACGTGCTCGGGGTTATCGGCCGAAAACGGCTCGTCAATGACGCTAACGATGATCGTTCCTGTTTGCTGCCTGTCACCCATGACAGGTATCAATTCGCGTGCGTCTGGCACCTGCTTTACCGTCAATGGTTTAGGTAAATAAAGCATCCAACCAGCGCCAGGCCGCTTCTCAAAGATCTGTTGCTTCGCAAAGTATTTGTACGGACCCGCCTGAATGCTAGATGCGGGCCATATGCGAGTCGCATCGGCAATGATGTCCGTAAGAATTTTCGGATCCGAGAGCCCGGCGATGCCGTCTGATTCGAGTTCGCATGTTGACAAACCTGCGACGCTGACCAGATCGGTCAGTACGATTCCCCCAGCTCCCTCGATGCCGTTCCACACCCCCAACCCTCGAATGCCAGGGTAGGTTTCCGTGTCCGCCTTCGCCATCGCGATCGCAGCGGTGGTAGGGCCCGAGGCATCGAAGGCCTTGTTCAGGAGCGAGGCGGCCGGGGTGCTCGCAGACGGATACCAATTGTCGAGTGGTAACCCAGCTTTCTGCAACGAGCAAGCGAACTTCCACAGCCACCCGTATTGCTCTTCAACGGAGGGCAGTTCCTTCCTTTGCAACCGGAAGCTCAGATCTATATTAAGGTTCATAGTCGTCGTCAAATTTACTGTGCCACGGGGCCCGCCACGAGGCCTCTTAATTCTGTCTGGACCAATGGGGCGAGCATCCGAAAATCCCGCGTGAAATATTCATAGCTTATCGGCTGCATAAAATACCAGTGCAACAGAGCCGGTGGATTAGCGCCAACAGCAACGCTCTGCGCTTGTGCTTGCGCTCTCATTTTCTGAACGCCGAATAGCCTGAAGAAGCGCTTGGGCCGCCCGGTGTCCTGATCGAAAAACTGATCATATTTTGCCTTGGCCTCTTCCAGTTGGCACATGGACGAGCGAAAACCGTCGAAATCGAGCCCGCTAAAATTCCACTCTGTTCCCGGCGCGAAGCCCGTCACCTGAGCCTGATACTCGCGGGAAATGTCCGACATGTTCCAATTGCGAGTGACGAGACTGCCTGCATCGGGCGGACATTTCTTGCAAGGCTCATCAGTCTTCGGAATTGTCCGAGCCACGGGTTGAGTCTTGCTCTGGTCCTCCGCGTGATCACCCGGAATCGAAAGTATTGCCGCCACTGCCGTTCCACCAAGCAATGCAGGAAACGCTTCGGCAAGCGCGGCGCCAGCCGCTTCGATCAGCGGAATAGCCAATACAGCCATCAGTCTCCCCTTTGCGCTCTGTCTATAAGCTTGTGTCGTGCTACCGCAAGGACATCTTCGAAACGCTCCTCGATCGGACGGCCCGGTTTGGCGAGCCACGCGGCGATAGCCGGTTTGCGATAAAACTCGGGAACGTCAGCCTCCACGTAGAGAAATTCATCAAGCGCCTCGCCCTGCGCAAATCCCATGTGTTTAGCGTCCTGGTACGCACGGACTAGTCTGTCAAGCAACGTCGGATCGTCCGAGAAATGGGGAGCATCGCGCACAATGTCATCTCGGATCGTTGCGACGAAGTTACGTTCGTCACTGGCGCACAGGGCCGCCCATTGTTCTACCGTCAGTTCAAGCATGGATACCAACCGTCGATCGGCAAATTCGCGCGTTGCAACACGCTTGCGAACTCCCACAGCCAGGCGCATTCGGTTTCGATGGCGGGCAACACCGGCTCCGACAGACGAAATGCCAATTCAAGGTTCAGACTGAACTTCATGGTATCGGCCAATTTCCTCCGAGCTAAAGTTCGGTGAATAAGGGCAGCAAGTCCTGATCGACCAATCGCTCTTCAATTGCGTTGGCGATCTTCACATGTTCCGGATTTGAAGCAGAGAAAGGCTCATCGACAACACTGACGATGAGGGTGCCTATCCGCTTCTTACCATCCATGACCGGAATCAGGTCGCGAGCCTCGGGCACTTGCTGAGCGGTGAAAACTCTCGGCAAATAAAGCATCCAACCGGCGCCGGGTCGTTTTTCGAAGACCTGCTGCTGCGAAAAATACTTGAATGGCCCGACCTGAACGCTCGACGCGGACCAGATGCGCGCCGCTTCCGAAACAACATCCGCCACGAGCGTTGTCTGCTGAAATCCGACAATGCCTTTCATCTGGAAGGTCACCGAGCACACACTATCAATGCCCTGCGAGTCGGAAAAAGCAGCTCCACCGTCTCCCTCCAAGCCATTCCATACCCCGAGCGACCTGACGCTAGTGCCATTGGATAAAGCGGAATTCTTCGCCATGGCAATCGCCGCGCTGGTCGGTCCATTGGCATCGAAGGCAGCGTTTAGCAGCGACGCTTTTTCCGTATCCGCCGCTGGATACCATTTGTCCACGGGTAAGCCGGCTCGCGTCAGGATGTTCGCAAACTGCCAAAGTCGGTCGTACTCCGACTCGATGGTCGGCAATTGCGGGGCAGCCACGCGATAGGTGACATCAATGTTCAAATGAAAGGCCATGTTCGTCAACGTTCAGTGCTCGTACTCATTAAAGTGGCTTCAATTCTGTGTTGACCAGCGGCGCGGTGGTGCGAAAACTGCGCGTGAAGTACCGATAGCTCAGCGGCTGCATAAAATACCAATGCAACAGCGTCGGTGTATTGGCCGCCGCAACGAGGTTTTGTTCTCTCGCCTGGTTGCGCATTTTTTCAACACCAGAAATCAGGAAGAATTGCTTTGGATTGCCCGTCTCCGGATCAAAAAACTGATCGTAATTCGCCTTTGCTTCTTCCAGCTGACAAAGCGACGCACGAAACCCATCGAAGTCGAGCCCGCTGAAACTCCACTCCGTATTCGGCGCGAAGCCTGTCACCTGCGCCTGATACGTGCGCGAGGTGTCTGACATATTCCAGTTACGCGTCACGAGGTTACCCGCATCCGGTGGACACTTCTTGCACGCTTCGTCTGTCTTCGGCATGGTTCGCGCGACCGGTTGGGTCTTGCTCTTGTCTTGCGCCTGATCGCCGGGTAGCGACAGGATTCCCGCCGCAGCGGTCCCGCCTAGCAAAGCGGGGAATGCTTCGGCAAGCAATGCGCCCGCTCCTTCAACGAGCGGAATTGCCAATACAGCCATCACCGCTTCTCCCTTTCCCGATCAATCAACTTCCGCCGCGTCACCGCCAGCAGATCCTCGAACCGCTCCTCGACCGGTCGTCCCGGCTTCGCGAGCCAGGCCGCGATCCCCGGCTTGCGATAAAACTCTGGCACATCCGCTTCGATATAAAGAAACTCCACCAGCTCCTTGTCCTGCTGAAACCCCATGCGCTTGGCGTCCCCATACGCCCGCACCAGGCGGTCGAGTAAGGTCGGATCGTTGGCGTAACGCGGGGCGTCGCGCACGATATCGTCACGAATCGTCGCGACAAAATTGCGTTCGTCGCTCGCGCACAAAGCGGCCCATTGTTCTGCGGTCAGTTCAAGCATGGTGAGAGACGTGAAAGCGTTTGCCATCCGCGAGGCCGTGCCACTCGTCCACATCGCCGAAATAAGCGCGACGTCTTTCGGTGTCGAGCGCATTGAAGAGCGGCACGAAAACACGCGGATCCCAGAACCGGAGCAACGCAATCTTGCCATTCGGCAGTTTGCTGTTGAGCTTGCGTTGCAGTGTCCGCACGAGCGACTCGATATCCTGCGTGCTGAACAACCACATCACACCAGGCCGCGCTGTTTCCAGTTCATCGAGTGAAGCCACCACGTCGGCATCGGGTTGCGCGATGTCGACAAGCCATGGTCCAGCGGATGCCAATGGCTCATCTTCTGTCCCGGCGAAAAGCGTGTGCACAGTGCCCCAGCGGCGCCGCAAGCTGCGGCCGAAATGCTGTTCGTACTGCAGGCCATCGACCAGCGCATACGCACGCAGCCCCGGCGCATCAGCACGCAAACGCTCCAGCCGTTCAGCGAGAGTCGTTGGAATCATGAGCGCACGACAGTGGAAGCGCCCGTTTCTGCGGCATGAGCGAGGCACTCGCGACACAAGGTCGGCGCGACTGTGGACTCCGCCGCCGCGGCTGTCGTGCCCTGCATCGACGCAGGTACATTGCCAGTGGTTTCAGATTGCGCGGCGATCAACACCGCACCGCACGAGGTCTTGTCGCCATGAAAAGCGAGCGGCACACCTTCCACGGTCATCGCCGGATTCTGCGATGTCACAATCGGAAACGTGCCGTCGCATTTCGGACAATGGACGAGGTCACCGAGCCGGGCGGCGCGCCGTCCGCTGTCGCCGACGCCGATGCTCGCCGAAGCGGAAACGATCTTGCCGCCGTGCGACGTGCTATCGCCTTCACATGCGATCGAAGTCATAAGTCACCTGCCATCAATCTCGAATGTCGAATCACGTTCAAAGCTAGGTCCGTTTGCTGTGGCGCCCATCGCTGAAGTCGACGTTGCTGACAAAGAACACACCAACGGCGAAGAACGGCAAGCCGATGGCAAAGAGGATGGCAGGCAGTCCCCAGTGCTCCCAGAAGCTGTCGATCATCGCGCGATCGGGCGTATTCGCATCGTAGAGAACACTGACCTCATCACCGCTGCCGAGATCGTTATGCGATGACGACGACCCCTGCGCAAAGGTGACTTCTTTCCCCGTCGTGGTTTTGAACGCGACAATCGCCGAGTACATGTGCGAGCGCGGCTGATAAGGCCGCTCGGCTTCCTGGACTTCGACGACTTTGCCAGTCGTGCGCGTATAGCTTCCAATGATCTGCCGTTCGCGCATCGCCGAAGCGGCAGCGCCCAGCAGAAATCCCGCGCCGATGACAATCGGAATCAGGCAGATCAGTAGATTCTGTCGGCCGCGTTTGCGCCTCGCCTGCGAGTACGACGAAGGCGTGACATGTTTAACATTGCTGCGTTCGATTACGAACATCACCGCGCCAATCGCTGAAAACACCACGCTGAGCAACATCACTACGCCGACAGGAAACCAGCGCTGCCCAAAGTCGTCGATAATCGCCGAGCGTGCGGGGTTCGCAGGGTCGTAGAACACGCGCAACGTTTGGCCGATATCGTAGGCCGGCTGCGTCGACGACGTCTGGCCCGTGATCTGTTCGCGCTCGCCGCGTGCGGTCGTGAAGACGATCACGGGTTGATACGAACGCCAGCTTCGGCCGCCCTGGTCGTAACTCACCACGGTTCCTTCGGCGACCGTCATGCGATGCGTGGCGATCAGCGAAGACACGAGCCAGCACAGCGAAAAAAGCAGCGCGCCTAGACTGAGCGTCAGGATTACGAGCGTGCTTCGGCTGTGCGGCGACGGGACGGCGGCTGAATTCATCATGAGTGGACGGTTGGAGCGTGCGTGCGCATCTCACTGACCTGTTGGCGAAGACTCGTTGAGCACGCATCGAAACCCGAGATCGGCCTTCGCGGTATCGGGCGCGAGGCCCGTGCGGTCGATGACGAGTCGCGTGCGACTATCGGTTGCATACCGGATGCTGCGCAGGCTGCCTCGCTCCGGACCTCGCGGATCGTGCGGCGCCGCGTGGCTATAGTAGTTCTTGTCGAACCAGTCATAAGTCCATTCCTTGCCACGGCCGAACACGTCCGACACGCCCAGCCGATTGTCGCCATACGTGCCTACCGGCCGGCTAACCAGCGGCTCGGGGCTGGTGCCGTTCTCTTCCATTTTGTCGATGATGTTGTCGAGCTGTTCGAGGTTGTATTTGCCGTCGACAACCGGCACCGCGGCGCTGGGAATCACCCACAACTCGCCGCGCGAACGTGCTGCATATTCCCACTGCGCCTCAGTCGGCAAATCGACTGGCAGACTCACGAGCTTACCGACCCATGCGCAGAAATCGCGCGACTGTTGCCACGTGATATGCGCCACGGGGTAGTCGGGAAAACGGAACTCCAGGTCTTCGTGTTTGCTGATCGCGATCGGCGGCAAGCCATTGGCGCGTGTGTAAAGGTCATAGTCGGCGTAAGTCACGCGATGCTTGAAAATCGAGTAACTGTCGAGCGTCACGTTGTGTGCGGGCGCGGCGCCGTCGTTGGCGGAGTAGGGCAGTCTGTCCTGCGACTTTTCCGGACCGAAATCGCCCATCAGGAACTGGCCGCCTTTGACGAAGACCAGTTCGCGATGCACCTTGTCCTTGAATCTGGCGAGTTCGTCATTAGAAGGCGGCGGCAACGACTTGAAGTAATCCTGCAAGATGCGGATGGTGTCGTCGTACGGCTTACCGGTTCCCCAGTTCAGCACAGTGCTGAGATGTTCCCACGTGTCCTTCTTCGGTGACGGTGTCGTAATCTCGCGGATCAATCGATCTTTGTCAGCGGGTGCGTTCACGTCGACTTTCTGTGCAAAAACGCTGCCCGACAACAGCAACGATATTCCAGCAACCAACAGCGCCCGTGATTTCTCTTGAGCCAGACGAGACCGATAACCCATGCAGCACCACTCCTATATTCTCTATTGAACCGATGTCGCCGCTCAAGCCATCTGGGAGCCGTCGCCCGCGGTCGTTTTTGGATCCATCCAGGCGAGCGCGGTTCCTTGCTGCATCCGGTACGCAGCCGAATCGTTGAAGACAAAGCCGAAACCCGGTGCCGGGTCGACACGCATACGGCTTTCCACCATCGCCAGCTGGCTCGTGCCGACGAACTGTCCGATCTCATTGCGCGCAACTTGCGCATTGCCCTTTACCGCAATTTCCGACGAGGTGAACTGGTAGACGTTCTCCAGTTCGTTCCTTATCTGGGCGGCTGCAAGAATACGGCTGATCGCATCGGTCGCTTCCAGCCGCCATTCGTCGAATCGGTCGGCGATGGACTTTAACGCATAAACGATATAGCCCTTCACCTCCGCAAGACTGTTCAGCAGCGAGTCATGCGCGTTCCTGATTGCGTTGAGAAATGCCCGAGGCTGGGTACGGATAAAGTCGGTCAGCTCGGTTCTCATTTCGTCGAACTGTTTGCCGACGTAGGCGCCGATCTCCTTACCCTTGGCAATCGCCAACGTGTACATCGCCACGAACGTCCTGAAGGCATCCTTGGCGAAGTACTGAAGGTTTTTGTCGCCAGCATAGGCAATTTGGGTTTTGGCCCACCAGGCGAACTCGGCCATGTTGACGACGTCGACCGCGGCTTCCACTTCGCCCTTCAAGCCAACACCGACGCATAAGCCCGCCCTCATCAGAATGCGAAACTTGTCGTCATAGGTAATGTGGAACGCGGCCTGCGCGCCGGCGCCGGCCTGGCCGCTCACGCCCGGCTTGACGGACGCGAACGAGGTCCATTTGACCTTTTCCTGCGGGCGCCGCCATTCGAATGCTCCCTCCACGGAGGCCTCCGCCTCGACGCCGGCAAAGGCCTTCAGATCACCGCCCGCATCAGCCTTGACTTCGACCTTTGTGACATCGAGTTTGGGCTGCTGCATTTGCGCCGCGTTGCGAGTAGCACGCGTACCTTTGACCTTCTGCGTCTTACCGTCGCGACCAAGTTTGAATTCGACCCCGCCTTCCGCGAGGAGGCTCGCACCGCAAGAAGCTTCCGCCTTTGCCGCGAGCGAGATCCTGAAGAAGCCCAGCGTGGTGTCGGGCGTGCTCTTCCACGAGATCGCGCCACTCTGGCTCTCGGTCGGTGCCGGAATCCATAGTTCAAGCCCGGATTTCCACGGCAGATAAAGCGTGGCTTTGATGTTTCCGTCAGCCAGCACTCCGCCGACTTCACCCTTCGCTTTCGCCGATGCGGCGACTTCGCCGCGCAGGTGCAACAGGTCGTCGAACGACTTGATGGTGCTTTCCGCTTTGGCGCTCGCGCCAGCGCCGGCGAACAGCCGCAGGATCTGAGTGCCACCGGAGAACTCGCACATTGCGTTGGGATCGTCCGGTGATTTGAATTTGGCGGCCTTGTTGAACGCCTCTGCAAACTCAGGTGCCCACTCGCGACCCCAAGGCGGTGTCTTCCATTCGTGGAGCTTCGCTTTCTTGAACGCTTCGTCGAGCTTCTCCTGGATCTTCTCGTGATCCAGCTTATAGTTGCCCGTCGTCGCGTCCTTGACGAGAAAGGATTTGAGTTGGGGCTTGTCGGAGTCCAGCTTGTAGCGTCGAAAATGGTTCTTCACTTTCGACGACCGCACGTACGTAAAGCGCTGACCGCTGTACTTATCTTTGCCGGCCGCTGTCTTGCGCAAGGGCAAAAGCTCCCACACGCCGTCCTTGTTGAAGGCGGGCGTCTCCTCGAGGTGCTCGTGAACTTCCGCGGTTGCGGCTTCTTCTTTCTTGATCGCTTCTTTCAGGTTCGCTTCGAGTTGCGGACGCAACGCCACATTTGCCTGTTGCTCCAGCCAAGCAGCGTGCGCGACGCCCAGTGCCTGTCGTGCCTCGATCAGGTTCTCAGATAGCCGACTCATCAGCGCAATCTCTTTCGCCACAGCATCGACGGATTCGACCGGGCATTCGAAAAGCTCGGCTGTATCCGGATAAAAAAAGAGGAGCGGCCGCTGCGTACCCTTGGCGTCGGCGGTGCTGCCTTCCTGCGCGTTCGAATGGGTTGTCCCAGCTGCGTTCTGACCTTCCTGCGCGTTCGATTGGCTTGTCCCAGCTGCGTTCTGACTATTCATGATTTGATCTCGACTCACCCGTCATGTTGTTGTCGATCCTAGGCCTGATCGTCCTCATGGAACATCTTCAACTCCTGTTCCTGAGTACCGGTGAAGACCCGCACGGTTTTGCCCTCGGCGTCGGTAATGCCGCGAGCCAGCACCTGACCATCACCGCTTTCGATGCGGTAAGGCGCGAGCGGCATCACGTTGCCGGTGGTCTCGTCCTTCAGGATGAATTGCTGGTCGTTGACCACACTCTTGGGCAATGCTGCGGGTTGCCCGTCGTAGCGCGTCGGGCCGGTGAACGAATGTTCGGAGCCTTTGATATCCACCTGGCTCGGCGCGTGAACCTGGATGCTGCCGCCGCTGATGCGGATATAGGCGCCGCCCGACGTGAGCAGAATTTCTTTTTCCGCGCTCAACTGGATGGCATCGGTGGAGGATGAAATCTTGATGCCTTTGCTCGCAAGCACGTCGATGCCGTCTGTCTGCGCCTGAATCTCGAGCTTGCCGCGCGCGGCGATCAGTTTCATGCCGAGCTTGTATGCGAACAGGCTGATCTTATCGACCGCATTTGCGACGAGGCTCTTGCCGATCGCAACGTTGATATCGGTGTTCGCGGATATCGTCGCGTTCTCGCCCGCGTGAATATGGACGCTTTCCGGCGTGGTGATCCCTACGCCTTTGGGGGAAGCGAGCAACAGCACGGGATCGCTGAAGCCGTTGGCTTGGCCAGTGCCGCCCGACGTCTCCTGTCCCTGCGCGGAGGAAGCCGACAAGGCAGGCGAAGCGCTTCCGCCGTAGCTGGATTGGGTGGCATTTGTGAACGTCTTCAGCGAGTCGATCGCTTGCATATCGGCTGCACCGTGTTGTCGCGCAGTGTCCGCCGTTGCGCTCAGCAACTGCTGACCTGCAGTCAACTGACCGCGCGCCTCGGTGGCGTCGAGTTGCTCACCGCTCGCTGCCGGACGGCCAAACGTGCTGATGTAGAGCCCTTTCTGGGAGCGGATCGCGCCGTAGGCGTCGGTGGCAAGTTCGAAGCCCGTGCCGCGGAATGCGCCACGCGTGTTGTCGGTTTGCGAGACCAGATAGCCGAGATTCAACTGTGCTGCGGTTTGCGTGCTGTAAAGCTGCGCGCGATTCTGACCTGTCGAATCATCGAGTACGAGCTGGTTATACCCCGAGCCTTTATGTTCCTTTGACTTATATCCGGACAGTTGGCCTTGCGTATGCCATTGAGGTGCAGAGGCACTGTTGTAAACACGCCCGGTAATCAACGGACGGTCTGGGTCACCATCCATATAGGTGATGATGACTTCTTGACCGATGCGCGGCACAAATACGCCACCCCAATTGCCACCAGCATTCGGATAAGACACGCGAACCCAGCACGACGCTTTTTCATCTCCACTGTTCAACCTGTCCCAGTGCATGTGCACTTTTACGCGGTTCAATTGATCAGTGAACACCTCCTCGCCCGATGGGCCAACCACCGTCGCGGTTTGCGTTGGCATCACCGGCTTGCGGTGTTCCAGGGGACTACGAAAAGGTACGGATCGTCGCTGCGCCTCGATGCTCGCCATGAAGAACCCGGTGCTACCGTCGCCGGCCGTAATCGTAGCTGACGGTTGGGTCGTCCCAAAACTTGCACGAAACGCGTCCACCTTCGATTGCAGGCTGTGTGGAAACTCGACGTTGGTGCGCGATATCGGCAGGTTGTTCTCGATCACCCATTCGACAGAGAGGATCGCGAACTGCCGTTCTTGCGCATCGCCGCTGCCATGATCCTGGTGATTCGCCAGTTCGAACCATTGGCCGGTATCGAGCCGGCGCACCGCGCCCACGCCATAAAATCGTTTGGCGCGCGACTCCCACTCCTCCATTCGGATTTTGGACAATGCGTCACCGCGCTCCTGCTCGCGGTATGTGTACGCACCGGAATATTCGTAGACCTCGGCCTGCGATGGCAGCGCCCCCTGATTTCCGACGGTCGGAATATTGGTGCCTTTTGCATAGAGCGGGGATTTGTAGTCGAATGTGCTGGTCACAATCGACGAGCTCTGCAGCGTTCTAGTCCCCGACCATTGCACCAACGCATCTGTTTCGCTGTTCGTGCCGGCGCGATAGAACGGGACGGTCTGCGGGGACGCGGGCTTGAATGAGTCCAGATTGTCAGTAATGACCAGCTTGTGCGACTGGCCATCTCCGGCCTGCTCGAAATAGCCGTACCAGCCTTCCGCCTCCATCAAGCGATTGACAAAATTCCAGTCGTCTTCGTATTGAACGCAGAATGACCGCGGTTGCAACGCCTTGCTCAACGCAAATCGAAAGGCGCCTTGTGCCTGGGGATGTTGATTAAAGACGTCGGTAACGATTTCATCAACGGTTACGTCCTGCCAAATGCGTGCATCGCGACGGAAACGTAGAAAATGCAGCCAGCAGGCAAAACTGACCTGATAGCTGGTGAGACCACCGTCTGAACCCAGTCGTCGCGCAGTGTGGACAAATCCGTTTACTGGCCGATACGACTTGTCGGTCTGCTGCAACCAAAGCGTAACGGGTTGAGCGATCAAGCTTTTGAGCTCAATCGACTCGTCCAGGGATGCAACGTCCACCGTGAAGGAGTAATCGCGCCCAACCCGGCTGCTTCCAACGACGCGCTGAACAAGCAATGTGTTGGAGCCAAGCGGGGTGTCGAGTTTAACGAGTCGTTCGGTTTGAAAAACACCAGATCGAATCTGGTTGATTATGTCCGCTGCCCCCATTTTGATTATGCTCCGTCGCGTGTCACGCCTGCTTGGCGCCGAGAGATTTTAAGTCTGATGATAAAAATGGTAAACATGCCTGGGTGCGAAAAGATATAAAAATAGTCAGGTAAATGTTTCCGATATAAAATGTTAAATCAAATTGCTGTCGGCAATGATTTCCTCAGCTTTCGACCGGTAGGTGTTTTCGACCGGTAGGTGTTTAGAGTTGGTGCGCCCGTAGCATTTAATGTTTTAACACGCGGTTATTTGAAAAATGCAAAGCCAAGACTGTTATCCAATTGCAGGGGGTTATTTTGATGCATTAAGCATCAATCCAGATCGTGTTTTGCGCTGCCCGGGTAAGACGACGCCAACTCATCCGGTTTCGTCGTTCATTTCGAATGATGGGCGCTTGGGGTGCGAGAGCACGCCGGACTCAAGATTGGACGCCGGTCGTCTGGAGCAATCACTGGCGCTGCGTTGCCCGTTTTTGATGTGATGAACACTTGGGAAGCGCAGCATTCGAACCAAATCAACCTGTCATCTTTTCGCAAGCTATGGGAGTGAAGTCGTCATGGCTGCCGCCACCATAAGTGAGCGACTGGCAATTGTGGCTGGCGTACGTGCCGTCGGTGTGCTTATCGGTCGGGATGCGACTAATGGTCTGCTGCTTCTTCAGGCGCTAGCGGATTGGCTACACCAAATGCCTTGGAGGCGTGGTGCTCTCGCTGTGCATTTGGCACCGGGCGCGAGACCACCTTGCGAGTCACAGATCATAGTGTCACTCGCTGTACCGATGACCGATTCTCCCAACGCGGTGTCTACGCCGGACAATAGGTGACGGGATCAGCAGGCCTGCAATCTGTTCTTGCAGGCAGCGTGGATGCCGCGCACGACCGGCGACCGATAGTCCAGTCGCCAGCCGTCGGTGAACAGCTTTGCGAGCGCCTCAGGCGCGGCAGTCTGGAGCTGGCTGGTAACGTTCTGTGCGAGCTTCTCCGACAATGCCGCGAGGCGAATGCGCTCTGACCAGTTGGCGTGCGCACCGTTGCCAGTCAGCCAGATCCGTGTCGACTCAACCAGGTGATCGGTTCGCAGCCAGTGACCGGTGCGAGTCCGGGTGATCAACTGCGCAACCACCAGATAGCACAGCAGCTCGGCCTGAGCTTCGTCGTCAAGGCCGTCGGGATCCGGCGTGTCCAGGCGAGGCCGAGTCATTTCGTGCCCCACCCCAACCGATGCACGGCAACGCTCTTGATGCATGCTTTCGCGCCCAGCATATGCGCGGCTTGCAATCGCCGGAGTTCGACTGTGTTTCTTTCCTTCGTCTCTGCCATGGTTATCCTTTCCGGGCCGTGGTGTCGTCCCTCTGCGCCGTCCATGCTCGAACGCGCCCAATTCTGATATCAACGGGGCAATCAGCCCTTCCTTCAGCTACGACAATATCGTGAGCGTCGGGGGTGGCTGGAACACGATCCGGCCACCATGTGGCACTCACGATATGCCTTGACTTTGGCCAGCCACGCGCTATGCATAAGCATGACATGCCTAGGCACGTTCCATGAAATCCAGTTCATCCGGTCGCGCGAGACCCGCTGTGCCGATCCGGGCAGCCCAGTACATTCGCATGTCCACCGACCATCAGCAATACTCACCAGTATTTCAACGTCAGGCAATCGCGGACTATTCTGCGCGCCACGGCATCCGCATTGTGTGTGAATACGAGGACGAAGGCATCAGCGGCCTTACCCTGCAGGCGAGACCGGGGCTGAGCAGGCTGCTGGTTGATGTGGCCGATCCAGCGAGAAAATTTTCGATCGTGCTCGTCTACGACGTAAGCCGGTGGGGTCGCTTTCAGGACGTTGACGAAGCGGCATTCTACGAATATACCTGCCGCCGGGCGGGCGTCAGGGTCGTGTATGTTGCAGAACCGTTTGAAGACAACGATAGTCCCGCCATGTGCGTAATGAAAGCGCTCAAGCGAGCCATGGCGAGTGAATTCAGCCGCGAGCTTTCGCGCAAGGTTTTCCTCGGGCACTGCCTCAACGTCCAGCGTGGATATCACTGCGGCGGCCCGCCGGGTTATGGATTGCAGCGCGTTCTTCATGACGGGCGACGAGGTACACAGCGAACACTGGACGTATACGAGTACAAAAACCTCCAGACGGATCGTGTGTCCCTCGCACCCGGGCCGCTCCATGAGATCGGGGTCGTGCGGAAAATATTCGAATGGTACGCCTGGCAGAAGCTGGACTCGAACGCAATTGCCAACCGGCTGAACGGTTTCGGCATCTGTAATCGCGCCGGCCGCCCGTGGCGGGCTCGTCATATTCTCCAGATGCTGCACAACGAGAAGTACATCGGTACCAACGTTTACAGCCGCACGTCGTCAAAGCTGGCCGCTCGCTGGGAACAGTTGCCGGAAGAGGAGTGGGTTCGCGTACCTCACGCATTCGAAGCGATCGTGGATGCGAAGACTTTTGCGGCCGTCCGGCGCCGGCTGGATAGCTTCCACCGCGTTCCGGATCGTGCGGAGATATTGGCGGGACTAAGAAAAGTCGTAGCGAGCAAAGGACGTCTGAGCCAGTCCACGTTACGTGCGTCCTGCAAGGCGCCATCGGTGGAATGCGTGATGCGCGAGTTTGGCAGCCTGAACGCAGCGTACAGGGAGATTGGCTACGCGCCGAATCTGGATCCCGAGCGATCCGAAAACCGTGACATCGAGCGACGCGTCGAGACCATGGTGGCGCAGGTGACCGGCCGGATCCTTGCGGAGAAGGGGCACCAGGTCCACTACGAGAAGCACTCCAGCACCCTGTGCATTGACGCCATGCTGCGCTTCCAGATCGTCGCGCGCTGCCCATGGACGTTTCACCGGAAAGAGCCCTGTTGGGTCGCCCGCTGGCCCGACTGTTTCGACATCGACTTCATGATCTATTGCCGTCTGCCGCGCGGCAGCGCGGAAATTCTCGACTTTTTTGTCCTCCCCTATGGCAGCCTTCCGCCGGGCGAATTTACAACGCTTCAAGGGCGAGACAGGCAGCCATACAGATCGTTCAGGCACGCGGACCTGCGGTTACTGATTGAAATGACCGGGACGACCGGACTTGAGGAAGTGAGCCGCCTAGTGAAAGAGGCAACAGACACGACCCAAGTTGATGATCTGCCGGATGGCCATGCCGCGCTGGCTGCTGCCGTCATGCAGATCCCAGCGCTGCGTAAGCTGCGAAAAGGCAGTTGTGGACGGTTACCTGTCATCGAACAGATGAAGAGCGTAATGAATCAGCAGTGCAAAGCCGTTCAACTGCGTGCAGAGAACATGCGACGCTTTGCTGTCCAGGCCGAGCTGTGGCCGAAACTTTTGCTGCTACTGGCTACGGACGCGGACTTTGTCCATTTGCTCAAAGATCTGGGCATGACGCTAATTCCTGTTCGGGTACTGGCTGCCATGGCTGCATATGCTGGAACCGCCGGGAACGCCGGGACGTCACATAGACCTATCACTGAGTCTCCCGATGCCGTCACGCGCGAACCAGATGGATGTGGCGCCCAAAGCGTGCACCAACTGGGCACACGATCACTATCGGTCCGGACCAGCAAAGCACTGAAAATGATGTCGGGGCCCCGGCGTGATACGGCAATCGACCTGATGTATTCCGTGGGTTGCTACAGCGGCGATTTTGCCACCGCGCTGCTGGCGGCTACCCCGAAATCGCAGCTTGCTGAAGGCGTATCGCTAAACGCCTACGCCGCCCCTGACGTGAGGACACTTGTTCGGACGGAACGTCGGCTCGGGTTCGCGTTGACAGCGGTCAGGTACCATTCCCCAACCCATGATTTCAGTCTCACCGAGACTGCCATTTACCGGGCATATGTGCGCCGTTTGCTCAGCAATGCAGCGATCTGCGGATGGCTTGATGCATCAAGGCCCGAGTTACGCTCCATCATCAGTGAACTCACGTTGCCGCACAAATCCCGGAAGCAGCCACGACGCCCGATGAAGGTGGCTGGTTAGACCAATGGCCATCTGGATCTCCGACGTCAGCCCGTTCGAGGTGCGCGCCGGGAACAGCGCTGGCGGGCGCTTGCCGACCTCTACGCACAAGCACACTGACAGGACCTGGAACTTCTTCGTGCACTCACGTTCGCTTTCTAAAACGGTGCCTTACTCCTGTCACAGCTAACGCCATGCAGTAGGTGAGTCTTCTATGCTGGATCAGTCCGGTGCGATGCTGGAACGAGAAATCATGCTGGACAGATTCCGATTCGCCCCGGCTCTATGCAGAGGAGGTCTTGATTGCCTCTTCATCACCGTTGCAATGAAGAGCCCTCTGGGAAACTTATGCATTGATCGCGAGCTGCTTGTGATCGAGCGAAATTGTCGCGACGATGGATTCGAATTCGGAAAATAGATCGGGCTGGTGTCGCTGTAAATAATGACTGGCGGGCTCGTTTTCGAGAAGCTTGGCAAGGTAACCCTTGGCAAGCACGAGGTTTAACACGTCCTGACCGTACGTCTGCTCCACAAGCTTGTATTGTTCCTGCAGATTGGTCATCTCGGATTCCATCTTCAGCATTTGTTCGGAACTGATTCCTGTCAGCTTTTTGGCTTTTTTGCCGGCGACAAGGCCGGTGGCGGGAGTCGCAACAAGAAGCGCCTCGGCATACCGAACGGTTACGCTGTTCGCCGCAACCATCAATTCCACGCATTCGACCTGCCTCGTCGGCTTCATTTTCCGAAGTACGCGTGACAGCTCTGCGGAAAACTGACGGTCGCCAAGTAGTTCAGCAGCCTCCGCACAGATTCCGTCGAGGAGCGACATCTTTTTCATAATCGAAGTCACGTCCACGGCAAGCGCTTTTGCGAGTCGCTCTGGAGAAACGCCTCGTTCAATGACTCTGCGGATCATGTAGTGTTCCTGAATTGTGGGGAGCCTGTTCACGTGGTTGTTGTATGTGTAGTTTTCGTCATCTGTGGCAATCAGGCACGGGGCATCTGAAAACTCCAGCTCCCGCATGGCAAGCAAGCGTAAGTGGCCATCAAGGATCACATGTTGTCCAGAAGCTTTGTCTGCGGGAGTCACAGACAGAGGCTCGATAAGCCCAACCTCCTGAATGGAAGCCTTGATCTGTTTGAATTTCCCGGTTTCAAAGATGTGTGCTGACACCCTCCTTGAGGGAAGAAGGTTGTCAAGCGATACTAATAGTGGTTCGGGAATGAATGCCAGTGTAACGCCAGTCATGCTGGGCTCCCGCTGGACCAAACGCGTTCGGAGAGATATTTCGGCAACGTCGCCAATCCCTCCGCTCGCAGGAGATTAACGAAATTTTCGTCGGCATATAGTTGTCGCAGCGCACCCACGACGAAGACTAGGCGCTGCTGCGCGAACTCGGCTTTGCGTACCATTGCTTTTTGGCGCGCGACCTCGGTTTGGTATGCCCGTAGGAGACTTGAGGTGGTCACCCCGGTAGTCCTGGGTGACAGGATCCGGTTGGCGGAGCGTCCGAGCGTTTTTCTTCGCTCTATGATGCGCCGAGCCGCCATCAGGGGCTTACCTCGCAATTTTCCGGATTCGTACGCTTCCTGAAGCGCTGCCTGAACAGCCGCATCATTGTCACCAGCGCCGGCGATCATGAGTGCCGCGGTCAGTGAAATGCGACCGGCTTCCACGGCTATCACCAATCGCTCCTCGCCCTGATGAAGCAGCCGTAAGATGCCGGCAACATAGTCCGGTTTCAGCCCTGTCTTCTCTGCAATGGCCCTTGCACCGTAACCGTGCTCCTCTAACCGCCGGATGCCAGCAAGTAGCTCAAGTGGACGGTAGCAGCGCCTGGCAATATTCTCAGCGAGGCTCATGATGAACGCATCTTCGTCGTTGACATTAACGACCAGCGCGGGGATCGCTGTCTCACCGAGTGATTTGTACGCCTTAAGCCGGCCTTCGCCGCACACGAGGAGGTACTTTTCCGCGCCGTCTGCGCCCGTGCGCGGTGTAACTTTGATCGGCTTCTTCAGGCCAACGGTCTGGATATTTTTAACGATCTCGCCAAACGTGTGGCTGTCGCGCTCCCGCGGATTGATGACCTCAATCCTGTCTATCGGAATCATCCGGACTTCACCGGTCCGCGGCAGGTGGTTCACGCTATTCTCCTCAACTTTGAGCGTTCCGCCATGCCGTAGAGATATTCAAGCGTATCGAACCGATAGCTCTCGAACTCGATGGGGTTCCTGTCGGCCAGGCGAATTCGAGGTTGACCGAAATCGAGACGCGGCGGCAGGTAGTAGTCAAGTGCCGCAGAGTTATCGTGATTCAGCCTCACTGCGACTGTGATGTCAGGCAGTAGGCTTGTATCGAATCTGATCTTCCAGTGATTGCGAGTCGCGACCTGCGCCTGGCATCGGGCAAGTACTAGACACGCAGTAAACTCCTCATTGACGGTAAGGAGGTCGGTGGCGGGATCACGTCTGACGGCACCACCGAGGTCGGCAATCTTCCTTTCAGTTTGCGCGACGATTTCTGGATGCAGTTGTCGGAGAAAGCGGTTCGTTTCGATATAACGGTAGTCGCGACCGGGTGTGAAACCGACAGTTTGATAGGCGCGAATAAGACTGCCGAAGCGGTACATGTAGACGGAAGTCGACGGCATGCCTTCCGTCTCGTCGATTACGACGCCCGAAAGGTAGCCACGGTTGCGATACAGATTGCGGAGGCGATCAATCAATTCCTCGTTTGAATAGCGCCGGGCGCGCGCCCGCATGATCCCTTGGGCCGTATAAAAGGTTTCGCTTGCGACAATTGACTGAAACGCGCCATCCTTCCTGATCCACATGTCTGGCGTGTTTGTTACGCGCATCTGCTTAAGTTTGAACGAAACGCGGTTATAGACGTTGTTTCCAATGTACTTTTCGTTAGTCAGCACTTCCCGCACGGTAGCTCTCGTCCATTCACGGTCAAGGTCTGTGCGTACGCGCATGCCGTTAAGGCGAGCTGCAATTTCATACTCGTTGAGCGACTCTTCAATGAACCATGTGTAAACGAGGTTGACAATGCGAGTCTCGCTGTCAGGGCCTGGCATCAGAATGACCCGATCCGTCTGGAGACTCTTGTGTTCGCCTCGGCTCAATTCTCCCTTCATTAAGCCGTGTTGGTCGATCAGCACTCTACGCAGGCCATAGCCCGCTGGCCCCCCTTGCCGAAAGCCAAGTTCGATTAGCCGGCACTGGCCCGCAAACACCTTCGCAGAAAGCTCCCGGCTGTATTCACCGGCCATCGCCCGCTTTACTCCTTTGACAATAGTCGAGACAGGTGAGCCGTCATTCTCGAACTGCTCCGCGCAGTAGGTGACCTGAATGCCAGCGCGTCGGCAGATGTATTCGTAGTAGGCGCTTTCGTCTGCATCCTGGAATCGTCCCCAGCGGCTCACGTCATAGACGAGAATTGCCTGGAATTCGGCATGACCGCTTTCTACGTCTCGGATGAGTTGCTGTAGCGCCTGCCGCCCGTCGATTCTGAGACCACTTTTTCCTTCATCAGCATACGTACGTACGATCTCGATCCCATGTCGGGTTGCATACTCCCGAATTCTGTCGCGCTGGTTTTCGGTCGAATATTGCTGATGCTCGGTCGACATTCGCACATACTCAGCAGCCCGTGTTGTCGGGGCCTGCGTGCCAGCTACATTGCCTGTGTCGTCGGGTGACATGGTCCTGCTCCAGGCAGAATCATTCCCTCTCTCCAAAGCTGCCGGTGCGGAAACGTCGACCATGGCAGATTTCTGCTTTAAAAAAACTACATCGCGGACCGAGTCCGACGATCGGGTGAGAGCGGGTACAGGTAGAAAAGTAGCAGGCGCAGCGCCGTTGTCGATCACATCATCTCTTTGCAATCAGGAACCGATGGCCCACCAGGCGGTGATAGCACAGTGATATGGACGATGTACGCGTTCATCTTTGCAATCTTGACCTCGGATGCGCGGCGCAATACGTAGTAGCCGGACGTCAACGGTCGAGCGATGTGAGACGCGTCCATGTTTGCAACGACCCCAGTGCGCCTCAACGCGTTGCGCTTGCGTTGCAAAACGGAATTTCTTTCGCGATAGGCGGGATGGGTCGATCGGTACTGCCGCCAGTAATCTGGGTGGCGAGCACGCCAGCTCGCCTGTGCGCGATGCTGGTTTTCGCGATAGTCCGCGTCGGCGCGAATGTGCTGTCGTTGCCAACGACGGCGTCGCTCTCGCTGGCAGTTCGGGGCCGAACAGAAACGCTGATTTGGGACGTGAGACAGGGGATGGAAGAGGCTGCCACAGGCAACGCAACGGCGGGCGTTATTCATCACGCGCTCCATACGTGGGGTAGTGATCTGGAGCACGTTGGCAGCCGGGCGTCCAACCGGCCTGAGAAACAACGCTGATGAGTATCGGCGAAGGCTGCGAGCGCTCGATCAGCGCGTTTTTTGGGGCAGGTGACTCAGTCTAACGAATTCGCGACGCAAATCCGGGCAGTCCAACTAATTCGGTTCGGATGCGGCGAGCGATCGGTCCGAATTAGTTAGCAAGTTATTGATTAATAAGGGAGGTCAGTCTAACGAATTCGGTCTCCCTTCAGTTGCTTTCTAGGAAACTGAAATAGCTGGACTAGTTTTCGAGCAACTCACGTCCAATCACCAAATTCAAAGGGTTACAAGTCATTTGCTTGTAACCCTTTGTGCCTTGCGGACCAGCAAATTCAGCGAGCAATCGCCGGACCGACAATGAGCCATCCCATCGCCCGCCGAAGACTTCCTCAAAGGCTGTCTCCGGGGGGCCTCACTGCTGAGGTTGCGTAGAGAACCCTTTCAAGAACTGTGTAAACTGCAACTCTGAACAGAAAAGCGACGTCTACTTCCTGCAGCGCATGAAGACCAAGTGGGGTATCCCACCGTGCAGCAAACCGCTTCGCCACCTGCCGCGCCAAACCGTTCATCCAGTCGGCAGGCCCACCCAGCACGTGCGTCATTCGCTCGACCATCGCGTCTGGCTCGGCGGGCCCGGCCAGCATGGCATCGGCAATCGCGTAGGTGACGTGCTTCAGCGTAGATGAGGACATAGTGCAAATGAGTGCGGGGCGGCACGGTCAACACGTCTTGTGCTGCGTGAGCGGTCTTGCGCAACGCGCAACTGCGGCTCATGCGACGAACTGCGGAGTCATTCTGATCCACGGGGTAGCCCCGTAGTGCCCGGAACATAGTCAGCCAGTACCCAGGCATGCTTGACCGGCCGTCCCGCGTGCCGACGATAAGCGAGCCTGCAGCGGCTTGTCAACGCATCGGGAGTACGAAGCGATTTTCCCCCCTGGACGGACCGCGACAATCTGATCGCCGCGTCGCCCGAGTGGAATGGAACAGGAGAACGTTCAAAACAAACCAGAGCGCTCAGGTTCCGCAACGCACACCACACCCCAACTTATCCACAGCCCCCTCTGGACAACGTTTGTACAAGCTACCTGACACGTTGTGGGCGAAACCTTGATAAAAACACCACCTCGCCAGGCCGCACAAAAGTTTTCCCTGGCTCCACATTCCTGTCAGCGTACGCTCCGCAGGGTTATCGATTCCGCAGTCCCTTGATCCGTAAACGAAGTTTCAGGTTATCCACAGCGGAATGCGAGGCTTGTTAACTATTACTACGTATACGTATACAAAGAATATAAAAACCAGAGAGGTATACGCAAAGCACGCCGCACAAGCGTGCACGAAGCAGACAAAGCAGCCAGAACGGCGCCAACCGCTTCAGGCCAGCGGTAAACAGATCTCCGTGAGCAAATCAGCCGGCGCGGTCTCCTTCGGGCTATTCAGATACTCTTCGAACACCGGGGCATCGGCCGCTTCGCGCCCGGACTGCACGAGCCACGATCCATACAACCACTCATACGCAGCCCGCATATCGCTATACGGCCCGCGATGCCGCAACACCGCATACTCACCGCCTTTCACTTGCGTCACCGAAACCGGCGAGCTCACCGTCACGGATGCCTGAACCGGATGCGGCAACAACACACCGGCCTTCGAGCGCAACGCGTGTTCTTCCACCACGCCAGGATCGTCGTAGTAAACGCCGATCATCCTGAGCTGCGCGGCCAGCAAATTATGTTTCGCGAGCCAGCCGAACAGCGCATCGAACGCTTTGCCGATTTGCATATACGGTCCCACGTGATCCACCGACAAAATTTCCATCGGTTCCACGTGACGAATCACCACTTCACGCATCGTCATTTGATCGTCTCCTGAGAGCGCCGGTCGAAACCGGCTATGGGTGCCTTGCTTGCGATACTGCGCCGGCGGCACGCCGTATACCGCGCGAAAAATGCGCGAGAAAGATTGCAGACTGCTGTAACCCGAGCGCTCGGCAATCTCCGCAATCGGCATGGACCCGTTCGCCAGGTAGCCCGCCGCGCGATGCAGCCGCAAGCGGCGCACCGTCGTTGCCACCGTCTCGCCATACATCGCCTGATAAATCCTGTGCCAGTGATATGGCGACAAACAGGCAATCTCCGCCAGCCGTTCGATGTCGAGCGGTTCGTCGAGATGATCGTAAATATGGTCGAGCACGCGGCCGAGCCGGGTTTCGTAGCGTGCGCGATTGCCTGAATCGTTCATGACGCAGTTAACCTGAAAAATTGTCGAACGGACGCGAACCAAAGTACCACGTCCCCATTTACCAAATCCTGCGAACTTCACGCTCAATCCGGTGCGCAATTAAGCGGCCGCTGATACGCGGCCGCCCACAACTTTGCCGAATTTCGATAACACCCCGAATAATGGCTCACTACCATCGGCTGAAGCCTGTCCGTCCAAGCACCGCAAAGCCTTGCGGCGCCGAGCGAGCGGCAACATCTGGGAGCGCCCGATGAAATCAGAGTCCAAAAATCAGCACGTCGGCAAAGTTACGCATCACGAGTTGAAGCAGACGCTCGGCACGTGGCAACTGTGGGGCATCGCGGTCGGTCTGGTCATTTCCGGCGAGTATTTCGGCTGGAGCTATGGCTGGGCGAGCGCGGGCACGCTCGGGTTCGTCATCACGGCCATCTTCATCGCCGCGATGTATACGACCTTCATTTTCAGTTTCACGGAACTCACCACGTCGATCCCGCATGCCGGCGGCCCGTTCGCCTACGCGCGCCACGCGTTCGGTCCGACCGGCGGTTATCTGGCGGGCGCGGCGACGCTCGTCGAATTCGTCTTCGCACCGCCGGCCATTGCGCTGGCCATCGGCGCGTATCTGCACGTGCAGTTTCCGGGGCTCGAACCGAAACACGCGGCGATGGGCGCGTATCTCGTCTTCATGGCGTTGAATATCGTCGGCGTGCAGATTGCCGCGGCGTTCGAGTTGTGCGTGACGCTACTCGCGATCTTCGAGTTGCTGGTCTTCATGGGCGTGGTGTCGCCGGGTTTTCAGTGGTCCAACTTCACGAAGGGCGGCTGGTCCGGCGCGGACACTTTCAGCATGGGCTCGTTTCATGGCATGTTCGCGGCGATTCCGTTCGCGATCTGGTTTTTCCTCGCCATCGAAGGCGTTGCCATGGCCGCTGAAGAAGCGAAGAACCCGAAGCGCTCGATCCCGATCGCCTACATCACCGGCATTCTCACGCTGGTCGTGCTGGCCATTGGCGTGATGGTGTTTGCCGGCGCGGCAGGCGACTGGACCAAGCTGTCGAACATCAACGATCCGCTTCCGCAAGCGATGAAATTCATCGTCGGCGAGCATAGCGGCTGGATGCATATGCTGGTGTGGCTGGGCCTGTTCGGGCTGGTTGCTTCGTTTCACGGCATCATCCTCGGCTATTCGCGGCAGATCTTCGCGCTGGCTCGCGCGGGCTATCTGCCGGAGTGGCTCTCGAAGGTGCATCCGCGCTTCAAGACGCCGCATCGCGCGATCCTTGCGGGCGGCGTGGTCGGCATCGCGGCGATCTATAGCGACGAGCTGATCCAGTTCGGCGGCCAGACGCTGACCGCGAACATCGTGACGATGTCGGTATTTGGCGCTATCGTGATGTATATCATCAGCATGTTGTCGCTGTTCAAGCTGCGCCGCGTCGAGCCGAACATGGAGCGCCCGTTCCGCGCGCCGCTGTTTCCGGTGTTTCCGGCGTTCGCGCTGGTGGCCGCGGTAATCTGTCTGGCGACGATGGTTTACTTCAATTTTCTGGTGGCGATCGTGTTTGCGATCTTTCTCGCGCTGGGCTACGTCTACTTCCTGTTGACGCGCCATCAACGCGAAACCGCGCCGGCGGACGTTTTGCTCGAAGAGTGACGGATCGAGCCGCTGCGTGAGCAGCGGCGATGGAGTCGTGGAAATGAGCTATACCGAGACGATTGGCAGCCGCACCTATCGCTTTGCCGATCTGAAAACCCTGATGGCGAAGGCCAGTCCGCAGCGTTCTGGCGACCAGCTCGCGGGCGTTGCGGCAGCGAGCGAGGAAGAGCGCGTGGCGGCCAAGATGGCGCTCGCGCAGGTGCCGTTGCGCACCTTCCTCAACGAAGCGCTGATTCCGTACGAAAGCGACGAAGTCACGCGTCTCGTGATCGACGATCATTCACCGCAGGCGTTCGCGGAGATCGCGCATCTCACGGTTGGCGATTTTCGCAACTGGCTGCTGAGCAATACGACCGATGCCGACGCGCTCACGCGCATCACTGCGGGCCTCACTCCTGAGATGGTCGCGGCGGTATCGAAGCTCATGCGCAATCAGGACCTGATAGCGGCCGCGCGTAAACGTCCGGTGATTACGCGCTTTCGCAACACGGTGGGGTTGCCGGGGCACATGTCGGTGCGTTTGCAACCGAATCATCCCACCGACGACGTCAAGGGCATCGCCGCCTCGATGCTCGATGGTCTGATGTACGGCTGCGGCGACGCGATGATCGGCATCAACCCGGCCAGCGACAATCTCGCCGCGATCACCAAGCTGCTGGTGATGATCGACGAGTTCCGTCAGCGCTATCAGGTGCCGACGCAATCGTGCGTGTTGACTCACGTCACCAATACGATCGCCGCGATTGAAAAAGGCGCGCCGGTCGATCTGGTGTTTCAGTCGATCGCGGGCACGGAGAAAGCGAATGCCGGCTTTGGCATTTCGCTCGCGCTGTTGCAGGAAGCGTATGAAGCAGGGTTGTCGCTGAAGCGCGGAACGGTCGGCAACAATCTGATGTACTTCGAAACGGGACAGGGCAGCGCGTTGTCGGCGGACGCGCACTTTGGCGTCGATCAGCAGACGTGCGAAGTGCGCGCCTACGCGGTCGCGCGCAAGTTCAATCCGTTCCTCGTGAACACGGTGGTGGGTTTCATCGGGCCGGAGTATCTGTACGACGGTAAACAGATCACGCGCGCCGGTCTCGAAGATCACTTCTGCGGCAAGCTGCTCGGCGTGCCCATGGGTTGCGATATCTGCTACACGAACCACGCCGAGGCCGATCAGGACGACATGGACAACCTGCTCACGCTGCTCGGCGTCGCGGGTATCAACTTCATCATGGGCATTCCCGGCGCGGACGACGTGATGCTCAATTATCAAAGCACGTCTTTCCACGACGCACTGTACGTGCGCGATGTGCTCGGTTTGCGGCGCGCGCCTGAATTCGAAGAATGGCTGGAGTCGATGCAGATCACCGATGCGCGCGGCGCGTTGCTGAGTGCAACGACACAGCAACCGCTTCTGGAAGGCGCGCGTGATTGGATGGGCATAGCATGAGCGACTTCCTCGAAAAGAATCCGTGGAACGCGTTGCGTCAGTTCACCAACGCGCGCATCGCGCTGGGCCGCGCGGGCAGCAGTTTGCCGACGGCGCCGCTGCTGGCGTTCAACCTGTCGCACGCGCAGGCGCGTGACGCCGTGCATCATCCACTCGATGCGGACGTGCTTCACGAACAGTTGCGCGCGCAAAACTTCAGCACGCTCGACGTGCAGAGCGCAGCGCCGGATCGGGAGCATTACTTGCGGCGTCCTGATCTCGGAAGGCGCTTGTCGGAAGCAAGTCGTGCTGCACTGACGGCGGTGCCGAACGAGTCGCCGGAAGTGGTGTTTGTGATCGGCGATGGCCTTTCAGCGTTCGCCGCTTCGAAGCAAACTATCCCGCTGTTGCAAGCAGTCATTCCGCGTCTCGCGGATTGGAAGATTGGGCCTGTGGTGGTGGCGCGTCAGGCACGCGTCGCGCTGGGTGATGAGATTGGCGAATTGCTCGGCGCGAAACTGGTGGTGATGCTGATTGGTGAGCGGCCAGGTTTGAGTTCGCCCGATAGCCTCGGTATTTACCTGACGTATGGGCCGAAAGTCGGTTGTAGCGACGCGCAGCGCAACTGTATTTCTAACGTGCGCCCGGAAGGACTCGACTATCCGCTGGCCGCGCACAAGTTGCACTACCTGCTGACGCATGCGCGGCGTTTGGGTCTCACCGGTGTAGGCCTGAAAGACGATAGCGATGCAGCGCTGGCGCATACACCAGCGGCACCTGCGGTTAGCGACAACTCAAATCCGGGCGCGGCGTAAGAACGTAAACTAGGCACTCGAACGCATTCACGCACGCTCGTGCCTCTTCAAGCATCGGCCCGTTCTACAGGATGTGTTTCCAGCCACGCGTTCTCGTCATCCTCGAAAAGGCGTGAGCGCGTGAGAAAGCGCAAACCGCTGGGCCGCTCCAAAGAAAACATTCCGCCATTTCCCGGCACCACGTCGATGATCAACTGCGTGTGCTGCCAGTATTCGAACTGCGATTCGCTCATGTAGAACGGCACGTTCGCAATCATGCCGAGCTTCACATCGGACGAGCCGACCATAAATTCGCCCTGCGGAAACATCATCGGTGCGCTGCCGTCGCAGCATCCACCGGATTGATGGAACAGCACGGCCCCATGTTCGGCGCGCAGTTTGTCGATCAACTCGACCGCGGCAGGCGTTGCGATTACGCGGGCGACTTCTTTCTCATTAGCCATCACATGCCCTCGTGTAAAAAGAGCGAGCCGCGTCATGCGGCTCGCTCGAACGGGATCGTCGCGTTTAGAAGAAGCCGAGCGGCTTCTCGCTATAGCTGACGAGCAGGTTCTTGGTCTGCTGATAATGGTCGAGCATCATCTTGTGATTCTCGCGGCCAATGCCCGATTGCTTGTAGCCGCCGAACGCGGCGTGTGCCGGATAGGCGTGATAGCAATTGGTCCAGACGCGGCCCGCCTGAATCTGACGGCCGAAGCGATAGGCGCGCGTGCCGTCGCGCGTCCACACGCCGGCGCCGAGGCCGTAGAGCGTGTCGTTGGCGATCTCGAGCGCTTCGTCTTCGGTCTTGAACGTCGTGACCGACACCACCGGCCCAAAGATCTCTTCCTGGAAGATGCGCATCTTGTTGTGGCCGCGGAACACAGTCGGCTTCACGTAATAGCCCTTGCTCAACTCACCGCCAAGCGTATTGCGTTCACCGCCAATCAGACATTGGGCGCCTTCCTGTTTGCCGAGGTCGACGTACGAGAGAATCTTTTCCAGTTGCTCCTGCGAGGCCTGGGCGCCAATCATCGTCTTGGTGTCGAGCGGATGCCCTTGCGCAATCGCCGCGACGCGCTTTAACGCACGCTCCATGAAGCGGTCGTAGATCTTTTCATCGATCAATACGCGCGACGGGCACGTGCACACTTCACCCTGATTCAGCGCGAACATCGCGAAGCCTTCGAGCGCCTTGTCGAAGTAGCTGTCGTCCGCATTCATCACGTCGGCGAAGAAAATATTCGGGCTCTTGCCGCCGAGTTCGAGCGTCACCGGAATGATGTTCTGGCTCGCGTACTGCATGATCAGGCGGCCGGTCGTGGTCTCGCCGGTAAACGCGATCTTGGCGATGCGCTTGCTGGAAGCGAGTGGCTTGCCGGCTTCGAGGCCGAAGCCGTTGACCACGTTCAGCACGCCCGCGGGCAGCAGGTCGTGAATCAGTTCGACCAGCACGAGAATCGACGCCGGCGTTTGCTCGGCCGGTTTGAGCACTACGCAGTTGCCGGCGGCGAGCGCGGGAGCGAGCTTCCACACGGCCATCAGGATCGGGAAATTCCACGGAATGATCTGGCCGACCACGCCGAGCGGTTCGTGAAAGTGATACGCAACCGTGTCGTCGTCGATCTCGGAGATCGAGCCTTCCTGGGCGCGCACGGCGCCCGCGAAGTAGCGGAAGTGGTCGATGGCGAGAGGAATGTCCGCGGCCATGGTTTCGCGCAACGGCTTGCCGTTGTCGATCGTCTCGGCTACGGCGAGACGTTGCAGGTTCGCTTCCATCCGGTCGGCAATGCGGTTCAGGATGTTCGCGCGCTCGGTGGTCGAGGTCTTGCCCCACGCCGCTTTCGCGCGATGCGCGGCGTCGAGCGCGAGTTCGATATCGGCTTCGCGCGAACGCGGAATCGACGTAAACGGCTCGCCAGTGATCGGCGATACGTTATCGAAGTACTCACCGCCCGCGGGCTTCACCCATTCGCCGCCGATAAAATTCGCATACTGCTTCTTGTACGGGAATTCGGTGGTCAGAAACTGCATCTCTGCGTGATTCATCTGTGTGCTCCTCACATGTTGAATGGGCTATATTCGGCGCGATATTTCGCTTGGCCGCGACAGGCAAGAGCCAGAAGCGTGCCAATGCACCGCGCTGGTGATCTGTGCACGTGCAACAGGCACTCTCGCGCGGTGTGATGCGGTACGCTGTTCAATTGGTGTTGGGCGAACGTCCTGTTTCTGAGCAATGTGCGCAGCGTTGTTCATTCATTGAGCAGGGGTTGAACAGCTGCTGTGCGCTTGCGGATGCGATTCGCGCGAGGCGGGCCGCGAGCCCGTTCGGCATAGGAATTGCGTGCCCTCTCGCCTTACTACTCGATATTCTGTTTGCGCAGATCCGGTATGACGATAGCCACTTCAAACGAAAGCCTGTCAGATCCGACGCTCACGCCGCAGCCGAGCTTCCGCGTGCAGACCCGTGTCGCTCACGATGCGGACGAGCAGGCGCGCAGTCTTCACGGCTGGAGCCAGACCTATGACCAGTTGACTGCGGGATGTTTCGTCGGCGCCCTGACTGAGCTGTGCCTCGACCACATGCAGGTGTTCGTCGAAACGACTAGCCATACGCTGCGGCAAACCTGCGAAGTGCAGAAAGACGCTTACTGGTTCGGCATTCCGACATGTCCCGAGGGTTCGGGACGCATCGACGCCCAGGTGATCGCGGGCGACGCACTTGCGTTCCGTCCGGGCGGGATCGAATTCGAGCTGCTGACCTCGGCGGGTTACGAAATTTTCGGGGTGGTGGTGAAAGGCGAGGCGTTGCGCCGTTATGCGGCGGAGGTGGAGCGCGTCGGCCTCGCCGATCATGTGCCGAACACGGAGGTCGTGCCGATCGGCATGGCGCGCAAGGCGCAGTTGTGCGCGTCATTGCGCAGATTGCTTGACGATGGCGCGGCAAGCAGCGCACCGCTGTCCTCGTTCGCGCGCAACAACCTGCAGGCCTCGGTGCTGGCGTCGCTGTTCGACGTCGGTGCGTTGCCGGCTTCGGAGCCGGCGGCGATGCCCGCGCGGCCGCGTCGTCAGTCGATCGTGTCGGAAGCGCGGGAGTATGTGCTGGTCAATCGCGAGCGCGCGGTGAACGTGCCGGAATTGTGTGAACGGCTGCACGTGAGCCGGCGCACGCTGCAATACTGCTTTCAGGACGTGCTCGGCATGGCGCCCGCCACTTATCTGCGGACGATTCGCCTGAACGGCGCGCGGCGCGATCTATCGAATGCATCGGTTGAATCGCGCTCGGTGCAGGATGTCGCGGCGGCGTGGGGCTTCTGGCATCTTAGCCAGTTCGCCACCGACTACCGCAAGCTCTTTGGCATGCGGCCGTCGGATACATTGAAGGCCGCGGGCGCTGCGCTAGCCTGAGTTGCTGCCCACAACCGCGCGTCACTAGCTTGGCTTCAGGCCCGCAAAGCTCTCACTTGCGCAGCAGCCGCAACCCGTTCGTCACCACCAGCAGACTTGCGCCCACATCGGCGAACACGGCCATCCACATGGTGCCCAGACCGATCACGGTCAGCACGAGGAACACGCTCTTGATCCCGAGCGCCAGCGTGATGTTCTGCACCAGCACCGAATGCGTCGACTTCGACAGGCGAATGAACGACGGAATCTTGCGCAGGTCGTCGTCCATCAGCGCGACGTCGGCGGTCTCGATTGCCGTGTCGGTGCCCATCGCGCCCATCGCGAAGCCGATGTCGGCGCGGGCCAGCGCGGGCGCGTCGTTGATGCCGTCGCCGACCATGCCGACTGTCGCACCCTGCGACGACCATTGCGCAACCGCGCTCAGCTTGTCTTCCGGCAACTGGTTGCCGCGCGCTTCGTCGATACCGACTTTCTGCGCGATCGCGGCGGCGGTGTGCGGGTTGTCGCCGGTGAGCATGGCCGTGTTCACGCCGAGGCGATGCAAGTCGGCGATGGCGGCGCGACTCGTCTCTTTCACCGTATCGGCGACCGCGAAGAGGGCCAGCACGCGCTCGCTGTCCACCAGCATCGCGACCGTTTTGCCTTGGCCCTCGAGTTCGTCCAGCCGGGCTTCCAGCGCCCCCGAGCAACGCCCGAGTTCTTCGACCAGCCGATGATTGCCGAGCCAGTACGGCAAGCCGTCGATCTCGCCGCGCACGCCGCGGCGGGCGAGCGCCTCGAAGGCGTCGACGGTAGCGGTGGACATGCCGTCTGCCTTCGCCGCTGCTGCGATCGCCAGCGATACCGGATGATCGGAGCGCCCCGCGAGACTCGCCGCAAGCGTCCGGCTACGCACGACCTCAACATCGGCGAACAGCTCGAACTCGGTTTGCACGGGCTTGCCGTGGGTGATCGTGCCGGTTTTGTCGAGCGCGAGCCAGGCCAGCTTGCGGCCTTGTTCGAGGTAAGCGCCGCCTTTGATCAGAATGCCTTTGCGGGCCGCCGCCGCGAGACCGCTGACGATGGTCACCGGCGTCGAGATCACCAGCGCGCAGGGGCAGGCGATCACCAGCATCACCAGCGCCTTGTAGACCCACACCTGCCACGCCCCGCCGAACAGCAGCGGCGGCACGACCGCCACGGCCAGCGCCACGGCGAACACGATGGGCGTATACACGCGGGCGAACTGATCCACGAAACGCTGCGTCGGCGCCTTGGCGCCTTGAGCTTCCTCGACCGCGTGGATGATGCGCGCCAGCGTCGTATTGCTGGCCGCGGCCGTGACGCGGTAGTCGAATGAGCCGGCTTGATTGATCGTGCCGGCGAACACGGTGTCACCTACGGTCTTGTCGACCGGCAGGCTTTCGCCAGTGATCGGCGCCTGATCCACGCTGGAGCGGCCCGTCACGATCTCGCCGTCGAGTGCGATCCGCTCGCCGGGTTTCACGCGAACCACGGCGCCTGGCGCGATCGCCTTGAGGTCGGTGAGGCGCCAGCTGCCGTCGGGCTGCTGCACGCTCGCCTGCTCGGGCGTGAGTTGCATGAGGCCCTGGATCGCATTGCGGGCGCGGTCGAGCGACTTCGCTTCGATCAGTTCGGCGACGGTAAAGAGCACCATCACCATCGCGGCTTCAGGCCATTGGCGCAGGAGCAGCGCACCGGTCACCGCAATGCTCATGAGCGCATTGATGTTCAGGTTGCCGTTGCGGATCGCGAGCCACCCTTTCCGGTACGTCGTGAGGCCGCAGGAGAGGATGGCGAGGATCGCCAGACCCGCCGGTAGCCAGACCGGTGCGCCGAGCCAGCCAGCGGCCTCTGAGCCCGCCGCGGCGACGGCGGCGAGAGCGAGCGGCCACCACGGCTTGGACGGCGTTTGCGGCGCGGCGCCCGGATTGGCGTCCGCCAGTTCCGGTGTGAAGTCGAGCGAGCGCAGCGCGGCGAGGATCGTGTCGAGCGCTTCCGGTGCGTGCACGACCGTCAACACGCGTTGCATCAGGTTGAAGTCCATGCTGCGCACGTGCGGCATGTGGCCGAGTTTCTTGCGGATCAGCGCTTCTTCGGTCGGGCAGTCCATCTGCATGATGCGGATCGCCGTGCGCAGATCGCCGCCGACGGCCTCGGATTGCGGCAGCCGGATGGGTGTGGGCGCGGGGGCTGCGGAGCAGCAAGCCGAGGCGGCGTGGTCGTGCGCGTGGCCGTGCTCATGCTTATGGGCGTGAGGGTGGTCGTGGCCGTGGTCATGCTTATGCGCGTGAGGGTGGTCGTGGCCGTGGTCATGTTTACGCCCATGAGTGTGGTCGTGGCCGTGGCCATGCTCGTCCCCGTGCTTGCGTTGTTGCCCGTGGCCGTGGTTTTCATGTTCGTGCGCTTCGTGGCTAAGCCCCTTGCACGGCGCGTCGTGCCCATGCGCGTGCTGATGCTCGTGAGCATGCCCTTCGTGCCCGTCGGCGCGGGGTTTCACCGGTTCGAGGCGGTCAGCTTCGGCGAGATTGGCTTGAGGCATGGTGGCTTCCTGGTTCGATTTGTGGTCTAGTAAACACCTTGAAGCCACTACAAGGTCAAGACCGCCATCCGGAGGGGCCATGAAAATCGGCGAATTGGCGAAAATCGCCCATTGCACGACCGAAACCATCCGTTTCTACGAAAAAGAGGGCCTGTTGCCCGAAACGGAGCGCACTGAGGCCAATTACCGCAGCTACACGGCGAAGCACGTCGAGCGGCTGCGCTTCATCCGGAATTGCCGCGCGCTCGACATGACCCACGACGAAATCCGGGCGTTGCTGAGTCTGACGGACGCGCCCGCGAACGGCTGCGGCGGCATCAATGACCTGATCGACGAGCACATTGCGCACGTCGACACGCGCATCGACGAGCTAAAGCAGCTGAAAATGCAACTGACCGCACTGCGCGAGCAGTGCCACGGCGACCAGGCCGTGGAAGATTGCGGCATCGTGCAAGGCCTCAACGAAATGGATGTGAGCGCGCCGCGTGCGCGGCACACGCACCTGGGCTGAAGCGCGTCAGCGGTAATCCGCGGCGGCGACCTCGTTCATGGCTGGGCCGCTCGTGCGGCCTGTCCAATACATCATCGAATCCAGTTGGAGAATCAACGTGTTTACCTGTAGAAATCAGTCCTGCGAGGCGCAGTGGGAGCAATCGGACGTCGTCATCAAGAATGAAGGGCAGGGGCTCCTGTTTCGTTGTCCGATGTGCGGCGCGCGCAATTACGTGGAGCGTTTCGACGGGGAGGACGGTTCGGTCCTGTACGAACAGCTCGAAGGCCGTCCCGACCATGGCCCCATGGCCGAATAATTTTTGCCTTTAGCCGCCTCCAGCCGACAACGAGCCATTACCCCTATGAACAGCCCCACCACCGCCGGCGCGCCGTTTAGCCTGCTGCCGCTGCCGCCCGCGGCGCTCGCTAACCTGACGCAGCTCGGTTATGTCGAGATGACGCCGATTCAGGCCGCGAGCCTGCCGATCGCGCTCGCCGGCCACGATCTGATTGCCCAGGCGAAAACCGGCAGCGGTAAGACCGCGGCGTTTTCGCTGGCGCTGCTGGCGCGCCTCGACGTGCGCAACTTCGCCGTGCAGGCCATGGTTCTGTGCCCGACGCGCGAACTCGCCGATCAGGTCACGCAGGAAATCCGGCGTCTCGCCCGCGCGGAAGAAAACATCAAAGTGCTGACGCTGTGCGGCGGCACGCCGATGCGTCCGCAAACCGCAAGCCTCGAGCACGGCGCGCACATCGTGGTCGGCACGCCGGGCCGCATCATGGATCACCTCGAGCGCGGCAGCCTGCCGTTGCAGTCGCTCAACACGCTGGTGCTCGACGAAGCGGACCGCATGCTCGACATGGGTTTCTTCGACGATATCGCCACCGTCGTGAAGCAATGCCCGAAAGAACGCCAAACGCTGCTGTTCTCGGCGACGTTTCCCGACGGCATTGGCAAGCTGAGCCAACAATTCCTCCGGAATCCGAAGGAAGTAAAACTCACCGAACGGCACGACAACACCAAGATTCGGCAGCGCTTCTATGAAGTGACCGAAGATCAGCGCTTGCACGCCGTCGGTCTGCTGCTGAATCACTATCGTCCGGTGAGCACGCTCGCCTTCTGCAATACCAAGCAGCAATGCCGCGATCTGCTCGACGTGCTGCGCGCGCAGGGTTTTCATGCGCTCGCGCTGCATGGCGAACTCGACCAGCGCGAACGCGATCAGGTGCTGATCCAGTTTGCCAATCGCAGTTGCTCGGTGCTGGTTGCCACCGACGTCGCCGCGCGCGGTCTCGACATCGCGCAACTCGAAGCGGTGATCAACGTCGACGTGACGCCGGATCCGGAAGTGCACGTGCACCGCATCGGCCGCACGGGGCGCGCCGATCAGGAAGGCTGGGCGCTGAGTCTCGCGAGCATGAACGAGATGGGCCGCGTCGGCAGTCTCGAACAGGCGCAAAAACGCGATGTCGAATGGCACAAGCTGTCCGAACTCGAAGCGGCGAGCAACGAGCCGTTGCTGCCGCCCATGGAAACGCTGCAGATTCTCGGCGGCCGCAAGGAAAAGATCCGCCCCGGCGACGTGCTCGGCGCGATGACCGGTGAGGCCGGTTTCGCAGGTTCGCAGATCGGCAAGATCAACGTGACGGAAATGTCCACGTATGTGGCGGTGGAGCGCAGCATCGCGCGCGATGCGTTGCGCAAGCTCAGTGCCGGCAAGGTGAAGGGCAAGAAAGTCAAAGTCCGGCGGATGGACGACGCCTGATCGAAGGCGAGGACGGCCGCAGGCGCGGTGCCCGCGGTCGTCCGCATCACATTACGTCATACCTCTGCAGTTTTCCGCGTTCTTCCCGTCGCGCCAATTCTTCCCTTCAAGCCCCGATCCGGCCTGCCTTTCCTGGCCAGGCGCCCGTTCGCGCCAGCCATGACGTAAACGCATGCCACGCATGACAAAGTTTCGATTGTGACGGTTCATTGGCTGATGCCTAATCACCACACTGGAACGGACCGCCGCACAGTCGGCCGTCCGCGAATCCGCTGCCGGATGAAGAAAGGGAGACAGCCTTATGCAGAGCGCCATGCAAGCCCGCTCGAAATTGCCTGATGTGGGCACGACGATTTTTACCGTGATCGGCCAACTGGCTGCGCAACACGATGCGCTGAACCTGTCGCAGGGCGCGCCGAATTTTGCGCCGGACGCGAAGCTGATCGACGGTGTTGCGCAAGCCATGCGCGCCGGCCACAACCAGTACGCACCGATGGCCGGCATCACCGCCTTGCGCGAAGCGCTCGCCGACAAGGTCGAAACGCTGTACGGCGTGCGCTACGACCCGGCCAGCGAAGTGACCGTGATCGCCAGCGCCAGCGAAGGGCTGTATTCGACCATCAGCGCATTGGTGCACCCCGGCGATGAAGTGATCTACTTCGAGCCCTCGTTCGACAGCTACGGCCCGATTGTCCGTCTGCAAGGCGCCACGCCGGTGGCGATCAAACTGTCCTTGAGCGACTTCCGCGTGGACTGGGACGAGGTTGCCGCCGCGATCACGCCGAAGACCCGCATGATCATCATCAACACGCCGCACAATCCGACCGCGACCGTGTTCAGCGAAGCCGACGTCGCGCGCCTGAAGGCCATCACCCGCAACACCGATATCGTGATTCTCGCCGACGAGGTCTACGAGCACGTGGTGTTCGACGGCGCGAAACATCAGAGCATGGCTTGCCATGCGGAGCTCGCGGAGCGCAGCGTGATCGTCTCGTCGTTCGGCAAGTCGTATCACGTGACGGGCTGGCGCGTCGGCTATTGCCTCGCACCCGCCGCGTTGATGAACGAGATTCGCAAAGTCCATCAGTTCATGGTGTTTTCTGCCGATACACCGATGCAGCACGCGTTCGTCGACGCGTTGGCCAATCGCGAAAGCTACCTCGGCCTGTCCGCGTTCTACGAGAGGAAGCGCGACCTGCTCACGCATGCGCTGCGTGAATCGCGCTTCGAGCTGTTGCCGAGCGAAGGCAGCTTCTTCATGCTCGCGCGGTTTCGTGGATTCTCCGAGGAAAGCGATAGCGACTTCGTGCTGCGCCTGATTCGCGATGCGCGTGTCGCAACGATTCCGCTGTCGGCGTTTTATACCGACGGCACGGATTCGGGCCTGATCCGCCTGAGCTTTTCGAAGGATGACGCGACCTTGATCGAAGGCGCGCGGCGTTTGTGCGAGATCTGATCTGGTATGCGACACGCGACGGCGGCATTTTTGAACGCAGTATGATCGTCGCGCCGTCACGCAACAGCGCGCCGCATGGCGGCGTGACAACACAATCGATGGGAAAGGGAGACCTGTTATGAAGTTGCTCAAGCCTCTATTGGCGCTGGCCTGCGCATTCGCGTCGCTCGCTGCGACGTCTGCCGCGAGCGCTGCCGATACCTCGACGCTGCGTTTCGGACTCGAAGCGCAGTATCCGCCGTTCGAATCGAAAGGCCCGAATGGTGACCTGCAGGGGCTCGATATCGACGTCGGCAATGCGGTTTGCGCTGCTGCGCACCTGACATGCAAATGGGTCGAAACCTCGTTCGACGGGCTGATTCCCGCGCTGCAGGGCCGCAAGTTCGACGCGATCAATTCGGCGATGAACGCGACCGAGCAGCGCCGCCAGGCGATCGATTTCACGACTGTCGTGTATCGCGTGCCGACGCAACTGATCGCGAAACGCGACAGCGGTCTGCTGCCGACGCCCGCTTCGCTGAAGGGCAAGCGCGTCGGCGTGTTGCAGGCGTCGATTCAGGAAACGTTCGCGAAAACGCACTGGGAACCGGCCGGTGTGACTATCGTGCCGTATCAGGATCAGAACCAGGTCTATACGGATCTCGTGGCGGGCCGTCTCGACGCAACGCTCGTGTTGGCGCCTGCGGGGCAAACGGGCTTTCTGTCGAAGCCGAGCGGCAACGGCTATGCCTTTGTCGGCGAGCCTGTGCGTGACGACAAGATTCTGGGTAGCGGCATCGCCTACGGCATTCGCAAGGGCGATACGGCGCTGCGTGACCAGTTGAACGCCGCGATCGCGAAGGTGCAGGCCGACGGTACGGTAAAGACGCTGGCCGCGAAATATCTCGGCAACATCGACGTGTCGGCGAAATAATCCGCTGCGTATCTATCCGGATATAGCGCTGTGTGGGTTGTCCGTCAGTTGGCTTGTTGACTGTGCGTTTGGCGGCTACGATACGTGGGCCTCGCTAAGATAGCGACGCCCACGCAACGATCGGAGCGCGCGAGATGAGCGAGATGACGGAGACGGCAATTCACGCGAACAGCGCCAGGGCGCCGAAGTTCTGGCGCAGTGACGCGCTGCCGTTCATCGAGGCGCGTTCCATTGAAGACGGCCGTGAGGTTTGCTACGCGAAGCACTCGCACGAGACGTTCTCGATTGGCGCGGTCACCGGTGGGCGCAGCGTGTATGTGAATCGCCACGCGCGTGAGTGGATCGGCGCGGGGGCGGTCGTCATGATGAATCCGGACGACGTGCATGCGTGCAATCCGGTTGCCGACGAGCGCTGGTCGTACCGCATGCTGCATGTCGATGTGGCGTGGCTCACCAAGCTGCAACACGATCTGGGTTTCAGCGGGAACCAGGCGTTCCGCGCGTTCTCCCAAACCATGACACTGGATGAGGCGTTGTTCGACGGATTGAACCGGCTCTACACGATTCTCGTCGATCACGACGCCGACATGCTGCGCAAGGAAAGCGCGGCAATCACTTTCTTCTCCGAAGTGCAACATTCGCTGAATCCGGCGGCACCGCCGGATTACGACGCGAGCCGTCAGATCACGCGTGCGGCGGAGTTCATCGCTGAAAACTGCACGCGTTCGCTGAAACTGGAAGAAGTGTGCGAGGCGGCCGAGCTGTCCCCATCGCACCTGATTCGCGCTTTCAAACAGCGCTATGGCATGACCCCGCACGCTTACCTGATAAACCGGCGCATTCAGTACAGTCGCGCGCAACTCCGGCGCGGCCGTGTGATCGCGGATGTCGCACTCGACGCCGGGTTCGCCGATCAGGCGCATTTACAGCGCACCTTCAAGCGGCTGGTCGCGGCGACGCCGGGGCAATATCGCACTTGAATCGCGAGGCTGCGCGGCGCGTCAGGCGACCAGCAGATAGAGCGCGCTAGCGGCGAGCAGCGCCGCCATCGAGCGATTGAATAGCCTTATTCGCTGCGGTTCCTGCAGGTATTTCCGCAGGAACGTGCCGGCGTACGCCCAACTCGCAATCGACACATAGCAGATCACGAAGTACACCACGGTGAATTGCCAGACGAGCCTGCCGTCGCCGTCGGCCGCATACGCGCCCATGCCGGCCAGCGACGCGAGCCACGCTTTCGGGTTGAGCCACTGCATCGCCGCGCCGTAGGCGAAGGAGGGGCCGCGGGCGGGTTTGTCCGCGCCGAGCTTGCCGTCGTCGACGGCGAGTTTGTAGGCCATATAGAGCAGGAAGGCGACGCCCGTCCATTTGACGATGGTGATCAGATGGGGGAAATGGGCGAGCAGTTCGTGCAGCCCCAAGCCTATCAGTAGAAGCAGTACGGTGAAACCGACGGTCGCGCCGGTGACATGCCGCATGCTCGCGGCGAGTCCGTGCTGGGCGCCGGCGCTGAGCGCCACGACGTTCACCGGGCCGGGAGAAATGGAGCAGGCGAGCGCGAACGCGGCCATGGAGAGTAGTGCGGTCATCTGATGCCTCGATACGTAGGTGCGCGGGATTTGCGACGTCAACGGTATCGGGGCGGGGATGGGGTGTATTGAAGGAAATTGCTTTGGGGGCGCTAGCTCGAAGTCTGTCGCTCAGCCTGCCCAGATGAACAGCGCGTCGCACTGCCATCTCGCTGGGAGCGACTGTTGAATCGCACCACAGCCATTTCCCGATATGTGCGATAGTCAACCATGGGCGGAGCGCGAAGTCGGCTAATCTGCAGGACCTACGACTGATGCGCACCGTCAGGCGTACCAAATAGAAAACAAGCAATAACAACATACCGGGGGCTATCGTGAATTCTACGGAATCACCTGAACAGCCAATCACGTCGGCGCTCGTGTCCTCACGATCCGTCGGCCAAGAAAGTGCAGGCGAGCCGGGCGGACGATGGACCCGCCTTCTGTGTACGCTTTTTTTCTTTTCCGGCTTTCCCGCGCTCATTTATCAGCTCGTCTGGCAGCGCGCGCTGTTTCGCATTTTTGGTGTCAACATCGAGTCGGTGACGATTGTCGTCACGGCCTTCATGCTTGGCCTCGGGCTCGGCAGCCTGGCAGGGGGATGGCTGTCAAAGCGGCGGAATATTCCACTGCTGCTTCTGCTCGCCACAATCGAATTGTTGACCGGAAGCTTCGGCATCGTATCGCTCGGCGTCTTCGATAAAGTCGGGGTGCTCGCGTTGGGCATGCCACTTCCTGTGATCGGCATGGTGACTCTTGCCCTCGTGGCCGTGCCTACGCTACTGATGGGCGCGACTTTGCCGGTGCTGGTCGGTCATCTCGCCAACCGGTCCGGCAATGTGGGGAGTTCGGTCGGGCGTCTGTATTACGTCAACACGCTTGGGGCAGGTGCGGCCTGCCTGATCTCCACCGTGCTGCTGTTTCCGTTCCTCGGCATGCAATTGTCTGTCTACCTGGCCGTCTCGATGAACGTCATGGTGGCCTTGGGCGCGCTCGGTGCCTACTGGCGCAGCGATCGCGCTACGTCCTCGGTCGCGTTCGATCAGATGGCGTCCGTGGCGAAGACGGCGACGCTGCGCTTCGCGCCGGTCACTGCCCTGGCCTTCGCGGGCGGCTTCATTTCGCTGTCCTACGAGGTCTTCTTTGTTCGCACCCTGTCCTATGCGACGGGCGGTAGCGCCGCAGCTTTCTCAGTGACGCTGGGCGCGTTTCTCGTCGGCTTGGCTTCCGGCTCGCGCCAAGCAGGAGATTGGTGCGCGACGTCCGGCGATGACGCGCCGCGGCGGGTTGTCGGGAGCCTCTTGAAGGCTAACCTCGTCGGCTTGCTGTTTCTGCCTTTGCTTGCGCATCTTGCGTGGCTCGAGCGCGGATTGCTGGGCGTTGCATTGCTGATGGTGTATGTGTTCGCCCGTTACTGGGGGACCTTGCTGCCGTGCCTCGCCCATCTCGGCGTGACGCCCGACGACCGGGCAGGAATGCGCACCGCGCTGCTGTATCTCGCCAATATTGCGGGGTCTGCGGTCGGCAGCGTGCTCACCGGCTTCGTGCTGATGGACAGGCTCAGCCTGGTCCAGATCGCCACGGTGCTGGTCGGCACGGGGCTCACTTGCGGGCTGCTTCTTGCGGCCGCGTTGCCGGCCACGCGACGTGCGAAATGGCGGCAGGCGGGACTGGCTGTCGCCGTGGGCGCCCTCGTCGTGCCGTTGCTGCCTGCGGTGACGTCCGGCGTTCTCGAAGCGTTGCTTTGGAAAGGCTCGCCCGACGCCAAGGGACAGTTCACACATGTCATAGAGAACCGCAGCGGCATCATCACCGTCGACCGAACCGGAACGGTTTACGGGAACGGGATGTATGACGGCCGCTTCAACACCGACCTGATGAACGATACCAACGGCATCGTGCGGCCCTATGCGCTGAGCCTCTTTCATCGCCAGCCGCGCGACGTGCTGATGATCGGGCTCGCATCGGGCTCATGGGCGCAGGTCATTGCCAACAACCCGCAGGTCGCGTCGCTGACCATCGTCGAGATCAACCCTGGTTATCTGCAGCTGCTGGCTCAAACGCCCGAGGTGGCGTCGGTGCTGACCAATCCGAAAGTGCATATTGTTACCGACGATGGTCGTCGCTGGCTGCTTCTGAACGCGGGACGCCGGTTCGATGTGGTCGTTTCAAATACCACGTGGTACTTCAGGGCCAATGCGGCGAATCTGCTGTCGAGCGAATTTCTGGCCTTGGTCAAAGCCCATCTGAAGCCGGACGGCGTTTTCTTCTACAACACAACTGACTCCGAGCGGGTACAGCGCACCGCTTGCCTCGCGTTTCCCTACGGGGCGCGGTTTTCCAATCACATGGTCGTGTCGCTTTCGCCGTTGAACTGGGATTTCGAAAACTGGCACCGCACGCTGGATGCCTATCGGATCGACGGCCGGCCGGTGCTCAGTTCCGAGAGTCGCCAAATGTTGGACGATCGCGGCGGTTGGGAGCTGCTGAAGGCTAAGTTCACCGCAACCGACGCGTCGAGCCACGAGCAGTGGGTCGAGCCATGCTCGCGAATTCTCGCGCGCACGGCGGGCAGGGCGCCGGTCACCGACGACAACATGGGAAGCGAGTGGCGCCACGATCTTGGGCTGGAGTGAGCGCCGCTGCGGAGATTTCGGATTGGCGGACGTAAAGGACGTAAACGAAAAAGGGCTACAAGCAATCGCTTGTAACCCTTTGAATTCTTTGGTGGGGCGTGAGTGACTCGAACACTCGACCTACGGATTAAGAGTCCGCTGCTCTACCAACTGAGCTAACGCCCCAACAGAAGCGAAATTATGCAGTAACTTTTTGAGCTTGCCAAGCCCCTTTAGCAGATTTCTTATAAAAATCTGCATCCCCCGACTCGAGGCATCCCTCGGCTGGCGCGCTATCGTGAAAAAGCCGCTGCATGCATCGTCCCGGTATCATGTCGCGATATCTTGCCGCACGCGGTGTCATGCGGCTTTCGACCGGGGATTGCCATGAGTGACCAAGAGATTATTGAACTGCTCGACCGCATCCTCGCGCCGTGGGTGCGCGCGCTCACGCTTACGCCGGTCAAGGTCGACGAAGAAAGTGCCACGCTGCGCCTGCCGTTTTCCGGCGGCCTGCGCCATTCCGGCGGCGTGATCTGCGGGCAGGTCTTCATGGCGGCCGCCGACACGGCCATGATCGTCGCCATTTCCGCCGCGCTCGGCGGCTTCAAACCGATGAGCACGGTGTCGCTCAACATCAATTTCATGCGCACGGTGCGCAACGGCGACGTGCTGATTACCGCGCGCGTGCTGCGCATGGGCCGCAACCTGGTGTTCGGCGAAGTCGAGCTATTCGACGAGTCCGGCAATATGGCCGTCCATGCCACCACCACCTACGCGCTGCTCGACTAGAACGGGCCGGAATGCCGCATTAGAGGGAAATGCCAAGATGTTCGATCAGGTCGTTTTCGCCGGCGGCGGCAATCGCTGCTGGTGGCAGGCGGGTTTCTGGGACGTGGTTCAGCCGGAGTTGCATATCCGTCCGCGTGTCATCGCCGGCATTTCGGCCGGCGCCGCCACCGCGTGCATGCTCTACACACGCGATTCCGACTGGGTCATGCGCTATTACGAAGACGCGCTGCGGCACAACACGCGTAACGCCTACTGGGGCAACCTGTTGCGCGGCGAGTCAGTGTTTCCGCATTACCGCATCTACCGGCAAGCGCTGCTCGACATCTACGGCGAAAAGTTTTCGACGCTCGCCAATGCGCCGGAAATCCGCATCGGCGTATCGCATCTGCCGCGCTGGCTTGGCGCGCGCAGCGCGGTCGCCGCGGGCCTGATCGCATACAACATCGAAAAATATGTGCGCAAGACGTTGCATCCGACGCTCGGTCAGACGCTCGGTTTTCATCCGGAATTCGTGCGCGCGCAGGACTGTGCGAGTGTCGAGGATCTCGCGGATCTGATCCTGCAATCGTCGAGTACGCCGCCGTTCACCCCGGTGCTGCGGCGCAACGGCCGGCCGGTGCTGGACGGCGGCATGGTCGACAACGTGCCGGTCGGCGCGCTCGACGCCGACGCGCCGGGCAACGTGCTGGTCATGGTCACGCGTCTCTACCCGCGTCCACAGATGTTCGTCGTGCCGCACGGTGTGCAGCAACGGCTCTACGTCCAGCCGTCGCGCAAGGTGCCGATTTCGAGCTGGGACTACACGAGCCCCTCGCAGATGGTGCACGCGTACAACCTCGGCCGCGCTGACGGCGAGGTTTTCCTCGAGCGCATGCCCGATCTGCTGGAAGCCGGCGCGCACGAAGCGCGTTGAGACATCCGCCGAGGTGAACGCGGGCGCGGCGCAGACGCGCCCGCCAGCGAAAATCCGCGGCGCGCGAAGACGCGCCGCTAGCCGCAGTCCGGCGTTTAACGCCGGCGGCCGCCCTGCAGGGCCTCCGGATTCGCCACGCTGGCCGTGTCGCCCTTGTCGAAAGCCAGAATATTCCTGAACGCCGCGCTGAAATACAGCTCGTAGCTCTCGCGTTCCACATAGCCGATGTGCGGCGTGCAGATCACGTTTTCCATGCGCAGCAGGCTGTAGCCCTGCAAAATCGGCTCGCTTTCATACACGTCGATCGCGACCATCCCCGGACGGTTATGCGACAGCGCATTCACCAGCGCGTTTTCGTCGAGCAACTCGGCCCGGCTCGTGTTCACGAGCAGCGCGGTCGGCTTCATCCGCATCAGGTCTTCCTGCTTCACGATGCCGCGCGTGTCGTCATGCAGGCGCAGATGCAACGACAGCACATCGCTCTGCTCGAACAGCGCCTCGCGGCGCTCGGCCACAGCATGGCCGTCGGCGAGCGCGGCTTCGCGCGAATGCTCGCGGCCCCAGATCAGCACATTCATGCCGAACGCCTTGCCGTAGCCAGCAACCAGCCGGCCGATCTTGCCGTAACCCCAGATCCCCAGTGTCTGACCACGCAGCACTTGACCCAAACCAAAGTTCGGCGGCAACGCCGACGTCTTCAAACCGGACTGCTGCCAGGCCCCTTGCTTAAGGTTTGCTACGTATTGCGGAATACGCCGTTGGGCCGCCATGATAAGAGCCCACGTCAATTCGGCCGGTGCGATCGGCGAGCCGCTGCCTTCCAGCACGGCAATGCCGCGCTCGGTACAGGCCGCCAGATCGATGTGGCTCGATACCTTGCCGGTTTGGCTGATCATGCGCAAACGCGGCAACTTGTCGAGTAGTTGGGAGCTGATGCGTGTGCGTTCGCGAATGAGGACGAGCGCGTCGACTTCGGAAAGGCGACTTGCGAGTTGGCCAAGACCGCGAACGGTGTTGTTGAAAACTTTGACTTCATGGTCGGCCAGCAATTGAAAGCAGTCGAGCTTACGAACGGCGTCCTGGTAATCGTCGAGGATGGCAATCTTCATGGTATGTGTCTTGCGGCGCACCTTAGAGGTGCGGAACGGAGTGTTATGCTGACTGTCCCACCATGTGACTTAGGTCACATGCCGGTCTGGCTGAATGCCTTACCGTAGAAGCTGCCGCCGAAGAACGGCAGCGCCACGGCAAGGCCGATTGACATCGTTTTTAACAGTTTGTTGCGTGTTGATGCAAGTCGCTTTACAGACGGTTGCAGAAGCCCCGTCCGTAGGCCTCTCCGCCCAACAGGCTGTGTAGCCCGGAATGACCTGCACTATGGCGCGTCGGGGTTGCGGGCACCCTGGCGTGAAGCATGGAACGCCTCTCGCATGCAGTGTTTTACCGGGCTTGTACCGTTTTTCTATTGCTTCAGAACGGAGACAAGTCGATGAATCATCCCTCATTCGAAGGGCAGCCCACTATCGAGGCGCCCACGTGGGTCAAGCACCCCAAACTGATCGACTGGGTCCAGCGCGTTGCCGCTATGACCAAGCCGGACAGAATCGTCTGGTGCGACGGTTCGCAGGAGGAATACGACAGGCTGTGCGCGCAGATGGTCGAAGCGGGCACCCTCAGGAAACTCAATCCGGCTAAGCGTCCCAATTCTTATCTGGCCTGGTCTGATCCATCCGACGTGGCGCGCGTCGAAGATCGCACCTTCATCTGCTCGCAGCGCCGCGAAGACGCGGGTCCCACCAACAACTGGATCGCGCCCGCTGAAATGCGCTCCACGCTCAATGGTCTGTTCGAAGGCGCCATGCGCGGCCGGACCATGTACGTGGTGCCGTTCTCGATGGGCCCGCTCGGCTCGCCGATCGCGCACATCGGCGTGGAATTGAGCGATAGCCCCTACGTGGTGACCAACATGCGCATCATGACGCGCATGGGCCGCAAGGTGTACGACGTGCTGGGTGAAGACGGCGAATTCGTACCCTGCGTCCACACGGTGGGCGCGCCACTCGCGGCTGGCGCGAAAGACGTGCCCTGGCCGTGCAACGACACCAAATACATCGTCCATTTCCCCGAATCGCGCGAAATCTGGAGCTATGGCTCGGGCTACGGCGGCAATGCGCTGCTCGGCAAGAAGTGCTTTGCGCTGCGCATTGCGTCGACCATGGGCCGCGACGAAGGCTGGCTCGCCGAGCACATGCTGGTTCTCGGCGTGACTTCGCCGGAAGGGCGCAAGCACCATGTCGCGGCGGCGTTTCCGTCGGCGTGCGGCAAGACCAACTTCGCGATGCTGATTCCGCCGGCAGGCCTGAACGGCTGGAAAATCTCCACGATCGGCGACGATATTGCCTGGATCAAACCAGGTAAGGACGGCCGCCTGTACGCGATCAATCCGGAAGCCGGCTACTTCGGCGTCGCGCCGGGCACCAGCGAAAAGACCAACTTCAACGCCATGGCGACGTTGAAAGAGAATGTGATCTTCACGAACGTCGCGCTGACCGACGACGGCGACGTCTGGTGGGAAGGCATGACCGACGAAGCGCCCGCGCACCTGATCGACTGGCAAGGCAAAGACTGGACGCCGGCCAGCGCAAAGGAAACCGGCCAAAAGGCGGCGCATCCCAACGCGCGCTTCACGGCGCCGGCCTCGCAATGTCCGTCCATCGACGCCGACTGGGAAAACCCGGCGGGCGTTCCGATCGACGCGTTCATCTTCGGCGGCCGCCGCTCCACCACCGTGCCGCTCGTCACCGAAGCGCGCAACTGGGTCGAAGGCGTCTACATGGCGGCGACCATGGGCTCCGAAACGACCGCCGCCGCAGCCGGGCAGCAGGGCGTGGTGCGTCGCGACCCGTTCGCGATGCTGCCGTTCTGCGGCTACAACATGAGCGATTACTTCGGTCACTGGCTCAAAATGGGCGAGCGTCTGGAAGCGCTGAACGCGAAGCTGCCGAAAATCTTCTGCGTCAACTGGTTCCGCAAGGGGGCGGACGGCAAGTTCGTCTGGCCGGGCTTCGGCGAGAACATGCGCGTGCTGAGCTGGATGGTCGGGCGGGTCGAAGGTGCGGCTCAAGGTGAGGAACATGCGTTTGGCGTGTCGCCGCACTACGAGGACATCGATTGGAACGGCCTGAACTTCAGCCGCGAGCAGTTCGAGCAGGTGATTTCCGTCGACGACGCAGCCTGGCGCGACGAGCTGGAACTGCATGCCAAGCTGTTTGACACGTTGCAACAAGGCCTGCCGCCAGCGTTGACGCAAGCAAAGCGCACGCTAGAGCGCAAGCTCGCAGCATAGGCATGTGAGTATTCACTTCGTCTAAAAAGCCGCCCTCGGGCGGCTTTTTATTTGGGGATCGCCTCTTTGCGGCGATCTTTTCTGATTCCGCAACACCGGCACCACCGTTGCATCTGTTCGAACAATAACGGTGGTTCAACGTGCAGTGCAGCAGATTGTTTCGTATCAAAGAATAATCACTGATTGTTCCCCACATTGAAGGGAGCATTGACACAAATATCGACAATATTTCCGCTTTCGTGGGCAACTTCTGCACGATTTCGCGAGTCGTAGGAGAATTCCAAGTTCGCTTCACTGGTTTTCACTAATTGTCAGGAAGCAGTAACACGGCCGGAGTTGTCTTATGGATCATTTGCAGTCGATGCGAGTTTTCGTCAAAGTGGCGGATCTCGGCAGTTTTGCCCGCGCTGCGAGCGCGATGGATATTTCCAACGCAGTTGCCACCCGTCACGTTGCCGATCTCGAGGGCCGTCTTGGTACCCGGCTGCTCAATCGCACAACTCGCAGTTTGTCGCTGACGGAATCGGGTCAGGTCTATCTCGAGCGTGCGCGCCAGATTCTCGACGAACTGGAAGACGTCGAGCAGATGGTAGTCGCGCGTAATCACGAACCGGTCGGGACCTTGCGAATCGTCGCGCCCGTCGTGTTCGGCTTGCACAATCTGGCGCCGGTGCTTCAGACGTACGCGGAGCGCTATCCGAAAGTCATCCCCGACGTCACGCTGGTCGACCGCCAGGTCGATCTGGTCGAAGAAGGTTTCGACGTGGGTGTAGTGATTGCGCGGCAGATGCGCAGCGCAAGCATCGTCACGCGGCGTCTCACCACCGGCTGTATGACGGTGTGCGCCACGCCCGCCTATCTGGAGAAGCATGGCACGCCCACGCGGCCGGAGCATCTGCTCGAACATCCGTGCCTGAGCCTGCCGTCCGAGTACTGGGGCGACGAGCGCGTTTTCACGGGGCCTGAAGGTGAGGTGCGGGTGCGTCCGGCGAACGTGATCGTGGCGAACAACACGGAAATGCTGCGTCAGTTTGCATTGCTGGGCATGGGCATCGCGATTTTGCCGAGCTACCTGATTGGCCGCGACATGACCCGTGGCCGGCTGGTGCGTTTGCTGGGCGATTACCGGTTGCCGCAGGTCGAGATCAACATTGCTTACCCGAGCCGCCGCCACTTGCCGGCGAAGGTGCGGACGTTCATCGACCATCTGGTCGAGCATTTCAGTCAGACGCCGAATGGCCTGTTGGGCGAACAGTGGATCAAGGAGGACGGTCTCGGCCGGCCCGCCGCGATGCCCGCCGTCAATTCCGCGGATCCCATGCCGCCGGAAGCTTTCGACGGCGCTGAGCCGCTCTCGCACCTGCTGGATAGCGAGTTGTCGCCGATGCCGAAGACCTTGGCAAAGACGACGCCTCGTTCGCGGCCAACGGCTTTGTCGCCGCTATAAGGGATGAGCCGGTAAGGCTGGCTGTGCCGCAATAGGCGCAGCCTGGCGAACAAACAAAAAGGCGCGGTCACACTATGTGACCGCGCCTTTTTTCATGGCAAGTCGGATTGACGCCGGCCGGGGGCGAACGCCCGTCCGGCCGCCGGTTCAACGCCGGCGCAAATTACGAGCCCGTTTTGCGCGCTACCGCTTTTTTGGCGGGCGCCTTCTTCGCTGCGGCGGTCTTGGTTGCAGGCGCTTTTTTCGCCGCCGCCTTCTTGGCGGCTGGCGCTGCTTTCACCGCTACTTCGGCATCTTCCTCATCAGCTTCCGGCACTGCCTTGGCGGCCGATTTGGCTGCCGCGGTCTTTGCCGCCGTTTTCGCCGACGGTTCTTTCTTCTCGAATTCAAAGCCGATCTTGCCGTCGCTCTGCTTGACGAGGAATGCCTTGAAGTTACGGCCGGTACGCGACGACTTGAAGTTTGTCAGCAGATCCGTGCGGCCCTCTTCGAGCAGCTTCGCCATCTGTTCGCGGGCAATTTCCTGCTGCAGGATCACCTTGCCGGAGCGGAAGTCGCAAGTCTTCGGATTGGCGACGGAGTTCTCGCAGACGTAGCTCATGCCATGCTCGAACACGCGGCCCTTGCACTTCGGGCATGCGCCCACCGGCTGCTGATCGGAGAAATCAGGCGGTTCACCGTCTTCACCACCCGCATCCTGGCCGAAGTCGAATTCGAGCTTGTAATTCTTGATCTCGTCGTCGAGCGAAAGCTTCAGGATTGCCGAGAACGGACGGCCCATCTTGCTGCGGAAACCCGACAGCGGTCCGATGGTCTTGTTCTGCAGCAACTCCTCGACTTCCTCGATCTCGAATTGCCGGCCGCCCGGAATTTTCGATATCGAGAACTCGCATTTCGAGCAGGCAAAGCGCCGGTAGTTTTCCTTCACCTGTCCGCCGCAATTCGGACACGGCGTCTGCAACGTCGCGTAATCACCCGGGATCGTGTCGGAATCGTACTCTTTCGCGCGCTTGACGATGGTCTGCGTCATGCGCGCGATTTCCTGCATGAACGCGTCGCGAGGCAAGTTGCCGCGTTCCATTTGCGAGAGCTTGTACTCCCACTCGCCGGTCAATTCTGGGGCAGTCAGCTCCTTCACGCCGAGACCGCGCAGCAGCGTCATGAGCTGGAACGCCTTGGCGGTCGGAATCAGATCGCGGCCCTCGCGGATCAGATACTTCTCACCCAGCAAACCTTCGATGATGGCGGCGCGCGTGGCCGGCGTGCCCAGACCCTTGGCAGCCATGGCTTCACGCAGTTCGTCGTCTTCTACGAGCTTGCCGGCGCCTTCCATGGCCGACAGCAAGGTCGCTTCGTTGTAGCGTGCCGGCGGCTTCGTGACCAGTTGCTGCGCGGCGATCTTGTCGGTCTTGACCTTCTCGTCCTTCTGCACCGGCACGAGATTCGCGTCTTCGCCGCTGATTTCCCGGCCATAAACCTGCAACCAGCCCGGTTCCACCAGCACCTTGCCTTCGGTCTTGAAGTGATGGCCGACCACTTCCGTGATCCGCGTCGTCACCCGGTATTCGGCGGCCGGGAAAAACACCGACAGGAACCGCTTCACGACGAGGTCGTAGAGCTTCTGTTCCGGTTCGGACAGATTCTTGGGCGCTTGCAGCGTCGGGATAATAGCGAAGTGGTCGCTGATCTTCGAGTTATCGAAGATGCGCTTGTTCGGCTTCACCCAGCCCTTGTCGAGCACCTGCTTGGCAAACGGCAGGTAGTTGTTGCTCTCCTTGAGCATGCCGAGCGTCTGCTTGACCGTCTCCAGGTAGTCTTCCGGCAGCGCGCGCGCGTCGGTACGGGGATAGGTCAGCACCTTGTGCTTTTCGTACAGCGCCTGAGCGAGGCCCAGTGTGTTCTTCGCCGAGAAGCCGAAGCGGCCGTTGGCCTCGCGCTGCAGGCTGGTGAGGTCGAACAGCGCCGGCGACAGTTGCGTGGACGGCTTCGATTCTTCCGTCACCGTGCCGATCTGGCCGCGGCAGGCGGCGACGATCGTTTCAGCGGCAGGCAGCGCCCACAAACGCGAATCGCGTTTTTCCGGGTCGAACTCGTCGCGCTTGAATTTCGGATCGAACCAGCGGCCTTCGTAGAAGCCCGCCGCGCAGACAAACTCCGCTTTCACTTCCCAGTAGTCGCGCGGCACGAAGCGGCGGATCTTCTCCTCGCGTTCGACCACGATCGACAGCGTGGGCGTTTGCACTCGCCCGACCGTGGTCAGGAAGAAGCCGCCACCCTTGCTATTGAACGCGGTCATGGCGCGCGTGCCGTTGATGCCGACCAGCCAGTCCGCTTCCGAGCGGCAGCGTGCCGCATCGGCGAGCGGCTGCATCTCTTCGTCGCTGCGCAGACGCGCGAAACCGTCACGGATCGCGCCCGCCGTCATGGACTGCAGCCACAGGCGCTGCACCGGCTGCTTGGCTTTCGCGTGCTGCGCGATCAGGCGGAAAATCAGTTCGCCCTCGCGCCCCGCGTCACAGGCGTTGATCAGACGATCGACGTCTTTGCGCTTGAGCAGCTTGGTCAGCACCTTCAGGCGCGACTCGCTCTTGGCGATCGGATTGAGATCGAAGTGCGGCGGAATGACCGGCAGATTGGCGAAGCTCCACTTGCCGCGCTTGACTTCATACTCGTCGGGCGCGGCGATTTCCAGCAGATGGCCGACTGCCGAGGAAAGGACGTAATCGTCGCTTTCGTAGTATTCGTCATGCTTGGTAAAACCGCCCAAAGCGCGCGCGATGTCGTTCGCGACGGAAGGCTTTTCGGCGATGATCAGTGCTTTGGACATGACTCGATGTGAGGTTGGTAGATCCGGGTTGATGGCCTTGAGTGCGCGCAATTAGCGCACGACCCTCGTTTGCGACCTTTGCGACCCATTAACGACCGCTTTATAGCACACGGCGCGAAACCGGCGTGTCAAGTGCCATAAAAGCGCGCCATCATAATTGTGTGCTCATGCATCGAGCAAGCTGCGGCAAACACGCGGTGCGCCCCGCCCACACGGCCCGCGCTGCGGGGCATGCGGGCCGGCCGCCATCATCAGACGACCGACAGCGCGGGGCGCAATTTGGGCGCGCCGGTGAGGCCGGGCAAAGCCGTCGAGTCAGACAACATCCGTTCCACGATTGCCGCCTGCGGTAGAACGGTGCCGAAAAACCGGGTCGTCACCGAATCTTCGATCAGGACGGTCGGAAAATTCTCCACGTCCAGATCGTCGAAGCGGTCTGCATGGGTTTCGATATCGATCCACGCAAAACAGATTTCTGGGTGCCGGTCGGCCAGTTTGTCAAAGGCGTCCCGATACTCGCGACAGGTTCCGCACCATTGCGCGCACAAGCAGGCAACGAAGAGCGTTTCGGGTTCGTTGACGCGCTCGGCGATCCGGTCTTGGTCGGTGTCGAGGTTCAGCGCGGGCATGGTGGTTCCTTACGTACTTTGTCAGATGCGTTGGCGCGAATGTAGCATGGCCAATCCCGAATGGTGGTCAACCCTGATCGGTGCGGGGTCAGCCGTGGCTTGCCCGCACGAAGCGGCCACCGGGCAGCACGGTCACCTGGCCGGCGAGTTCGAGTTGCAGCAAGGTGGCTTGCAGGGCGGCGTCTTCCATCTCGGTGCGACTGGCGAGAATTTCAAGCGTGGTGGGTGCATGTCCGAGGGCCGTGAGGAGACGCCGCGCCTCGGAATTCGCCTCGGAAGTCGCTTCGGAACTGGCGGACGGCTGGCAGGGCAGCGCCGAAGGGCGTGCCGCTGCCCGTCGTGCGAACCCCAGTTCCTCCAGCACGTCATCTGGCGTTTCCACCAGCTTTGCCCCTTGCTTGATGATCCGGTGACAACCACGCGACAGCGGCGCATGAATCGATCCGGGCAACGCGAAGATGTCGCGTCCCATTTCGTTGGCAAGCCGCGCCGTGATTAGCGACCCGGAGCGCATGGCCGCTTCGACGATCACCACGCCGCTGACGAGCCCGGCGATCAGCCGGTTGCGCTGCGGGAAGTTGGCGGCGCGCGCGGGGGTGCCGAGCGGCCATTCGGACACGATGGCGCCCTGCACCGCGATTTGCCGCGCCAGCGCGTGATGTGCCGCCGGATACACCAGATCCGCGCCCGTGCCGATCACGGCGACCGTGCTGCCGCTGCCGGCGAGGCCACCTCGATGCGCGGCGCCGTCGATGCCGAGCGCCAGCCCCGACACGACAGTCACGCCGGCCACCGACAACTCGCGCGCGAACCGCTCCGCGTCTTCGACTCCCTGGGGCGTCGCGCTGCGGCTGCCCACGAGCGCGACCGCTCTGCCATGCAACAGATCCAGCCGCCCTTTTATATATAGCAGCGGTGGTGGATCGGGCATGGTCAGCAGCGCCGGCGGATAGGCCGGATCGTCGAGTGTGACGACCTGGTTGCCGGGCTGCTCGCGCCACGCGATTACCGCGTCGAGCTGGGCGGCGAACCCGGGACCTGCCGGCGCGAGCGCAGCGCGCGCCGCGGCGTCGCCGGCGATTGCGGCAAGCGCGTCCGGCGATTGCTCGAGTATTGCCTCCGGCAGTCCAAAAGCGCTCAGCAGCAGGCGCAAGGCGGCGGGTTTCAGCCCTGGCGCCAGCGAGAGCCGCAGCCACGCGGCGAGTTCAATATCAGTTGCAGGCAAGGTGTGCATTGCAGGTCGATCCTCGTACAGGGCCAGCGGGCAGGCAGGCGCCATGCTAAAATTTTCATCATCCGAAAAACTGCAGCGCCGCGCCCACCCGCGCGGGCCCGTCGTTTGGCGCACATGGCGCGTTGAATCGAACCGGTTCGACACCAACTATCGTGTGCGCAATGCGGCGCGCCCACAACCTGGCCGAAAGGCCAACGCGAGCGTTCCCACGGTCAGCGGCGCCCGAAAATCACACTCAAGATCATGGCTTTACTGAATATCCTCAATTACCCGGACAAGCGGCTGCACAAGATTGCCAAGCCGGTCGAAGTGGTCAACGACCGCATCCGCCGCCTCGTCAAGGACATGGCGGAAACCATGTACGCCGCGCCTGGCGTCGGTCTGGCCGCGACCCAGGTGGACGTGCACGAGCGCGTGGTCGTGATCGACGTGTCGGACGCGCACGACGAGCTGCTCGCCTTCATCAATCCGGAAATCATCTGGTCGAGCAACGAAAGAAAGCTGTCGGAAGAGGGCTGTCTCTCGGTGCCGGGCATTTACGACAATGTCGAGCGAGCCGAAAAAGTGCGCGTGCGGGCGCTGAACGAGAAGGGCGAAACCTTCGAAATGGATTGCGAAGGTCTGCTCGCGGTGTGCATCCAGCACGAAATGGATCACCTGATGGGCCGCGTGTTCGTCGAGTACCTGTCGTCGCTGAAGCAGACGCGCATCAAGAGCAAGATGAAGAAGCTCGCCCACGCGATGTAATGCGCGTCCACCCCGCTTTCCGCACCCGTTCATGAGTCATTCGTTGCGCGTCATCTTTGCCGGTACGCCGGAGTTCGCCGCGGCCGCCCTGGCCGAGATCCACCGTGCCGGTTTTCCGGTGCCGCTCGTGCTGACCCAGCCGGACCGGCCCGCTGGCCGCGGGATGAAATTGCAGGCGAGCCCCGTCAAGCGCTACGCGCAGGAGCATGGGCTGGCCGTTGCCCAGCCGGCTTCGCTGCGCCGTGCCGGAAAATATCCGGCCGAAGCCGCCGCCGCGATCGATCAACTGCGTGCCACGCCGCACGACGTGATGGTGGTGGCCGCCTACGGCCTGATCCTGCCGCAGGAAGTACTCGATATTCCGCCGCGCGGCTGCATCAACATTCATGCTTCGTTGCTGCCGCGCTGGCGCGGCGCCGCGCCGATTCATCGCGCGATCGAAGCGGGCGACGCCGAAACCGGCATCACGCTGATGCAGATGGACGTGGGTCTCGATACCGGCGCGATGATCTCCGAAACGCGCACCGCGATTTCCGCTGACGACACCACGGCCACGTTGCACGACCGTCTCGCGCAAGACGGCGCGAGGCTGATTGTCGACGCGCTGATCGAGCTTGAGCGTAGCGGCAAGCTCGCGTCAACGCCGCAACCGGCGGACGGCGTGACTTACGCGGAAAAAATCGGCAAGCACGAAGCCGCGCTCGACTGGCGCCGCCCGGCGGCCGAGCTCGCGCGCCAGGTGCGCGCATTCGACCCCTTCCCCGGCGGAGTAGGCACGCTTGACGACGGCACGTCGATCAAAATCTGGGCCGCCGCTCCCATCGGCGCGCAACGCGACCGTGCCCCCGGCACGATTGCCGACGTCTCGCCCGAAGGCGTAGTCGTGGCCTGTGGAGAAGGCGTATTGCGTCTCACGCAACTGCAGAAACCCGGCGGCAAGCGCTTGCCAGTGCGCGAATTCCTGGCCGGCTCGACGCTGGCCGCCGGGCAGCGTTTTCAACTTCCCGAAGCGAAATAACAGTCAGGCGCACGCTTGAACATTGTCCGTTCGGCCGATGTTCAAGACACCGCTTGCCGGGTCTGCCGCGCGTTAGAATTCTCCATGCAGCACTCCAGATTTCGAGGATTTTCATGTTCGGCATCACCCATTTCGAGTTTTTCGTCGCCGCGGTCTTTCTTCTGAATGTCACGCCGGGTCCCGATACTGCCTATATCGTGGGGCGCAGCGTCGCTCAAGGCCGTGGCGCGGGTCTGATGTCGGCGCTTGGCATCTCCGCGGGTTGCTGCGTTCACTCGCTCGCCTGCGCGTTTGGCTTGACCGCGCTGTTAGCTGCGTCGGCCACGGCATTCACGGTCATTAAGTTCGTCGGCGCGATTTATCTGATCTACCTTGGCGTGCGCCTGGTGTTCGCCAAGCCCGCAGCCGATCAGGCAGCCGGAGACACGCGTGCGGCCGGTGCGCCCAAGTCGCTGCGGCAGCTGTTCCTGCAAGGCTTCTGGACCAATGTTCTGAACCCGAAGGTGGTGCTGTTCTTCGTGTCCTTCTTCCCGCAGTTCGTGACGACCGGCAACGACCACAAGGCGCTCGCATTCCTGGTGCTCGGCGCGGTGTTCGTCGCCATGAGCACGCTGTGGAACAGTTTCGTCGCGTGGATCGCGGGCAGTGTGACGCAGCGCTTCTCCGGCCAGCCGGCGGTGAAGAAGTGGCTGGATCGCGGCGTGGGCAGCGCTTTTGTCGGCTTGGGCATCAAGCTCGCCACCGCATCAAGATGATTGAATTTTCCTCACGCGCCCATATCTAACATTCCGCTTACAATCGAGCGCCGCAATCATGCGGTGCAGATATGAAACCCGCGTCAGGGCAAGGAGTTGCAGACATGTTCAATTGGGTCAAAACCGCGATGTTGATGGCCGCGATCACGGCCCTTTTCATCGTGATCGGCGGGATGATCGGCGGGTCGCGTGGCATGACGATCGCGCTCGTGCTCGCCCTCGGCATGAATTTCTTTTCGTACTGGTTCTCGGACAAGATGGTCCTGCGCATGTACAACGCGCAGGAAGTCGACGAAAACAGTGCGCCGCAGTTTTACCGCATGGTGCGCGAACTTGCCACGCGCGCGAACCTGCCCATGCCGCGCGTCTACCTGATCAACGAAGACGCGCCGAACGCGTTCGCCACGGGCCGCAATCCGGAACACGCTGCGGTCGCTGCGACCACGGGCATTCTGCGCGTGCTCTCCGAGCGGGAAATGCGCGGAGTCATGGCGCACGAACTGGCTCACGTGAAGCATCGCGACATTCTGATTTCGACCGTGTCGGCCACGATGGCCGGCGCCATTTCCGCGCTCGCGAACTTCGCGATGTTCTTCGGCAGCCGCGACGAAAACGGCCGTCCAACGAATCCGATCGCGGGCATCGCGGTTGCGCTGCTGGCGCCGATTGCCGGCGCGCTGATCCAGATGGCTATTTCGCGCGCGCGCGAGTTCGAAGCCGACCGTGGCGGCGCACAGATTTCCGGCGACCCGCAAGCGCTGGCTTCGGCGCTCGACAAGATTCATCGTTACGCGAGCGGTATTCCGTTCCCGGCCGCTGAGCAGCATCCGGCCACCGCGCAAATGATGATCATGAATCCGCTGTCAGGCGGCGGCATCGCAAACCTGTTCTCCACGCACCCGGCCACTGAGGAGCGCATTGCGCGTTTGATGGAGATGGCGCGCACGGGGCGCTTCGAATAACGCCGCGCGGCGCTTACGCGGTGTGATGAAAGGCGAGTCCGCGGGCTCGCCTTTTTTGTTCGGTATGTGTTTTGCTGACCACCGCGAGATTGCCACTGCCGCAGCCGCAGGCGCGCCGCGGAGGTCCGTGGGCCGCGCCACGCTACAATGTGCTGATTGCGCCGCGCGCACCGCGCGGCCTGCTTTAGCCTTCTTCATGACAACAAAGTCTTCTTCGCGTTCTGCTTCGTCATCGGCGCGCGTGCGCGAATCCCGCTTGTCGACGCTGCACCTCGCGCCCGAATCGCTCGGTTTCGCGCTCGATTGCGCGGGCCAGGCCGTCGGCGCCGTGCGCTCCGGCGCGGCCCTGCCGGCGGCGCTGCAGTCCGTCTTCGTGTCTGCACCTGAGGGCAGCGCGGCTGCCGCGCGCGGCGCGGTCCAGGATATCGCCTACCGCACGATGCGGCGTCTTGCGACCGCCGAATGGCTGATCGCGAAGCTGGTGAAAAAGACCCCGCCGCCGCACGTTGCTCATCTGCTCGCGTGCGCGCTGGCTCTCCTCGTCGACGACGAAGCGAATGCCGCATACGCGCCGTTCACGGTAGTCGATCAGGCTGTGAGCGCGATCGGCGCGCGCCGTGAATTCGCGTTTGCCAAGGGGCTGGTCAACGCCGTGCTGCGCAGTTTCCTGCGCGAGCGCGAGGCGCTGCTGAACGCTGCGCAAGCCGACGAAGTGGCGCGCTGGAATTACCCGCAGTGGTGGATCGAGGCGGTGAAAACTGCGTGGCCCGAGGCATGGCAATCGGTGCTCGCCAGCGGCAACACGCAAGGCCCGTTGACGCTGCGCGTGAACGCCCGTCATTCGACGGTCGACGCCTACCTGCAAGTGCTGCAGAACCATCACATTTCCGCAAGCAAAGCCGGCGACTATGCGGTCAGACTTGACACGCCGATGCCGGTCGACCGTATCCCAGGCTTCAATGAAGGCGTCGTCTCGGTGCAGGACGCCGGCGCGCAACTCGCCGCGCAACTGCTCGGCGTGCGCGACGGCATGCGCGTGCTCGACGCGTGCGCGGCGCCTGGCGGCAAGACCGGACATCTGCTCGAACTTGCCAATATCCAGCTCGTGGCGCTGGAAAGCGATGCGGCGCGCGCGCGCCGCATCGGTGAAAACCTGCAGCGGCTCAAGCTCGAAGCGGAAGTGCGGATCGGCGACGCGGGCACGCCCGCGAAGTGGCACGACGACATCGACCAGCCATTCGACCGCATACTGGCCGACGTGCCGTGCTCGGCCTCGGGCATCGTGCGGCGTCATCCGGACATTCGCTGGCTGCGGCGCGCCTCCGACATTCCCGCGCTGGTCGCCGAGCAGCGCCGGATTCTCGACGCCTTGTGGCCGCTCGTGAAGCCTGGCGGCGAGTTGCTCTACGTTACGTGCTCGATCTTTCCTGAAGAAGGCGAGTTGCAGGCGCAGTGGTTTGAAAACAAGCATCAGGATGCGGTACGATTGGACGCGCCGGGGCAACTTTTACCTTCAGTGGCTCGCGCGCCCGCCGACATATCGGCCGGTTCCCATGCCGGACAATCCGCTGAAGACAGCGCCGGCGCGAACTCAGACCACGACGGATTTTTCTACGCGCGCTTTCAGAAACGGTGACCATCAAACGCTTCTTCCCGCTTCGGCTCGCTGCCGTGCTCTGGATCGCGCTGGCCGTATGGCTGGCGGCGCCGGGCGTGGCGCTCGCCGATTCGATCGCGGTGCAGCGTGCGTCGCTGCAAGCCGACAACACCGGCTGGAACCTCGATGCACGGTTTGACTTCGACCTGAACAACAATCTCGAAGACGCCGTCAACAAAGGCATTCCGCTTTACTTCACGACCGACTTCGAGCTGAGCCGGCCGCGTTGGTACTGGTTCGACGAGCAGCCGGTGAACGTGTCGCAAAGCGTCCGCCTGTCGTTTCAGCCGCTCACGCGTGAATACCGCGTGTCGGGCGTGTCGTCCGGTGGTTTGCAGCTCGGCTTCAGCACGCTCAAGGATGCGCTCGCGGTGATCAAGCACATTACGTCGTGGCATGTGATCGATCGCAACGACGTGCATGCCGGCGAGACCTACACCGCGTCGGTGCGCATGCAACTCGACATCGCGTTGATGCCCAAGCCGTTCCAGATCGACGCGGTGAACAACCGCGACTGGAATCTCGCATCCGAATGGAAGCGCTTTACCTTCACGGTGACCGAACGTGCTAAATAAAGTGCGCTCCGCCACCAGCGTCAGCAGCATCGTCGTGCGCGTGCTGGTGTCCACGGTCGCGGTCACGGCCGTGTTGCTGCTCGTGCTGCTCGCCGCCGCCAGCGCGAATACCGAATTCTTCGACCGCTATTACCAGTGGCTCTACGCCGCGAACCTCGTGGTCGCGATGATCTTCCTGCTGGTGGTGGCGACGCTCGTCATCATCATCATCGCGCGGCTGAAAAAGGGGAAGTTCGGCACGCGGCTGCTGGCGAAACTCGCGTTCTTCATGGCGCTGGTCGGCGTGGTGCCGGGCGGAATCATTTACGTCGTCTCTTATCAGTTCGTGTCGCGCAGTATTGAATCGTGGTTCGACGTGAACGTTGAAACGGCGCTCACCTCCGGCCTGAATCTCGGACGCGGCATGCTCGACGCTTCGCTGTCCGACCTGCAGACCAAGGGGCGATTGATGTCGGAGCAACTGGCGAGCGCGGATGCCGCCGGCACCACGCTCACACTGCTGCGTCTGCGCGATCAGTTCGGCGTGCAGGATGCGACGATCGTCGAACCTACGCGCAGCATGTCGGGCGCGACACCCGACATGCACGTCGTTGCGCAGGCCTCCGGCAACTACGCGACGCTCGTGCCGAACGACTTGCCCACGCCGCTGATGATCGATCAGGCGCGCGGCCGTGGCTATGCGGCGATCGAAGGCGAAGTGGACGGCGATCCTCACGCACAGGGCGGCAAGGGCGTGCTGCGGCTGCGCGTGGTGCAGCGCATTCCCGATTCGAACGCCGCGCTGCTGCAGCCCACCGAGCGCTTCCTGCAACTCACGCAGCCGGTCTCGCCCACGCTCGCTCGCAATGCGGACGCGGTGCAGCGCGCCTACCGCGAATACCAGGAGAAGGCGCTTGGCCGCACGGGTCTGCGCAAGATGTACATCGGCACGCTGACGCTTGCGCTGTTCCTGGCCACCTTCATTGCGATGATGCTGGCGCTGGCGCTCGGCAATCAGCTTGCGCGGCCGTTGTTCCTGCTCGCGCAGGGCACGAAGGAAGTGACCGAAGGCGACTACACGCCGAAGCGGGAAATCAAGTCGCGTGATGAACTGGGCTTCCTCACCCAGTCGTTCAATGCGATGACGCGGCAGTTGTCCGAAGCGCGTGCCGCGGTCGAAAACAACCGCATCGCGCTGGAGCATTCGAAGTCGTATCTGGAAAGCATTCTCGCGAACCTGACCGCGGGCGTGTTCGTGTTCGACCGGCAGTTCAGGCTCACCACCGCCAATCGCGGTGCCGAGCGGATTTTCCGCCAGCCGTTTCAGACGGTGCTCGGTTCGGCGCTCGATCAGATCAGCGTGTTGAGCGAATTCGGCGGCATGGTCCGCAAGGCGTTTGCCGATCGCGAAGCCGCCAGCGGCGACGGTCACGACGATCGCGGCCATTGGCAGCAGCAGTTCTCGATTCAGGTGCCGGGCGAAACCGAGCCGCTCACCTTGCTCGTGCGCGGCGCGCGCCTCGTCTCCGCCGCAGAGCGCGACGCGGAAGACTTGCAGACGTCCGGCTATGTGGTGGTGTTCGACGATATTTCGGACGTGATCTCCGCGCAGCGTTCGATCGCCTGGGGCGAAGTCGCGCGGCGGCTCGCGCATGAAATCAAGAATCCGCTCACGCCGATCCAGCTTTCCGCCGAGCGTCTGCAAATGAAGCTTGCCGAAAAGCTGTCACCGTCGGACGCGGATGTGTTGAAGCGCGGCGCGACCACGATCGTGAATCAGGTCGCGGCAATGAAGCAGATGGTCGACAATTTCCGCGACTATGCGCGCACGCCGCCGGCGGTGCTTGCTCATCTGCAACTGAATGATCTGGTCAGCGAAGTATTGACGCTGTACGGTATCGAAGAAGGCAAGGGTGCGATCCAGGTAGAGCTGGCGGCGTTGCCCGCCATTCGCGGCGACGCGACGCAATTGCGCCAGGTGATTCACAACCTGCTGCAGAACGCGCAGGACGCGGTTGCCGAAGTCGAGCACCCCCATGTGTTGCTCGAGACGAGGACAGTAGAATACGGAGACCCCGACGCGGAAGGCAAGGTTCACGTCGCGGTGCGGCTGACCGTGTCGGATAATGGACCGGGCTTTCCCGCGCGTATCCTCACACGTGCATTCGAACCTTACGTGACGACCAAGGCCAAAGGCACGGGTTTGGGTCTGGCGATGGTCAAGAAGATCGTCGACGAACACGGCGCGCGCATCGACATTCGCAATCGCATGAAGGCTGGCGATGTGATCGAGGGCGCGCAAATTTCGATCCTCTTCCTTCAGCTCGCGGACGATACCGCGGCGCCTGAGGCAGGGTCGCGTCCGGCGCACGGCGGTGCGTCGCACGGAAACACAAAAGCAACAGTGCAGACAAGGGCAGCGTAAATGGCAACCATCCTGGTGGTAGATGATGAAATGGGCATCCGGGAATTGCTCTCGGAGATCCTGAGCGACGAAGGGCATGTCGTGGAGGCCGCGGAAAACGCGCAGGAAGCGCGCGAGTTCCGCTTGCGCCAGGCGTCCGACCTGGTGTTGCTCGACATCTGGATGCCCGACACCGACGGTGTGACCTTGCTCAAGGAATGGGCCGCGCAGGGGCAGCTCACCATGCCGGTAATCATGATGTCCGGCCACGCTACGATCGATACGGCGGTTGAGGCCACCAAGATCGGTGCGCTCAATTTCCTCGAGAAGCCGATTGCGCTGCAGAAGCTGCTGAAGGCGGTCGAGCAGGGGCTGGCGCGCGGCAATGCGGCGGGCGCGCCGGGCGGCGCGGCGGCCAAGCCGGTGTTGCCGGTCAGCGCGGCGGCGGTGGCTTCGGCGGCGGCGTTGCCGATGCTCTCGGCCGACGGTATGGGCAGTGGCGCGCTGGCCGCGCAGACGGCATCGATCTCGTTCGACATCCCGTTGCGCGACGCACGCGATGCGTTCGAGCGCGCTTACTTCGAATATCACCTCGCACGCGAGAACGGCAGCATGACGCGGGTGGCGGAGAAGACGGGGTTGGAGCGCACGCACCTGTATCGCAAGCTCAAACAACTCGGTGTCGATCTCGGCAAGAACAAAGGCGAGTAAGTCACGTCAAGTCAGCCAGTTCAAGTCAATAAGTCAGACGGGTAAGCAATGCAGGTGAACAGGCCGTGATCCGCGAGAATTTCGGCTTCACAGATTTTTTCGAGAGGGGGCTTGCCCTGCTGCTGACCCTTTGATATGATTTCGTTCTTCGTTGGCCCGGTAGCTCAGTTGGTAGAGCAGCGGATTGAAAATCCGCGTGTCGATGGTTCGATTCCGTCCCAGGCCACCAGGATTCAGCCCCAGGAAATCGCAAGATTCCTGGGGCTTTTCCTTTTCTGACGGAAACGCGTTGCGCCGGCTGGGGTGTGTCGCGCGCTCGGCGGCATTTGGCGCCGCGTGATAAAATCGCGCCAGTTCAAGGACTTGCGCGTGAGCGGGTCACATGAATGAGTCACCCGGGTGACGCGCGGCAACGCCGCAATCAGCACCGAACCCAACGCCCGACGATTGACGGTATAAGCGCCCAGCGACTCTGCATGCGGAAGGCGCGGCCTATACTGCTTTGGACCGGCACCCGTGCCGGCACGCGTCGCGCCGCGTTGCTTGCATGGCGCACCTCGCGCAGCGCGACGTGGCACTCATCATTCACGGAGTTTCACGGTGATCCGCAACAACGCTAAACGTAGCGCTCTGGTGCTGTTTTCCGGCGGCCAGGACTCGGCCACGTGCCTTGCCTGGGCGCTCGAACGTTATGAAACGGTTGAGACGCTGGGCTTCGATTACGGTCAGCGGCACCGCGTCGAGCTTGAATGTCGCGAAGGGTTTCGTCACGCCATTGTGCGCGCGTTCCCCGCTTGGGCTGACCGCCTCGGCGACGATCATATGATCGACCTGTCGGTGCTCGGCTCGATCAGCGATACCGCAATGACGCGCGAAATCGAGATCGAAGCGGCAACCAACGGTTTGCCGAACACGTTCGTGCCGGGCCGCAATCTGATGTTCATGACCATCGCCGCGGCAATTGCTTATCGGCGTGGTTTGCAGGTGCTAGTCGGCGGCATGTGCGAGACCGATTTTTCGGGCTATCCCGATTGCCGCGACGACACCATGAAGGCGCTGCAGGTCGCGCTGAATCTCGGCATGGACGCGCGCTTCCAGCTCGAGACACCGCTGATGTGGCTCGACAAGGCCGATACGTGGCGTCTCGCGCACGAACTGGGCGGTGAAGAACTGGTCGAGCTGGTGCGCGTCGAGACGCATACCTGCTACGTCGGCGAGCGCTCCGAGTTGCATGACTGGGGCTTCGGCTGTGGTGAATGCCCGGCGTGCCGCTTGCGCAAGCGCGGCTATGAAGCGTATCTGGCAGGCGAGAAGGTGACCGAGCCGGTCTGACGTGTCGCGCACCGGCGCGGCGCCGGCCACTCATTTCAGGAATACAGGGCAGAAAGCAGCATGACGTACGCGGTCAAGGAAATCTTCTACACGTTGCAGGGCGAGGGCGCGAATGCCGGGCGTCCGGCTGTCTTCTGCCGGTTCGCCGGCTGCAACCTGTGGTCGGGCCGCGAAGAAGATCGTGCCGAGGCCGTGTGCCGCTTCTGCGATACCGATTTCGTCGGCACGGATGGCGAGAACGGCGGCAAGTACCGCACGGCTGCAGAACTGGTGCAGATGATCGCATCGCAATGGCCAGAAGGTGAGGGCCAGCGCTTCGTGGTGTGCACGGGCGGCGAGCCGATGCTGCAGATCGACCCGCCGCTGGTCGACGCGTTGCATGCCGCCGGTTTCGAGATCGCGATTGAAACCAACGGCTCGCTGCCGGTGCTCGAGACGATCGACTGGATCTGCGTGAGCCCGAAGGCCGACGCGCCGCTCGTTGTGACCAAAGGCAACGAACTGAAGGTCGTGATTCCGCAGGACAACCAGCGTTTGTCCGAGTATGCGAAGCTCGACTTCGAGTATTTCCTCGTCCAGCCGATGGACGGTCCGTCGCGCGATATCAACACCAGGCTCGCGATCGACTGGTGCAAACGCCATCCGCAATGGCGCCTGTCGATGCAGACCCACAAGTATCTGAACATTCCCTGATTTGCCGTGCTGACGATTACACGAAAACTCGAATTCGACGCGGGTCACCGCATTCCCGACCACCGCAGCCAGTGCCGGAATCTGCACGGGCATCGCTACGTGCTCGAAATCACGCTGCAAGGCGATCTGGTCGACACCGAAGGCGCGCCTGATCGCGGCATGGTGATGGACTTCGCCGACGTGAAGTCGCTCGCCGTCGAGCATCTGATCGACAAGTGGGACCATGCCTTCCTCGTTTACGAAGGCGACACGCAGGTGCGCGGCTTTCTGGAGACCATGGCCGGCCACAAGACGGTCGTGCTCGACCGCATTCCGACCGTGGAAAATCTCGCCGCCGTCGCGTTCGACATCCTCGCGAACGTCTACGACGCACACTACGGCGTGAATCTGCGCCTGCATAAGGTGCGTCTGTACGAGACGCCGAATTGCTGGGCCGACGTGGTTCGCGACTAAATCCAGCGCCGCCCGCGCGCTCCGCGGGAAGTGCCCTTGCAGGGCGCACCAACCCTCGCGTTATTGTCACGGTATGATCGCTCCGATAACCACACGGAGCGAGACATGCCGGTCACCGCAATGCGCCGCAGCAGGCATCCAGGCCGCTACGGCCTGCGCCATCCTCTTAGTTTCTGCATGCCCGGTCAGCGCGGCATGCCGTCCCGCGTCTCAGGCAAGGCGTGTTCTCCTTGCGCTGGAGCGCCGCGATGAGCACCTTCACCAATCCCCTCAAGCAACGTCTGACGGAAACCGATCCGCTGTTCGGGCTATGGCTTTCGCTCGGCAGCGATGCCGCGGCCGAAGCGCTCGCGCACGCCGGATTCGACTGGCTGCTGATCGACATGGAGCATGCGCCCAACGATAGCGGCGACGTCACGTCACAGTTGCGCGCGATTGCCGCCGCGCATCTGCCGAGCGAGCCGGTGGTGCGCGTGCCGGCCAGCGAGGCGTGGCTCGTCAAGCGCGTGCTGGATGCGGGAGCGCGCACGCTGATGTTTCCGAATATCGAGTCCGCGGAGGAAGCGGCTCATGCCGTCAGCCTCACGCAATTTCCGGGTGCCGGGGCGCCCGAGGGCAAGCGCGGTGTCGCCGGCGTGGTGCGGGCGGGAGGCTACGGCATGCGGCGTGACTATGTGCAGACGGCCAACGCGCAGATCGCGACCATCGTGCAGATCGAGTCGGCGCGCGGCCTGCAGGAAGTGGACAAGATCGCCGCGACACCCGGCGTCGATTGCCTGTTTGTCGGACCGGCCGATCTGGCCGCGAGCCTCGGTCACCTCGGCGACTCGAAGCATGCCGACGTGCAGGCCGCCATGGCGCGCATTGTCAGCGCCGCGGACAAGGCCGGCATTGCCGCCGGCATTTTTGCCATGGACGCCGCGAGCGCCAGGCAGCATCGCGATGCAGGTTTTCGATTTATTGCTTTAGCCGCCGACGTCATGTGGATGTTGCGCGCAACTCGTCAGGCGTTGCAGGAGGTCAGGTCATGAAGTGGATGGTGCAGGGTGTCGTGCTGCGTGTAGCGGTGGCAGCGGCGTTGATGGCGAATGTGACGGCCTACGCGCAGAGCAGCGCCACGAAGCCGAGCGATCCGGAGACGCAAACCGCAGTCGCCGATTACAACGCCGGCAATATGGGCGCGGCGCTCGCCGAATTCCGCAAGGCCGCGGAGCATGGCAGCCGGCTCGCGGAGTTCAACTACGCCATGATGCTGCTCAATGGCGAAGGCGGTCCAGCCAACGTCGACGAAGGCAAAAAGTGGCTTCGCAAGGCGGCCGACGCCAACATGTCGCACGCGCAGTATGTGTACGGCAAGATGTATGACGATGGCGAGTTCGTCGGGCGCGATCCGGTCGAGGCGCATCGCTGGTTCCTGAAGGCGGCGATGCAAGGCCACGTGCAGGCCGAGCTCGCGCTCGCCAACCAGTTCCTCGATGGCCGCGGCACCGAGCGCGACAACAAGCAGGCGTTCGTCTGGTACAAGAAAGCGGCGCAGGGCGGCGACATGACCGCGCAATACGTGACCGGCTCGTTCTACGAACGAGGCGGCGACGGAGTGGACAAGAACCTCAATGTCGCGCGCGCCTATTACGCCGCTGCGGCGGCTCAGGGCGATCCGGCGGCGCGGCTCAAGTATCAGCAACTCAGCGCACAGTTGCGCGACCAGAAGGAAGTGAAGCCGCAGTAAAGACACGCAGCAAAGACAAAAGGGGCGCTCCCGACGGTGCGCCCCTTTTTCATGTTTGTTGAGTCTTGTTTCAAGCCCCGCCCGGCAAGCTTTGACCTGTCGGCGGCGACCTGATCTTGCCGCACTAACTCTGCATCAACCGCTTCTGCCGTGCGATGCTCATGATGAGGCCGACCGCGACCCCCAGTGTTGTCAGCGCAGTGCCGCCATAACTCATGAACGGCAACGGCACACCGACCACCGGCAAGATCCCGCTCACCATGCCGATATTGACGAACGCGTAGGTGAAGAATGCCATGGTCAGCGAGCCGGCCAGCAAGCGCCCGAAAAGCGTCGCGCCATTGGCCGCGATATACAGTCCGCGCGCGATCAATAGCATGTAGAGCGTGAGCAGCACGACACCGCCCGCGAGCCCGAACTCTTCAGAAAACACCGCGAAAATAAAGTCGGTGTGCTTTTCGGGGATGAACTCCAGATGCGCCTGAGTGCCCTTGAGCCAGCCCTTGCCGAGCGGACCGCCCGAGCCGATCGCAATCACCGCCTGGATGGTGTGAAAGCCCTTGCCGAGCGGGTCGGAGGTGGGGTCGAGCAGCGTGCAGATGCGGTGCTTCTGATAATCATGCATCAGCGGCCATTGCACTTCGGGCTGACAGATCTTGACCTGAAACGCTGCGATCGAGGCGACCGCGATCACGCCCGCGATCAGCACCGGCACGATCAGCTTGAAGCTCAGGCCCGCGAAGTAAATCACGAAGAGGCCGGCCGCGAACACCAGCACTGCGGTACCGAGGTCAGGCTGCTTGGCGATCAAACCAACCGGCACGGCGAGGATCACGAAACCGACCAGGTAGTCGTACCAGCGCATCACGCCTTCGCGCCGCTGGTAGTACCAGGCAAGCATCAACGGTGTGGCGATCTTCAGGATCTCCGACGGCTGGATCACCACGCCGACATTTATCCAGCGCTTCGCACCCTTGCGCGTGAGGCCGAATAGCGCCACCGCGACCAGTAATGCGATCCCGAATGTATAGAGCGGGACCGCGAAGCGCATCAGCGTGGTGGGCGGCACATTGGCGAGCCCCCACATCAGCACGAACGTCAGCAAGATGTTGCGCAACTGGTCTTCCACGCGGCCGGGGACGTCCAGGCTCGCGCTGTACAGCGTGACAATGCTGACGCACAGCAGCAGAAAAACGATCAAAGCCAGCGGGCGGTCGAAGCCCGCGAACATTTGCTTGATGCGGTCGAGCACGGCGCGCTTGTCGAATTGCATGCCTTTCTCCTTACTCGTCGATGCCGCCGGAAACCGGCTGGCGTGGCGAGGTGGACTGAGTACCGTCATCCCCCGGCTGTCCAAGGGGATTTCTTTCGGAGCGTGCGGCGGCGCTCGGCGCCGGCTCGCTGGCCGGACGGGGTTTATGCGGGGCACCGGATTTGCGCGACGCCGGATTCCTGGCCGCCGCGGAGCCAGACGCGGCCACGGCTGCTGACGCACCCGACGCGGCTGTCGCCGTGACGGCCGCTGGCGCGGACGCGGCGGCGTTATCTGACACGGCTGCAGCTGACGCCGCTGCAGCCGCAGAAGCAGCCGCCGCTGCCGAGGCCGCACCCGGCATCGGCAACGCGGTGTAGCCTGCTGCGACCTTGACCGGCTGCGCCGCATCCTGAGGCGTGGGAGCGCCGCCAACTTCCGGCGCGGATGCATCCTCGGTCGCGGACGCAGCGGCCGCTACCGCAGCCTCCTGGGCACCCGGCTTGTTCTTGCCGACGAGGTAGTAGTCAAGCACGCGCCGCGCGATCGGCCCCGCCGCTTCCGCGCCCCAGCCGCCGTTCTCGACGATCAGGGCGAGCGCGATCTTGGGGTTGTCGACCGGCGCGAAGGCGATGAACAGCGCGTGGTCGCGCAGATGCTCGGCGATCGCGTGGCCCTTGTAATTCTGGCCTTGCAGCGAGTAAACCTGCGCAGTCCCGGTCTTGCCGGCCGCCTGATACGGCGCGCCGATGAACAGCTTCGACGCGGTACCGTTGGTCACGACCCCTTCCATTGCACGCTTGATGATGTCGATGTCCGATTGCTTCACCGCGATCTTGTCGCTCGGATCGCGCACGACCGCACGGGTGTCCTTCGTGATCGGGTTTTCGATGTCGCGCACGAGGTGCGGCTTCATCACGACGCCGTTGTTCGCGAGCGTCGCCGTAGCGTGAGCGAGCTGAAGAATGGTGAACGAGTTATAGCCCTGGCCAATGCCGAGGCTGATCGTTTCACCTTCGTACCAGCGCTGCTGCTCGGGCTTGCGGTACGCCTTGCGCTTCCATTCCGTGGACGGCAGGATGCCGCGCGCTTCGCCCGAAATATCGATGCCGGTGATCTGGCCGAAGCCCCACGGCTTCATGAAGTTGGCGATATTGTTCACGCCGAGATCGTGCGCGAGCATGTAGAAATACGTGTCGTTCGACACCACGATCGCGCGGTTCATGTCGACCCAGCCCTGGCCTGAGCGCACGTCGTTGCGGAACGTGTGGCCGCCGAACGTGTACGAGCCCGGATCCTGGAAGCCCCAGCTCGGCGTGCGCTTATGGAGCGTCAACGCGGCGAGCGCCATGAACGGCTTGTACGTCGAGCCCGGCGGATAGGTGCCGTGCAACGGCCGGTTCAGCAGCGGGTGATCCGGCGAATTGTTGAGCTCGTCCCAGGTCTGCTGGTCGATGCCGTCGACGAACGAATTCGGATCGAAGCTCGGTGCCGACACGAAAGCGAGCACGTCGCCCGTGGCCGGTTCGATTGCGACCAGCGCGCCGCGGCGGCCGGCAAAGGCCTGTTCCGCGACCTGCTGCAGCCCGATGTCGAGCGACAGCACGAGATTGTTGCCGGGCGTTGCCTGCGTGCGCGACAACGTGCGCACAGGCCGCCCGCCGGCGGTCACTTCCACTTCCTCGAAACCGGTCTGGCCGTGCAACTCGGTTTCATAACTCTGCTCGACGCCGATCTTGCCGATGTAGTCCGTGCCCTTGTAGTTGTTCGCGTCCAGACGCGGATCGTAGTGATCCGGATCGCTGTCGTTCTGGTCGCTGGCGTCGTCGATGCGATCCTGGTCGCGCTGCGAAATCCGCCCGATGTAGCCGATCACGTGCGCTGCGGTCGGCCCGAGCGGATATTGGCGGAACAGGCGCGCCCGCACTTCCACGCCGGGAAAGCGGAAGCGCTGTGCGGTGAAGCGCGCGACTTCGTCGTCGGTCAGGCGGGTGCGGATCGGCAGGCTCTCGAAGTTCTTCGAGTCTTCCTGCAGCTTCTTGAAGCGGCGGCGATCACGCGCGTCGATCGAGATGACCGTGGCCAGGTTGTCGATGACGTTTTCGAGCGAGTCGTTCAGCTTCGACGGCGTAATTTCGAGCGTGTAGGCCGAGTAGTTCTTGGCCAGCACCACGCCGTTGCGATCGGTGATGATGCCGCGGTTCGGTACGATCGGCGCGACGGAAATGCGGTTCTCGTCCGCCTGCAGCGAGTATTTGCTGTAGTGCCAGACCTGCAGGAACAGGAAGCGGAAACCGATCAGCCCGAAGCAGACGAACACGAACAGGCCCGCCGCCGCGACGCGCACGCGGAACTTCGAGAGCTGTTGCTGAGTGTCCTTGAATTCGGTCATGCGATTCTGCAAAAGGCCGGGTGACGGCCATCATGAGTGTGCGCCTATTCCGGCCGGAACCGGAAGGCATGAACAGCGATATGCGTCGAGCGGGCCGGCCACGCGCATGCGCTGGATGGCCGGCGGGCCCGAGGCGGGATCAAATCGGCCGCGTATCGTCCGGATCGGCCGGGCGGCGCTGCGGCATCAGGAGCAGCACGCTGGCAACCGGCCACAGCGCGGCTTCGACAAAACCGTCGATCAGATAACCCCAGCCCGGAAACGCCGCGCCCGTTAGCAAACGGATCACGAACGGCACCAGTTGCGCGACCACGAGGAGCGGCATGACCGCGAAGGTCTGCACGCCGAGCGACATCCACAGCACCCGGCGGTGGATCGTAATCGCGCCGTACGACAACAACGTATACGCCAGCGCGTGCTCGCCGAGCAGGCTGGCGTTGTGAACGTCCATCAGCAGACCGAGAAAAAACGCGATCCCCATACCGACCTTGCGCGGCTGGTGCACGTTCCAGAACAGCAGGACGAGCGCCACGAAGTCGGGCACCCCGGCGAGGCGCCCCCACGGCATCAGGTTCAGCAGGAACGCCGCGGCGAGGCTGAACGAGATGAAGTACGGATTGACCGGCTGCAGAATGTATTGCGGACGGTTCATGGCTGGGCCCCCGGCGTGGCTTGCGGCTTCGCGGTTTTCTCAGCGGCCGGTTTCTTCTCGGCGGAGGATTTCTTCTCCGCTGCCGCCGGTTTGGCCGGAGCTTTGTCGGCGGGCTTGGCGGCCGCGGGCTTGTCCGCCGGCTTCGCTGCTGCGGCTTTGTCGGTCGCCGGCTTGTCCGCCGCGGCCTTGCTATCGGCCGGCTTGCCGCCCTTTTTCGCCTTCGCGTCCTTGGCTACCGTAGCGGCGTCGGGCTCTTCGGCCGGCCGTGGCGGAATATTGTTCACGTAGTGCAGCACCAGCAACTGGCGGGCGCCGCGTACCGGCGCGATCGGCAGGCAGACCACGCGCGCGAACGCCGTGTCGGCCTGTTTGTCGACCCGCACCACCTTGGCGACCGGCAACCCCGGCGGATAGACTCCGTCGAGCCCGCTGGTGACGAGTTCGTCGCCGGTCTGGACGTCGCCGCTGATCGGCACGAAGCGCAGATCGAGCGTGTCGCCCTTCGGCGTGCCGTAAATCACGCTGCGCAAACCGGTGCGCACGATCTGCACGGGCACAGCCTGATCCTTGTCCGTCAGCAGCGTCACTTCAGCCTGCATCGGAAATACGCGCGTTACCTGACCGATCACGCCGTCTTCGTTGACGACGGGTGAACCGTTCTGGATGCCTTGCTGCGCACCGCGGCCAATGACCACTTTTTGCGTGAAAGGGTCGCGTGTGTCGTACTGGATTTCGGCGGGCAGCGATTGCGTGGTGGAGCGTTCCGACAATTGCAGCAGTGCGCGCAAATGCGTGTTTTCAGCAGCCAGTTCGGCGGCCGTGTTGGCTTGCTGTGAAAGCTGCAGGTCTTTGGCGCGCAGCTTGTCGTTTTCGCTGCGCAGCGTGGCGCTGGTCACGGCCACGTCGGCGGCGCCCACGAAGATGTCGCGCGGCACGAGCGCCGCGCGCTGCAACGGATAAAGACCCGCGCCGAGCAAGCCGCGAACGATTTCGAGCGTTTTGAAGCGTGCGTCGGAGATCAGCAGGGCGAGCGCCAGCACGACGAAAAATACGAGTCGTGCGAGTGCCGACGGGCCTTGCTTGAACAGGGGCGGCGGACTGTATTCCATGGTCGGCGCCGGGGGCGTGAGCGGTTGGGTGAGACGGCGGCGCGCGCGATGAGACGCGCCTTCAGCGCGCGGAGGCTGGCAGGCCCAGCCAACGGCAAACCGGTCCGCAAGGGGCCGTTTGCCAGATCCGCGCTACTGACATGGAGACGGGCTCGCTTACTCGTACGAGAAGATGCTGCCCAGCTTGTCCATGCGTTCGAGCGCCATGCCCGAGCCGCGTACAACGCAGGTCAGCGGGTCTTCGGCGACGAGCACCGGCAGGCCGGTTTCTTCGGCGAGCAGACGGTCCAGATCGCGCAGCAGTGCGCCACCGCCCGTCAGCATCATGCCGCGCTCGGCGATGTCCGCGCCGAGTTCCGGCGGCGTTTGTTCGAGCGCGATCTTCACCGACGACACGATCTGGTTCAGCGGATCGGTGAGGGCTTCGAGAATTTCGTTGCTGGAAATCGTGAAGCTGCGCGGAATGCCTTCCGACAGGTTGCGGCCCTTCACTTCCATTTCCTTCACTTCGGAACCCGGGAACGCCGAGCCGATTTCCTTCTTGATGGCTTCGGCGGTTTGCTCGCCGATCAGCATGCCGTAATTGCGGCGGATGTAGTTGACGATGGCTTCGTCGAACTTGTCGCCGCCCACGCGCACGGAGCCCTTGTAGACGATGCCGCCCAGCGAGATCACGCCGACTTCGGTCGTGCCGCCGCCGATGTCGACGACCATCGAGCCGGTGGCTTCCGACACCGGCAGGCCGGCGCCGATCGCGGCAGCCATGGGTTCTTCAATGAGGTACACCTGCGAAGCGCCCGCGCCGTGCGCGGCTTCCTTGATGGCGCGGCGCTCGACCTGGGTCGAGCCGCACGGCACGCAGATGATGATGCGCGGCGACGGCGAGAACATGCGCGATTCGTGAGCAGTTTTGATGAACTGCTTGATCATCTGCTCGGTGACGGTGAAGTCGGCGATCACGCCGTCTTTCATGGGGCGGATCGCCTCGATGTTGCCCGGCACCTTGCCGAGCATCTGCTTGGCTTCCTTGCCGACTGCCTGGATGGTCTTCTTGCCGTTGGGACCGCCTTCCTGGCGGATCGAGACGACCGACGGTTCGTCAAGAACGATGCCCTTGCCGCGCATGTAGATGAGCGTGTTGGCCGTGCCGAGGTCAATGGCCAGATCGTTGGAGAAGTAGCTGCGCAAAAAACCGAACATTCAAAATCCTGTCTCGCTTGGAGCCGGGCCTCGCACCGTATGCGCAGGGCGGCAGCGGAAAAAATAACAGCTTCAGCCGGGCGAAAGTGGCGCCACAGGAACTTGAAGCTGCGAGGGAGTCTACCGGAGGCCGATGCAAAGCCAGGTCAGAAAATTCCGAACTATCGTTGGGAACAGTTCAGAAAGGCCTTCGTAAGTCGGTCCGGGTTTGGGTCGAACGCGTAATGATACCTTATAATTTTGGATGTTTTGAAGGAAACGGACGGCACTTTTTGCCGCCGCTGACCCCTTTTTCGAGGTCTTCCTCCAGTGTCGTAACCCACTGTCGCAGCATTGTTTTTTTCACGTTGCGGCGGTCCACCACATTTTCCGGTGACTGCATGGCTCTGACCCTGACCGATGTTAAACGCATCGCGCATCTCGCGCGGCTCGAACTGGCCGACGCCGACGCTGAGCACACGCTTGCCCAGCTCAACGACTTTTTCGGCCTCGTCGAGCAAATGCAGGCAGTCGATACCACCGGCGTCGCGCCGCTTGCCCACCCGATCGAGCAGATCGAAGACGTCGCGCTGCGTCTGCGTGACGACGCGGTAACCGAAACCGTCGAACGCGAAGCTTTCCAGCGCCCGGCGCCGGCCGTGCAGGAAGGCTTGTACCTCGTGCCGAAAGTGATCGAATAAGAACCGCGCATCAAGCACAGGATAAAACGCAATGCATGAAAAAAGTTTGACCGAACTGCGTGCCGCACTGGCGGCCAAGGAATGCTCCGCAGTCGAACTGGCGCAGCTCTATCTGAAGCGGATCGACGCGGCCAACAGCCTGAACGCGTTCATCCAGGTCGATCCCGATCTGACGCTGGCCCAGGCGAAAGCCGCGGACGCGCTGCTGCATGCCGGCCACGCCGGCCCGCTGGTCGGCCTGCCGATCGCGCACAAAGACGTGTTCGTCACCCAGGGCTGGCGCTCCACCGCCGGCTCGAAGATGCTGGCGAACTACGCGAGCCCGTTCGACGCGACCGTGGTCGCGCGTCTGCAGAACGCCGGCATGGTGTGCGTGGGCAAGACCAATATGGACGAGTTCGCGATGGGCTCGTCCAACGAGAATTCGTACTTTGGCCCGGTGCAGAATCCGTGGGATCGTCAGGCTGTGCCGGGCGGTTCGTCGGGCGGCTCCGCTGCGGCGGTGGCCGCGCGACTCGCGCCTGCCGCGACCGGCACGGATACCGGCGGCTCGATCCGTCAGCCGGCGTCGTTCTCCGGTATCACCGGCATCAAGCCGACCTATGGCCGTGTGTCGCGTTACGGCATGATCGCGTTCGCGTCGTCGCTGGATCAGGGTGGTCCGATGGCGCAAAGCGCCGCGGATTGCGCCACGCTGCTCAACGCCATGGCCGGGTTCGACGAGCGCGATTCGACCAGCCTCGTGCGCGACGACGAAGACTACACGCGCTACCTCGGCAAGCAGTGGAAAGAAGACGGTGCCGGCAAGCCGCTCGCCGGCCTGCGCATCGGCCTGCCGAAAGAATATTTCGGCGCCGGCCTCGCCGACGACGTGCGTGCTGCGATCGACGCCGCGCTCAAACAATACGAAGCGCTCGGCGCCACGCTGGTGGAAGTCTCGCTGCCGAAAACCGAGCTGTCGATCCCGGTGTACTACGTGATCGCGCCGGCGGAGGCTTCGTCGAACCTGTCGCGTTTCGACGGCGTGCGCTTCGGCCACCGCGCCGCGGAATATCGCGATCTGCAGGACATGTACAAGAAGTCGCGTGCAGAAGGTTTCGGTCCGGAAGTCAAGCGCCGCATTCTGGTTGGCGCTTACGTGCTGTCGCACGGCTACTACGACGCGTACTACCTGCAGGCGCAGAAGATCCGCCGCATCATTGCGCAGGACTTCCAGGAAGCGTTCAAGCAGTGCGACGTGATCATGGGACCGGTGGCGCCGTCGGTGGCGTGGGATCTCGGCGCGAAGGGCGACGACCCGGTGCAGATGTATCTGGCCGACATCTACACGCTGTCGGTGAGTCTTGCCGGCTTGCCGGGCATGAGCGTGCCGTGCGGCTTCGGCGCCGGTGCGAATGCGCAGCGTCCGGTGGGTTTGCAGATCATCGGCAACTATTTCAATGAAGCCCGGATGCTGCAGGTGGCCGACGCGTTCCAGCGCGCGACCGACTGGCACCGCAAAGCGCCGGCAGGAGTGTGAGCACCATGGCCAAGCAATGGGAAGTCGTGATCGGTCTGGAGACCCACGCGCAACTGTCGACTCAATCGAAGATTTTCTCGGGCACCTCCACGCAGTTCGGGGCCGAGCCGAACACGCAAGCCAGCCCCGTCGATCTGGCGTTGCCGGGCACGCTGCCGGTGATGAACCGCGGCGCCGTCGAGCGCGCGATCCAGTTCGGCCTCGCGATCGGCGCGACGGTCGCGCCGCGCAGCATCTTCGCGCGCAAGAATTATTTCTACCCCGATCTGCCGAAGGGCTATCAGATCAGCCAGTATGAAATTCCCGTCGTGCAGGGCGGGCAGGTGACGATTCAGGTGCCGGCCAATGAAAAGGCGGGCAAGGAAGCGTACGAGAAGGTCGTCAACCTCACCCGCGCCCACCTCGAGGAAGACGCGGGCAAGTCGCTGCACGAAGACTTCGCGGGCATGACGGGCATCGACCTGAATCGCGCCGGCACGCCGCTGCTCGAAATCGTCACCGAGCCGGAAATGCGCAGCGCGGCGGAGGCGGTGGCGTACGCGAAAACGCTGCACACGCTCGTCACGTGGCTCGGCATCTGCGACGGCAACATGCAGGAAGGCTCGTTCCGTTGCGATGCGAACGTGTCGGTGCGTCCGGTCGGCCAGGTGGAATTCGGCACGCGTGCCGAGATCAAGAACCTGAACTCGTTCCGCTTTCTCGAAGAAGCGATTCAGTACGAAGTGCGCCGTCAGATCGAATTGATCGAAGACGGCGGCACCGTGGTGCAGGAAACGCGTCTGTACGACCCGGACAAGCGCGAAACGCGCTCCATGCGCAGCAAGGAAGACGCGCACGACTACCGCTATTTCCCCGATCCCGACCTGATGCCGCTCGTGATCGACGCGGAATGGGTCGCGCGTGTGAAGCGCGACATGCCGGAATTGCCGGAAGCGATTCAGCAGCGCTTCGTGTCGCAGTACGGCCTCACGCCGTACGACGCCAACGTGCTGACGTCGAGCAAGGACATGGCGGCGTACTACGAAGCGGTGGTGAGCAAGGTCGGCCCGGCCAACGCGAAGGCCGCGGCTAACTGGCTGATGGGCGAAGTGTCTTCGCAACTGAATCGCGAGAGCCTGGAAATTGCCGCCAGCCCGGTGTCGTCCGCGCAACTCGCGCTGCTGCTGCAACGCATTGCCGACGGCACGATCTCCAACAAGATTGCCAAGGAAATTTTCCTCGCGATCTGGGAAGAGAAGGCCACTGACGAAGCCGCCGCCGATCGCATCATCGAAGCGAAGGGCTTGAAGCAGATTTCGGATACCGGCGCGCTTGAAGCGATCATCGACGAAGTGCTCGCCGCGAACCAGAAGTCGGTCGAAGAATTCCGCGCCGGCAAGGAAAAGGCGTTCAACGCGCTGATCGGCCAGGCCATGAAGGCGACCAAGGGCAAAGCCAATCCGGCGCAGGTGAACGAACTGCTGAAGAAGAAGCTGTCCTGAGCAGAAGTAGCACGGCTAAAGTAGTCATGCTTTAGTCAACACGGGCTGTTGCCGGAAACGAAAGTGGGGCAACGGCCCGTTTCATTTTGCGGGCCCGTTTAAACGCAGATAACGGAGTGTGTGGATGGCGAAACAACCTGAGCTCGACGATTTCCGCGTGCCGTTTTTCGACGAAGACAAGAAACCAGGCAAATTCTCGCTCGACGATTTCGACCCGTCTTCCAAGCCATTTTCGAGCGGTGCGAAAGATGCTGACAAGGCGCGTCTGTCGGAGATCGGCGCGACGCTCGACACTCAGCAGGAGTGCCTGCACGCGCAACAGAAGCGCCGTGTGTTGCTGGTGCTGCAGGGCATGGACACGAGCGGCAAGGACGGCACGATCCGCGCGGTGTTTCATGAAGTCGACCCGCTCGGTTTGCGCATCGTGCCGTTCAAGGCGCCGACGCCTGTCGAGGTGGCGCACGACTTTCTCTGGCGAGTGCATGCGCAGGCGCCTGCCGCGGGCGAGCTGACCATCTTCAACCGCAGCCATTACGAAGATCTGCTGGTGCCCACCGTGCTCGGCACGCTCGATGCGAAGGGCTTCGAGCAACGCTGCCGCCACATTCGCCAGTTCGAAGCGCTGCTTGCCGATAGCGGCACGGCCATCGTCAAATGCATGCTGCACATTTCGAAAGACGAGCAGCGCGCGCGTCTGCAGGCGCGTATCGACGATCCCAACAAGCACTGGAAGTTCGACGTCTCCGATCTCGAAGCGCGCAAGCAGTGGGACAAATATCAGGCGGCGTATCGTGACGCGCTCGCCGCGACCTCGACCGAATACGCGCCGTGGTACGTGATTCCGGCCGACTCCAAGACGCATCGCAATCTGATGGTGGCCGAGCTGCTGTTGCGCACGTTCGCGGCACTGAAGCTCGAATATCCGCCCGCCAAAGAATCGCTGAAGGGCGTGAAGGTCGAGTGACCTTGGCCTTTTGCTCCACAAACGAATCGAACATCAAAGGAACGACATGTTGCGTGTGATTACCGCCAACCTCAACGGCATCCGCTCAGCGGCGAAGAAGGGCTTTTTCGACTGGTTCGGCGAGCAGAAGGCCGACGTGCTGTGTGTGCAGGAAATCAAATGCTCGCAGGACGACATGACGCCGGAATTCATGGCGCCGCACGATTTCACGGGCTATTTTCAGCATGCCGTGAAGAAGGGTTATAGCGGCGCGGGCGTGTACACGCGCCACGAACCGGACGAAGTGGTGATCGGTTTCGGCAGCGAGGAGTTCGACCCGGAAGGGCGCTATGTCGAATTGCGCTTCGGCAAGCTCTCGGTGATTTCGGTTTATGTGCCGTCGGGGTCGAGTGGCGACGAACGTCAGCAGGCCAAGTACCGGTTCATGGACGAGTTCATGCCGCATCTCGCGGAGCTTTCGAGCGAGCGCGAAGTGATCGTGTGCGGCGACGTGAACATCGTCCACAAGGAAATCGACATCAAGAACTGGAAGGGCAACCAGAAGAACTCGGGTTGTCTGCCGGAAGAGCGCGCGTGGCTCACCAAGCTGTTCGACGAAGTGGGCTATGTCGACGTGTTCCGCACCCTCGATCAGCGGCCTGAACAGTACACATGGTGGAGCAATCGCGGCCAGGCCTATGCGAAGAACGTCGGGTGGCGGATCGATTATCAGATCGCAACGCAGGGCATTGCGAGCAAGGCGAAACGCACTGACGTCTTCCGCGACATCAAGTTCAGCGACCACGCGCCGCTGACCGTCGATTACGACCACAAGCTCAAGAAGTAAGACCGCAGCGAGCGCGCGCAGAAGGCTCGTTGCACGGCGGCCCGATCAGTTGCGGGCCGCGCTAGTCAATCGCGGATCAGTTTGCGGCGTGGGCGGCCCATGCCGGCGTAGTCCGGCAGCGCATCCACCGTCGTGCCGATCGCCTTCGCGTAGAGGGGCAGCATATCCGGCAAGCGTTTGATAATGTCCTGACGGCGCGCAGGCGAATACGGATGCACGTAGATGAAACCTTGATCGCGATTGCTGTGCGTCGCCTGGGCCAGCTTGTCCCACAGCGTGACCGCCGCGCGCGGATCGAAGCCGGCTCGCGACGCGATATCGCTGCCGATTACGTCGGCCTCGGTTTCGTCGGTGTTCTCGTACTTCATTTCCAGCAGGCGCGAGCCGATGCCGAGCGGCGCCGCGCCCAGATCGGCGAGCCCGAATAGCTGCGGGATCGTGCCGGACGAATCGAGCTGGCTCGTCTGCAGTTGGCCGAGCCGCTCGCGTGCATGCTCGCGCAGCGCATGCGCGATCTCGTGCCCGATCAGCATGCCGAGTTCGTTGTCGTTCAGACGCACACGGTCGAGCACGCCGGCATAGACGACGATCTTGCCGCCCGGCAGGCAGTACATGCGGATGTCGGGCGAGCGCACTACGGCCACTTCCCACTTCCAGCCTTTGGCCCGCTCGTTCCATTTCAGCGAGTACGGAATCAACTTGTCGACGATCGAGCGCACGCGCGTCACGTGCGCGTCGGTGTCGCCATACAGACGGTTCGCGTGCTCGGCGCCGTAGGTGATCTGGCTGAACTCTTCGGCGGCTTGCGCCTCGAGCATCGGCGATGGAATCAGGTTGCGAAACACGAGGTAGCCGCCGTAGCGCAGCTGCGGGTTCGCACTATCCGGCGGGGGCGCGGGCACAGTGGCTGCGGCCGGCGTCGAGGTGGCGGCAGGCGCTTTCGCGGCTGCGGGCGCCCCTGATGTTGCAGCGGGTGTCTTCGCTGTGACAGGGGGCGGTGGCGATTGCGTCGAGGAGGGCGGTGCGGCTGCGGCAGGCGCACTGCCGGCGCTGGGAGCGCTGGCGGTGCCGTTCGCCCCTTGCACCGCCGGTGTCGTGCCTTCAGGGCTGGGGCCGGCCGTAGCGGACTTGGCCGTTGGCACGGCAGGCGTGGACGGTGCGGGCGTGGGCACGGCTGGCGCCGCGGGGGCGCTGGTGGCGGTTGCCGGCGCGGCGTTCGCGTAGGCGCTCAACGGAGCGGCCAAGGTCAGGCTCAGGCAGCCAAGCCCCCAGGAGGCCGTACGCAGCACCACGCGACAAGCTTTGAACGCATCGGCTCGGGACGCAGTCGCACGCGGCGCCCCTCGTAAGCGGGGCGCCTTCACGACGGCGCCCTCCACGGCGCAATGCGCACCAGAAGCAACATGCCGGGCAACGCCAGCGCGGTGCACGCGATGAAGTAGTCGAACCAGCCGATCTGCGCGACCACGTAGCCGCTTGCCGCCGAAGCCAGGGTGCGCGGCACCGAGGCCAGGCTCGTGAAGAGCGCGAACTGGGTGGCCGTGTAGCGCGGATCGGTCGTGCTGGCGATGTAGGCCGTGAAGGCCGCCATGGTCAAACCGGTGGAGAACGTTTCGAAGCCGTAGACGAGCGCCAGCGCAACCGAGCGCGGCTCGAGCTGCACAGCCCAATCGACGCCGACCAGCGCCAGCAGCTTCGTCGCGCCCTGGCTCAGCCCGACGGCGATGTCGTAGATCGCCGCGAGACCGGGCGACGCAGGTCCGAGATGCGCGAGCCAGGCAAAGCCGAGCGTCGACACCATCTGCAGGATGCCGAAGATCCACAAGCCCCGGCCGATGCCGATTTTCATCAGCCAGATTCCGCCGACGATCCCGCCAGCCAGGCTCGCACCGAATGCGGTAGTTTTCGCGATCACGCCGATCTGCGTGCGCGAAAAACCGATGTCGAGAAAGAACGAGGTAGATAGCGTGGTCGCCATCGTATCGCCGAGCTTGTACAGGAAGATAAATCCGAGCACGAACAGCGCACCGCGCCAGCCGTCGCGCTGGATGAATTCCTTGAACGGCTGCACGATCGCTTCGCGCAGATTCTTGGGTGGCACACCGTGCACCTGCGGTTCGCGCACCACGAGCGTCATGACCATGCCGGGCAGCATGAACGCCGCCGTCACGATGAACACGGTGGTCCACGGCAGATGGTCGGACAGAATCAACGCGAGCGAGCCGGGCACCAGCGCCGCGATCTTGTACGCGTTCACGTGCACCGCGTTGCCGAGGCCCTGCTGCGTGTCGCTCAGCAACTCACGCCGGTAGGCGTCGATGACGATATCCTGGCTTGCGCCGAAAAACGCGACCAGTGCCGTCAAGGCAGCGACTGTCCAGATCGAATCGCGCGGCGACACGAATCCCAACGCCGCGATGGCGCCGGCGACCAGAATCTGCGTGCAGAGCATCCAGCCGCGTCGTCTGCCCGGCCGCCAGCCGGGAAAGCGCGGCACGTACCGGTCCATCAGCGGCGCCCAGATGAATTTCCACGTGTACGGGAACTGGATCAGCGCAAACAGGCCGATTTCCTTCAGATTCACGCCTTCGGAGCGTAACCATGCCTGCACCAGATAGACGAGCGTGAACAGCGGCAATCCCGATGTAAAGCCGAGAAAGACGCAGATCAGCATGCGCGCGTTCAGGAACGCGCGCCAGCCGGGATGTTCTTCGTGAGCGGTAAGTGCAGGCGCCTCGTGCGGCGGGTTCGACATGTGAATGACTTGCGTTAGCTTTTCTTGACGCGATAGACCGCAAGACTACCACGCCAGTTCTCCCCCCACCGCACCACCTGCCCGTCGTGCAGCACGACCCGGTCGAGAATCTCGATGCCGACTTCCGGTGCGAGCGCCTCGAAATCCTTGATGGTCAGCACCCGCACGTTCGGCGTGTTGTGCCACTGATAGGGCAGCGACTTCGACACCGGCATGCGGCCCTTGACCACCGAGAGCCGATGCGCCCAGTAGCCGAAATTCGGGAACGACACGATGCATTCCTTGCCGACCCGCACGGTCTCGCGCAGGATCGCGGCCGTCTGATGAATGGTTTGCAGCGTCTGCGACAGAATCGCGAAATCGAAGCTGCCGTCCTCGAACAGGCGCAGTCCGTCTTCCAGATTCTGCTGGATCACGTTGATGCCGTTCTGCGTCGAGGCCAGCACGCCCGCGTCGTTGATTTCAATGCCGTAGCCCTGCACGTCCAGTTCTTCGGTCAGGAGCGACAGCAGCGAGCCGTCGCCGCAACCGAGATCCAGCACGGTGGCGCGCGGTTCGACCCAGCGGGCGATCGCGCGGAAGTCGGGGCGCAGCGCCAGATAATCGAGTGCTCGCTGGTTCATGCGTTCACCTCGTTCGCAATACGTTCGTAGTAGGCGCGCATCAGGTTGTGATAGCGCGCGTCGTCGAGCAGGAAGGCGTCGTGGCCGTGCGGCGCGTCGATTTCCGCGTAAGTGACCGTGCGCTTGTGATCGAGCAGCGCCTTCACCAGTTCGCGCGAGCGGGCCGGCGCGAAACGCCAGTCGGTCGAGAAGCTGGCAATCAGATATTTCGCCGTGGTGTGCGCGAGCGCGGCCGTCAGGTCGCCTTCGAAGGCCTTGGCCGGATCGAAATAGTCGAGCGCACGCGTGATCAGCAGGTACGTGTTCGCGTCGAAGTAGTCGGCGAACTTGTCGCCTTGATAGCGCAGATACGACTCCACCTCGAATTCCACGTCGAAGTTGAAGTTGTACGCGTCCTGCGCGCCTTCCGCGCGGCGCAGCGAGCGGCCGAATTTCTCAGCCATGTCGTCATCCGACAGATAGGTGATGTGGCCGATCATGCGCGCGACGCGCAGGCCGCGGTTCGGCTTCACGTTGTGCGCGTAGTAGTTGCCGCCGTGGAAGTCGGGGTCCGACAGAATCGCCGAGCGCGCGACCTCGTTGAACGCGATGTTCTGCGCCGACAGCTTGGGCGTGGACGCGACCACGATGCAGTGCGCAACACGCTCCGGATACATCATGCTCCACGCGAGCGCCTGCATCCCGCCGAGGCTGCCGCCCATCACCGCGGCGAAACGCGTGATGCCGAACTGATCGGCGACGCGCGCCTGGGCGTTGACCCAGTCTTCCACCGTCACGACGGGAAACGTCGCGCCGTACGGCTGGCCGGTGGCCGGATCGATGCTCATCGGCCCGGTCGAGCCGAAGCACGATCCGAGGTTGTTCACGCCGATCACGAAGAACTTGTCGGTGTCGAGCGGTTTGCCCGGACCGACCATGTTGTCCCACCAGCCGATGTCCTTGGGATTGTCGGCATACACGCCCGCCACGTGGTGCGAGGCGTTGAGCGCGTGACAGACCAGCACGGCGTTACTGCGCGCGGCGTTGAGCGTGCCGTAGGTCTCGACCATCAGGTCGTAGCCGGCCAGCGAGCTGCCGTTCTGCAATTGCAGCGGCTCGGTGAAATGCATTGTGTGGGGAGCGACGATACCGATCGATTCCATTCATTCCGCCATTTAACAAAAACAGGGCGGCTAGATGGCGTCGGCGAGGCACGGGGGAACGACTTTGTGCGCGGCTGACGACCTCTTTAGCCGCATTTATAGTGAACCGCGGGAAACGTTCCCGGCAGCTCGCGCGCCCGCAATCGAGTCAGCAAATCGGCGCGTAGTGTTGCTCTGGTCGCGGCTCAGGGTGCTCTCCGGCACCGCGATCAGGGGCAAAGTATAGCGGAAAAATTCGCGCGGCAACGTCCGGCGCGCCGCAAGCCCGCACAGAGGTCGCGCCGGCGCGCGGCTTCGCAGCGGACTACTGAAGAATCAGTCGCAACTGCGCATCGGCCTGTTCCGCGGGCATGCGGACAAAGCCGCTTCGTACAAAGCGATGCCAGCGCCCGATGATATAGCTCAGCAGCAGGTTCGCCCGCACGGCAGGATCGTAGTCCGCGGGAACCGGCACGGGTGTGTCTTGCGTGGAGGTCTGGGCCTCCATGGCACCTAGCCGCAGGCACTGCTTCAGTGACGCTTCGATGCGTTCGAGCATCTGATTGACACGTTCAGTGAGCCGCTCGTGCTCGCCCACCAGCGCTTCGCAGGTCAGCACGCGGGTCATGCCCGGATTCTTCGCGGGGAAATTGAGCAGCATCAGGGCAATCGCGCGAGCCTGCAGCACGCCGTTGCTTTCCTTGGCGGCGATCTGATTGATCAGCCCGAAAATGGTTTGCTCGATGAACTCGATGAGTCCTTCGAACATTTGCGCTTTGCTGGCGAAATGACGGTACAGCGCGGCTTCCGAAACGCCGAGCCGGGCGGCCAGTGCCGCCGTGGTGATCTTCTCGCTCTTCGGCGCTTCCAGCATGGCGGCGAGCGTCTGCAGGATGTGCACGCGGCGCTCGCGCGGCTTCAGGCGCTGCGCGCGCGGCGCGGCCGGTTCGTGTTCGGCTAAGACCTGGTCAGGCTTGTCGATCGGCTGCATGGCTGTCGTCCCGTCTGCTGTCCCTTCAATCGAACCGAGCGGGTGCCCAGTCGTAGCGATTTTAACGAACGAATGGTCCGGTCGACATAGTGCGGCCGGCCGGTGCCCGGCAGGCGCGTCGGTACGCCGTCCGCGTGCAGCTTGCGCGGCAGATGGCCGGTGATCCATATCGTACGGATGCCGAGCCGCCGGTAGTTCTTCAGGTGCGTGCGGGTGTCTTCCACCAGGATCGCGTCCTTGAGCGAAACGTGAGCGTCGCGCATGGCCTTGCGCAGCATGCCGTGGTCGGGCTTGGCGCGCCAGCGGCGGCGATCGCGCATGTGTTCGATGGCGATCACCTGCTCGAACAGCCGCTCGATGCGCAGTTCGGCGAGCACCGCGCGCGCATAGGCCTCGGGCGCGTTGGTCAGCACGATCTTGCGCCCCGGCAGCGCAGCGACGAGACGCGCGACGCCGCGTTCGTGGCGGATCATCGAGCCGAGATCGGGAAAGGTGTGCACGACCTTCAGGAAGTCGTGCGGATCGAGCGGATGATGGCGGGTCAGGCCAAGCAGCGTGGCGCCGTAGCGTTGCGTGTAGCCGGTGCGCAGACGGTTGGCTTCGTCGATATCCACTTGCAACGCGTCGATGATGTATTGCGTCATCCCGCGATTGATCGCCGGAAAAATCGCGTGCGATGCGTGATGCAGCGTGTTGTCGAGATCGAACAGCCAGACTGGACGGCCACCGGCGATATGCGGACGACGGCGCCGGGAAGTGAGAGTGCGCATGGTGGAGGGCGCCGCTCAGGCACGCGTGGCCGTGTGACGGTGCGAACACGGGCGGTTCATGGCGCGGGCGGCGATAAAAGTGGGGAAAGGGTGTTGGCGCGCCATGTCGGCGCCTTGCGGGCTGCCGTCCCCGCAGTACGACGGGGCGGGGCAGGCACGCGGAAGGCTTGGCCCATACGGCATGCCAAGGCGTGCCATGTGGGCCGGATTTGAGGCAGGAATCAATGCGAGCGGATCATCGTGCCGAACGGTTGTTCAGTGAGAATCTCGAGCAGCACCGAGTGTTCGATACGGCCGTCGATAATGTGCACCGAGCGCACACCACTCTTGGCCGCGTCCAGCGCCGAGGAGATTTTCGGCAGCATGCCGCCGGAGATCGTGCCGTCGGCGAACAGGCCGTCGATTTCGCGCGCCGACAGATCGGTCAGCAGATTGCCTTCTTTATCCATCACGCCGGGGATGTTGGTCATCATGACGAGCTTTTCGGCGTTCAGCACGACCGCCAGCTTGCCCGCGACCAGATCGGCGTTGATGTTGTACGACAAGCCGTCTTCGCCAAAACCAATCGGCGAGATCACCGGGATGAAGGCGTCGTCCTGAAGCGCTTTCACGACCGCCGGGTTGATCGCCTCGACTTCACCCACCTGGCCGATATCGACGTACTGGCCCGGATTGTCGCGATCCGGCATCAGCATCTTGCGTGCGTGGATCAGGCCGCCGTCTTTACCCGTCAGGCCGACCGCGTGGCCGCCAAAATGGTTGATCAGCGTGACGATGTCCTGCTGCACCTCGCCGCCGAGCACCCATTCGACGACTTCCATCGTCTCTTCGTCGGTGACGCGCATGCCCTGGATGAACGTGCCCTGTTTGCCGATCTTTTTCAGCGCCTGGTCGATTTGCGGACCACCGCCGTGCACGATAACGGGGTTGATGCCGACCAGCTTCAGCAGGATCACGTCGCGCGCGAAGCCCTGTTTCAGCCGCTCTTCGGTCATGGCGTTGCCGCCGTATTTGATGACCACGGTTTTACCGTGATATTGACGGATGTAAGGCAGCGCCTCGGCCAGGATTTCAGCTTTCAGGGTGGGCGCGATCTGCGAAAGGTCGGGAATCTCGGACATGGCGGCGGACTCTGGCGGGGAACGGTTAAAACACGGCGAATTGTACAGGACTGGCGCGCTGCAACAGGGTTTTCGATAGTAGCGCGGGCGGTGGGCGCCGTTGTCTTTGCGCACTGCGCAACGACGGGCTGCGTACGCCGTTGACGATCAAGCGTATCGCGCTTCGGCCGCGCTTGTGAACTGGCCGAATGGACGACTCACGGTGGGGCGCCGGTCGTGGCATTATTTCCTGAACCAGGCTGAAGCGAGATTATCCGGCCCGTTATGAAACCGTCCGCCCCCCGCTCCGCAAGCAGCGCGCGCTGCCCGCGCTGTGGAAATTCATTCGATTGCGGCAGGCATGCGCAGCCGTTCGACTGCTGGTGCCGCCAAATGCCGCCGTTGCCCGCGGACAGGCTCGAACCGGGCGGACGCTGCCTGTGTCCCGAGTGTCTTGCCGCTGAGATCGCGCGGGCCGCCCAAAGCCGGGCCGGCGAGTGATTCATGAGAAGGCCGGCGCGGGCCGCCGGCGGCGTGGTTTGAGCGAGGCGTCGCCTTAAGCCACGCGGTGCTGGGCTGCAAGCGCTCTCAGGTCACGTGCGACAGTTTCCAGCGCCGGCTCCCACTGGCCGAACTGCGGCTGCCGGTAAAGTGCCGCGCTCGGATACCACGGACTGTCATTGCGGTCGAGCAACCAGACCCAGTGCGGGTTGACGTCGAGCAGCACCCAGGTGCGCTGGCCGAGCGCGCCGCTCAAATGTGCCGCCGACGTGCAAACCGTGATGACCAGATCGAGCGCGCCGACAAACGCGGCGGTGTCGTCGAAGGTCGCGAATTCGGCTGTGTAGTCGGTCATTTGCAGGCCGGCGGCTCGCGCGGCTGCCACGTCGTCACTCGCGCCCGGCTGCAGCGAATAGAACGCCGCATCCTGCATGCCGCCGAAATGGGCCGCGTAGCGTTCCCAGCCGACTCGCCGGAATGGATTGCGCTGATGACCGTCGCTGCCGGTCCAGGTCAGCCCGACTTTGAGCCTCGATTCGCCGGCCAGCCTCTTGCGCCAGTAGTCAGTGGCGACCTGGTCCGCGCGCAAATAAGGCGCTGTGGCTGGAATGGTTGCCTCGCGCGTCTCGAATACGAGCGGCAGGCTGAGCAACGGAATTTCATAGTCGAACGCCGGCAGCGACTCGACTCCGCCGCCGGCTGAATATTCGTCAGCGTGGCCGCCGAGGCTGCGTGCGAGCAGCGCACCCATTTGCGGAAACGAATTCCAGATGAGGCGACCCCCTTCGCGATGGACGCGCTCCGCCAGCATCGGAATATAGCGGCAGAACTGCAGAACGTCCCCCATGCCTTGCTCGCCCCACGCGAGCAGCGTCTTGCCGGCGAGCGGCTCGCCGCGCCATAGCGGCGCCAGCATCGCGGGGCGACGGCCCCCCAGTTCCGACGAACCATCCCAGCGCGCCTCGTGAGAGACCCAGCCGGATGCGTAATCCCCACGCATGAGTTGCAGCATGCCGAGATTGGAGCGCACCGCGGCGTCGTGAGGGGCCAGTGCGCAGGCGGTTTGGGCGGCGTGCTCCGCGTCGTCCCAGCGTTGCGCCTCGCGCAGCGTCAGCGCATAGTTGTTGTGCGCCATCGGGCTATCTGGTGTGCATTGCACGGCCTTTGCGCCGGCCTCGAGCGCGCGGGGCAGATCCATGCCCATGCGGTACGCGTTCGTGAGGTTGATCCAGCCGTTTCCATTGTTCGGTTCATCCCGGACTGTGTTTTCGAGAAGCGCCAGCTGTTCACCCCGGTCGCCGCCCGTGACCATCAGTGCTGCGGCGAGATTGCTGCGCAGGCTCGGCAGTTTTGGCTCGAGCGCGAGTGCGCGGCGATAGGGGGCGATGGCCTCGCCGTGCCGGTTGGCCATCTGCAACGTGTAGCCGTGACGAAAATGCGCGAGAGCGCGATGGGGGGCGAGTTGGGCAATAATGGCGGCGAGTTCGATCGCCTCGTCGTGACGGCGCTGGTCGATCAAAGTGTTCATGAGCGAATCGAGTGATGCGTCGTCAAGTGCATGAATTTGCGCCGCGGCGTCCAGACTTTTCGCTTCTGCTTGCGCTGTGCCGCTTTGCCGGGCTGCGACAGCTTGTCGCAGAACAATCAGGAAAGCTGACGAGGCGTCGGCCTCGGTAGAAGAGGTAGGCTGCATGGATAGGTTGTGCCGTCGATGAACCGATGCTCAGGGAACGGTCCGTGCGGCGCTGTCGCAAAAAAACCCATGTTACCGGCCTAAGGCCTCGGGGTAATTCAGACGAGTCCGAACAGGCAAACTAAAGTCATGCATCGTATAACCAACACTGGCCGCGTCAATCTCGAACATCTGTTCTGGTTGCGCAGTCTCGCGATAATCGGCCAGCTCATAACGATTGCGTCAGTACAGGTGTTCATCGGCGTACATCTGCCGTTGCCCGCCATGCTGCTCGTGATCGCGCTCGAAGTGATCTTCAACGCGCTGACGTGGTGGCGCGTTTCGCAGCAACGGCCCGAGTCCAACATGGAGCTGTTCGGGCAGATATGGGTCGACCTGGGCGCGCTGTCGGCACTGCTGTTTCTCTCCGGCGGCACCACCAATCCATTCGTGTCGCTCTACCTGCCTTCGCTGGCAATCGCCGCAGCGGTGTTGCCATGGCATCTGATGGCATGGCTCGCGGCGTTCGCCGTGGCCTGCTACGCGGTCCTCGGTTTCGATTCCGTGCCGCTGAATCTCGACAACCCCGCGAACTTGTTCGACTACTACCGCGCGGGCATGTGGGTGAACTTCATGGTGAGCGTCGGCCTCATTGCATGGTTCGTCGCGCGGATGTCGCGCGCGCTGCGGCTACGTGACGCAGCGCTCGGAGACGCGCAGCAGCGCTTGCTTCAGGACGAACGAGCGGTCGCGCTCGGCGTTCAGGCTGCTACCGTCGCGCACGAAATCGGCACGCCGCTGTCTACAATTGCGATGCTGTCCGAAGAATTGCGCGATGCCGCGCGCTCCGACAAGGGGCTCGCGGCGTACAGCGCCGATCTGGAATTGCTCGAACAGCAGATGACGTTGTGCACATCGGCGCTTGCCCGGCTACGCAGCCGGGCCTCGACGAGCACCAACCGGCAACAGGTCGGCGAGTGGCTGGAGTCGTTCTGCGAGCAGTGGCGCTTGCGGCACCCGCATGTGAAGTTCGAGCGGATCGGCGTGCCACCCGCGGAGGTCAGTCTTGACGATACGGTGGCCGTCAGTCAGATTCTCACGATTCTGCTCGACAACGCCGCGCGAGCGAGCCGCGATCATGTGACGCTGTCTTGCGCCCTCGCGGCGCGCGGCGACCAGATCGTGTTCGAGGTATGCGATGCGGGCCCGGGCATTCCGGCCGCGTTGCGTGGCTCGCTGGGTACGATGCCAGTCGAGAGCACGCAAGGGGGGCACGGCGTGGGACTCTATCTGGCGTTTTCTGCTGCGGCACGTCTGAAGGGATCGATTGATCTGGCTGACGTCAGCATGACCCGGCCACGTGGCACGCGTGCGGTTCTGAAGCTGCCGCTTGCCGGGCGAAAATTTTCTGGCGCGGGCCGTCAAGGCGCCGCGCCATCCAACACGGAGAAACAGGCATGAGCGACATGAATTTTCTGGTGATCGACGACGACGAGGTGTTCTCCGGCATCCTCGCGCGTGGCCTCACCCGGCGCGGCTACACGGTGAGCGAGGCCCACAACGCGGACGAGGCGATCAAGCTGGCGAACCAGCAGAAGTTCAGCCAGATCACCGTGGATCTGCATCTTGGCAACGACTCCGGACTGACGCTTGTCGCGCCCTTGCGCGATCTGCAGCCCGACGCGCGCATGCTGGTGCTGACCGGCTATGCGAGCATTGCCACCGCGGTGCAGGCGGTGAAAGACGGCGCCGACAATTACCTGGCGAAGCCCGCCAATGTCGAGACGATTTTGTCGGCGCTGCAAAGCGAGGCGAGCGCACTGCAAGCTGAAGAGGCGATCGAGCATCCCACGCCGCTGTCAGTGGCGCGGTTGGAGTGGGAGCATATTCAACGCGTGCTGGCCGAGCACGGCGGCAATATTTCCGCTACGGCGCGTGCGTTGAACATGCATCGGCGAACGCTGCAGCGCAAGCTGGCGAAGCGGCCGGTCAAGCAGTAAGCGCGGCGTCCCGGTGCCCCGCGCCGGACCGAAATGAAAACGGGCTGCCTGATCAAAGGCAGCCCGTTTTTTTTCTCGCAGCTGATCTACCTCAAACAATGAACGCAGTTTAAGGCGCTGTCAGCATCGTTTTCACAGAACGTAACGCGACAGATCTTCGTCTTCCGCCACTTCGTTCAGCGCGCGATCGACATACGCCGCGTCGATCTGCACCGTTCTGCCGGAGTGATTGCCGGCCGCGAACGAGACTTCCTCGAGCAGTTTTTCGATCACCGTGTACAGACGGCGAGCGCCGATATTCTCGGTCTTCTCGTTCACGGCGTACGCGATCTCGGCCAGACGGCGAATGCCGTCGTCGGCAAATTCGAGGTGCACGTCTTCAGTGGCGAGCAGCGCCTGATATTGCTTGACGAGGCTTGCGTCCGTGGACACCAGAATCGATTCGAAGTCGTTGACCGACAGCGAATCCAGTTCGACGCGAATCGGGAAACGGCCCTGCAATTCCGGAATCAGATCGCTCGGCTTGGCCAGATGGAACGCGCCGCTCGCAATGAACAGAATGTGATCGGTCTTCACCATGCCGTACTTGGTGTTGATCGTGGTGCCTTCCACTAGTGGCAACAGATCGCGCTGCACACCCTGACGAGACACTTCGCCGCCGCCGGCTTCGGCGCGCGAGGCGATCTTGTCGATCTCGTCGAGGAACACGATGCCGTTCTGCTCGACGTTCTGTACCGCCTTGGCTTTCACCTCTTCGTCGTTCAACATCTTGCCGGCTTCTTCGTCGGTCAGGACCTTGAGCGCTTCTTTCACCTTCATTTTGCGGCGCGTTTTCTTGCCGCCGCCGATATTCGCGAACATGGAGCGGATCTGCTCGGTCATGTCCTCCATGCCCGGCGGCCCCATGATGTCCATGCCGACTTGCGGCTGTTCGACGTCGAGCTCGATCTCCTTGTCGTCGAGCAGGCCTTCGCGCAGGCGCTTGCGGAACGTCTGGCGGGTGGTGCTGCCTTCATCCGCGGTATCCGTGGCGCTCGAACTCGCGCCGAAGCCGACTGGGCGTGCGCTCGGCAGCAGAATGTCGAGGATGCGGTCTTCAGCCTGATCTTCAGCCTTGGTTCGCACCTTGCGCATTTCCGTTTCGCGTGTCTGCTTGACCGAGATTTCCATCAGGTCACGCACGATGCTGTCGACGTCGCGGCCCACGTAGCCGACTTCGGTGAACTTGGTGGCCTCGATCTTGATGAACGGCGCGTCGGCCAGCTTCGCGAGGCGCCGTGCGATTTCGGTCTTGCCGACGCCGGTCGGTCCAATCATCAGAATGTTTTTCGGCGTGATTTCCTGGCGCAGCGGCTCGTCGACCTGCTGACGGCGCCAGCGATTGCGTAGCGCCACAGCCACCGCTTTTTTCGCGCGGCCTTGGCCGATGATGTGTTTGTCGAGTTCCGAGACGATCTCGGCTGGGGTCATGGTGCTCATCGTGGGTCCTTACTCGATCGTCTCGATCACGCGGTTGTGGTTCGTGTAGATGCACATGTCGCCGGCAATTTCGAGCGACTTCTCCACGATTTCGCGCGGCGACAGGTCCGTGTTGTCGGCCAGCGCTTTCGCTGCGGCTTGCGCGTAGGCGCCGCCCGAACCGATGGCACAGATGCCGCCTTCCGGGTCGAGCACGTCGCCGTTGCCGGTGATGACGAGCGTGGTGGTGGCGTCCGCGGTGATCAGCATGGCTTCGAGACGGCGCAGCATGCGGTCGGTGCGCCAGTCTTTCGCGAGTTCGACGGCGGCGCGCGTGAGGTTGCCCTGATGTTTTTCCAGCTTCGCTTCAAAGCGGTCGAGCAGCGAGAAGGCGTCGGCCGTGCCGCCGGCGAAGCCGACCAGCACCTTGCCGTTATAGATGCGCCGAACCTTCTTCGCACCGCCCTTCATGACGATGTTGCCCAGCGTCACCTGGCCATCGCCGCCGAGCGCGACCTTGTCGCCGCGGCGCACGGAGACGATCGTCGTGCCGTGAAATTGCTCCATATGCGTTCCTCTTTGCAAAACGGGTAGGCCGCGGCAATGCAATGCACCACCGCATGAATCCTGAACGCGGACGGCGCGCGACGCTGAAGCCGACACAGGCGGCGCGCGCACGTGCAACGCATGTCGGGTTTATTTTAGGGCGTGCGCGGTCATATCAAGAGCCGGCAAATGGCATAAGACAAAAAACGCGCATTTGGGATGAGGAGGGCGCGCGGAATGGCGGCGGGCATGGCCATCGCAGCGCGCCTAAAGGCGCCACGCAAGAAAAAAGGCGCACGGATCACCGTGCGCCTCTCGACGAAGCAGCGTTTCAGGGCGCGGAGCCGAAGCCGCGCCGCAAGCGTTCAGTCGCCGAACAGCTTCTGGCGCAGTTCGCGGCGTTCCTGCGCTTCGAGCGACAGGGTGGCCGTGGGCCGCGCGAGCATACGCGGAATGCCGATCGGCTCGCCGGTTTCTTCGCACCAGCCGTACTCGCCGGAATCGATCCGAGCGAGCGACTGCTGAACCTTCTTCAGCAGCTTGCGCTCGCGGTCGCGCGTGCGCAGTTCGAGCGCATGCTCTTCCTCGATCGTTGCGCGGTCGGCCGGATCCGGCACGATCACCGTTTCGCGCAGATTCTCGGTCGTCTGGCCGGCATTGCGGAGAATTTCCGCCTGCAGCTGTTCGAGCTTGTTCTTGAAGAAAGCGAGCTGATCCTCATTCATGTAATCCTTGTCGCTCATCTTCAGGATTTCGGCTTCGGTCAAGAGTCGTTTCGTCGTCATCTGGCTTACTTCTTCAATGTGAGGCAAAACTCTTACATGGGGCCCGCACTTTCGTATTGCCCGCAAAGGCGGCTCAAAGACACTGAGCGCAAGGCAGGCACGAGCGGTGGACTGTCGCGACGCCGAAGCGCCGGGCGTCGCAACGCCAATGCGGGGCCGAACTCCTCTGGAAACCGATTCTCAAATGCTCCTGAGGTATTGCTTGCCGACGGCACGCCTTGTCAGGCCGTGCCGGCCGGCATTCTCGGCGTGTCTCCGGACAAGATTTTCCGGCGCCGTTTCAGGCCCGGAGCGGATACGCGCTGACCGGGCAATTCGTTGTCATTCTCCAGTGGGCACGTATTGTAACTGAATCGCAATCGTGTACCGCAACTGGTGAAAATCCCCTGACGGAGCACTGTTATCCCGAAAATATAACGCGCGCACGATCAAAAAGCGATGGTCGTGCACGCATTAACGCAACAGGGTTTTCACGCGCTTTTCATGTGCGCAGCTTTTCAGTCTGCTTTCGGCCGCTTCGGCGTGCATTCCGCAGACAAATGGTGCCGGCAAGCCTCTTGTGACGCGTGTATTTCTAGAGCAGTAGCACGGCGCGTGCCGCGCGGCCGGCCGCGGAATGCCAAACCATCCCTGGTCCGGCGCACTCCGGCGTATCCGGCGCATTCCGCGGCGCAACCCGGCTCATGCCGGGGGACGCACTTAAACGAGGCAGGCGTCGAGACCGTCGGTGATCAGGTCCTGCGGCAGTTCAATGCCGATGAACACCATCTTGTTGGTCTTTTTCTCGATCGGCTGCCATTTGGCGGCGAGATCGCTGCCCATCATCTGATGCACGCCCTGGAACACGACTTTGCGGTCGACACCCTTCATGTACAGCACGCCCTTGTAGCGCAGCAGGCGCTCGCCGTAAATCTGCAGAATGCCGCCGAGGAAATCCTCGAGCTTGTTCGGATCGAACGGACGGTCGTTGCGGTAGACGAACGACTTGATCTTGTCGTCGTGGTGCGCGTGATGGTGATGCGCGTGATCGTGGCCTTCGTGATCGCACTGGCCGTGATCGTGATCGTGATCGCAGTTCGCGTGATCGTCGTGCGTGTGGCCGTGCTCGTCATGCGCGTGAGCGTGGCTGTGCGCGTGTTCGTCCTCGACGAGAAAGTCTGGATCGATCTCGAGCTTCGAATTCAGGTTGAAGCCGCGCAGGTCGAAGATTTCCTTGATGTCCGCTTCGCCGAAGTTCACCTGCTTGATCGCCGCCCGCGGGTTCATGTGCAGCAGGCGGTGGCGCAGATCGGCCACGTGCTTTTCGTCGACCAGATCGGATTTGGTGATAAACAGGCGGTCGGCGAAACCGACCTGGCGCTGCACCACTTCGTGCTCGTCGAGCTGGTGATTCGCGTGCTTCGCATCGACCAGCGTGATGATCGCGTCCAGCAGGAATTCGCCCGCGATCTGGTCGTCCATGAAGAACGTCTGCGCGACCGGACCCGGGTTGGCGAGGCCGGTCGTTTCGATCACGACGCGGTCGAAATCGAGCTTGCCTTCCTGTTTTTGCGCCGCCAGATCGCCCAGCACGCGCGACAGGTCGCCCCGGATCGTGCAGCAGATGCAGCCGTTGCTCATCTGGATGATCTGCTCGCCGGTATCCTGCACGAGGATTTCGTTGTCGATGTTCTCTTCGCCGAACTCGTTCTCGATCACGGCGATCTTCATGCCGTGCTTTTCATTCAGGATGCGCTTGAGCAGAGTGGTTTTACCGCTGCCGAGAAAGCCGGTCAGGATGGTGACTGGGATCATGTTGGTCGCCTGTATGTGCGTGAAACGGTGCGTAATCGAAGCTTTTAGCCGGGCGCGGCAGCCTCAGGGCGCGCAGCGCTGTCTAACCGGTTATTGAAACATAACTGTCGAGCCGGCGCTGACGGTCGGGGATCGAGCCCCTTTTCGTCCCGGCCGGCTGTGCAGGAAATACTCTCCAAGCTATGGGCGCTCAGGCGATTTGCAACAGCAGGCCTTTCAGGTATTCGCCTTCAGGGAACGCGGTGAGCATCGGATGATCCACCCCCGCACCGAGGCGCTTGAGAATCCGGGCATCGACGCGCGCGTCGGCGGCCGCGCCGGACACGATCTTCTGGAACAGTTCGGCGTCGATCGCTCCGGAGCACGAGTAGGTGAACAGGAGCCCGCCCGGGCGCAGCAATTTCAGGCCGGTCAGGTTGATGTCCTTATACGCACGCGACGCGCGGTCCACATGCTCGCGCGACGGCGCGAATTTCGGCGGATCGAGCACGACCAGGTCGAAACGCTCGCCGTCGTCGTACAGGCGCCGCAACGTCTTGAAGGCATCGGCGTCGAGCCAGGTGGCGCGCTCGGCGTCGAAGCCGTTGGCCGCCACGTTCTGCTGGGCGATTGTCAGCGCGTCGCCGGATGAGTCGATCGAGACCACGCGTTTGGCGCCGCCCTTTAGTGCGGCCAGCGAGAAGCCGCCGGTGTAGCAGAAGCAGTTCAGCACCTCGCGATCCTGAGCGAACTGCTGCACCAGCAGGCGGTTGTCGCGCTGATCGACGTAAAAGCCGGTCTTGTGGCCGTTGCGCACGTCGACGTGATACCGCACGCCGTTTTCGCTGGCGATCAGCGTCTCGGACGGCGGCTCGCCCGCCAGCACACCGGTGATCTGTTCGAGCCCTTCCTTCTGGCGAATCGAGACGTCCGAGCGTTCGTAGACATTCGGACAGCCGGTCGCGCCGGTCAGCGCCGCGACGATCGCTTCCTTCCAGGCTTCGACGCCTGCCGCCATGAACTGGCAGACCAACTGACTGCGCTGGCCTTCGTCCTCGGCGACGTAATGATCGACGATCAAGCCGGGCAGGCCGTCTGCTTCGCCGAAAATCAGCCGTACCGCGCCGGTGTCGTGAACCATCGTTTGACGATGGGCGAGCGCGCGTTGCACGCGGCGCTTGAAAAACGCGTGATCGATCGGTTCGGTTTCGTCGAAGCTCCACACACGGGCGCGGATCTGCGAATGCGGGCTGTAGGCGGCGCGCGCGAGAAAACGGCCGTCGTGCGAGCGCACCAGCACGGTCGCGCCGGGCGCGGGATTGCCGTCGATCCGGTCGATCGCGTTGGCATAGACCCACGGGTGGCGGCGCAGCAGCGACTTTTCTTTCGACGGTTTGAGCGTAACGGTATTCATCAGGGTGTCAGCAGGAGCAATGAGCCGCGTGGTAAATCGCGCGGCGGGTCAAGCGAAGGCGGAGACTGCCCGCCGTGCAGTTTTACTGCGCGGCGTCAATCGCGTTTTTTGGCGCGCGGGTGTGCCTGATCGTAGACGTGGGCGAGATGCTGGAAATCGAGCGCCGTGTAGACCTGCGTAGCGGTGATGCTGGCGTGGCCAAGCAATTCCTGCACGGCGCGCAGATCGCCGCTCGACTGCAGCACATGCGTGGCGAACGAATGCCGCAGGACGTGCGGATGCACGTTGGCGGGAATGCCGGCGGCCAGCGCCGCCCGCTTCACCCGCTCACGCACCACGTTCGGAGACAGGCGATTGCCGCGCGCGGACAGAAACAGCGGATGCGGATCGTGCCGGACCATCTGGTCGCGCACCGCGAGCCAAGCGTTCAATGCGTCCAGCGCCTTGCTGCCGACCGGCACGACGCGGCGCCGATTGCCCTTGCCGAGCACTTCGACTTCGGCGGAATCGAGCTTGAGCCAACCGGCGGAGCGGTAGCCACCGGCATCGGCGAAACGGACGTCGAGACCGACCAGTTCCGCGAGACGCAGACCCGACGAGTAGAACAGTTCGAGCATGGCGTGATCGCGCAAGCCTTCGGGCGACGCGGCGGGCGCGTTTTCCATCAGGCGCGTGGCGTCGTCGACGGAGAGTGCCTTCGGCAGCGTTTTGGCCTGCTTCGGCGCACGCACGGTGGCGACCGGATTTGCCGGCAGGTCGACGCGGCCGGCGAGCCAGCGGTAAAACGCGCGCCACGCCGACAGCCGGTGGCTGATCGAGCGCGCCGTCAGGCCGCCCGCGTGCGCCCGCGACACGGCGCCGCGAATATCCACGGCGGTGAGGCTTTCGAGCGGCCGGCCTTTGGCCAGCAACCTGAGTTCCTCGAGTTCGTGGGTGTAACCGCGCAGCGTATGCGCCGACAAGCGCCGCTCATGTTCGAGATTCGACAGATAGGCGGCGATTGGATCTGAGGCGGTCACGGTGGATGTGGTTAGCGGCCGGCGCGGCGTGGTCGTGAGCTCAGCGCGGCAGCAGACGGCTCAACGCCGCGCTGGCCAAAGCGCCGATCTGCGTCAGGAAATCGGTGGCCATGCCGTCGTGGAAGCGGCGTGCGTCGGCGGAACCCATTACCAGCAGGCCGAAGGTGGGCGCTTCTTCCTTGCCTTCGGGATCGCGCAGCGCGAGCAGCGCGATCGACTCGGTGGCGTGGGCGGACTCGGGCGCCGCGGGTGCGCCGTCGTCAGGCACAGGCGTAACGGCCGGTGCCAGCCATTGCGCTGCCTCGAAGCCGGTGTTCGCGCCGCAGTACGGCGAGGTGAGGCTATTGGCGAAAATCCGCACTTCCTCGCCGACATGGCGTGCGAAATCAGCCTGAGCGTAGGGCTCGGCCACATCCCACACGCGCAGCGCGGCTTGCGGCACGTCGAAAATATCGCGCAAGCCCGTGGCGATGGTGCGCGGCAACGCGTACGGATCGCGTTCGGCCATCACGCGGGTGGTCCAGCGGTTGAACTTCGAGGCGATGCTGTCGTTCTCGTGACCGTAGCGCAGCAGTTCGGCGAGGCGACGTTCGAGAAGCTTGTTCTTGTCGCGCAACATTTCCATCTGCCGTTCCTGCAGCGACACCGCGGCTTTGCCGTGCGGGTTCGCGAGCCGGATCGTCGCGAGCATTTCCGCGTGTTCGGCGAAGAATTCGGGGTTGGCGAGCAGATATTCGGCGACTTCGCGATCGTTCATGGTTTCGGCTAAAGGACTACGGGGCGGCGCCAGAGGCGACGCATCGGTCAATGGGGTCAAGCGGCGGGTGAATTGGCCAACGAGTCGGACAACTCAATCTCACCTGAGAAAACGGTTGCCGCGGGGCCGGCCATTAGCAGCGGCTGGCCTTCCTGCGCGTTGTCCCACGAGATCGTCAGGTCGCCGCCGTGCGTGTGCACGAGCACCGGCGCATCGAGCAGCCCGCGCCGGATGCCGGCCGCGACGGCCGCACACGCGCCCGTGCCGCACGCCAGCGTTTCACCGGCGCCGCGCTCGTAGACGCGCAGTTTGATCTCGCTGCGACCGACGATCTGCATGAAGCCCGCATTCACTCGCTGCGGGAAACGCGCATGCTTTTCGATCACCGGGCCTTCGACCAGCACCGGAAATGCCTCGACGTCCTCGACCACCTGTACGGCGTGCGGATTGCCCATCGACACCACCGAAATCCAGCGCGCCGTGCCGTTCACGTCGAGCGGCCAGAGCGTGTCCGCGCCTTCGCGGCGGCCTTCCAGGCCCTTGGTGGCGAACGGCACGCGTTCCGGATCGAACACCGGCGCGCCCATGTCGACCAGCACTTCGCCGTTGTCCTGCATGGTCAGCGTGAGGGTGCCCTTTTGCACCTGCACACGCACGCTGCGCTGATCGGTCAGGCCACTGTCGCGCACGAACTTGACGAAGCAGCGCGCGCCATTGCCGCAATGCTCCACTTCGCCGCCGTCGCAGTTAAAAATGCGATATCTGAAATCGACGCCCTCTACCGTGGGCTTTTCGACCAGCAGCAACTGGTCGGCACCGACGCCGAAATGCCGGTCCGCGAGCGCGCGCACCTGCGCCGGCGTCAGGTTGACCGGTTGGCTGTAGCCGTCGAGCACGACGAAGTCGTTGCCCGCGCCGTGCATTTTGGTGAATTTCAGTTTCATCGCGCTATTGTAAGTGACACGCCTGCAGGTGGGCCGTACGCCACGTTATTTCCGCGTTCTGGCGCTTTTTTACGCGCGGCTTCGCCGTCAGGCGGCCGGCCGCTCAGTACACGCTTGGGACGCCCGGCGGCCGCGTCTTGAAGCGCTTGTGAACCCAGTAGTACTGCTCGGGCATCAGCGGGATCTGCTCTTCGAGAAAGGCGTTCATGCGCCGTGCGTCCGCATCGTCGTCGCCGGTTGGGTAGTTGTCCCAAGGCTTGAACACTTTGAGGCGGTATCCCTTGTAGTTCGGCAGTACCTCGCCGATGAACGGCAGGACCTGCGCGTGCCCGACCTTCGCCAGACGCCCCACCGCGGTCAGCGTGCAGGTCGGCACGCCGAAGAACGGCACGAAGGTGGAGTTGCGCGCGCCGTAGTCCATGTCCGCGCCGAGCATCACCGGTTTGCCCTCGCGTAGCCAGCGCAGCACGACGCGCGCACTGTCGGCGCGGCTTGCCATGTCCGCGCCGAAACGCCCGCGCGCCGCTTTGGCGACCGCCTCGAGTTCCGGGTTCGACATTGGCTGATAGAGCGAGCCGCATTGCCGTTTGAGTGAGTAGTTAATGAAGATCGAGCCGGCTTCGATCCCGACGAAGTGAAAGCCGAGAAGCAAGGTAGGCGGCATATTCGGGTCGGTGAGGTCGACCGCGCTGTCGACCTGGATCAGCTTTTCGAGTTTCTTGGCCGAACCGAACCATTGCACGCTGCGCTCGACATAACTGCGAATCGCGTGGCGGAAATGTTTCTGGGCGACCTCTTCGCGGCGCTCATCGCTCCATTCGGGGAAGCACAGCTTCAGATTGATATGGACGATCCGCCTGCGCCGACTCGGAATCTGATAGAGCAGCCAGCCGAGGCCATCGCCGAAACGGGCAATGAGACCGTAGGGCAGCAAGGCAAACAGTTTCAACAGGCCGATCGCGAACTTCGCGCCATAGCGGCTCAGCATGCCGCCTCCTGGAAGGAGGTGCACGGGGCGCCGCGCGGGACGGATTTCAGAACAGCGGAAAGGTTGACGTAATACCGCACGCTTGGACACTCTGTGACAATCGAAAGAAGTCGCTATAATAAGGGCTTCGCCGAGTTAATAGACAACTTGCGGGGCGAAGCCGGTGGGCGTAATCCATGTGATTTGCGCCTTCCAGGAAGGTAATCCGCTAAAGCGTCGCCGCTTCAAGGCTCCCGAAGCTGGCTACGTGAAACTCAACCGTAACCACACAACAGGAGTCTGCAACGTGGCAAACAACTATCTGTTCACGTCCGAATCCGTTTCTGAAGGGCATCCCGACAAGGTCGCGGATCAGATTTCGGACGCCATTCTCGACGCCATCCTGGCACAAGACAAATACTCACGTGTTGCGGCGGAAACGCTGTGCAACACGGGTCTGGTCGTGCTGGCCGGTGAAATCACCACCGCTGCGAACGTCGATTACATCCAGGTCGCGCGCAATACGATCAAGCGCATCGGCTACGACAACACCGACTACGGCATCGACTACCGCGGCTGCGCGGTGCTCGTCGCGTACGACAAGCAATCGCCGGACATCGCCCAAGGCGTGGACCGCGCGCACGACAATAACCTCGATCAAGGCGCCGGCGACCAGGGCCTGATGTTCGGTTACGCGTGCGAAGAAACCCCGGAACTGATGCCGCTGCCGATCCACCTGTCGCACCGTCTGGTGGAGCGTCAGGCGAATCTGCGCCGCGACGGCCGCCTGCCGTGGCTGCGTCCGGACGCGAAGTCGCAGGTTACCGTGCGTTATGTCGACGGCAAGCCGCATTCCATCGACACAGTCGTGCTGTCCACGCAGCATTCGCCGGACATCGAACTGGCCACGCTGCGCGAAGCCGTGATCGAAGAAGTCATCAAGCCGGTGCTGCCGGCCGACCTGATCAAGGGCGACATCAAGTTCCTCGTGAACCCGACTGGTCGTTTCGTGATCGGCGGTCCGCAGGGCGATTGCGGCCTGACGGGTCGCAAGATCATCGTCGATACGTACGGCGGTGCCGCACCGCACGGCGGCGGCGCGTTCTCGGGCAAGGATCCGTCGAAGGTCGACCGTTCGGCGGCCTACGCCGGCCGTTATGTCGCGAAGAACATCGTGGCCGCGGGTCTGGCCTCGCGCTGCCTTATTCAGGTGTCGTACGCCATTGGCGTCGCCCAGCCGACTTCGGTCATGGTCAACACGTTCGGCACGGGCCGCGTGTCGGATGCAACGATCACGAAGCTCGTGCAGGAGCATTTCGACCTGCGTCCGAAGGGCATCATCCAGATGCTCGACCTGCTGCGCCCGATCTACGAGAAGAGCGCGGCATACGGTCACTTCGGCCGCGAAGAGCCGGAATTCACGTGGGAAGCCACGGACAAGGCATTGGTGCTCGCCGAAGCTGCCGGCACAGAACCGGTTGCCGCGCTGGCCGAATAATGGCCAGTTAATGGCCAACTAGGCGCGAGCTTTCCGCTTCAGCAAAAAACCCCGCCGGCGCAAGCCGGGCGGGGTTTTTTTTGTCTGTCATTTGCGTGGTCACGCGCCTGGTCGACAGCATTGCGATCAACGTGAGGCGCTCCCGCGCGACGCCGCGCAACAGCCGCTAAAACAGCCACTGCCGCGCGTACTTTCCCGCCGACTCATCGGCTCGCGAACGCAAATACGAACCAGCCGGAGCTGCTGCTCGTCGACATCCGGCGCGGGCGGCGGCTCGTGTTGGTTGCTGCGACGACCGGTGCACGTTGCGCTGCGGTGAGGTGCAGCGGCGTCGGTTTGCGCAGCAGCGTGCGCAGCGAAAAGCGACGCGTATGGCCTTGCAGGCGCAAGGCAGCGAAGAACGTGTGGAACCAGGTGCGAATACCGTCGACGGCTTTGGCATCGCGCCATTGTTCGCCCAGCGCGCGGGCGCGCGTGGCATGGTGCCGCAGTGCGCGCACGACATGGCGGCGCGCCGGACGCGCTGCTTTCAGCGCGGCGCGGGTAAGACGGGTGTTCAGAAGAGTGTGCATGGCTTCACAAGCCGGCTACGCGCCGCGAGATGGTATGTGCGTCAGAAGCAGCACCAAATGTGCCAGTGACGGTGTCGCGATGGACGGCGCAAGAGCCCGGAATTCGATGGAAAAGCGCACGGAGGACAGCGGAGCCGGCTCTGGTGGCCTGTACACCGCGCAAGAGTGCAGGAGTGGCGATCAACATGCGAGAAGGCTACACGCGATTCGTGACGTGAGAAAGTCGGTTTTTACCCTGCGAATAAGGGTTTTTACGAGGCAGATCGCGACTCGCGCGTGACGGGGTCGTGTCCTTTGCGACCGATTATCGTGCGTCTGTGCCCCCTCAATGTGCCGCGAAATTGAGCCGGGTGCATGAAAGCAGTGCGTCAGCCGACCGGCCGGAAGGTGAAACAGCGCACAGCGCGATCGTGCCCGTTTTACAATCGAGCATCAGCTAGTCGACAGTCACGGAACACCATGTCACTTCATTCCAAGAAAGAGCAGATTCAAGCGTTGCGGGAGCAGGGTTTTGTCGTCGTGCCCGGATTGGTGTCGCCAGAGCGTTGCGCGGAACTGAAACAGATTGCCCAGCGGCAGTTGGTGGAAGCGGCCGAGCCGATCGAGTTCGAAGCGGATCTGCAGTATCCCGGTGCGCCGCCGTCGAAGCATGCGCCGGGCGGCCATACCGTGCGGCGGCTGCTGGATGCGTATGGACGGCATCCGGATTTCGCGCAGTGGGCGACCGCGCCGGAAATTCGCGGCTGGATGGAACTGTATTTCGGTGAAGAACCGCGCTTATCGCGGGCGCACCACAATTGCATGATGACCAAGCATCCCGCGTATGGCAGCTTGACCGGCTGGCATCGCGACGTGCGGTACTGGTCGTTCGAGCGGGACGATCTGGTGTCGGTGTGGCTCGCGGTCGGTTCGGAGACCGTGGATAACGGCGCGCTGTGGTTCGTGCCGAAGTCGCATAACGCAGCGTTCACCTCCGATCGTTTCGATCAGGCCAAATTCTTCCGCTCCGATCTGGAAGAGAATCAGGAATGGATCCGCACGGCGGTTTCGCCTGAACTTCAGGCCGGCGACGTGGTGTTCTTTCACTGCAATACGCTGCACTCGGCCGGCAAGAACATCAGCGACGAGGTGAAGTTTTCGCTGGTGTACACGTATCACGGTGCGAGCAACGTGCCGTTGCCGGGAACGCGTTCGGCGGCGAAGCCCGAGGTGGCTTTCTAGCGTGTTTAATGCTCGCGGCGGCGCATGTCCGGGTCCACGTACCCGAGTTCAAAGCGCCGCGCGAGCCATTGAGCTCTCCGCGAGCTCTTGGCGAGTTATTACCGCTTGCGCCCGGACAAAGCCACGCCGGTTAGCCCCGCAATGGTAGCCACGACGCCGCACACGATCAGCACGATCGCCTTGTTGGTCGGCGAACCGGTGAAGACGCGCGAGACTTCGCTGCTCACCGAGTTGAACGCCTGTCCGCCGAAATACAGCAACACGATACCGCCGACAATCAGCGCGATTGAAATCGCCTTCGTCATCTACCTCTCCCTAAGCCTGAAAACGCGCAAAGTGTAGGGGAGCCGCCGACAATCGTCCATCCCGCATAGTGGGCGTCTGCACGCAACATCCCGATTGGCTACCATAACGGTCTGGCCGCCTCCCCACCGACAACAACAAAGCGGCACGCCTCCCGCAGCATGCAATTGCCCCATGCCCGCCACTGGTCGGGCGCCTTCACCATCAAGGACACTAGCAATGGCTTACGAAGCAGCTTCAGAACGCTATTCGGATATGCAGTACCGCGTCTGCGGCAAGTCGGGTCTCAAACTGCCGGCGCTGTCGCTCGGCTTGTGGCACAACTTCGGCGACACCACGCCCATCTCCACGCAGCGCGACATTCTCCGCACCGCCTTCGATCTGGGTATCACGCACTTCGACCTCGCCAACAACTACGGCCCGCCGTACGGCAGCGCTGAAACCAATTTCGGCCGGCTGTTCAAGGACGACTTCAAGCCGTATCGCGACGAACTGCTGATTTCGTCGAAGGCCGGCTGGGATATGTGGCCGGGTCCGTACGGCCAGGGCGGCGGATCGCGCAAATACGTGCTCGCGAGTCTCGACCAGAGCCTGCAACGCATGGGGCTCGACTACGTCGATATTTTCTATTCGCATCGTTTCGACGCCGACACACCGCTCGAAGAGACCGCGGGTGCGCTGGCGAGCGCCGTGCAGCAAGGCAAGGCGCTCTATGTCGGGATCTCGTCATACTCGGCGTCCAAGACGCTCGAAATGGCGAAGCTGCTCGCCGAATACAAGGTGCCGCTGTTGATTCATCAGCCGGCGTACAACATGCTCAATCGCTGGATCGAGCGCGAACTGCTGGATGCGCTGGAGACGGCCGGCTCGGGCGCCATCGCGTTCACGCCGCTGGCGCAGGGGCTGCTCACCGGCAAATACCTGAATGGCGTGCCGGACGATGCGCGCGTCAACAAGCCGGGCGGCGGTTCGTTGAAGCAGGAGCATTTGAGCCCGCAGAACATCGAGCATGTGCGCAAGCTCAACGAGATCGCGCAGCGTCGCGGACAAAGCCTTGCGCAGATGGCGCTGGCCTGGGCGCTACGCGACCCGCGTGTGACCTCCGTGCTGATCGGTGCGAGCCGTGCGGAGCAGGTGCGCGAGAACGTCGGCGCTTTGAAGAACCTCGCGTTTTCGAAGGACGAACTGGCGGAGATCGACCGCTACGCGACCGAAGGTGGCATCAATTTGTGGGAAAAGCCGTCGACGGATCAGGCGATCTGATCCGCGCGCCGCGGACGATTCGTCCGGCGCTTAGGCCGTAGCAATGGAAAAGCCGCCCGTTATGAATTGGGGCGGCTTTTTTTGTCCTACACGAGGGCCGGCAAACCTTCGACCAGCACGACCGCGAACACCACGCCGATCAACGCGCCGAGCACGCGCAGCGCGTTGTGCCTGAATTCCGTCTTGCAGGGAAGCGCACCGACAAACAAAGCCCCGGCCAGTGCCATCGGAATGACCAGGATGAAATCACCGATCGTGAAGTACGTCGTCATTCTCGTCTCCTTATGTATGACGGACGAAGACGGCGGCTCCATTGATGGAGTCATGCGCCGCCAACGCACGATTCGAGTATAGGAGACGGCCCAATCGGCGCACCGCGTTTTTGCGGCGCTGCAACGGCTATTCGCAAGCCGCTGAACCCGGCGTGGCAACGGTGGCCGCGATTTCCGCGATGCAGCAAAAGAGTCGAAAAACAGGCTGCGTTTGATTACGTACGCCTTACTTTTTGCGGCATTTTCAATGCGGGCTGGATGCGTGCACGATCTGATCGTCCGTCGGTAGCGCCGACGCATCCCAGCCGCCGCCGAGCGCCTTGATCAATGCGACGCTCGCGGCCATGCGCCGGCGCGCGATCGATACCGCATTGCGCTCATTGGTGAGCGCGGTGGTTTGCGCGACCACCACGTCGAGATAGGTGATCGCGCCGTTCTTGTAGCGGTTCGACACGACTGCCAGCGCACGCTGCGCCGCGGCGACAGCGTCGTCCTGCGCGGCGGCTTCCTGTTCGAGCACGCGCAACGCGGCGAGGTTGTCCTCGACCTGGCCAAACGCCGTGAGCACCGTCTGCCGGTATTGCGCCACGCTCTCGTCGTAATGCGCGCGGGCCTGTTCCTTCACGGCGGCGCGCCCGCCGAAGTCGAGCAGCGTGACCGCCAACGCAGGCCCCAACGACCAGAGCCGGCTCGGCGCCAGCAGCCATTGGTTGTAATTGGTCGCCTCGAGCCCACCCGTCACGGACAAAATGAGGTTCGGGAAAAACGCCGCGGTCGCCACGCCGATTTGCGCGTTCATATCGGCGACGTGCCGCTCCGCCGCGGCAATGTCGGGGCGGCGTTCGAGCAAGGTCGACGGCACGCCCGCCGCTGCCACGACCGGCATCGCTACGAGCGGCGCGACCGGCAGCGAAAAAGTGGAAGGCGTCTGGCCGATCAGGATCGCGATCGCGTGTTCCAGTTGCGCGCGCTGCACACCGAGGTCGAGCGCTTGCGCCTGGGTGGTTTTCAGCTGCGTTTGCGCCTGCGCGACATCGGCGTCGGTAGCGATGCCCCCGGCGTAGCGGTGCTGCGTCAGATCGAGTGCATCACGGTAGGCCTGGATCGTGTCGTCCAGTAGTTGGCTTTCCTGATCGAGTCCACACAACTCAAAGTAGTCGGTGGCGAGCTCGGCCTGCATCGACAGAAGCACGCTTTGGGTATCGGCGGCGCTCGCCTGCGCTTCGGCTTTCGCGCCTTCGACGCTGCGCGACACGCGGCCCCACAGGTCGGGCTCCCACGACGCGTCGGCCTGCACGAGATAGTCGTTCAGCGTGAGACCGGCGGTCGATTTATGTGCCACGTTTTCCGAGGTACGCCCGCGCGAATAGTCGCTGTTCGCGGTGACGACCGGAAAGAAGCTCGAGCGATATTGCGCGACGGTGGCGCGGGCGGCGCGAAAGCGCGCGTCGGCCGCCTGCACGTTCTGGTTCGCGCTCGCGACCTGCTGTTCGAGTGCATCGAGCGATGGGTCCGCATAGACGCTCCACCATGCGCCGCGTGCGAGCGTGTCGGCGGGTTGCGCGGGTTTCCAGCCGGTGCCGTCGAGTTCCTTGTAGGTCGCCGCGCTGGCCGCGGGTGGCTTCACGTAGTCGGGGCCGACGGTGCAAGCGGTGAGCGCGCATGCCGAAGCCAACGCCAATGCAACGACGTGCGGGCCGACGCGCTCAAACGGCGGTGCGACGAACCGGCGGCGCGATGCAGGCGCATTCATGAAGATGCTTCCACGGTTGGCAGGTCCGTCGCAAACGCACCTGTTGCGCTCGCTGCGCCTTCGACTGCGGGAGCGCCTGAAAGACCCGACGCTCCTTCCACTTTCGCCGCGACGATCCGCACCTGCGCGCCATCGACGATCGAGTCCTGCGGATTCACGATCACCTGCTCGTCGCCTCGCAAGCCGGACACGATCGCCACACGCGTGCCGAAGTCCGTCCCCAGCGACACCGGCATCAGCTTCACCTTGTGTTGCGCATCGACGGTTGCGACTTTCACGCCATCCGGGCGGAACAGCAATGTGTTGCCGGGCAGCGTGAACGGCGCGACGCCCGTGCTCAACGCGAAATGCACCTGTGCGTACGCGCCCGGCAGCAGATCGCCGTTGCGATTGTCGACGTCGACTTCGACCAGCATCGTGCGCTGCTGTGGATCGACCGCGCCCGCGGTGCGCGCCACGACGCCGGGATAATGTCTGGACGGCGTTTCAGTCAGCGTCAGGAATGCGCTTTGCTCCGCGCGGATCTGCAGCGCGTAGGCCTGCGGCACGTTCACATAGACGCGCAGCCGATCCGCCTGCGCGACATGGAACAGTTCCTTCGCCGGGCCGCCCGCGCTGCCCGCATCGATCAGCGCGCCGACATCCACATTGCGCGCCGTCACGATGCCGTCGAACGGCGCGTAGACCTTCTGGAATGACTGCGTTTTCTCGAGGCGCGCCACGTTGAAGCGCGCGGCGTCGAGCGTGGCCTTTTTCGCGAGCATGTCGCCGACCTTCTCGTCGGTTTCCTGCTTCGAGACGGATTTGCTCTTCAGCATATCGGTCCAGCGGTCGGCGGTGCTTTTTGCGAGCGCGTAGTTGGCGTCGGCATTCGCGAGATCAGCGCGGGCAGCGCGCAGTTGATCGTCCACTTCCGGCGTGTCGATTTCCGCGAGCAACTGGCCGCCTTTCACGTGCGCGCCGATGTCGGCATACCACTTCTTCAAATAGCCGTTGGTGCGGGCGTAGATCGGCGTGTCGAGAAAAGCCTGCACGTTGCCGGGCAGCATGAGATCGGGGCCGCTGGTCGACTTCTGCGGCCGCACGACCTCGACGCTCGTCTGACTCGCATGCTCGGCAGCGCGCTCGAGTTCGGCGTGTGCGTCATGGCGCGACCAGATGCCTTGCGCCGCGAGCGCGACGACCGCGACGGCCACCGCGACGCCGATCCAGCGTGCGCGGTGGCCCTGCGCGGCATCGCGCGCGGAGTGAGAACCGTCTGGGCGTTGTCCTTCCATCAAGCATCCCCTTTTGAGCGGCGTTGCGTGGCCACCTTGGCGATGGCACTCATTGTTTGCCCACCACATGCTCGGCCGCGCGCTGATGCCGCGCCGCGAGCCGCCGGTAGATCATCGAGAACACCACCGGCACGAAGATCAGCGTTGCCAGCGTACCCACCGCAAGACCGCCGATCACCGCGCGCCCGAGCGGCGCATTCTGCTCGCCCCCTTCGCCCAGACCGATCGCCATCGGCACCATGCCGATCACCATCGCGAGCGCCGTCATCAGCACCGGACGAAAACGCGTAAAGCCTGCTTCGATGGCCGCGCGCGCCGCATCGCCATGTTCCCGCAGCTGTTCGCGCGCGAAGCTGATCACCAGAATCGAGTTGGCGGTGGCAATGCCGATACACATGATCGCGCCGGTGAGCGCCGGAATCGACAGCGTGGTGTGGGTGAGAAACAGCATCCACACGATGCCCGCGAGCGCGCCCGGCAGCGCGGTGATGATGATGAACGGATCGAGCCACGACTGGAAGTTCACTACGATCAGCAGATACACCAGCACGATCGCGAACACGAGCCCGGCGAACAGCCCTGAGAACGAATCGTTCATAGTTTGCACCTGGCCGCGCACCTCGATGGTCGAGGTTTTGGGCAGATCGGCGCGGGTGTCGTCGATGATCGCGCGGATGTCGTCGGACACGCCGCCGAGATCGCGGCCGTCAGCAGTGCCGAAGATGTCGATGGTGGTCTGCGCGTTGTAGTGGGTGAGCACAGCGTTGCCCGCTTCGCGCGTCATGGTGGCGAGCGAGCCGAGAATGTTGCTGCGGCCGTTCGCGTTCAGCGGAATGTTGGCGAGCGATTGCAGCGAGTCGATCGTGTACTGCGGCGCTTCCGTGATGACGTTGTAGCTCACGCCGTTGCGCGGATTGAGCCAGAACGTCGGCGTGGTTTGCTGGCTGCCGGACAGCGTGATCAGCAGATTGCTGGCGATGTCGCGTTGCGTGAAACCGGCTTGCTGCGCGCGCGTGCGGTCCACATCGATAAAGATGCGCGGCAGATCGGCGGGCTGCTGAATGCGTGCATCGACGAGACCGGGCACCGCGCGCAGGCGGTTCAACAGCTTCGCGGCAAAAACGCGGTTGCCGGCCACTTCGCGGCCCACGATCTGAATATCGACCGGCGACGGCATGCCGAAGTTGAGCGTTTGACTGACGATGTCGGCGGGCAGGAAAGCGAACTGCACGCCGGGGAATTCGTCGGTGAGCGTGCGTCGCAGCGTGCGCACGTAGTTCGCGCTCGGATGATGATCGGGGTTGAGCGTGATCAGCACGTCGGAATCCGAGGTGCCGATCGTGCCGGTGTTGCTGTACGAGAGGTTGATGCCCGAGACGGGCAAGCCGATATTGTCGATGATCGAATGCAGCTCTCGCGCCGGTATCAGCTGACGGATCCGCGTATCCACGCGATCGGTCACCACGGCGGTTTCCTCGACCCGCATGCCGGTTTTCGCACGCAGATGCAGGGCGATCGTGCCCGCGTCGACGGCCGGGAAAAAGTCGCGGCCGAGAAACGGCATCAACAGCATCGACGCGCCACAGCAGACCAGAAACAGCGTCACGAACCCACCGGGCCTCGCGACGCGCGCTTCGAGAAATACACGGTAGCGCTCGCGCAAGCGTGCGAACCCGGCCTCGAACGCGTAGTGCACGCGCATGAACGGGTTGTGCGATTGCGCCGGCGCGTGATGCGGGTCCGGCGATTTATGGTGATGACGCAGCAGGTATTTCGCGAGCGTCGGCACCAGCGTGCGCGAGAAGAAATACGAGGCCAGCATCGCGAAGACCACCGCTTCGGCGAGCGGGATGAACAGATAGTGCGCGACGCCCGTCAGCAGAAACATCGGCACGAATACGATGCAGATGGACAGGGTCGACACCAGCGTCGGTATCGCGATCTGATGCGCGCCGTCCAGAATCGCCTGCTCCAGCGTCTTTCCCTGTTCGAGCTGATGGCTGATGTTTTCGATCGCCACGGTGGCGTCGTCCACCAGAATCCCCACCGCGAGCGCGAGCCCGCCCAGCGTCATGATGTTGATGGTTTCGCCGAGCATGGAGAGCGCGATGATCGACGTGATCATCGAGAGCGGAATCGACACGGCGATGATCAGCGTGGCGCGCCAGTTGCCGAGGAACAGCAGAATCATCAGGCCGGTCAGGCAGGCCGCGATCAGCGCCTCGCGCAGCACGCCCTGCACCGACGCGCGCACGAACAGCGACTGGTCGGCAACGGGGTCGATATTCAGCGAGGCGGGCACGAGATTGCGCAGCGTCGGCATCATCTTCTTGATGCGGTCGACAATTTCGAGCGTGGACGTGTTGCCGCTTTTGTTGATGGTCAGAAGCGACGCGCGCTGGCCGTTCACGCGCACGATATTGGTCTGCGGCTGGAAACCGTCGCGCACATGCGCGACGTCGCGGATATAAACGGTGCCGTTGGCAGTGGTCCTGATCGGAATGCTGTTCAGGCCGGCAAGCGAATCCGGGCTGCCGTTCATTTCCACCGAATATTCAGTCGAACCGATTTTCGCTGTGCCCGAGGGCAGGATCAGATTCTGCGCGGTGACCGCATTGACCACGTCCAGCGGCGAGAGATTGCGCTCCTGCAGCTTGCGCGAATCGATGTCCACCATGATTTGCCGCTGCTTGCCGCCGTAGGGCAACGGCGCGGACGCGCCGGGCACGGTGGCGAGCTGCGTCTTCAGGAAATTGTTGCCGAAGTCGTACAGCTCCTGTTCGGTGAGCGAGGGGGACGACAGCGCAAGCCGCAGAATCGGCACGGTCGAGGCGTTGTAGCGCAGGATGAACGGCGGGTTGATGCCCGGCGGCAGCGAACGCAATTGCGCCTGTGAGAGTGCCGTGACTTCGGCCAGCGCTTCATCGATATTCGCGTGCGGCTGAAAAAAAATCTTGACCACGGCAATGCCGTTCAGCGAGGTCGACTCCGTATGCTCGATATCGTTGACCGCCACCGAGAGCCCGCGCTCGTAGTTGAGCACGATGCGTTTTTCTATCTCGTCCGCGGGCAGGCCGTTGTACGACCAGATCACAGACAGCACCGGGATGTCGATATTTGGGAAGATGTCGGTCGGCGTGCGCAGGATCGTCAACGGTCCGACGATCAGCAATAGCAGGGCCAGGACGACGAATGTGTACGGGCGCCGCAGCGCGAGACGAACGATCCACATGGCTAGCGCCGCCGTTCAAAGCCGTGGCAAGCGGCGCCGCGCGCACGTTGGAGGTGGCGGGCGTGACGCCGGCCGCGGCGGCTCAGGCAGGCGGTCGCGGTGGTCGGATTGAGCTTGTCGTCCAGCCGGTGCACGTTTTTGATATCTCACCCCAGCAGGGTTTATGATGGTCTCGTTATGACGCGTTATGCCGTGCATCATCGGCCTGCCGCGCCGTAATGGGAATAGGGCGAAACGACGGGTGAAGCCCCTTTTTTCGCGCTTTCCGTGGCCCCGCAAAACGGGAACAATGACTCGAACCTCGCACGCGTATTACGCGCAGCAGATTGGGTGCGTACGCAACGTTTTGAGCGAAGCGGCGCTTTTATCATCACCTTGACCGGCGTGGACACCATAAAGCCGGCTATGGGAGAAACGGGGAAACATCATGCAAATCGGTTCCATTGTCCGATCGGTGCATATCGCCGTGCCGCAAGGCGCGCGCGGGATCGTCATGCGCATTCTCGGCGACATGGCTATGGTGGCGTGGTATGCCGGCGAACCCGGCGCTTCGCTGCAACTGAACACTGAACCCTTTTTCCTTGAAGACCTGATCGATACGGGCGAGCTGGTGCGTCCGTCGAGCGCGCAGATGCATTGAAAGCAGTTGAGTACATGCCGTGTGCGAGTTGTAAGCCACGGTTCGAATCGCGTTGTGCGCGTTCGCCCTCGTCTTTGACGGCGGCGCGGCGCACAATGCGGGCATGAACGACGACATTCCCGATACCCAGGATCCCCAGGACGGCGCGAACAGCGCCGTGCCTTTCGCCCGGCTCAAGCCGGAAATCGTGCTCGACGCGCTCGACAGCGTGCTCGGCACCGTCGGCGTGCGCACCGATGGGCGCATGCTGCCGCTCAACAGCTACGAGAACCGCGTGTACCAGGTGGGCGTGGAAGATGGCCCGCCCGTGGTCGCGAAGTTCTATCGTCCCGAGCGCTGGAGCGACGCCGCCATTCTCGAGGAGCACGCCTTCGTCGCCGATCTCGCCGCGCGCGAGATTCCGGCGGTGCCCGCGCGTGCCTTCGAGGGCCGCACGCTGCACAGCTTCGACGGTTTTCGCTTCTCGATCTTCGAACGGCGCGGCGGTCGTGCGCCGGACCTCGACCGGCGCGACACGCTCGAATGGCTGGGGCGGTTTATCGGCCGCATTCACGCGGTCGGGCAGACGCAGAACTACACCGAGCGCCCCACGCTCGACATCCAGACCTTCGGCTACGAACCGCGCGACTTCCTGCTGGCTCACCGTTTCGTGCCGGATGACGTGCGCGTGGCGTGGGAAGCGGTGGTGAACCTCGCGCTCGAAGGCGTGGAACGCGCATTCGAGCGGGCGGGCGAAATCCGCATGATGCGAATGCACGGCGATTGCCATCCGAGCAATGTGCTGTGGACCGACGCCGGTCCGCATTTCGTGGACTTCGACGACAGCCGCATGGGTCCGGCGGTGCAGGACTTGTGGCTGCTGCTGCCGGGCGAGCGCGCCGAGGCCTCGCGTGCACTGGCGGATCTGCTCGCCGGCTACGAGGACTTTTGTGACTTCGAGCCTCGCGAACTTTATCTGATCGAAGCCTTGCGCACGCTGCGGCTGATTCACTATCAGGCGTGGCTCGCGCGCCGCTGGGACGATCCGGCGTTTCCGGCCGCGTTCCCGTGGTTTAACACGCAACGCTATTGGGAAGACCGCATCCTCGAGTTGCGCGAACAGCTCGGTGCGATGCAGGAAGGGCCGCTCTGGCCCGTCTGAGCGGCGGTCCTGTGCAATGGATGGATAGGCTTTCGCGGGCGCTCAGGGCGCCTGCGAGGCCACGTTCGACGACTCCACCAGCGTCGATCTGACGATGACTTCGGCGCGCACGTCGCGCCCGATTGCTTCGATCGCCGGACGCATCTGCGCGAAATCTTCCGGTGTGCAAACGTCGCTATCGAAATGCGTGGCGCCTTCGCGCGTCATCGTGACGACGTTGCTGAGCGGATCGAACGTGTACTGCGACTGGAAATCGACGAAGCGATCTTGCGTCTGTTTTGCCTCCGGCATGTCGAGCACATGAAAATTAGCGGGCAACTCAATGCGCGCGCGTTCGTGCAGCGTCAGGTTGTGGCACACGAAAGGCTGCGTGCGCTGGCGCTCGCCGAGCCAATAGCGGGTATCCGCCGCGACGCCGCCGGCCAGACTCGTCAGCGCCGGTATCGAGGCCGCCGCGCCTGGCACCACGAGGCTTTCCAGCGTGCCCTTCATCGTGATCGTCAGCGGACCGTCCGGCGCGGTGAGGTCGCTGGTGGTGAGCGTGGCGGTGCCGCGCAGATTGACACTGCGCAACTCGGCCTGAATCGACTCCTCCCGTTGCGCGGGGGTTTGCGTGCGCAACATCGCGCGGGCCTGTTCGGCGGAGGCGCCGGCCGCTTCCAGCCGATAGGTGAAGCGCGCCGAGCCGTCGGGCTCCACCTTGATCGACAGATCGGTGCTGCGTGTCATGAGCGCGGTAGCGGGCGTGCGCGCGAGCACGCCCTCGCCGACCAGCACGGCAGGACGGTTCATGTCGGACGAAGGCAGAAAACCGAATTCGACATTCGACGCGGTCGAGTCGGCATAGAGCTGCAAATCCGGCAGCCACGTGATGATGTGATTGATCACGCCGTAGCCCGGCACGTTCGGCAGCGTGTAGATCGTGCCGCTGCTGATCAGGGCCGGTTCGTTGCGCACGCCGGCGGCGTCTAGCAGCGCGCCGTAAAGCGCGACGTGGTCCTTGCAGTCGCCGTAGCGGTTCGCGAGGATCGCGCTTGCACTGTGCGGCACCACCGCGCCGCGTCCGACGTTGATCGCCACGTAGCGGACGTTGCGGCGGACCCAGTCGTACAGGGTCTTGGCTTTGTCGCGCGGCGTGCGGTCGTCTGCGGTGAGCTGCTGCGCGAGCCGCACGATGGCCGCATCGCGCGCGCCAGGATCCACCGCGGATTCGCGGTAGGTCGCGGCGAATGCGGTGTAGTCGGGGAAGGTCGAGACCATCAGCCGGTCGCCATAGGACACGTACGCAATCGAGCCGCGCTCCAGCCGGCTGAAATGCGCTTTGTCATAGCGATATTCGTAGCGCGTGCGACCGTCGCGCGTAACGGGTTGCTGCACGGTGAAGCCGCGCGCGTCGGCGTAGAGCGGTTTGCCGGCGGGCAGGTCGTAGATCAGGCGGAAGTTGTGAGTCGGGGCGAGGTCGGGCGGCGTGAAGTCGCTGAACTCGCCCGGCACGATCGGCTGCCTCTGCGTTTTCCGGTAGCTGAGATGCACTCGCGCGCCCGGCTCCACCGCGGGAAAGACGATCACCTTTTCCTGAATGTCCTGGAACATCGGCGCGTCGAACGAACGGGCTTCCTGCACGTCGCGGATCTGCTCGGGTTGCACGTCGTGGCGCGTACCGTCGGCCGTGATCGTATAGGCCTCGAGAATCTGCACGTCCGCCATGTTGCGGTTGAACCAGACGTATTGCTGCGCCACCCGCGCGACGCCGGCTTCGTTGTTCACGCGCAGCGTCATCGAATCGAGCTTGGAGTACGAGCCGTCGGCATTGACGGTGAAGGTTTGGGTCTCGCCTTCGTTGGTATAGGGATCGTCCAGTTTGGCCGGGATGGCCGCGCCCGCGCCGTGGATGCCGGCAAGCCAGCCGAACGAGGCAAGACAGACCAGAGAGAGGAGGCGCATGGCGGGCAGGTATCCGAACGGTAACGTTGACGGGATCGCCAGTTAGGGTCGGTTCGCGCCGCGCGGATGTCAAGCGGATGCCGCGCGTAATCGCGTGTAATGATTGATCAAATGCGGGATGCCCGAATGCCGATTGAGCAAACGCCTCAGATATGTAATGATAGCCATTCTCATTTGAAGGGCATCGCCAGCTTTTCGTCACACGTGTCCTCCTCTGTGACCGCCAGCCAGCCTCTCCGCCGGACGCCACGGACCGCAAGCCGGGCCGTCCGGCTCTTCCGTTCGATAACTTCATTGACCGCTGCTGGTTAAGCGCGCGCTTCGCCGCCGTGCGCCGGCGGCGGATTAACCGCTGCGCCTGGAGCCTGGATGTGAACGCGCCCGACACGATCGACCTGAAACCTGCCGCCGGCGCTACGCCAGGTATGGCACCCACGCCGGAGCGCGGCTATCAATCGATGGACGACGCCGAACAGGCGGCGCGGCGCCAGCGTTCGCGGCGCGCGAATTTCATCAAGTGGCTGCGCAAGGTGCATGGCTGGGTCGGCCTGTGGGGCGCGGTGTTAGGTTTGATGTTCGGTGTGACCGGCTTTCTGCTGAACCACCGCGCCGGCCCGTTGAAGGTGTCCACGGGCGAGCCGCAGGTCGAGGAAATGCAGATTGCGTTGCCGCAAAAGCCGCTGAGTTCGCCGAAGGACTTGGCGCAGTGGCTCAAGCACGAGTTGAAGATCGACGGGAAGCCGGGCCGGGCAAAGCGCGAGCCCGCGCATCCGGTGGCATGGGGCGATCGCAGTACGATGCAGCCGGAGTTCTGGCAGGTCGCCATCATGGGACCGTCGCAGAGCGTGCAGGCCGAGTACTGGGTGGGCAATAGCTTCGTCGCGGTGAAACGCACGCAGAACTCGTTTCTCGCGACCATGAACAACCTGCACAAGGGCGTGGGCTTGAGCGTCGGCTGGGTGCTGCTGATCGATACGATTGCCGGCAGCTTGATCCTGCTCTCGCTAACCGGTGTCCTGCTGTGGACCGAGCTGAATAAACGCCGCATGGTGGGCGTGGTGCTGGTGGGCGGGTCGGTGATCGCCGCCGTGGTGTGCGGGCTGATGTAAGCGGGATTTGCGCCGTTTCAAAGACAGGAGGCCCGTTTTAACCCGCCAGGTCGTCTGTGTCATAAAAGGTCGAATTTCTCCCACGCCACCTTCGCAGTCTTGTCGTAGCGCTAAGATGCCTTTCCCGGCTTTGAATGGTGCCTACATGCATGAGTTACAGCTACTCCAGCTACAACAGCCTGACGGTGCCACTCGACATGGGCACGTGGGAATGCATGCTCATGCTGTGCCGTGACTACGAGGAGCAGGCACGGCATCGCCAATGGTCGCGGCGCGACCGGCAGCGCGAAGAGGATGAACGAGCCTTTGGACATTACTTCCGGCCTGACTACGATTTGCGCACCATCACCGGCGGACATGCTCTGCAGGAAATTCAGCGTTTTCTGAGCGATCACCTGAACGTCGCGCACTGGAACCTGCCGTCCGACAATGCCGGGATCGAGCGCGCACTCAAGCAGGCCGTTTCGGATGGCAAACTGGTGCCGGTCGTCAATCGCGATTATCGCCTGATGCCGAGAACATTCTCTCCGACGCCCGCGCCGCTGCGCTGGCCGTCTTCGAGCGGTGGGGGTGTCGCCCGCTCGGCCAGTTCAACAATGCAGTGGGACAGCATGAACGCGGTGAGCGTCGCGGCCGAGACGATTGCCAGAGCGGTGCAGGGCGGAGACGACACGGACGCTGCCCCCGCGGGCGACGGAGCGGTGGCCGACACCGACGCTTTCGTCTGCGACGACGCCTCGACGTCGCTGGCTGATGCGCAGCCGTTTGTGTATGTAGACGACTTGCCGAACGCCGACGCGGAGCAGATTGCCGGCATGCCATTCAATGGAACACCTGGCTCGTGGGCATCGAGCATGCCCGGATCGATGCGGCAATTGCGCCAATACGGCCTCAATGGAACGCCGTTGACGGACATCGACTTCGAGGCTCATCACGGTAACCCGAACCCTCATGCGCACAATTGGGAGGGGACTTACCGCGATGAGGGTGCGCCGGTATCACTACTTCCTTGGTAAACGAGATGGATGCGACAGCACTGGACGAATGGGGTCATTTTCACGACTGGTATTTCGATACTGTTGCGGTCGGCCCCAATGAGGAGCCCCGCGCGCTTAAGCTTGGGCTCTACCTTGGCCATAGGCGGGCGACCGTGACCTTCGAGGGCGTGACGTGCTTTCATCTTGGCCGGTTCGGCCTGTTGAATATTGTGTACAGCCTCAGGCTCCTGACGCCGACCGACAAAGATTTTGCGCGAGTGACGGCTGAGCTGAACCAGGGGGAGCGCCTTTCGGCTCGGCGTGGGGCGAATGTCGCCTGTCTGTATTCCACCTTGGGGGCGGAACTCGCCGTGGAATTCGACTCGCTGAAGATCGGGACGAACGGCTAATACACTTCACTGTGCATTGCATGGCCACTGGGTGGCGGCGCTCCGAAACGCGCTGCCGTGCCCGTGCAGGCCAAACCTCAGGTTAAACGCCGCAAACCGCCCCGCCCGAAGCGGCAATCTCCCGCGCGGCCTTCGCGCCTTCCACCTGCAGCAACGTCGGCAAGGAAACCCCGTTCTTCGCGGCCGTCACCTCGGCAAGAATGGACACGGCGATCTCTGGCGGCGTCCGGCTGCCGATATAAATCCCCACGGGCCCATGCAGCCGGGCAAGTTCGATATCGTCCAGATCGAACTCCTTCAGACGCTCGCGCCGCGCCTGGTTATTCCTTCGTGAACCCAGAGCGCCGACATAAAACGCCGGCGTCTTCAGCGCCTCCATCAGCGCGAGATCGTCGAGCTTCGGATCGTGGGTCAGCGCGATCACCGCGCAGCGCTCGTCGAGTTTCATTTCCATCACGGTATCGTCCGGCATGGTCCGCACGATCTTCGTGCCGGGAATATTCCACTCTTCGGTGTACTCCTCGCGCGGATCGCACACGGTAACCTGATAGTCGAGCCCCACGGCAATCTGGCACAGATAGCGCGACAATTGCCCCGCGCCGATGACGAGCATGCGGTAGCGCGGCCCGTGTATCGTCAGCAGACGCTCGCCGTCGAAATGCACGCCGTCGGTTGCCTGCGCGTCATCGAGGCGCACCATGCCGCTTGTCATATCGACTTCGCGGGCCACGAGGCGCCCGTCTTCCACCGCGCGGCACAACTCGGCGATGCCGCTTTGCGGCGTCAACGGCTCGAGCACCAGCTGGATCGTTCCGCCGCACGGCAGGCCGAAGCGATGCGCCTCCTCCGCCGTGATGCCGTATTTGACGGACTCCGGGTGCGTCTGCTCGATCCCTCTTTGCCGAACGCGGTCGATCAGATCGTCTTCGATGCAGCCGCCCGATACCGAACCCACCACCAGCCCGTCGTCGCGCACGGCAAGCATTGCGCCCTCGGGACGCGGCGACGAGCCCCATGTCTTGACCACCGTAACCAGTAGCGCGCGATGTCCTTCCTCCAGCCAACGTGCGCTGGACTTCAGAACTTCGAGATCCACGCTGTCCATGATTTCTTCCTTTTCTGTCCGTCGCCGCCGGACTCGCCGTCCGCAGCCTCATTCGATCCCGTATTGTCGCCGGTTCCGTCATCGGCTGCAGGCAGCTCCTCATCCGCGGCCGCCGCGCTATCGGCGTCGCCGCCGAACTGGGCCCCGAAGCGCTTGAAAAACTCGCCTGCGATCTTGCGCGCGGCACCATCAATTAGCCGCGAGCCGATCTGCGCGAGCTTGCCGCCCACCTGCGCGCTCGCCGTGTAGCTCAGCTTCGTGGCGGCGTCGCCGTCGGCGTCGAGCGAAACATGGGCGCTGCCCTTGGCGAAGCCCGCCGCGCCGCCCTGGCCCTCGAACACGATGTTGTAGGAGTTCGGCGCGTCGATGTCGGTCAGCTGCATGCGCCCCTTGAAGCGCGCTTTGACCGGGCCGACCGCGGCGCTCAGCGCCACCAGATAGGCATTCTCGCCGTCCGGGTCAATGCTTTCGCAGCCCGGAATGCAGGCCCGCAGAATCTCCGTGTCGTTCAGCGCGTCCCATGCACGCTGCTGCGGAACCGGCAGCGTATGGGTTTCGGTCAATTCCATGATGTCGCTCCTGCAGGTGCCGTGACGCCGGCGCCGCGACGCGGCGCGCGCGTGAGTTGCGCGAGGTCGTGGCCGAACGCCGTCAGGCTGTCTAGATTATGAACCGGACGATGCGCATCGACATGCGGCAGGATCGCCTGCACGCCGCGCGCTTTCGGAGAAAAACCGCTGAAACGCAGCAGCGGATTGAGCCATACGATGCGGTGGGCAAAGCGGTGCAGCCGGGCCATCTCGGTGTCGAGGACGTGGATCGCCTCGTGGTCGAGGCCGTCGGTGACGAGCAGCACCGTTGCCCGTCCGGTCAGCACGCGCCGTGCCCACCGGCGGTTGAATTCAGCGAGCGCCGCACCGATCCGCGTGCCGCCCGACCAGTCCACCACCTGCTCGGCAAGTGTCGCCACCGCCACGTCCGGATCACGCTCGCGCAGCGCACGCGTCGCGTTGGTGAGGCGCGTGCCGAACAGAAACACCTGCAGACGCTCGCGCGATTGCAGGAGCGCGTGGCAGAAATACAGCACCGCGCGCGAATAGCTGCTCATCGAACCGGAGATGTCGAGCAGCAGCACGAGCGGTGGTTTGCGTTCGACCACCGCGCGATATTTCCACACCATCCAGTCGCCGCCCGCGCGCACGTCGTGGCGGGCGCTCGCGCGCAAGTCCGCATGCGTGCCGTGCGAAGCGGCTTTCAGACGGCGCGTCGGCTCGGTGGCGAGCGGCAGTCGCTGGCCGCGAATCAGGTGACGCAAGGTGCGCCATTCATCTGCGGAAAGCGTGTCGAAATCGCGATGCCGCAGCCGCTCCTCTGCGCTGAAGGTGAGCTGCGCGTGCAACTCGTGCTGTTCGGTCTCCTGCTGCGTCTTGTTGTGCGGCGAGTGGGGCGCGCGCACGGCCAGCGCGTCGGCGAGACGGTTATTGCGTTTGGGCGGCGGCAGGCCGTCGCGGACCTTCGGCAGCAGCAGCGCGCGCAGCTTGCCTTCCCAATCGGGATCGCGCCAGAACAGGTCGAACGCGGCATTGAAGAGCTCGCGCTCGTCGGGCGCCGACACCAGCGATGCGGCGAGCGCCGCACGCACGTCGTCGCGGCGGGCGAGGTCGATCCAGTGCAGCGCCGCGAGCGCATCGACGGCTTGCGCAGGCGACATCGGCAACCCCGCGCCGCGCAGCACACGGACGAAATGGACCACGTTCCGGGCAAGCGTAGGCGTATCGTCGATTGGGTTCGTCATGCTGACTATCCTGGCGCGGCGAGACACTGCGCGATCTGCGTGGCGTCGACGCGCGCCAGATCGTCCTGGTACTTGAGGAGCACGCCGAGCGTGTTCTGCACCGATTGCGGATCGAGTTCGGTCACCGACAGGGCTTCCAGCGCGCGGCACCAGTCGATCGTTTCGGCAATGCCCGGCGCCTTGAACAGGTCCATGCCGCGCAGCCGGTGCACGAAGTCGACCGCCCGCCGCTGCAATTCCGCCGACGTTTGCGGTGCGCGCGCCGCGACGATTTCCAGTTCGCGCTCGCGCTCGGGATAGCCGATCCATTGATACAGGCAACGGCGTTTCAATGCATCGTGTACTTCACGCGTGCGGTTCGAGGTCATCACGACCAGCGGCGGCTGCGCCGCGCGAACCGTGCCGTATTCGGGAATCGATACCTGGAAGTCCGAAAGCAGTTCGAGCAGAAAGGCTTCGAACGGTTCGTCGGCGCGGTCGATCTCGTCGATCAGCAACACCCGCCGTGCGCCCGGGTGATGTTCGTCCGGCATCAGCGCCTGCAGCAATGGACGCTTCAGCAGGAATTCGCCGCGATACAAGGTGTCGTTATCGGGGCGTTCACCGGCGGCTTCGGCGAGACGCAATGCCATGATCTGCCGCGGATAGTCCCACTCGTAAAGCGCGCTCGCCGTGTCAAGGCCTTCATAACATTGCAGGCGCAGCATCGACGTGCCGAGCATCCCGGCTGCGGCCTTGGCGAGCTCGGTCTTGCCGACGCCCGGCTCACCTTCGACGAACAGCGGACGCTCCATGCGCAGCGCGAGATAGAGCGCGGTCGCAAGCTCGCGGCTCGCGAAATAGCTTTGGGCCGCGAGTTGTGCGAGGGTGTCGTCGATTGAAGCGGGCTGCATGGTGTTCATGGATCTTCGCTGTGAGGCGGTACCAATGAAGCGGTGCTCATGAAGCGCGAAGCGGCATTCGCAAACGTGCGCGAATGCGGCTGACGTGCCTGCATTTGAGCAGGACACTTCAGCCGCGACCAGCAAGGATCGCTAAGCGCTTGCCTTCGTCACCGCGCGCGCGGCCAGCACCGGAATCAGATGCGCGCGATACTCGGCGCTCGCATGCATGTCGGCGTTCAGGTCGGCCGCCGGCACGGTCACGGTGCGAGCAGCCGCGGGCGTGAAATTCGCCGATAGCGCGTTCTCCAGTCCCGGCACGCGAAACACCGACGACGCCGCCCCCGTCACCGCAACGCGCACGCCGCCTGCGAACTTCGCGACGAACACGCCGACCAGCGCAAAGTGCGAAGCGGGATTGAGAAACTTCTCGTACGCCGCGCGCTCGGGCACCGGAAACTCGACGGCGACGATCAACTCGTCGGGCGCCAAGGCCGTCTCGTACATGCCGACGAAGAAATCGTCCGACGCAATGCGCCGCCTGTCCGTGACGATGGTGGCATCCAACGCCAGGGCCGCCGACGGATAGCAGGCAGCGGGATCGTTATTGGCAAGCGAGCCGCCGATCGTGCCGAGCGCACGCACCTGGCGATCGCCGATGTTGCCGGCCAGCTCCGCCAGCCCAGGCAACACGCGCCGCAGTTCCGCGTGCTCCGCGACGTCGGCATGACATACGGCGGCGCCGATCGTCACGGTTTTCGCATCGACAGTGATCGTTTTGAGCGCGGGAATACGCGTCACGTCGACCAGTTGCGACGGCTGCGCGAGACGCAGCCGCATGGTGGGCAGGAGGCTTTGACCACCGGCCAGAAACTTGGCGTCGCTGTCGGCGGTGAGGAGGGCGGCGGCCGCTTTCGGATCCGTCGCGCGTTGATACTCGAATGAATACATGTCGAATGCTCCGCTCAGGATCTCAGGGTTGTTTGGTGGCGCGAATCGCGGACCACACGCGATGCGGCGTGGCCGGCATTTGCAGGTCGGTCACACCGAGCGGCGTGAGCGCGTCGAGAATCGCGTTGATCACCGCTGGTGGAGAGCCGATCGCGCCCGCTTCGCCGCAGCCTTTGACGCCGAGCGGATTGTGCGTGCATGGCGTGCCCTTCACGGTTTCGACGGTGAAGTTCGGCAGGTCGGACGCATGCGGCATGGCGTAGTCCATGTACGAGCCGGAGAGCAACTGGCCGCTCTCGTTGTCGTACACGCAGCGTTCCAGCATGGCCTGGCCGATGCCCTGAGCGAGCCCGCCGTGCACCTGGCCTTCGACGATCATCGGATTGATCACGTTTCCGAAATCGTCGACCGCGGTGAACTGCTGGATGCGGCTCACGCCCGTCTCGGGATCGACTTCGACTTCGCAGATATAGGCGCCGGACGGGTAGGTGAAGTTGGACGGATCGTAAAACGCGCTTTCTTCGAGACCGGGTTCGAGCACGTCGAGCGGATAGTTGTGTGGCACGTAGGCGGCCAGCGAAATCTCGGCGAACGCCTTGGTGCGGTCGGTGCCCGCGACGCGGAACACGCCGTCCTTGAACTCGATGTCCTCCGCTGCCGCTTCGAGCAGATGCGCGGCGATTTTCTTCGCCTTGGCTTCGACCTTGTCGAGCGCCTTCATGATTGCCGATCCGCCCACTGCGATCGAGCGCGAGCCATATGTGCCCATGCCGAACGGAATGCGGCCGGTGTCGCCGTGCACGATCTCGACGCTTTCCAGCGGGATGCCGAGCCGGTCGGCAACCACCTGCGCGAAGGTCGTCTCATGCCCCTGTCCGTGACTATGAGAGCCCGTGAACACGGTGACCGAGCCGGTGGGATGCACGCGAATCTGGCCGACTTCGAAGAGGCCGGCACGCGCGCCCAGCGCGCCCGCTATATTCGACGGAGCGAGACCGCACGCTTCGATGTAGCACGAATAGCCGAGGCCGCGTAGCTTGCCATTCCTTTCGGATTCCTGTCTGCGTGCGGGGAAGCCTTTGACGTCGGCGAGTTCGAGCGAGCGGGCGAGGATGGTGTCGTAGTCGCCGGTGTCGTAGGTGAGGCCGACCGGCGTCGCGTACGGGAACGAGCGGATGAAGTTGCGGCGGCGTATCTCTGCCGGATCGAGCTTCATTTCTTTCGCGGCGGTTTCGACCAGACGCTCCACGACATAGGTCGCTTCGGGACGGCCTGCGCCGCGATAGGCATCGACAGGGACGGTATTGGTGAAGACGGCCTTCACCTCCGCGTAAATCGCCGGCGTGGCGTACTGCCCCGCGAGCAGCGTGGCGTACAGAATGGTCGGCACGCTCGAGGCGAACGTGGACAGATACGCGCCCATGTTGGCGATCGTATGGATGCGCATGGCGAGGAACTTGCCGTCCGCGTCCATCGCCAGTTCAGCCTTGGTCACGTGGTCGCGCCCGTGCGCGTCGGAGACGAACGCTTCCGATCGCTCCGCAGTCCATTTGACCGGCCGGCGGATTTTCTTCGCAGCCCAGGTGAGCGCGACATCTTCGGCGTACAGGAAGATCTTCGAGCCGAAGCCGCCGCCCACATCCGGCGCGATCACGCGCAGTTTCGATTCCGGCAGCGACAGCACGAACGCGGCCATCAGCAGGCGCTCCACGTGCGGATTCTGATTCGCGACGTAGAGCGTGTAGCTGTCGTCCTGCGTGGAGTAGCTCGCGTTGACCGCGCGCGGCTCGATGGCGTTCGGGATCAGGCGATTGTTGACGATGTCGAGCGTGGTGACGTGTGCGGCTTTGGCGAAGGCGGCGTCGGTGGCGGCTTTATCGCCGTGGCCCCAGTTGTAGCAGACGTTGTCCGGCACTTCGTCGTGGACGGCGGCCTGGCCCGCGTCGGCGGCATGCGCGGTGTCGACCACGGCAGGCAGCACGTCGTAGTCGACGTCGATCAATTCCGCGGCATCTTTCGCGGCCTTGATCGAATCGGCGATGACGAGCGCGACCTGATCGCCGACGTGGCGCGCTTTCGTATGCGCAATGATCGGATGCGGCGGCTCGTTCATCGGCTTGCCGTCGATGCTGTGAATCAGCCAGCCGCATGGCAGGCCGCCGACGTTTTCAGCGGCCATATCCGCGCCCGTGAAGATCGCGACCACGCCGGGCGACTGTTTAGCCGCGGTGGTGTCGATGCTGTTGATCTTCGCGTGCGCGTGCGGCGAGCGCAGGAACACGGCGTAGGTTTGCAGGGGCAGGATGATGTCGTCGGTGTACTGACCGTTGCCGGTCAGGAACCGATAGTCTTCCTTACGTTCGACGGAGGCGCCGATCAGCCCATGTGTTTCCGGTGCGTTCATGGTCAGCTCCTCAGGCGGTGGCGGGTGCGTTGGCGTTCGCGGCGGCATTGGCCGAGCCGGCGGACTTCATGCCTTCGGCGCCCTCGAGGACGGCTTTGACGATGTTGTGGTAGCCGGTGCAGCGGCACAGGTTGCCGTCGAGCTGGGCGCGCACGTCGTCGCCGGTGAGGCTGGGCTGACGCTGGACCAGTGCGACCGCGCTCATGACCATGCCGGGCGTACAGAAGCCGCACTGCAGGCCGTGGCAGTGTTTGAAGGCCGCTTGCATGGGGTGGAGCGCGCCGTTCTGGGCGAGGCCTTCGATCGTGGTGATTTCCGCGCCTTCCGCTTGCACGGCGAGGATGTTGCAGGATTTGATCGCGCGTCCGTTCAGGTGGACGGTGCAGGCGCCGCACTGGGCAGTGTCGCAGCCGACGTGGGTGCCGGTGAGACGGAGTTGCTCGCGGAGGAACTGGACAAGCAGGGTGCCAGGGTCGATTGAGGCGCTGATGGGCGCGCCGTTCACCGTCAGACTGATGCTGATCGCCATGAAGTTGTCTCCTGTGTCGACCGGAGTTGGCGCTTTAGCGCTTACTCCGGTCCCATACAATGTTATGGGGTGAGACCGGACCTTTGGGTTTGCTTGTCTGTCGTGGTGCCTGTTGATGCGTGTTCGTAGGGTCCGATGGGGGATTGCCGGTTTTTGCTTCCTTCGTTCTTTCCTTCTTTCTTGTTTCTTATGGGGCTGCCGAAAAGTAAAGCACAAATTGGGGCGGGGCGCTATGAGGGGTTTTTTTGCGCGGGGCGCCTGGTTGGGTGTGATCTTTGGGTGTTGGCCTTTCCTTGTATTCGCGGTGGTCTATTGGCGTTGCCCCTGTGCGGGCACACCTACTTTCTTTGCATGCCGCAAAGAAAGTAGGCAAAGAAAGCGGCCTCCCACCGCTAATTCTTAAGCGGGTCCCCTGGCTTGGAGGGGGTAGTGGTGCATCTGGAATCCGTGCCTTCGCACATTCGGCACCGGTGACAAGGCAGTCATTCTTCCCGCTTCGCGCTACGCGCTCGCCGGAAGGGTCCGCTTCAAAGCCAATGGCTTCGGTTCCGCTTGGTGGGGGCCGTCGGCTTCGCCTCGGCGAGGCGACGAAACAGTTACTGGTTTGCGCAGCGGTACCGGCAAATGACAAGGCCGGCGGTGTGTCAGCGCGTAGCCGCGCAAGGAAGGTGGAGGGAAGTTTCAGCGGTGCCGCTTTGCACAAGAAACGCCTACGCGTTGATCAAGATCGCCAGAAAAAGAAGGGCCAGCAGTCCGATAAAGTACCGCGGGCGCGGGGGGCGGCGAGCGGTTTGATGAAGTACTGCGGGCGCGGAGAGCGGCGAGCGGTTTGATGAAGTATTGCGGGCGGGAGAAGTGGCGAACGGCTTAATGAAGTACCGCTGCGGCGCGCGAAGCGCCGCCGGAAGTATGACTGCCTTGTCACGAACGCGGAGTGTGCGAGGGCACGGATTCCAGATGCACCGCTACCCTCTCCGAGCCAGGGGCCCCGCTTAAGAATTTGCGGTGTGAAGCGGCTTTCTTTGCCTACTTTCTTTGCCGCGGCAAAGAAAGTAGGTGCCGCCCCGCACAGGGGCAACACCAATAGACCACCGTGAATTCAAGGAAAGGCCAACGCCATAAGATCACAGCCAGTAGTGAACCACCTTAACCTTGAGGAGAGGCCAACACCGCAAAGATCACACCCAAAGCGCCGCACAGGCAAAAAAACCGCAATCACTTACTCAACTTGGAATGCCGCCGCGAATATCCGAAATAGATAACCATGCCGATAAGCAACCAAACAACAAACGCGACCCACGTCACAGCCTGAAGATTGACCATCAAAAACAGACAGGAAGCGACAGCCAGAACAGGCAGAACCGGCACCCCAGGACACCGAAACGCCCGCGGCAACTCCGGATGCGTTTTCCGCAAAACCAGAACCGCAATCGACACCATCGAAAACGCGGCCAACGTACCGATATTGATCAGCTCAGCGAGCACATTCAACGGCACCAGCGCCCCAATCAACCCAAAGAAAATCCCGACGAGCCAGGTGGTAAAAAACGGCGTAGCAAACCGCGGATGCACCTTCGAAAGCCGCGCAGGCAACAACCCGTCGCGCGACATGGCGAAAATCACCCGCGTCTGGCCATAAGCCATCACCAGAATCACCGTCAACATGCCCAGCACGGCGCCCAGGTCGATAAAGCCCGCCACCCACGGCTGACCCGCCACCTGCAACGCGTACGACACCGGGTGCGAAATATTCGCGAACTGCGCCGACGGCACGATGCCGGTCACCACCGCAGCCACCGCCACGTACAACACCGCGCACACGCCCAGCGACGCGATGATCCCGATCGGCAGATCGCGCTTCGGATTCTTCACCTCTTCCGCCGCGGACGACACCGAATCGAAGCCGATAAACGCGAAGAACATCACCGCCGCCGCGCCGAACACGCCATTCCAGCCATTCGGCATGAACGGATGCCAATTGGCCGGCGTCACGTGAAAAACACCCACGCCGATTACCAGCAGCACCACGACCACCTTGATCGCCACCATGATGTTGTTGATCCGCGCCGATTCGCGCACGCCGACCGACAACAGCGCGGTGATCGCCATCATCACGAGGAAGGCGGGCAGGTTGAAGAGCGTCTCATGGCCCGGCAAGGCGCCCGGCGCGGCCGTCAACGCAACCGGCAATGACACGCCAAAGCCCGACAGCAGCGATTGCAGATAACCCGACCAGCCCACCGACACCGCCGAGGTGGCCAGCCCATACTCGAGCATCAGGTCCCAACCGATAATCCACGCGGCCAATTCGCCCAGCGTCGCGTACGAGTATGTGTAGATCGACCCCGCCACCGGAATCGTCGACGCGAATTCGGCGTACGCGAGGGCGGCGAAGCCGCATGCGACGGCCGCGATCAGGAACGAAATCATCAGCGCCGGGCCGGCTTGCACGGCGCCCGTGCCGGTCAGCACGAAAATACCCGTGCCGATAATGGCACCGACGCCGAGGAAAGTCAGGTCGAGCGCGCCGAGCGCTTTCTTCAGGCCGGCGTTCTGAGCGCTTGCCGCGATCATGTGCTCGACGCTCTTCTTGCGAAACAGGGACATTGGCGGGGGTCTCCAGTAGTGCACGCGTGTTGCGCGCCGAATGTCGGGGGAAACCCTCGATTTTAACGGATGCCCGTATTTGCACCTTTTTGGGACGTCGTATTTTCGGCACACGCGCGGGGCCGGACATGCCAGCCAAACCGCGTGCGGGCGGCGTAGTGGCCGACCGGGCGCACCCTGGCCGTGAGAGCGTGTCAGCCCGCCATCGCCGGATTCAGATCGATGAGCCGGTTGCTCATCACATAAAACGTCAGTTCGGCGTTATTGCGCAGTTTCATTTTCTCGAGCAGCCGGGTGCGGTACACGCTAACCGTTTTCACCGACAGCGAAAGCGCGGCGGCGATATCCGTCAGCCGCTTGCCCGAGGCGAGCATGCATAGCGTCTGGTATTCGCGATCGGAGAGTTTTTCGTGCGGCAATTGCTCGCCGTCGAAGGAGACGTAGTCGGCCAGCGCTTCGGCCATTGCCGGGCTCACGTATTTGCGCCCCGCCGCGACCTGCTGGATCGCGCCGATCATCTGGGCGGCATCGACGGTTTTCGACAGGTAGCCGGAGGCACCCGCCTTCAATGCGCGTACTGCGTATTGATCCTCGCGGTACATCGAGAACATCAGCACGGCCACGCGCGGCGCCTTGCGCTTCAGGCGTTTGAGGACCTCCACGCCGTTCATGTCGGGCAGCGAAATGTCGAGCAGCACCACGTCGTAGATGCGGTGCACGACGGCGTCCAGCGCTTCGATGCCGCTTTGCGCCTCGGCGACTTCGCGCGCCACGCCGCGGTCGAGCAGCAATTGTCGGACGCCCTGACGAACCACCGCGTGGTCGTCGGCGAGCAGAATGCGCAGGCTCATGATTGCGCCGCCTGCCGTCCGGCACGGGGCGCGAGCGCCAGCAGCGCGTCCCACGCAAAGCGCGCGCGCACGGCGGTGCCGCGCGATTCCTTGCCGCTGTCGCCACGTGTCGAGCCGGCGCGCCGCGCGCTCACGCGCAGCTTGCCGTCGTAGGCGGCGCAGCGCGCCTGCATGCCGCTCAGGCCGAAATGGCCCCGGCGGGCGCGAGCGTTGCGCGGCACGCCGATCCCGTCATCGACGACGAGCAGCGTGAGGTGGCGACGGCTGGTTTCGATCCGCACGTCGGCGGAATCGGCTTTCGCGTGCTTCGCAATATTGTTCAGTGCTTCCTGGGCGACGCGGAACACGGCCAGCGCGGCCTCAGTGGGCAGGCGCGTGAGGCGGACGTCGGCGGCGCAGACGAAACTCGTGCGCAATTGGGTGCGCGCGGCGAAGTCGCCGGTCCACTGGGCCAGCGCCCCGACAATGCCCGCCTCGAGCGACGGCGCGTGCAGTTCCGCGACGGCCTGACGGCTCGCCTCGCACACGGCATCCAGCGACCGGTTCGCCACGGCGAGCGCGGCGGCGCACTGCGGCGGCGCGTCGGCAGGCAGCCAGGTTTCGACGCCGGCAAGCGCGAAACGCGTCGCCGTCAACTCGGCGCCCACGCCGTCGTGCAGTTCACGCGCCACATGGCGGCAGGCGGCTTCCTGGGCCTGCACGAGCTCGGCCGACAATTCGCGCACCCGGGCGCGCAGCCGCGCAAGTTCGCGCTCAGCCGGCGAGGACGGCGCGGCGGGCCCGGACGCTACGGACGTGTCGAATCCGTTGCATGCCGGCGACGCGGGTGATGCAGGCGTGTAAGCGGTGAACGGGACGACAGTCGACGTATCCATGACTTGCCTTCTCAGGAAGCAGCGTGGACAGCGGAGCGGCTGCGCATCGGCGGCGCGAAGACGAAAGAACGCATGTGGGTCTCTGGCCTCCAGGTGCAGGCCGTTGCGCTTAGGACGCAACGGGCGGATCGCGACGTTGTAACGTAACGAAATTTACATTCTGTAACAATACGAAGATGCCGTGACGGAGGCGTCAAATCGACCATTCGCGCGTCGCGATGATATCTCATAAAAATAAAAAATGCAGTGCCACCAAGGGTTAGCGCCTATCTCTCACGCAATGCTTGATGGTCGGCAAACAAACATTTGTAGGAATAATACCGACGCCAAATGTCAGGCTAAAGACGCCAACTTGTAACGGCGAGAATAAAAAAAGGAGCCCGGAGGCTCCTTTTTCGCTGAAATCGCGGCGCGCGCCGCGACGTTCGGGTTGTGGCTTAGCCGACGAAGGCTTTTTCCACCACGTAGTGACCCGGTGCGTTGTTGCTTCCTTCCTGGAAACCCAGGTCGTCGAGCAGCTTGCGCGTGTCGCGCAGCATGTGCGGGCTGCCGCACAGCATGATCCGGTCGTTTTCGAGCGAGAAGCCCGGCACGCCGAGGTCGGCGAACAGCTTTTCGGTCTCGATGAGTTCGGTGATGCGGCCACGGTTCTGGAACGCTTCGCGCGTGACCGTGGGGTAGTACAGCAGCTTTTCCTGCACCAGCTCGCCCAGATGCTCGTGCGCGGGCAGGTGATCCGTGATGTATTCCTTGTACGCCAGCTCGTCGACGAAACGGCAGGTGTGCGTGAGCACGACGCGCTCGTAGCGGTCGTAAATGTCCGGATCTTTAATGATCGACATGAACGGCGCGAGCCCCGTGCCGGTGGACAGCAGCCACAGCGTCTTGCCCGGCAGCAGGTTGTCGGCCATCAGCGTGCCGACCGGCTTCTTGCCGATCAGGACTTCGTCGCCGACCTTAAGGTGTTGCAGACGCGACGTGAGCGGGCCGTCCTGCACTTTGATGCTCAGGAATTCGAGGTGCTCTTCGTAGTTCGCACTCGCGAGGCTGTAGGCGCGGATCAGCGGCTTGCCGTCGACTTCGAGGCCCACCATCGTGAACTGGCCGTTTTCGAAACGGAACGACGGATCGCGCGTGCAGGTGAAGCTGAAAAGCGTATCGGTCCAGTGGTGGACGCTCAGGACGGTTTGTGAATTCAGGTTGCTCATGGCTTCTTGGAGAGTGCGAAAACAAAGGCGGCCAGTCGTGTTGAGCCGGCCGGCACGGCAAGGGCGATGCTGCGCTAACCCAGGGTCGGGAATCACGCGCAATCCGCTATTTTACCGCGCCCGCTGCCCGAGGGCTTTGACGCGGCGGTCGAGCACGGTAAAGCGGGTTGCCGGACCTGGAAGCGTCGGCGCCGGCTGTCGATACGATCGGGCGCCGCGAAGTACGTTGGCGTGGGTGCTGCCGTGCTTCAGCAGGGGTACGGCGACAGGCGAAAGCCGCGCAGGGCGGCCGCCATGGGCTGTCCGGCATGCGCCGGGTAGGCGCGCCGCGCGGGCAGCAATTTCAGGATCATACCGAAACCCGCTATGCGCTGCAGCATTGACCCTGCTAATAAAACTGGCAAATGGGCTGGCAAGCGGATTGAACGGCAGGATTTTCAGCCGTGTGGCGATCAATCTCGTGTTTGTGCCTGGTCGACCCGCAAACGGGCCATATACGGCAAGTGATCCGAGAGCCACGCGGTTTCCTGCGTCGGCTGGATCCATTCGATCGGCTGCATGCCGCGCACGAACATCTTGTCGAGTGCGAGTGCCGGTGAGAAGGCGGGGAAGGTGCGGCCTGTTTCGCCAAGCAGCGTAGCCACTTCCTGCAGGCCATGCTCGCCGAATAGCGGCACCGAATCGTTGCGCCAGTCGTTGAAATCGCCTGCCAGCACAAGCGGGCCGTCCGGCGCTTCCTTCGCGATCCAGTGCGCGATCCAGTTCATCTGCCGCAGGCGTGCCGACCGTGTGAGCGCGAGATGCGCGCACAGCAGCGTGACCGAGTGGCCGCCGAAAGTCGCCCGCGCCACCAGCAAACCGCGCCGTTCGAAGCGATGCGCGGAAATGTCCCAGCGTCCGCCGAGATCGAGCGGATGCGGCGACAGGATCGCATTGCCATGCCGCCAGGACGGCTTGAACACGTTTGGTCCAAGCGCGATTTCGAGTTCCAGCGCGCGTGCGATTTCGGTGGCCTGGCAGTGCCAGACGTCGTTCAGGGGATCGCCAAGCGGCGCGCCGAAACTGCTCGCCAGCGTCGGCGAAGGCAGGCGCCGCGCCATGGCTTCCTGCAGGAAATAGGCGTCCGCGTGATTCGATTGCACCCAGCGCTGCATCGCCTGCCAGGCCTGAAAGCCGAGCGGCGTGCGGCCTTTGTGCAGGTTCCAGCTCACCGCAATGAAATCCTTGGGTGCCAGGCTCTCGCGGATCAATTCTTCGGGGTTTCGCATGCCGCGTTGTCCACGTGTTCTGTTTGGGGGCGCCGATGACTCGCGCGCTGCCTGCGTGTGCGTTGCATCCGTTCGATCAGTTTGCCGGGGTTGCGCTGTCTGCGAGATTTGCGCGCACGCGGTAGACCAGGTTCGGATTCTTGTCGACGATCGTCCAGCTGGTCCATTGACCCGCGGGCACCTTCAGACCCGGATGGCTCGCGTTCACCTGGCGCGGTTGCGGCGGCAGCTTGCAGCCGGTGTCGGTTAGCCGCGCGGCATCTTCCTCGAACGTTTCCTGCGCGTCGATCGACAGTGTGACCGCATTCGCATCCGCCTGCAGCGGCGAGACCGTCAGCGTGCGCGCCAGATCGATGCTCCCGCCCGGCTGATCCTTGCAGCCGACGTTATGCTGCACGACTTTGTGATGCGTATCCGTGCGCGCCTGGCCGACGGTCGTGGTGCCGTCGAACGCGTCGATCTGCTGGCCGTCGCGCATGACCTGCAACTGCCATTGCACGACCTGCTGCGCCGGCCGCTGTTGCGCGTTCGCAAGCAACGAAGTGCCGAACAGCAGGGCCACGATACTGGTTTTCCACATACAAAAAATCTCCGGTCAGTGCATCCGGCAGCGTGCGCAGACGGCCATCTTACGCCTGCTACGCGCAACGATTTTCTGACACTTCAATCGGGGCCGGGTTCAGCAATACTCTATTTCAGATACGGGCGGGAACGATTAAAAACAACCCGCTGTTAGCAGCAGAGCGGCACGACTGCTGGCTTGCACGCGAATATGACCTCGTTACACTGGACTTGAAACGGCGCCCAACAGGCGCCGCATCGGCAGGACCAGACAGTCGGGGTGAGCGATGACAACAGCGATGGTCAAACAGGAAATTGCCGTAGCGTCGTTCAGCCGGGTCTACGACCTCGATCAGGTCGAGACCGCGCTGAACGATCTCGGTGAGGGCGCGAACGAGGCGCTGCGCGCAACGTACGAAAAGATGCTGAAAACCGGCAATCTGCGCTTCTGTGTCAAACCGAACCGGATGCCGTCGATCGACGATCTGATCGACGCGCTGCCCAACTTTTCCACCCCGCTCGACGACGTCCGCAAGCAGGTCGCGCTGTGCCTGGAAACCGAAGACCGGCTCGAACTGATGCCGATGCTTCTGCTAGGCGACCCCGGCATCGGCAAGACGCACTTTGCGAAACAATTGGCGCGCCTGCTCGGCACCGCCTATCAATACGTGGCGATGAGTTCGCTGACGGCGGGATGGATTCTCTCGGGCGCCTCGTCGCAATGGAAGAACGCCAAGCCGGGCAAGGTGTTCGATGCGCTCGTGAACGGCAGCTACGCTAACCCGGTGATCGCCGTCGACGAAATCGACAAGGCCACCGGCGATTCGCAATACGATCCGCTCGGCGCGCTGTATGCGCTGCTCGAGCACGACACGGCGCAAAGCTTCACCGACGAATTCGCCGAGATTCCGATCAATGCGGGCCACGTGATCTGGATCGCCACGGCCAACGACGAGCGCTCGATTCCCGAGCCGATCCTGAACCGGATGAATGTGTACGAGATTCCGCCACCGGATCACGCCGGCGCGCGCCGTATCGCGCAGTCGATCTATGACGAAATCCGTTCAGCGCATAACTGGGGGCTGCGTTTTCCCGAGGTGCTCGGCGAGCCGGCGCTCGACGCACTGAAGCAGGCCTCGCCGCGCGCCATGCGCCGTGCGATTCTCAACGGCTTCGGCGCCGCGCGGATAGACGGACGCGACCGGATCGAAGCACGCGACATTCTTCTGGATTACGGAAACCGTCGAAAACCGATCGGTTTTTGAGGTTTTTTGCCTTTTTTTGTAAAAAACTGCCAGTTGGCGGCTTTTGGCGGCCTTAAACAGGGAATCCATGCCAAAGTTGTGGTGAATGTCGTGGCAATTATTGCTATTAATGAGATCGCGGACCGGCGCCGTCTGCGCCGCGTCCGGTGCGACAGCGCGAGCGTCTCTTCCGGCGGTGGTTCGGCAACGCACGAAGAGGCGAGCACGGCGCCCTTCGACGGCGTACACTGATTTTGTCCGGCCGATACGTTTGAGACGCGCTCAAGACCGAATGCCCGCAGTCGCTCCTCACTGCGGGCATTTCTGTCTGTACGGCGTCGTACAATTTTGCGTAGCGGTTGCGAAAGGGCAGGTGCGTTCGACAGCGAGCGGTGTGCGGCATACGGTGGCCGCATCCTGTCTACATCTCCATCGGGTGAACGAGGCAGCGCGCGGAGAGGTTGGCCGCGTCAAGGGACATGGACCAAATCGAATGTGTGGTGATCGGCGCGGGCGTGGTCGGTCTGGCAGTGGCGCGCGCGTTGGCGGCGCGTGGGCGCGAGGTGATCGTGCTGGAAGCGGCCGAAGCGATCGGCGTGGGCACCAGTTCGCGCAACAGCGAGGTGATTCACGCAGGCATCTACTATCCGCGCGGCTCGCTCAAGGCGGCGCTGTGCGTGCGCGGCCGCGAGATGCTCTACGACTACTGCGTCGAGCGCGGTGTGCCGCATTCCCGCTGCGGCAAACTGCTGGTCGCCACGTCGCGCAACCAGATTCCCCAGCTCGAAAGCATTCTGGCCAAAGGGCGCGACAACGGCGTGCTCGACCTGATGCGAATTACCGGCGACCAGGCGCAAGCGCTCGAGCCGGCGCTCGAATGTGTCGAAGCGGTGTTCTCGCCGCAGACGGGCATCGTGGATAGTCACCAGTTGATGCTGGCGATTCAGGGCGACGCCGAGCGCGACGGCGCGGTGTGTGCGTTTCATGCGCCTGTCGAAGCGATCGAAGCCAGCAACGGCCGCTTCATCATCAAGGTGGGCGGCAGCGCGCCGACCACGATCAGCGCCGCCTGCGTGATCAACAGCGCCGGCCTCCATGCAAACGCCCTGGCGCGCAAGATCCGCGGACTCGACGCGCGCCACGTGCCGCCGCTCTATCTGGCGCGCGGCAACTACTTCAGCATCTCGGGGCGCGCACCGTTCAGCCGCCTGATTTATCCGATGCCGAACGAAGCCGGCCTCGGCGTGCACCTGACGCTCGACCTGGGCGGCCAGACGCGTTTCGGTCCCGATGTCGAATGGGTCGATGCCATCAATTACGAAGTCGACCCGCGTCGCGCGGAATCGTTTTACGCGGCGATTCGCGCCTACTGGCCAGCACTCGCGGACGGCGCGCTGCAGCCCGCTTATGCCGGGATTCGTCCGAAGCTGTCCGGGCCGGGCGAGCCGGCCGCCGACTTCGTGATTCATGGTCCGGCCGCGCATGGCGTGCGTGGGCTCGTCAATCTGTTTGGAATCGAGTCGCCGGGTTTGACGGCATCGCTCGCTATCGCTCAGCGTGTTTGCGAATTGAGCGGGCGCGCATAACGCCCCGGTGTGTCGTTTCGTCGCACGTTGCCCACCTGCGTGCGATCGATTCGCATTACGCATGTGAAATTCGCCAGCGCGTCGTAGCAATTCGGTTATCTCTATCATTTGGGATATCACGGGCGACAGCTTCATTGCTATCCTTGGGGACCGCTGTCACCAGAACGGCGATCAGTTCAATATAAATGGAGTGAGTCCCCATGAAGTCTTCCCGTCGTACGTTTTTGATCACCAGCATCGGTGTGGCATCCACGTTCGCGCTGTCGCGCCAGGCTTTCGCCGACGCACCCAAGGTCGCCGAATCCGATCCGACCGCGCAAGCTCTGGGCTACAAGGAAGACGCGAGCAAGGTCGACAAGGCCAAGTTTGCGAAGTACGCGGCGGGCCAGGATTGCGGCAACTGCAGCTTCTACCAGGGCAAGGCGACCGACGCTTACGCGGGCTGCCCGATGTTCGCCGGCAAGCAGGTCGCGGCCAAGGGTTGGTGCAGCGCATATAATAAGAAGGCCTGATTACGCGCTCGCAGCGTATCTAGGCGATACCACGCGAAATGCGCCGCAACATGGCGGCGCGCAACCGCGGATCAATCATCAAGGCGCCTGCCACCGTGTGTGGCAGGCGCCTTTTTGTTGCTTGAAAACAGCTTGTGCGCTCTTTACACTCCAAGGCGACCTCTGCGGCCAGTGCTGTCTTTGCCCAAATGCGCTAACACGCCATAGCGCTGAAACAACCAACAATCAGGTACTTCTCGCGGGCTGGAGATTCGAATGACACCAGCGTCAAGGAGCCTTCATACGCGGGCCGTCGTCGCGGCCGTGATCGGCAACGCACTCGAGTGGTACGACTTCACCGTGTACGGTTTCCTGACCGTGGTGATCGCGCAGTTGTTCTTTCCGGCGGGCAACGATTATGTGTCGTTGCTGCTCGCCACCGCGACCTTCGGGGTCGCTTTCATCGTCCGGCCAATCGGCGGCATCGTACTTGGGCTCTATGCGGATCGCGCGGGCCGCAAGGCGGCGTTGTCGCTCGTCATTGCGCTGATGACCCTTGGCATGCTGCTTCTCGCAATCGCGCCGCCCTATTCGGCAATCGGCATTGGCGCGCCGTTGATGATCGTGCTCGGACGCATGCTGCAAGGCTTTTCCGTCGGCGGCGAGTTCGGCAGCTCGACGGCCTTGCTGATCGAAGCGGCGCCGTTCTCGAAGCGCGGCTTCTACGGCAGCTGGCAGATGGCGAGCCAGGCGGCGGCGCTGCTGCTCGGCGCGCTGGTGGGCGCGTTGATCACACATGGTCTGTCGCCCGAGGCGTTGCAGTCCTGGGGATGGCGCGTGCCCTTCATGCTGGGTTTGATCATTGGCCCGATCGGCTTTTACATTCGCCGCCGTCTTGCCGATTCGGAAGCCTTTCTGCTCGCGCAAAAAAACGCGCGGCGCGCTACGCTCGGCGAAGTCTTTCACAGCCACGGCCGCGACCTGTTGTGCGGACTCGGGTCCGTCATCGCACTCACCGTGACGGTCTATGTGCTGATCAGCTATTTGCCGACCTTCGCGGTCAAGCAACTCAAGTTGCCTTACGCCCAATCCTTCTACGCGCTGATCGTCGGCAATCTATTGTTGACGGTGCTCTCGCCGTTGACCGGCGCATGGTCGGACCGGATCGGGCGCAAGGGGCTGGCGCTGTGGTCGCTGGTGATCACGCTGGTGATCATGTATCCGCTGTTCGCGTGGCTGGCGGCGGAGCCGAGCACGTCCAAGCTGATTCTCGTCCAGGCACTGCTGTCGATTACGCTGTCGGGCTACTACGGGCCGTGCGGCGCGCTGATCGCCGAGCTGTTCCCGGCGAATGTGCGCGCGATCGGCCTATCGCTGGCCTACAACGTCGCGGTGATGGTGTTTGGCGGCTTCGGACCGCTCGTCGTCACGTGGCTTATCGACATGACTGGCTCGCCGCTCGCGCCGACCTATTACGTGATGGGCGGACTGGCGCTCTCGATTGTCGCGGTGGCCTGCATTCCCGGTCAGCGCCACGCGGATCTCGACGCGCGGCGCAAGCCCGCTTGAGCAGTGGCCTGAGCGGCGGCCTGTAGCGGTGGCTTGAACGGCGGCCCGAGTTAGCTGCGGGCCTGCATCAGCGGCGGACGCCTGTCGAACCACGGACGCGCCGCTTCGAGTTGCGTGGCCAGACGCAGGAGCGTCGCTTCGCCGCCCTCGCGCGCGGCGAACTGCACGCCGACCGGCAATCCGCGCGCATTCCAGTAAAGCGGCACCGACATCGCCGGCTGGCCGCTCAGATTGAACAGTTCGGTGCAGCCTGCCCACGTGAACGCCTTATCCGACGCCTCCGCCAGCACTTTCTTCAACAGCGCTTCGAGCGGCATGGCGGTGACCGCGCGCATCTGCATGCGTTCCGTCGAGGTGGGATGCATCTCGCCGATCTTGATCGGCGGCGCGGCGAGCGTGGCGCACAGGATCACGTCGTAGCGGTTCAGCAGATCGGTGAGCCGTTCGGTGATGCGGCGCTGTTCCTCGAGCGCGCCAGGCAGTCCGCGTTCGCCGAGCTTGCGGCCGACATGGGCCATCGCCCACGTGGATATTTCGAACTCGTCGCGCAGCGGTTTGCGGCCGCTGATGCGCTCGGCATTCAGCACCAGATCTTCCGCGGTCACGGACCAGAGCATGAGAAACGCATGCCGGACCGCCGCGAAATCGATATCGAGCGACACCGGTTCGATGCGATGGCCAAGCGAGCTGGCGAGTTGTGCCGCGTCGTCGAGCGCGGCGCGCGAGTCGGCGGAAAGCGCGGGCGCCAGCATCGGCTCGGTGACATAGGCAATGTTCAGCGGTTTGCACGGCTCGCGGCTCGCGCCCAGAAACGTTCCCGGCGCGCCGAGCGGCCGGTCTGCGTGACCGGCCAGCAGGTCGAGCAGCAACGCACTGTCGCGCACGCTGCGCGACACCGCGTGGTCGACGCCGAGGTCACCGGCGGCACGGGCCTGCACTGCTTTGGGCACTCGTCCGCGGGAAGGTTTGAGGCCGAACAGTCCGCAGCATGAAGCCGGAATGCGGATCGAGCCGCCGCCGTCCGATGCGTGCGCGAGCGGCACGATGCCCGCCGCGCCGGCCGCCGCCGCGCCGCCGCTCGAGCCGCCCGGGGTATGGTCGAGACTCCACGGATTGCGGCACGCGCCGAACAGTTCGGGCTCCGTATAAGGCATCTGGCCGAGTTCGGAGGTGCTGGTCTTGGCGAAGATGTTGAGTCCGGCCGCCTTCGCAAGCGTGACCACCGGCGCGTCTTCGGTGGGAATGAAATGGCGGTAGTGCCGGCTGCCCATCGACATGCGCAGTCCGGCGACCGGCGCGCCGAGATCCTTGATCAGATACGGCACGCCTGCCAGCGCGGACTGCGTGCTGGTACCGTTCGCGTGGCCGGCGCCGTTCGCGGCACGGTTCGCGTCGTCGCGGGAGGCGCGCTGACGGGCTGCATCGTAGTCCTTCAGGACAATCGCGTTGATCGCGGGATTGACGGCTTCGGTGCGTGAGATCGCGATATCGAGCAGTTCGCGTGCGCTGGTCTGGCGGGTTCGCACGAGCTCGGCGAGACCGGTGGCGTCATGGGCGAGATAGTCTGAATGCACGACGGATGAGCCCTCTCTATCGATGATGGGAACGGCCGGTGGTCCATGCGCGCGATGAGCGGCCTCACTTAGCGTCCCGTCGCTCAGGCCCGATGCCACGCAAGGAAGAAGACGGCACGCGGCTGACGCGCCGTCTTTGAGAGAGTAACTGAGTTCACCGCGCGAGTTGCCACGCGAGTGACTCACGCCAGTCACAAGCGTGCGTTACAGGCGTTCGCCGAGGAACGTCAGCGTGCGGCCATGCGCCAGCGCGGCGGCGCGCTGGTTATACGACGCGCGGTCCGAGCAGTTGAAGCCGTGATCGGCGTTCGGATAGATGTTGAATTCGGCGTCGGCGCGGCCGGCGAAGCGCTCCTGAATCTCACCGACAGCCGACAGCGGAATATGCGCGTCGAGTTCGCCGTAGTGGAATTGCATTGGCACCTTGATCTTCGCGGCTTCATCGAGCTGATTCTGGATGCCGCCGCCGTAGTAGGCGACCGCGCCGTCGAGCGTGCCTTGCGCGGCGGACAGATACGCGAGCCGGCCGCCGAAGCAGTAGCCGATTGCCGCGATCTTGCCGGTCACTTCCGGCATCGCGCGCAGCGCGGCGGCGGCCGCGCCGATGTCGGCCACGGCGAGACCCACGTTGGTCTTCTGCATCAGTTCGATGCCTTTTTCGCGATCGGCGCCGTCGTATGTCAATTCAACGCGCGGTTGAACGCGCCAGAAGATATCGGGTGCGAGCGCGATATAGCCGTCTTGCGCGTACTGATCCGCCACCGAGCGGATATGGCTGTTCACGCCGAAAATTTCCTGGATGATGATGACGGCCGGTCCCTTGCCGCTCTTGGGCAGCGCGAGGTAGCCGCCGAAACTGTCGTCGCCGGCGGGAATGTCGATCCATCGGGAAGTCGTGCTCATGTTGCTCTCCATTGACTCGCGCGCGCTCGCGCGAGGTTGGTCTGAATGAATGCCGGAAGCGGGGCGGTCAGTTTGCCACCAAAAGAAACGGCTTGCAGTGTGGCCCCCCCGCGGCGCAATGGCGGGTGTCGTGCGGGGCTAATCTCGTAAGGGGAATGAAACATTCTCGATAATTTATTTTTCCAACGCGAGCCGCCTCGGTACAGTTAGGCGTAGCGGCTCGCCCATGCCGCGAGCGCGTCATCGAAGAGGAATCCACCATGAATGAAGACCGTTTTGTGACTCCGTTGGCGGAACGTTTCGAGTTGCGGGTGCCGGTCATGCAGGCGCCCATGGCCGGCGGCGCCACGACGCCGGCGCTGGTCGCAGCGGTGTCGAACGGCGGAGGCCTGGGTTTCCTGGCGGGCGCGGCGCTCTCGCCCGAGAAAATCGCGAGCGAAGTCGCGGCGATTCGGGCGCTGACGGATCGTCCGTTCGGCGTGAACCTGTTCGTGCTCGAACCGGCCGCGCCGGACGACGCTACCGTGCGTACCGCGCTCGAAGCCATCGACCCGCTGCGCGCGGAACTGGGTTTGCCGCCTGGCGGGCCGCTCGAACGCTATGCGCCGCATTTCCGCGCGCAACTGGACATGCTGATCGAATTGCGCGTGCCGGTGGCGAGCTTTACGTTCGGACTGCTTCCCTCCGACGACGTGGCCCGGCTCCATGCCGACGGGACCTACGTGATCGGGACCGCGACGCATGTCGCCGAAGGTTTGGCCTGGCGCGACGTGGGCGCCGACGCGATTGCCGCGCAAGGCGCGGAGGCCGGCGCGCATCGCGGCACGTTCATAGGCGCGTTCGAAGACGCGCTGGTCGGGACCATGGCGCTGGTGCCGCAGCTCGTCGACGCGACGGGTCTGCCGGTGATCGCCGCGGGCGGCATCATGGACGGGCGCGGCATCGTCGCCGCACTCGCGCTCGGCGCGCAAGCCGTGGCCATGGGCACCGCGTTTCTCACCAGTCACGAGAGCGGGGTGCCGAAGGCATGGAAAACCCGCGTACGCACTTCGTCCGATACGTCGACCTCGGTCACGCGCGCGATCACCGGTCGTCACGCGCGCGGCATACGCAATCCGTTGATGCAGCGGTTGAGCGAAGCGGAGCAGAAGATCGCGCCGTATCCGGTGCAAAACGCCCTCACGCAGGAGCTGCGTCAAAGCGCGGGCCGTGCGGGGAATAGCGACTATCTTTCCTTGTGGGCAGGCCAGGGCGCGCCTTTGGGCCGCGCGCGCCGCGAAGATATCGGCGCCGCCGAACTGATGCGGCAACTCGAGCAGGAATGGCGCGAGGCGACGGCGCGCATTGCCGCTCATCAACGCTGATTCAGCATGACCCCGGCGCGTCTCGCAACCGTTTGCGACGCGCCTTATTTTTTCAGACGCAAAGCTTTTTGGACGATTAACGGTTTAACACGCGAAACACTTTAGGGTATGCCGTTAGACGAAAGCCTCACATAGCGGAAACCCGCATGGGCTGGTGGTTTCCAGCCACTCTATCCAGTCGGAATCGGCGCTTGTTGGATAAACGCTATTAGTGTTCATCCCACTTCCTCAAAAAAGTCCCACAAATTAATTTGATAGCCTACACTTGCGCGCAAGTACGGTTTGCCGCCTGCCACAAACAGTCCGGCGAGGGTACTGGCCAAGTGCATGAACGATGCAACCGGCGTGGTCGTCCACGGGACTGAGCGACACGTGTTGGGGAAGCGGGGGCACAGGGCGATTACGTTGTTTTTGGGACCGAAACTGGAGACTTACATGAACATCAAGATTCAAAAGCTGTTGCCGATCAGCGCTGCGGCCATGTTGTTTGCGTCGATGGCAACCGGCGCGGTGGCGGACGAGGTCGTCAAGATCGGCCACGTCGCACCGTTGACCGGCGGTATCGCTCACCTGGGTAAAGACAACGAAAACGGCGCGCGCCTGGCAGTTGAAGAAATCAACGCCAAGGGCCTGACGATCGGTGGCCAGAAAATCACGCTGCAACTCGACGCACAAGACGACGCAGCCGACCCGCGTACCGCTACGCAGGTTGCGCAGAAGCTGGTCGACGACAAGGTCGTCGCAGTGGTCGGCCACCTGAATTCGGGTACGTCGATTCCGGCTTCGAAGATCTATAGCGATGCAGGCATCGTGCAGATCTCGCCGTCGGCCACGAACCCGGCTTACACGCAACAGGGCTTCAAGACGACGTACCGCGTCGTGGCGACCGATGCGCAACAAGGCCCGGCACTGGCTAACTACGCATCCAAGTCCATGAAGGTGAAGAGCGTCGCGATCGTCGACGACTCGACCGCTTATGGTCAGGGTCTGGCAAACGAATTCGAAAAGACCGCGAAATCGCTGGGCCTGAACGTGATGTCGCATGACGCGACGAACGACAAGGCTGTCGACTTCCGCGCGATTCTGACGAAGATCAAGGGCGAAAACCCGGACGCGATCATGTACGGCGGTATGGACGCAACCGGCGGCCCGTTCGCCAAGCAAGCCAAGCAGCTCGGCCTGCGCGCGAAGGTGCTGGCAGGCGACGGCGTGTGTACCGACAAGCTGTCGGACCTGGCTGGCGACGCAACCGACAACATCGTCTGCTCGGAAGCCGGTATGGCGCTCGAGAAGATGTCTGGCGGCGCAGCGTTCCTCGCCAAGTATCAGAAGCGTTTCGGTCAGCCGATCCAGATCTACGCTCCGTTCACGTATGACGCTGTGTACATCATCGTCGACGCTATGAAGCGTGCGAACTCGACCGATCCGGCGAAGATCCTGGCAGCAATGCCGGCTACGGACTACAAGGGTGTGATCGGTGAAACCACGTTCGACTCGAAGGGCGACCTTCAGCACGGCGTGATCTCGCTGTACAACTACAAGGCAGGCAAGAAGACGCTGCTCGACGTAGTGAAGATGTAAGACCGCATGATCGAAGACGGCCTGGTCTGTCTTCGATCCAATGGTTGACGAGGCACGCGCGCCGCAAGGTTCGCGTGCCTTTTCTTTGGTACATCCGCATTGTTGGGGGAGAGGGTCGTGACTACTGGGAGCCGTTCAATCGACGACGCATGGCGTCGCTGGATTGCCGAGAATCTGCTGCTCGAAGCTCCACCGCCGGCGTTGCATGGCGCGCTGGTCGGGCATGGCTTCGACGCGGCCGAGGCCGCGCGAGAAATCGATGCGGCGCTCGCGAGTCCTTACTTTCACGGGGCAACGCGCCTGCGCAATCGTTTGCGCAAGCGTGAATGGATCTTGTCGGTGTATGGCGAACTCAATCGCATGCGCGCCGGAAGCGGCGAGATCGAGCGGCGCGAACGCTTGCCGCGCGACGTGTTCTTTGAGCAGTACTACTTTCAGAACCGGCCGGTGATTATCACTGGCGCGTTCGACTCCTGGCCCGCGCGCACGCGCTGGAGTTTCGATTACTTTCGCGAGCGGTGCGGGGATTGTGAAGTCGAAGTGCAGTTTGGCCGCGAGTCGGATACGAATTACGAAATCAATCAGCCCAGGCTCAAGCGCATGATGCGCTTTGCCGATTATGTCGATCTCGTCGAAAGCAGCGGTCCGACCAACGATTTCTACATGACCGCCAATAACACCTCGCATAATCGCGCGGCGCTTGCGGCATTGTGGTCCGACGTCCCAACAATCGGCGAGTACCTCGACGCCGGATCGCCCGATACCGGTTTCTTCTGGATGGGGCCGCCCGGAACCAGGACGCCGTTTCACCATGACCTGACCAATAACTTCATGGCGCAGGTTATCGGCCGCAAAAAGATCAAACTCGTGCCGTTATCCGACACGCCGCATATGGCGAACCATCTGCATTGCTATTCGCAGGTGGACGGCAGTGCGATCGACTACGAGGTGTTTCCGGCGATGCGCAATGCGCAGTTGATCGAATGCACGCTCGCACCCGGCGAACTATTGTTTCTGCCGATCGGCTGGTGGCATTACGTGGAAGGACTCGACGCATCGGTCACGATGACGTTCACCAATTTTCTGCGCAGTAACGATTTTGCGCAGCGCTACGACACGTATCACGAACTGTGACTTTGACGCTGCGCCACGGTGAATTGGACTGTGGTCGCGAAATGATGCGCGGTAAAACGCAGCGATAAAAAAACGGCGGGCCAGTTGCCTGGCTCGCCGCCCCCCTTTCGGCGCTTGTTTTGCCGCGCCGTTATTTGCTGCCGTTATTCGTGTTCGTCACTTCTTCGGCGTGAGACCGCCGAGGCCGCTGAGCAAGCCGCCGCCCCCCGTGCCGCCGGCCGACGTCGCCGCGCCGGTCAAGGTGCCGGTGACGGTGGTGAGCAGGCCGGTGACCGGAGCGAGCGGGTTGCCGGCCCCGCCGCTGCTACCCGATCCCGTTGCCGAACCCAATGCGCCGGTCAGCGACGAGACGGCTGACGTCACAGGTGCAAGCGGATTGCTCGAACCGGTGCTGCCGCCGAGTCCGCCGGTCAGGCTGCTGACCACGTTGGTCAGCGGCGCAAGCGGGCTGCTGGAGCCCGTGCTGCCGCCGAGTCCGCCAGTCAGCGTGCTGACCACGTTGGTCAACGGCGCAAGCGGGCTGCTGGAGCCCGTGCTGCCGCCGAGTCCGCCAGTCAGCGTGCTGACGACGTTGTTCAACGGTGCGAGCGGGCTTCCGGAGCCGGCGCTGCCGAGTCCGCCGGTCAACGTGCTGACGACGTTTGTGAGCGGCGCGAGCGGGCCACCGGAACCGCCACCGCCTGTCAGGCCGCCGCTTAGGGTGCCGGGCAGCGCAGTGAGGATGTTGGTCAGCGGCGCGAGCGGCGAACCGGAGCCGCCGCCGCTGCCGCCGGTGCCGCCGGCCGTCAGCAGACCACCCGCGGACGTGACCGTGTCGCCGAGCTTCGTCACGACATTGCCGAGATTCTGGCCGATCGGATTGCCGGTTGCGCCGCTAAGCTGGCCGCCGGCGCTGTCGAGGCCGTGACCGATAGTCGACAGCAGGCCGTTCAGCGGTGAGCCCAGACCGGTCGTGTCACCGACCGTTTGGGTAGTCTGCGCGAGCGTGGACGTGATCGGCGTGATCGCGGTGTTGACGTTTTGCGTGACCTGCTGGATCGGCCCGCTCGTCAGTTGTGTGCCGAGCGTCGTACCCAGCCCGCTGACGGCGTTGCCGACCGCCGAGACCGTGGAGCCGAGCGGTGTGGTCAGCGGGCTGAGTGGTGCGGTGGGCCCGCTGCCGAGACTCGTGACGAGCTGGCCGGCGCTGTTGACCGCCTGGCCTGCGTTATAGACCAGGCCGCCGCTGCTCGCGAGCGTCGTGCCGAGCGGATCGGCGGCATTGCCGAGCTGGCCAAGGCCGTTCACCACGCCGCTGCCGACGGCGGTCACGCCGTTGCCGAGATTCGAAACGACATTGCCGAGCGCCGTGGTGGTCGCCGGGTTGGCGCCCGGAATCGGAGTGAGGCCGATCTGGCTGCCGATCGAGGAGACGGTTTGGCCGGCGGCGGTGACCACGTTGCCGGTGTTTTGCACGACGACGCCGACCGGGTTGGCGCTCGAGGGCGTCGGGGTGGGCGTCGGCGTCGGCGTGGGTGTCGGCGTAGGAGTGGGTGTGGGCGTAGGCGTCGGAGTGGGCGTCGGCGTCGGCGTCGGGGTTGGCGTAGGCGTGCCCGAGCCGTTTCCAGAACCCGAGCCGTTCCCTAGACCCGGCTTGACCAACGTGCTTCCACATCCTGTCAGGACGATCATCGACGTGACGCACATGGCGATCGCCGTCAGCTTGAATTTGCGATTCATGGTCTGCTCCCCCGTAATTTGGACACTGCTGGGAGAGCTAACTGCAAGGCCTATGCCATTTCTGATCGCATGGCTGTCTTTCTTAATATAGTCTTATTAATCAATGACTTATGTTACGCGCGAGAAGCGTGAAGGCGCCTCGGCCTACGCCGTGTGTCGCGGAACGCGTCAGTGTGCGGGCCGCGCGTAACGTAACGTAAGAAACCAGCGTTTTGTATCTCTTCGTTTGTCGCGATGCAGCACCGGCGTACGCTGGCGTCAGATTTTTAAACGCCGCAGCACCTTCGGGCCGATGAGGGCGATCAAGGCGGAACATAAGGCGACCACCGACAAACCGATCGGCAAACTGGTGGCCTGCGTCACCGCACCGATGATCACCGGCCCGAACAACAGTCCGAAATAGGCCAGCCCGGCGACATGCGCGAGTCCCTCCGCAGCATGAATGCCCTTGACGCTTGCCGCCGCCGCGAACAGCACGGGCATCATGTTCGCCAGACCGAGGCCCATCAGCGTGAAGCCGATCAGCGCGGCAACCGGGTTGGGCAGCAACAGCGCGCCGACCATCCCGGCGCAGGCGAGCGTGGCGCTCGCCATGACCAGTTGTGGCGCGCCGAAGCGGGCGCGCACCGCGTCGCCGGCAAAACGCGCGGCTGCCATGCCGCCCGAGAATGCCGCGTAGGCCGCGCTCGCAAGCGCCGGCGTGGCCAGTACGACGTCGCGCATATAGACAGTGGCCCAGTCGTACATGGCGCCTTCCGCAATCAAGGCGACGAGGGCCATGGCACCAAGCGCCCACAACGCCGGCGAGCGCCAGGGGTTCGCGCGCGGCGTGGCGGCATCGGGGTGGTCGGCGTGCGGCACGTGCGGCAGCACGGCGGGGCATGCGGCGATCAGAACCAGCGCGCTGACCGCCGCGGCCAGTATCAGATGGACTGCCGGCGCCATGCCGCGCGACAGCAGCGCGCCGCCCGCCGCTGCACCGAACATCCCGCCGATGCTGAACATGCCGTGCAGCGACGACATGATCGGCTTGCCGAGGGCTTTCTCGACCGCGCTGGCTTCGGCGTTCATTGCGACATCGAGCGTGGCCATGCCCGCGCCGAAGATAGCCAGCACGACAAGCAGCAGCCAGTACGTCGGCACGACCAGAATCAGCGCCGCGCACGCCGCCATGACGAGACCGCCGGCGAGGCAGGCGCGCCGCGTGCCGACCCGTGCAATCCACGACGCATTGGCCGCCATCGCGCCGATCGAACCGCCCGCCACGGCGAGCAGCGCGAACGAGAGCAGCGCCGCATTCAGATGGAAACGGTCGCGCACCGTCGGCACATGCACGCCCCACGAGGCGTACATCATGCCGGCGATAAAGAACAACGCCATGGTGGCAATCCGCGCCCGCTGCCGGGCGGTGCCGGACAGGTCGCGGTGAGCGGCGGGGAGGTGGGCGAATTCAGACGAGTGGTCAGACACGGATATCTCGTGAGGAGGACGCGCGAGAAAGCGCGTTGAAAGCGAGTTTTCGATTCTAACCAGGCGTGGTGTCTTATGCTTGGAAAGCGGCGTCCGCATACTCGCGGCCGAACAACTCGAACGCGCCGGGCTGTGCGGCGATCCGCACGCCGGGTTTTTCGCGATTCGCCGCTCATTTCCATCAAGGAACGCGCACTTGAACATTCCCGCTCACGCTCCGCTGCATCTGCTGCACACGGCCCCCACCGGCACGCTTGCCACTCACGCGCGCCAGCCGGAAGGCTTTCCTTATCCGACCGTGCTGCCGTTCGCGCCTGACCCGCAGCATCGCCCGGTGATTCTGGTCAGCCGGCTCGCCGAGCATACGCACAACCTGCATGCGGATCCGCGCGCGGGTTTTCTGGCGGTTGACGCGCCCGGCGGCGATGTACTGAGTGGCCAGCGTGTGACTTTGCTCGGCACGTTCGAACCGGTCGATTCAACCCCCGAGGTCGTGCAGCGCTATCTGCGCTACCACCCGGATGCGGAGCGCTATCTGGTGCTCGGCGATTTTACTTTCTGGGTGATGAGGCTTGAACGCTTGCGTTATATAGGCGGCTTTGGCGCAATGGGATGGCTTGGCGGCTCAGAGCTCGATCCATTGCCGCCATTGAGTGGCGACGAGGAAAACGCGCTTATGTCAGTATTTGCCGGCCATTCTGTTAGTGCTGGCGGATTTGAACTGCTTGGTGTCGATCGATATGGCGTGGATCTGAAAAAGAACGGTGCGCGCGAGCGTTTTGTCTTTGACGATGCCAAAGTCAATACAGAATCCTTGCACGCGGCGCTCGAAGATTGCATGCGGCGCTAAGCGAATTAGTTTTTTCGCGCTTTTTGGGGAAAACACTCATATGGCAATAACGGTGTGAAACGTTTGTCGCAATATGTTACGACGTTTCAGGTTAAAGCTCTCATGGCATGAAATGTTGACGGCAAACAGAAGGCTTAAATTTCATGGTTTGATAGTTAATTCCCCGATTACCGATGCCGACTGCGTTTTTCAGCAAAACACGAAATCAGCTATTTGAAAGGAAGTGCCGTAACTCGGCGGCAGTCGCGAAATTTTTTGAAACGAGCCGCGATTAATTTAACACTCGAGCTTTTGTGGTTTTTCTAATTTGTGTTAATCTCGCCATCAAATTCCGACGGCATGATCACTTTGAAGGGCAAGCCGGCTTAAGACTGGCAGTCATTAAACCAAACCACAAGGGAACCTATGTCTTCCTACAAGGAACTACTCGCTCAGCGCGAGAAGCTCGAAAAGCAGATCGAAGAAGCGAAGTCGCGTGAATACGCAGAAGTATTGAATGAGATCAAGCAGAAAATGTCCGACTACGGCATTACGCTGGCTGAACTCGGTGGCGGCCGTGCCGCCAAAGGCGTTAAAGCAGGCCGTCCGCGCGCAGGCGTCGCACCGAAATACCGCGACCCGGATAGCGGCAGCACGTGGTCCGGCCGTGGCAAGCCGCCGCGCTGGATCGCCGGTCTGGATCGTGACAAGTTTCTCATTCAGAAGTAATGCTTTGGGCTGGGAGTAATGCTTCCGGCTATCAAGTAATACGAATAGCTTCAATCAGACACATCACTGTGTCTGCAGTTATGTAAAAAACCGCGTACCGTCGAGGGCGCGGTTTTTTTATTGCCACGACAAACTGCCGTGGTCTTTTGCCGCATGTGCTCCACGTAACTGGAACGCGAATGCTTTTCGTTTAGATAAGCGTCTGATTTAAAAGGGGATTTCAGGGTCTCTCCAGCGCAATTCGATATGCGCCGGGTAGAATACAGGCATTGAACTTTTTCACTTTGCTCTCGCGATGCCTCCCACCGCCGCCGCCGCTGCCCAATCCGCTGAGAAACATCGCGTTGCGCGCAAAAGTACCTTTGTCAGCATTGCGCTCAATACGGTGTTGATGGCGCTGCAAATCGTCATCGGCGTGTTTGCGCACTCGCAAGCCCTGGTCGCCGACGGTATCCATTCCCTCGCCGATCTGATTTCCGATTTTGTCGTGCTGATTGCCAATCGGCACAGCGGCGCCAAGCCCGACGCGGATCACAATTACGGGCACAGCCGTTATGAAACGGTGGCGTCGTTATTTTTCGGCGGGCTGCTGATCGCGGTAGGCGTCGGGATGCTGTGGCGCGCCGGAACGCGTCTCGCCGATCTGCAGGATATCCCCGCCGTCCATATGAGTGCTCTCGCGGTCGCGGTGCTGGTTCTGGTTTCCAAAGAGGCGCTGTTTCGCTACATGCTGCGTGAGGCGCAACGCGTGCGGTCGGCTATGTTAATTGCCAATGCGTGGCACGCGCGTTCAGATGCGGCGTCGTCGCTGGTGGTCGCGATCGGCATTATCGGCAGTCTCGCCGGCGTGCGGTTGCTCGATCCAATTGCGGCGGCGATTGTCGGCTTCATGGTGGCGCGCATGGGCTGGACGTTCGGCTGGGACGCACTGCAGGATCTCTCCGACCGCGCACTCGACGAAGCCGCAACCGCCGATATGCGCGCGCTACTCCTCGCGACGCCCGGCGTGCGCGACGTGCACGAAATGCGCACGCGCAAGATGGGCGATTTTGCCCTCATCGACGCGCACATTCTGGTCGATCCGCAGATCTCAGTGTCGGAGGGGCATTACATTGCGGAGTCGGCGCGTTTGCGCGTGCTGACCGACAATCGCGTGCTCGACGCGTTGATCCACGTCGATCCGGAAAACGATGCGGTTGCGCACCCGCCGGTCGATCTGCCGACTCGCGAGCGGGTGGTCGCGGAAGTGAACGCCGCATTGGCACCCTGCGGCGTGAAGGCGGCCGCCGTGAACATTCACTACCTGAGCACCGGGCTCGACGTTGAGGTGGTGTTGCCGAAACCGCTTTCCGGCGCGTCGAATGGCGAAGTATCTCAGGCTGCCTCGATTGATCTGGCAGCGCTCAAGGCCCGCCTGGGTGCGCGCAAGCTGGATCTGCGGCAGGAACTGGCGGCGTTGCCGGCGGGAGCATCTCAGGCAGGAGAAGCGAAGACCGATGGCGCGGCAACGAACGGCGTGAAGGCGACTGAGCCGCACAGCGCCATCTGAGGCTCGCGCCGCGCGAGCACGCCGCTTCTGCGTGGCGTGCCGCCAGACGATCACAGCGGCAATTGCGTATCGAATTTGATTTCGCGCAGCACGACGCTCGTACGCACCTGTGCGACGGCGGGAATCTTGAAGATGCGTTCGTGCAGAAAGCTGTCGTACGCCTTGATGTCCGGCGCGACGATCTTAAGGATGTAGTCGGATTCGCCTGTCGTGCTGTAGCACTCGGTGACCTCCGGGCACGTGGCAATTTCCCGTTCGAATTGCTCCACACCGCCCTCGGTATGGCGCGTAAGGTGAATATGCGCCAGCGCGCACACGTGCAGACCAAGCTTTTCCCGATCGAGCAGCGCCGTATAGCGCTGAATCACCCCCGATTGCTCCATGTCCTTGATGCGCCGCCAGCATGGCGTGCTCGACAGGCCGACCTGGTCGGAAATCTCCTGCACCGAGCGGCGTGCGTCGAGCTGCAGTAGGCGCAAAATTTTTTGCGAGAACGTATCGAGTGTCAACTGCGCCTCCGTTTGCGTCGCCGTATCAACGAATGGTAGAGGGCGCGAAAACGAAACGCAATGTAAAACGGCTTCGACGAGGGAGATTCCCTAATTTGCCGGTTCCTCAGCGGGGTTTTGTCCTGAGCCGTCCCCATCTTGACCGATTGCGAGGGAGATCGCCTGGCTTGCGCGCAGATCCTTCAGCATATTGCAGAAAAGCGCGCCTTGTTCGATGGCGTCGTCGAGTGCGACATGCGTATGCGGGTGTTCGTCGAACCAGTGCTTTGGAAAGCGCGGCTTGATGTTCTTGCGATACGGCAGGCCCGTCATCGCGAATGCCAGTGTCTTGATGTCGAGCGCCGACCAGGAAAACGGGCAGCGGCCGACAAACCGCATCATGTACCAGAACATATAGGTGAAGTCGAAGCCGGCGGGCATTGCCACGAACACCGGTTTGCCCGGCAACGCTTCGACCCAGTCCACATACGCCGTCAATGCCGCCGCGGGCGTTTGCAGGTCCTTGCGGCAGGCTTCCCATGCCTCAGGCTGCGTCTTCCACCACGCCTCCTGCACGGGATGCGGCGTGGCGCCTTCCAGCAGCTCGAGATTCGCCGAGAAGGTGGCGATCAGCTGCTTGTCTTCCGTGTAGGCGGCGGAGGCGAAGCTCAACATGGAATGCGGGCCGGGAATCGGGCCGTCAGCTTCCACGTCGGTGCTCACATAGATTTCGCTGCTCATGCCTCGACTCCGTCGGCGACGTACGGATTCGAGCGGCGTTCGGCGCCGAACGTCGAGGTGGGACCGTGTCCGGGAACGAAGGTGACGTCGTCGCCGAGCGGCCAGAGCCTCTCGCGGATCGAGCGCACCAGGTCCGCGTGATTGCCGCGCGGAAAATCCGTGCGGCCGATCGAACCGGCGAACAGCACGTCGCCCACCAGCGCGAGCCGATGCTTGCGGCTGAAGAACACCACGTGGCCGGGCGTGTGCCCCGGGCAGTGATAGACCTCGAGCGTTTCGGCGCCGAACTGCACGGTCTCTCCGTTCTGCAGCCAACGGTCCGGTTCGAAGGCTTCGGCCGCCGGAAAGCCGAAGCGCGTGCTTTGATCCGGCAGCTTGTCGAGCCAGAAGCGCTCGTCGGGGTGCGGGCCTTCGATCGGCACGCCGTAGTGCGCGGCGAGCGTTTTCGCGCCCGCGCAATGGTCGATGTGACCGTGGGTCAGGAAGACTTTTTCGACCGTCACGTTCTGCCGCGCGATTTCGCCCTGGATGATGTCGAGGTCGCCGCCCGGATCGACGACGGCCGCGCGTCCGGTTGCCTCGCAAACGAGCAGCGAACTGTTCTGCTGGAACGGCGTGACGGGGATCAAGGTGACTTTCATGGATGGCGGCGCCGCTGGAAAAACATCGATTGTACCGGCCTCTTGCGCGCGCTCGCCGGAGCCGGGCAAGCCTCGTCGCAGCGGGCTTCCGGCGGCTCATTCTTGCAGCAAAAGTGAAAATTCATCAAGGTTTTCAGTCGCTTGCCAACCTGGAATTTTGTTTTGGGTATAATGCGTCCTATGCACAGAGAATTGTGCATGCCACAAGGCGATGCGTCCCCATCAAAAATGGGCGCGCGGATCGCCACTCAAGTATGGGCTGCTGCGGTTGTCGGCAGCCATCAAGTATCGATGCGTTCGATGCACACGTCTTGCCCAGCCAGGCGCCACGCGCCTGCAACGGACTTAACTGCCGTGACGCTGGGTGGGGCCTACGCCGCCGTTCCTGCTCGCTGAGTTTCGCGCGCAAGAACGTGTTTGCCACGTTCGTCTGGCGGCATGTGGGGTCTGGTCAGGCTGCCGGGGACAGGTTGCGCCAGACGTGAAAATTAACCGTGCGGTAGCGGCTGAGTGAGCCGCATCCGGGCTTTGACGTTCTGCGCAGACCAGCGCGGCGCGTTGTCGTCCTTTGCCGCCGGAGTCGCAGGCAACACGCAAAACTTCGCGTGATGCGGCTCGACAATGTGATTGCACGTCTTATGAAAACTCGGTTATCCCGTGGTCTGGGGACTCTTTTTGCCTTTTTTGTGCTGGCGGGTTGCGCTACGCCTCCGGGCGCAGGCAGCACGTCGGACAGCGGTGTGCCGCTGAGCAGCAAGAACGCGCAGGCGGGTGCTTTCGGACCGCAAGCTTTCGGTAGCGCGCCGGCGTCCGACGCGTCTGCCAAGGGCTCGTCGCTAGCCGATGCCAAACCGCTCACGGATGACAGTTCGGGCATCTCGGACTTTCACCAGACTGGCCGCGCCTCGTGGTACGGCCGGGGCTTCCATGGGCGACTTACCGCCAATGGCGAACGCTTCAACATGCACGCGCTGACAGCGGCGCACCGTACGCTGCCGCTCGGTTCCTATGTCCGCGTGACCAATCCGGCCACTGCGCTGTCGGTTGTCGTGCGTATCAATGACCGTGGTCCGTATGCGCGTGGCCGCGTGATTGATCTCTCCATGGCGGCCGCGTCCGCGCTCCACATGCGCCACGCCGGCACGGCACGCGTCGAGATCGAAGGTTTGACGCAGCAGGAAGCGCGCGCGGCGCAAAACGAAACGCTGGCGATGAACTCGGTTTCGAGCGTCGACAAGTGATGTAACGGCGGCGGGTGCGCGAGGCGCGCCCGGTGATGCCGGTGATGTACGCGCGTCGTTACCGCAGGCCCTCGGGCCACGTCCGCAGAAGCACGAAGGGCCGCATTGCGCGGCCCTTTTCTTTTGCTCGTGTCTGTCGCGGCCTTATTCTTCGTCTTTTTTCAGAGCCAGTGCGCGCGTGTACAGCGCGTTGCGCGGCGCTCCGGTGATGGCCGCCGCGACTTTCGCCGCGCTGCTCACCGTCAATTCCTCTAGCAGAATGGCCAGCAACGCATCGTGATCGTGTTCGCCGGCGGCTTCCTGCTGCGCGCCTTCCACCACCAGCACGAATTCACCGCGCTGCCGGTTCGGATCTTCAGCGAGCCACGTTGGCGCTTCGGCCAGGGTGCCGCAATGCAGCGATTCATGTAACTTCGTCAATTCCCGGGCGATGAGCAACCTGCGCTCGCCGCCGAACGCGTCGGCCAGTGCCTGGACAGTTTCGGCGATCCGGTGCGGTGCTTCGTAGAACACCATCGCATACGGGTGGCTGGCGAGCGGCTGCAGCGCCGCGGCGCGTGCCTTCGCCTTCGGCGGCAGGAAACCGAGAAACGAGAACGTCGCGACCCAGTCGCCGGCCGCGCTTAGCGCGGTCGCGAGTGCGCTCGCGCCGGGTAGCGGAATAACCGGGAAGCCGGCCTCGCGAACCGCGTCGACGAGTTTCGCGCCGGGGTCCGAGATGCCCGGCGTGCCCGCATCGGACACGTAGGCCACGCGTTCGCCCGCTTGGAGATGCTCGATCAGGCGCAGCGCCGCAGCCCGCTCGTTGTGCTGATGCACGGCGACGAGCGGCTTCGAGATGCCATAGCGTGCGAGCAGCTGACCGGTGTTGCGGGTGTCTTCGGCGGCAATGCGGTCCACGAGTCCGAGCACATGCAACGCGCGCAGCGTGACGTCGGAAATATTGCCGATCGGCGTGGCCACCACATACAGCGCGGCGGCGGGGTACTGCTGGCCTTGCGCGAGTTCGGAGAGAGGAGTCATGAGGCAGAAGACGCAGACAGACGGAACAAGGCCGTCATTGTGCCACGCAGGGCCACGCGCTCCGGAAGGCTCACAGGCGGCGAACGCGCCGGCAACGAGCGGCGCAGCCGCCGGCGCGCACAACTTTTCGGGACTCACCGGGTCCAAACTCGTCGGTGCGGCTTTCGAGGCGCGGGCGCAGGAGTTTTTGCAGCGGCAGCGTTTGCGGTTCGTCGCGCGCAATGTGTCGTGCCGTGGCGGCGAGATCGATCTGGTGATGCGCGAGCGCGACGGCGCGCTGGTATTCGTCGAAGTCCGTGCTCGTGCGCAGCGGTGGTACGGCGGCGCGGCGGCGAGTATCGGCTGGCAGAAGAAACAGCGCATTGTGCGCGCGGCGCGCCACTATCTGGCCACTCGTGCGCCGCATGGGCGGGATCAGCCCGTGTGCCGTTTCGATGTGATCGCTTTCGAAGGCGGCCGGCTCGTCTGGTTGCGCGACGCGTTCCGTGCCGACGAAGTCTGACGCCGCGCGCGGAGAACGTGCGTGAGTACGCTAAACTTGCGCACGCGTGCAGGCTACTGCGTAACGCCGGCAACACAGGAAGCAGCGTAAATTGCGATGCTTTAGCGCTCAGGCGCCGGGTTGCCGGACCGGTTGAACGGGAGCCGCACGACTTCACAACACGGCCGCGCAGTGCGGCTCATTCGCGGTAGAAGATAGAGACTCGATGTCAGTCGAACGCATTCAACAACACTTCCGCGACAGCGCGGCGGTCAAACTCGAAGCCCTCGAAACCCTGTCGATGCCGATCGCCGCTGCGATCGACACGATGTTCGGCGCACTCGCCAACGGCAATCGCATTCTTGCGTGCGGCAACGGCGGCTCGGCGGCTGACGCGCAACATTTCGCGGCCGAACTGATCGGCCGCTTCGAGCGCGAGCGGCCGGGCCTGCCGGCGATCGCGCTGAGCACGGACACGTCGGTGCTCACCGCCATCGCCAACGACTATTCGTTTGAACAGATTTTCTCGAAGCAGGTGTGGGCGCTCGGCCAGCCGGGCGACGTGCTGCTGGCCATTACCACGTCCGGCAATTCAGCCAACGTACTGGCCGCCATTGAAGCCGCGCACGAGCGGGAAATGATTGTGATCGCACTCACCGGCAAGGGCGGCGGACGCACGCAGGAAGTACTGAGCAATACCGACATTCACGTGTGCGTGCCGTCGGATCGTACCGCGCGTATTCAGGAAGTGCATTTGCTGACCATCCATTGTCTGTGCGACGGCATCGATGCCATGTTGCTGGGCGAAGATTGAGACCGATTCCGAAGGAGAGCTAGTTGATGAGCGTATTTCGCGTCAAGAAGACACTGGTAAGAACCGTGCTGGTGGTGGGGTTCGCGGCGGGGCTGTCCGCAACATTGCAAGGCTGCTTTCTCGCCGTGGCCGGCGCGGCGGGCGGCGGCGCGCTGGTGGCGACCGACCGGCGCACGCTTGGCGCGCAGACCGAAGATCGCGAGTTGCAGGTCAAGGCGCTCGCGCAGATCAACCAGAATCTGCCCGACACCGCGCACGTCAACGTGACGGTGTTCAACCGCCGCGTGCTGCTGACCGCCGAGGTGGCGGGGGATGTGTCGAAGCAGCGCGCGGAGAACGTCGTGCGTGGCCTGAACAACGTCAACACGATCGTCAACGAACTGGCGATCATGCCGGCCAGCTCGTTTTCGTCGCGCACCAATGACACCTACCTCGAGACGCGCGTGAAGACTGCGCTGATCGCCGAGAAGAATATTTCGGCGAACAACTTCAAGGTCGTCGCCGAGCGCGGCAATCTGTATCTGATGGGCCTCGTGACCATGGACGAAGGCAATCGCGGCGCCGACGTCGCGAGCCGCGTGCCGGGCGTGGTGCAGGTCGTGAAATTGTTCCAGTACATTCAGCCGCAGGAAGCCGCGGCGGCCGCTGCCGCGGCGGCGACGGCGCCGGTTGCCGCTTCGCAGCCGGACGCGAGCGCGCCGACGGTCGGCGCGATTCCTGATTCGTCGGTGAGTGCGCGTCCGCTCGATCAGCAGGCGCCGGCCCCCGTTACCAATTCGGACTCGGTGCACCCGGGTAATCCGAAGGCCACGACGCCGTGATGCGCGGCAGTGCTGTCGTCGTTAGCGCGCTGATGGTCGGCGCGCTGGCGGGTGCGGTCGCGCCGGCGGCGCGTGCTGCTGATACGCCGCCTGGTCAACGGATCGCCAACGCGAATGCCTGCATGGGGTGCCACGCGGTGGACCGCAAACTGGTCGGCCCGTCGTTTCAGCAGATCGCCGCGAAGTACAAGGGCGATGCCCAGGCGCCGGCGAAATTGTCGCGCAAGGTGAAAGACGGGGGCGCCGGCGTGTGGGGCATGATTCCGATGCCCGCGCATCAATCGATGAGCGATGCGGATATTCGGACGGTGGTGGATTGGGTGCTGGCGGGGGCTCCGCCGTCGAGGTGATGATGGCTCCCGATGTCGTTTTGGCAGGCCGGTGGGCTTGGCAAAACGGAAAATCATTGTGCTAGAATAATTTGCACGTTGGGGGGGTAGCTCAGCTGGGAGAGCGTCGCGTTCGCAATGCGAAGGTCGGGAGTTCGATCCTCCTCCTCTCCACCAACAAAACGGCCAGGGAGGTCAGAAGTAATTCCGGAAAAGTCCAAAACCCCGCGTAGCGCAAGGCTCGCGGGGTTTTTTGTTTCTGGCAATCTCCGATGTGGTCCGTAATGCACGTCGCCGTCCCCATCCTCATGGCACTCCCGCGACCCTCCGCAACTAACTTCGGAATCTCCCGAAGTACATTTCCCCATTCCCGCATTTTCCCGTCGAATCAGCTCCCCTAGACTCCGTTCCAGACACACCGCCATCCCTCGCATCATCTAAGGCAGCAGCGGTGCGCACCCCACAACTGGACCCAAAAAGGAACGGAGACACCCATGTCAGCCAACACCTACGAAACTGGCCGCCTAAACCTGCCCTTTGTCGGCATCTGCACATTCGCGAAGTCCCCGCTGTGCCTCGACTGGGACAAAATCGACGCCGACGTCGCCGTGATAGGCGCCCCCTTCGACTGCGGCACACAATGGCGAGCCGGCGCGCGCTTCGGCCCGCGCTCAATCCGTGATGCGTCGACCTTGTTCTCCTTCGGCCACGGCGGCGCCTACGACTTCGAAGACGATGTCGTCTACTTGCCCAGCGACGAAGTCCGCATCGTCGACATCGGCGACGCGGACATGGTGCACACCAACACGGAAAAGAGCCACGCCAACATCGAATACGGCGTGCGTAAGATTCTCGCGGCGGGCGCGTTGCCGGTGGTGATGGGCGGCGACCACTCGATCAACATTCCCTGCATCAACGCGTTCGAAGGTCAGGAGCCCTTTCATATCGTCCATATCGACGCCCACCTCGATTTCGTCGACGAACGCCACGGCGTGCGTCATGGCCACGGCAATCCGCTGCGGCGTGCCGCCGAGAAGAGCGTGGTTTCAGGCATGACGCAGATCGGCATTCGCAACGTGTCGTCGACCGCGCGTGAAGGTTATGCACAGGCGCGCGAGATGGGTTCGGACATTATCTCGGTGCGCGACCTTCGCCGGCTCGGCATTCAGGGCGTGCTGGACCGCATTCCGAAGGGCGTGCGCTATTACCTGACGATCGACATCGACGGCTTCGACCCATCGATCGCCCCTGGCACGGGCACGCCGAGCCACGGCGGCCTGCTGTACTACGAAGGACTCGAGCTGTTCGCCGGTCTTGCCGCGCAGGGTGAAGTCATCGGCATCGACCTCGTCGAAGTCGCGCCCGACTATGACCATTCAGGTTCGACTTCGATTCTGGCGGCGCAACTGCTGCTGAATACGATTGGCCGCGTCATGCATCAACGCAAGGTCAAGCGCAACCTTACCCGTTAAGCAAAGCACTATTTGCCGCCGCGCCTTGCGCGGCTTAACTCCGCAGCCGCCGTTCGCAGCTGATTGCAAAAAGCCTTGACGACCCGCGCCGATTCGCCCCCCTTGCGCGTGATGATCTGGAAGTCCAGATGCGTCACGTAATGCTCGGGATCGATGCGAATCAACAGACCGCTATCTACCCACGGCTGTGCATAGTGCGGCGGCAAAAATCCGATGTAGTTACCCGACAGAATCAGCATGGCGCGGCCTTCGACGTTGTCGACTGAGGCCGCCGCCTGCGGCATGCGCAGCAGCTTCAGTTCCTGGCTGCCGAGATAAGCGCGCGCCGCGAGCCGCTGTTTGCTGAGTACCGAAACAGGCACGCGGCCGCTCGCCCGCTCATATAGCGGATGAGTCGACGCACAGTAGAGCCCTTGCTCCTCGCGATACAGCGGCAAATAGTCGAGACCGGGAATCTGCGCGGGAAACGGCCCGACGGCCAGATGCAGACGCCCATCCAGCACATGCTGCTCCATGCTGCCCGGCGTATCGATCTGCACATGCAGGCGCACGTCCGGCGCCATCTGCCCGAACTCGCGAATCGCTGTCGGCAGCGGCGAGTACTTGTCCGTCAACGTCGCCTCGATCATGCCGAAGCGCAACACGCCCGAAAGCTGATTGCGCAACGCGCCTGCCTCCATATGAAACGTGTCGACCGCGCCGAGCAGACGCTGCGCGGCGGCGTGCAGTTCCGCGCCTTCTTCCGTGAGGCGGAAACCGGCGCGCCCGCGTTCGCACAATCGCAGTCCTAGACGCGTCTCCAGTTGCGACATGTATTCGCTGATGCTCGACGCGCCGATGTTGAGAATCGGCTGCGCCGCGGCGAAGCCACCGCACCTCACGATGGTTTCGAAGATACGCAACAGCTTGAGATCGGTGTCCTGAACTTGCATCGTGCAGCCTCGTTTTTACATCGGAAGTTACTTCGGAAAACCCCGAAATGTGTTTCGTCAATGATGCATTTTATTGGAGAATTTGGCTACCCAGAATAATGCTCAACCCCCTGCCCAAAGCCCGGCAAACGTAAGCGGGCAGCGGGGCTCAAAGCGATGTTTTCTGCGCCGAAGCGTGGCGCGTTCGACACCTCAGGTGACGGCGCGTTTCTGGCGCGTCACGATGTGAGGAGAGGACGATGAAAAAGCCGTACGCAAGCGCAAGCTGGTTGGCAGCAGTCGCTTTGAGCACGATGTCCCTAAGCGCGACTGCAGGCGAGCAGGTCGTCAAGATCGGCTTGACCGGTCCCTTGACCGGCCCGCAAGCGGCGATCGGCAAGGACGACGAAAACGGCGTGAGAATGGCGATCGAGCGCCTGAACGCCGAGGGTCTCGTCATTGGCGGTCAGAAGACTCGCTTCGAACTTGTCTCGCAAGACGACGCCGCCGATCCACGTACCGGCATGACCGTTGCACAAAGCCTTGTCGACGCCAACGTGAAGGTCATCTTCGGGCCTTTCAATTCAGGCGTCGCGATTCCGATTTCAAACCTGGTAAATGTCTCGGGCATTGTCATGGCGACGGTCGCGTCGAACCGGTCGATCACGCAGCACGGCTACCCGTTCGTGTTTCGCATCTCCGCCAGCGACACGCAGCTTGGCAGCCGCATGGGTGTGTTTGCGGCAAAGGAACTCAAGATCAAGCGTATTGCCGTGATCGACGATCGGACGGCATACGGCCAGGGCGTCGCCGATGAATTCATCGCCGCAGCAAAGGCCAACGGCATCGAGATCGTGGATCGTGAATATACGACCGACAAGGCGACCGACTTCGTGTCGATTCTCACGCATGTCAAGGGCGCGAACGCGGAAGGCATTTTCTACGGCGGCTACTACGCCCAAGCCGGCGCCATGCGCAAGCAGATGAAGCGCCTCGCGATGAACGGCTACCTGCTCGGCGGCGACGCCATGTGCAACGCCGAACTCGGAAAACTCGGCGGCGATGCGGTCGACACGCGCGTGTATTGTCCGCAAGGCGGACCTGTTCTCGAGCAGACCGAGAAAGGCCGTCAGTTCAAGGCGGACTACAAGCAGCGTTTTCATACCGAGCCGTTGACCTATAGCGCCGCTTTGTACGACGGCGTGAATATCGTTGCGCAGGCCATGCAGAAGGCCAACTCGATCGAACCGGCCCAGTATCGTGAGGCGCTGGCGGGCATCGATTGGCAAGGTGTTTCGGGTCACTACCGGTTCGACAAGAATCGCGATCTGACCGACTCGCCCATCACGATTTATACCTATCGGAATGGTGAGCCGACGCCGCTGGCATCCGCACAGCCGTAACGCGACGCCACCCAGCCTGTGCGACGAAATACGACGCACGACACTGCCGCAACCACTGTGGTGTCGTGCACAAAAGCGGGTGCCTAATTAACGCGCTTATGCCGTATGCGCCGTCGTTTGGGCGAGGCGATAGCTTTCCATCAGATCAGTCATGAAAACTTGCAGGATCGCCGGGGGCACTGCAGCTCGCCGGATGATCGCGCAAAACGGCCATTGAGAACCGAACTGGTCGGGGCATATCCGGTGCATCTCGTCGCGCGCGACCCATCGGGCGGCATAGTGAATCGGTAGGAATCCGATATATGCGCCGGACAGAATGAGTATGGCCTGTGCCTCGATATTGTCGACGGTGGCTGCGGCCTTGCTCACCTTCAGCATGCGCAGGTCGTGCTGCTGCAGATAGCCACGCGCGACAACCCGGCTTGATGCAATGGCCTGTTCGAGCGCGGCATCATTCGGCGCGAGGCCGGCGAGCACATGGTTCTTGCCGCAATACAGACCGTCCGGCTCGCCATAGAGGTCGGTATAGGTTAGCCCCGGCACGTGCAGCGGAAAATGCCCGACGGCAATGTGCAACCGGCCATCCAGCACACGTTCTTCCAGTTCGGCAGGCGTGCCGACGTAGACATCCAGATGCACGTCGTGCCCCCGCGACACGAACGCCTGCAATGCCTGCGGCAACGGCGAGTCGGAGTCGGTCACCGTGTTGTCGATGATGCCGAGATACAGCTTGCCCGAGACGTGCTTCTTCAGCGCGGCCGTATCCACGCAAAAGCTCTCTACCGCCACCTGCAACCGTTGCGCCGCCTCGTACGTTGCCACGCCATGCTCGGTGAGGCGAAAACCACTCCGGCCTCGCTCGCAAAGCTTGAGCCCCAGGCGCGTTTCCAGCGTCGTCATCTGCTCGCTGATCGTCGACTGGCTGACGTTCAGGGTCGCCTGGGCGGCGGAAAACCCGCCGCATCGAACCACCGTCATGAAGACCCTCAGCAGTTTGAGGTCCACGTCCTGCAACTGAATCACCGTCTCGCTCCTATTGCACTGCTTGCTTCGAATTTCCCGATATGAACATCTGATTCACGTGATTTTTACCCTTTATCGTCTCGTCCATAGTCTCTCAAAACGCGTCGCAGTCACAACCCGCGTTTATATCGATGGCGCACCGGCCGTTTGTACACGGCTCGATAGCGGCCAATCCAAAAGACAGGAGACAAAGATGGACAGCGTTGTACAACAGTACCTCGAGCAATTCGGCGTGTGCGAAGCGACGCAGCGCTTTCTCGCCAAGCCGCAGAAGATGCTGATTGGCGGGACCTGGATCGCGCAAGGCGACCGGGAATCCTTTGCGGTGATCGAGCCGTCCACCGCGGGCGTGATCACGCACATTCCGCTCGGCACGATGGCCGATCTCGATCGCGCGGTCGAGGCGGCCCGCCAGCAATTCGACGGTGGAGCGTGGCGCAGGCTCAAGCCGCTCGAGCGTGAACGGCTGCTCCATCGGCTCGCGGATCTGATCGAAGCCAATGCGACGGAGCTGGCCGAAATCGAGTCGATCGACGTCGGCAAGTCGGTCGCCAATGCACGCGACGTCGACATTCAAGGCACGGTCGATACGTTCCGTTATTTTGCGGGCTGGGCGTCGAAGCTTCACGGCCGCACGGTGGAACCCTCGCTGCCCGGCGATTACGTGGCCTACACGCGCAAAGAGCCGATCGGCGTGATTGGCGTAATCGTGCCGTGGAATTTCCCGCTGCAAACCATGGCGTGGAAGGTAGCGGCTGCGCTTGCCACGGGGTGCACGACCGTCATCAAGCCGGCTGAACTGACTTCGCTGTCCACGCTGCGCTTCGCGGAACTGGTGCAGGAGGCCGGCATTCCGGACGGCGTGGTGAGCGTCATCACCGGACGAGGGCGCGACATTGGCGCGGCCATGGCTGCTCATCCCGGCATCGACAAGATCACGTTCACGGGTTCCACCGAGGTGGGCCGCACGGTCGGCCACACGGCCGCGAGCGGCATCAAACGCCTCACGCTTGAACTGGGCGGCAAATCGCCGGTGCTGGTGCTGGACGATGCCGACATCGAGGCAGCAGCCCAAGCCGTGGCGAACGGCATCTTCTTCAATTCCGGACAGGTTTGCGATGCAGGCACGCGGGTGTACGTTCAACGCGGCATTCACGACAAATTCATGGGTGCGCTGATCGAACACACACGCTCGCTGAAGATCGCACCCGGGCTCGATCGGGATTGCTTCATCAGCCCGCTTGTGTCCGCTCTCCAGATGGATCGCGTGGCGTCGTATATCGAAGCCGGGCGGCGCGAAGGCGCGGAACTCGTCCATGGCGGCCGCGTGCTGGACCGGCCGGGTTACTTCGTCGAACCGACCATCTTCGCGCACTGCCGCAGCGGCATGAAAATCGTCCGCGAAGAAATTTTCGGCCCCGTGCTGGTGACCACACCGTTTGATGACCTGGGCGATGCGTTGTCTCAAGCCAATGATTCACCGTACGGTCTCGCAGCCGCGATCTACTCCAATGACCTGAACCGCGTGCATCGGCTGATTCCGCAATTGCGCGCGGGGACTGTCTACGTCAATGCCCATAGCACGATCGACCCGTCGATGCCGTTCGGCGGATTCAAGGCGTCCGGTTTCGGCAAAGACCTCGGTCCCGAACAACTCGATCATCTGATGGAGAGCAAGGCGGTCTGGATCACGTTGCGTTGAACCGGCAATCCGGATCCATCTCCATTCCATCAACCTCTCATCGCAGCCAGGGGTGCATGATGCAAGCAACAGATGAAGCAGTGAAGGGCGCGGTAGCCGGGATCGAGCACGGCGTCATTGAAGGCCACTCAATCGATTTCATTCCGGATAACGAAAGAACGGATAGATTATCCAGGCAGGGGCCGTTCTGGTTTCTAGGCAATTTCACGTTTTTCACCATGACCATCGGCTTCGTTGGTCCGAGCATTGGTCTTAGCGCGCTATGGACCACGATAGCCGGCACGCTTGGCATCATGTTCGGCACGTTGTTCATGGCCTTTCACGGCTCGCAGGGTCCGCATCTCGGCCTGCCGCAGATGATTCAGTCGAGAGCGCAGTTCGGCTATCGCGGAGTGGTGGTCGTCCTGCTGGCGACACTGTTCGTGTTCGCGGGATTCAATATCGTCAACCTAGTGCTGATGATGCAGGGTCTCAAATCGCTGTTCGCGTGGGACCCCATCAAGGTGGCGCTAGCCGTCACGGTGCCGGCTTCGGTTCTTGCGGTGCTCGGCCACGACTGGATGCACCGCAGTTTCAAATGGGCGTTGTATCTGTCGCTGCCGCTTTACGGCATCGTCACGGTGGCGGTCCTGATGCATTGGGTGCATGACGTGCCCCTTGCCGCTGTCGCACCGGGCGCCGCGCCGACGCCGCCGCTGGGCTTCAACTGGACCGCATTCATCGCGCAATTCGCGGCCGCCGCCAGCTACAACATCGCGTATGCACCGTATGTGTCCGACTATTCGCGCTACCTGCCGAAAAACACGCCGAGCGGCAAACTGATCGCGGCGGTATTCCTTGGCGCCTCGTTGTCCGGGGCGTGGATGATCGCGATTGGCGGCTGGCTCGCGGACCATCTGCATGCCACCGACGTGCTGGTCGCACTGAACCAGGTGGGCAGCGATATGGCGCCGGGAATGGGCAGCGTCGTGGTGGGCGTCACGATCCTCGCGTTTTTGCCGGTGATCGCGATGAACATCTATAGCGCGAAGCTGACAGCCATCACGGCATTGGATTCGTTCCGCAAAGTCCAGCCGACCCCGGCCGCGCGCATTCTGGCAATTCTCTTCGTGGTCGTTCTTCAACTCGGCGTGGCGCTCAGCATCTATACCTCGGGCAAGGGGCTTTCCGTCCTGAACATTTACCTCGTCGTCATGCTGTATTTCCTGGTGCCGTGGACCGCGGTCAATCTGACGGATTACTTTTTCGTCCGCAAGGGGCGCTATGCGATCCCGCACTTCTTCATGCCTCACAACAACCTCTACGGCAAATGGGGCGCGCGCGGTTTGATCGCGTACGCAATCGGCTTCGTCGCGATGATTCCGTTCTTCTGCGTGCTCGACGGCGCCAACGAAGTGTATGTGGGTCCGCTTGCCCGCGCGATGGGCAGCGTCGACCTCGCCTGGCTGGTCGGTCTGTTCGTCTCGGGCATTGCGTATTACGCGTTGTCGCGCTCGCTCGATCTGAAGCATGAGGAATCGGTTATCGCGCAGATCGAGAGGACCTCTCCGCAATACACCACAGGCGACAAAGGCCGCTACTGACATGGCGGCGAACCCTTCACGATTAGAAAGTCAGGTAAATATCATGGCTACCGAGCAATTCGATTACATCATTGTGGGCGCCGGGTCGGCCGGCTGCGTATTGGCCAACCGGCTCACCGAGGACCCGAAGGTTAGCGTTCTGGTGTTGGAATACGGCGGCAGCGATCGCAGCGTCATCATCCAGATGCCGAGCGCGTTTTCGATGCCGATGAACACGTCGAAATTCAACTGGCGTTATCAGACCGCACCTGAACCGCATCTCAATGGGCGCCAGTTGCATTGTCCGCGCGGCAAAGTGTTGGGCGGGTCGTCGTCGATCAACGGCCTCGTCTATATTCGCGGCCACGCTTACGACTTCGACGAGTGGGAAGAACTGGGCGCGCGCGGCTGGGGCTATCGCAACTGTTTGCCGTACTTCCGGCGTGCCGAGACCTATAAGTTCGGCGGCGACGAATACCGGGGCGCGGCGGGACCGCTGTGCACCAACAACGGCAACAACATGGCAAATCCGCTTTACGGCGCATGGGTCGAGGCGGGTGCGGAGGCTGGCTACATCAAGACGGAGGACTGCAACGGTCACATGCAGGAAGGCTTCGGCGCGATGCATATGACGGTTAAGAACGGCGTGCGCTGGTCGACGGCCAACGCCTACCTGCGCCCGGCGATGAAGCGGCCCAATCTCAAGGTGGTGACGAACGCGATGACGCGTCAGGTGATTCTCGAGGGCAAGCGCGCCGTTGGAGTCGCTTACGATCAAGGCGGCCGCACGCATGTCGCGCGCTGCCGTGCTGAAGTGTTGATCGCCTCGGGGCCGATCGGTTCGCCCCACCTGCTGCAACGCTCCGGCATCGGGCCGGCCGACGTTCTGCGCAAGGCGGGAATCGAGGTCAAGCATCACCTGCCCGGGGTCGGCGAAAACCTGCAGGATCACGCGGAAATTTATATCCAGTACGCGTGCAAGGAGCCTGTCACGCTCAACTCGAAGATGGACCCGTTCAGCAAGTTCATGATCGGACTGCGCTGGCTTCTGTTCAAGGATGGTCTGGGCGCCAGCAACCATTTCGAGGCGGGCGGATTCATCCGTTCCGAAGCGGGTTTGCGCTGGCCGGACATCCAGTTCCATTTCCTGCCCGCGGCCATGCGTTATGACGGCGACAAGCCGTTCAAGGGCCACGGCTTCATGGTGCTGACCGGACCGAACAAGCCGAAGAGCCGAGGTCACGTGCGAGCGGTATCGGCCGATCCGTACGCGCACCCGGAGATCCGCTTCAACTATCTGGATCGTGAAGAGGACCGCGAAGGATTCCGGCGCTGCGTGCGCCTGACGCGGGAAATCATCGGGCAGCCGGCAATGGATCGTTTCCGCGATGCCGAACTCGCTCCCGGTCCCGGCGTTCAGACGGACGAGCAGATCGACGCGTTCGTCAGGGCGAATCTCGAGAGCACGATGCATCCGTGCGGCTCGTGCCGCATGGGCGAAGACGACATGGCGGTGGTCGATTCCGAGTTGCGGGTGCGCGGCATCGACGGGCTGCGGGTGATCGATTCGTCAGTATTCCCGACGGAGCCCAACGGCAACCTGAATGCGCCGACTATCATGCTCGCCGAGCGTGCTTCGGATCTGGTTCGCGGTGCGTCGATGCTGCCGCCGTCCGACGCCGACGTGGGTCTTGCCGAGGGATGGGAGACACGCCAGCGCACGCATGCGCCGGCGCGCAGCGTGACTGTCGAGTAACCCGATTACCGGCGCAAGCGTTATGTCCATGCCGTTGCGCTCGCGCTGCCCGTACTGGCGCAGCGCGTCAGCGTAAGAGCGTCGCGCTTAGAACTTATCCCAGCCGTCTTCCGCGCCGGCCGCGACCGCTGCCAGCGCGGCAACCGGCGCAGGCGTAGCACGCGCGGCGCGCCGCACGGGTGCGACAGCGCTCTCGCGCCGCGGCGTCTCTTTGCGCAAAGGCGAATGAGACGCCGAGCCGGCACCGGAAGCTCCCGCGGAATGATTCGTCAGAATCTGGAAGAACGCCACGGCTTCATTCAGCTGCTGGCCCTGATCTTCCATCGACCGCGAAGCCGCCGCCGCCTGTTCCACCAAAGCGGCGTTCTGCTGCGTGACGTTGTCCATCTGCGTAATCGCCACGTTGACCTGCTCGATGCCACGGCTTTGCTCGGTCGACGCCGCCGCGATCTCCGACATGATGTCCGTCACGCGTGCCACGGCCTGGGTGACTTCGGCCATCGTCTTGCCTGCTTCGCCGGCGAGCGACGAGCCGTCGCGGATCTTTTCTACGGAAGTGGCGATCAGATCCTTGATTTCCTTGGCCGCGGTCGATGAACGTTGCGCGAGGCTTCGCACTTCGCTTGCGACCACCGCGAAGCCACGGCCCTGTTCGCCGGCCCGCGCCGCTTCGACGGCCGCATTCAGCGCGAGGATGTTGGTCTGGAATGCAATGCCTTCGATGATGCCGGTGATGTCCGCGATCTTGGTCGAGCTGTCGCTGATGTCGTGCATGGTGTTCACCACCTGGCTCACCACCGTGCTGCCTTTCTGCGCGACCGACGAAGCGTTTGCCGCCAGCATGCTGCCTTGCTGCGCGTTGTCGGCATTCTGCTTCACCGTGGAAGTCAGCTCTTCCATGCTCGCTGCCGTTTCCTGCAACGACGCGGCCTGCTGTTCGGTGCGCTGGCTCAGGTCCATATTGCCCGCGGCAATCTCGCGGGCGGCGCCGGCAATGCTCGTGCTGCTGTCGCGCACGCGTCCGACAATCGACGTTAGCCGTTCGTTCATCTCGCGCAGGGCATTCAACAGCTTGCTGGTTTCGTCGCGGCCCTCAACGGTGATGCGCGTGCGCAGATCGCCTTCCGACACCGTGCGCGCCACGTCGATTGCAAAGCGCAACGGACCGGTCACCGAGCGCGTGATCAGCACGCAGGCGCCGATCGCGAGCGCGATGGCGATCAGGCTCAACGCAATCAGCAGATTGCGCTGGTTCTCGTAGTGCGCGGCGTATTCGTTGACCAATTGCTCCTGGCGGCCATGCGTATAGTCGGCATACGCATCAGTCGCGCGAATCAGTGCGGCGAGCAACGGCCGGCATTGAGTGTCCATCTTGGCAATGGCTTCATCTTTCTTGTTGGCCAGTGCGGAGTTGACGATGTCGAGTGCGACCGGTCCGTAGGACGCTTCCACCCGGTTGATTTCCGCGACGAGGCTGCGCGCTTTTTCCGTGGTGTCGGTTGCTTTCGCAATCATGTCGTTCAGCTTTTTCAGGTCGGTCTGCACGTCTTCGTGCGCGCGCAGCACGTCCGCTTTTTCCAGGTCGAGATCCTGGGGTGTGGTCACCAGCACGAGATTGCGCGCGGCAATCGCGCGGCGGTCGACGGCGGTTCGCACCTGCACCGCCATATCCGCGCGTGCGTTGATGCCGTGCACGTAGTTGGAGAAACCATCGGTTGAGTCGCTTAGCGCTTTCAGGGACAGCCCGGAAACCGCGACGACAATGCATGACAGAAGGCCGAAACCCGTGATGAGTTTGGTCTTGATCGTGAGGTGCTTGAGTGACATCTTGTTATTCTCCAATAACGAAACGTGAACGTGTTCGCAATGGACTCTCAGGTCCGGGCATGGGAGCGTCTAGTTGCCTGCCGAACATCACGGCGGCCCCGCGCGGTTTTTCCCTTCGGAGTCTTATGCCAATTGCATGATTTGCCATGCAACGACACAAGACGCAAACGGGTATCCCATCTATTGGTTATCGGATCGGACGCACGAGGACTTAAGTCGGATCGGGTATATCGCTATAAACTTGCGCGAAATGAGAGAAGAACACGGAAATTTAATGGGGAATGACTATAATTTCTCGCCTGATGAAAGCATAAGATTACGATTTCATTTCATCTTCGAGAAAGCGCTGGTGCGGGCGTGCCGCGGCCATATCGCACGCATCACGAATGTTCCTGTTCCGCGCACCAGAGCCTCTGTTACGCTACCGGTTCACGGCACGCGCCTCACCGGACGCGGCCCAATTCCCCACGCGCTCTGGTCAGCGCGTGGTCAACTGGACAGCTTCAGATGACGCGCCGACCGAACATCGTTATCGCGATTAGCATCGTGCTGGCGAGCGCAATTCTTGCGATCGCGGTATGGGTGCTGGCGCAAATGCGCGATGACGCGTTGCGGCGCGCTCAGGATTCCGTTTTCAACGTGTCGTTGCTCGTCGAGCGCGACGTGTCGCGCAATCTGGAGATCTACGATCTGTCGTTGCGGGCCGTCATCGAGGGGCTGAAGCAGCCCGGCTTGCTGGAGTTGTCGCCCACCATCCGTCATATGGTGCTGTTCGACGGCTCGGCAAGCGCGAAAGATCTGGGCTCGATCATCGTGACCGACGAAAACGGCGTCGTAACGTTCGATTCGCAAGCCTCGCCGCCGCGCCACATCAATGTCGCAGACCGTGACTACTTCAAGGTGCAGCGCGACTCGCCCAACGTCGGCCTGTACGTCAGCCGCCCGTTCACGCCCAAGATCGCGAGCAAGGAAACCAGCATTGCGTTGAGCCGGCGTATCTCGCGGCCGGACGGCAGCTTCGCCGGTGTGGTGGCCGGCACCATGCGCCTCGCGTATTTCCGCAAGTTGTTCGACGGTATGAACCTCGGCGCCGGCGGATCGATGGCGCTGATGCTGAGCGACGGCACCATGCTGATGCGGCGTCCGTACGATCCGAAAATCATTGGCATCAATCTGACCGGCACGGCCAATTACACGCGCTTCACCCAGCAACCGAGCGGCGACTTCTTCGGCACAGCGGCGATCGATGGCGTCGAGCGCTGGTATGCATTCCGGCATATCGACATGTATCCGATGATTCTCGACGTGGCGCTGTCCACGCGTGATATCTACGTGGGGTGGCGGCGTCGCGCCTGGATCATCGGCTCGCTGATTCTCTCGCTCGACGCGACGATCATCGCGCTGGCGTTCCTGTTTGCGCATCAACTGCAGCGCCGCTACGCCGCCGAGGAAGAGTTGCGCGTGCTGGCACGCACGGATGGGCTGACCGGCCTGAATAACCGCCGTACCTTCGAAGAGCATGCCGAAGTGGAGTGGCGCCGCGCCCAGCGCAATGCGTGGCCGCTTTCCATGCTGCTGATCGACGTGGACAGTTTCAAAGGCTTCAACGACCTGTACGGTCATTCGGCGGGCGACGACGCGCTGATCGGCGTGGCGCGCTGCATTGCGCAGAGCGTGCGGCGTCCGGGCGATACGGCGGCGCGCTACGGCGGCGAAGAGTTTGCCGTGCTGTTGCCGGATACCGACGAAGCCGGAGCGATCGGCATCGCCGAGAAGATTCGCGCCGCGGTTCAGGCGCTCCAGTTGCGCCACGTGGCGAGTTCGCACCACGTGCTGACGGTGAGTATTGGAATCGCCACCACGCTGGGGCAGTCGTTCGCCACGAGCCGCGCCCTCGTGAACGCCTCCGACGAGGCGCTCTACGAAGCGAAAGACGCGGGGCGCAACCGTGTGCTGTGCTATCGCGCGTTGGCTCACCCGCTGCCTGACACGGCCGCCAAGGCGCCGGGCAGTGAAGCCCGAAACTCCATCTAGCGCGGCGACCATAATTTTATCCGGGTAATATGTTGTGTATTAATTTAACCCGGATATAATTCGACAAATTCTTCTTTTCGGAGTTTGTCATGACCCCTCATCCTGCTACCTGCACCGCCTTCGAAGGACATCGCCGCATCGCCTCGGGCACGCTGCCCGAGGTGGCGCTGGCGGTCAGCGCGGTGCTCGCGCGCGGCGAACAGGCGCCGGTTCTAGTTTTTGACGACATCACGAGCCGTCCGGTCGAGTTCGATTTGCGCGGCACGCCCGACGAGATCGTCGCGCGGCTGGCGAGCGCCGATTCCACCCAAGCAACGGCCCCAAACGCCGGTGCGTCAGAGGACGACGCACCGCGCGGGCGTGGCCGGCCCAAGCTCGGTGTCGTGGCCCGCGAGGTCACGCTGCTGCCGCGTCATTGGGACTGGCTGAATGGGCAATCGGGAGGCGCCTCGGTCGCGTTGCGCAAACTGGTCGACGCGGCCCGCGCCGCGAGTGAAAACAAGGACCGCCAACGTGCGGCGCAGGAAGCGGTGTATCGCTTCATGACTGCGCTTGCGGGCAATCTGCCGCTCTATGAAGAGGCCACCCGTGCACTCTATGCCGGCGATCGCGCGCGCCTGGGCGAGATCGTGGCCGCATGGCCGGAAGACGTGCGCGAGCATGTGTCGCGGCTTGCTGAGCGCGCCTTCGCGATGCCTGTATAACGGCGGTCGACTCATAGCCGCTGTTAACTCAACGAGTCGCACAGGCAAAAAAAAATCCGCTCACACTGGGGATGCGTGAGCGGAAAAGTCGGAGAGTTACAACAACGCGTGCGTCCACTCGTGGGGGTCAACGCAGCCACAGAAGTCTAAGAGTCCCCCGCTTCGCCATACATCAGACAAATCCCAAAGACGGACTCAATGGTGACACTAGCTCGCAACGCGCCCGGCCTTTCGTGAACCTCGTCGTCGGCGCGCGGTGCCGCTTACAACATCCTGTCCCGCTTATACCCGCCATTCATCAGATCAAGACTCCTCTTTGTCCGCCGTAAATGAGATGGGATAGCCGCTACGTGTCCGCTGGATCGCGAATGTTTCGCGACGGCGTGGCGGCGCATGTGTCCCGTTGCGACTCGCGAAGGATAGTGAAATGAAGTGGTTCGACCGCATGCCCGTATTCAGGAAGCTGCTGCTGGCGTTTGCCGTGGTGATTGGCTTTTGCGTCGTGATCGGCGGGACTTCGCTGAGCACGCTGGCGTCGATGCACGGGATTACCGATGCCATCTACAATCGGCACATGAACGGCCTCTACTGGATGGAAGAGGCCAACCGCCACAAGATCGATTCCGATCTGGCCGCAGCGAATCTCGGCTACGCCGCCGATGACGCCGGCCGTCAAAAGTTGAAGGACAGCATTGTCGGCTCGCTCAGGAGCATGCACGGCGCCTACGATCAATACCGGACGACGATCGAGACGGGCAAGGGCCAGGAACTGTTCGACGACGTGCTGCGCAAGTCTGCGGTGTGGGAAGGCATCGTGCATCAGCAGATCGGACTCGAACCGATTCCGGCCGGCGTCGACAACAACGAACTCGTGCGCCGTGCGATTGCGTCGAGCGAGGCACTGCGCGATCGCATCACGGCGCTGATCGACTATCGCCGCCAGCAAGCCAACGACGCGCAGCAGGAAGCGACCGCTGATTATCAACACATGCGCATCGTGATGATCGCGCTGGTGCTCGGTGCGCTGGTCGCAGGCATGGTGCTCGCGATGGTGATTGCGCGCCGTCTGTCGCGGCAGCTCGGCGGCGAACCGGATTACGCCATGCAGATTGCCAACCGCATCGCGGACGGCGATCTGAGCGTGCGCGTCGACACCCGCGCGGGCGACAACCACAGCATGCTGTTCGCGTTGCGCAACATGCGTGAGCGGCTGGCGGGGATCGTCTCGGGCATCAGCGAATCGAGCGAGTCGATCCTGATGGCGTCCGGCGAGATCGCGCAGGGCAATACCGATCTGTCGCAGCGCACCGAAGAGCAGGCCGCCGCATTGCAGGAAACCGCGTCGAGCATGCAGGAGCTGACCTCGACGGTGAAGATGAACGCCGAGAACGCGCAGCAGGCGGGCGGCGTGGCGCACGGCGCGTCCGAAGTCGCGGCGCGCGGCAGCCATCTCGTCAGCGACGTGGTCGAAACGATGCGTGAGCTCGCGGCCGGCTCGAAGCGCATGACCGACATCATCGCGGTGATCGAAGGGATCGCGTTCCAGACCAATATCCTCGCGCTGAACGCAGCCGTGGAAGCGGCGCGCGCTGGCGAACAGGGCCGCGGCTTCGCGGTCGTGGCGGGCGAGGTGCGCTCGCTCGCGCAGCGCAGCGCGGTCTCGGCCAAGGAGATCAAGGAGCTGATCGAAAGCTCGACGGCGCGCGTGGGCAGCGGCGCCGAACTGGCCGAGCGTGCCGGGCAGACCATGGCCGAAGTCACGCACGCGGTCAAACGCGTGACAGACATCATGGGTGAGATTTCCTCGGCCTCGCAGGAGCAAAGCACCGGCATCGAAGAAGTCAACCGCGCGGTCGCGCAGATGGACGACGTGACCCAGCAGAACGCGGCGCTGGTCGAGCAGGCGGCGGCCGCGGCGGCATCGATGGCGGATCAGGCGCGGCAGTTGCAGGCGGCCGTCACGGTGTTTTCGCTGGAATCGCGGCACGGCTGAGCGCGTTGCGCACCAGCGGGGGCGGGTTCGCCATGTCCTCGCCAGCCCTCGGCCACGCGCTTTGCGTGGCGCTTGCCAGGCCCAATGGCACTCCGTACACTCGCGCGTAATTCCTGACGGCGCCGGACTCCGGCGCCTTCCACCACACCAAGCGCCGAACAGAGGAGAACCCCCGCCATGGCCGATTCCTATTTCCCCCGCTGGCGCCCCCAGTCAGCCGGCGCCGAAGGCCGCGTGGTCGGCACCGACGAGCGGCTCGCCTGGCCGCAGATGTTCGCCATGGGCGTGCAGCACGTGGTCGCGATGTTCGGCTCGACTGTGCTCGCGCCGCTGCTGATGGGCTTCGATCCGAACCTGTGCATCTTCATGTCGGGCATCGGCACATTGCTGTTCTTCGTGCTGGTGGGCGGCCGCGTGCCGAGCTATCTCGGGTCGAGCTTCGCGTTCATCGGTCTCGTGATCGCGGTGACGGGGTACGGCGGGCATGGTCCGAATCTGAACATTCCGGTGGCGCTGGGCGGGATCATCGCGTGCGGCGTGGTGTACGCGATCGTCGGCCTGATCGTTTCGGCGGTGGGCACCACATGGATCGAGACGCTGATGCCGCCGGTGGTGACCGGCGCGATCGTCTGCGTGATCGGTTTGAATCTCGCGCCGATCGCGGTGCACGGCGTGAGCGGCAGCAACTTCGATTCGTGGATGGCCTTGATCACCGTGCTGTGCGTGGGCGCAGTGGCGGTGTTCGCGCACGGCATGCTGCAGCGTCTGCTGATCCTGGTCGGCCTGCTGATGGCGTATGTGATTTACGCCATCGTCACGAACGGCATGGGGATGGGCAAGCCGATCGATTTTTCGATTGTCGCGAACGCCGCGTGGTTCGGCATGCCGCACTTCACGGCGCCGGTGTTCAACTTCCAGGCCATGACTTTGCTCGCGCCGATCGCAGTGATTCTGGTGGCCGAGAATCTCGGGCATATCAAGGCGGTGAGCGCGATGACCGGGCAGAACCTCGACCGCTACGTCGGCCGCGCGTTTCTCGGCGACGGCCTCGCCACGATCGTGTCCGGTTTTGCGGGCGGCACCGGCGTGACGACGTATGCCGAGAACATCGGCGTGATGGCGGTCACCAAAATCTATTCGACGCTGGTGTTCGTGATCGCGGCGCTGATCGCACTGGTGCTGGGTTTTTCGCCGAAGTTCGGCGCGGTGATCCAGACCATTCCGGGGCCGGTGCTGGGCGGCGTGTCGATCGTCGTGTTCGGGCTGATCGCCGTGACCGGCGCGCGCATCTGGGTGGTCAACAAGGTGGACTTCTCCGACAACCGGAACCTGATCGTGGCGGCCGTGACTCTCGTGCTCGGCGCCGGGGACTTTTCGTTGAAGCTGGGCGGTTTTGGCCTCGGCGGTATCGGTACCGCGACGTTCGGCGCGATCATTCTGTACGCGCTTCTGAGGCGGAAGCCGGCCCAGGGGGCCGTGGCCTGATTCACCTCCCTTGCTGAATGACCTGTTACCGCCGGTTCGCCGGCGGCGCCTGAGTCCGCACCTTAGTCCGCACCGGTAGCCTGAGCACGCTATCCAAACCGCGCTATTTCCTGCGCGCGGTCAGCGCCGTTTCCGACAGATCCACTTCGCGCATCAGCTTGTTCAACGTCTCGTCGTTGATGGCCTGACTGCTGCGCAACCCCAGCAGTGTCTTGCGTTCAGCCCGCATGGCTGCCAGCTTCATTCTGAACTCCAGCGCATCGGCGCGGCGCGCCAGCTCGCGGGGTTCGCGTTCTTCGTCGAGCGTGGCGAGGCGGCGCCGGTAGAGATCCATCACCCGCGCGGTGACATCGACCGCGTAGGCCGAAGCCGATTCATCCAGATTCGCGCACTCGGTGTCGTGCATGTCGTCGACCGCGCGAATCGCGGCTTGCGCGGCCAAGGTACGGGCGAGCGCTTCCTCGGCGGCATGCGGATCCTTGCCACGCCGCCAGCCGCTCAGCAACAACGGTAACGCCACCACCGCCACCAGCAGCGACAACAGAATCACGCCCGAGGCGATGAAAATCGCCAGATCGCGGCCCGGCAACGGCACGCCGCCAGGCAAGATTTCCGGTAACGACAACACGCCCGCCAGCGTCAGCGCGCCGCGCACGCCCGCTACCGTTGTCACCGCCACGGTGCGCAAGCCCGGCACGGCGTTCGCCATGCCACGCTTCGCGGCGCCACGGCTCGCAAACCAGCGCAGCAGCCACACCCACACGAAACGCATCGCGTAGAGCGCCGCGCCTACCGCGGCGATATAGCCGATCAGCAGCCCTACCTGCGCGTCGCTGGTTTCGTGCGCGTCGAGCAATGCGCGGCCGAGAATGTGCGGAAATTGCAGCCCGAGCAGAATGAACACCATGCCGTTGAAGACGAACTCGATCATGGTCCACGTGCTGTTGGCCCGCACCCGCGACGACACCGGCCCGACGGTCGCAATCGCCGCGTAGTTCATCATCATGCCGGCCGCGACCGCAGCCAGAATGCCGGACAGCTCGAAGCGCTCGGCGATCAGATAAGCGGCGAACGGAATCAGCAGCGTCATCACCACGCCGGGCGCCGGATCGCCTTCTTGCGTGAGATTCAGAAAACGCGCCGACACGAAGCTGAACAGCCAACTCACCGCCGCGCCCGTCGCGAGCCCGCCCACGGCGATAATCACGAAACTGATCGACGCGTCGCGCAGCGAAAACACGCCGGTCAGTGCCGCGGCAATCGCGAACTTCAACGCGACGAGGCCCGACGCGTCGTTCATCAGCGCCTCGCCTTCGAGAATGTGCATGAGCTGCCCAGGGATCCTGCCCTTGCCCGCGATGCCGGTGAGTGCCACCGCATCGGTCGGCGACAGCACCGCGGCGGGCGCGAACGCAACCGGCAGCGAGATCGACGGCACCAGCGCATGCACGAAGTAGCCGACCACTAGCACCGTCATGAAAACCAGTCCGAGCGCGAGCATCAGGATCGAGCGGCGCGCCATGAAGAACTCACGCTTGGGAATGCGCCATCCGTCCGCGAACAGCAGCGGCGGAACGAACAGCAGCATGAAAATCTCCGGATCGAAGGTGACGTGCAGACCGAGTCTCGGCCACGCGAGCATCGCGCCGATCGCGATCTGCACGAGCGGCAGCGGCAGCGCGACCGGAAGCAAACGGACGACGACGCCGGATGCGGCGACGGCGAGCAACAGGATCAATACGGTAAAGACAATGTCCATCGGTCTGTTTCTGGGGATATGACGGTGGCTTCTTTGGTGGCGGCCGACGTTGGCGCCGCGTAGCGTTCACGACGCGCCATGGCGAAGTGTAGCCCGCCGAGTTTAGCCCGATGATGCGCCGCACCGCCGCCGGCCTGGCACGACGGCGCGCAACGGGACGAACCACGGCAAGTGAACGCGCCATACCTGCGATGCACCTTGCTGGTGCGTCCCACGCCCACGCACAGCGCATCGGCCGGTCCACCGGTGCACGCTTTCATGCGAATTTCAATCGTACGTGCGCCAGCGTGCGCATGGAGCTTGCTTAAGCCATTCCGATGACGCACATTTGGGAGATGGTGCCGAGGTTGTTCGCGCCCGCGTTCGGACCGGCCCGGCTCTCTGGCGTAAGAGGATGGCATGACGATTGCGCAACAGGAAAGGACGGCCGCCGCGCCGCATGGCTTCGACGTGGAGGTGACGTCGGGGCTCGAACGTTTCTCAGTGCAGCATGGCGAGCTGACGCTGACGAGCGTGTTTCAACCGATTTTCAGCCTGTCGCACATGCGGGCGGTCGGCTACGAGGGGCTGCTGCGCGCGCACGACGCGCTCGACCGGCCCGTGTCGCCGCTCGACGTGTTCGGCGACGCGGCGCGCGTCGGCGACGTGCTGCACGTCGACCGGCTCGCGCAGACCCTGCATCTCGAGAATTTCAACGTGCTCGGCGCCGAGCGCGAGTGGCTGTTCCTGAACGTGCATCCCGGTGCGCTGACCGATCCGTATCTCTCGGCCGCGTTGCTGGCCACGCTGAAGCGGCTCGATCTGCCGCCGCGGCGCATCGTGCTCGAAGTGCTCGAGCAGCGCGCCGACGACCTCGAACGTCTCGCCGACGCGGTGCGCCAGTTCCGCGAGCGCGGCTTCCTGATCGCCCTCGACGATTTCGGTGCGGGACATTCGAACGTCGAACGGATCTGGCAATTGAATCCGGACATCGTGAAGCTCGACCGCATCATGCTCTCGCACGCCGCGCATCGCGCCGACATGGCGACGATTCTGCCGGGACTCGTCGCGTTGCTGCACGAGGCGGGCAAGCTGGTGCTGATCGAAGGAGTGGAAACGGAGCATGAAGCGCAGATGGCGCTCGCCTGCAACGCCGACTTCGTGCAGGGCTTTTTCTTCGGCCGCCCGAATCCCGGCGCGGCCGATGCAGCGCAGGCGGCGGCCTGCATCAGCGAACTCACCGAACGCTATCGCGATCAGACCGAGGCGCGCGAGCGCCGCAATGCCAGCCGTCTCGCGCCGTATTTGCGCGCGTTCGAGCGCGCGGCGGAGCGGCTGGCGGCCGGCGAGCCGCTCGAGGAGGTCTGCTGGAATTTTCTCGCGCTCGACCATGCCGCGCGCTGCTTCCTACTCGATGCCAAGGGCAAGCAGGCGGGCCGCAACGTCGTGCTGCGGGCCGATCGCGCCGCGCATGAGACGCGCTTCCTGCCGCTTGCCGACGCGCAAGGGGCGAACTGGCTGCGCCGTCCGTATTTCCGCGATGCGATCAATGCGCCGGAGCGCGTGCACGTGACGCGTCCGTATCTGTCGATCAACGAGGCGCTGCCGTGCGTGACGCTTTCCGTGGCGACGCGGGTCGGTGAGCAGACCTGCGTGCTGTGCGGCGATATCGACTGGGTGGAGGAAGAGCCGTTCTGAGATCATGTCGTTTTCAACGACTCTCAGCCGCGCTTATGTCCGTTCTTCTCGAAGTCATTGCCACGACCGTTGCCGACGCGCGCCTTGCGGCGCGTGCGGGAGCCGACCGTCTCGAACTCGTCACCGCGATGGGTGAGGGCGGCCTGACGCCGAGCCTCGGCCTGATCGAGGCGGTGGTGGCAGCGGTGACTATTCCCGTGAACGTGATTGTGCGGCCGCATAGCCGTTCGTTCGTGTACGACGCCGACGACTACGCGGTGATGCTGCGCGACGTGCGCGCGGTCAAGGCGGCGGGCGCGCATGGCGTCGTGATCGGCATGCTGGACGGCGAGGGCGAGATCGACCGCGACGGTCTCGCGCGCGTAATCGATGCGGCCGACGGTCTCGCCATCACTTTCCATCGCGCGTTCGACGAAGCGCGCGATCTGCATGCCTCGCTCGACGTGCTGCTCGGTTTCGAGGCAGTGATGAATGTGCTGACCTCGGGTGGGCAACCGTCGGTGCTGAACGCCGAAGCGACGATTCGCGAACTGGTGCGGCAGGCGGCCGGCTCGCATTGCACGGTGCTGGCCGGCGCGGGGTTGACGGTCGATGCCGTTTCCGGTTTTGTGAGCAGGACGCAAGTCCAGGCTGTGCACTTCGGCTCGGGCGTTCGGGTAGGCAGCCAAGGCCTCGCACCCGTCGATGCGGACAAGGTCGCGCAGGTCAGAGCGTTACTGGACGCAAACCGGTGAACGCAAACCAGGCGCCACATAACTGAATCGCCGGACGAAGAAAAATGCCGCTTCAGGAACACACCTGAAGCGGCATTTTTTCACGACGTCCAACACCTACGCGTGCGAAAGCACTACTTCGCCACGACCACCGGAATACCGCGCAACTGCCCGGCGCCTTTCACCTCTTCCAGTGACTTCGTCACCGCGGCACCCGTCGCCGCGTCGATCTGCAGGCGTGCAGCGAGATCGCGCTCGCCGCGCTTCACGCCTGCCAGATTCGCCAGCTTCACGTGACCGTAGCCGCGCACACGCGCGTGCAGGTCAGCCAGCTTCGCTACGTCGTCCAGATTGTTCGCGTTGAGTTTCGCGAGCGCACGCTGCATCGTGATTTCGTAATCGCCCGCGAGTTCGCGCTCCATCTTGCGCTCGAGAGTGCGGCCGAACGGATCGAGCATGGTGCCGCGCAAGCCGCGCCAACTCGCCATTATGCCGAGCACCGGCCACATCCATTGCCCGAAGGTCTTTTTCGCCGGATTCTTGCCGGGCTGCGGGCGCGCGAGCGTCGGCGGCGCGAGGTTGAAGCGGATGCCGAAGTCCTTGCCGGCGACGCCTTCGAATTGCGCTTCCAGTGCTTCACGGAAAGCGGCATCGGTATGCAGGCGGGCCACTTCGTATTCGTCCTTCACCGCGAGCAGGCGATAGAACGTGGTCGCCACCGCGCGCGTTACGCGTTCGCTCTGTGCATCCACTGCGCGCTCCGCGTGGCGCGCCGCATCGACCAGCGCGCGGTAGCGCTTCACGTAGCTCGCGCCACCGTACGTCTGAAGACGCCCCTCGCGATGCGCGATCAACTCATCGAGCGTATCGACGCGCACGCTCGGCTTCACCGCATGCCGTGCCTGCCACAGCGATTCGAGCGCGGCCGGATCTTCGGCGGCGAGGCGGCCGATCGAGAACGCCAACTGGTTCATCTGCACCGCGACGTTGTTCAGTTCGATCGCGCGCATCATCGCGCCGAACGACACCGGCACCAGGCCGAGTTGCCAGGCATAACCGAGCATCAGAATGTTCGCGCCGATCGTGTCGCCGAGAAAACGCGTGGCGAGCGCCTGGGCATCGCACGTCGACATCCGTTCCGCGCCGGCCGCGTGGCGCATCTTGTCGATCAGCGCGTCGGCGTGCAGCGTGGCATCCGGGTTCTGCACGAAGGTTGCGTTCGGAATCGCATGCGTGTTCACGACAATACGCGTGCGGCCATGACGCACCGTTTGCAGCGCATCGGCGCTTGCGCCGACTACCATGTCGCAGGCGAGCAGCACGTCGGCCTGTTGCGTGTCGATACGCACCTGATTGAGCCACTCGTCGCGCGCGGCGAAGCGCACGAACGACAGCACCGAGCCGCCCTTCTGCGCGAAGCCCATGAAGTCGAGCACGGACGCGCTCTTGCCTTCCAGATGCGCTGCCATGCTGATCAACGCGCCGACCGTCACGACGCCCGTGCCGCCCACGCCCGTCACCAGAATGTCGTACGGCGCGGCGTCGAGATGCGTCGCCGGAATCGGCAAGGCGTCGACGCGCGCGGCGAGCGCTTGCGGATCGAAGGCCGCGCCCGCGGCTTTCTTCAGCTTGCCGCCTTCCACCGTGACGAAGCTCGGGCAGAAGCCGTTCACGCACGAGTAGTCTTTGTTGCACGACGATTGGTCGATGCGACGCTTGCGGCCGAGGGCCGTTTCAACCGGCTCCACCGAGAGGCAGTTCGACTGCACGCCGCAATCGCCGCAGCCTTCGCACACTTCCTCGTTGATGAAAAGACGCTTGTCCGGGTCGGGGAATTCGCCTTTTTTCCGGCGGCGGCGTTTTTCCGCGGCACAGGTCTGGTCGTAGATCAGCACAGTCACGCCGTCGGTGTCGCGCAACTCGCGCTGCACGGTGTCCATTTCGTCGCGATGGTGGAACGTGGTGCCCTTCGGAAACAGATCGTGATGACCGTCGTACTTCTCCGGTTCGTCGCTGACCACGACGAAGCGTGACACGCCTTCGGCTTCCACCTGGCGCGCGATCTGCGGCACCGAAATGCTGCCGTCCACGGGCTGGCCGCCGGTCATCGCCACCGCATCGTTATAGAGAATCTTGTACGTGATGGTGGTTTTCGCGGCGACTGCCTGGCGGATCGCGAGAATGCCCGAGTGAAAGTAAGTGCCGTCGCCGAGATTCTGGAACACGTGGCGCGTTTTCGTGAACATCGAATGCGATGCCCAGTCCACGCCTTCGCCGCCCATCTGGATCAGACCGGTCGTGTCGCGCTCCATCCACGACGCCATGAAGTGACAGCCGATGCCCGCGTGCGCGATCGATCCCTCCGGCACTTTGGTCGAGGTGTTGTGCGGACAGCCCGAGCAGAAATAGGGCGTGCGCTTCACGCTGTCCGCGGCGTTCGAGAGAATTTGCGGCGCGACGAGATCGACCACGCGGTCGCGCCGGTCGAGCGCGGGCTTGTGCTTTGCCAGCCAGTTCGCAAACACCGGCAGAATGCGCGAGGGCCGCAGCTCGCCGAGCGAGGACAGCAGCAGCGTGCCGTCTTCGGCGTGCTTGCCGATCACGATCGGCCGCGTGCCTTGCGTGCGGTTGTACAGATAGTCCTTGATCTGCTGTTCGATGACCGGGCCTTTCTCCTCGATCACCAGCACTTCGGACAAGCCGGAGACGAAGGCGTCGATCCGCGTCATTTCCAGCGGAAAAGACAGGCCGACCTTGTAGATCCGCACGCCGGCCGCGTCCAGATCGGCAACAGTCAGATCGAGCCGGCGCAGCGTTTCCATCAGGTCCAGGTGCGCCTTGCCGCACGTCACGATCCCGACGTTCGCGTGCGGACTCGGTGCGATCCATTTGTCGATGCTGTTCACGCGCGCGAAATGGCGCACGGCGTCGAGTTTCGCGTGCATGCGCGATTCGATCGTCAGGCTCGGCAGATCAGGCCAGCGATTGTGCAGGCCGCCGGCCGGGGCCGCGAAGTCCTGCGGCATCGTCCAGTCGGTGCGCAGCGCGTCGAGATCGACTGTCGAGCCCGATTCGACCGTTTCGGAAATCGCCTTGTAGCCGACCCATGCGCCCGAGAAGCGCGACAGCTCCCAACCGTACAGGCCGAATTCGAGCATGTCGGCAATGTTCGACGGATTCACGACCGGCATGTGCCAGGCCATCATCGCAAAGTCACTCTGATGCGGCATCGACGACGACACGCAGCCGTGGTCGTCGCCCGCGACCACCAGCACGCCGCCATGCGCCGACGAGCCGTACGCGTTGCCATGCTTGAGCGCGTCGCCCGCGCGATCCACGCCCGGGCCTTTGCCGTACCACATCGCGAACACGCCCTCGACGGTGCGCTCCGGGTCCGCTTCCACCCGCTGCGTGCCGAGCACGGCCGTGCCGCCGAGTTCTTCGTTGATCGCGGGCAGGAAGCGAATATCACTCGCCGCGAGCAGTTTGTTCGCTTTCCACAACTGCTGATCGACCATGCCGAGCGGCGAGCCGCGATAGCCGCTGATGAAGCCGGCGGTGTTCATGCCGCGCGCGCGGTCGGCGGCGCGTTGCATCAGCGCGAGGCGCACCAGCGCTTGCGTGCCGGTCAGGAAGATCCGGCCGCGCGTCGCGGTGAGGTTGTCGGACAGTTTGTAGTCGGCGAGAGCGGGCGTGCCGTCGATGGGCAGGCGAGCGGTCATGGGTGAGTCTCCTCTTTATGGCATCCGCCCGCGGTGGTGGGGACCACGAAAGTTGCGCAGCGAAAGAGACTCTATTTTTTAGCGCCGATTGGAGAGGATTTTTTCTACTTTGATTGACCAGTCACGAATAGGCGAGAGGAGCCGCGCGTTTTAACGAAGTTTTGAGATAGATCTGCCACGCGGCGGCCCGATTCGGGTAAGCCCTGGTGCGTTTCAGTACTCCGTCAATACCCTGTCCAGACTGCCAGCGCCAGCGCGCCGCCGGCCAGCAACAGCAGCACGACGAACAGCGGCAGGATGAAGCGGATCCATTGACCGTAGCCGACCCGCGCGGTGGCGAGATAGGCGAGCAGCATGCCCGAGGTGGGTGTGACCAGGTTCGTCAGGCCGCCGCCGAGCACGAAAGCGAGCACCGAGGTCTGGCCGCTCACGCCGGACAACTGCGCGATCGGGCCTATGATCGGCATGCTGACCGCGGCCTTGCCCGACACCGACGGAATGAACACGTCGAGCACCATCTGCACGGCCATCAGGCCGTTGGCGACCCACACCGCGGACTGGCCGCGCGCGAGGCGCGTGAAGTGCTCGATCAGCGTGTCGAGCACGAGACTGTTCTGCAGGATCAGTTCGACCGAGGCCGCGAGGCCGATCAGCAGGCCGGCCAGAATCATGCCCTTCATGCCGTCGACGAACGCATCGGCCGCGCTGCGCGAATCTAGCCGGCCCACTACCGCGGTCACGATGCTGATGAACACGTAGAACGACGACAGTTCCACGTTGCCCCAATGCAACTCGCGCGTGCCGATCACGAGCATTGCGGCGGCCACGGCCAGCACGATCAGCGTCGCCTTGTGCCGGCCCGAGAGCTTCGTGTGCATACGCTCGTCGAGGCTCGCGCGCGCGGCCGCCAGCCGGTAGCCGCTCAGGCGCACGTGCACCAGCAGATAGAGAATGCCGAGCGTGAGGAACACCACGAATACGCCGATGCGCATGCCGATGCCGCTAAAGAGCGGCACGCCGACGATCGGCTGCGCGACCGCGAGCGACAGCGGATTGGTCACCGAGGCGATGTAGCCGACCTTGGCCGCGATCGCGACGAGCCCGACCGCGAACAGGTTCGACAGGCCGAGCCGCCGCGCCAGCACCATCACCATTGGAATGATCACGAGGTATTCGGAGATGAAGCCGAGCAGCGTGCTGCCGAGGCCAATCAGGACCATCAGCAGCGGCGCGAGCACATAGACGTTGCCGGCGGTGAGTTGCAGCAGCCGGTCGATGCCCGCGTCCACCACGCCCGTTTTGCGGCTCACGCCGAACATGCCGCCGACGAACATCACCATGAAGATCAGCGGCGCGTTCTTGATGAGTCCGTTGGGCACCGCCACGAAGGCCGACACGAGACTGGCCGGCGCGGCCTGTTCGGGCGTGCTTCTGGTGACAACCGGCGCAACCAGCGTGGCAAGGCTGTGGCTCTTCGGCACCACCTGATAGGTGCCTGGCACCACCAGCTTGTCGTGGCGCTCGAAAAGGCCGGCGTCGATCAGATAGGTCAGCGCCACGGCGGCGAGCAGGACCCAGATCATCATCACCACCGGATGCAGCATTTTGCCGTGGGGTTTCTTCTCATCGCTGCCGTTGCCTGAGTGGCTGCCTTGCGGCTGATCGTCGTCGGCGGTGGATGCCGCGGTGGGCGCGAGCGTGGTCATGTGCGGGTTCCTGTGGTGCGGTTCAATGCGCGACTGGCGGCGAGCTTAAAGGCGAATTCAGCGGCGAATTCAGCGCCGAGCGGTCAGCGCGCGAGCGCCGGCCGCCGGCCTTGCCGGGTTCACGCCGGTTGCGGCTGCGACTGCGGCGCGGTGTAGCCAAGTTCGGTTGATATGGTCCGGCTGCAGGCCTGCAGACGCTCGAGGTAATCCGGAATCTCGATCCGGCTGATGCGCATTTCCGGCCCCGAGATGCTGACCGCGGCGACCGTCGCGCCGCTCATATCGCGCACCGGCACCGAGATCGCCACCGCACCCGCGGTGACTTCACCCACGCTCACCGCATAGCCTTTGCGCGTGATCGCATCTAGTTCGTCGACGAGTTTCAGCAGGTCCGGCGGCTGCGGTAATTTCTTCAGGCGAGCCAGGTATTCGCTTTTCACCGCGTCCGGCGCGAACGCGAGCAGGATCCTGCCGGACGCGCCGCTATTGAGCGGCCGGCGATTGCCGACCGCGCCGATGGTGCGCATCTCGTGCGTGCTTTCGCAACGCGCGACGCACACCGTTTCCAGCCCTTCACGCACGCGCAGCACGACGTTCTCGTTGATGGCCTGGTTGAGCACAAGCATGTGCTTCTGCGCCGAGCGCACCAGCGTATTCTGCTGCGCGGCCGCGACGCCGATCACGAACGCCTGCGGACCGAGCGAGTAGGTCGAGGCGCGCGCGTCCTGCACGACGAAGCGGTGCAGTTCGAGCGTGCACAGCATGCGGTACGCGCGCGACTTGTTGATGCCGAGCTGGTTGGCGAGTTCGGTAACGCCGAGGCCAGGATTTTCGGCCACGTGGCTCAACAGCTTGAGCGCGCTGTCGACGGAATCGACGATGTAGTTCACGTTAGGTCCTTCATTGCGCCGCATGCGGCGCGGCAAGTTGTGCGCGCACGTAATCGGCGAGCGCGGCGGCGAAGGCGTCGAGGTCGCGCTTGAGCGCGTCGAAGCCGGCATGTTTGACGAACGTGGCTTCGTCCATGTACAGCGCGCGATTCAGTTCGATCTGGATGCTGTGCCGGCGACGCGCCGGATCGCTCACGGCAGCCAGCAGGTCACCGCCCTGATACGGCTCGTTCACCTGCACGCTATAGCCCGCGCCGCTGAAATAGTCGGCTACCCATTGCGTGAAGGCGGGGTCGGCGGTGGTGCCGAGGCGGTCGCTGATCACGAAGTCGGGCCGAGCTTCGCCCGCATCGACATTCATTTCGTTGCCGCGCGATTTCATCGAATGACAGTCGACGTGCCACAGCGCGCCGTGCCGCGCGTAGGTGCGCTCGGCGGCGGCGCTGAGCGCGGCGCGGTACGGGCGGTAGTACGCGTCGATCCGATGCCGCACTTCGGCGACCGACAGTTTGCGGTCGTACATCGGCACATTCGGCAGCGCGTCGCGCCGGATCAGGCCCATGCCGCGCAGCGTGTACTTCTCCGGCGCGAGCGGCTCGGGCCAGGGCTCGGCGAGCAACTGCACGTCGATGTCGGTGATCGCGCGATTGGGGTCGATGTAGGCGCGCGGAAAGCACGCGCCGATCAGCACGCCGCCTTGTGCGGGCACACCGGCCCACAGAGTGTCGACGAACGCGTCCCACGAACTGCGAATGGCGGCGACCGGCGCGCATGTGCCGAAGTCGGCGGGCAGGACGATGCCGCTGTGAGGCGAATCGAACAGGATCGGCAACGGAACGCCATTGGGTTCCGCGACGAAGAACGGCGCGTCCGGCGGCGTGGCAAAAGTGTTGCTATCGGGCGTCAAAACAAATTCCTTTCGGGTGGCCGACGCGCCTGAAAGACCGTCTTGACCGGAGTAAGTGTGCCGTGTGTTTTATTAAATAAAACAGCGTATCAATATTTAACGACGAACCAGAATATAGGTCAAGTCACCATTTCAAAGCCTTGCAGTTCGGACTGTCTATTTGTGAAGGCCTGATGGGTAAGGATTTGCGTCGTTTTATTAAGTGAAACCCCGGCCGATAGGACACACCGTCAATGCGGGCAAACCAGTATCGTGCCCAAACCTTGACCAGATAATTTTGCGTTTCGAATAATAAACAATACGTCGTTTTAATCAATAAAACAAAGCGTCTTGACTCACACACACTCACAACAAAGGAAACGCAGATGAACAGCAAAGGTTTGGCGATGGCGCTTGCAGGTGCGGGGATCGGCGCGGTGTTATGCGGTAACGCGGCGGCGCAGTCGAGCGTGACGTTGTACGGCATCGTCGACTCCGGCATCACTTACACGAGCAACCAGAAAGGCCACACGACCTGGCAGGCGACCGGCGGCAACGAGCAGGGCACGCGCTGGGGCATGCAGGGCACGGAAGACCTCGGCGGCGGCACCTCAGCGATTTTCAAGCTGGAGAACGGCTTTAACATCGAGACCGGCACGGCCAGCGCGAACGGCCGCATGTTCGGCCGTCAGGCGTGGGTGGGCTTGTCGAACCAGCGCTGGGGGACGTTCACCATGGGCCGTCAGTACAACGCCGCGCAGGATTCGCTCGCGCCGTTGCAGGTCGGCGCCAGCACGTCGCTCACGCAGTACGCGCTGCATCCGTTCGACACCGACGATCTGAACAACACCTTCCGCACCGACAACTCGGTGAAGTACGTCACGCCGAATTTCGCCGGCTTCCAGGGCAATGCGATGTACGGCTTTTCCAACGCGACCAACTTCGCGGCGAATCGTAGCTGGAGCGTCGGCGGCACGTATGGGCAAGGTCCGGTGCACCTGGGTGTGGCGTACGTGGTGCTCGACAACCCCGCGCTCGATACGACCGGCGCGATTCCGTCGGACAACTACTACACCTTCCTGAAGGGCATTACGAAGCAGCAGATCTGGGGTGCGGCCGGCACCTATGATTTTGGCGCGGCCACCTTCGGGCTGATGTACACGACGTCGCTCTTCAATCTGCAGACCGGCGCGTCGCAGCGCTTCAACAACTACGAAGGCAGCTTCCGCTACCGCTTCGCGCCGGACGTGGCGTTCGCGATCGGCGAGACGTACACGCAGGTTCATACGACGCAAAGCGCGAAGCCGAGCGTGCACTATCTGCAGACGAGCGCGGGCGTGCAGTATTACCTGTCGAAGCGCACCGACCTCTATGTGAACGCGATCTATCAGCGTTCGTCGTCGAACGCGGTGGCCGCGGTCGAGGGGATCAGCAACCCGTCGAGCTCCAGCACCCAGGTGGTGGGCGTGGTGGGGATTCGCCACAAGTTCTAAGGCAGCGGGACGGGCGACAGGTGCCGCCCGGGTTGCTTACGGCGTCAGCGTGTCCGCTTTGGTGGGGGCGGTGTGCGCCGTATCGAGTGGCGCGATGTCGTTGAACAGCGAGTAGTCGAGGTGGCTCACACCATCCTGCTCGCTCATGACGTCGACGTAACGGTAGTGCCAGAAGATCTGATCGCAGGCCCACGAGTGGCGTGCCTGCATGGTTTGCGCGGTCGATTCGTCGACGCCTTCGATAGTGAGCAGGAGCGACATGTCGCTATCCTTTAGCGTCTCGGCGGATTCGCCGAACAGCGGGCTGCTTTCGTCGATGACGTGCATCACGGTCCAGCCGAGCTTGAAAATCGGATGCTGGTTGCGCACCAGTGTCAGGTCATAGAGCTTGCGAAGCGTATAACCTTCGGCGGAGGTTTCCTTGCGCAGAATGCGCAGCCTTGCCTGGGCCTCGGAGATGACATTCTGGCGCCCGTTGGCCGAGCGCACCATCAGCGTCATGCGGCCGTCGAGCGGCCGGACGACCGCGTAGCGGGCGAAAACGATCTTGGCGCGCGGGCGCGAAAAACGCGCGAAGATCAGTCCCGTCGCCAACGCGATGCTGGACATGCCGACAAAAATCTCAAGCGTGGCGATCCAATGTGCGTAGACCGTTTGCGGATGCATGTCGCCATAGCCGACCGTGGCCAGCGTCTCGACACTGAAGAAAAATGCGCCGCCGAAGCCCGCTGGATACTGATTGGCGATCGGCGCATCGCCCAGCATGTAGAGCGTGGCGAACACGGTGTTGAGCAGCAGGAACAGGAACGCGAGCGAAACGAAAAACAGCGGCCAGCGAACCATGAGCGCGCGATGGTAGAGATCCTGCCAGACTCGCGTCGACATGCCGTGCACGACGACCTTGCGATTGCCGATATACAGCTCGCGGCTGCCGCGCAGATGGTGCCTGGGCGGGTGCGCGCCGGCGTCGCCGATGCCGGAGGGACGGTCTGACGGTTCGGTAGCCATCGCGTGCTCGTGAAATGAAAACGCGCAAAGCGTAGCACGCCGCCTGGCTTGTGCCACCCGATCGTTCGAGTTCTGGCCAGCCGTGCATTCTGTCAGGCGTTCGCTGGGTGTCGCGCGATGGCGCCGGCCTCGTGAGACGCCGATTTTCTCTTCATCCCTCAATCTTGCCTGGCCACGCAGCAGCGTGACAACGCCCCCACCCCTTGGGATTGGAATTTCGCGGGCACGTGTGTGGGTTCCTCTGGGGGCGGCTCCAGGTAAGCACGAATCGAGGTCACCGCGTTCTCGGACTCGTCCTATATGGGCCGCGTTACCGTCAGCCTATTCTGTCATCTGATTCGGAAATTTTGTGTTGGAGAATAGCCATGAGCCCGCAGTTGCCGCCGGATACAGCGCACTTGACGAAGTACGTGGATACGCTGGACAGCGGCAATGAATCGAACGCTGGTCAATCTGAGGTCGTGAATCCGGCCCTCGAGGTCGCCAAATTCATGCAGCACCAGAGGGGATACCTTATCGATCTCTACTCCGGCCTTGGGTGCGCGGCGTTCTCCATGGGCGTCGTTACCGGCACATACCTTTTGCTTTATGGCCTCTGATCTTTACGGTGTGGAGAGCATGAAGCCCGGAAGCGAGGAGTCTCGTGCACGCAGTGCGCTGCCTGTAGATCCGGACAGCCTGCTCGCCCAGCACCTCGAAGTCCATATTCACCTGTATATGGACTTCGCTATGTTTATGGCGTGCATGCTCATTTTTTCCACCTCGTACGCAATCGCTCACCTTCTTCTCGACAATCTTTGGTGAGCGGATCTCGCGCACCACAAGCCGGTTTGGATGCCGAATCGCTTCGCGGTTGCTTGTGTCGGCCGAGGAATCGGGATGCCAGCCCGCGGTATCGAGGCCCGCGCCCGCGCCCGCTCACGCACCGCAAGCGGCGGCAATTGGAATGAAGTGCTGACGGGCGCCCGCCGCCTTACGGAAAGGCGCGCGGCTTGGGAATGCCGGCGCCGTGTTCGATATCGTCGACGGCTTGCTGGTGGGCCGCAGCCACAGCTTCCGCTTCATCACCGTAGCCGCCGTCACCGCCCACGGTCGTCCACGCCTTGACGGCTTTCTCGCGATGGCGGATTTCGTACTCCGCGTCCCAGCGCGCGCCGTTGAGTTCGAGTGGGCGGACGTGGATCGAATACACGCCGTAAAGAAAGAGCTGTTCAGCCATGATTGCCTCCAGCCGGCTGTTTCAAGGTGGCGCAACGCGCACGCCGACGCCGACGCGGCAGGCGCGGCGCCGGTCAACCTAGAGTTCGATTTCCCCAAGAATACGGTGAGCCAGCGCTTTGGCTTCTTCGAGGGCTTCTTCCGGTGTCGACGAACCGGTGTCGACTTCGTAGAGCGTGGTTTCCTGATCGGCTTCGGCTTCCCCTTCGTCGCGCGACAGCGTGACCACGCCTTGCCAGGTGTCCTTCTGAACTTCTCTTACCGAGGCGATGGCCGTGTAGATGCCCTTGGTGTAAGTGGTGTCTTCCATGGCTCGCTCCTTCTCGCAAGGCTTCCGGTTTTTTCATCCTAGCACGATGATGGAGGCCCCGTTCAGTGCCCCGGCAGCGCTCCATGTCCGTGACAATGCGCGCCGCACAAGGCAGCAGAATTACAGCAGCGCGACAACCTCATCCAGCGTCGGCGCGTGCGCACCCGCATGCCGGCAGGCGGCCGCGCCGGCGGCGAGCGCGAACGCCAGGTGCTCCGGCCAGGCCCGCTGCGGGGCGGTCATGAGGCTGAATAGCAGGCCGCCAATCGAGGCGTCGCCGGCGCCGACGGTGTCGACTATCTCGATGCGCGGCGGCCGCGCTTCACTTACCGTGTCGCCGTCGATCAGCATGGCGGCCTCCGGCCCGCGCGTCACCAGCACGGTGGCGGCCGGATTCATGGCGCGCAACTGGGCCAGCGCGCCGGCTTCGTCGTCGGTCTTGAACAGCAGGCGCAAATCTTCGTCCGACACCTTGATCAGATCAGCGAGCGCGGCCATTTTCCGCAGCGTGGGTTCATACCCATGCTCCATCAGATTCCGGTAGTTCGGATCGAAACTGATCTTCACGCCGTGTGCGCGGAGTTCTGCGGCCAACGCGGCGAGCGTCGCGCCGATCGGTTGCCGCACGAGGCTGATGCAGCCGAAGTGCGCCCACTTCACGTGACCCATCCAGCCGGCCGGCAGCCGTAAAGGATCGAAGGCCAGATCGGCGGCGTTCTCACCCATGAAGAAGTACGCAGGCGGATGCGTCTGATGCACGACCGCGAGCAAGGGCGGACGCTCCACGCGCTGCATGAAGCGCATGTCGAGCCCCGCGGCGACGCTCGCGTTCCACAGGTCGTCGGAGAAGTTGTCGACGCCGAGCGAGCCCGCGCACGCAGTCGGCAACCCGAGCCGCGCCACGCAGCGCGCCACGTTCCAGCCCGCGCCGCCGGGCCGCGAGAGCCACTGCGAAGCGCCGGAGCGCACCAGGTCGGTGAGGATGTCGCCGGCCGAAACGAAGAGGGGGAATTCGCTGTTTGCGCCGAGGTTGCTCATTTTGTTTGCTCCGCGGATTCAGACGCAGCGGCCGCGCCGTCGGGCAAGGCGTGCGCCAGCACTTCGTAGCACGCGCCCATGGTGTGATAGTCGGTCTTGCCGGCCGGGCTTTTTTCGTCGCTGTACTTGCGGTTGTCGCACGTGAGAATGCGATACCACGCGCCATACTTGTGATCGACGAAATGCGCCCAGCTATAGCGCCAGATTTCGTCGTACCAGTCCCAGAAACGTTCGTTGCCGGTGCGCTTGCCGAGCAGCGCGGCCGTCGCGAAGGTCTCCGCCTGGACCCAGAAATACTTGTCGTGGTCGCACACCGTGCCGTCCGGCCCGAAGCCGTAATAGAGCCCGCCGTGGTCTTCGTCCCACGCGTGCGTCATAGCGGCGTCGAATAGCTCGATAGCGCGCGGCAGCAGCCACGGCAACGGACGGAAGCGCTCGAGAATCAGCAGCAGCTTCGCCCATTCGGTTTGATGCCCCGGCTGAAAGCCCCACGGACGAAAGATGTTCGAACTGTCTTCTTCGTTATAGTGCCAGTCGACCGACCAGTCCGCATGAAAATGCTCCCACACCAGCCCCTGCGACAGCTTCGCCTGGCGCAGCGTGATATTCGACGCCACCCGCTCGGCGCGGTCCAGGTAGACCAGATGACCGGTCGCCTCGTGCGCGGCGAGCAGCGCCTCGGTGGTGTGCATGTTCGCGTTTTGCCCTCGGTACGAACTCACCCGCCAGTCGGGTGATGCCTCGTCGGCATAGAGCCCGGCGGCGGCGTCCCAGAAGCGGTGCTCCATCAACTCGAAGGTCGCGCCGATCATCGGCTTCGCTTCCTCGATGCCGGCCATCGCCGCATGCGAATACGCGAGCAGGACGAACGCGAGACCGTAGCAGTGGCGCGTCGCGTCGAGCGTGCGCTTCCTGCCGTCGCGCCATTCGAGTTCCCAGTCGTAGCCTGCCTGCTGGGCGTCCCAATGCGCTTCGCGCAGAAACCGCAAACCGTGGCGCGCGTACTCGAGATGCTGCGGGTCGCCGAACTGGCGATACGCCATCGCGTAGTTGAACACGTAGCGACAACTGCTCACCAGATGCCGCGTGGTTGTGTCGTAGACCGAACCGTCGTCGCGGAAGAAGTGAAAGAAGCCGCCGCTCGGATCGAGCACGTTGGGCGCGTAAAAGCGCAGGGTGTCCTGCACATGCGAGAGCAGGAACTCGCGCGCGCGAAAACTCTCGACGGGCGGTGCCGCGGCGGCGCCGTTGGCGGGGTGGAGCGAAGCGGTTTGTGTCATGGTGTCTTCACCAAAGTACTGGCACGGGCAATGAGATGAACGGGCAGGCGGATTTCAAGCTCGGCCGGCGTGTCCTCGAGCAGCAGTTCGACACCGCGCCGGCCGAGCGCTTCCTTGTCGACCGAGATGGTCGACAGCGGCGGCGTGGAGTGAGCGGTGGCCGGAATGTCGTCGAAGCCGATGATGGCGATGTCCTCGGGCACCCGCACGCCGCGCGCGAGGCAGGCCCGCAGCGCGGCGAGCGCGGCGGCGTCGTTATAGGCAAACACGGCGTCGGGGCGCGGGCCGGGCGCGTCGAGCAGCTGATGCATGGCGCGCGCGGCGCCGGTGTCGGGGTCGAGGCCGGCGTCGATCGTGACTTCCAGCGACGGGTCGAACAACAGCCCTGCTTCGAAAAACGCGCGCCGGTAGCCGAGCGCGCGCTGCGCGATGCTGAAGTGCGCGAGCGAGCCGCCGATGAACGCGACGCGCGTGCGCTGCTGTTCGAATAGATGCCGCATGGCGAGCGTGGCGCCCGCGGCGTTGTCGAGATTGACCGAGCGCAGGCCGGGAGCCCACAGGTCGATCAGCACGAGCGGGCGCTGCATGGCCACCAGCATGGTCAAAGTTTCCGGTTCGACGAAACCGGCAATCGCCACGGCGTCCGGTGCGTGCAGGCGCATCTGCTGGATCACGTCTTCGGTCGGGCCGGCGGTCAGCACCGAAGGCACGATGCCGCGCTCCCGGCACGCGTCCTCCACGCCGTGCAGCACGTGCGAAAAGAACGGGCTGACCGCGAAGTTGTTGTGCTGGCGGTGCAGCAGAAAGGTGAGGCGGCGAATGCGCGGGCGCAATTGGGCGGCGTCGTAGCCGAGCTGCCGCGCCGCTTCGACGACGCGCAGGCGGGTGGCCTCGGACAGGCCGGGCTGGTTTTTCAGTGCGCGTGAAACAGTGCCGATCGACACGCTGGCCGCACGGGCGACGTCGCGGATGGTTGTGGCCATCGAATCAGGCGGCGACGCCGGGGCGGCCGCACGGTGTTTAAGTTCGGGCGATTGTATAGTAAAACGATGCTGAAACCGCCTGAAAAACAGCCGTCAGATACCAGGAAGTACCCGTAGATATTGACGTTGGCCCGAAATATGCTGTTTAGTAAAAATTGCTAAACGCGCCTCGAAACAACGTCGGAGAAGGCGAAATCTTTACTCCAGGGATGCGTGAGCGGCCTCCGCCTGGCCTCGTAGCAAGGCTACGCTTTCGTCGGCGTCGATCAGTACGAAGCCGCTCGTCTCGTGCTTCGCGCGTCGTTTGGCCAGCGCGGCGACCGAGGCGATTTCCTCGCTGCTGTAAAGCGACGGCCCGCCCGTCGGCTCGACGCGCACGCAGCCAATCGCCATCGTCACGAAACCAAAGAACGTCGGATTGCCGCGCCGGTCCTCACCGTGGATGCCGCCGGCAAGCCGATCGGCCGGCGCATAGAAGCGTTGCGCGCCCTCGTTGAAGACGTAGATCGCGCGCAGCACGCGCTCGCGCCAGTCGTCGCTCTGGAACAGGATCAGGAAGTCGTCGCCGCCCACATGCCCGAGGAAGTCGCGGGTGGAATCGCACACGTCGGCGAGCACGGCGGCGGCGAATTTCAGCACCTCGTCGCCCTGCCAGTAACCGTACTGGTCGTTGAACGGCTTGAAGTGGTTCAGGTCGACGTAGCACGCGTAGAAGCCGGCGTCGTTGCCGAGCAGGCGGCCGATGTGCGAACTGATCGGAATATTGCCGGGCAGGAAGGTCAGCGGGTTCGCGTAGCGCGCGGCCTCGATGCGCACCTCGGTGACCGCGCGCACCAGGTTCTCGCCGGTGCCGAGGCCGACGTATTTGCCGTTCTCGGTAATGACGAAGCCGTCGGCGAGATAGCGCTGATCGTCGCTCGCGAGGAGCTTGGCCATCTGCTCGACGGTCATCGACTTCTCGATGATCACCGGCGACGCGTTGGCGAACTGCAGGCAAGGGCGCTTGCCGAACAGCTCTCGGTGGTACGGCAGCGCGTAGCGGTCCATGAAGCTGCGGCGGTTGATCAGCGCGACCGGCTCGTCGTTTTCGACCACCGCGACCGCGTGCAGATCGGGCAGACGGTTGAACAGTTCGAGAACGTCATTGTTGGTGGCCTGGCGCGGCAGCGCGGGCGCGGGCACCAGCATCTTCGCCGAAGCCATGCCGCCCGACGGCGAGGCGCTGCTCACCGTGCGCGTGGACTCCGGAAACACGGCGATGTGGCCGGCGCGCAGCGCTTCGCGAGCGTCGTCGCTCACCTGGCGAGCCGGTTGCGCGTGCGGGCGGCCGAAGAAATAGCCTTGCCCGCAGCCGATTCCCATATCCCGCACCACGATCAGATCCGCTTCGTTTTCGATGCCCTCGGCCACGAGCTGCGCGCCGCTCGCGTTGGCGAAGTGCTGCATTGCGCGCACCGCCTCGAACTTGAGCGGATCGCAGGCGATGTCGTGAATGAAGAAGCGGTCGATCTTCACCAGGTCCGGTTGAAGCCGGACCCATAGATTCATGCTCGCGTTCGCCGTGCCGTAGTCGTCGAGCGCGAATTGCGCGCCCACGGTGCGCAGCGCCGAAATCAGCGGCAGAAAGCTGTCGACATCCGGAATCGTGCTCTGCTCGGTCAGCTCGATCACGATCCGTTGCGGGTCCACCCCGCGATGGCGCAGGAGCGTGAGCGTGTCCTCGCGCGCCTCGGCGAGCCGGCGGATCGCGCCGGCGCTGAAGTTGAGGAACAGCTTGCCGTCGAAGTCGAGTTGCGCAAAGGCTTCGATGCAGGTGCGCGCGGCCGCTCGTTCGAGCTCGATTGCGCAGCCCTCGGCAAGCGCCTGGGAAAACAGCGCGAACGGCGCTTCGAGCGGCGTGCCGGCCGGCGCGCGAATCAAGCCTTCGTAGCCGACGATCGCGCCGTTTTCAAATTCGATGATCGGCTGGAATACGGCGGACAAATCGCGCCGGGCGATCAACTCCTCGATGCGCGGCGCGGCATATCGGGAGGGCGAGCGAGCTTGCATGGCGGGTAGACGTAGCGATCGACTGTCGGCTTATCGGCGCACCCTCTGAAGAATTAAGTGAATTTTTGATGAAGTGTTGCACCGCAAAGGTGCGCTCGTGCCGGCGTCCCTCTGGTGGCGGGTTTCGCCGTGCCAGGAGTTGGCCTATGCCATCCGGCCGAGGCGACAGCGGCGGCGTTTGCGCGTGAAATAACAAAAAAGCCGCGCGAGGCGGCTTTCTTCAAATAACGCTCAGGGAGGGCGCTTATGAATGTCCTGTTTGCATTGCGCGCGTATTCAACGGCGCGCCACAGCGGCGGCGGGCCGCTCACGGGAGGCGGCGAGGTGCTCGCTGCTGATATCGCGCGCGCCCCAGCGTTGCGCGAGGGCGGCGCACACCATCAGCTGGATCTGGTGAAACAGCATCAGCGGCAGGACCACGGCGCCCACCGCATGCGAGGCGAAAATCACCTTGGCCATCGGCACGCCGGCGGCGAGGCTCTTCTTCGAACCGCAGAAGATGATGGTGATCTGATCCGCGCGGTTGAAACCGAGCCGCTTGCTCACGAAAATCGTCACGGCCAGCGCCAGCGCCAGCAGCACGACATTCACCACCAGCAGACCGCCGAGTGCGGACAGCGGAATCTGGTGCCACAGGCCTTCGTTCACGGCTTCGCTGAACGCGCCGTAGACCACCAGCAGGATCGAACCCTGGTCGACGAATTTCAGCACGCCGCGGTTGCGCTCGATCCACTTGCCGATCAGCGGGCGCAGCAACTGGCCGGCCACGAACGGCACCAGCAGTTGCAGCACGATGTTGCCCACCGTATGCCACGGCGAAGCGCCGCCGCCGGCCGCCTGGCTGGTGACGACCATGCTGACGAGGGCGGGTGTGATGAAGATACCGAGCAGGCTCGAGGCCGACGCGCTGCATACGGCGGCCGGCACGTTGCCTTTGGCAATGGAGGTGAACGCGATCGACGACTGAACCGTAGACGGCAGCGTGCAGAGGAAGAGGACCCCCGCATAGAGCGCCGGCGTGACAAGTGGCGAAAGGAGCGGTTTAAGCGCGAGGCCGAGCAGCGGAAACAGCGCGAACGTGCTGAGCAGCACCACCACATGCAGGCGCCAGTGCGTCGCGCCCGCAATAATCGCCTCGCGTGAGAGCTTTGCGCCGTGCAGGAAAAACAGCAGGCCGACCGCCACGTTCGTCACCCAGTTGAACCCGACGGCGGCCTGCCCATGAACCGGCAGGAGGCTGGCAAGGATCACGGTGCCGACAAGGCATAAGGTGAAGTTGTCGGGAAGCAGTTTCGGGCGAGCCATGGCGGAATCTCGATTCGGTGATGCGGAACAGCGCACGGGCCGCGCGTTGAAACGCCGCCCTTAGTCTATGGGAAGACACTATTGTTGTTGAAAACCAATTGAAAAGACAAATTCATTTGCCGAATCGATTAATGAATGTTCCGCATTGCCGGCGCCCGACTGTAAGAATCTGACCCGGTCTGGCGCGCACGTTTCAGTATTGGCGACGCCATCAGTTTGGTCCAAGCCGTTTTGGAAATCAGGCAGAAAAATGTGCCGCGATTCGTCATACGTCAGAGCCTTCGAAACGTCTCGCGAAAGCCTTGAAAGCAAGCGGTTTCAGGGCTTTCGCGCAAGTGCTCTGTCGCAGAAAAACGTCGCAGTAACAAGGTGTTACATCCGCAGGGGAGGCCTAACACTTTTTGGCTCGACACCCTTTGCCCGTACCCATAAATTACCGATCAAAGGCCGTCGGGATACGTCCGCGCTGCGATATTTCCGCGGCGCCCGTGCCGCTCCCAGAACAGATCCATTGCAGCTCGAACGGTGGATTTCAGGCAAGTCTTCGGGCATGAGAGTCAGCAGGTGGACGGGTTGTCGAGAACGAGGCATTGGGCGTTGGGCGCGGTTATCGCCGCGCTGTGCACGTTCGCCTATGCGAAAGTGCCGAGCGTGCCGCATGGCGGCGGGGCCGGCTATTCGCGCGCCCCAATCGACCATGCCATGCACAATAGCGGCCGCTACTATGGCGCGCCCCCTGCAAGGCCGGCTCGCGACCCCATGGCCGAGCGCAGCGCGCGTGTGCCGCGTGGCGGCCCGAACTTCGCGGGCGGCAATTACGGCAACAGGTTTAACGGCAACGGCTTTAACGCCTACAACCCGGGCATGCGCCGGGTAGCGGGACCGGCCGGTTATCCCGGCAATGAACGCGGCAGCGGCATGCAATACGCCGGCGCCATTACGCCGGTCAGCGCCGAGTCGCGCGCGGTACCGCGACCACCGGCCAATGCGCAGGCGCGCGCCACCGGTTCGATTCGCGCCGACGTCGCCCGCTACAACGAGGAGCGCGGTACATCACGCGCCATGCCGCGTCAGTCAGACGACTCGCGTCCGCCTGAAAGCGCGCCGTACCGCAACTAGCCGCCGGATTCCCTCCGCTTCGTTTCGCCCCCTCGCTGGTACCTGCCGTCAAACTGCGCTTTTCCAGTCGCATCCTCGAAACTCGCGTCTTTCAAACCGCTTGCTAGCACTCCTGCGCATCACTTCAATGCTCGGTCCGCTGTCAATGTGACGTTTCGACGCCACACTTTTTTGAAAACACTCGGCAGCAACCCCTCTCACATCGTCAAATTTCGCCGTATCTGTCGCGATGCGTCATGCGCATGTCTTGCGGGGTGATATAAACCCGTCCGTTGCCGTGTCGGTAACGGTTTGCGCGGTACGTCGGAGTCTGCGGCGGCGCGGCGAGCGTACGTGCGGCACGGGCTTTATCAGACCGATAAGCGACAAAACTAACCAGACCGATATACCGGCAATAACCCACGATATTTTTGTCCATAAAAATGGTCCGCAAAGATGGTCCCGCCCAGATTGGCTCGATGACCGGACGGACAACAACAATGGTTCGCGCGAGCGCCCCCTTTCGCACAGCCACACCCCTTTTGACAAAGACAGGAGAACCCATGAAAACAAGCATCAGCGGTGCGCTGAAGACCACCCTCAAGGCAACCGCGTGTGCCGCCCTGCTGGCCAGTGCATCGTCTGCTTTTGCGCAATCGAGCGTTCAACTCTACGGTCAGGTCGACGAATGGGTCGGCTCGCAGAAATTCCCGGATGGCAAGAGCGCCGCGCAAGTGTCGGGCGGCGGCATGTCGACCTCGTACTGGGGTTTCAAGGGGGCGGAGGACCTGGGCAACGGCTACAAGGCGATCTTCACGATTGAAGGCTTCTTCCTCGCGCAGAACGGTCAGTTTGGCCGCTTCACTGGCGACACGACGTTTTCGCGTAACGCGTATGTCGGCATCGAATCGCCGTACGGCACGATCACGGCTGGACGTCTGACCACGCCGCTGTTCGTGTCGACGATTCTGTTCAACCCGTTCATCGACTCGTATGTGTTCTCGCCGATCGTCGCTCACGTGTACCTCGGCCTCGGCACGTTCCCGACGTATTCGACCGATCAGGGCGTGACCGGCGACTCGGGCTGGAACAATTCGGTGTCGTACTCTTCGCCGAACTTCAACGGCCTGTCCGCGACGGCGATGTACTCGTTCGGCAACAAGGCGGGTGAGAACGGCGCGAAGAAGTGGAGCGGTCAGGTGCTGTACTTCAACGGTCCGTTCGCGGCAACCGCTGTGTACCAGTACGTGAACTTCAACAACGTGCCGGACGACTTGGGCAGCTTCAGCACCTCGGGCGTTCCCGGCCTGAAGAGCCAGAGCGTGGCGCAGGTCGGCGCGACGTATGACCTGAAGTTCGTGAAGTTCTTCGGCCAGTACATGTACACCTACAACGACCAGCAGATGACGAGCTGGCACGTGAACACGGGGCAAGGCGGCGTGCAGGTGCCGGTCGGCCCGGGCACGGTGATGGCCTCGTACGCGTACTCGCGCGATGGCGGCGGCTTCGACCAGACCCGTCAGACGGCGGCGATCGGCTACGACTACCCGCTGTCCAAGCGCACGGACATCTACGCGGCGTATATGTACGACCACATCACCAACCAGTCGAGCGGCAACACCTACGGCGTCGGCCTGCGCGCGAAGTTCTAAGCATCCGCGCGTGGCCGGGCGGCGCCTGCCTGCAGGCCGCCGCCTCGCTGCCGAACCGCAACACGACAAAGCCCGCCTTCTCCGGAAGGCGGGCTTTGCCGCTTCTGGGCCGCCGCAACAGGCTCTTTTGCTTACCCGTCTTTGATAAAGCGGGCAAAATTACGCCGATTGATTCCTGAGGCGAGCGATTGGGATGGATACCCTCATCAGCATGAAAGTGTTCCGCCACGTGGTCGAAGTGGGGAGCTTCGTCGGCGCGGCTGAACGGATGGAGATGTCGGCGGCCATGGCGAGCAAGCACGTGATGCATCTCGAACAGCAACTCGGCGCACGCCTGCTGAACCGCACGACGCGGCGGGTCGCGCCGACAGAGGCGGGCCGCGAATACTACGAGCGCTTGAGCCAGGTGCTGTCCGAACTCGAAGAAGCAGAGCAGGTGGTTGGCGCCGCGAGCGTGGTGCCGCAGGGGCGACTGCGGGTGTCGTCGCTCTCGGCGTTCGGCCTGAGCCACGTGATGGCGGCAGTGGCGGACTACGCCGCGCAACATCCGCAGGTCACGGTCGACATGACGCTGGGCGACCGCGTGGTCGAGTTGATCGACGAGGGCTTCGATGTCGCGATCCGGGCGTCGCCGAGCGGCTTGAAGTCGTCTTCGCTGATCGCGCGGCAGATCGCGACCGCGCATCTCGTGCTGTGCGCCTCGCCGGGCTATCTGAAGCGGCACGGCACGCCGAAGAGCGTCGCCGATCTGGCGCGTCACAATTATCTTCAATACGCCGGGGTGTCGCCGCTCGAAATCGCGCCTGCGCCCGGCGATGCCTCGCCGCGCGTGCGTCTGACGGGCAATCTGATCGTCAACCAGCTGGAGGCGCTGCGCGTCATCGTGCTGCAGGGCGCGGGGATCGCGATGCTCGGCACCGAGGTGATCGGCGAGGATCTGGCGCAGGGGCGCCTCGTGCCGCTGCTGGTGGATGACCTGCCGCCGCGCGAGCTGCCCATTCATGTGGTCTACGCGAGCCGGCGGCATCTGTCGGCCAAGGTGCGCTCGTTTGTCGACTTCCTGGCCGACCGGTTCGCGAACGAATCGCTGTGGCCGTCGCTCGAACAGATCAAGGCGCTGGCGGTGCGGTAGGCGCGCGGGGATGCGCCGACGTCGGCTGAAGCGCGCGGCAGGGCGGCGGCAGGGTGGCGGTACAAGGGCGCCCCGGCGCCGCGACCCGTTTCGCTATACTGGTTGGCAGCACCCATACGCGTAACGATCTGGGGGAGACATGACCGATCTGTCCACGCCGCAGCGCGCCGGCAGCCACAAGCTGCCCGCGGGCCGGCGTCTGCGCTTTGTCACCGCGGCCGCCTTGTTCGACGGCCACGATGCGTCCATCAACATCATGCGGCGCATTCTCCAGGCGAGCGGCGTCGAGGTGATTCACCTCGGCCACAACCGTTCCGTCGCCGAAGTCGCCAGCGCCGCGCTGCAGGAAGACGCCGACGGCGTCGCCGTGTCGAGCTACCAGGGTGGGCACAACGAATATTTCCGCTACCTGATCGATCTGCTGCGTGCGCGCGGCGGTGAGCGCATCAAGGTATTCGGCGGCGGTGGCGGGGTGATCGTCCCGGAGGAAATCGCCGAGCTCGAGCGCTATGGAGTCGAGAGGATCTATTCGCCGCAGGACGGCCAGCGGCTCGGTCTGCAAGGCATGATCGACGACATGATCGCGCGCTGCGCCGAGGGCGCGCGCGCGGCCACGGCCACCGGAGCGAGTCCGATTGGCGAGTGGATCGCGGAATTTGCGGAGCGGCGGCTGCCGCGTTTCGATTCGCATCACGATGCAGCGAACGACGCGGCCAATGAGGTGGCCAACGAGGTGGGCAACAGCGCGGCCAGCACCACGGACGCCGCGTCCTTCACCTTCCGCCGGCTCGCGCAACTCATCAGCGCGTTCGAAGCGGGCGGCATCGACCCCGCCGGACGGGACAAGCTGTCAGCCCTCGCGCAAGTGGCGCGGACGCCCATACTCGGCATTACAGGCACCGGCGGCGCCGGCAAATCGTCGCTCACCGACGAACTGATCCGCCGCTTCCGGCTCGACTACGGCGACACCCTTGCCATCGCCGTGCTCGCCATCGACCCGTCGCGCCGCAAGTCCGGCGGCGCGCTGCTGGGTGACCGCATCCGCATGAACGCGATCGGCGATTGGGGCGGCGGCCCGCGCGTGTATCTGCGCTCGATGGCCACACGCGAAGCGTCGAGTGAAATCTCCGACGCGTTGCCCGACGCGCTGATGCTGTGCAAGGCGGCGGGCTTCGATTTGATCGTCGTCGAAACGTCCGGTATCGGTCAGGGCGATGCGGCGATCGTGCCGTTCGTCGACGAATCGCTGTATGTGATGACGCCGGAGTTCGGCGCGGCCAGCCAGTTGGAGAAGATCGACATGCTCGACTTCGCCGACTTCGTGGCGATCAACAAGTTCGACCGCCAGGGCGCGCCGGACGCGCTGCGCGATGTCGCCAAGCAGGTGCAGCGCAATCGCGGCGAGTTCGGGAAGGCTCCCGAGACGATGCCGGTGTTCGGCACGATCGCATCCCGTTTCAACGACGATGGGGTGACCGCACTGTACCGGCACGTCGCCGCGGCGCTCGGCAAGCACGGCCTGCGCGCGGGCCATGGACGCCTCACCGCGCCCGAAGCACTGCGCTGCTCGAGTGACCGCCACGCCATCGTGCCGCCGGCGCGCGTGCGCTATCTGTCGGACATTACGCAGACGGTCCACGCTTACCGTGAGCGAGCCGATGCGCAGGCGCGCGTGGCACGCGAGCGTTGGCAGCTAATTGAAGCGCGCCGCATGCTGGCGGAGGCGAGGGTGGGCGCGAGTGCAGGCGCCTCCGCCAGCTCAGGTGCCAGCTCGGCAGCCGCCGGGTCTGCCACGCGCACAGCTTCAGCCACGTCCGCATCCTCAACCACGTCCACCGGCTCATCCGATCACGCGCTCCCGCAACTCGACACGCTAATCGAGCAACGCACCGCCTTGCTCGGCGAACGCGAACGCCATCTCCTCGACGCCTGGCCGCAAACCGTCGCCGCGTACGCAGGCGCCGAACACATCGTGCGCATCCGCGACCGCGAAATCCGCACCGCGCTCACCGTCACAACGCTTTCCGGTTCAGAGGTCCGCAAAGTCTCGCTGCCGAAGTTCGTCGATCACGGTGAAATACTGCGCTGGCTGATGCTCGATAATCTGCCCGGCTATTTTCCCTTTACCGCCGGCGTGTTCCCGTTCCGCCGCGAAAACGAAGACCCGACGCGAATGTTCGCGGGCGAGGGCGATCCGCAACGCACCAATCGCCGCTTCAAATTGCTCTCCGAGGGCATGCCGGCCAAGCGTCTGTCGACAGCCTTCGACTCGGTCACGCTCTACGGCGAGGAGCCGCACGAGCGGCCGGATATCTACGGCAAGGTGGGCAATTCGGGCGTGTCCGTCGCGACCCTCGACGACATGAAGGCGCTCTACGACGGCTTTGATCTGTGCGCGCCGGAAACGTCGGTCTCGATGACGATCAACGGCCCCGCGCCGACCATTCTCGCCATGTTCTTCAACGTCGCGATCGATCAGCAGATCGCGCGCATGACGCAGCAGCAAGGCCGCCCGCTCACGGACGACGAACTCGCCGCGACGCGCCGCACGGCGCTGGAAAACGTGCGCGGCACGGTGCAGGCCGACATCCTGAAAGAAGATCAGGGGCAGAACACGTGCATTTTCTCGACCGAGTTCAGCCTGAAAGTCATGGGCGACATTCAGGCGTATTTCGTCGAGCACGGGGTGCGCAATTTCTATTCAGTGTCCATCTCCGGCTATCACATCGCTGAAGCCGGCGCGAATCCGATCTCGCAGCTCGCCTATACGCTCGCGAACGGTTTCACCTACGTCGAGGCCTATCTGGCGCGCGGCATGTCGATCGACGACTTCGCGCCAAACCTGTCGTTTTTCTTTTCGAACGGCATGGACCCGGAGTACACGGTGCTCGGCCGTGTCGCGCGGCGCATCTGGGCCGTCGCCATGCGCGAACGCTATGGCGCGAACGAGCGCAGCCAGAAGCTCAAGTATCACGTGCAGACGTCGGGGCGCAGCCTCCACGCGCAGGAGATCGACTTCAACGATATCCGCACCACGTTGCAGGCGCTCATCGCGATCTACGACAACTGCAATTCGCTCCACACGAATGCCTTCGACGAAGCGATCACCACGCCCACCGAGGAATCGGTGCGCCGCGCGGTGGCGATCCAGCTGATCATCAACCGCGAATGGGGGCTGGCGAAGAATCAGAACCCGAATCAGGGCAGCTTCGTGATCGAGGAGCTGACCGATCTGGTGGAAGAGGCGGTGCTGGCTGAATTCGACCGGCTGACCGAGCGCGGCGGCGTGCTCGGCGCCATGGAAACCGGCTATCAGCGCGGGCGCATTCAGGACGAATCGATGCTGTACGAGCATCGCAAGCATGACGGCTCGTATCCGATTGTCGGCGTGAATACGTTTTTGAGCGCGCATCCGCATGAAGCGCCGCCGCCGATCGCGCTAGCCCGCTCCACCGAGGACGAAAAACAGAGCCAGCTGACCCGCCTGCATGCGTTTCAGGCGCGGCATCGCGAAGCGGCGCCGGCGGCGCTCGAACGCCTGAAGCGCGCGGTGATCGACGATGACAACGTGTTTGCGGCGCTGATGGACGTCGTGCGTGTCTGCTCGCTCGGGCAGATCACGCACGCGTTGTTTGAAGTGGGCGGGCAGTACCGCCGCAATATGTGAGCCGTGCACGTTAAGCGCCGCGCCGCAGTCAGAAACCACGGCCGCGGCGAAAGTGCTTCACTCGTGGGGGTTCAGCTGACGCGAGACGCACCGACGCGACACCCCGGCGCAAGTTTCAGCGCGCAATCCCCAGCCGCGCTTTTGCGTCGTTATATTCCTTCGACAAACGCTGCACCAGCTCGCCCACGCTCGGCACGTCGTCCATCAGGCCGACGCCCTGGCCCGCGCCCCAGATGTCTTTCCACGCCTTCGCCTTGTCGCTGCCGAAGTTCATCTTGGTCTTGTCCGATTCCGGCAGTGCGTCCGGGTCCAGCCCCGCGTTCAGGATGCTTTCGCGGATGTAGTTGCCGTGCACGCCGGTGAACAGGTTCGTGTAGATGATGTCGGAGGCCGTGGAGTTGACGATGGCCTGCTTGTAGCTGTCGACCGCGTGCGCTTCCTTGGTCGCGATGAAGCGCGTGCCCATGTAGGCCAGGTCCGCGCCCATGGCCTGAGCCGCGAGAATCGAGCCGCCGTTCGCGATGGAGCCCGACAGCACGATCGGGCCGTCGAACATGCGCCGCACTTCGCCGACCAGCGCGAACGGCGAAGTCGTGCCCGCATGGCCGCCCGCACCGGAGGCCACCAGGATCAACCCGTCGACGCCCGCTTCGAGCGCCTTCTGCGCATGGCGCAGATTGATGACGTCATGCAGCACGATGCCGCCGTAGCTATGCACGGCGTCGACAATTTCGCGCGCCGGCGCCCGCAGGCTCGTGATGAAAATCGGCACCTTGTGTTCGACGCACACGCGCACGTCGTGTTCGAGGCGCACATTCGACTGATGAACGATCTGATTGACCGCGATCGGCCCAATGATGGCGTCGGGATTGGCCGCCTTGTGCTCGGCGAGCTGCGCCTGAATCTGCGTGAGCCATTCGTCTAACAATTCGGCGGGGCGTGCGTTCAGCGCGGGGAACGAACCGACGATCCCGGCCTTGCATTGGGCCAGCACCAGCTCGGGATAGCTGACGATGAACATCGGCGAGGCGACGACGGGCAGCGCGAGTTTTTGCAGGACGGCGGGCAATGCCATAGTGCGAGTCTCCTGATTTAAGCGGGCCGGTGCGTCGATGCGCGACCGGCGATAAACGAGTTTAGCGGCATATGGTCTGCAAAGCGGGTCTGCAATACGGGTTTGCAATGCGGCTTGCACTGCTCTTCCTGCCACAGCCGTCCGAAAATTTAAGCACGGTCGTTCGATTATAGGCGAAGTATGGCATTCGCGCCGGGCAGGTGGTTTTTAACAGTTGGAAGGAGTGTTCAGGTTCTATGTTTGCGTGGGCTATCCCACCTGGTTTAGACACCTTGCGCTTCTACAATGCAGGGATTCCAAATGACACGAGAGACGCTATGGCCTTCGACAATTTCACGCCTTTTCGCGTCGCTGTGGGCGATGTCGATATTTTTGGAGTGAAGGGTGGGGCAGGGCCGCCTCTCCTGCTGCTGCACGGCCACCCCCAGTCGCATCTGATCTGGCAAAACTGCGCCGCGCAGCTGGCCGAACACTTCACTGTCATCGCCACCGACCTGCGCGGTTACGGCGCATCGGGCAAACCGCCGAGCGACGACAAGCACACGCCGTATTCGAAACGCGTGATGGCGGCCGATCAGGTCGCCGTGATGCGCCATTTCGGCTTCGAACGATTTCTCGTCTGCGCGCATGATCGCGGCGCGCGCGTGGCGCATCGCATGGCGCTCGACCATGCCGACGCCGTCGAACGTTTGATGCTGCTCGACATCGCGCCGACGCTGGCGATGTACGAGTCCACCGACCGCACCTTCGCGACGGCCTACTTCCACTGGTTCTTCCTGATCCAGCCGGATCCGCTGCCTGAGACGCTGATCGGCGCGAACCCGGCCGCGTATGTCGATGCGGTGATGGGCGGCCGTCATTCGGGTCTCGCGCCGTTCGATCCCGCCTCGCTCGCTGCGTACCGTTCGGCGCTCGCGCAGCCGGGGGCAGTACACGCGATGTGCGAGGACTACCGCGCGTCGGCGAGCATCGACCTGGAGCACGACCGCGCCGACATCGAGCGCGGCCACAAGATCGGTTGTCCGCTACGCGTGCTGTGGGGCGACAAGGGTGTGATCGAGAAGTGCTTCGACGCGCTGGAGGAATGGCGTCACGTGGCGCGCGACGTCAGCGGCCGGCCGCTCTCGTGCGGGCACTACATACCCGAAGAAGCATCGGACGAGCTCGTTGCCGAAATGCTGTCTTTCTTCGAGGCGGTCGAGCAGTAAGCCGCCGGGTGTTACCGAGGCCCGAGCGCGGCGGCCGCACCTCGTTCAAGCGAGCGGCGGCAGGCGGCGCGCGACCGGCGTCGACTTGATGATGGCGGTGCTGGTCTCCGCGCGCTCGGTGACTTTCGACAGAATCTCGTCGAGCTGTTCAATGGAATGCAGGTACAGGCGGCAGACAAAGCAATCGTCGCCTGTCACCTTGTCGCATTCGACAAATTCCGGAATCCGCCGGATCACCTCTTCCACCAGATGTAACTGACCGGGTAGCGGCTTGACGCGCACGATCGCCTGCAGCGTGTAGCCGAGCGCGCGCGGATCGATCTGCACCGTGAAGCGCTCGATCACGCCTTGCGCTTCGAGCCGGCGGATGCGCTCCGCCGTGCTCGGCGCGGACAGACCGACGCGGCGCGCCAGTTCGCTGACCGGCTGGCGGGCATCTTCCGCAAGTGCGGCGAGCAGCGCGCGGTCGGTTTCGTCGAGGGGAACCTGGACTAAAGGGGGAAGGCGTTTGGACATAATGCCCTTCGATTGTTAGGTGAAACGGCAAGAACGCTTAAGTTTAACCATGTATTCGGGCGAGCGGATTAATTACACTGCTCGTCATGAAGGAATCAATTCGAGGTTCGAATCATGGCTTCAAATGAAATTCGCCGCGGCGCCGCGGAAATGAGCATGGCGATGCTGATGTCCGGCACCATCGGCTGGCTGGTGGTGTCGTCGCAGCAAAGCCCGTTCAATGTCGTGTTCTTCCGCTGCATTTTCGGCGGCGCGACGCTGGCGCTCGTATGCGCCGTGCTGGGCCTGTTCCGGCGCAAGCTCTTCTCGTGGAAGATGCTCGGCCTCGCCTTGCTCGGCGGCGCGGCAATCGTGGTCAATTGGGTCTTGCTGTTCGCGGCGTATTCGCGCGCGTCGATCTCGATGGCCACGGCCGTCTACAACACGCAGCCTTTCATGCTGGTGGGGCTCGGCGCGCTGGTGTTTCGCGAGCGCATCACCGCGTCGACGGTGGCCTGGCTCGTGGTCGCGTTCATCGGCCTCGTGTTCGTCGTGAAGGTCGAGCCGGCGGTGCTGGCGGTGCCGGGGCAATATCTCGTCGGCGTCGCGTATGCCGTGGGCGCGGCAGCGATGTATGCGGTGTCGTCGATCATTACGAAGCGGCTCAAGGGCACGCCGCCGCATCTGATCGCGCTGATTCAGGTGTCGCTCGGCGTGGTGATGCTCGCACCGTTCGTGCGTTTCGACGCGTTGCCCACGAGCGGCGTGCAGTGGCTGGAACTGGTGGTGCTCGGCGTCGTCAACACCGGTCTCATGTACGTGCTGCTGTACGGCGCCATCCAGAAGCTGCCTACTTCGATGACGGGCGCGCTTTCGTTCATCTATCCGGTGGTGGCGATCATCGTCGACCGGGTGGCGTTCGGGCAGACGCTCGCGTGGATTCAGGTGCTCGGCGCGGTGCTGATTCTGTTGGCGGCGGCCGGTGTCAATCTCGGCTGGCGAATCGTGCCGCAGAAGCGCCTGTCATCGACCTGACACGTCTCGTGCTTGGACGAGACGGCAGGCGGCAATGCTACGGATTCCAGAGCAATGGGCTGCCTGAATTGCTCATATGAGCGGAGTAATGATTCGAAAGATGCACGGCTACGGGCCTTCGTAGCATGAGCTGTATGCGGCTTTGAAAGCAAACGTCAAACTTCTGTAGGGAAATTACCGATGCGGCCAAAAAACCGGCGCGCGTATCATTCACCCTGACGCTGATCACGTCCTACAGAATTTCCGCCGCTCGCCTTTAAGGGGCGAGCGGTTTTCTTTTTGTGGCGACGGAAAACGTGACTCACACCGGCCTCCGCGGCGCCTTACGCCTTGCGCGCGACGATACGCTCGCCATCCACTTCGAGCGGCCCATTCTTCGCGGCCAATTCTCCGACAATGTCTTTCACCAGCGCGTGCCATTCCGCGCGCGGTTTGAGCATGGATGCCGCGGCGCGCATTGCCGCGGCGTCGTCGAGCATCTGCAATAAGGTGTCGAAACCCATTACGCGGACCTCGAGCAGCTTGAACACGATCAGCACCTTCAACGCATTTCTCGCGTTGCGCGTGGGATCGGCACGCAACCATGCGACACGCGAAAACGCGCGTTCAAGCGCCTGTTCGACATGAGTGAAGGGTGCGCCATGGCCGGGGATCACGAGGCGCACGTCGAGCTTCGCAATCGTTTCGAGCACCGCCTGTTCCTCCGCAAATCCGCTTTCGCCTTCCAGCTCGGGAAAAATCACGCCGAAGCCGTTTTCCCACAACGCGTCCGCGCTAATGAGGATGCGCTCGTCCGCGCAGTACAGGATCAGCGAATGAGGATCGTGGCCCGGCGCGCCGAGCACTTGCCAGTCGAGCGCGCCAAGCCGCAGCCGCGCGCCCGGCGCAATCGTTCCGGTGAAGGTGAAACGCTCGCAGGTCTGGCCGGTGGCGCGAAACGTGAGGCGTGCCTCGTCCCAGTCGCGTACGGCGTCGGCTTCGGAGTCGGGAATGACTGTGCGGCACGGCCAGGTCGCCTGCAGCAATGCATTGCCGCCGCAGTGGTCCGAATGCAGATGGGTGTTGACGATCAGATCGAGCGGCCGCGCGCCGAGCGCCTGCCGCACCAGCGCGACGGTTTGTGGCGCGTGCGTCGCATAGCCGGTATCGACGAGCGCGGTGCAAGTGTCGTCCACCAGCAGCACGTTGTTCGACGACAGCCAGCCACGTTCGAAAACCCGAATCGATTCCGGCAGTGTGATCATGTTGGTTGGGGTAGGGCGTCCGTGTTCGAGGAGGCCTCGGGTTTCGGCATCACGAGAATGGTCGACGTGCCGGTCAGCATGGTGTCGCCGCGCTGATTCACGACCGTGCCCTCGAGATGCGTCAGGTCGCCATTCAGGCTCGACTTCCAGAACGCATCCTTGACGCGCCAGTTGACGGTGAGCGTGTCGTTCGCGTGGACGGCTTTCTTCAGCTTGATATCGAATTCGAGTCCGAGCGGCTGCGCGTAGGTCGAGAAATGCGTCGCCAGCAACGCCATGAAATGCGCGGTCGGCTGTGTGCCCGACGCGATCAGGCCGCCGAAGCGGCTTTGCGCGGCATACGCTTCGTCGTGATGCAGCGGGTTGTGATCGTTGACGAGCGAGGCGAACGATTTCACCGACTCGGCCGATAACGTCAGCGTCGCGCTGAATGTTTCTCCAATCGTGACGATGCGCGGCGCGGGCTTCATCGCTGGACCTTCGGCAGGTTCGCCATGAACTGTGCGTGGCGCACCTCGATCGCGTCCCAGACCGCGCGTTTGGCGTCGTCGTCGAACAACGACCAGCCGGCGATTTCGTCGATGGTGCGCAGGCACCCTTCACACCAGCCGGTCGATGCGTCCATCCTGCACACGCTGATGCAAGGCGACGGCACGGAGCCGTCGTCTTCGCGGTCGATGCCTGCTGTCATGGCGTCACGCGGTCTCGCGCAACGCCACGTCGACCACTGGCGCGCCCGTCAGCGCAACCAGCTCCTGCGCCGTCAGATTGAATACGGCGTGCGGATGGCCCGCCGCCGCCCACAGGCTGTCCAGTTCGAGCAGATCGGCGTCGATCAGCGTGACGGGCGTGGTGGCGTGACCGATCGGGCAGACGCCGCCAATCGCATAGCCGGTTTTCTCGCGGACGAACTTCGCGTCCGCGCGGCCGATGGCGCCGACTTGCGCGGCGACCTTGTGTTCGTCGACGCGATTCGCGCCGCTGGCGACCACCAGCACCGGGGCGTCGTCTTCACGGCGGCGAAACAGAATCGACTTGGCGATCTGCGCGACCGAGCAGCCGAGCCCGGCGGCGGCTGCGGCTGAAGTCTTGCCGGTTTCCGGCAGCATCACGACGTGGCCGGCATGCCCGCGTTCGCGCAACAGCAGCGCGACGCGGCGCGCCGAGTCGGGCAGCGCGGTGAGATCGTCGGATTCGAGAGAAGCGTGGTCTGTCATCGATTCAGATCCTGATGATGGAATGGCGTGAATGTTGGGCGAGCTCGTTGGCCGGGCCTCAGACGCAGTTGGCCGCTTCGCTGCGCGCCTTGGCGAGCAGCGCCTTGCCCGCGCGCGAGACATTGGGCCGGCCGATCGAGGTCGAGATGAAATCGCCGATTGCCACCACTTGCGCGAGATCGACGCCCGTTTCGATGCCAAGGCCGTTCATCAGGTACAGGACGTCTTCGGTCGCGACGTTGCCGGTCGCACCCTTCGCATACGGACAGCCGCCGAGCCCCGCCACCGACGCGTGATAAATCTCGATGCCTTCCTGCAACGCCGCATAGATGTTCGCGAGCGCCTGGCCGTAAGTGTCGTGGAAGTGGCCCGACAGACGTTCGCGCGGAAACACCTTGGTGACCGCCTCATACACTTCGCGCGTGCGCTTCGGCGTGCCGACGCCGATCGTATCGGCGATATCGATCTCGTCGCAGCCAAGCGCCGCGAAGCGCTCGACGACATCCACGACCGACGCCACCGGCACCTCGCCCTGGTACGGACAGCCCAGCGCGCACGACACGCTGCCGCGAATCCGCAGGCCGTGCTCCTTGGCCGCCTGCGCGACAGGCACGAACCGGTCGATGCTTTCCGCGATGCTGCAGTTGATGTTCTTCTGCGAAAACGCTTCGCTGGCGGCGCCGAAAATCACGATCTCGTCGGCACGCGCGGCGAGCGCGCCTTCGAAGCCGCGCAGATTCGGCGTCAGCACCGAATAGATCGTGCCCGCACGGCGCTCGATGCCGGCCATCACGTCGGCGCCGTCGGCCATTTGCGGCACCCATTTCGGCGACACGAACGAGGCCGCCTCGACGTTGCGGAATCCCGCCGCCGACAGGCGGTTGATCAACTCGATCTTGGTGGCGGTTGGAACGAAGTCTTTTTCGTTCTGCAATCCGTCACGCGGACCAACTTCGACGATTTTTACCTGCTGGGGCAAGGCCATGATGTGTCTCCAACAATGTTGTTCAATATCCGCGCTCGCGGCTCACCACGCCGCTGACGCTCTCGCCGCGCGCGAGCGCGCCGATTTTTAGTGCGACCTGGTCGACGCTTTCTTCGCGCAACGTAAGCGCGGAGATGTGCGGCGTGATCGTGATGCGCGGTTCACGCCAGAACGGATGGTCCTGTGGTAACGGTTCATTGCGAAACACGTCGAGCGTGGCGGCGGTGAGCTGACCGCTTGCGAGCGCGTCGAGCAGATCCGTTTCAACCAGATGCCCACCACGCGCGACGTTGATCAGATAGGCGCCGCGCGCGAGCTTCGCGAAAGTGCGCGTGTTCAGCACGTCGACCGTGTCCGGCGTGTGCGGCAGCAGATTCACCAGCACTTTCACGCCGTCGAGAAACGCGTCGAACTGAGCCTCGCCGGCGAACGTCGCAATGCCGTCGATTTGCCGTGCGCCGCGACTGTAGCCGCGCACCGGCACGCCGAGCGCCGCGACCGTCTGCGCGACATGCGCGCCGAGCACGCCGAGTCCCAGTACCCCCACCGTGAACGTCTCACGCGGATGCGGCTCGAGCACTTCCCAGCGGCGTTCGTTCTGCAGTGTTTGATACTCGTCGAAGCGACGCAGGTAGCGCAGCACCGCGTGCGCCACGTACTCGGCCATTTGCGGCGCCATGCCGGTGTCTTCCAGCCGGATCAACGGCGCGTTGCGCGGCAAAGTGCCGGGATGCTCGTGTTCGAGCGCGAGAATCGCGTCGACGCCTGCGCCGAGATTGAAGATTGCGCGCAGATCGTCGCGCCCGGCCAGCATCTCACGCGGCGGACGCCACACGACCGCGAAGTCGGCGGGCGCCGTGTCGCCCGGCCGCCATTCGCGCAACTCGGCCTCCGGAAGCGCGCGAGCGAAGTCGTCCAGCCACGCGGCGGCGTCGGAGTGCGGCATGTAAAAGAGGATTTTCATACGGTCCAGGTGGTGCCTGCGAGACTGGGTCGAGTAAGAAGGAAAACCCGTGCGAAGCCCCCGTATGTCGGCTGCGACGGCTGCGGCGCGGCGGACGACGCTGGCGGCATGAGGCCTCCTCCTTTTATGGATAGGCTTCATTCTACTTTTTCGACGCGCATCGCGCGCATTTGCGCACGGACGTGCGGTTTGGTGAGGTTGCGGCCCACACGGGCGGGCTGCGGTGGCGGCGCGCTCGTCCGCGCATTTGCCCCCGCATTTGCCCCATAACCAAAGCACTAAATCTTGGTTCGCCCACGCGGCGCCCGGCGCGACAATCAGTACCCGAATTCCCGCAGCGAGGGGCAGACATGCTTTCATGCACCAAATCGACATGGCCGCCGCGGCTCGTCACCGTGCCCGGTCTGCACGGCAGCGAAGGCGCGCACTGGCAGACATGGCTGGAGCGGCAGTTCGCGCGCTCGCTGCGCGTCGAGCAGGCCGACTGGGACGCGCCAGACCTCGCGCTATGGGCGAAGTCGCTGCGCGATCTGCTCGCACGCGAGCGTGGGCCGTTCGTGCTGGCGGCGCATAGTTTCGGCTGCCTCGCGACCGCGCATGCCTTGCAGCAGGCCTCATACGCAAGCGACGTGGTCGGCGTGCTGTTCGTCGCGCCCGCCAGCCCGCAGAAGTTCGCGTTCGCGGGACCGTTCGACGCCCGGCGTCTCGGCGTGCCGTCGATCCTGATCGGCAGCGAAACCGATCCGTGGATGCCGCTCGCCGGTTCGCGCGATCTCGCCCAGCGTTTCGGCAGCGCGTTCGTCAATCTCGGCGACGCGGGGCATATCAATACCGCAGCCGGCTTCGGTCCGTGGCCGCGCGCGAAGTATTTCATCGACACGCTGGCGCATTGCGCGGCGCCGCTGCGCTTTCGTGAGGAGTCGTTCGAGGCCGCGCAGCATGCGCTGGTGTGAAGTGGCGAACGCGCGGGTCTCCGGCACGATAAGAAGGACCGGTTCCTGAAGCTGAAAAGGGCGCCTCGGAGAAACGAGGCGCCCTTTTCATTGCACGCGGCTTATCGCGCGCGCTGCTTCAACGTAACCCAGCTCAACTGAGCCCGGTCCAGCCCGCTTCAATTCGGCGCGGCGTGTTTATCGCAGCCGTGCTCGCAGCCGCTTTGATCGAGCGGCATCTGCTGTGCGGCTTCGGCGCGAATGCCGAGGCGCTCCAGCAGCTTGCGGTCCGCTTCCGCTTGCGGGTTGCTCGTGGTCAGCAATTGATCGCCGTAGAAAATCGAATTTGCGCCGGCGAGGAAGCACATGGCCTGCAGCGCTTCGTTCATCTGCTCGCGGCCGGCCGACAGACGCACCATTGCGCGCGGCATGGTGATGCGCGCAACCGCAATGGTGCGCACGAATTCGAACGGATCGATTGCTTCGGTGCCGGTCAGCGGCGTGCCTTCAACCTGCACCAGATTGTTGATGGGCACCGATTCCGGATACGGGTCCATGTTCGCCAGTTGCGCGATCAGGCCGGCGCGTTCGCGGCGCGATTCACCCAGGCCAACGATGCCGCCGCAGCAGACGTTGATGCCCGCGTCGCGCACGCGTTCGAGCGTGTCGAGACGGTCCTGATACGTGCGCGTCGAAATGATCTGGCCGTAGAACTCCGGCGACGTGTCGAGGTTGTGGTTGTAGTAGTCGAGGCCCGCTTCGGCGAGGCCTTGCGCCTGATGCGCTTCGAGCATGCCGAGCGTCACGCAGGTTTCGAGGCCCATCGCCTTCACGCCACGGATCATGTCCTTGATCGGCTCGAGATGGCGGTCTTTCGGATTGCGCCACGCGGCACCCATGCAGAAACGCGTCGCGCCGTTTTCCTTGGCGGTCTTCGCGGCTGCGAGCACTTCGTCGACCGGCATCAGCTTGTCGGCTTGCAGGCCAGTGTCGTGGTGTACCGACTGCGGACAGTACGCGCAATCTTCTTCGCAACCGCCGGTCTTGATCGACAGCAGCGTCGACAATTGCACGGTGTTGGCGTCGAAATGCTCGCGGTGGGTCTGTTGCGCGCGGAACATCAGGTCGTTGAACGGCAGTTCGTACAGCGCGACGATATCGGCGACGCGCCAGCGCGCGACCTGTTTCGTGCCTGCTGCGGCGTTGCTGTTGGCGGCGGCATTGTCGGATGCCGGGGTGATGTTCAGTTGCGTCATGTCGTCAATCCTCCTGGATGCATGTAATGGTGATTCAGCGCTGCGCATGGCGCAGCGTCTGCAAAAGCCGGTTGATGTCGAGTTGATCCGCCGCGAGTTCGGGCGCGGCCGGACTCAGATACGGCACGATGCCGAGCAAGGGCGCGTCGTACTCGCGCGCGAGATGCTCGCGGATCGATGCGATGTTTTCGTCGGGGAAGGTCATGTCCGGATCGACGCGATTGGCGACCCAGCCGGCCAGCGTGAGCCCACGCGCGACGATGGCTTCGGCGGTGAGCAGCGCATGGCTGATGCAGCCTAACCGCATGCCGACCACCAGCACGACGGGCAGCTTCAGGGCGACGGCGAGATCGGCCGTGTCCTGCGTCGCGGTCAGCGGCACGCGAAAGCCACCCACGCCTTCCACGACGACAATCTCCGCGCGCGTCACAGCCTGAGCGTGGCAGTCGATGATGTGGCCGAGATCGAAGGTGACGTTTTCCAGCGCGGCTGCAATGTGTGGCGCGGCCGGTTCCTTCAGCAGATACGGCGTGCGCATCTCGGGCGGCAGCAGCACGTTGGAGGCGGCATCGAGTTGATCCGCGTCCTCGTTATGCAGCACGCCGTCCAGTTCGAATGCGCCGGCGGCGATCGGCTTCATCGCGGCGGCTTGCAGGCCCTCGCGCACGAAACCGCGCAACAGCGCCGACGAGACGAACGTCTTGCCGATTTCCGTATCGGTGCCGGTGACGAACAGGGACAGGGCGTTTTGCCCCAGGTTGCTCGTGCCGCTCATGCCGCTTTCGCTCCGAGCTGTTGCAAGCCTGCTTCGAGCCGGTCCAGATCAGCTTGTGAGTGCGCCGCCGAAAGCGAAATGCGCAAACGCGATGTGCCGACAGGCACGGTTGGCGGACGGATCGCCGGCACCCACAGACCCGCGCGATCTAGCGTCGCGGCGATGTCCAGCGTCTCTTCGTTCGAGCCGATGATGAGCGGCTGCACGGCGGTGTGCGAATCGACCGGCATCCACGGCGTGGCCTTCAGCATCGTGCGGGTGCGTTCGATCAGCTGCTGAAGATGTGCGCGGCGGGCATCGCCTTCTTCGCCACCGATAATGCGCAGGCTTGCCGACACCGCATGCGCCGCGGCGGGCACCGACGCGGTGGTGAAAATATAGGGACGCGCGCGTTGCACGAGCCATTCGATCACGGTCTCATGCGCCACGACGAACGCGCCCGACACGCCCGCCGCCTTGCCGAGCGTGCCGATCGAAATGAGGTTTGGCGAACGCAACGCGGCCTGCGCGATGGCGCCGCGTCCCTGCGGACCGAGCACACCGAAACCGTGCGCGTCGTCGACGATCAGCCACGCGCCGTGTTGTTCCGCGAGTTCGAGCAGGCGCTTGAGCGGCGCGATATCGCCGTCCATGCTGAAGACGGTATCGGAGACGATCACTTTGACCTCGGCCTCCGAGGCCTCGAGCATCGCGCTCAGCGCTTCCATATCGCAGTGCGGGTAGATCTGCACATCGGCGCGTGACAGACGCGCTCCGTCAATCAGCGAGGCGTGATTCAGCGCGTCGGAGAAGAGCGTCGTGCCGCGGCCCGCGAGCGCGGTGAGCGTGGCGAGATTCGCCATGTAGCCGGTGCTGAAGTAGAGCGCGCGCGGCGTGTCCACGAATCCGCCGGCGAATGCCGCGAGGTCGTCTTCGAGCTGGTCATGCGCGCGCGAGTGGCCACCGAGCAGATGCGAACCGCCGCTGCCCGCGCGGTAGCGCTGCGCGCCTTCGGCAATCGCAGCGATGAGCTGCGGATGTGCGGCGAGGCCGAGATAGTCGTTGCTGGCGAAGCCGATGATCGCGCGGCCGTCGACCGTCATGTGCGCGGCGCACGGTGTTTCAGCGGTGCGGCGGCGGCGGCGCAGGCCGCGCGCGTCGATCTCCTTCAGGCCTTCCGCGAGTGTGTCGAGCAGATGCATTAGCGGGTCTCCGCGAGCGTGGCGTCGAAGGTGTCGCGGGTGCGCGAGGCGAGCAGTGCGAGTTCTTCGTCGTCGAGAATGTAAGGGGGCATCAGATACACCGTGGTCGAGATCGGGCGCAGCAGCAGTTCGCGCTGCAAGGCGTTCTCGAAGAAGCGGCGCGAGAACGTTTTGGTCTGCTGAGCATCGTCGATCACGGCGTCGAACGCGAAGATCGTGCCGCACTGGCGCAGATTGCGCACTTGCGGATGATCAGCGAGCGGCGCAAGCGCCGCCTTCAGTTTCGCGGACTTTTGCGCGTTGACGTCCAGCACGTTGTCGCTTGCGAACAGATCGAGCGTGGCGAGCGCCGCGCGGCAGGCGAGCGGATTGCCGGTATAGGAATGCGAGTGCAGGAAGCCGCGCGCGGTGTCGTCGTGATAGAAGGCCGCGAAAATCTCGTCACGCGACAGCACGATCGAGAGCGGCAGATAACCGCCGCTAATGCCCTTCGACAAGCACAGGAAGTCCGGCCAGATACCGGCTTGCTCGCACGCGAAGAAGGTGCCGGTGCGGCCGCAGCCCACGGCGATTTCGTCGGCGATCAGATGCACGCCGTACTGATCGCAGAGTGCGCGCAATCCGGCGATATACGACGCGTCGTGCATGGCCATGCCGGCCGCGCACTGCACGAGCGGCTCGACGATCAGCGCGGCGATTTTCGCGGCGCGAGCTTCGAATAGCGAGCGGACGTGATCCAGCGCACGGCGCGCGACGTCGGCGTCGGTTTCGCCTGCTTGCGCAAGGCGTGCATCCGGCGATGCCACGACGTGCGCGTGACGGATCAGCGGATCGTAGGCGTCCTTGAAGAGCGCGACATCTGTGACGCCGAGCGCGCCGATGGTTTCGCCGTGGTAGCTGTTGGCTATACAGACGAATTCCTGCTTGTCGGCGAAACCCTGGTTGCGCCACGAGTGAAAGCTCATCTTCAGCGCGATTTCGACAGCGGACGCGCCGTCCGACGCGAAGAACGCGTGGCCGAGCGTGTTGTTGGTGAGCGCGCCGAGGCGCTCCGCCAGTTCGATGGCCGGTTCATGCGTACATCCGGCGAGCATGACGTGTTCGAGCGTGTCGAGCTGATCTTTCAGTGCTGCGTTGATGCGCGGGTTGGCGTGACCGAACAGGTTGACCCACCAGGAGCTGATTGCATCCAGATAACGATGGTTGGCACGGTCGTACAGCCACGCGCCCTGGCCACGCGCGACGGGCACGAGCGGCAGGCGTTCGTGGTGTTTCATCTGGGTGCAGGGGTGCCAGACGGCCCGCAGGCTGCGGGCGATCCAGTCTTCAGGGACGGCTGAATTTTCCAAACGGTACTCCAGGGGTGCTTTTTACCGCTGCGCGGTGTGGCTGTTTTATGGCCTTTACGTTCGTGCAGTATAGACGCTTTTTTTACGCTGCGCGGGGCTTTGGGAGGCTTTGAAGCGTCGAGATTAGCGGTTTATTTCCTGGTCTGCACCATGGGCGGATTTAAGTTTTTTGCCCGCGGCGGTGGGGTTCGCGGCTGTTCGATGCAGGTGGTTTCTGTTTCTGGATGAAAGTCGATGATCGGCGGAGTTGACGACGTCAAAGTAATTGGGGGGTACTGGCGGGGATATGGGGTTTTTTGCCTGCTCGGCGTGTTTGGTTGTCTTCTGTTGGTGTTGGCCTTTCCTTGAATTCACGGTGGTCTATTAGCGTTGCCCCTGTGCGGGGCGGCACCTACTTTCTTTGCCGCGGCAAAGAAAGTAGGCAAAGAAAGCCGCTTCACACCGCAAATTCTTAAGCGGGTCCCCTGGCTTGGAGGGGGTAGTGGTGCATCTGGAATCGGTGCTCCCGCGCACTCCGCCCCGGTGACAAGGCAGTCATTCTTCCCGCCTCGCGCTGCGCGCTCGCCGGAACGGTCTGCCGGGAAAACCGGCGGCTTCACTGCCGGGCGGTGGGGGCCATCGGCTTCGCCTCGGCGAAGCGCCGTAACGATGGGTGGATTGGGGCGTGTGTTCCGACGCGCCCGTGCTCCAGCGAACCATTAGGCTGAGGAAACACCAAGTGATTTGAGGAGGATTGCTGCTTAAGGCGGTGTGTCTCTGACGCAGGGACAAACTGGCCGCTTAGAACTACTACGAACGGAGGATCTGGCGGGTGGTTGAAGAACTACCGCGACGGCGCGCGAAGCGCCGCCGGAAGAATGACTGCCTAGTCACTGACGGGGAATGTGCGAGCGCACGGATTCCAGATGCACCACTGCCCCTTCCAAGCCAAGGGGCCCGCTTAAGAATTAGCGGTGGGAAGCCGCTTTCTTTGCCTACTTTCTTTGCGGCATGCAAAGAAAGTAGGTGCCGCCCCGCACAGGGGCAACGCTAATAGACCACCGTGAATACAAGGAAAGCCCACGGCCAAAAGACCACAACAAAAAGCGCCCCCAAGACAAAAAAACTAAAGAATACCTCCAGCATAGACAAGAC